>NZ_RAHH01000016.1 GCF_003602095.1 Rahnella woolbedingensis | reverse complement strand
CTATAAATTGATATAAAGACTGCTAAATTTTTCCACAAGTGACATGTTAATGTTTTTCTGGAATTAACATGCGCTTTTATCACTGTCGTAATTCATTTCCTTTGAGATGCAATTCATTTTAATATTATATTTCCCTGACTGTTTTTGATAGCCGTTTTATAGATAACCTTAAGAACGATTTAACGGTCAAAGAATATTGTTTCAACGTTGAGTTTACTGGAAGGCATAGGGGGATTTTTCACTACTGCCCCCCTTCCCAGGCGCATCTGACACTTTCGGTGACAAAAATCCACGCTACCGCCCCTGGCTCAAAAGCTACCAATACACTTATCTCATCGCTAACCAGGGAAGGCCTCTTGCACTATGCCCTTCTCAAGGTTTTAGTACTTCAGGCTTTCTTGAATGGCAGAATTTTTACCTTATTCAGTGCGCGCCACAAGATTGCATTATCCGAAAAATTCTAGAAATGTGCATGACACTGACAAATAGGTCAAAAAACAACCAAGACTATCTGTAAATCTACTCGCCTCCAGGGTTACATATTGATTACGCTCTGGTCAACTACACCAGCCAGGAGTCATTTCTGTAATCTGAACGGCATTCTCTTAATCTGAAAATCGATAAATGTTAACCCTATTAATTCTTTCAATATTAATTTGTGAAACGGTCTTCAATCTTGCGTTATATAGCCTAGCGCAATGTGTATGACAACGCAGCATTAATCATAAACTTTTATAGGTAAAATTCTGATCCATCCCCTTGAATGTTTAGATAACAACCAGCCTTTGGTCATACGTAAAAGTGCAATAATCATTGTCACTCTGCGTGAGCAGGTCATCCCCCGCTTTTCAAAGGTAGACTTTCAGAGTCAGGATATTTTAGATTTATTTGTCAATTCAGCCGCGCTGGATGAAAGTTTGTAGTAGCCAGTGAATATGTAAACATCTATTTTTACTCAATAAAAAAGCACCATAACTGGTGCTTTTTGCAAAGCTGTTTATAAATTACTCTTCAGCAAACTCTTTCAGCCAGGCCTTGAACGCCTCACCCTGTGAGTTATGGCGAATACCGTACTCTACGAATGCTTTCATATAGCCCAGTTTGTCACCACAGTCGTGGGAACGGCCAGTCATGGAGAAAGCTTCTACAGTCTGCTTTTTCATCAACATAGCAATAGCATCGGTCAGCTGGATTTCGTTGCCGGCACCGTATGGCGTTACTGCCAGCAGCGGCCAGATAGCTTCGGAAAGCACATAACGACCCACAACCGCGAGATTGGAAGGTGCATCTTTCAGATCGGGTTTTTCAACGATAGCGGTCATAGGCGCGCTTTCGCCCGGCTCAACTTCCACACCGTTGCAGTTAACGATACCGTATTTAGAAACGTCTTTTTCCGGCACTTCTTCAACCATAACCTGGCTGTTGCCCGTTTCCTGGAAACGGCGAAGCATCGCAGCAAGGTTGTCTTTGCGCAGGTCACTGGTGGAATCATCCATCAGAACGTCCGGCAGGATAACTGCAAATGGCGAGTTACCGATCAGTGGTTTTGCACACAGAACAGCGTGACCCAGACCTTTGGACTGGCCCTGACGCACATTCATAATCGTCACGCCTTTCGGGCAGATGGACTGCACTTCTTCCAGCAACTGGCGCTTAACGCGGGATTCCAGCATGCTTTCCAGTTCGAATGAAGTATCGAAGTGGTTTTCAATCGCATTTTTGGAAGAATGCGTGACCAGAATGATTTCTTTGATGCCCGCTGCAGCACATTCATTAACGATGTACTGGATCAAAGGCTTATCGACGATAGGCAGCATTTCTTTTGGAATGGCTTTCGTCGCTGGCAACATACGTGTGCCCAGACCGGCAACAGGGATAACAGCTTTTAACATTGTAAAGGATACTCCTTGAAACCTATTGGTGTGTAAATCCAGTCAGTTAGAATTCAAACATGTCAGGGAATTCACCGGACTGAAATTGTAAATACAAATTATTTCCCTACGATATTTCTTCCCTGAGTATAGTCCCTGCCATTTACTTTAGGGAGGCCAACTGCTGACTTTAGGACTCCAGCACGATTCTCTGTATTTGATTACGATACCAGTAAGCCGCACGAAACGGTAAGGTAAAGACCTATTTTTAGGAATGTTAAACCTATTCGGCGATTTTATAATCATAAATTGCTGCTTTCGAAAACATCCGGGGCTTTCAGGCTATCGTTGCCCCGAATCCGCCCTGCCCCTTCGTCCCGGTTTACCTAGCCCACTGTTTTAGATTTGAAATTTTACCCTCTGACGCCCATTATTCAACGTGCGGCAAACGCCGCGTAACTAAAGGTGAAAAAACGCTTTATGGAATGGATCGCCGATCCGTCGATTTGGGCCGGGCTGGCTACCCTGGTAATACTCGAAATTGTTCTGGGCATAGACAATCTCATCTTTATCGCCATTCTGGCGGAGAAACTTCCGCGCAGCCAGCGTGATAAAGCCCGCGTCACCGGACTGATACTGGCGCTGGTCATGCGTTTGCTGCTCCTGGCGTCAATCTCATGGTTATCGACGCTCACCCGCCCGCTCATTACGGTGCTGGGTCATCCGTTCAGCGCGCGTGACATGATTATGCTCGTCGGGGGGATATTCCTGCTGTTCAAGGCAACGATGGAGTTGAATGAACGTCTTGAAGGTAAGGATGAAGAGCAAAGTCAGCAGCAACGCGGGGCCAGATTCTGGCCTGTTGTCGCGCAGATTGTCGTGCTGGATGCGGTATTTTCCCTCGACTCGGTCATTACCGCTGTCGGTATGGTTGATCACCTGGCTGTCATGATGGCTGCCGTCTGTATTGCTATCGGGCTGATGTTGCTGGCCAGTAAGCCGCTGACCCGTTTCGTCAACGCGCATCCGACAATTGTCATCCTGTGTCTGAGTTTCCTGCTGATGATTGGTTTCAGTCTGGTGGCTGAAGGCTTTGGCTATGCCATTCCGAAGGGATATCTGTATGCCGCCATCGGCTTCTCGGTCATTATCGAAGGCCTGAACCAGCTGGCGCAGTTCAACCGCAAACGTTTTTTATCTTCGCGCCGCTCTTTGCGTGAGCGCACAGCCGAGACTGTATTGCGCGTTCTTCGTGGCAAACATGAAGAAGCCGAACTGGATGCACATTCCTCTAACATGATTGCAGACCGTGCGGGCGAAGAGGATGCCATCTTCAACCAGCAGGAACGCCATATGATTGAGCGTGTGCTGGGGCTCGGTCAGCGTACCGTCAGCAGCGTGATGACCTCACGCCACGACGTCGATAATCTTGAACTTAATGACCCGATTGAATTGCTTAAACAGCAGATAGCCGAAAATCAGCACACGCGTATCCTGGTGACTGAAGACAGCTCTACCGATGAGCCGTTAGGTGTGGTGCATGTCGTCGATTTGCTTAAACAACAGCTTTTGCAAAATGAGTTAGATCTTAAGGCGCTGATCCGCCAGCCTTTGATTTTCCCGGAACAGCTTTCCTTGCTGATGGCTCTGGAACAGTTCCGCCTGGCTAAGACGCACTTTGCCTTTGTCGTTGATGAATTCGGTTCGGTTGAAGGCATTGTGACCCTGACTGACGTGATGGAAACGATTGCCGGTAATCTGCCGGAATCAGATGAAACGCCGGATGCGCGCCACGATATTTCGCAACATGAAGACGGTACGTGGATTGCCAATGGTTATATGCCGCTGGAGGATCTGGTGATGTACATCGCCCTGCCGGTTGATGAGAAACGGGAATACCACACGCTGGCGGGTTTACTGATGGAACATACTCAGAGCATCCCGCAGGTCGGCGCGCAAATCCACATCGATGACTATCTGTTTGAACCGCTTGAGGTCAGCAGTCACCGTATTCTGAAGGTGAAAATCACGCCGCTTAAAAAAGAAATGGATGATGATTACGAAGTGTAATCCGCCTTCGGGCGTATAGTTGAAGTTTCGATTTAAACAAAAACGGGACGCTAATGAGGCGTCCCGTTTTTATTGACAGGCATAAAGACTATTTATTCAATAACTTCTGCACATCCTCTTTTTCTTTGCTGTCTTTGCGTTTATCCACCCAGTTCTGTATGGCGCTGCGGGCACTCTGTTCCACTGTCCGGCGCAGGATCTGATCAACCTGCAACTGATAACCCAGTTGTGCCCATGGCCCGTATACGCGCAGCGGAATATCTGTGTTTTTCAGCGTGTTGATCAGATTGCTGTCGCCTTTCCAGCCACCCGTGACACGGACCAGCAAATTCATGTCAACCTTTTCGCCGGTGAGATCAACAGAACCATCCCCTTTTGCATAAACCATTGGCGACTGCGCTTCCAGATCATTAAGTTTCAGGGTACCGTTTTTCAGCTCTCCCTGTGCTTTTAGTGTATCAATCTGGCTGTAATGCTCATATTTATCAAGTCCCTGAACGCTGCTCGTATTACGGCTCACCGCCTGCTGGATCAGTTGCTGGATATTGAGGCCATTCAGATGCGCATTCGTCATCGCAAGCTGAGCATCCCCCTGCCAGTTACGCGCAAAGTCTTCTGCTGAGAGTCCTTTTCCGCTCACGTCACCTTTCATAGAGAAGCTGCCAGTCAGCGCTTTCGGTAATCCGTAAGCGGTCAGCAGGTCTGCCAGTTCAATATTATTCACATCCGGCGTCATGTGAACCTGAATGCTTTTACCGGTTACATCCATATCGCCAGGCAGGGAAAAACGTCCCGACCCGAGATTGCCGCTGAACATCGGCAGCGCGACTTTGCCCTGCCGGTTATCGGCACTCAGCACCAGATTTTGAATTTTCATTCCGCGATAGGTTAAATCAGCGACTTTCAGTGCAAGATTTGCATTGAAAGTCTGCAAACTGCTCAGGCCATTCGGCTGTGCATCCATATCTCGGGCAATCACCGGAGCGGAAGTGATGGACTGAGTACTCTGAGCCGTCTGCTCGTCAGTTTTAGGCTCCCAGCCTGAAAGCGCATCCAGGTCGAGTTTGTCAGCGTTCAAATTAAGCTGATAATTGCCGGTTTCACCGCCCATCGTGGCAAACGCGGTACCTGAAATCTGATTATCATTTGCCGTCAGCGCCAGCTGAGTAAGCGCCAGTGAATCATTATCACGCTGATAGCTGGCCTGCATCGAACCATTGCCCTCAACGCCTTTGACCGGAATGTCAGCGCCACTCAGCTGATAAGTAAATTTACTGATGTTGGCCGAAACAGCCTGCGGATAATGCTGCATATCCACTTCGGCATTCATGGTGAATGCCAGGTCACGTTGATTGCGATTTATACGGCTCGAAAGCTGAATGGTGGCCTGACGGTTGTCGTTTTTATCAATTTCCATATTGATATCACGCACGTTTATCTGGTCATCATCGCCGCGCTGCCAGATAAGCAGACTGTCGGCAATGCTGACTTTATCAATATCAAACTTCCAACCGGCCTCAAGCTCAGAAGCACCCGGCGCGACTGGCGTTGGCGTTGAAGGCGCGACAGGCGTGTCCGGCTGATTCTCTTGCGTTTCAGGCGTCAGGCGAATCACTGCGTTTTTCAGCAGTATCTGTTTCACCGCCAACTGATGAGAAATAAGAGGCCAGAGTTTGACATCCAGCCGCATGTTTTCAGCACTGACAACCGGCACTTTAGCACCCGGCGCGGTGAGCGATGTCTGACCGGCAATAATGCTCAGCTGTGGCCAGACGTGCCAGCGCAACGAGCCGTTGATGGCCAGCTGATATCCGCTTTTCACCTCAACCCGTTCCACCATGTACTGGCGGAAATCATTCGGGTTGATCAGAAATACCAGCGAAGTCATGCCGGCAATGATAACCACCAGTAAGATCACCAGTGTTGTCAGTAGTCTTCTCATGCCTTCCTCACGTTTTTATCCGCTAAGCGGATAAAAAACAGAATCAGTCTTTATCAATGCGACTGGCAATTGCGCTTTGCTGGTCGCGGTATTTCGCATCCTGACGGCTGTTATAAGGGCGTGCAGCAGAACCGGATAACGGCTCAAAGCTCAGCGCACCAATCAGCATTCCCGGACGCAGTGCCAGCGGGAGCTTACCTGAATTATAGAACTCGAGAACAATCCGCCCTTTCCAGCCCGGATCGATACGATGTGCGGTCACGTGCACCATCAGCCCGAGACGCGCCAGTGAAGAGCGACCGTCCAGCCAGCCGACCAGATCGTCCGGAATGGTGACAGATTCGTAAGTGACGGCCAGCGCCAGCTCCCCGGGATGGAGGAAGAATGCTTCGCCTTCCGGCAACACAATCTCATCACTCATCACTTTATCCAGCGCGGCGCTGACTTCATCTTTCGGGCCGCTCAGGTCGATATAACCGGCGTTATGGCCGAGGAAAACGCGAAAACCGTTACCCAGACGCACATCTACCGTCGCGCCGTTAATCCGTTCAACCGGCGGACGGGGTGAAATGCCTAATTTGCCGCTGTCGAGCCAGGCTTCTATATCTCGATCGCAAAGTCTCATCGTATCTCCGGTAGGGTTTTTACGGATTGTTCCGCGATTAATTGAAGAACTGGCTGATTTTCGCCTTGAGAATATCAATCGCAATCCGGTTTTTGCCGCCGCGCGGCACAATGATGTCTGCGTATTGTTTTGAGGGTTCGATAAATTGCAGGAACATCGGACGGACGGTCTTCTGATATTGCGCCATCACAGAATCCATTGAACGGCCACGTTCGTTGACATCACGTTTCATGCGGCGCATCAGGCAGATATCCAGCGGGGTATCGACGAAGATGGAGAAATTCATTTCATCACGCAAGCGCGCATCGGTCAGGAGCAGGATCCCTTCCAGAATAATCACTTTCTTCGGTTTCAGTGTCACCGTCTCAGGCAAACGGGTGTGCTCAATGAAGCTGTAGCTCGGCAATTCAATCGCCTGACCAGACTTCATGGCCTGTAAATGCTGGAACAGCAAATTGTGATCCATCGCACTTGGATGGTCGTAGTTGGTTTTGACCCGCTCTTCCATGGTCATGTGGCTTTGGTCTTTATAGTAGCAATCTTCCGGGATAACCCCGATATGCTCATCACCGACCTGATCACGAAGTTCACGGTATAACGTACTGGCGATGAGGCTTTTTCCCGAAGCAGATGCGCCAGCGATACCCACGATGACACACTGATGGAATTTGTCAGACATAAAATTAAAGACCTGATTTGGAAGTTGGAAGGCAAGCACAGACGTGTGCTTTGAACGCGCCAATTATAAGTTCAACCCACTGCCCGATGCCAGCGTTAAGGCGGTGTAATCGCTGACATCAGGCAATAAATCGCGGAGTTGGGAGATTAAACCGCCCGGAATGCAATTTCTGTCGGGATAGCGTCACCCTTCCAGAACAATTGTGATGCAATTTTTGCCGCCAGCTCGCGGTAAATTGCAGTGAATTCACTTTCCGGATTTGAAACAACCGTCGGTTCGCCGCGATCTAAATCTTCGCGCAGTGAAATATGCAGTGGCAATTGCGCCAGCAATTCGCAGCGGTATTTCTCAGCCAGACGCTGCGCACCGCCGGTGCCGAAAATCGGCTCGTGATGTCCGCAGTTGCTGCACACGTGCATACTCATGTTCTCGACGATGCCCAGTACCGGCACATGCACTTTTTCAAACATGACAATGCCTTTCATGGCATCCAGCAGCGCGATGTCCTGCGGTGTCGTCACCACCACCGCACCTGTTACCGGAATATTTTGCGACAGCGTCAGCTGAATATCTCCGGTGCCCGGCGGCAGGTCGATCACCAGATAATCCAGATCAGGCCATAGCGTATCCGAAAGCATCTGCATCAGCGCTTTGCTGGCCATCGGGCCGCGCCACACCATCGCGTTTTCGTCGGTGACCAGATAACCAATAGAATTGGTCGCCAGCCCGTGCGCCATAATCGGTGACATATGAACGCCATCCGGCGATGTCGGTCGCTCTTCTTCGGTACCCAGCATATTGGGGACTGACGGGCCGTAAATATCGGCATCCAGAATACCGACTTTTCCGCCCTCTGCGGCCAGCGCCAGCGCCAGATTCACCGCGGTAGTCGATTTTCCGACCCCGCCTTTACCGGAGCTGACGGCCAGAATATTGCGCACACCTTTGATACCCGGCTGATCGTTAGCGCGTTTCATGGTGGCGATATCGTGACGCAGGTTCCACTGAACGGCTGAAGCGCCGGTGATCCGCAGCAATTCTCCGCTGGTTTCATCTTTAAGCACATCGAAGCCACTGTTCCAGGCAAATGGCAGCGTCAGGTCAATATGTAAAACACCGTCCATCAGCACGCAGTGATGCAATGCTTTTATGGCGGGTAAATCTTTTTGTAATGTGGAATGGCGGAAGGTGGCCAGTACGCCGGTCACCAGTGCGCGCAGCCCTGCGGGTGTGGTCTGCTGTGGGGATTGAGATGTCATCCCGGCTCCTTGAAAAGGGTTATCAGACTAATTATCTATACGTAAGCATAACAGAACACACGTAAGGAGATCCCCCCGTTTGTTTACGCGGGGCGGCGCTTTCGGTTAACATCAATGCCCCTGATTTCAACTACAGAAAGCAAGCTCTTACTATGGCTCAAGTCGCGAAAAAAATTTTGGTAACCTGTGCACTTCCGTACGCCAACGGATCCATCCATCTCGGTCACATGCTCGAGCACATCCAGGCTGACGTCTGGGTCCGTTACCAGCGAATGCGCGGCAATGAAGTGCATTTCATCTGTGCGGACGATGCGCACGGCACCCCGATCATGCTCAAAGCGC
The DNA here is from genome assembly GCF_003602095.1 of Rahnella woolbedingensis. GTDB lineage: Bacteria > Pseudomonadota > Gammaproteobacteria > Enterobacterales > Enterobacteriaceae > Rahnella > Rahnella woolbedingensis. The sequence continues at coordinate 114,390 of NZ_RAHH01000016.1, read as the reverse complement.
AGCAGCTCGGTATTAAGCCGGAAGAGATGATTGCCGAAATGAGCCAGGAGCATCAGAAAGATTTCGCCGGCTTCGGTATCAGCTACGACAACTATCACTCCACGCACAGCGACGAAAACCGTGAGCTGTCCGAGCTGATTTATGGTCGTCTGAAAGAAAACGGTTTCATCAAGAACCGTACCATTTCTCAGCTGTACGATCCGGAGAAAGGCATGTTCCTGCCTGACCGTTTCGTTAAAGGCACCTGCCCGAAATGTAAATCACCGGATCAGTACGGCGATAACTGTGAAGTCTGTGGCGCCACCTACAGCCCGACCGAACTGATCGACCCGAAATCGGTGGTTTCCGGCGCGACGCCGGTGCTGCGTGATTCCGAGCACTACTTCTTTGATCTGCCTGAGTTCAGCGCGATGTTGCAGGCGTGGACCCGTTCCGGCGCACTGCAGGAGCAGGTGGCGAACAAAATGCAGGAATGGTTCGAGCACGGTCTGCAACAGTGGGATATCTCCCGTGATGCGCCGTATTTCGGCTTTGAAATTCCTGATGCACCGGGCAAATATTTCTACGTCTGGCTGGACGCGCCAATCGGCTACATGGGTTCATTCAAAAACCTGTGTGACCGCCGCAGCGATCTGAACTTCGACGAGTTCTGGAAAAAAGATTCCACTACCGAGCTGTATCACTTTATCGGTAAAGACATCGTTTATTTCCACAGCCTGTTCTGGCCAGCCATGCTGGAAGGCAGCGGTTTCCGCAAGCCAACCAACCTGTTCGTGCACGGTTATGTCACCGTCAATGGCGCGAAGATGTCCAAATCGCGCGGCACGTTCATCAAGGCCAGCACCTATCTGAACCATCTGGATGCGGATTGCCTGCGTTACTACTACACCGCGAAACTGTCTTCACGCATCGACGATATCGACCTGAACCTGGAAGATTTCGTGCAGCGCGTTAACGCCGACATCGTGAATAAAGTGGTAAACCTGGCTTCCCGTAACGCCGGTTTCATTGCCAAGCGTTTTGACGGCCAACTGGCTGACAAACTGGCCGATGAAGCGCTGTATAAAACCTTCACCGATGCCGCTGAAAGCATCGCTCAGGCGTATGACAGCCGTGAATCAGGCCGCGCGATCCGCGAAATCATGGCGCTGGCTGACCTGGCCAACCGTTATGTTGACGAACAGGCGCCGTGGGTTGTGGCGAAACAGGAAGGCCGCGATGCTGACCTGCAGGCCATCTGCTCGATGGGCATCAACCTGTTCCGCGTACTGATGACCTATCTGAAGCCGGTTCTGCCTTCGCTGACCGAGCGCACTGAAGCGTTCCTGAATACCACTCTGGACTGGGACACCATTGCCCAACCGCTGCTGTCGCATCAGGTGAATCCGTTCAAAGCGCTGTTTAACCGTATCGAACTGGATAAAGTGACTGCGATGGTTGATGCCTCGAAAGAAGACATTGCCGCTGCGAAAGCACCGGCTACCGGTCCTCTGGCTGACTCCCCGATTCAGGAAACCATCACCTTTGATGATTTTGCCAAAGTGGATATGCGTATCGCGCTTATCAAAAGCGCTGATTTCGTGGAAGGTTCGGACAAACTGTTGCGCCTGCAACTGGATCTGGGCGGTGAAATCCGTCAGATTTTCTCCGGCATCCGTTCTGCGTATCCGGATCCGAAAGCGCTCGAAGGCCGTCTGACCATCATGGTCGCCAACCTCGCGCCACGTAAAATGCGTTTCGGCATCTCTGAAGGCATGGTGATGGCAGCGGGCCCTGGCGGAAAAGACATCTTCCTGCTCAGCCCGGATTCCGGCGCACAGCCTGGAATGCAGGTGAAATAAAAGTATTTTAAATGACGAAAAAGCCCGATGAATTCATCGGGCTTTTTTTTATGATTTTTTAAAACTCTATCGCCGCAAATACCCTACAGATTTCGGGTGTCAGGAAGGCGGCAAGTGAGTAAGTCCCCGGGAGCTTACATCAGTAAGTGACCGGGGCGTATGAGTGCAGCCAACGCATCTGGCGCACGAAAGATGACGGGTATTTTATTTAGGCCAGTTCGGCCATACAGTGCGTGGATACTCTCTGTCGATATCCGATTTCGCCAGCCCGATATCTTTGAGCTGATCAGCACTGAGCGAATGCAAAATTTTGCGACTGACGCGGCGCTCATTCCAGCCATGCATCACGGCGAATAACTGTTTCACCCATCCGGCTTTTTTCTGCGGCATCTGTACTGCCCGCTCAGGCATCACGACTTCTGTGCAAACCACTGTCTCACATCCGGCAAACTGCCGTTCTTCAATGATATTTTTCATATTCCGCTCCCGTTGACGACCTGACATCAGGATCTTACAAACGGTAAAAACATTACAGATTCAGTCTTTTTGTATTTCAACCATACAGATCTGGATCTGATGACAGATTAAGCGTTAGATTGTGTTCATCTGTACTGCTTTCTTTGCGCAGGCGTTGAGGAAAAGATAATGAATCGTTACGAAAATCTGGCAAATGTGCTGAGTGACCGTATTGAACAGGGGCTGTATCCGGCAGGTATTCGTCTGCCCTCGGTGCGGGTGTTGAGCAGCGAACACGGCGTCAGCGTCAGCACGGTACAGCAGGCGTACCGCGTACTGGAAGAAAAGCAACTTGTCGAAGCCCGCCCGAAATCCGGCTACTTCGTGAAAGATGCCCGTGTTCAGGCGGCGCTTCCGGCGGTATGCCGCCCGACACAACGTCCGGTGGATATCTCCCAGTGGGATCAGGTGCTGGAGCTCATCACTTCCCCGCACCGTCCCGGCGTGATTCAGCTCGGACGCGGTTCGCCGGATGTGACTGCCGCCACGCTCCGCCCGCTCAGCCGTCTGATGGGGCGCGCAGGACAGCACCAGAATCTCAACGCGTTTCATTACGACAGCATTTACGGTTCAGAGGATTTACGCGAGCAAATCGCCCGCTTAATGATCGACAGCGGCAGCCACATGGATGCCAGCAATATTCTGATCACTACCGGCTGTCATGAGGCGCTGTCTATCGCTATCCGTTCCGTATGCGAACACGGGGATATTGTGGCGATGGATTCCCCCAGTTTTCACGGCGCGATGCAAACGCTGAAAGGTTTTGGCATGAAAGCGCTGGAAATTCCGACCGATCCGGTTACCGGCATCAGCCTGGAAGCGCTGGAGATGGCGCTGGAACAGTGGCCGGTTAAAGCTATACAGCTGACGCCTAACTGCAATAACCCGCTCGGTTACAACATGCCGGACGACCGTAAAAAAAGCCTGCTGCGTCTGGCTCAACGTTACGATCTGGCGATTATCGAAGACGATGTTTATGGCGAGCTGGCGTATCAGTATCCGCGCCCTGCCACTATTACCTCGTTCGATGAAGATGGCCGCGTGCTGTTGTGCAGTTCGTTTTCCAAAACGCTGGCACCCGGTTTGCGCGTGGGATGGATTGCACCGGGCCGTTATCATGATCGCGCCCTGCACATGAAATACATCACCACCGGCGCTTCCGCCACGCTGCCGCAAATCGCCATCGCGGATTTCATCAAACAGGGCCACTACCTGCAGCACATGCGCCGGATGCGTAATCAGTACCAGCGAAACCTGTGCACCATGACTGACTGGGTAATGAAATATTTCCCGTGCGGTACGCGCGTCAGCCGCCCGCAGGGAGGTTTTCTGCTGTGGATTGAACTCGACGAACGCGTGGATACTCAGCGTCTGAACCGGCTACTGGAAGAACATTTAGTGCAAATTGCCATCGGTTCGATATTCTCGGCTTCAGGCAAATACCGCAACTGTCTGCGCATCAACTATGCCCAGACGCTGACGGCGAAAACCGAACGTGCCGTCCAGCAGGTTGGCGTGACTATTTCACAGATGCTGGAAAATTGCTAAACGCCCATCCGGAGAGACTTTTACCGTGCAGATAGAACCGTTACCGCCACTGAACACGCTGGTGGCTTTTGAATGCGTGGCGCGTTATTGCAGTTTTTCGCGGGCAGCCGACGAGCTGAATCTCACGCAAAGCGCCATCAGCCGCCAGATTATCCAGCTGGAGGAAATGCTCGGTTGTAAGCTTTTTCAACGCGCCCAGCGTAAAACCACGCTGACACCGCGCGGCGAGACCTATGCGCAGCAGGTACGCAAATTACTGGGGGATATTTCGCAATCCACGGCAGAAGTCATGGGCTGGAACGGTTTGCCGCAGGTCACCCTGGCCTGCACCAGCGCCATGAGCGGCCTGTGGCTTTCGTCACGCCTCTCCTCTTTGCGTCAGCTGCTGCCAGATCTGCAAATTCGTATGAAAATTTCCGACAGTTTTTCGGATCTCAAGTCATCAGAATTTGATCTGGCTATTTTCTATCTGCGCGAGCCACCGCCCGGTTATCACGTTCAGGCACTGTTCGATGAAGTTTGCTATCCGATGTGCTCGCCGGAGTTCCTCAGCCGCCTGCCGGCCGATCCCAGTGCTGCTGATTTGCTCGAACAAAGGTTGCTGATCCAGGATGACCCGCAGCGTGAATGGACCGGCTGGCGTGACTGGTTTGCCTCACAGGATGTCAGTTTTGTGACGCCGCGCAGAACATGGCGCGCCAATAACTATCCGTTTCTGGTGCAGTCTGCGGTGCTGGGGGACGGAATTTTGCTGGGCTGGGAAGGACTGGTGCAAGATTACGTCAACAGCGGCCAACTGGTGGCGGCACATCCCGGCAAACTGGCCGCCGCCGGAAAATGCTACATGCTGACGCCGCAGGACCGGTTCCTGAAACCCGTAGTACACAAAGTGATTAACTGGCTGAAACAGCCATAATTTTTTTGCTCCCTCCCCTGCGAAGGGGAGGGTTGGGGTGGGGTATTAAGGTCAAATAAATGTGTTGAAGTTTCCTTTGACAAATATTCAGTATGTAAAACTCCCTTCCTCCCTCCCCTTTCACAAGGGGAGGTGTTTAAAAATAATAATAATCTAATATGTTAATTATATATCAGCCGGCGGGATTTTATTTTTCTCCAGATATCTGCGTTTTCTCGCAGAATTCATACCAATTAGTGTAAACAACAGCCAGCATGACTGTGAAATACAGGATGCAAGGTTAAAATCATGGCTTAACGAATACAGGCCAAACACACCGCCGATTATATTAAGATAGGCGTAACTGTTAGCATCAACCGCTAGCCTGCGCATTTGAACCAGCGCATAAGCCAGAAGATAGCAAAACACGCCAATTAAGCCGACAACCGTATGCATTTCCACCGGCCACTTCCCTTTCCAGACATTGATAGCTCAGAAAAATATAGCTTTTCAGGGTGTTCTGCTGCGCATTTTTCGCATACCCTCATGATAAATTCTCATGCAAGTTCAACAGGGGGTTTTGATATAAATCATCAAGGCAATCCATTGCGCCAATTAGACACACCCGGGGTATTTCGCCTGCACCTATAAAATTCCAGCACGTACTATGGAGATAATTAATGAAAGATAATAATTCCCCTTTGACGAAATTAATGCAGGATGCACAACTTAGCCGTCGCGGCTTTATTACCAGCGCTTCCGCTGTGGGTATTACCAGTGCCTTAGGTTTTTCACCGTTCTCTGCGTTTGCCGCAGAACCGAAAAAAGGCGGCATATTAAAACTGGGTATGTCAGGGGGAAATACCAGTGATACGCTGGACCCGACATTATTCAGCGACTGGGTGCCCTTAAATCAGGCATATATGCTGATGAACGGCCTGGTAGAAATTGATGAAAATAACAAAGCTACGCCGGAGCTGTTCTCTGCATGGGAAGCTAAACCGGGTGCAGTCGAATGGGTGTTTACCGTTCGCGATGGCGTCACTTTCCATAACGGCAAGAAGCTCGACGCCGATGACATTCTCTACTCCATCAACCTGCATCGCGGCGACAAATCCAAAAGTGCCATCAAAACCCAGCTGGCACCGATCACCGGCCTGACCAAACAGGGCGATAATCAGATCCTCATTACCCTCGACAGCGGCAACGCCGACCTGCCGTATCTGCTGGCGGATTACCATCTGGTGGTGGTTCCGGACGGCTTCACTGACTGGTCACACCCGGTCGGCACCGGCGGGTTTATCTTCGATCAGTACGAACCCGGCGTGCGTTCGCTGTTCAAACGCAACCCCAATTACTGGAAGCCAGATCGCGCCTTCGTGGACGCGGTGGAAGTGCTGGTCATCAACGACCCGACCGCGCGCACCAACGCCCTGATCTCCGGTCAGGTTCATGCGATTAACCGCGTCGATTTCAAAACGGTCGATTTCCTCAAACGCAGCCCGGCACTCAATATTGTGCGTTCCTCCGGCGGTCAGCACTTTACATTCCTGATGGATTGCAGCGTCGCACCGTACAACAACAACGATGTGCGCATGGCGATTAAACACGGCATCGACCGTCAGAAAATCCTCGATACCGTGCTGCGCGGTTACGGCTCGCTGGGTAACGACCACCCCATCCCGAAAACAGACCGTTTCTTCAACCACAGCCTGGAGCAACGCGCTTACGATCCGGACAAATCGAAGTTCTACCTGAAAAAAGCCGGTCTGACAGATCTTAAAATTGAACTGTCTTCTTCTGACGCCGCCTTTGCCGGTGCGCTCGACGCCGCCGCCCTGTTCCAGGGACAGGCGCAGAAAGGCGGCATTCAGGTCAACATCAAACGCCAGCCAGCCGACAGCTACTGGGACGACGTGTGGATGAAAGCGCCGTTCAGCATGGGTTACTGGGGCGGACGTCCGACAGCCGACCAGATGTTCTCCACGGCTTATCAGTCCACCGCCAAGTGGAACGATACGCACTGGAAGGATGAGAAATTTGACGCATTGCTGTTGCAGGCCCGTTCACTGCTCGATGAGGGCAAACGTGCTGAAATCTATGGCGAACTGCAAAGCATCGTGCGCGACACCGGGGGTGCGATGATCCCGCTGTTCGGCGATTATCTTGATGCGGCCACCAAAAAAGTCGGCGGTATCAGGCCACATCCGATGTTTAACTTCATGGGTGGTCGTCTGGCCGAGCGCGTCTGGCTGGAGGCATGATGAAAAAACGGATTTTACAGCGGGTCCTGTTGGGCATTATCACGCTGTGGCTGGTTTCTGTACTGATTTTTATCGGCACGGAAATGCTGCCCGGTGACGTCGCGACGGCCATTTTAGGCCAGAGCGCCACGCCTGAAACCGTTGCCGCGTTGCGTCTGCAACTCGGGCTGGATGAACCGTCGGTGTTGCGTTATCTGCACTGGCTGGCAGGCATTATGCACGGCGATTTAGGTCATTCACTGGCCAATGGTCGCGCCATCAGCGACGAACTGCTGCCGCGTCTGGCGAATACACTGTTCCTTGCCGGGTATGCGGCGGTCATCGCCATTCCGCTGGCGGTGGGTTTAGGCATCGCGTCGGCTATCTGGCGTGGTTCGGTCTTTGACCGGCTGGCAAATACCCTGACGCTTATCAGCATTTCGGTGCCGGAGTTCTTCGTCGGCTACATTCTGGTGATCGCCTTCGCCATCCGCCTGACCTGGTTTCCGAGTCTGGCGATGGTCGACAGCAGCTCCTCAATTGCCGACCGCCTTTACGTCTGTACCCTGCCGATGCTCACCCTGACGCTGGTGGTGCTGGCGCACATGCTGCGCATGACGCGCGCGTCGGTCACAGCGGTGATGGCCAGTCCGTACATCGAAAGTGCGGTGCTCAAAGGCATTCCGCGCTGGCGCATTGTGGTCTCACACGCGCTGCCGAATGCCCTTGCGCCTATCATCAACGTGGTGGCGTTTAACCTCGCGTATCTGGTGGTCGGCGTGATTCTGGTGGAAGTGGTGTTTGTGTATCCGGGCATCGGGCAGTACATGGTGGATGCGGTGACCAAGCGCGACCTGCCGGTGGTTCAGGCCTGTGGTCTGCTGTTTGGCGGCACCTATATTTTCCTCAACACCACCGCCGATTTGCTGGCGATTTGGTGTAATCCACGTCTGCGCCATGCGCGCTAAAAGAGGGAACTCATGAACCGATATTTCATTAACATCCCGCTGTCGGCCTGGATTGGTATTGTGATTATTGCGGTGAATCTGCTGGCGGCTCTTTTTGCGCCGTGGCTCGCGCCGCACAGTGAAACCGAACAGGTCGGCGACATCTGGTTGCTGCCCTCCGCCGCCACACCGTTCGGCACCGACAGCCTCGGACGAGATATGCTTTCACGCATTCTGTTTGGCGCGCGCACCACCATTGCTATCGCGCTGACCATCACCTTCAGCTCATTTATCATCGGCATTGTCACCGGCTTTACGGCGGCGATTTACGGCAAATGGGTCGATGTGGTGCTATCGCGCATTGTTGATACCGTGATGTCGATTCCGGTGCTGATTTTCGCACTGATCGTGTTATCCGTGATGGGCACGTCCATTCCGGTGCTGGTGCTGACCATCGCCCTGCTCGATGCCACCCGCGTATTCCGGCTGGCACGTCTGGTCGCACAGGCCATTGTCTGTCAGGAATATGTGGAAGCCGCGCGTTTGCGTGGCGAAGGGCTGCGCTGGGTACTGTTTAAAGAAATCCTGCCTAACGCCCTGCCGCCGCTGCTGGCGGAGTTTGGTATGCGTTTCTGCTTTACCTTCCTGTTTATCGCGGGCCTGAGCTTCCTGGGTCTGGGCATTCAGCCGCCGTATGCCGACTGGGGCAGCATGGTGCGTGACAACGCGCAGGCGATTAACTTTGGTCAGTTCGCGCCGCTGTATCCGGCGGCGGCGATTGCCTTGCTGACGATTGGCGTCAATCTGGTGGTTGACTGGTTGCTGGCGCGTAACAGCCTGCCGCATGGAGATGAAGCATGACACGCACGATTTTAGAAATGCGCGGCCTGCGCATCGAAACCCTCGATGGCTCGCCGCTGGTGCAGGATATTTCACTCAAACTGGCAGCGGGCGAAGTGCTCGGTCTGATTGGCGAATCCGGTGCAGGGAAATCCACCATCGGGCTGGCGGCACTGGGTTATGCCCGTCAGGGCTGCCGGATGGCCGGTGGTGAAGTCTTTCTCGATGGCACCGATATCGTTTCTCAGCCTTCCAGCGTCAAGCGTGAATGGCGCGGCAAGCGGGTGGCGTATGTGGCGCAAAGCGCGGCGGCCTCGTTTAATCCGGCGCTGACCATTGAAAAACAGGTCTGCGAAGGTCCGGTTCGCCACGGTCTGATGAGCAAAGAAGAAAGCCGTCAGTGGGCGATTTCGCTGTTCCGCTCGCTGGATTTACCGGATCCGGAAAACATCGGCAAACGCTATCCGCATCAGCTTTCCGGCGGGCAACTTCAGCGCGCAATGGCGGCGATGGCGATGTCCTGCAAACCCGATTTGCTGATCATGGATGAGCCGACCACTGCGCTCGACGTCACCACGCAGATTGAAGTGCTGGTAATGCTGCGCAAACTGGTGCGCGAATTCAACACGGCAGCGCTGTATATCACCCACGACCTGGCCGTTGTCGCGCAACTTGCCGACCGCATTATGGTGCTGCGTCACGGCAAAGAAGTGGAAACCGGCGATACACAAACTATTCTGGAAAATCCACAGCAGGAATACACCCGCAGGCTGGTGGCTGAGCGTGAACAGGCACTGACGCCGCTGTCGGGAAGTCACGAATCTGCCGGGCAGCCGTTGCTGACGATGCGTAAACTGAGCACCGGCTACAACGGGAAACGGGTAGTGCACGATGTCAGCCTGCAATTGCCGCGCGGCAAAACGCTGGCGATTATCGGTGAATCTGGCAGCGGTAAAAGTACGCTGGCACGCGCGCTGGTCGGGCTGTTACCGGATACCGAGGGTACGGTGGATTTCGATGGCATTCAGCTTTCGCACAATTTCCATAAGCGCAATAAAGAAACGCTGCGCCGCATGCAGATGATTTATCAGTTGCCTGACGTGGCGCTGAACCCGCGCCAGACGTTGCTGGATATCATCGGCCGCCCGCTGACCTTTTATTTTGGCATGAACAAAAAGCAGGTACGCGAGCGCGTGGAAGAATTACTGCGCCTGACCGAACTGCCGGTCAAACTGATTGACCGTCGTCCCGGTGAGCTTTCAGGCGGGCAGAAACAGCGTGTCTGTATTGCCCGCGCACTGGCCGCACAACCGGAACTGATAATCTGTGACGAAGCCACGTCAGCACTCGACCCGCTGGTAGCAGAAGAAGTCCTGAATCTGCTGCGCCGCTTACAGGAACAGCTCGGGCTGTCGTATCTGTTCATCACCCATGATCTCGGCACGGTAAAACGTATCGCCCATCAGGTGGCGGTAATGTATCAGGGTCAGGTGGTCGCCAGCGGCGATACCGACGTGGTCTTCAGCGCGCCAATGCACAGCTATACCGAAAAACTGCTGACCTCAGTTCCGGAAATGCGTACCCGCTGGCTGGACGAAGTTCTCGCCCTGCGCGGTACGGCGCTTCCTGCAGCAGCCATTTCTTCGCCAGGAGTCTTATGAGCACTAAACGCATCGTGACCGAATTCCCTCACGCCGTCACCGTGACCGAACATTTGTGGATCCCGCTGAGCGACGGCACGCGCCTCGCCGCCCGCCTGTGGCTGCCGGATGACGCCGCGCAGCAGCCGGTTCCCGCCATTCTCGAATACATCCCTTACCGCAAACGCGACGGAACCCGTACCCGCGACGAACCGATGCACGGCTTTTTCGCCGGTAACGGCTACGCTGTAGTGCGTGTGGACATGCGGGGCAGCGGCGAATCTGACGGCTTGCTGGCTGATGAATATCTGTTGCAGGAACAGGACGACGCGCTGGAAGTCATTCAGTGGATCACCGAACAGCACTGGTGCAGCGGCAACGTCGGCATGATGGGCAAATCCTGGGGCGGCTTCAACGGTTTACAGGTTGCCGCCCGTCGCCCTGCGGCACTTAAAGCCATCATCACCGTCTGCTCCACCGACGACCGTTACCGCGACGATATCCACTACAAAGGTGGCTGCCTGCTTAACGACAATCTCTGGTGGGGCGGGATTATGCTGGCGTACCAGAGCCGTCCTTCCGACCCCGCGCTGGTCGGTGAAAGCTGGTACCAGGACTGGCTGAACCGTCTGGAAAACATGCCGTTCTTCCCGGCTTTGTGGATGGAACATCCGCTTCGCGATGAATACTGGCAGCACGGTTCGGTGTGCGAAGACTGGTCGGCGATCCAGTGTCCGGTGATGGCGATTGGCGGCTGGGCAGACGCTTACAGCAATGCTGTATTTCGCCTGATGGATAATCTGAAAGTCCCGCGCCGCGCCATTCTCGGCCCGTGGGCGCATATCTATCCGCAGGACGGCACGCCGGAACCGGCGATTGGTTTCTTACAGGAAGCCGTGCGCTGGTGGGATCACTGGCTGAAAGGCGAAGAAAACGGCGCGATGGAAGGCCCGATGATCCAGACCTGGTTGCAGGACAGCCAGCCGCCGTCGGCGATGCGTCCGGTAAGTTCCGGCGAATGGGTCGGGTTTGACCGCGGCACCGCCAGTAATATTAATCACAGCCCGCGCTGGCTGACGCGTGGACAGCTTAATACCCAGCCAGACGCTGACGCCGGTGTTATCAATATCTGTTCGCCGCAGAACCACGGTCTGATGGCCGGTGAATGGATGGGTGCAGGCGTGCCCGGCGAAATGCCGCCGGATCAGCGTGTTGATGACGGTATGGCGGAAATCTTCGACGGCGAACCGCTGGCCGAACCGCTGACTATTTTTGGCTTCCCGGAATTTACCGTCGAACTGAGCAGCGATAAACCGGCTGCAATGCTGTACGTCCGGCTTTCAGATGTCGCGCCGGACGGTTCAGTGAATCGCGTCACGCACGGCTGGCTGAATCTTTCGCACCTGCAGGGCCATGATAAATCTGTACCGCTGATCCCCGGCCAGAAAGTCAAAGTACCGGTACAGCTGGACGGTATCGCGCATCGCTTTGCCACCGGACACCGGATGCGCATTTCGCTGGCGACCACCTTCTGGCCGATGACCTGGCCGATGGCAGAGGCGGCAACGCTGACCTTAGATTTGCACAGTGCGCAGCTCAGTCTGCCGGTATGCGAGCAACCCGTATCTATCGACGGCCCGGTCAAAGAGCCGCAAAGCGCGCCGCTCACTCCGCAAACCGTGCTGTCACCGGGACGCGTAGACCGCAACATCACCTACGATTTTCTTACCGACAGCTGGACCAGCGTCACCAGCGGCGTGGGCGGCGTATTCGGCGAAGGCGTTTACCGCTTTGATGATATCGACACGACGGTCGATCACAATCTGCGGCGCGAACTGACGGTGAGCAACAGCGATCCGCTTTCTGCGCGTTATCTGCTGACGCAGACTATGAGAATGGGACGTGAAGGCTGGTGGATGGAAGCTGAGATCACCCTCGAACTGCGCAGCGACCTGACGCATTTTATCGTCAGCGGCGATATGGTGGTGAGTCTGAACGGTGAGGAGGAATTCACCAAGTACTGGCACGAGAGAATTGCGCGGTAGCCTCGTTATATAATTTTCAGGAGCCTGTTCCTGCAGGCTCTTTTTTATCTCTCTCCCGTTTGATTTACATCATAAATGCACCGCTCACTCTGACGGTTTTTCCCGTATTCTTTGCACTGTTTATCCAAACACCACCCGCGAATTTCCAAAGGAACTGGATATGAAAATAATCTGCGCTTTATGCGCCCTCCTGCCTTTTGTCGTTCTGGCTGCCCCCGGGGCAGTCACTCCGCAATCCTTACATGCCAGCATACAGGCATCAGGTGCGGTTAAAGCAATACAGGAACTGGACGAGAAAGGGATGAAAACGGTGAGTAACGGAATCGCCGGTGCAACAGCCGAATGGCTGACTCTTTTGCCAGAAATGGCGCCCGGTCTGGACGCAGGCAATGCTGAAAACGTGGTTATCGCGCTGGCCACTGCATTACCGGAAAACCCGCCTGCCGTGCTGTCCGCGATTAACGCGCCGGGAGCCGCCGGATTGAAAGGAATAGATAAGGTGTGTTCTATGCCCTTCCGGGATATGGACGACCCTGCGCTGGCACGCTATTACCGTAAAACCGAACCCGCGCTGAAAAAGATAGGGAAAAAGGCAACCCCTTGTCGGGATAAACTGAAACTGGCGATGGGCGTACTGCAATTGGGTGCGCAGGCTGAACAAAACTATACGCTTAATCGTCGTAAACTGACGCCAGACCTAGTCTGGAAGGCCATCAATAAAGACGGGGTCGATAAGCTCGCCGATGCCATTTCTGACCAGCAGCGGCAAAATATTGGTGACGGGATCTCCTCGGGTAGCCGGGAATGGCTGTTTGTGGCTGACACTTTGGCACAGACAAAAAATCCACAAATGCATTCGATGCTGACAGTGTCACTGGCCTCGGCGCTGACGCAAAATCCCTGTGATGTACTGAAAGTATCGCCTGCCGATTTCGACATTGGGATCCTGTGTGGGATGCCTTTCCCTAATGCGGATAACGCCGCATTGAAGCTGTATTATCAGAAAACACAATCAGCCCTGAAGAAAATCCGCCGTCGCGGCGAGGCCTGTCTGGACGTGCTGGAGCAGGAATATTCGGTGTTATCGAAATAACGGATTAAGCAAAGGGGATCACTGCGGTGATGTCTTTTGCCTCCAGCACCCGCCCGTCCTGCGCACGGATTTCCAGTTTACGCAGCGGCTGGCGGTTTTCGATATCGACCAGCAACGTGCAGGCTTCGCCTTCCTCAAACAGGTATTCACTTCCCCACTGCCCCAGCGCGACCAGCACCGGTTGCAGCGCCAGCCCTTTCTCTGTCAGCAGGTAATCCTGATATGCCGAACCATCGGCAGCCGGTTCAATCTTCAGAATGCCTTCCGCTACCAGCGCTTTGAGACGGGTACTGAGGATGTTTTTTGCCGCGCCAAGACTGCGCTGAAATTCGCTAAAGCGGGAAATTCCGCGCATAGCATCGCGGACAATCAGCAGCGTCCACCAGTCGCCGATTAAATCCAGCGCGCGGCCTGCCGGACAAGGCGTGTTTTCCAGACGTGTTCGTTTCATTGCACTTCCTGCTCAATACGGTTCACAGAATCTGGTTGCATTATAAAACCACTGATGCTAAAAATCATCTGGTTTCATTATTAAACCACTTACTCAACACCGAGGTTCTCCCATGTCAGATTCCATCCGCTCCACATCCGTCGCTTTAATCACTGGCGCATCCACCGGTATTGGCGCGACTTACGCCGATCGTCTGGCGAAACGTGGTTACGATTTAATCCTCATTGCCCGTGACGTTGACCGCCTGAATGCGCTGTCAGACCGGCTGCAACAGGAACACGGCGTGAATATCACCGTGCTGCCTGCCGATCTGACCCGTCGTGATGACCTCGCCCGCGTAGAAGATTTTATCCGCGCTAATCCGCAGATTTCCCTGCTGGTGAATAACGCCGGTGCTTCGCTGAAAGCCGGTTTTGAGAACAGCGATGCCGATGCTATTGAGAATCTGATTGCGCTGAATGTCACCTCAGTGGCGCGCCTTTCACGCGTGGCGTTCGAGGGTCTGATCAGACATAAAGACGGCGCGATTATCAATATCGCCTCGGTGATGGCACTGACGCCGGAGCTGCAATCGGCGGTGTATTCCGCCACAAAAGCGTTTGTGCTGACTTTCAGCCAGACGCTGCAATTTGAAATGGCTGCACGCGGTTTGTACGTTCAGGCCGTATTACCTGCCGCGACACGCACCGAAATCTGGGCGCGTTCAGGTAAAAATATCGATGAAATTCCGGGGGTGATGGAAGTCGGTGAACTGGTGGATGCCGCGCTGCTGGGCTTTGACCGCAAAGAAAAAGTCACCATTCCGCCATTGCAGGACGAAAAACAGTGGGACGATTTTGAAGCACTGCGTTCGGCGATGGTGCCGAACTTCCTGCAATCCCACGCCGCACCGCGTTACAAAGCCTGACAGTGAGCCATTGACCAGTAACATAAATTTACTGGTCAATGTTGATTTGCTTTGCAAATATGTTAATTCGCCAACTTTGTGAAGTGAATATGATGACTGAATATGTGATTGCTGCTCCACAGACTCCCTCTCTCGCCGTCGATGGCCAGAGCGCCCGTTTTCCCCTGCGCCGCGTGTATTGCGTCGGCCGTAACTATTCCGAACACGCCCGCGAAATGGGGCATGATCCGGATCGCGAACCGCCATTTTTCTTCGGTAAACCGGCTGATGCGGTTGTTCCTGCCAGCGGAAACGTGCCGTATCCGACGCTGACTGAAGATCTGCATTACGAAGTGGAACTGGTCGTGGCGATCGCCAAAGGTGGCAAAAAAATCGCCACTGAAGAGGCGCTTTCACACGTCTGGGGTTATACCGTGGGCGTGGATTTAACCCGTCGCGATATCCAGGCACAGGCCAAGAAACAGGGGCGTCCGTGGGATTTTGCGAAAGGTTTCGATGATTCCGCACCGGCCAATCCGCTGTTGCCGATCAGCCAGACAGGTCATCCTGCCAGCGGTAAAATCTGGCTGGATGTGAACGGTGAAAAACGTCAGCGCGGCGATCTGAGCGACCAGATCTGGCAGGTGGCGGATGTGATCAGCTATCTGTCGCAGGCCGTGGAACTCCAGCCGGGTGACCTGATTTACACCGGCACACCAGCGGGCGTTGGCGCGGTGGTGCGCGGTGATGTGATTACCGGCGGCATCGAAGGTCTGAGCGATTTCAGCTTCACAATCGTGTAATACATTCAGGACGTCTGGCCTCTGGCGTCCTTCTCTCCAATTTTCCTCTGATTCTCTTCTTCAATCATCGGGATTAACTTCTCGAATGCGCAGGCGCTGGACGGGTCGAAAAGCGAAAGCGTTTCAATCTGGCTCAGTAAAATCACTTTGCGGAATTTCAACGCATTGACCGGATCCGATACCGGCGTAATTCCGTGTTCCTGATAATAACGGGCATAGTTATGTTCGACGCGCAGTTCCAGCGTGTCTTTATCGCGATAACCGCTGACCATCGGGATCACCACCACGTTGTCCGACGAACTCGTTTCACAGCGCGCGGTGTGCACCATGCCGATATAGACGCGTCGTGACTGAAGCGTGATAAACACCATATCGCCCTCTTCCATGCACTGATACAGCAATCCTTCCACGCCGTTAGCGCGGGTGAGTTGTTTATACAGTTGCTTGCGTCCGGCGGTATTGAGCCGCAGGCCCGGCGACCAGGTGGTGCGCACCAGACACAGCATCACGGAAACACCCAGCATAATGACCACCGGTGCCTGGATACCTAAGAAACTCCAGTTGATGAAATCGCGATGGTAATGCACGTCCTGATGCAGATGCGGGATTTCGGGCAGCCAGTTAACGACTTCTGAAATCCCCCACAGCGCCAGATACACCAGTGCAATCACCAGCACGCCCTGCAGGACAAAAATGCAGCCGTACAGCGCCACCAGAAAATAAACGTCCCAGCCGAAAGTGCGTTTGAGTTTGAAGCGCGATGAGATGTCGCGGGTGGTATACCAGTACCCGCAGACCATTAACACCATGAAAACGGCTGTCGCCATTACAGCACGCTCATGCGTTTGACGTGGCGGGCGAAATCTTCCTGCATATCCTGATTGGCCGGATTGACGGACGCCGTTCCGTTTTCATCAATCAGAATACGCTCGCCCTCTTCGAGCGTGTTTTCCATCTCTGCGGCACTGAATAACCCGAGAAATTTTTCCGGGCTGGAGAAAATCTGCAACATAATCTTAAGCATAGCTTTGCCTCTCAAAACCAAAGAGTAAGCCTAGTCAAAGGAGAGAGGTGCTGTAGCGCTTTCGGATTTTTTACATGCCGTATATTTTTACCCTGACAGATAACGAAAAAGGGCCACCTTAACGGCAGCCCTTTGCTGAAAATCTCAGACGCTAATTAATTACTTCGCATCCAGACTTTCGTGGTGTGCTTCTTCGTGCGCGGCCTGTTCGGCATGCACTTCAGCGGCACGTTTGCGCAGACCAATCCAGCCCAGAACCAGCAGGATGATCAGCACCGGAATCGTCGCCACGGTGTACGTACCGTTTGGATAGTCAAACGCCATCAGGATCAGTACGCTCGCCAGGAAGGCCAGTGTCAGCCACGAAGTGACCGGTGCCCAAGGCATTTTGAAGGAGACGTCTTTCGCGCGACCTTCTTTGATAGCCGTACGCAGTTTCATCTGGCAAACGATGATGAAAGCCCATGAACTGAGGATGCCGAGTGACGCGACGTTCAGGACAATTTCAAACACCTGCGATGGCACGTAGTAGTTGAGCACCACGCCGATGACATAAATGCCCACGGTCACCAGAATGCCCGCGTAAGGCACCTGCTGCGCGCTCATCTTCGACATGAATTTCGGCGCAGAACCGCCCATCGACAGGGAACGCAAAATACGACCGGTGGAATACAGCCCGGAGTTCAGACTCGACAGCGCCGCAGTCAGTACCACGATATTCATGATCGTGCCGATATAAGGCACGCCTAACTTGCTGAAGAAGGTGACAAACGGGCTCTGCCCCGCCTGATACGCGTTCCACGGTAATAACAGAACCAGCAGCACCACAGAACCGACGTAGAATAATGCGATACGCCAGATAACGCTGTTGATGGCTTTCGGCAGCACTTTTTCAGGATTTTTGGTTTCGCCTGCCGCGGTACCAACCAGTTCAATGGCCGCGAACGCAAAGACCACGCCCTGCACCAGCACCAGCGCCGGTAACAGCCCGTGCGGGAAGATACCGCCGTTGTCGGTTATCAGATGTAAACCGGTGGTATTGCCGTCCAGCTGTTTGCCGGTGCCGAGGAACACCACACCCACAATCAGGAACAAGGCAATTGCGGCGACTTTGATCAGCGCAAACCAGAATTCCATTTCAGCGAACCACTTCACGCCGATCATGTTCATCGTGGCAACAATCGCCAGCGCGCCCAGCGCAAACATCCATTGCGGAACATCACCGAAGGTTCCCCAGTAGTGCATGTAAAGAGCCACTGCGGTGATATCGACAATGCCGGTCATCGCCCAGTTAAGGAAATACATCCAGCCTGCAACGTAAGAGGCTTTTTCGCCCAGGAACTCACGGGCATAGGATACGAAACTGCCGCTGGTCGGACGGTGTAAAACCAGTTCGCCCAACGCACGTAAAATAAAGAATGAGAAAATACCGCACACCGCATACACGATTGCCAGCGCCGGGCCAGCCATCTGTAAACGCGCGCCCGCGCCGAGAAACAGACCGGTGCCGATAGAACCACCAATGGCAATCATCTGTACCTGACGATTGCCCATACTTTTGTGATACCCGTGTTCGTGTGAGTCCAGCCAGCGTCTTTTCGCCGCGTGCTTCGCCTCTGCCGATTTCTTATGAGACTTCATTCGATCTTGTTCTCCAAAAATAACCTTCACCTGACGTCGGGTGCTGCAAGCAAACGATTGCAAGCCTCAACGTTTATGGGGTTTACCCACTGTAGTTTTTTTAGCCGGAACTGTTTTGGTGCAATAACGGCGAAGAATGCTACCTGTTCTCATTAACGGTGGCAAAAAAAACCGTCATAAAAAATTGTGAGCAGTCATATTTCGCACAACGAATTTTGCGTTTGCGTGCGCTACGGGGAGTCTTTCGGCAGGCACTCTTTTCTGACCCGCTCGATATTGATCGACAGATACATGATCTCTTCTGTCGTCAGTTCCCGCTGATATTGGGCAGACAGGTAATCACCGATTTTTTCCGAGCATTGCCAGGCTTGCGGATAGTTGTCTTTCACGGCCACATGCAACGTCATGTCGTCATCAGCCACCACGGTGCGGCTGAGCATGCGCTGGGCGAAAAATTTCAGATGGGTGACAAAGCGCTGATAGCTCAGCGATTCTTCGTCATATTCAATGCGCAGCTGATATTTCACCAGATTGAGGATTTCCTGCATCACGCGGGTGATTCGCTGCACCTCCGGCATCTCGCCATTGAGCTGAGCATTCACCAGATGCAGGGCGATAAAACCGGCTTCGTCCACCGGTAACCGCACGCCGAGGCGCGAATGAATAATTTCCAGCGCTTCCAGCCCGAGTGCATATTCTTTCGGGTACAGACGACGGGTTTCCCAAAGCAAAGCATTGCTGATCGGCACGCCCTTCTTCTGCCGTTCGATGGCGAAATTACAGTGGTCAGTGAGCGCGATGTATAAGTTTTCCTGCAATTTCCCAAGCCGCCCGCGCGCCAGCGTGATGATCTGGTCGCAGGTTGTCATCACTTCCATCGGAATATGCGAAAGCAGTTCGGTCAGATGCGCGACCAGTTCGTCACTCTGTAATTCGAAGATTTTCTCGATTTTACTTTCATCGAGTTCGTCTCCGGTTTTCTTCATAAACGCCAGCCCGCGGCCCATGACGACCTGTTCCCGCTGCTGACTGTTGACGACAACCACCACGTTATTATTAAGTATTTTGGCGATTTTCATTGTTATTCCCTGAAAAGAAAAACCCGATCGTCCGCAGGGATGATCAGGTTTTGTCTGCCGCAGTCTGCGGTTGTGCCGGATAATTTTACCAGATCCGATCCTCAGTCAGACGTAAATTTTGCACTCAGAACGTGACGATGGCCTTAAGTCCGGTCACCCAGGCGTCCTGCGTTTCCTTCACCCCACCCGGCCGGTACCAGTATTGCAAATCCGGTTGCAGAATCAGCCAGGAGCGGACTTTAACCTGATAATAAAGATCAGCGTTCACCGAATGCCCGGACAGCGGCGTATACAGCGGATTGCCATAATCATCCACCTGATAAATCGTGTTCAGGTTTTCCTGATTCTGGCGGTAATGGTTACTCATTTTAATGTACGTCATACCAAAACCCAGCCAGTCGTCGGGGCGCGCATCAAACAGCCCGCGATAGCGCATGGTCGCCGCCTGCGTGTAATGAATGGCATTGCTGCGCTGATCGCCAAGCCCGAGGCTGTAGGACACGCTCATCCCACGGTTCGGATCGTCCCCGCGCTGGGTTACCTGCTGATTGAAACCGGTATACATAAGCCAGGTGCTGCTGTGTTTTTGGTAACCTTGCGGATCCGTAGCGCCGATGCTCTGGGTTTTCCCTTCCGATAAATCAGTTTGCGGCGAGTTGGTGTATAGCAAACCGAAGTTATAAATTCCCGGTAAGCCGTTCACTTTGGTTTTCAGTTCCGCTTCCATCGGCAGCAGAATGCCACGCGCGCCTTTAAGCGAACCGCTCCACGCGTATTTCCTGTCAGACGCATCCGGGTTTTGTTCCATAATGCCGGTTTTCAGCGTCAGTTCCGGCGTCAGCTTGTACTGAAACGTGGTGCCCCAGTAATGTTTATTCCAGTTATACCAGGTCATCGAGTTAGCCGATTTGCCGCCGCACTGGCTGAGCATCTGAAAATCGCACGGGATAATCTGATCAAAATCCTGATTCTTGTTCATCATACCGATGCGCCAGTGCAGTTTGCGGTCATCGAAACTGCGGCCAAACGTCAGCCAGCCCAGACGGGTAATCGACTGCCCGCCCCAGCTTTCCTGCGCGACATCATTAAAGCCAACGCGTGGATCCTGCGTACGTTCTGACGTCAGGTTGTCGTTATGGTTACGGTTAACAATATTTCCTTCGATGGCGGCGTCTGGAATGCCGGTGTACATCTCCAGATCCTGGGTAAACGTCAGCGAGAACTGATCGATATACGCCAGATGTTTATCATGGTTATAACCGCCACCCGCGTTATAAGAGGATTCACTCAGATAGCCGAGCTGATAATGAAATCCGTGATCTTCGATAATCTGCCGGATACCCATCATATCGCCGAGCATGCCTTCGCCGGGCGCTTCAAAGCCTAAAACAGTACCATTCCAGTTGTCCGCTGCATGCGCTGAATGAATGCCCACGATTAAAAAACACAAAGCCAGAACACTGCCTTTTAGCAGTCGGTTATTATTTATTACGTTACAGGTAGGTGTAACAGAATCCTGATAATGTTTCATCTTTATATTTCCGCTTTATTATTTTAGATCATCATTATTATCTGGGAATACATGGCGAGACTGCGGCTTATAAAATAATAAGCCGCAGAGGTTATTTTTTATTTAGAACGTGTTTGTTATAAAAATAAAATAACCAATCAGGAATTTAATGCTGCACCGTTGGAACCAATGACGTCTTTATACCAGAAGAAACTTTTCTTACGACGGCGCTCCAGCGTGCCATTTCCCTGGTCATCACGGTCAACATAGATATATCCGTAGCGTTTGGAGAATTCGGCTTTTGAAGCGCTGACCAGATCGATAGGCCCCCAGCTGGTGTAGCCCAGGACTTCCACGCCATCTTCAATGGCTTCGCGTACCTGCACCAGATGGTCGTTGATGTACTCAATACGATAATCGTCGTTGATGCTGCCGTCGGCTTCGACTTTATCGCGAGCACCTAATCCATTTTCCACAATAAATAATGGTTTCTGGTAACGGTCATAAAGTTCATTCATTAAGAAACGCAAACCGACAGGGTCAATCTGCCAGCCCCATTCGGAACTTTGCAGATGCGGGTTCGGCACCATATTTAATATATTGGCACGCGCTTTAATATTTTGCTCTTCATCAGTAGTCACACAACCGGTCATATAATAACTGAATGAAATAAAATCGACGGTTTCTTTCAGTGCCGCTTTATCTTCTGCGGTAATATTAATTTCCATGCCGCGATCTTTAAAGAAACGCTTCATATAAGGCGGATAAGCACCGCGAACCTGCACATCGCCAAAGAATAACCAGTCGCGGTTTTGTTGCAATGTTTCCATCATATCGGCCGGTTTACAGGTCAGCGGATACAGCATTCCGCCGAGCAGCATATTACCGATTTTGCCATCCGGAATAATTTCATGGCAGGCTTTGACCGCTTTGGCGCTGGCCACCAGCTGATGATGGATCGCCTGATAAATTTCCTGCCTGCTGCTGTCTTCCGGCAACCCGACACCGGTAAACGGCGCGTGCAGCGACATGTTAATTTCGTTGAACGTCAGCCAGTGTTTCACCTTATCTTTGTAGCGGGTGAACACTGTACGGGCATAATTTTCAAAGAAACCGATGGTGTCACGGCTGCCCCAGCCACCGTGTTTTTTCACGATACCGTACGGCATTTCGTAGTGAGAAAGCGTCACCAGCGGTGTGATACCGTATTTTGCCATTTCATCAAACAGGCGGTCGTAAAATGCCAGACCGGCTTCGTTGGGCTGTAATTCATCGCCCTGCGGAAAAATACGCGTCCAGGCAATTGAAGTGCGCAGTACGGTAAAGCCCATCTCGGCGAATAATTTCATATCTTCCGGATAGCGATGATAGAAATCGATCGCCACATCTTTCACGCCGAAATCGCCTTCAACACGTTCCTGCACCGGACCAAACACGCCTTGCGGTTGCAGGTCAGACGTCGATAATCCTTTACCATCCGTCAGGTATGCGCCTTCGACCTGATTGGCTGCGACTGCGCCGCCCCATAAGAAACCGTCTGGGAATTGCTTGTTCATGTGAACCTCCTGGCTCGGGTCGTTATCGTAATAAAGTGAGTAATGGCGTTTGTTCGCTGGCGTCCTGACCGACGGCTGCCGGGATGACATCAAGGTAGTCATCACTGTTGGTAACCAGCACCGGCGTCGTCAGGTCGTAACCGGCATCGGAAATGGCCTGCATATCGAATTCCAGCAACAAATCGCCCTGTTTCACCACCGCGTCGACCGCGACGTGTGGCGTAAAGAATTTGCCGTCCAGCTTCACCGTATCGATGCCGACGTGGATCAGAATTTCTGCACCGTCGTCAGATTCAATTCCGATGGCGTGATGGGTTTTAAACAGCGAGGCGATGGTGCCGTTGACCGGCGAAACCACGCGGCCGGTGGTCGGAAAAATCGCCACGCCTTTGCCCAGTAAACCACTGGCGAAAGTCGGATCTTTAACCTGGTCGAGTGCGATACAAGCACCGGTCATCGGGCTGGCAATCAGTGTCTTCCCGCGGGGCGCCTGTGCAGCATCCTCTTTGGCCTTTTCGGTGACTTCCGGCGCTGCGGTTTCTTCTTTCATGCCGAAGAAATAAGTAGCCAGCGCAGCAAATACCAGCGCAATCAGCGTCCCGGCAATCGCAGCCGTGACGGTTTTATCAAAGCCTGTCGGCGGAATAATCTGCGTGAAGGTAAAGATATTGGCGAAACCGAAGGAATACGCCGTGGTCTGGAAATGCCCGAGGATCGCGGCCCCCATTGCACCACCGGCGCAACCGAAGATAAACGGACGGCGGCGCGGCAGGTTGATGCCGTAAACTGCCGGTTCTGTGATGCCGAAAATCCCCGCACTGATGGCTGAACCCGCCAGCGCTTTAGTGCGGGCATCTTTGGCACGCAGCATCACGCCAATGACCGCCCCGACCTGCCCCATCACCGCCGGTAATAACAGCGGCATCATGGTGTCGTGACCGAGAATACTGAAGTTGTTGATCATCAGCGGCACCAGTCCCCAGTGCAGACCGAAAATCACACACACCTGCCACAGTGCGCCCATGAAGGCACCGGCAATCGTCGGACTGATGTGATACACAAACTGGTAGCCATTAGCCAGTTGCTGACTGGCCCAGGTTGCAACAGGCCCGATAATCAGGAAGGTCAGCGGCACCACCACCATCAGGCAGATAAGCGGCGTGATGAAATTACGCAGTGCAGAAGGCAATATTTTCATCGCCCGTTTTTCCAGCCAGCAGGAAACCCATGCGGCCAGAATTACCGGAATAACCGATGATGCATAATTGATAAACACCAGCGGAATACCGAAGAAATGCTCGCCCTGCGCGCCCGGTTGCTGTGCCTCGAAAGCGGCAATCATCAGCGGATGCACCATTGCGCCACCAATCATCATGGTGACGAACGGATTACCGCCGAATTTTTTACCGGCGGTAAAACCGATCACCAGCGGGAAGAAGTAGAACATCGCATCGCTGGCCGCGAACCAGACTTTATAGGTGCCGCTTTCGGGGTTTAACCAGCCAAGAGCCAGTGCCAGCGCCAGAAAACCTTTCAGGATCCCCGATGCGGCCATGATGCCGATGAAAGGCGTAAAAATACCTGAAATAACGTCAATCGCACGGGCAAACAAACTGCCCTTTTCACCGGTGTCATCGTCGCCGCTGTCAGAAAGCGCACTGCCTTTGACCAGCGCTTCATACACCGCACCAACGTGGTTGCCGATCACCACCTGAAACTGGCCGCCGCTTTCCACGACCATGATTACGCCGGGATTTTCTTTCAGTCCGACGGCATCCGCTTTACTGGTATTTCTCAGTTTGAAACGCAAACGGGTCGCGCAGTGAACCACGCTGACTACGTTTTCCTTTCCGCCCACACCGCGGAGAATTTCATCGGCTAATGTACTGTATTCCATGGTGTTATCTCATCAGAGTAATGGCGTCGTGCACGACATTGCCGTTGTATTTCAAAGGGGCGGCCGGCCCCTGAATTCAGGCCAAAAAAAAACCTAAACTTCCGGCTTCTTCGCGATATGCGAAAAAACGAGAAGTTTAGGTTTTGCCTGTCAGACAGTAACAATCCTGCTTTTCGAAATGAATTCTCTGGCGAATCGCGGCCAGAAACAAGTCGTAATATCCGCCGGATGATGAAATTGTGATCGGCTTCAGATTTTGCGCTCACCGACGCCCGTACCTGAGCGTCAGTTAAGCGGTTTACCGTATATCAGGCAACGATGACATCCGCAGAAACCAGACTCATTGCCCACTCTTCGGAGACTGCATCCAGCTCTTCGCGTGCTTTTTTCAGCCCGGCTTCGCGCGCCGCTTCGTCAGAGAATTGCAGAGGCTGTGCGTCCACAAACCACGGATTTTCCACGCCGATAAATCCAAAAGTGTTTCTCAGCACCGGCGTCATCGCATCCATGTTAGCGAACGGACTGCCTTCCCCGAGATCTGCGCCGCGCGTGGTCACAAACAGCACTTTCTTATCGCCCAGATTCCCAGTAATACTGCCGTCTTCATGAAGACTGTAAGTGACATTGGTACGGATAATGTTGTCGATGAATGTTTTGAACGTAGAAGGAATTGTCCAGTTATACATCGGCATGGCGCAAACCAGCGCATCCGCTGCCATCACGCGCTGACACAGCGCATCAGACTCTGCCAGCACTTCGCGCATACGGTCAGTACGCTGGGCTTGCGGGGTATACGTAGCCTGTACAAATTCTGCTGAAATGTGCGGCTGCACATCTTCAGTGACATCCAGATAATCAATCTCGAGTTCAACGCCTTTGTGTTGCAGCTGCTCAATGAAATAGCGCCCCAGCGCACGGGAATTAGACCACTGGTGAAATTTAGAACTTGCATCAACGTGTAGAATTTTCATGTTTTTTCCTTTTGCCGTGGATAATCTCCGGTGCTTTTAACTAAAGCTGTCTTTTAACTAAAGCTGTTATGACCAGCACCGGATAACTAGGATAATTTTTGTCGTAGTTAAAAATACGCCCACAGATACCCCGCTGGCAAGTGCCAGTGAGAAAAAATCAGAAGAAATTAATCAGAGGATACGACGGGAACCTTTGTCTCCCAGCCAGCGGATGACTTGCTGACCGAACTCAGACGGCGCTTTACGGCCAAACTGTGAGGCCAGCCCGGCCAGCGTTTGTGCTGCGAGCACTTCACGCATTTTGTCATCAGCTTCAATCATCAGCGCATGTATGGCACAAAGGCCAGAACTCGCCCATGACGGCGGATTTTCTTCGAACACCGCGCAACGGTTACGGATTTCCTTGCAGTCGAAAAGCTTTTTGCGCCCGTCGATGGCATCTACCACTTCCAGCACGCTGATTTCCTGCGGTGGCCTCGCCAGACGGATGCCACCCTTCGCACCTTCTGTCGCGATGATAAGCTTTGCTTTATGCAGTTTGGTGAACAACTTAGCGACATAATCGAACGGAACACCCTGAAGTTCTGACAAATCGCGCACGCTGGCATCCGTTACCTTTCCCTGCGGATCGGCGATAAACAGCAGGCAATGCAGGGCGTATTCGACGCCGGCGCTGATATGAGACATACGAAGTTGTGCTCCTAACTAAGACCAGATGACACCTAATTAAACACCAGATACCTGCCAAATAACACTAAAAGCAGGTTTCAGGCCGGATATGCCTCAATCTGATCCTGCTCACAAACCGGAAACAAAATTAAAAAACGTAAAATGCATATTCGTTTCCTCAATTGTTTACCTGCAGTCCATTCTCAATACTTCTGTTTATATTTCGTTTTCCCGCGCGTTATTCCTGCGTTCCCGTCTGATAAAACAAGGAGATGTAAGATGACTCACCTGTATCAGGATGCCTCACAGCCCGTCGCGACCCGCGTCGCCGACTTGCTTGCCCGTATGACGCCCGCCGAAAAATACGCGCAGATGCACGCGTTCTGGCTGATCCTCGACAGTAACGGTAAACACAGAGAACGGTCCGATCTGAGCGATGATTTTGCCGGACATAAACAAACTTTGGCGCTGGAGGAGCAACTGGCGCTGGGTGCAGGACAAATCACACGACCTCTGGGAACGCACGTGGTCAGCCCGGCAGAAGGCGTGCGCGCGCTGAACCGGCTGCAAAAAATGCTGGTGGAAGAAACGCGCCTGGGTATTCCTGCGATGTTCCATGAAGAATGTCTGGTGGGTTTATTATGCAAAGATGCGACGCTGTTCCCCTCTTCCCTGAGCTATGCCTCGACGTGGGATCCGCAACTGATGGAGCAGATTGCTGGCGCTATCCGCGAGGAAGCACAAAGCGTCGGTTGCCATCAGGGCCTGGCGCCGGTGCTGGACGTTTCCCGTGATGTCCGTTGGGGACGTACCGAAGAAACGTTTGGTGAAGACCCGTATCTGGTCGGTGTCATGGCGAGCGCGTATGTGCGCGGTTTGCAGGGCGAAAAACGGGATCTGCTGGCCACGCTGAAACATTATGTCGGACATTCATTCAGCGAAGGAGCCCGCAATCATGCGCCGGTACATCTGGGTTTTCGCGAGCTGAATGACACTTTCCTGCTGCCGTTTGAGATGGCGGTAAAACTGGCGAATGCCGGTTCAGTGATGCCGGCTTATCACGATATTGACGGCCAGCCGTGTCACAGTGACCACTTCCTGCTGACCGAAATATTGCGCGAGCAGTGGGGATTCGATGGCCTGATTGTTGCCGATTACGGCGGTGTCAGCCTGCTGCATCAGCATCATGGTGTCAGCCATGATGACGCCGAATCCGCAGCGCTGTCGTTCAATGCCGGACTGGATATCGAATTACCGAAAGGCGATTGCGCGCAACATCTGGCCGATGCAGTTTCGCGGGGTCTTATCGGCATGGCGAAAATTGATGAGATTGTTACGCGCGTGCTGACAGAGAAATTTCGCCTTGGCCTGTTTGAACAGCCTTACGCCATTGAGCCGCAGCCACAATTGCAACAACCCGCCACGCGTGAACTGGCCTGGAAAGCCGCTGTGCGTTCCATCACCCTGCTGGAAAATAGCGGCATCCTGCCGCTGAAGCCGAAATCCGGTCAGAAAATTGCAGTCATCGGCCCGACGGCAGACGATCCGCTGGCCTTGCTCAGCGGTTACAGTTTTCCGGTGCATCTGATCATCAGCGAAATGGAAGCCCAGACGGAACAGGTCACCACGCCGTTACAGGCCTTGCGTGCAGCTTACGGCGAACAAAATATTCGTTATGCCAAAGGCTGTCATATTCTCGAAAAGCGCACGGCGGGCGCACCGGTCTTTCCGGGTGATGCCGCGACACCGATGCAAAGTTCACCCGTGTCACTGAACACTGCGCTTATCCCGCAGGCCGTAAAACTGGCACAGGAAAGTGATGTCGCGCTGGTGTTTGTCGGCGATCTGGCGGGATTATTCCAGAGCGGCACCGTCGGCGAAGGCTCTGATACGGACAGCCTGCAACTGCCGGGGGTTCAGCAGCAGATGCTGGAGGAGATTGTCGCGACCGGTAAGCCGACCATTGTGGTGATGACCGGCGGCCGCCCGTATTCTCTTGGCGGACTGGAGGAAAAAATCGCCGGGTTCCTGATGGCGTTTGCGCCCGGTCAGGAAGGCGGGCGGGCAATTGTCGACATTATCAGCGGCAAAGAGGCACCGTCCGGAAGGCTGGTGGTTTCCGTGCCGAAAAGCGCCGGTGCTATGCCGTATTATTACAACCACAAACTGAAAAGTGGCGGCACGCCGATTGCGTTCCACTTTGGTGCCAGATACCCGTTTGGCTACGGACTGAGCGGCACCACGTTCCGCTATCACGATTTGCAACTGAATCAGCACCCGGTCGCCATCGACAACGGGGATATTTCGGTACAAATTAAAATCACCAATACCGGTTCTCAGGCAGGCAGCGAAGTGGTGCAGGTTTATCTGCGTGACTGCGTGGCAACGGTGGTGCGTCCGGTGCAGGAGCTGAAAGCTTTTGAGCGCGTTGAACTGGAAGCCGGACAAACCGCGACGCTCAGCTTCAGCATTCCGACTGATATGCTCAATTTCACCGGTCACGCGGGTAAGCGCATCGTCGAGCCCGGTTTTGCCGAGGTGCAGGTGGGATCATCAAGCGCGGATATTCATGCCACCGGCAAAGTGATTCTGGCGGGTGAAGTGCGTGAGTTACCGCGTGACTGGCGGATGCTCAGCCGTTGTGAAGTGAGCCAGTAATTTCGGATAACGAAATGCAAAACGGACGCACAGGGCGTCCGTTCTTTTATGCACTGCAAACCGGTTATTCAGATTCTCTGGTTATCCCGAAGTGCTTGTACGCATGATTAGTCGCCATGCGACCGCGCGGTGTGCGCTGAATAAAGCCCTGCTGGATCAGGAACGGTTCGATGACGTCTTCAATCGTCTCGCGCTCTTCACCAATCGCCGCGGCTAAGTTATCCAGCCCCACCGGCCCGCCTGTGAACTTGTCGATAATCGCCAGCAGCAGTTTGCGGTCCATATAATCGAAACCTTCGGCATCGACATCCAGCATATCCAGCGCGCCGTTTGCCACATCGCCATTAATAGTGCCGTCACCTTTCACTTCCGCAAAGTCACGCACGCGCCGTAATAAGCGGTTGGCAATACGCGGTGTACCACGTGAACGGCGGGCAATCTGATGTGCGCCCTCTTCCGACAATTCCAGCCCGAGACAGGTCGCACTGCGCCCGACGATGTGCTGCAAATCTGCGACCTGATAGAACTCCAGACGCTGCACGATACCGAAACGGTCACGCAGCGGCGACGTTAAGGAACCGGCGCGGGTGGTGGCGCCAATCAGGGTAAACGGAGGCAAATCAAGTTTGATAGATCGCGCGGCAGGACCTTCGCCAATCATGATATCCAGCTGATAATCTTCCATCGCCGGATACAGAATTTCTTCAACCACCGGCGACAGACGGTGGATTTCATCGATGAACAGCACGTCGTGCGGCTCAAGATTGGTCAGCATTGCAGCCAGATCACCGGCCTTTTCCAGCACGGGTCCTGAAGTGGTGCGCAGATTCACGCCCATTTCGTTCGCCACAATGTTAGCCAGCGTGGTTTTACCCAGCCCCGGAGGTCCGAAAATCAACAGGTGATCGAGCGCATCTTTACGTTGCTTAGCCGCCTGAATAAAGATTTCCATCTGCGAGCGCACGTGTGGCTGCCCAACGTATTCGCTGAGCAGTTTCGGGCGGATCGCACGGTCAATGACTTCTTCTTCACTAAAGACTTCGGAAGAAATCAGGCGGTCAGCTTCAATCATCGTTTACCTCACAGCGCTGCGCGCAGCGCTTCTCTAATCAACGTTTCAGATTCTGCACCCGGCTTCGCCACTTTGCTGATCATGCGGCTGGCTTCCGGCGGTTTATATCCGAGGGATATCAGCGCTGCGACGGCTTCGCCTTCAGCGTCAGATTCTTTAGCTTTCGACGCCGATGCAGGTAGCGTGATATCAGTATGATTGTTAAATAGATCACCGTTTAATCCTTTAAAGCGGTCTTTCATTTCGACGACCAGGCGTTCTGCGGTTTTCTTACCGACGCCAGGTAACTTAATTAATGCGGTGATTTCTTCCTTTTCTACCGCACTGACAAACTGCTGTGCCGACATGCCTGACAGAATTGCCAGTGCCAGCTTTGGCCCCACGCCGTTGACTTTAATCAGTTCCCGGAACAGCGCGCGCTCTTGTTTATCGTTGAATCCGTAGAGCAACTGGGCATCTTCACGGACGATAAATTGCGTGAAGATGACAGCTTCCTGACCCAGCTCCGGCAATTCGTAAAAACAGGTCATCGGCATATGCACTTCATAGCCCACGCCGTTGGTTTCAAGCAGCACCAAAGGGGGCTGTTTTTCCAGAATAATGCCTCGTAATCTGCCTATCACGTTCATTTTCCTTATCAGGTCAAAAGCAGCGATGTTTATATCATAAAAAAGGCTGGATGAATATCCAGCTTAATAGAGTTGCGGCGTCTATCGCATACGTCCGCGCGCCATCTGTAACTTGTCTGAGCTGAGTCGAATTGCGTTCTGGCTCATGTGGCAATGCGTGATCGCAATCGCCAGCGCATCGGCGGCATCGGCCTGCGGATTGGCAGGTAATTTCAGTATAGAGCGCACCATATGCTGAACCTGCGTTTTTTCAGCCGCGCCGGTGCCTACAACGGTCTGTTTGACCTGTCTCGCCGCATATTCGAACACCGGCAAATCCTGATTTACAGCAGCGACAATCGCCGCGCCGCGTGCCTGTCCGAGCTTTAAAGCCGAGTCAGCATTCTTCGCCATAAACACTGATTCGATGGCAAAAAAATCGGGCTGAAATTGGGTAATGATTTCCGACACACCGGCATAAATCAGTTTCAGACGCCCCGGCATATCATCCACAACGGTGCGGATACAGCCGCTGCCGAGATAGCTGAGCTGACGCCCTGTCTGGCGGATAATGCCATAGCCGGTAATACGCGAACCGGGGTCGATCCCCAGAATAATAGCCATAGCCAGTCAACGCCTTGTGTTGTCGTTTTTTTTTGGAAAGTTGGGGAGAGTATAAACTGCTGTGGGACAACAGGATAGCCGGCCGGTGGTGACCACCGGCGGCACTGAGATTACAGAGTTTCTGCGATCTCGTCGGAGATTTCACCGTTGTGGTAAACCTCCTGCACATCGTCACAATCTTCCAGCATATCGATCAGGCGCAACAGTTTAGGTGCAGTTTCTGCATCCATGTCGGCTTTGGTCGATGGGATCATGGTGACTTCTGCGGAATCGGCTTTGTAACCGGCCGCTTCCAGCGCATCTTTCACTTCACCCAGATTTTCCCAGGCTGTGAATACATCGATAGCGCCGTCATCGTAAGAAATGATGTCTTCTGCGCCCGCTTCCAGCGCGGCTTCCATCAGCACATCCTCATCCAGACCAGGAGCGAAAGTAATCACGCCTTTTTTGGAGAACAGATAAGCCACGGAACCGTCGGTACCCAGGTTGCCACCGGTTTTGGTGAAGGCATGACGCACTTCTGCCACGGTACGGTTGCGGTTATCACTCAGGCATTCAACCATGATGGCGGAGCCACCCGGGCCGTAACCTTCATAAATGATGGTTTCCATGTTGGTGTCTTCGTCACCGCCCACACCACGTGCGATGGCACGGTTGAGGGTATCGCGGGTCATGTTGTTTGACAGCGCTTTATCAATTGCTGCGCGCAGACGTGGGTTAGAACCCGCATCGCCGCCACCCAGACGTGCCGCTGTGACCAGCTCGCGAATGATTTTAGTGAAAATTTTGCCGCGTTTAGAATCTTGCGCCGCTTTGCGGTGCTTAGTGTTGGCCCACTTACTGTGACCTGCCATAAATATCTCCAAAAAGTCTTAAGTCTTAACAGACCGAATAGTTTACAAATTCTTCAATCGCCTGCTGGTTACTCGGAGACACCGTCAGCGCTGCCGCTGCGGGTTTATCGAGCCACCGGTATGCATGATGTTCGGTGAGTTCCACATCACGCTCATCGGGTAACGCCAGACAGAACCAGTGTTCTTTGTTACGCGTCACGCCGGGAGCATAGCGATGGCGCAAATGCGCAAATATTTCAAAATCCTCGCAGCGGTGGCAGTCCTGAAGAGTCAGGTTTTCACCTGCAATGTCGATACCGACCTCTTCCATGACTTCCCGCTGCGTGGTTTGATTCGGGGATTCCCCGCCTTCCAGACTGCCGGTTACCGACTGCCAAAAATTCGGGTCATCCTTTCGTTGAAGCATCAGCACCCGGCCGGTATTTCTGGCGTAGATGACGCACAGTATCGACTCAGGACGCTTATAGCTCATTAGTTATTCTCTGTATTTGTGTCTGGCGTCACTTCTTTTTTCGCCACCACCGCAATGCCCAGCTCCAGCAGTGAAGCCGGATTTGCAAAGCTTGGCGCTTCGGTCATCAGACACGCAGCGGCCGTGGTTTTCGGGAACGCGATGACGTCACGGATGTTGTCCGTACCGGTCAGCAACATCACCAGACGATCCAGACCAAATGCCAGACCCGCGTGCGGAGGTGTACCGTATTTCAGGGCGTCGAGCAGGAAGCCGAATTTCTCGCGCTGTTCGTGTTCGTTAATCCCCAGAATATTGAACACGGTCTGCTGCATTTCGCTGCGGTGAATACGCACCGAACCGCCGCCGACTTCGTAGCCGTTGATGACCATGTCGTACGCGTTGGCGATAGCAGAAACCGGATTTGCCGCCAGCTCTTGTGCGCTCATTTGTTTTGGCGCAGTAAACGGGTGGTGCATGGCGCTCAGACCGCCTTCGTCGGTGTCTTCAAACATCGGGAAGTCAATAACCCACAGCGGAGCCCACATGTCTTCTTTGGTGATTTTCAGGTCACGGCCAACTTTCAGGCGAAGTGCACCAATCGCGTCAGTGACAATCTTCGCGCTGGCTGCGCCGAAGAAGATCATGTCGCCATCTTGTGCGCCGGTACGTTCGATCAACGCAGACAACAGTTCTTCGTTCAGGAATTTCGCGACCGGGCTCTGGATACCTTCCAGACCTTTCGCCACTTCATTCACTTTGATGTAAGCCAGGCCTTTCGCGCCGTAGATTTCGATGAATTTCGCGTATTCGTCGATTTGTTTACGGCTCAGGGAAGCACCGCCCGGCACGCGCAGCGCAGCCACGCGGCCTTTCGGATCGTTGGCCGGATCAGCAAACACTTTGAACTCGATGTTTTTCATCAGGTCCGCTACGTCGACCATTTCCATCGGGTTACGCAGGTCTGGTTTATCGGAACCGAAACGACGCATCGCTTCTGCAAAGGTCATGATCGGGAAATCGCCCAAGTCCACACCTTTGATTTCCTGCCACAGTTCGCGGGCCAGTTTTTCCATCACTTCACGCACTTGTTCAGCGCTCATGAAGGAGGTTTCCACGTCGATCTGGGTGAATTCTGGCTGACGGTCAGCACGTAAATCTTCGTCACGGAAGCATTTAACAATCTGATAGTAACGATCAAAACCGGACATCATCAGCAGCTGTTTGAACAGCTGAGGAGACTGCGGCAAGGCGTAGAATTTGCCTTTGTGCACACGGCTTGGCACCAGATAGTCACGCGCACCTTCCGGCGTGGCTTTGGTGAGCATCGGGGTTTCGATGTCGAGGAAGTCATGGCTGTCCATGAAACGACGCACGAGGCTGGTGATTTTTGCACGCGCTTTCAGTCGGTTAGCCATTTCAGGGCGACGCAAATCCAGATAGCGGTATTTCAGACGCGCTTCTTCGGTGTTGACGTGGTTGGAGTCCAGCGGCAATGATTCTGAACGGTTGATGATGTTCAGATTGCTGGCGAACACTTCCACTTCCCCGGTCGCCATGTCTTTGTTGAACTGGCTTTCAGGACGCGCACGCACGGTACCGGTCAGCTGGATGCAGAACTCGTTACGCAATTCAGACGCCAGTTTGTAGGCTTCTGCCTGATCCGGGTCGAAGAAAACCTGAACGATGCCTTCGCGGTCACGCATATCGATGAAAATCAAACCACCCAAATCGCGGCGACGGTTAACCCAGCCACACAATGTTACTTCCTGGCCCACATTGGACGCATTTAGTTTTCCACAATATACAGTACGCATAACGGTATCCTTTTGATCCCACTACCCGGCCTCATGGCGCACAGGCACAGAAACGGTTATTGACTCTGGTCGCTCGCCGCAAAACTCAGCAGCGTGTCGAATGGGTTTTATTCAGATCGAAAAAAGGCGGCTATTATAAAGGAATTTCCGGCGAAGGATAAGTGCGAACAGATCAACACTGAGGCGGAAATTCTTTCGTGTTGCAAGCTACACATAATTTAACAAAATTATCTCATTACGGTCTTCCCGTTAGAATAGACTCGCGCAATCCCCTTTGTACACGACGTAAATGATTCCTTTCTCTCATTATCCATATTGAAAACCGGGAGCTACACATGAAACTTGACCCAAAAACCACCGCACTGGTGCTGATCGACTTACAGAAAGGGATTTTACCGTTCGCTGGCGGCCCGCACACCGCGCAGCAAGTGCTGGATAACGCCACTGAACTGACAACCCGTTTCCGTAAACTGGGCGCGCCGGTCGTCATGGTTCGCGTGGGCTGGTCTGATTCTTTCGACGAAGCGCTGAAACAACCTGTTGATATCCCTGCGGCTGCACCGGAAGGCGGTTTGCCAGCAAGCTGGTGGGAATTCCCGGAACAGCTGGGCGTGACAGACAGCGATCTGCTGGTCGTTAAGCGCCAGTGGGGCGCGTTCTACGGCACAGATCTTGATCTGCAACTGCGCCGCCGCGGTATCAAAAGCATCGTGCTGGCCGGTATTTCCACCAACATCGGCGTAGAATCCACCGCACGCAATGCCTGGGAACACGGCTATGAACTGGTGATCGCTGAAGATGCGTGCAGCGCGCATAACAATGACCATCACCAGTCCAGCGTGCAGTTTATCTTCCCGCGTATCAGTCGCGTACGTTCAACTGCCGAAGTGCTTGCCGCTCTGCCAGAGTAACGTTACCCTGATTTTCTTGCCTGAACGCCGCCCGCCGAGGCGGCGTTTTATTTGGAGTCCGGCTCAGAAAACAGGGAGCAGCGCTATGTATATTGGTTTACCGCAATGGCACCACAACGCCTGGGCAAAAATCGGTTTGCGTGATCTGGCCGATTACGCGCGGTACTTCAATTGTGTCGAGGGCAATACCACCTTTTACGCGCTGCCTAAACAGGAAGTGGTGATGCGCTGGCGGGATATGACGCCGGAATCTTTTCGCTTTTGTTTCAAATTCCCTTCCGATATCAGCCATAAAGCCGCGCTGGCAAACTGTCAGGAAAACGTCGACCTGTTTTACCGTACGCTCGAACCGCTCGGTGAACGCATCGGCCAGTTCTGGCTGCAACTGCCAGCCACGTTCGCACCCGCTCATCTCGACCGCTTATGGCAATTTCTGGATGCCCTGCCCGCCGGTTTCGATTACGGCGTCGAAGTGCGCCATCAGGATTTTTTCAATAAAGGTGAAGAAGAACGCGCACTGAATCAGGGCTTACATCAGCGCGGGATAAACCGCGCCATTCTCGACAGCCGTCCTGTTCACAGCTCAAAATCCACCACCGAAGCAGTGCTCGAAGCTAAACGTAAAAAACCGGTGCTGCCGCTGCACGCAGTGGTGACGTCATCGCGCCCGATTGTGCGTTTTATCGGTGGCGACAGTCTGGAGGCCAACCGCCCGCTGTTCAGCCAGTGGATTACAAAACTCGACGACTGGCAAACTCAGGGATTAGCGCCCTATTTGTTTATCCACACACCTGACTGCACCGACGCCCCGCAGCAGGCACGCAGCCTGTGGCAGGATTTGCACCGGCGAATGCCGTCTGTCCAGCCCGCGCCTGACTGGCCGGAACAGGACACCCTGTTCTGAGAATTTTCATGATTTCATGACGACAGTGATACGGCAGCCCGTTATTATAGGCGCGTAGCGGAAGGAAATTTTTCCGCCTGAAAACAGGGATTAACCAAGGAAGTCATCATGATTAGCGCGTTATACGTCGTGCTTGCTGCCATACTTTTGATCAAACTCTCTTTCGATGTTGTCCGCCTGCGGATGCAATACCGCATTGCCACCGGTGACGGAGGATCCTACGAATTACAAACTGCCATCCGCGTACACGGCAACGCCGTAGAATATCTGCCGATCGGCTGTTTACTGCTGCTGTTTATGGAAATGAACGGTGCCGCGATCTGGACAGTCCACGCCTGCGGTATCCTGCTGATCCTCGGCCGGTTGTTCCATTATTACGGGCTGAAAAACCGTGAATTTCTCTGGCGCCGTAACGGCATGGCCGCGACGTATATCTCACTGGTGCTGATGGTGGTAGTCAATATTATCTATTTGCCGTGGTCACAATTTCTGAACTTTGACTGACCTGCCCCGCTTTTTAGCCGCTGTTTTGCATCAACACCCGAGCGCGCAGGTATCTGCCTGCGCCAGTATCTGCTAAAATCTGCCCTCAACTTTTTTACCCACACTCTTTTTGGCCTGACTCACCGCTATGGCAAACCACGATACGCTGTTTTCTGCACCAATAGATAAGCTGGGCGACTGGACGTTCGACGAACGCGTTGCTGAAGTTTTCCCTGACATGATCCAACGCTCTGTTCCGGGCTATTCCAACATTATTTCAATGATTGGCATGCTCGCCGAGCGCTTCGTTCAGCCCGACTCTAACGTTTATGATCTGGGCTGCTCGCTGGGTGCTGCTACGCTTTCCATGCGTCGCAACATCAAGGTTCAGGGCTGCGAAATCATTGCTGTCGATAACTCCCCCGCCATGGTGGAACGCTGCCGCCGCCATATTGATGCTTTCCGCGCAGAAACGCCGGTCACCGTGATTGAATCCGATATTCTGGATATCGAGCTGAAAAATGCCTCGATGGTGGTGCTCAACTTTACGTTACAGTTCCTTGAGCCGGATGACCGTCAGCGCTTGCTGAATCAAGTCTGTCAGGGCATGCGTCCGGGTGCGGCGCTGGTGCTGTCTGAGAAATTCAGTTTTGAAGATAAAGATGTCGGCGAGTTGCTGTTCAATATGCATCACGATTTCAAACGTGCGAACGGCTACAGCGAACTCGAAATCAGCCAGAAACGCAGCATGTTGGAAAACGTCATGCTGACCGATTCCGTTGAAACGCATAAAGCCCGCCTGCATCAGGCCGGTTTCCAGCATACGGAAGTCTGGTTCCAGTGCTTTAACTTTGGCTCACTGATTGCGCTGAAAGCCGGAGCAGCAGAATGATTGATTTCGGTGATTTTTATCGCGTTATCGCCAAAGGGCCGCTGAGTCCGTGGCTTAATACCCTGCCATCGCAGCTGACCGCCTGGCAGAAAGAATCCCTGCACGGCAAATTCAAACTGTGGTTTAACTCCGTCGATCGTCTGCCGCTGTTGCAGCCCGAACGACTGGATTTGCTGCACAGCGTCAGCGCCAGTATGGAAATACCTTTGCCTGCCGGTCAGCGCGAAGGTATTGAAAACCTGCTGCGCAATATGATGCCGTGGCGCAAAGGGCCATTCTCGCTGTACGACGTTGAAATTAATACCGAATGGCGTTCAGACTGGAAATGGGATCGCGTTCTGCCGCACATCTCTTCCCTGGCTGGCCGTACCATTCTCGATGTCGGTTGCGGCAGCGGATACCACATGTGGCGCATGATCGGTGCAGGTGCGCATTTGGCGGTGGGTATCGATCCAATGCAACTGTTTCTGTGCCAGTTCGAGGCCGTGCGTAAATTGCTGGGCGGCGATCAGCGTGCGCATCTCTTGCCGCTGGGCATCGAGCAGTTACCGGAGCTGAACGCATTTGATACTGTCTTCTCGATGGGCGTTTTGTACCATCGTCGTTCGCCGCTGGATCACCTTCTGCAACTGAAAAATCAGCTGGTCAGCGATGGCGAGCTGGTGCTGGAAACCTTAGTGATTGAAGGCGACAGCGAGCAGGTGCTGGTGCCGGGTGACCGTTACGCGCAGATGGGGAATATCTATTTCATCCCTTCCGCAGCGGCGCTGAAAAACTGGCTGATCAAATGTGGATTTGTCGATGTGCGCATTGCCGATGTCAGCGTTACCACGCTTGAAGAACAACGTCGCACCGACTGGATGACCAGCGAATCTCTGGCTGAATTCCTCGATCCCAATGACCCGACCAAAACTATCGAAGGCTATCCGGCGCCGCGTCGCGCCCTGCTTATTGCCCGCAAGCCATAACATCCCCCTTCCGCCAGACAATCTCCCCGTCTGGCGGACGTTAAATCTCACACTTTATCCCCACTTTCAGCCACGCAGCCCTGTACATCGCGCCGTAAAAAGGTCTAATCTTTGTTGAGGCTATCTG
This sequence comes from Rahnella woolbedingensis, assembly GCF_003602095.1. Taxonomy (GTDB): domain Bacteria; phylum Pseudomonadota; class Gammaproteobacteria; order Enterobacterales; family Enterobacteriaceae; genus Rahnella; species Rahnella woolbedingensis. The sequence continues at coordinate 75,926 of NZ_RAHH01000016.1, read as the reverse complement.
TTTGTTCTGACAGAGATCGTCGTTAACGTTTTGGGAGGAAGTATGAAATTCCCTAAGGGCAGCATCGTTAAACACAGATCCGGAGATATCAAAGGTAACGTCATGAATACCTTCGAATCACAAACAGGCACCGTGTCCTATTTCGTCTCCTGGGAAGATGGCAGCAGCAGTCTGCACAAAGAAGACGAATTACACTGGGCTAATATTGACGTCGCGATCAGAATAAAAAACTTCTACGAAAAGTAGCAGTTTTACCCGCCTGTCACAGCCCTTTGTAAAGCTTCGCGTTTTGACGTTATAACATTGGATTGATTGATAGTATTTCGTGTATAAATTCGGCCAACCAATTTATCAGTACGCGATTATTTCGCGGAGAAATCAATGCGCAGAAGAATTCGTTTCCTCATGGACCGCGCCGTCATCGTTTTGGGTCTTTTTGTTATGTGTCTGGTCGTAAAAGCGGGAATGCTTGGCGTGGCGCTGCTGACCTGGGGCTGAATGAGGACCCTTCTGAAAAAGCGCCACTCAGGCGCTTTTTCATGACCACAAAACTTCATTAATCGCCTTCTTTAAATTTTGGTTCTGGTAAAACCGCAGGCGTGGAATCCTGATATTGCAGCCAGTTGCTCCAGATATCTTTAATACGTAGCTCAATAAGTTCCATTCTCCGCGACATCGACATGGCTCCTCTGATAGTTCCACCTTGATATGCGGTGTAAGTCGCCGTTGACGCTTTATCTTCAAACGCATCCCACGCCTGAGTTTCTTCCTCAAACACTTTCAGCATTTCCGCCGCATCAGGATCCGGATCCGGGTCTTTAGCCGTGGGTTCGATGCTTTTCCTTGCCGTATCAAGATACGTTTGTTTTACCCAATTCAGCTTGTCGATTTTTTCCGCATAACAGGCGTTTATATCCAGTGTTGTTTGCTGAGGGTTGCCAGCACAATCAATGGCAAACGTCTCAACACCATTATCCAGAACGCTGCTGGGTTGTTTATCAGCAGCAAATGATGAATGCGACAATCCCAGCAGCGTGAGAGTAATAAATAACTTTTTCATGTCCCTTCCGGTGGTGACAATTTGATGAAGAGACAGATTATCCGACTCATTCACACAAAAAAAGCAGATTCAGAACACAAAAAAAGCCCCGCCAAAATGACGGGGCCTGGTACTTGCGCAGGGCGACGCAATAAGGGTCGTGAGACCCGGTTAAATCATTGGGTTATTACGCCGTGCGGGATATTTCATCGTCGAACTGCAATGTGCTTTTCATTGCGGCAACAATATCGCCGTCCACGCAATAACGACTGAATTCATCAAAATCTGTGTCAGAACTCATCGTGACACCGGCTTTGCGGTAACGCATCGAAGAAGGCACCTGACGTCCTGCGGAGCTGTGTAATTCGGTCAGCCCGATATCCACAAACTTTTGCAGATTCGTCAGACGCACACCCGCGCCCGCCATAATGATTGGACCACGCGTCAGCTGGTTGAGTTCCCGAAGCATCGGTAAACCCACTTCCGCATTTTGTTGCTGGCCGGAAGTCAGAATGCGCGCCACCCCTAACTGAGTCAACTGCTCTAGTGCAATCTTCGGGTTCAGACACATATCGAACGCGCGATGGAACGTCACGGCCATATCGCCACACAGCGCCATGACTTCCCACATTCTTGGCATATCAATATGCCCTTCCGCATCCAGCATACCGACCACCAGCCCCGGAAATCCGAGATCACGAATGCAGGCGATATCACTTTTCAGCACATCAAATTCGCTCTGGCTATAGCAAAAGTCACCACCCCTCGGGCGTACAATCGGATGTACCGGGATTGTCACTTTTTCCCTCGCCAGTTTGAGGGTACCGTAACTCGGCGTAATGCCGCCATCAGCCTGACTCGCGCATAATTCGACGCGATCCGCTCCGGCCTGTTCTGCTGTCAACGCACAGTCCACGCTGTAACAACACACTTCTAATTTAGTCATGTGATCTCTCCTGATAACGGCATTATGCTACAACACTTGTCTGTAACCGGCCATGTCGCGTAGGCTTTGAGATGAGCATCCCCTCCCAATCTGCTTGCTTAGGAAAGCTAACTATGACACTCAATTTTGATTTATGGGTAGACCGCAGTCACAGTGATAGCGTTAAGTGGAATAAATACAATAATCAGGATGTCATTCCGCTTTGGGTCGCTGATACCGACTTCACTTCCCCGCCGCAAGTCATTAAAGAATTACAGCAACGCGTTGCAGAAGGCGTGTTTGGTTACGGATCCACCCCCCCGGAACTGACTGAATTAGTGGTCAGCCGTATGGCGGATCGTTACAGCTGGGCAATTCAGCCTGAGTGGATAGTCTGGCTGCCAGGACTGGTTTGCGGCCTGAACGTCGCCGTGCGCGCTAACGTGGCTCAGCACGAAACCAGCCTGATGCCGATGCCCATTTACCCGCCGTTTATGCAGGCGGCGCAGTCTGAGGGGCGTCAGTTCAACTCCATTCCCGTGAAAGAGCAGCAACAGCGCAGGGTGGCTGATTTCGCCGCTGCCGAAAGCCAGCTTGATGGCAGCGAAAAATTGCTGATGCTGTGCAACCCGTATAATCCGGGTGGAACGGTCTATAAGCGCGAAGAATTGCTGGAACAACAGGCGTTCGCCAGACGCCACAATTTAGTGGTGTGCTCTGATGAAATTCACTGCGACCTGATTCTGGAACCGGGTCTGCAACATATCCCGTTTGCGTCGCTCAATTCCGATGCAGAACAGCGCTCCATTACCCTGCTGGCGCCGTCGAAAACCTTCAATCTGGCCGGTCTGGGCGCTTCAATGGCAATCATCCCTAATCCGCAGTTGCGTAAAAAGTTTCTCGAGACCAGCGAAGGCATTGTTCCGCACGTTAATATTCTGGCCTATGTCGCTGCCACCGCCGCTTACCGTGATGGAGAAGAATGGCTGAGCGCACAACTCGACTATTTACGCGGCAACCGCGAGCTGATCACTGCCAGAATCAACGCCATGCCAGGCTTACGCATGCTGCCACCTGAGGGTACGTATCTCGGCTGGATTGATGCCAGTGCATTGCCAGTGCAGGATCCGTACCGGTTCTTTGTGGAAGCTGGCGTCGGATTTTCCGGCGGCGCTGCATTTGGTGCCCCCGGTTTTGTGCGCATCAATTTCGGATGCCAGCGGGCATTGCTTGAAAAGGCAATGGACCGTATGGAAACCGCATTACACGCGCTCGAACGTTAACCTTCAGCCTTTTCACTGGCGACGATATCGCGCAGGCTGTGCGGATGGAATTTGATGGTCACTGACCCGTCGGTAATCGCCAGCGTCGGGTTAGGCAGCCGCTCATTCTCGCCTTTGGGTGCACTTTGCTTAAGCTTAATACCTGGCGTCAGCAGCGCTTCGTCGGCTATCAATGCCAGCGCCCGCGCCGACAATTCGTCTTCAGCGCCCGGTAAAACAATCTCAATGTGCTCCCAGCCTTCATGCGGATAGCGCTTATCTCCCGGATACGGCAGCTCAACCAAATCGATGCTCAGCGGCCCGACAACCAGCGGCTCATTGAGAGTAAACAGGCAAATTGTTCTGCCGTTAATCAGCGTTTCATTGAGCAGTTGCCCGCACTTTTCCAGCCCGGAGCGCCACCGGTCCGCTGTCGTATTCTGATGACAGCGCACTGAGATGTGATCTGCATGAAACTCACCGAGACTGAGCTGTAATTTTGCGGCGAATGCCGTCAATACGCTGGCAAAACGCGGCAAATCTTCGACTAAATCCTGTAACTCAGGCACTTGATTCATGGCAGGCATCCTATCTCTTTTCAGTTTGCATATCTTCAGGGTCGGGTAATTTACACAGCCTTTCATCCGGTTGCCAGAGACGCGCCGCAGAATCACGCTTTCCTCGCCCTCCGGCGTGCGGCGATACTGACGTCGCGGGGCTAATATGATATAAACACGCATCATTTTAGGTTCGTCCGCATTGGGATGAACAGCAAACAACCACATTCCTAAATAAAGGTACTTCGGTGAATATTCAGTCACTTCTTTCAGAAAAAGTCAGCCAGGCGCTGATCGCAGCAGGCGCATCCGCCGACAGCGAAGCGCAAGTCCGTCAGTCCGCCAAAGCACAGTTCGGCGACTATCAGGCAAATGGCGTTATGTCCGTGGCAAAAAAACTCGGTATGCCACCGCGACAACTGGCAGAGAAAGTGGTTGAACTGTTAGACCTGAACGGTATCGCGAATAAAGTGGAAATCGCCGGTCCGGGATTCATTAACATTTTCCTCGATCCGGCGTTTGTTGGCGCGCACGTTGACAGCGCGCTGAACGACGAAAAGCTGGGCATCGCACCGGTTGAACCGCAAACCATCGTCATCGATTATTCCGCGCCAAACGTGGCAAAAGAAATGCACGTCGGCCATATCCGTTCCACCATCATCGGCGACGCGGCCGTACGTACCAATGAATTCCTTGGTCATAAAGTCATCCGCGCCAACCATGTCGGCGACTGGGGAACCCAGTTCGGGATGCTGATTGCGTATCTGGAAAAAGTGCAGAACGAAAATGCAGCTGAAATGAATCTGGCGGATCTGGAAGAGTTCTACCGTGCTGCCAAGAAAAACTACGACGAAGACGAAGCCTTCGCCGAACGCGCACGTGGCTACGTAGTGAAGCTGCAAGGCGGCGACGAATACTGCCTGCAAATGTGGCGCAAACTGGTCGACGTGACCATGAAGCAAAATCAGCTGACCTATAACCGCCTGAACGTGACCCTGACAGAAGATGATGTGATGGGTGAAAGCCTGTACAACAGCATGCTGCCGGGCATCGTTTCCGACCTGCAGGCCAAAGGTCTGGCAGTCGACAGTGAAGGCGCAGTTGTCGTTTATCTCGATGAATATAAAAATAAAGATGGCGACCCGATGGGTGTGATCATCCGTAAAAAAGATGGCGGTTACCTGTATACCACCACCGATATTGCCTGCGCGAAATATCGCTACGAAACACTCGGTGCCGACCGCGTGTTGTATTACATCGATTCCCGTCAGCACCAGCACCTGATGCAGGCATGGACTATCGCGCGTAAAGCCGGTTATGTGCCTGATTCCGTGACGCTGGAACACCACATGTTCGGCATGATGCTGGGTAAAGACGGCAAGCCGTTCAAAACCCGCTCAGGCGGCACGGTGAAACTGTCCGACCTGCTGGATGAAGCGATCGATCGCGCGCGTAAGCTCATCACCGAAAAAAATCCGGAAATGAAAGACGCTGCAGAACTGGAAAAGCTGGTGAATGCCGTCGGTATCGGCGCAATCAAATACGCTGACTTATCAAAAAGCCGCACCACCGATTACGTCTTCGACTGGGACAACATGCTGGCGTTCGAAGGCAACACCGCGCCGTACATGCAATATGCTTATACCCGTGTGGCTTCTATCTTCAAACGTGCGGAAATCGACGTGAACAGCCTGACCCAGCCGGTTGTGCTGAGCGAAGAGCGCGAAGCCGCGCTGGCAACCCGCCTGCTGCAATTCGAAGAAGTGCTGACCGTCGTCGCCCGCGAAGGCACGCCACACACCATGTGTGCGTATCTGTACGACGTGGCTGGCCTGTTCTCCAGCTTCTACGAGCATTGCCCTATCCTGAATGCAGAAGACGAAACCAGTCGCAACAGCCGCCTGAAACTGGCACTGCTGACCCAGCGCACGCTGAAAACCGGTCTGGATACCCTGGGTATCGAAACCGTAGAACGTATGTAATTCGCGGTTTCAGGATATTAAAAAAGGGTGCTGAGGCGCCCTTTTGTGTTTCTGAAATTCACATCATCAATCCAAACGGCGGGAAAATTCTTTTACCCGGAATCCCAGCAGGCCGAGCACTGCAAAGTACGCCACTATGCCCACGGCCACGACAGCAGCCAGACGCGCCAGACGATAAGCCATTCCGCCTACGTCCCAGGCTGGCATCAGATACATCATGCCGAGCAGTGCTGCGGCCATTGCAATCACCGCCACAAATAGTTTGATCAGAAACGTTCTCCAGCCCGGTTGCGGCTGGAAAATATCCTGCTTGCGCAGTTGCCAGTACAGCAGCGAAGCATTCAGACAAGCCGCCAGACCAATCGAAAGGGAAAGCCCCGCGTGTTTTAGCGGCCCGATAAAGGCCAGGTTCATCACCTGCGTCATCAGTAACGTGATGATGGCGATTTTCACCGGCGTTTTGATGTCCTGACGGGAATAGAAGCCCGGAGCCAGCACTTTCACGACGATTAACCCCATCAGCCCGACGGAATAGGCGACCAGCGCACGTTGCGTCATGGAGGCATCAAACGCACTGAATTTACCGTACTGGAATAATGCGACCGTCAGCGGTTTCGCCAGAATCCCCAGCGCGACAGAACTTGGCAGCGCCAGCAGGAAACACAGACGCAGTCCCCAGTCCATCAGGCGGTTATATTCGCCGTGATTACCGCTGGAGAAACTGCGTGCCAGTGACGGCAGCAGGATAGTACCCAGCGCCACGCCCAGCACACCGGAAGGAAACTCCATCAGGCGGTCAGCGTAATACATCCACGAAACAGAACCGGACACCAGAAACGAGGCGAAAATCGTGTTGATGATCAGGGAAATCTGGCTGACGGAGACACCCAAAATAGCCGGCCCCATCTGGCGCATCACACGCCATACACCGGCATCTTTCAGGTTAAGGCGTGGCAGCACCAGCATGCCTATTTTCTTCAGATGCGGCAGCTGATAACCGAGTTGCAGCACACCACCGGCGACTACCGCCCAGGCCAGTGCCAGCACCGGCGGATGGAAATACGGGGCCGCAAACAGCGCAAAACCGATCATGCTGACGTTCAGGAAGGTCGGCGCAAACGCCGGTATCGAGAAACGGTTCCAGGTATTGAGTATCGCCCCGACCAGGGATGCCAGTGAAATCAGCAAGATATACGGGAAGGTGATCCGCAGCAGAGAACTGGTGAGCGCAAATTTGTCCGGTGAATCGACAAAACCCGGCGCGGTAATATAAATCACCCACGGTGCGGCAATCATGCCGATCACGGTAACAATCGCCAGAACCAGCGTCAGTAAGCCGGAAACGTAAGCAATAAAGGTGCGGGTGGCTTCCTCACCCTGTTGCGCTTTGTACTCAGCCAGAATAGGCACGAAAGCCTGAGAGAATGCGCCTTCGGCAAAAATGCGGCGCAACAGATTGGGGAGTTTAAACGCCACAAAAAAGGCGTCGGTGACCATTCCGGCGCCAAACACGCGTGCCACAATCGCATCGCGGGCAAAACCTAATACACGTGAAAACATCGTCATGGAGCTGACGGCTGCCAAAGATTTAAGTAGATTCATGTCACTTTTCTTGTTTACCGGTTAGCTGATAAATGAGTCAGTTAAACAACCACGCCTGCATCAGCAGGCGTGAAAGATGAACCGGCATGGCTCAAAGATGCGCTTAGTCTACGCATCCGCCATGCAATAGCCACCGGCAGTTGTTTTATGTTGTTATTGATTGTTAACCGCACCATCCCGCGCGGCATGTCTGTTGCGGATTGATGTTAAGAATTCAGAATTCTCTCGATCATCGCCTGCGCATAAATTGCCTGCTCACCGCTGGTTTCCGGCGCGGTCTGGTTACTCACGCAATCGACAAAGTGTTCAATCGCCCCGACAAAACCGCGCTGCGCCAGCGTGCTTTGCCAGCCTGGTACAGGCAGTTGCGTCAGAATATCCTGCTGCTCTTCACGCCAGATTTGCATATTGTCCAGCTGATACACCGCGCCTTCAGTCACTGCCTGAACGCTTTCACGCGAGGTTCCTGCACGGCGATGCATGGATGTCGTCACCAGTGTTTCGCCACACAGGAAATGGTGTTCGCCATAGAGCATCTGGTCTGCTTCGTTAATCTGAACCAGACCGCTTTCCAGCGTGGCTTTGCCGCCCGCCAGCCACAGCGCGGTATCGACCACGTGCAGATAATCGTCCAGCAAAGTGAAACGCAGACTGTTTGGCCCGACGCTGTTGGTGCGGTGTTTATCCATGCGCAGCGAAGCCGCATCCTGCATATTCTCTTTCAGCTGCCGGTATAACGGTGCGAAGCGGCGGTTAAATCCGACCATCAGCGCTTTGCCGGCCTTGTGCGCCTGTTCTACCAGCTGTTCTGCCTGATCAAGCTCTGCCGCCAGCGGTTTATCCACATAGACGTGTACGCCCTGCGCCAGCAATTGCCCGACCACCTCGAAATGGCTGGCGGTGCTGCTGTGAACGAAAACCGCATCACACTGACTGGCCAGTTCATCAATACGTGAAAAACAGGCCATGCGGTAAGAGTCACAAACCGCCTGCGCTTTTTGCTGATTCGGGGAAAACCCGCCCACCAGCGTCCAGTTTTGCGCATGACTCAGCACGGGCAGGTAGGCCTTTTGCGCAATTCCGCCCAGCCCGATAACCCCAATACGTAATTTACTCACAATCCGCTCCTTTTAATCGGCCAGATGTTGCAGAAGATTTTCCAGACGTTGTTTCAGCTCAGCGACTTCCGCTTCCAGCGTTTCCACGCGCGCCGCCAGACCGGCACTTTCCGGCGCGGCACTGAACAACGGTTCTTCAGCGGCACTGGCCACATTGCTGACTTCACCGCTGAACAGATGCATATAGCGGCTTTCGCGTTTGCCCGGCTCGCGGGCGAGACGCACGCAGAACGGGCCGTCTTCACGGTTCGTCAGCTCAGTCAGCGTTTGTTCCACTTCGGCAACGTCAGAGAAATCATGCAGACGGTTAGTGCGGGTGCGTAATTCACCCGGCGTCTGTGCGCCACGCAGCAACAGCGTGGTGACCACCGCCACTTCCTGCGGGGAAAATTTAAGATTACCAAATTCGGAATTACAGAAACGGTGCTCATATTTCATGGTCCGCGAACCGCTCAGGGTGCGGATGAAGTGTTTGCGCAGCAGTAAATCCAGCGTTTGCTGCACCTCGCTTTCGCTCAGTTCCATCACCGGCTCGCGGTTGGTTTTCTGATTGCAGGCCGTGGTCAGGCCGTTGAGGGTCATCGGATATTGTTCTGGCGTGGTGAGCTGTTTTTCAAGCATACAGCCCACGACACGGGCCTCCCGGGCGCTGAGTTCGTGTTTCATACTGCTCTCCTTATCGGGACGGGGGTGTCCATTCTTGCCAGGTTAACGCCGTCAGTACGTGATCCTGCCATTTGCCGTCGATCAGCAAATAGTCTTTCGCGTAGCCTTCACGTTCAAACCCGAGACGCTCAAGCAACTGACCACTGCGTTTATTGTGTGGCATGTAATTCGCCATGATGCGGTGCATCTTTTGCTGGCGTTGCATATAGCGGATGAGGGTTTGCAACGCTTCCTGCATCAGGCCTTTGCCCTGCCATTCCTGACCGAGCGAATACCCAAGGAAGCAGGCGTGGAAAGAGCCACGCAGCACGTTGCTAAAATTCGCCACGCCCATTACCCGGTTTTCATCGGGGTCGAGCAGAATAAAGTAATACGCACTGCCCTGTTTTTGCATCTCGGTAATCAGGCCGAGACGCGCCTGCCATCCGGAGGGATAACAATGGCTTTCATCCCTGACCGGTTCCCAGGGTTTCAGAAACGCACGATTCTCGGCGTAGTACTCAGCCAGCCGGTGCGCATCACGGTCATGAACCAGGCGCAGAACCATCCGGTCAGTGGTAAGCCGCACCTTTGGCACGGCAGATTTGTAGCCAAACATCCCTTCCCTCCACATCCCGCATGGGTCGATAAATAGAATTTATAGGAAACGACAGATCATCGCTAATTCTGCCAGTCAGAACGCGGCTTGACGATAAAAAAATATTATCAATAGCGCCCTATCTAAATGCCAGTTTCCGGTTCAGACTGGAAGCGTCTTTTCTCCCTTACGTATCTGCCGGACAGGATACAAATAATCGCTCATGGTGAAGCATGTCTCTGGTATCACAAGCTCGGAGCTTGGGTAAGTATTTTCTGTTATTAGACAACGCGCTGGTTATTTTAGGCTTTTTCGTCGTTTTTCCGTTGATCTCAATCCGATTTGTTGATCAACTTGGCTGGGCGGCGATGGTTGTGGGTCTGGCGCTGGGTGTACGCCAGCTTACGCAACAGGGATTAGGCATTTTTGGCGGAGCGATCGCTGACCGGTTTGGCGCAAAACCGATGATTATCACCGGCATGTTATTACGTGCTGCCGGCTTTGCCACCATGGCGATGGCCGATGAAGCCTGGATTTTAGTCAGCTCGTGTATCCTCTCCGGCCTCGGCGGCACCTTATTTGATCCACCGCGTACTGCGCTGGTCATCAAACTGACCCGTCCGCATGAGCGCAGCCGCTTCTTCTCCCTGATGATGATGCAGGACAGCGCCGGTGCCGTTATTGGCGCACTGATTGGCAGTTGGCTGTTGCAATACGATTTTCACTATGTCTGCTGGGCGGGTGCCGCTATTTTTTGTCTGGCCGCAGCCTGTAATGCCTGGCTGTTACCCGCCTACCGTATTTCCACTATGCGAACACCGATGCGCGAAGGCATGATGCGCGTACTCCGCGACCGTCGTTTTCTGACGTATGTCCTGACGCTCACCGGCTATTACATGCTGACCGTACAGGTCATGCTGATGCTGCCTATCGCGGTCAATGATGTCGCAGGTAGTCCGTCGGCAGTGAAATGGATGTATGCCATCGAAGCCGTACTGTCTTTAACGTTTTTATATCCGATTGCCCGCTGGAGCGAAAAACGGTTCCGCCTCGAGCAGCGTCTGATGTTTGGATTGCTGGTCATGACGCTCAGCCTGTTGCCGGTCGGACTGGTCACTTCGATCAACCCGCTATTACTGCTGATTGGCTTTTTCTATATCGGCTCAATTATTGCCGAACCGGCGCGTGAAACGCTCAGTGCATCACTGGCGGACGCCCGTGCCCGCGGCAGTTACATGGGCTTCAGCCGTCTCGGACTGGCACTGGGGGGCGTGATTGGTTACACCGGCGGTGGCTGGATGTACGACACCGGCCGGGCGCTGCAACTGCCTCAGTTACCGTGGTTTCTGCTCGCCGTCGTCGGTTTTATCACCCTTACCGGCCTGTACTGGCAATTCAATCTGCGCCGCATCGAACCGGCCATGCTCAGCGGCGGCTGATCTTCATTCAATCCTCTGATGTAAACCGCGTTTTTAGGAACGCGGTTTGATCTCCACCCCTAAATTACCCATACTGAATCTTATAGTTAGATAAAATCCGAACCTACATCCGGCAGTTTTCATGCACCCTACAGGTCACCGCCGGCGATAACAGGAGCCACGAACTATGAGACTTTACGTTTACGAACATTGCCCTTTCTGTGTGAAAGCACGCATGATCTTCGGTCTGAAGAACATCCCGGTTGAGATCAAAGTACTGCTCAATGACGACGAAAAAACGCCGGTTTCGATGGTGGGCAAAAAGATGGTCCCTATCCTGCAAAAAGCCGATGGCGGCTTCATGCCTGAAAGCATGGATATCGTGCATTACATTGATAAAAGTGACGGTAAGCCGCTGCTGACCGGTCCGCTGAATGCGTCGATTGCCACCTGGCTGCGTCATGTTTCTGAATACACCGGACGTTTGCTGCTGCCGCGCTTTGCGGCCGCACCGCTGGAAGAATTCTCCACACCGGAAGCGCGTAAATACTTCTCTGATAAAAAACAGGCCGCCAGCGGCAGTTTCGCGGAACACCTGCAGCATTCCGAAGGTCTGGTGAAGAAAATCAGTCAGGATTTGCGCGCGCTCGACAAGCTGATCGTTGAGCCGAACGCGGTGAACGGCGAGCTGTCCGAAGATGATATTAATCTGTGGCCTTTGCTGCGTTCGCTGTCGATTGTACAAGGCATTGACTGGCCTTCGCGTGTACAGGCTTATCGCGACAATATGGCGAAGCAGACGCAGGTAAACCTCTTTACTCGTCTCGCGAGCTAAGCCCGTCATACTTCCCGTTGCAGATGCGTTGGCGGCGCCCGGTCACCCGAATCACTGACTTTAGTCGGCTCATCGGGACTCCTTCGTTTACCGCCTTCCTGCAACGGGAATTATTAGGGCTTATTTTTCTATTTCCCTTTTCTTCCCTTCCTCCGGCACTTAGGCTAATCAGCGTTGTCTGATTGGAGCCTGTCCGCTTAGCGGTCATGCTGACAAACTAGCATTTACGTAATGAGGGAAGAATGACAAAGCGATTTCTGGGTGCCGCAATTCTGATGTGCGCCAGTTTACTGAGCGGTTGTAATCAGCTGACGCAATACACAATCAGCGAGCAACAGGTCAACGATTACCTGCAGAAAAACAACAACTTCGAGAAGCAACTCGGCGTTCCGGGGTTAGTTGATGCAAAACTGGTTCTGTCCAATCTCAGCAGCCAGATTGGCCGCGCAGAACCGGGCGTCGTAACCCTGACCGGCGATGCGCATGTTGATATCTCTTCATTGTTCGGCCCGCAAAAAGCCGATATGCACCTTACACTGAAAGCGCATCCGACGTATGACCATGAGAAAGGTGCCATTTTCCTGCGTGATATGCAGGTGGTGGATTACACCATCAAGCCGGAAAAAATGGATAATGTGATGAAAGGCCTGATGCCTTATCTGAACAATTCGCTGAACACCTATTTCAACCAGCGTCCGGCTTACGTGCTCAATGGCGATCACAGCAAAGGCGAGGCGATGGCTAAGAAACTGGCGAAAGGCATAGAAGTGAAACCGGGCGAACTGGTTATTCCGTTCACCGACTAACGTTAACTGTCTGCGATATAAACCTGTAATGAAAAAGCCCGGCGTGATTGCTCACCGCCGGGCTTTTTTACGTTCTGTCATCAGGATTACTGGTCGTCTTCTTCAGCGTCATCCAACTCTGGCGGCAGCTGTTCTTCGAGTTCGTCGCGCATGGCCTGCAAGGCTTCACGGCAGATTTCAGACAGCGTGCGGTAGAAACCGCTGGTGGCGTGAGCTTCGACTTTACCGAGGAATTTACCACACCACGGGAACAGGAATTCATCAAACAGCGTGATTTGCGCGCCGACTTCGTCTTCCTGCGACTGGTCTTCCAGCCAGGAAGCCGCCAGCAACATGCCGCCAAAATGGTCAGCAGGGGTTTCACCCAAAGGCATACCGCGCTGTTGCAGGAATGTGCGCACATCCATCTCATTTGCGCCGTCAACATAATCACTGCGCAATGGCGAAACTGCGCATTCTGAGCCGACAAACAGACGGTTAAATTCGGCAGCCAGCGCTTCCGGATTCGCGCTTTCCTGCAAACGAACCAGCAATGCATCCTGTTCCAGCGGCCAGTGTTCGCGCAGCTTGCCGTCCTGAATCAGACCAAACAGCGGAACCAGCAGCGGATCCTGCGGCTGGCGGTAAAACAAGGTGCCCAGCACGCGGCAGACAATCGAAAATTCATTCATAACAGTAACCTGATCAGACAATTAAAAAGGGTTAATCACCCGCAATTTGGTCGCGACAATGTCACAGTTCGCTTAATTCGGCAATGGGCGCGCGGCCACGTGCCTCGAGAAAATCGAGGAAACGGCGCGGGCTGACGTTCAGAATACGATCTTCCGGGAAATCAATTTCTCGCAGGATACGTTCGCAGTGCTCAAAGCCACCCAGCGAATAGGCGATATGCGAATCAGATCCCAGCGCCAGCCAGCCACCGGCTTCTTTGACTGCCAGCGCAATGGCGCGGCAATTGGCCTCGCTGCCCACGCGTGAATGAATAAACGAGGAGTTATTCAGCTCAAGCGCCACGTTATATTGGGCGGCAGCTGCCGCTACGGCCGGAATATCAATCGGGTATTTCGGGTTGCCGGGGTGAGAAATAATATGCACTTCACCGCCCGCCATCGCCGCAATTACCGCGGCAGTATGGGTTTGTTTATCAACCGGTGGCATGACCGGCTCATGGAAACCGGCAATAATTACGTCGATTTCTTTCAGCATCGGACCGGTACAATCGATATCACCATGAATGTTTTTGATGTTCGATTCAATGCCGCGCAGGATGCCAATTCCGTTCACCAGACGCGGCCAGACCCGCATATTCATAAAGTGCCAGTAATGCGGCGCATCGGCCATATCAGGGCCATGATCGGTGATGGCGAACAGCTTGATGCCCTTTTCTGCTGCTTCATCAATGTAATCATGTAACGTGCTGTAGGCGTGCGTGCTGGCAACGGTATGCATATGTAAATCAACCGGGTACGGCATGGTATCTCCTTGAAGTATTCTGCCACGGCGAAATAACCGCAGCATTTATAATGTTAGCAGATGAACGTCAGTAACCCCGACCGAGATCGACACGCCCTTTTGGCTCCCGCCCCGCTTCTATTGCCAGAATATTGCTGACAATGCTGTCCATCGCTTCTTCCGGCAGCGTATCCGCAGCGACGTGCGGCGTAATGCTCACGCGCGGATGCGACCAGAACGGGTGCATGCCAGGCAACGGCTCTTCAACAAAGACGTCGAGCGTGGCCGCCGCTAGCTGCCCGCTGTCGAGTGCACGCAGCAAATCGCCTTCCACCAGATGACCGCCACGGCCAAGGTTAATCAGATACGCATTATGCGAAAGATTTGTGAACAGTTGATGATTGAGAATACCGGCGGTGTGCGGCGTATTCGGTAACAGGTTGATCAGCACCTTACAGCCGCTGGCAAACGCCGACAGCTGGTCGTCGCCGTAGAAACTTTGCACGCCTTCCTGCGACTTGGCACTGCGACTCCAACTGCGCACGGTAAACTGCATATCCACCAGCGCCTGCGCCACGCTGCTGCCAAGCACGCCGGCACCCAGAATACCGATGGTGAATTCACTGCGTGAATGCGGCGCAAGCGGACGCCACTGTTTCTGTTGCTGGAACAGCTGATATTCGTCCATCCGGCGAAAATAACGCAGCACGCTGGCCAGCGCATATTCCTGCATCTGCAAAGCCATGCCGGTATCTTCCAGGCGCAACAACGGCACACCGGCGGGCAAAGTGCCCGGCTGACGCTGTTCCTGCGTGAGGATCGCATCGACGCCCGCCCCCAGCGCGAAAATGCCTTTGAGCATTGTTCGCGGCGCGAGCATGGCGTACGGCGGACGCCAGACCAGCGCATAATCCGCCGGTTCATGATCATTGGCATTCCACACACGTACGTTGGCCTGCGGTAATCTTTTTGTTATTCCGTCAATCCAGGGCTTTGCATCAAATGTAGGGTGGTAAAAAATAATGTTCATCGGGAAACCTCCTGTGAACAGACAGATTTCCCTGAATATCATCGGGATGCAAGCCTGAGGCGCAAAAAAGAATAAGCCCCGGAGTTCGGGGCGTGTTGAGTGACGCGTTATGACGGCAATAATCATCATGTCCTGCAACCCGATACCGGCTGCTCATCCTTACGGCATTATTTGCTCTTTAAATCATCAAATTGCTCTAAGTTTGTCTAAACGGCACAGAACCTGCAAAAAGAGGGTTGACGCTGAGGCGACTTTTCCCTACATTAGCGCCGGTCAGCAGCACTGCGGTGCAGCGGACGACTGGAGAGGTGTCTGAGTGGCTGAAGGAGCACGCCTGGAAAGTGTGTATATGAGCAATCGTATCGAGGGTTCGAACCCCTCTCTCTCCACCACATTAAACAAAAAAGGTTCTGATGAAAATCAGGACCTTTTTTGTTTTGGGCGCTTTAAAAACCCGGAAAACCGCGTAATGCCCCCTGCTGACCAGACTCTGAGCGCCTGAGGCAAAACGCCTATAATTTTCTTGACCCTTCGCGGCTGTCTCCCTATAGTAGCGCCCCGTTGCAACGCTCGCGCTGTAACGAATACGGTGAGGTGTCTGAGTGGCTGAAGGAGCACGCCTGGAAAGTGTGTATACGAGTAATCGTATCGAGGGTTCGAACCCCTCCCTCACCGCCATATTAAAGAAAAGGGTCCTGATGAAAGTCAGGACCCTTTTCTTTTGGTTCGGTTCATGCAGGAGTGGTTTTTGTCGATAAAACCATTACCTGAAAGTAACTCAGCTTATGTTGTCGCCAATACTCATCACATCTTCACCAGCATCAGCCCTGCCCTCAACCCCAAAGCGACATTCGGATTCGGGAATAACACCACTTCCTCGTCTGCTTCCACTTTGTAGGTTTTTCCGCTTTCCTGGGCGATAACAAAACCTTTGCTGAACGCCGTAAAATTCAGGGCATCCGCCGGGACAAACAGCTCGAAATCGTCCTGTGACCGGATCACATCCTGCACCACGCGGTAATGCAGCAGCGGCGCGGCGGCTTCACGGGCAGGCAATGGCTCACCGCTGACCAGTGTTTCCAGCGCGCGGCGGATACCCGTGAACTGCGTGTGATCGTTACTGCCAAACGGCAGTGCCTTGCCCAGTTCCAGCGTGCAACTGTCGGCCTGAAAAACGTCGCTGCTGAAATGCGTGAAAGTCCCGCCCGGCGAACGGTGATGCACCAGCGCATCCAGCCCGGCGGCATTGAGCCAGGTGAGCATTGCCTCGCTTTTCGGGCGTGCCTGCAAAGGCAACAGCCCGAAGCGCACATGTTTTGATCCGCGGATCGCCGTATGCAAATCATAGTGGTATCGCGCTGTCGTCCCTGCGGCTGTCGCGCTGCGGTAAAACAGCGCCATCATCTGTTCGAGTTCCTGTGCACGGCGGCTTTCATCGTTCGGCGTAAAACGCGCGTGACGCCCGCCAAACATGCGGTTCATATCCGCGTCGGCAAACCGCTTATTAAGGCGCATGGCGGGCGGATTACCCAGCAATACCAGCAGCCGGACGCGTAATTGTCGTTCCCCTGAAAGGAGTTCGCTGACCAGCTGATTCAGCAGCTCAATCGGCGCGGTTTCATTGCCGTGGATACCGGCAGAAATCACCACCGCGGCTTCGCAGGGATGGCGCGGCGACAGTTCGAGAATACCCTCACCCCGCCACTGCCAGTCCAGCATTTCAGTGTGTCCGGCGGGTTCTGTGACGGCCTCGCCGGAAAGTGTCATCGCCAGTAAATCAAACATATCTCACTCCTTTGAGGTTCAGCGCTGGAACGGATAAATCGCGCCCAGCCCGAGAATATTGGTCAGTTCATCGAGTGCTGTACGCACTTCGGTCAGCAGTTGCGGATCCGCCAGATCTTTCGCCTGCATCCGGTCACGATAATGCGTATCCACCCAGGTATTAAGCCGTGTGAACTGGCTGTCACTCATCAGCGAGGCCACATTCACCGCATTCAGTTCGTTACGGTTAAGTGCCACACGCAGGCGCAGACACGCCGGGCCGCCGCCATTACGCATACTTTCGCGCAAATCAAATACTTCAATCTGATCGACCGGCCCGCCGCTGTCTCTCAATGCCGATAAATACGCCCACACCCCGATGTGCTGACGTGATTCTTCCGGCACCACCAGCATCATTTTGCCATCCGTTTTGCTCAGTAACTGGCTGTTAAACAGATACGTTGCGACCGCATCATCGAGCGATACTTTCGACTGAGGCACTTCAATTGGCTGAAAATCCAGCTCAAGCGCCGCCATTTTTCTGCGGATTTCATCCAGCGCTTTGGCGGAATTCACAAACGCCTGTTCGTGATGGAAAAGCACGTTACCGTTGCTGACAGAAATCACGTCGTTGTGGAAAACGCCGCTGTCGATGGCGTGCGGATTTTGCTGGATAAACACCGTGCGCTTTTCATCAAGCTGGTGCAAACGGGCTATTGCGTCACTGGCTAAACGGGTCTGACGCGCCGGGTAACGTACCGGTTCGTTATCTCCGGTCACCAGGCCGTCACGGCCATAAACAAACACCTGCACGCCGGGTTTATCGTACGCACCGCACAGACGGTTGTGATTGGCCGCTCCTTCGTCACCCAGCGCCGCCACCTGCGGCAGCGCATCGTGATGGGCAAAATATTTATCCGCATGGAATGTCGCACGCAAAATCGCAGAAGTGGTTTCCGCCTCAATCGCACGGTGAAATTTATTGTTCAGGTTGGCGACGGTGAAATGCACGCGCCCGTCCGCGCTGTCCGCCGAGGGAGAAACCGTCGCGGCATTGGCCACCCACATGGAAGACGCCGAACTCAGTGACGACAGCAAACGCGGCGAATACGCCTGCGCTTTGGTCAGCACTTCGCGATCACTGCCACCAAAACCCATTTTGCGCAAAGTGCTGAGATGCGGGCGTTCATGCGGCGGCAAAATCCCCTGCGCAAAACCCAGGTCAGCCAGCGCTTTCATTTTCAGCAAACCCTGTTTCGCCGCCAGACGCGGATTCGCTACCGCATTCTGGTTTTTGGTGGAGGCTTCGTTGCCAAACGACAGCCCGGCATAATGGTGCGTCGGCCCGACTAATCCGTCAAAATTTGCTTCACATCCAGACATTCCTGTCTCCTCAGGTTGTATGGAAATCAATACCAGGCGACAACGTCGCAGGGAGTTCCAGCTTGTCTGTTTCCAACGAGGCCATCGGCCAGGCACAATAATCCGCCGCATAATAAGCACTTGGACGGTGATTGCCTGAAGCACCAATGCCACCGAAAGGCGCGTTGCTTGATGCGCCGGTCAGCGGTTTGTTCCAGTTAACAATGCCTGCCCTTGCTTCCAATAATAGCTGCTCAAACTGATCCCGCTCAGCACTGATAAGGCCGGTAGCCAGTCCGAAGCGAGTCTGATTGGCAAGCGCGATGGCATTATCGAAATCGCTGTAGCGATAAATACTCAGCAACGGACCGAAGTATTCTTCATCAGGAATGCCCGCCACACCGGTCAGCTCGATGATCCCCGGCGTCAGCACGGTGTTAAGCGGATCCGGGCGTGTCAGCAACAGCAGCGGTTTGCCGCCCAGCGCCAGCAGTTCGTCCTGCGCTTTCAGCATATTGCGTGCGGCTGCATCAGAAATCACCCCGCCCATAAACGGTTGCGGGTCGTCATTCCAGCCACCGGTACGCAGTTGCATGGTGACTTCGAGCAGGCGCGCGATAAACGCATCACCCGCCGCGCCCTCTTTCACCAGCAAACGGCGCGCGCAGGTACAACGCTGACCGGCAGAAATAAAGGCCGACTGAATAGTCAGATTAACCGCCGCATCAATGTCTTCCACCGGTTCGACGATCAGTGCATTGTTGCCGCCCATTTCCAGCGCCAAAATTTTTTCTGGCTGACCGGCCAGCTGACGATGCAACTGATAGCCGGTGCCTGCGCTGCCGGTAAACAGCAGGCCGTCAATATTGCCGCAGGCCGCCAGCGCTTCGCCGGTTGAACGTCCGCCCTGCACCAGATTCAGCACGCCTTCCGGCAGCCCGGCCTGTTCCCACAATTTCACGGTTTCTTCGGCTGTTTTAGGCGTCAGTTCGCTGGGCTTAAATACCAGCGTATTACCCGCCAGCAGGGCCGGAACAATATGACCGTTCGGCAGATGTCCTGGGAAATTATACGGCCCGAAAACGGCCAGCACGCCGTGTGGCCGGTGGCGCAGCACCGCTTCGCCATCGGGCATCGCGGTATGCTTCTCACCGGTACGTTGCTGATTAGCTTCCAGCGAGATCGCCACTTTGCCGATCATCGCCTGAATTTCAGTCAGCGTTTCCCAGCGCGGTTTGCTGGTTTCCTGACTGATGATTTCCGCCAGCCGGGTTTTGTGTTCCGTCAGTAAATCTGCGAATCGCTTAATCACTTCTGCGCGTTCGCCCACGGTTTTACGTGCCCATGCAGGGAATGCCGTGCGCGCTGCCGTACAGGCGGCTTCGACATCTTCCGCATTAGCGCTGAGCGCCGACCACAGCAACGTGTTATCAGCCGGATTGGTTTTGTTGAGCTGCGCACCTTGTCCGCTGCGCCACTGGCCCTGAATAAAAAGTGCAGGTTGCATCATGCGAGGCTTTCCTTTTTGAGAGGTTGGGTGGCAGGGGTGATATTACTGCCGGGGAAAAGCGCCACGGCGCGCAGAGTATCGCCTTCACGCAGGCCGAGTATTTCAGCTTCTGCGACATTAATTGTCAGGTTTTCAGGCGTTTCGCCGCCCGGAACCAGCAGCGCACGGAAATTCTGATACTGCTCGTTCGCGACCAGATACAATGGCTCATCGCCGCTGCTCCGGTTCTCTGCAAGACGGACCGGCAACAACCGGCTCTCTTTTACCGCACGTAACTGATCAATCTCACCTTCAAGCGTCGGCCCGGCATCGAAAATATCCACATAACCTTCGTAACGCAGCCCTTCACCTTCAAGAACAGCGCGCGCCGGGGCGGTTTGCGGATGCACTTCGCCGATCACTTCACGGGCTTCATGGCTGAGCAGCTCGGTATATAAAGGATGTTTGGGCATCAGTTCGGCGATAAAGGATTTCTGTCCCATGCCGGTCAGACGGTCGGCCTCGGCGAATTCCATGCCGAAAAAATGTCGCCCGACGCTGTCCCAGAACGGCGAATGACCGTTGTCGTCAGAGACGCCGCGCATTTCGGCAATGACCTTGCGGGAGAAGTATTCGCGGAACGCCGCCAGAAACAGGAAACGCACTTTCGCCAGCAACTGACCGTTTTTACCATTGCGGTAATCGGCATCAAGAAACAGCGTGCAAAGCTCGGTATAGCCGGTGTGATCGTTACTGAGAAACAGCGTCGGCACCGGCTTGTAAATGTTCAGGCTTTTGGAGGCATGCACCAGCGTGCCAAGGCGGAAGTTGTACCACGGCTCGCTCAGTCCGACCGCTACTTCAATGGCGCTGACGCCCACCACTTTTTGCTTTTCGGTGTCTTCAAGCACGAACAGATAACCCTGATCGCCTTTCTCCAGGCGACCTTCCCAGGTCGCCACTGAGCGTTCAATGCGCCCGCGTAAATGCGCTTCATCCTTGGGCAAAGACGTTAAACCGATGCCGGTTTTGCCTGATAACTGCAGGATATCGGCAAGATCGCCGGGCCGCACAGGTCGAATCAACATCATGATGCTCTACCTCATTTTACCCAATTGTTCACACGCACAGGCGCGCGACAGCCCGCTCAAGGCGGTTAAGCCCTTCTTCAATATCCGCACCTGGAATAATCAGCGACGGCGCAAAGCGCAGCACGTTAGGTCCGGCAATCAGCGCAATCAGCCCTTCTTCTGCCGCCAGCGTATTCAGCTGTTTGGCCTGATCTTTATACCGCCCGCTCATCACCGCACCGAGCAGTAAACCCTGCCCGCGCACTTCGCTGAACACCTGATAACGGTCGTTAATGCGCTTGAGTCCGGCGATAAACCAGTCATGACGTTTAGTGACACCAGATAACACTTCCGGCGTGTTAATCAGTTCAAACACTTTGCCCGCCACCGCCGTCGCCAGCGGGTTACCGCCGTAGGTGGTGCCGTGCGTGCCCGGCTGGAATAACGCGGCATAGCGGTCGGTGGTCAGCATCGCGCCAATCGGGAAACCGCCGCCCAGCGCTTTGGCACTGGTCAGAATGTCCGGCACCACGCCGTAATGCTGATAGGCATACAGCTCGCCGGTACGCCCGACACCGGTCTGCACTTCATCGAAAATCAGCACCGCCTGATGTTTGTCACACAGCTCGCGCAGGCCTTGCAGGAATCCGGCCTCTGCCGGCACCACACCGCCCTCGCCCTGAATGGGCTCAACGATGACGGCACACGTGCGGGAAGAAATCTGCCCGGCGACAGCGGCCAGATCGTTAAACGGCAGATGGGTGATCGCCTGAGGTAATGGCGCAAAATCTTCGGAATACTTTGGCTGACCGCCGGTAGTCACGGTAAACAGCGTGCGTCCATGAAACGCATTTTTGAAGGCGATGATTTCATTCTTTTCGCCGCCGGACTTATTACCGTAGAGCCTCGCCAGTTTCAGCGCCGCTTCGTTGGCTTCCGCACCGGAGTTACAGAAAAACACTTTGTCAGCAAAAGTGGCGTCAATCAGTTGTTTCGCCAGACGCAGCACCGGTTCGTTGGTGTAACCGTTGCCCAGATGCCAGACTTTGTCCGCCTGTTCATGCAATGTTTTACGGATTTCCGGATGCGTATGACCCAGCGCATTCACGGCGATCCCACCCGCAAAATCGACATAATCTTTGCCCGCCTGATCCCATAGCCAGGATCCTTCGCCACGCACGGGGATAAACGCCGCAGGGGCATATACCGGCACCATCCAGTCATCAAAGTTCTGGCGGCTGACGTTTTGTGACTGCTGTTGGTGTTCCATATAAACCTCTTAATGTAAGGCCAGTGACTGGCTGAATTCAGGGTGCAGGAGTCCGCCCCCCATACCGGCAGGAATTCTGGTTATTAGTTTGTTATTTAAAAGTTAATAAATAATCTCACTCAGTCACATCATAGAGTGCAGTCTTCATGCCAGCAAAGGAAAAAGTGAATAAAAAAAGTCACATTGAGAAAAAACAACCACTTAATACCGCCTGATATTCACTTTAAATGCATAGAAAATGAATAAAAGGAAAAATCCCCTTTCGCAGCAACGGGCGCTTAAGAATGAGTATGCAGGGAAATAATTTCAGTTCCGCCGCAATGTTTTATGCAGGATTGTGATCCGGCGCGTATCGCTTCTGCCTCTTTCGGGCGCAGCGCCCGAAAGAGGTGCAGTTCCGCACTGTTCTGGCGCATCCGTTCCGCGTGACCCTGTTCACACTCTGTGCAAATAAAAAACAGCACCCCGACTTTCTTTCTGGAAAACCCCCGCGATACTGTTCGCTTGTATTTTATTTGTTATTTATTTGATCCAATTTTGTTTCATTGTTATCGGTAACACCCATTACCCGCGCAGTATCGCAGTACGCCCTTAGAATTAATTAACTATAATTTAACATACAAAATCATTTAATTTAACAATAAAGGGCTTTGATCACATTCCGTTCACGACCATGCGAAAAGCGCTTTCCCGTTAAGTTAATCTCTGAGTGTGGAATAAATGACCACTGCCCGTTCCCCTACACAAGAACAGAACATTATAAGAAAGGTACCGACATGAAATTTAACCTCGCATTAGTCAGTGCATGTGTGGTTTCAGCATGCATGTTATTCACAACACCGTCATTCGCCGCCAAACCTTACGACATCGCCGTCGTCGCCAAAGTGACCGGTATTCCGTGGTTCACCCGTATGGAAGTCGGCGTGAAAGAAGCCGCGCAAAAACTGGACGTCAACGCCTATCAGGTAGGCGCCTCCACGCCGGACCCGGCGCAGCAAGTCAAAGTGATTGAAGATTTGATCGCCAAAAAAGTCGACGCCATTATCGTGGTGCCAAACGATGCCAAAGTGCTGGAGCCGGTGCTGAAAAAAGCGCGTGATCAGGGCATCGTGGTGTTAACGCATGAATCGCCGGATCAGCAGATTGGCCAGTGGGATATCGAAACTATCGACAGCCAGAAATATGCCGAAGCCAATATGGATGAGCTGGCAAAAGATATGGGTGGCAAAGGGGGTTACGCCATTTATGTCGGTTCCCTGACCGTGCCTTTGCATAACGCCTGGGCAGATGCCGCGATTAAATATCAGAAAGAAAAATACCCGGATATGCATGAAGTCACTTCACGCCTCCCGGTCGCAGAAAACATCGACAAGTCTTACTCCACCACGCTGGATTTAATGAAAACCTATCCTGATCTGAAAGGGATTATCGGATTCGGTTCGCTCGGCCCGATCGGTGCCGGTCAGGCGGTTCAGCAGAAACGTGCGAAAAACAAAATCGCGGTTGTGGGTATCGCCATGCCTGCTCAGGCTGCGCCATATCTGATGCGCGGGGATGTTAAGAAAGTGCTGTTATGGGATCCAAAAGATGCCGGTTACGCCTTAGTCACCGTCGCCGACCAGTTGTTGCAGGGTAAAGAAGTGACCAAAGACCTGAGCATCGAAGGGCTGGGTAAAGCTGATGTGGATATGGATAAGCACGTGATCCGCTTTAATAAAATTCTGGAAGTCACACCAGAGAATGCGAAATCACTCGGCTTCTGATTTAACTTTTTAATTATTTTATTTACCCGATATTTACCGGAGATAGATTTATCTCCAACGCCACACCAGGCAAATAGAAACAGATACGGCGTTGTGTGCTGTGCCGTATCTGAATTTCTAATCAGACATTGAAAACTTATACCTTAAATAGAATGTCGTAAGGATAATGTGATGAACACTCTCACTCCGTCGTCCGGTTCGCGCACGTCCCCTGCCCCTGCTGAGGCCTTTATCAGCCTCGAAAAAATCAGTAAAAAATTCCCCGGTGTTTTAGCGCTGGATAATGTCAGCCTGACGCTGAATAAAGGCGAAGTGCATTGTCTGGCCGGTCAGAATGGCTGCGGGAAAAGCACTATTATTAAAGTCATTTCTGGTGTGTATCAGCCGGAAAAAGGCGCGGCGATTACGCTCGATGGAAAACTCTTTCATACCCTGACGCCGCAACTTTCGTCTTATTACGGCATTCAGGTTATTTATCAGGACTTGTCCTTATTTCCGAATTTATCGGTGGCCGAAAATATCGCCATTCACCGTTATTTACCGGGCGGTGATTTTTGGGTACATCGCGAGGCAATGCGCAAAATAGCTGTCGCGGCGATGCAACGTGTCGGTGTTTCTCTCGATCCGGACCGTAAAGTCGAAAAACTCTCGATCGCTGACCGTCAGTTAGTGGCAATATGCCGCGCAATCGCTGCTGACGCCAGCCTGGTTATCATGGATGAACCGACCGCGTCGCTGACCCGCACCGAGGTAAATGGCCTGCTGCGGGTCGTCAATGAGCTAAAAGCCGCCGGTATCTGCGTGGTGTTCGTCAGTCACCGTCTTGATGAAGTGATGGAAGTCGCCGACCGGATCAGCGTGATGCGCGACGGCAAACTGGTCGGCACCTATCCGGCCAGCGAACTCGACTGCAATGAACTGGCGTTCCTGATGACCGGACAGCGTTTTACCTACAGTCATCTGCCGCATCGCGCGCCTGCCAATGTCACGCCGCTGCTGGAAGTCAGCCACCTGAGCCGCAAAGGCCAGTATCAGGATATTTCGCTGTCACTGCGACAGGGCGAAATCACCTCGATTATCGGTCTGCTGGGTTCAGGGCGCACAGAACTGTGTCTGAGTCTGTTCGGCATGAGCCAGCCGGACAGCGGTGAAATCCGCGTTAACGGCAATGCAGTGAAATTTCGCAGCAACCGCGACGCTATCCGCCACGGTATCGCCTACGTGTCGGAAGACCGCCTGACGCAGGGGCTGATTATGGAGCAGTCCATTTACGACAACACGCTGGTGTCGATTTTCGACAAGTTACACACCGGCACCGGGCTGATGGATCACCGCAAAGCCGCATCAGTGGTGAAAAATCTGATCCGTGACCTGAACATAAAAGTGTCCGACAGCGGTCTGCCGGTGAAGACGCTTTCCGGGGGTAACGCCCAGCGTATCGCCATCGCCAAATGGGTGGCGACGCAGCCACATATTCTGATCCTCGATTCACCGACCGTCGGCGTCGATATCGCCAACAAAGAAGGAATTTACCGCATCGCGCGGGATCTGGCGGAGTCAGGGATGGCGGTGCTGATGATTTGCGATGAAATTCCGGAAGCTTATTACAACAGTCACCGTGTGCTGGTGATGCGCAAAGGCCAGCTGGTCGCGGAATTCGCCCCGCACCAGAGCAGCGAAGCGCAGATTGCGGAGGCGATCAATGGATAAAAAATCTCTCTCGAAACTGTTTTCTCAGCACGAATTCTGGCTGGGATTACTGGTACTGCTGCTGGTGATTGGCCTGAGCGTCAGTACCCATGAGTTTATGACGCTCGGCAACCTGACCGACGTGGCCACCAGTTACGCCATCCTCGGCATTCTGGCCTGCGGCCTGTTTGTGGTGCTAATCGCGGGAGGTATCGACATCTCCTTCCCGGCCGTGACGTCTATCGGTCAGTACGTGATGGCGAGTTACATCATTCATCACGGCGGCAGTTTTCCGCTGGCGTTTGCCATGTCGATGGGCACCGGTTTACTGCTCGGACTGGTCAACGGCTTTCTGGTGTACTGGCTGCGCGTTCCGGCCATTATTATCACTATCGCTACGCTGAACCTGTTCTACGGTTTGCTGGTGTATCTGACTAACGGCACCTGGTTGTACGGTTTCCCGGACTGGTTTATGAACGGCATTAACTGGTTCTCCTTTACCGCCGCCGACGGTTACGACTATGGCCTCACGCTGCCGCTGCTCAGTTTGCTGGGCGTGATTATCGCCACCGGCGTGCTGATGAACCGCACCCGCGTCGGACGCCAGATTTACGCCATGGGCAGCAACCGTGACGCCGCGTCGCGCCTCGGTCTGAACATCCTGCGTCTGCATTTTTACGTGTACGGTTTTATGGGATTACTGGCGGGTATTGCGGCCGTGGTTCAGGCGCAAATCACCCAGTCTGTTGCGCCTAATTCCCTGCTCGGCTATGAGCTGACGGTATTGGCGGCGGTGGTATTAGGCGGCACCAGCATGACCGGCGGACGCGGTTCGCTCACCGGGACCATTCTGGGCGTCATGCTGCTGGCCTTCCTGCAAAACGGCCTGACGCTGCTGAGTATTTCGTCTTACTGGCATCAGGTTTTCAGCGGCGTGATCATTCTGGTCAGCATCAGCAGCACCGCATGGAATGAAAAACGCAAACTGGCAAAGGGAATGTGACATGACGACCTTAACCCGATTCTTCCCCGGCGACCGCATCATCCGTTTGCAGTTGCTGATCATCGTCGCCGTTGCCGTGTTGTTCTCATTCACGCTGGGTGGCAGTTTTTACAGCGTCGGCAATTTTCAGTCGATCTCCTCGCAGCTGCCGGTTCTGGGCATGCTGGCACTGGGAATGGGCATCACCATGCTCACCGGCGGTATTAACCTTTCAGTGATTGCCGGTGCGAATGCCTGTTCGCTGGCGATGGCAGCCATTCTGGTGGCGCATCCGGGTCAGCCGGAATACTTCGCGCTGGCGATGCTCGCCGGTCTGGCCGTGGCAGTGGTGATTGGCGTTCTCAACGGCGCATTGATCGCTTATATCGGCGTCTCACCGATTCTCGCGACGCTCGGTACCATGACGCTGATCGCCGGGCTGAATATTCTGCTGACCAACGGCGCGGTGATTTCCGGTTTCCCGGCGGCAATTCAGTATCTCAGCAACGCCAGTCTGCTCGGCATTCCGGTCGCCCTGCTGTTATTCCTGCTGGTTGCGCTGCTTTTGTGGGTGTTGCTCGAACACACCACGCTTGGCCGCAGCCTGTATCTGATGGGTTCCAACGAACAGGCCACGCGCTTTAGCGGCGTTAACACCCACAAAGTGACCATTGCGGTGTATGTGCTTTCCGCCCTGCTCGGCTGGGGCGCGGCGCTGCTGATGATGTCCAAATTTAACTCGGCGAAAGCAGGTTACGGCGACTCGTATTTGCTGGTGACTATTCTGGCCTCGGTACTCGGCGGGATTAACCCCGACGGCGGTTTCGGGCGGGTCATCGGGCTGGTACTGGCACTGATCGTCCTGCAAATGCTGGAAAGCGGCCTGAACCTGATGGGCGTCAGCAGTTATCTGACGATGGCCCTGTGGGGCGGCGTCCTGATCCTGTTTATCGCTCTGCAAAACAGAAAATCTTAAGCGAAAGCTTTTTACCGAAGGGAAAGAACATGGCGAGTTATTTTATTGGAGTTGACGTAGGAACCGGCAGCGCCCGCGCGGGCGTCTTCGACATGACCGGCCGCATGGTCGGCCAGGCCAGTCGTGAGATCACGTTGTACCGTCCGAAAGCCGATTTCGTCGAACAGTCTTCCGATGAAATCTGGCAATCCGTCTGTAACGCCGTGAAAGATGCGGTCAATCAGGCCGACATCAACCCGATCCAGGTGAAAGGTATCGGGTTCGATGCCACCTGTTCGCTGGTGGTACTGGACAAAGAGGGTAAACCGCTGACCGTCAGTCCGTCCGGGCGCAGCGAGCAGAACATTATTGTCTGGATGGATCACCGCGCCATCACTCAGGCAGAACGCATCAACGCCACCGGTCACCGCGTGCTGGAATTCGTCGGCGGGATTATTTCGCCGGAAATGCAGACGCCAAAACTGCTGTGGCTGAAACAGCATATGCCAACCACCTGGAACAACGTCGGTCATCTTTTCGACCTGCCGGATTTTCTGACCTGGCGCGCCACGCAGGACACCACGCGCTCGCTGTGTTCCACCGTCTGCAAATGGACCTATATCGGCCACGAAGACCGTTGGGATCCGAGCTATTTCCGCCAGATCGGGCTGGAAGATTTGCTGGAAAACAATGCAGCGAAAATCGGCAGCGAAGTGAAAACCATGGGCGAACCGCTCGGGCATGGCCTGACGCAGCGCGCCGCCGCCGAAATGGGCCTGATGGCCGGCACCGCAGTCAGTGTTTCTATTATTGATGCTCACGCGGGCAGCCTCGGCATTCTCGGTGCCAGCGGCGCATCCGGCGAATCGGCTGATTTCGACAACCGCATCGCGCTGATTGGTGGCACGTCCACGGCGCATATGGCGATGTCGCGTAGCGCACGCTATATCGGCGGCATCTGGGGGCCTTATTACTCGGCGATCCTGCCGGATTACTGGCTGAACGAAGGCGGGCAATCTACCACCGGCGCGCTGATCGACCACGTGATCCAGTCGCATCCGTGTTATCAGGATTTGCTGAAACAAGGTAAAGACAGCGGCAAAACCATTTATGAAGTGCTCAACGGTATTCTGCGCAAAATGGCCGGAGAACCGGAGAATATCGCGTTCCTGACCAAAGACATTCATATGCTGCCTTACTTTCACGGCAACCGATCGCCGCGCGCCAACCCGACACTGACCGGTACGCTGACCGGCCTGAAACTCTCGCGAACGCCGGAAGACATGGCGCTGCATTATCTGGCGACCATTCAAGCGCTGGCGCTCGGTACCCGCCACATTATCGAAACCATGAATCAGAGCGGCTACCGTATCGATACCATGATGGCAAGCGGCGGCGGCACCAAAAACCCGGTGTTTGTGCAGGAGCATTCCAACGCCACGGGCTGCGCCATGTTATTGCCGGAAGAAAGCGAAGCGATGTTACTTGGCAGCGCCATGATGGGCACCGTTGCGGCGGGCGCATACGACTCGCTGCCGGAAGCGATGGCAGCGATGAGCCGCATTGGTAAAACCGTCACGCCGCAAACCAATAAAATCAAAGAGTATTACGACCGTAAATATCGCGTATTTCATGAGATGTACCACGACAGCATGAAATACCGCCGCCTGATGCAGGGGGAAACCGAATGAATGCAGAGGAAGAATTCTCCCTTGCGTGTCTGGGCTGGCAAACCTACAGCCAGGAATTGCTGGCTTTACAGCGCAATCTTGATGCCGATATCTGGCAGCAGCTTCTGACGCTGGTCACCGGATGCAAGGGCAAGATTGCCGTCACCGGCGTCGGCACGTCAGGCATCGCGGCGCGGAAAATCGCCCATATGCTGGCTTGCGTCGAACAACCGGCGGTTTATCTCAGCGCCACCGACGCCGCCCACGGTGACTTAGGCTTTATGCGCAGTAATGACCTGATGATTTTGATTTCCCGCGGCGGCAATTCCGAAGAACTGACGCGCCTGTTACCTGCACTGAAAGCCAAAGGCGTGGCCATCATCAGCGTGACGGAAAATCTTGATTCGGCGATTGCCCGCGCCGCCACGCTGGTGGTGAAAACGCATATTCAGCGGGAAATCGACCCGCTCAATATGCTGGCCACCACGTCTATCGTACTGGTGCTGGCGGTATTCGATGCGCTGTGCGGCAACATCATGCTGCGCAACGGTTTCGATCAGCAGCGCTTGCTGAAAGTGCATCCGGGCGGGAATGTCGGGAAGACATTGCGGGAGAAGGATATTTGACAGCTCCTTTCATCCTTTAATTTCTTCTGCCACCAGCGCGGCCAGAATCGAAATCGCACGCGCGGTGTGCGGCCCCCATTCGAATGAAGTGTTCAGACGCAGGCAGTGGCGAAAACGCTCGTCGGCGGAAAACATAGTGCCGGGCGCGACGCTGACGCCTTTTGCCAGCGCGCGCTGATAAACCCGTGCCGCGTCCACGTTATCGCCCAGATCCAGCCACTGAAAATATCCGCCCGCCGGTTGCGAAACGGAAACCTGTGGGGGAAATTCCCGGATAATGGCGTGGCGCATTGCCAGCTGGCGTTGTTCGAGCTGACGGCGTAAACGCCGTAAATGCGTGTCGTAACCGCCCTGCTGTCCGCCCTGCAAATAATCGGCTAATGCCAGCTGAACCGGCACACTGGCCGACAGAGTACTCATCAGTTGCAGGCGCTGGATACGTTCGGCATAAGCGCCCGCAGCGACCCAGCCGACACGAAATCCCGGCGCCAGACATTTTGAAAAAGACGAACAGTGCAGAATTTCATTGCGATAATCGGATGCCTTGAGCGGCACCGTGCGTTCACTGCCGAAATAAAGTTCGCTGTATACGTCGTCCTCAATCAGCGCCACCTTATACGCCTGCAAAATTGCTACCAGCCGTGCCTTATTTTCCGGCGGCAAACTGCATCCGAGTGGATTTTGAAAACTCGACATCAGCCAGCAGGCTTTAATCGGATAGGTTTCCAGCGCTTTTTCCAGCGCATCAGGATCCATCCCCAAACGTACATCCGTCGGGATCGCGACAGCTTTTAATTTGCGCCGCTCAATGGCCTGCAACACACCATAGAAAGCCGGTGACTCTATTGCCACCCAGTCACCCGGTTCGGTGACCGCCTGCAAACTTAATCCGAGGGATTCCATGGCACCCGACGTAATCACAATTTCATCGGGTGCCACTTCAATACCGTTTTGCGCATAACGTTGTGCGATGCTGCGGCGTAGCTCTTCATTACCTGGCGGCAGATTGGCAATCGCACTGTGCGGCGACATACGGCGGACGGCGCTGGCAAGCGATCGCGCCAGCCGGGGTTGCGGAAATAATGTCGGGTCAGGAAACGCAGAACCGAGCGGCACCACGGCCGGGTCTTGCCCGGCTTTGAGGATATCGAAAATGGCGTCGTTGACGTCCACCTGTTCGGCTGCGTGAAGACGTTCATCCGGCGAATGTCGAACCGGGCGCTGGACGCCTGCCGCCACGTAATAACCCGACTGCGGTCGCGCGACAATTACACCCTGACTTTCCAGCAGCTGATAAGCCTGCAATACCGTCATCAGACTCAGGCCGGACTGTTTACAGGTGTCGCGCAATGAGGGCAGACGATCACCGGGTAGCCAGACCTGCGAGTCTATTTGTCTGCGTAATGTCCGTGCCAGCATTTCGTAACGGGATTCGACCATAATTAATCCGCACTGTTATAGGAAGTGTTCACTAAATGATAACTATTATACCTGATTTACCTTTGGTTTGGCTTAAACCTTCGAACTCAACAACGCATCAACAGCAATCAATGTTTACCAGAGAGGTCTGGCGGCGAAAGATTCACCATGCTAATGTGTGAATACACCGCATTACTCAGATTTATCTGAACCTCCGTTCACACCTATTCTCGCAACCTTACGCTTTCTAAACAGTTTCTCCATGATTGCCGGAAAAATGACAATTTGGCTTTCACTCTTTTACATCTTGATCGCATTACTATTCATTGGATTGAGTAGACTTGTTTTCGTCGAAACAAAACGGGCGACGTGCCTGAATATTCAATGAGGAATTTAATTATGCGCAAACTTACCGCAATGATTGTGGCTTCAACTTTGGCTCTGAGCTCTGCTTCTTTCGCGTTTGCTGCTGAAACCACAGCGGCTCCGGCAACTGATGCCACCACCGCACCACACGGCAAAATGATGCACCATAAAGGCCCGCATCACATGAACCCGTTTGCCGGTCTGAACCTGACTGAGCAGCAGAAAACTCAGATGAAAGACATCATGAAAGACAGCGGCGCGCGTCCTGACCGCGCAGCAATGAAAGCACAGATGGATCAGATGCACAGCCTGGTGGCATCCGACAGCTTCGATGAATCAAAAGTGAAATCGCAGATTGATACCATCACCAAAGCGCAGTCCGACCGTATGCTGGAACGTGCCCGTGCTGAGAACAAAATGTATAACCTGCTGACACCTGAGCAGAAAAAACAGTTCAACGAGAACTACCAGAAACGCTCTGCCAAAATGGAACAGATGCGTGACCACAAACCAGGTGAAGCCAACACCACAACGGCTCAGTAATATCGTCTGATAACCTGCATGACCGGCCCCTCACGGGCCGGTTTTTTTTGCCTCACGTCCTCAGGCATCTTCACCATGACGGGTGATCATGACCCGCAAATAATCCAGTACCACAGCCGCAGGTTCCGAAAGCGCCACCGTAGCGGAAAGCACCGCGCCCACATCCATATACGTCATGCTGTCTTCCACCGTTCGCCGCATCACCCGCAATCCTTCCAGCGACCACGGGCGATAAACCAAGTCCGACAAAATGGTCACGCCCCGGCCTTTTGCCACCAGGCTGCGCACGGTTTCGAATGATGTGGTGGTAAAAGCCACGTTGGGCTGACCCCCGCGCGTATGCCAGTGCTCACGAATAACATCGGGATATTCGTCGGTGTCGAGCAGCAGAAAAGGCAAGTCGGCGATATCGGCCAGATAGATAACCGGTTTACTGAGCAACGGATGTCCCTGCGCAATCCAAAGCCTTCGCGGCGAGCGTATAAACGTTTCTATTTTAAGGTCATTTTCACAGGCAATATTCGAGGTGAGCAGCAGACATAAGTCGGTTTCCCGCTGCCTTAAAGACGCAATAAGCTGCGCCGGATCGGCTTCAATGAAATTAAGCGTCATCAGCGGAAAATGCTGTTCCACTTCAGTAATGATGGCGGGCAGTAAATACGCCGACAGGGTTTTCGCCACGCCAATATTCACGGTGCCTGTTGCCAGCTGTGGCTGATAGAGCAAATCGTCAATGGCGCGCTGGCTGTCATTCATAATTTTGCGCGCGTGATGCAGAAAACGCTCTCCGGCCGCCGTCAGGGTCACCCCTTTTGCATGGCGCACAAACAGCGCGTTATTCACCGCCTCTTCAAGATTACGCATCGCGACGGTCATCGACGACTGAGAAATATTACAGCGCGAGGCTGCCTTAGATATCTGTTGCGTTTGTGCTAACGCAATGAAAAATTCTAGTTGCCGCAGGGTGAATTTCATAGTTTAAAACTATACCTTCCAATGAAAACTTTGAATTAGATTTGCCACGGCTGGCGTTTTACCATTTTAGCGTACTTAACCCGCCTGATATTGATCGCGGTATGCAAAAAACCGATATCACAGCAGGCACAACTTTTTGGTAAAACTTATGCCTTATCTATTTTTGACGCTGGCCGCCTGTTTCTGGGGGGGTAACTATGTCGTCGGTCATTTTCTGGTGACGCAGGCCGACCCGATTATGCTTTCCGAAGCCCGCTGGATGCTTACCGCCCTGTTGTTGCTGACGCTTTATTTCCCGCAGGTGAAAAAACAATGGCCTGAGATGAAGAAAGCGAAAGGAACTGTTCTGTTTCTGGCGCTGTGCGGACAGGTCTTATTTCCCCTCACGCTCTACATTGGTCTGCAATATACGTCGTCATTAAATGCGGCCATTTATTTATCCACCACGCCTGCGCTGGTGCTGTTGATTAATAAGTTTATTTTCAAAGAACGGATTTCCTCCCGCAATATTACCGGCGTGGTTTTAAGCTCCTTCGGTGTGGTCTGGCTGGTGATGCAAGGCGACTTGCTGCATGTTGAAACCTTGAAAAATCTTAACCGCGGTGATGTCTGGACTATGGGTTCCGCCATCAGCTGGGCGCTTTATTGCGCATTCCTGCGCACTAAGCCAAAAAGCGTCGGCGGCAATGCTTTTGTTGCCGTCAGCGCGGCTCTCGGCGCCCTGATTTTGCTGCCGGTGCTGGCTTTCAGTTTTGCTGAATTCATGTCTGCATCAAACCTGCACCAGCAACTGCACGCCTGTCTCAATGGCAGTTTTCTGGCCGGTTTAGCCTATCTGGTGATTTTTCCTTCCTGGCTTTCGTATTTACTGTGGAACAAAGGCATTCAGGTGATTGGTGCTACGCGGGGAGAAATCTACTCGCATCTGATCCCGCTGAGCGGCGGTGCGCTGAGTATTCTGTTTCTGAATATCCCCCTGCACGCATTTCATCTGGTCAGCACGTTACTGATTGCCGCAGGTATTGCGCTTTGTTCCGGTAAGGCCGGGGAAAACATCGTGCAAAACGCACAGGTCACCCGCGCAGAGTGACCTGCTCTCACAACTTTGATGACATCAGACCAGTCTTCTCTGCCCAAAGCGCCAGCCTCATCACATTTTCATTCTTAACTTAAAACTTTTCTGTTTAAACACATTATTTTTAAACAGTAATTTAACATAGTCGCAACGTACATTCTGTACACCGACCCTGACCTCCCTACATCACACCCTCACAAAAAAAGTGGCCCGCTATTCGCGGGACCACTCAGAAGGAGTTGTACATCATGAAAAGCGTCAAGTCCGGGATAACCTGGCTGGTGGTGGCGTTAATCGGGGCTTTTGCCTTTGGAATGCTGGCCCTGAGCCGGGGCGAACATGTTAACGCCCTGTGGCTGGTGGTCGCCGCTATTGCCTGTTACAGCATTGCCTACCGTTTTTACAGCCTGTTTATCGCTGAAAAAGTCTTCGAGCTCGATGACAAACGCATGACCCCGGCCGAGCGTCATAACGACGGGCTGGATTACGTGCCGACCAATAAATGGGTGTTATTCGGGCACCATTTTGCGGCCATCGCCGGAGCGGGTCCGCTGGTCGGCCCGATCCTTGCCGCACAAATGGGCTTCCTGCCGGGCACTATCTGGATTTTAGTCGGTGTGATGCTGGCCGGCGCGGTGCAGGATTTCCTGATCTTGTTCATCTCTACCCGTCGTGACGGGCGTTCATTGGGTGAAATGGCCAAACAGGAACTGGGCGATTTTGCCGGGGTGATCACCATGCTCGGCGCGCTCGGGGTGATGATCATTATTTTGTCCGCGCTGGCGCTGGTGGTGGTTAAAGCGCTGGCCGACAGCCCTTGGGGTCTGTTCACCATCGCGGCAACTATTCCGATCGCCCTGTTTATGGGCATCTACATGCGTTTTCTGCGTCCGGGAAAAATCGCTGAAGTGTCGGTGATTGGCTTCGTGCTGATGATGCTGGCGATTGTGTACGGCGGCAATGTGGCAGCGGATCCTTACTGGGGACCGTTCTTCACGCTGCACGGCACCACGCTGACCTGGGTGCTGGTGATTTACGGCTTTATTGCCTCGGTATTGCCGGTCTGGCTGCTGCTGGCGCCGCGCGATTATCTGTCTACGTTTCTGAAAATCGGCGTAATCGCCGGTCTGGCAGTCGGTATCGTCTTCGCCATGCCTGAAATGAAGATGCCCGCCGTCTCGCGCTTTATTGACGGCAGCGGTCCGGTCTTCTCCGGCAGCCTGTTCCCGTTCCTGTTTATCACCATTGCCTGCGGTTCTATTTCCGGTTTCCATGCGCTGGTTTCCAGCGGTACCACACCAAAACTGATTGAGCGCGAAAGTCATATCCGCTTTATCGGTTACGGCGCAATGCTGATGGAATCGTTCGTGGCGATCATGGCGCTGATTTGTGCGTCGGTTATCGACCCCGGCGTGTATTTTGCGATGAACTCACCGGCGGCGCTGATTGGTACCACGGTGGAAAGCGCCTCGCAAGTCATTAACGGCTGGGGGTTTGTCATCACGCCGGACGTTCTGACGCAAATCGCCAAAGACGTCGGCGAGCAGTCGATTCTTTCCCGTGCCGGTGGCGCACCGACCTTTGCGGTCGGTATGGCGCACATTATCACCGACGTGTTCAACAGCCGCGCGATGATGGCCTTCTGGTACCACTTCGCCATTCTGTTTGAAGCCCTGTTTATCCTGACCGCCGTGGATGCCGGTACCCGCGCCTGCCGTTTTATGGTGCAGGATCTGGTCGGCGTCGCGGTTCCGTCGCTGGCCAATAACCGCTCATGGATCGGTACATTTGCCGGGACTACCGTCGCGGTCGCAGGCTGGGGTTTCTTCGTCTATCAGGGCGTGGTAGATCCGCTCGGCGGCATCAATACCCTGTGGCCGCTGTTCGGCATCGGCAACCAGATGCTGGCTTCAATGGCGCTGATTTTAGGTACGGTAGTGCTGTTCAAAATGAAGAAACAGCGTTACGCGTGGGTGACGATATTGCCGACCATCTGGCTGTTCATCACTTCTATGACCGCCGGCTGGCAGAAGATTTTCCACGAAAAACCGTCGATTGGTTTTCTGGCGCAGGCGAAGAAATTCAGTGCCGGAATCGACAGTGGTGAAATCATCAAACCGGCGAAAACACTGGCGGACATGCACACCATCGTGCTGAACAATCAGATCAACGCCATCCTGTGCGGATTCTTCATGCTGGTGGCGGTAACCATGCTGATTTCCGCCTTCTTTGTTATCCGCCGGGCGCTGAAATCCGCTACGCCAACGGTGCATGAAACGGCCGTCGTTAACCGCCGGGAGGCGCGCCATGTCTGAATCACGCGCATTATTTAAGACGCCGCGTTTGAGCGCATTTCAGGTGACGCGCTGTCAGCCATTATTTGTGCCACAGCCTGAACCGCACAATGTCACTGACTGGCTGAAACTGGCTTTAAAGCGCACCGCCCAAAGCTTCCGGCTGATGGTCGGCGTGCAGGATTATCAGAATTATGTCCGGCATATGCAGGTGCGACACCCGCAGACAACGCCGATGACAGAACGGGAATTCCACCGCCGTTGTCTGGAGGCGAGATTCCCGAGCGAAGGCGGAAAAATGGGTAAATGCCCTTGCTGAAAACTGACTGCTCCGTCTGAAAAGGGGGAGCAGTATTCCGTTCAGGGACGCGGTAAACGATACAAACAATGTTCCCGCAGCCAGTGCCCCTCTTCCAGCATCGGATGCATGAAGTTCTCCTGCGGATCGCACACCATTCCCAGCTTTTTCATTACCGCCTGCGAACGGACATTCGGCAGCGCAGTGTAAGCCACAATCTCCTCCAGCCCCAGCTGAGTGAATCCGGCATCCATCACGGCGCGGGCCGCTTCAGTACAAAAACCTTGTCCCCAGGCATCCACTTTTAAGCGCCAGGCAATTTCCACACAGGGCACAAATGGCAGATCGTATCCCGGCGTATGCAACCCGACAAAACCGATAAACTCGCCGGTATCACGCAGCTCAACCGCCCAGATCCCCCAGCCGCGTTCATTGATCAAATTCTGACAGCGCATCAGCATTTCATCACTTTTCTCGCGTGTCATGGTGGACGGGAAAAACTCCATCACCTGCGGGTCGGCGACCATTGCTGCAAAAGGGTCTGCATCAGCATCCTGCCACTGACGCAGGATAAGGCGCGGTGTAGTGATATTCAGCGGCGGAACAGCCACAGGAACA
Source organism: Rahnella woolbedingensis (assembly GCF_003602095.1). Classification (GTDB taxonomy): domain Bacteria; phylum Pseudomonadota; class Gammaproteobacteria; order Enterobacterales; family Enterobacteriaceae; genus Rahnella; species Rahnella woolbedingensis. Next base: position 38,429 of record NZ_RAHH01000016.1, on the reverse strand, counting down.
GTAAAAGCTTCCATCAGTAACTCCTTGTTTATGGCGGGATCTCACGGACATCAGCGGAGCTTTTTCGCACTGACCATTTTGAATTTACGTTGTGCTATTGAAACAGGCAAGATTTCCTATTAAAGCTATTCACATCAATTATGAGTTTGCAGGAATTACCAAAGGAAGTGCCAACATGATTTTTCACCGCTATCACGGACTGGGTAACGATTATCTGGTCTGCCATCAGAGTGTTGCCGCTCTGCTCAGCAACGAGCAAATTCAGCGACTCTGCGACCGTCATTACGGCATCGGTTCAGACGGTTTGCTGATCGACCATGATGACGCTGAAATTCCTTCACTACGCATTATTAATCCCGACGGTTCTGAAGCCGAGAAAAGCGGCAACGGCCTGCGCATTTATGCCCGCTATCTGTTTGATCTTGGCCGCGTGACGCATGAGCCGTTTCAGGTCGAAACCTTAGGCGGACAGGTGCGCTGTGCAGTCACCGAAGGGGCGCATCAGGTGAGCGTGGATATGGGGCAGGCGAAATTTTCGCCTGCTGCTTTACCCGCCAGAGTAGAAGGTGACGAAGCCCTTGCCCTGCCGCTGGTGGCGGGCGGTCATCATCTTTGCGCCACGCTGGTCTCAATGGGCAATCCGCACTGCGTGATCCGGGTGGATAAACTGGATTTAGAGCTGGTGAAACAGCTGGGTTCAGAAATCGAAACGCTGGCGATTTTCCCGAAACGGACCAACGTGCAGTTTGTGCAAGTTCTGGACAGAAACAATATCAGCATCGGTATCTGGGAACGTGGTGCCGGTTATACGCTGGCCTCCGGCAGCAGCAGCTGCGCCGCGGCCAGTGCGATGCGCAAACTCACACTGGTGGATGACAATGTCACGGTACATATGCCGGGCGGAAAACTGGCCATCAGTTTCAGCGGTGATTTTCAGGTCAACATGCGCGGCCCGGTGCAGAAAATCGCCACAATTACCCTCGATAACGACTGTTTCCGGGATATGCCCGCGTAACTCTTTCCGCTTTTTGACGGGTTTTATCCCTTCTCTCTCAACTTCCTCTTTGATAACGGCAGCCAGCCTGCCGTTATTTCAAACACCTCACCATAAACAAAACTCATACCTGCATAATGATTTTATGGCAGACAGCGCGCTTTACAGCCCCTAAGTTGGTTATCAGGAAGCACAACAACGAGAAATCAAATCATTGTTTAATAAATAAAATAATTATCATGAAACACCCTCACTGCCGTTTTCCATGCTCCGCCGGTCAGTGAATTTTTTTTCAAAGTTTTAATCCGATCACATATTAATAAAAAAAACAGAGAGCGTACCCTATGAGCAACAACACCATCGTGGATGTCAAAGCGTGGATAGACGAACGCCCGATATCGAAATATCAGTGGGTCGTTTTATCCCTGTGTTTCATCATCATTATGTTCGACGGTTATGACGCCGCCGTGATGGGCTTTATCGCCCCGGCGCTGATCGAGGACTGGGGCATCGGCCGCGCGGAAATGGGGCCGATTTTGGGCGCCGCCATGTTTGGTGTGGCGGTTGGCGCGTTGATTGCCGGGCCCAATGCGGACCGCTTCGGTCGCAAACGGGTGCTGATGTGGTCAATCTTCTGCTTCGCTCTTTTCAGCCTGCTGAGCACTTTTGCCCGCACGCCCATGGAAATGGCGATCCTGCGCTTTCTTACCGGCCTCGGTTTAGGCGCGGTGATGCCTAATACCGTGACGCTGGTGTCGGAATATATGCCCGAACGCCGCCGTAGCCTGATGATCACCGTCATGTACAGCGGCTTTAACGTGGGTTCCGGCGCGGGCGGTTTTATTGCCGCCGGTTTGCTGCCGCACTTTGGCTGGAAAGCGGTGATTTTTGCCGGAGGTGTTGTGCCCCTGCTGATGCTGCCGTTGCTGCTGTGGATCCTGCCTGAATCCGCCATGTACATGGTGGTACGCAACGTGGCGAAAGAAAAAATCGCCAAAGTCCTCACCCGCGCCGGTGGAGTATTTAACGAAGGCACCAAATTCGTGCTGAAAGCGCCGGTGATTCAGAAAAAAGCTAAAGTCTTCCAGTTGTTCGCCAACGGTTACGCCAAAGGCACTATCGTGTTGTGGGTCACTTATTTCATGGGGCTGTTCGTGATTTATCTGCTCAACGGCTGGCTGCCGACCATTATGCGTAACGGCGGATTCTCACTGGAGCGCGCAGCCATCGTTGCCGGTTTATTCCAGCTGGGCGGCACCTTTGGCGGCCTGATGGTCGGCGGTCTGATGGACAGATTTACCGCTAAGCGCGTCATTGCAGGTTTCTACATGATGGGCGTGGTCAGCCTGTTATCGCAGGGTATCGGCAACTTCGGCCCGGATATTCTTGCCCTGCTGGTGTTCATCAGCGGTGTGTGTATCAACGGCGCACAAACCGGTTTGCAGGCGTTTTCCCCGGCCTTCTATCCGACAGAAATGCGCGCCACCGGTGTCTGCTGGATGCACGGCATCGGACGCAGCGGAGCCATTATCAGCTCATCAATGGGCGGCGTTCTGCTGGGCGTTTTCTCCGGTCAAAACATGATCTTTATTATTCTGGCGCTGCCTGCATTGCTGGCAGGTCTGAGCATTCTTTTACACCGTGCGGCACACCCGGCCGAGATGATCAAAGGCGTTGATATTACTGACATCCCGGAGTTGTCGCGCACCATGAATATCCGCTAATCTTTGGATTAGCCACCTGATAATTAGAAACATAATCAGCAACATATTCATCACCCTAAATAAAACGCGGCGCGACGTTCGTGCCGCAGTGACCCTACAAAAGTATTGAGGATTTAAGATGGCGAAAATCATAGGTGGTTTAGCAGTTTCACATACCCCGACCATCGGTTTTGCGGTTGACCATAACAAGCAGGAAGAGCGCGCCTGGGCACCGATTTTCGAAAGCTTTGCACCAATGCAAAAATGGCTGGAAGAGAAAAAACCCGACGTGCTGGTCTACATTTTTAACGACCACGTGACGTCGTTTTTCTTCGATCACTATTCTGCGTTTACGTTGGGTATCGACGAAAAATATGAAGTCGCTGATGAAGGCGGCGGGCCGCGTGATTTACCGGCGGTTAAAGGCCATGCGGCGCTGTCACAACACATTGGTGCCAGCCTGATGGCGGACGAATTTGATATGTCGTTTTTCCAGGACAAACCTTTAGATCACGGTCTGTTCTCCCCGCTTTCTGCCCTGCTCCCGCATGAAGGCGGCTGGCCTACGCAAATCGTTCCGCTGCAAATTGGTGTGTTGCAGTTCCCTATTCCGACCGCCCGTCGCTGTTACAAACTCGGTCAGGCGCTGCGCCGCGCTATTGAAAGTTTCCCGGAAGATTTAAACGTGGCGATTGTTGCGACAGGGGGTGTTTCACATCAGGTACACGGCGAGCGTTGCGGTTTTAACAATCCGGACTGGGATGAGCAGTTCGTGGATATGATAGTCAACGACCCGGAACGTCTGACCGAAATGACACTGGCCGAATTCGCCACACTGGGCGGGATGGAAGGTGCGGAAGTGATTATGTGGCTGGTGATGCGCGGTGCGCTGTCGGCCAATGTGAAAAAAATGCATCAGGCCTATTACCTGCCGTCGATGACCGGCATCGCCACACTTATCCTTGAGAATCAGTCACGTGAAGCACCTTATGACGTGCAGCAACGCCAGCGTGACAAAATCGCGCAGCAATTGGCGGGCGTCGAAAAGCTGCCGGGCACCTATCCGTTCACACAGGCACGCAGCCTGAAAGCGCTGGGCATTAACCGGTTCCTGCACCGCCTGATCCAGCCCGCGTGGCGCGAGCGTTTCCTTACCGATCAGCAGGCGATGCTTGCTGAAAACAAACTGACTGACGAGGAGCAAAAACTGCTGCGCGAACTCGACTGGCGCGGCATGATCCATTACGGCGTCAGTTTCTTCCTGCTGGAAAAACTCGGCGCGGTCGTCGGTGTCTCCAACTTACATATTTATTCCTCGATGCGCGGCGAAACGCTGGAAGAATTCCAGAAAACCCGCAATCAACAAGTTCTCTATTCAGTAGCAGGTAAAGCGAAAGCATGACGATTTTTGAGCAACCCAAGATCGACACACATCATCACGTGTTTGATCCGGCGCGCTTCCCGTACCTTCCGGACACGCCTTATTGTCCGCAAGGGCACGAGATTGGCACCACCGATTATTACCGCGCCGTGATGCAGGCGTATAACATCCGCCACTCGCTGATTGTCGGCCCGACATCGGGTTATAACACCGACAGCGCGTGTTTGCTGGATGCGCTGAAAAAAGGCAACGGCCGTTTCAAGGGCATCGCCGTGGTGCCTTTTGATATCAGCACTGAACGGCTCGCCAGCCTGAAACAGGCCGGTGTGGTCGGTATTGCCATGAATGTGGCAATGCTCGGCACCGAGCCGTTTTTGCATCTCGACGGCCTGATGGGGCGTCTTGCCGAACTGGATATGTTCGCCGCTATTCAGGTGCAGAACGATCAGCTGCTGGCGCTGTTGCCGCTGATCAACCGCACTACAACGCGGCTGCTGATTGATCACTCAGGGCGTCCTGACGTCACGCAGGGTCTGCAACAACCGGCTTTTCAGGCGTTACTCAGTCTGGCTGACCAGCAAAGAACCTGGGTAAAACTGTCGGGCCTGGCGAAGTTCAGCCGCCAGCCGTTTCCCTATCAGGACGGACACGCCTATCAGCACGCTCTGCTCGATGCCTTTGGCGCACAGCATTGCATGTGGGGTTCAGACTGGCCGTTTCTGCGGGCGGAGCACCGGATGGATCTCGGCACGCTGCTGATGCTGCTGGAACAATTATTCCCTGACGAAAAAATCCGCCAGCAGATTTTGTGGCAGACCCCGAAAGAGTTATTTGGATTTACGGATTACTGAAGAAAGGAAAGACCATGAGTTATAAAATCGCCGTCTTTAACGGCCCGAATCTCAATCTGCTCGGCACCCGCGAACCGGAAACCTACGGCCACGACACACTGGCGACCATCGAAAAGCTGTGCCATCAGACCGGTGAAAACTGCGGCGCAACTATCGAATTCTTCCAGACCAATCACGAAGGCGGGCTGATTGACCGCATTCAGGCCTGCCGGGGCACGGTGGATGCGATTGTCCTGAACGCCGCCGCCTGGACGCACACCTCCGTCGCCATCCGCGATGCCGTGACCGCCGTCAGCCTGCCGCTGTACGAAGTGCACATCACCAACGTGCATAAACGCGACGTATTCCGCCATCACTCCTTTCTCTCAGACGTTTCCGTCGGCGTAATCTGCGGTTTCGGCATTCAGGGGTATGAATATGCAATCAGGCAGGCGGTGGTGAATCTGGATAAGTAAAGCAGAAATTATCAGAGGTACTAATATAAGGATTCATAATTGAATCCTTATATTATATGCGGGTCAATCAGCAGTTTTCCTTAGATTAATACAACATACGGCCAACGACATAACAAATAGTGTAGCGGTCTGATTATAAAGGATGACTGAATCCGTCAGCCCGGTCACGAATAATACGATAAAGGGTAACACAATCCCTCTAACATCATATCTCCGAACCCATCCATAAATTAATACCAGATAAGGAAATAATAAAGCGAGTGTACCCCATAACCCCTGAAGGGTAGTCACCTCAAGAAATTCGTTGTGCATATTATATTGCACATTGTTATACCCTTCATAATTTTCCGGGTGGTGCGCTTTTATAAATTCCCTGGCCAGAGTCGTTCTATCATCAGGCGATGTAAAACCAATATGCCGATGCAACAGAGATACGCCACTTTCCCATATAGCAACCCGGGCGCCTAGTGATGTTGAACTTTGAACATCATATTTCTGGATATCATTAATACCCTGAGCCCAGCGGTTGCCGGTGATCCCAAGGATAGCTATAACAGCGAGCAGAACGAGCCCCATTACCCGCCAGTTTTTTATTAGGTCAACTTTATACTCTATGAAAATGAAAGTCACTTTCAGGAGTATAAGTGCCAGTATAGTTATTCGTGTTCCGCATAAATACAGGAGAAAAAAAGTCAGAACAAAAGCCACTAAATCGAGATATTTCGAGTAGCGATGTTCTTCCAGCCTGCTTAATCCTAAATATGCACAATAAATAAAAACAATCATATAAGATGCCATCGATGAAGCATCAGTGGTCATTTTTATACGATCAATTAAGGTATAATAATGCTCATATAACCCGAATCCCAGCGTAGCAACCAACCCAATCATAATTATCGCTTTGCTGAATAATATTGTTTTCCTGCTTATCAGGTAACTATATACAGAAAGACACAAGATGACGAAAGCACCGAGGAGGATCCTTTTACTGCCCACTAAGTAGTTGTTAATTATGCCTGCACTGGTCGGCGAAGGTGCGATACCATTATGCTTTAGCGTTATCGCCCACACAAAACGAACCACAGCCAAAAAAACCAATGAAAGGAACATCACCAGATGAAAGCGATCATTATGATATGAAATATCTTTATTGAATACCGCATACAAAACAGTAAAAAAACTCACATAAGAAACCACATAAAATATTTTCTGCGGCCATCCGGTAACAAACATACTCAATGAAAGTGACATACACAGCGCGATAGCCGATATATTCACTAATTTTTTCAAAAAAGCAGTTCTAGATCTGCTATTCATCTTTTCCCTCAGCAATATTATTAAGAATGTTCTTAAAATTATTCATATATGCATCTTCGTAAAATTTCCCGATACTTTCTTTTATCAAAGCATGCTCTGGTAGACGCAGACCATTGCCAAGTGTAGCAATGATTTTAGATAGCTCAATAATGTCATTCTGAGGATAAAGTTGCCCATTTATATTGTTTTCAATTATTTCTGACGGACCGCTGATGCAATCAGATGTAACGCAATATATCCCACGAGAGACAGCTTCCAGCAGCACCAGCGGGAAACCCTCAAAATTAGACGTCATGACCAGACACGTGACTTCTTTGATATTATTTTCAACGTATTCCCAGGGGTCATTTTTCCATCCATGCCAGGTAACCTGGTCTGAAATCCCCAGTCGCTGGGTATAAGATTGACATTCGGTTAAATCTTCGCCATCCCCAATAATATCTAATGTCCAATCAACGCTTACCCGTGCAAGCGCATCAAAGAGGTCTTTTAACTGTTTTTGTCTTTCAAAGTGAATCCTGCCGATATAAAGGATCCTCAACTGCTCAGGTCTTAAAATCGTCTTGCTGGATTTATTTACCGGGTTAAAAACAACATCGACATTGTTATTGTTTATACCCAACTCAACCAGCTGATTTTTTATTTCATTGCTAATTGAAAAGTGGTGATCTGCTAATAATAAATAATGCGGACGGTAACGATCTTTGGGTGGGAGATGCATCCACGTCGATAAAATGGCTTTATGTGCAGAATATTTAATCGCCCGATGCGCCATCAAATTGGGTATCGTATTGAGCGTAATAATATGCTCTGGTTTATATTTCCTGATAAAAAATAGAAGACGGAGAGTATGTATGAAGTTTTTTACTTTTTTATTTCTTAACGCGCATACACTTTCAAAGAGCACGACGTTTTCCAGCCAGGATTTTGAGTGCGTCGTTTCGCCGCTATTGATAACGAAAAAACCCGCCTCAAACTCTCCACTCTTATTGAGGGCTGAAATTACCTGACTGGTCACGTTTTCCATACCGCCACGCCCGATAAGTAAATCTGTCACCAGAAGTATTTTCTTTTTGTTAATAACTTCTTTTTTCTTAGTTATCATAGTCCAGTCTCTTCACACCCCCAAAAGGCGAGAGCAATATCTAACCATTGTTTCTCAACACATATTTAAACAAGGTTTATCAACAAACAGGCATATCCTTCATATCTTTTGGTATCTTACCTCAAAGTGACAAGTCATTCATGTACAAAACGGACACAAAAGTGACCCAGATTGAAAAATTAGAGAATTCCCTATGCCGTCAGAATCGGTTAAAAATGAAGAGCTTCTACCGCCGGTATTTAGTTAAGACAGTGAATCGGTATTTGTCTGATTTTTATTTATAATAATATTCCCATCCCAGGATCAGAAATCTACATCGTTCATATTTCGAACATCCAGTTAATCCAGAATCAAAATTCTCATGCAAAAGTTGAGTTGTCGCACACCTTCCTGATCTCCGCCACCAACGCCCCGGCGGCGGGCGAAAGCAGACTTCCGGCGCGAAACGTCAGGCCGATGGCGCGTTGCGTATCGGCCAGATCCAGCGGCAGTTTGACCAGTTCGCCGGACTCAAGCTCGTGTTCCAGCTGCCGTGCGGACACTGCCGCCAGCATGTCGGAACTGAGCAACAGCCCGCGCACAATCCCCAGATCACCGCTTTCCACCACCGGATCGGGCGGCGGCATATTCATTGCGGCAAAACTGTTATCCAGCAGCCGTCGGGCGGGCGTTTCGGCGCGCGGTAACACCCAGCGCGCCTCGCGCAGATGCGCCTGTGTCACTGCAACGCCCAGCAACGGATGCCCTTTTCTCGCCAGAATCACCATGCTTTCGGTGAACAGAGTTTCCGTCGCCATATCCGCCGCGTAATCACTGGAACGCAGCGCGCCGAAAATAAAATCCACTTCGCCGGAACGCAGCTCTGAGGCCAGTGTGCTGAACGCACTTTCGTTGGTCACCACTTTTACGCCGCGGTATCGTTGCGTCAGGCCGATAATCGCCTGCGGAAGCAGTCGCGTGCGACCAAGCGGTAACGCGCCGACCTGCACCGTGCCTTCCAGCACACCACGGCGGGCGGCAATATCCGCCGGAATATGGCGCAGTTCGTTAAGCGCACGACGCAGGTTCGGCACGATATCCTGCCCTGCCAGTGATGGCATCATGCCGTGTGGCGTGCGCTCAAGCAGCGCCAGACCGGCCCCGCTTTCCAGCACTTTCAGTGCTGCACTGACCGCGGGCTGACTAAGGCCCAGCAAAGTGGCCACCGTCTGCATATGCCGCGTTTTGCACAGGGAGATAAAAATTTGCAGACGCCGGACATTAAACAGATACAGCGGTTCGGTATCGCCACGCCGCTGCCCGCTTTTGCCCTGTAATTTCGCCAACTGCGAGGGGATCTGATGCAGCTCGGCAATGGCCCGCCGCGCACGGGGCAGCAGGCATTTACCGAAATCGGTCAGCAACATGCCGTTAGCATGACGCTCAAACAGCGGCACATCGAGCGCCTGTTCCAGATCCCGTATCGCCCGCGTGACTGCCGACTGCGTGCGGTAAAGCTCATCGGCTGCGCGCGATACGCTTCCCTGATCGACAACCTGACAAAATGCCCGTATTTGCATCAGGTTACTCAGCATCTCAGTCTCTGCCATCCCCTTCTCCTGTTAGTTCCTTTCAGTGACATCCCTCAGCACTATAACCTAAATAATCCACGTTACGGGAAGGCGGCAAGCGAGAGCATCCGATGAGCTTACATAAGTAAGTGATTCGGGAGATTGAGCACAGCCAACGCATCCGCAATGTGAAGTATGACGGTTATATAAATAAAATGCATACCTTCTGCAATCAAATGAATTACCCGTCACGGGCGCAGGCTGACAGCATGGAACTCAGACATTTTGAGAACAATAAAACCAAGGACACCCTCATGACTCAGCCAATAAAAGATGATGCTAAAAGCGCATTAGTCGTCAGCGCCCATTCCGCCGATTTCGTCTGGCGCGCGGGCGGCGCCATCGCCAAACACACCCAGGCCGGTTACGCCGTCCACATCGTTTGCCTGTCGTTTGGCGAGCGCGGGGAATCCGCAAAATTGTGGCGTAAAGGCAATATGACCGAAGAAATCGTGAAAGCATCGCGTCGCGAAGAAGCGATGGCGGCCGCAGAAATTCTCGGTGCGACCGTTGAGTTTTTCGATATGGGTGATTATCCGCTGCGTGCCGACAAAGAATCGCTGTTCCGCCTTGCCGATGTGTACCGCCGCGTGCAGCCGCATTTCGTGCTGACGCACTCCCTGAAAGACCCGTACAACTATGACCATCCGATGGCGACACATCTGGCGCAGGAAGCGCGGATTATCGCCCAGGCCGAAGGCTATAAGCCTGGCGAAACTATCGTCGGCGCACCGCCTGTTTACTGTTTTGAGCCGCATCAGCCGGAACAATGCGAGTGGAAACCCGACGTTCTGCTCGATATCACCGAAGTCTGGGACAAGAAATATCAGGCCATTCAGTGCATGGCCGGTCAGGAACATTTGTGGGAATACTACACCCGCGTCGCCCAGCAGCGCGGCGTGCAGGCGAAACGAAACGTCGGGATCACCAGCACCAAAAACATCGTTTACGGCGAAGGCTATCAGAGCATCTTCCCGCGTGTGACGGAGGATTTAGCATGAGCCTGGTCGGCAAAAAAGGCGTCGTGGTTCGCCATATTCCACGGGCAGAAAAATCGCACGTTAGCGCACTCGCCGCCTTTGGCGTGGCAACCGTGCATGAAGCGCAGGGACGTAAAGGTTTGCTGGACGCAGGCATTCGTCCGATTCAGCAAGATTGCGCGATTTCCGGCAGTGCCGTCACTGTGCTGACCGCGCCGGGCGATAACTGGATGTTCCACGTTGCTGTCGAACAATGTCAGCGGGGGGATATTCTGGTGGTTGCGCCAACCTCACCATGTTCTGACGGCTTCTTCGGCGATTTGCTGGCAACGTCGCTGAAAGCGCGTGGCGTGGTCGGGCTGGTGGCAGATCTCGGTGTGCGCGATACCAAAACCCTTCGTGATATGGGATTCCGGGTCTGGTCGCGGGCGGTTCATGCGCAGGGCACCGTCAAGGAAACGCTCGGTTCCGTTAACGTGCCGGTGGTCTGCGCCGGACAGCTGGTGTATCCGGGCGATGCCATCGTGGCCGATGACGACGGTGTGGTCGTGGTGCGCCGTGAAGAAGTCGCACAAGTGGTGCAGGCCAGCCGCGAACGGGAAACGCTGGAAGAGAGCAAACGCGCAAGAATGGCGGATGGCGAACTCGGGCTGGATATCTACAACATGCGCCCGCGTCTGGCGGAAAAAGGCCTGAAATATTTTGATTCCACCGAAGAATTAGAACAAGCCGAAAAGCGCTGAGGAGCCGATATGCCGCAGACCCGAATTCCCTGCCTGCTGATGCGCGGCGGCACCTCAAAAGGTGCGTTCTTTCTGGCGGACGATTTACCGCAAGACGACAGCCTGCGCGACCGCGTGCTGCTGGCGGTGATGGGATCCCCCGATCCGCGTCAGATAGACGGCCTCGGTGGCGCCGATCCACTGACCAGTAAAGTGGCGATTGTGCGTCCTTCAGCGCGCCCTGATGCCGACGTCGATTATCTTTTTGCTCAGGTGAATGTCGATAAAGCGGTGGTGGATTACGGACAAAACTGCGGCAATATTCTGGCCGCTGTCGGCCCGTTCGCTATCGAACGGGATCTGGTCAGCCCGCAGAGCGGCATCACGCTGGTACGCATTTTTATGGAAAACACCGGACAACTTGCGACCGCGTATGTACCGGTCAAAGACGGTCAGGTTTGCTATCAGGGTGATTTACGCATCGACGGCGTGCCGGGTACCGCGGCCAAAATCAGCGTGGAATTTGCCGATATCGCCGGTTCGAGTTGTGGCGCATTGCTACCGACCGGCAACGCCCGCGACACGTTCGACGGCGTCGACGTGACCTGCATCGACAACGGTATGCCGGTGATCCTGCTGCGTGCTGCCGATTTCGGGCGCAGTGGTTATGAAACCCGCGAACAGTTGGATGCCGACACGGCGCTGAAAAAGCGTCTCGAGTCGGTCCGCTTGCAGGCCGGTCCGAAAATGAATCTGGGCGATGTATCGCAGCGCAGCGTGCCGAAAATGACGCTGATCGCTGAAGCGCGAAACGGCGGTGCTATCTCCAGCCGGACGTTTATTCCGCATCGCTGCCACGCCTCGATTGGCGTGCTCGGCGCGGTCAGCGTCGCCAGCGCCTGTCTGATCCCGGGCAGCATCACCGAAGGTCTGGCGCACGCACCCGCTGGCAACACGCCACTCATCAGCGTCGAACATCCGACCGGCGAATTCAGCGTGGAATTACAACTCGATCCGACCCAAACCGGCGCACAACGTCTTAAAGGCTGCGCACTGTTACGCACCGCCCGACTGATTTTTGAAGGCCGCGTCGCAATCCCCGCCAGCGTCTGGGACGGACATCAGGAGCTCCGCCATGAATAAAGTGACCCGCGTTACCTTAATTGGCCTCGGCGAGGTCGGCACGATTCTGGCAACGGATTTAAAAAAACAAAATCCGGCGCTGGATATTGTGGCGTTTGATAAGCAGACGGATTCAGCCGTTATCCGGCAGCGCGCCCGTGATGCCGGAGTGCATTTTGCAGCGTCGCCAGAAGACGCGATGAAAGGCAGTCAGATCATTTTTTCTGCCGTGACCGCCGCCGAAGCGCTGAATGTGGCCGAAACCGTCGCCCGGCATCTCGCCCCCGGACAGTTCTTTCTGGATCTGAATTCAGTTTCACCGCATACCAAACGCGAGGCGATGGCTCTGACTGAACAGGCGGGCGGCAATTATATTGACGTCGCGGTGATGGCACCCTATCCCCCTGCGCGGCTGAAAACCCCGCTGCTGCTGGGCGGCACGCAGGTAAATGCTATCAGCGAATGGCTGAATGAAAACGGATTCAGCAGCAAAGTCCACAGCACCACCGTGGGAGAAGCCTCCGCCATCAAAATGTGCCGCAGCGTGATGATCAAAGGCCTGGAAGCGCTGACCGCCGAATGCCTGAGCGCCGCCCGCCAGTACGGCGTCGGGAACGAAGTGCTGGCTTCGCTGCACGCCAGTTTTCCGTCACTCGGCTGGGACGCGCAGTTACCGCATTATCTCATCAGCCGGATTGCCGAACACGGCAAACGTCGTGCCGAGGAGATGCGGGAAGTGGTTAAAACGCTGCAAGACGTGGGCGTCGCGCCGAATATGAGTTCCGGCACGGTGCTGGCCCAGCAAGGGCTGGTGGACGCGCTGGCGGCGAAGGGGATCGGGTATTCGGATCTGGAGCCGTTTGAGTGGGATAAAACTATAGATAGTTTGCATCGCCGGTGATGCGAACCGATCATAAGGTCGGGGGGCGTGGGGTGCCGGCCTTAAAGTCAAAACTGTGGGTTGCCACCCACACGGGCCTCAAGAGGCGCCTATCGCCGCGCCTCTTAAGAATCTCCGGCTCTTTTACTGCGCGCTACCGCTCGCTGGCTATGCTTCAGCTAGCACGGCGACAGGCTGGAAATCTTGCCGCTGCGCGGTTCCTTCTCTCGGTCCTGGAGCCTTGGGTCTCCAGGCCGCTCCGTTCAGCAAGATTTCTGAGTCGCCCGCACGATCTTAAATTCAAAAATAGACTGATTCCCATCTTTTCAAAAAGTTAACTGGCGTGCTCAAAATCCAGCTGAACGGAGCTGCTTCGAGACCTTTGGCTCGAAGACCGAGAGAAGGCAGTGCGAAGCACCTGGATTTGCGCCACTCACGATTGCTGCGGAACATGTCCGTCGTTCCTGCGATAGCGCGCAGTAAATGAGCCCGGGGGGGCTTGGGGGGCGGCGGCGATTGGCCGCCCCCCAAGTCGGTGTGGGCCGATGCCCACGGTTTTGACCTTAAGGCCCGTGTGGGTTGCCACCCACAGTTTTGAACTTGAAATTAAAAAAGCGCCTTTATGCCCGCTCCGGCATAACCCTATGACATCGCGCAACCACCCCGCCTGCTCCGTAAACCAGATCCTGCGGCATCTGACAGCCGTCACCAGCCAGCGGACAGCGCTCGCGGAAATAACAGCCCATCGGCAGGTTGCGGTTACTGGGTAATTCACCTTTTTTATCGACTATTCCTTCATCCAGAGCACGCCCGGCGCGGGGAACAGAATCGAGCAGCAAACGGGTGTAGGGATGCTGCGGTTCGGACAACACTTTTTCCGCCGCACCCAGCTCGACGATTTGCCCCAGATACATCACCGCCACGCGGTCGCTCATATGCCGGACAACCGACACATTATGCGAAATCAGCACGTAGGTCAGGTTTCTCTGACGTTGCAGTTCAACCAGCAGATTGAGGATTTGCGCCTGCACCGAAATATCCAGCGCGGAGGTCGGTTCATCCAGCACGATAATGTCTGGTTCTGAAGATAACGCGCGGGCGATGGAAATTCGCTGACGCTGACCGCCGGAGAATTCATGCGGCAAACGGTCAAGATATTCTTTGCGGATGCCGACCTGCTCTGCCAGCGTGGCAGCCAGTTCACGGCGCTCACGGCTGCTATTGTGTTTTTGCACAAACACCGGCTCGGTGATAATCCTCCAGACCGGCAGACGTGGATCCAGCGACGATTGCGGATCCTGAAACACCATTTGCATACCGGAACCGAACCACGAGTTATCATGGCGCGCGCGGTGAATTTCTCCGCTGCTCGGCTTTTGTAATCCCATCAGTAACTGCGCCAGCGTGCTTTTTCCGCAGCCGGATTCGCCGACAATTCCCAGGGTTTCGCCGCGGAAAATATTCAGATCTAATCCGTTCAGCGCATGGACATAACCGGTCGGTTTGCCGCGCCAGTTAACGCTAACGGGAAAGCGTACACGTACATCCTGGAGTTCGACTAACGCGTCATCAATCATCAGGAAAGCTCCTCAATCGGTTGGATCAGGATTTCACGCTGAGGATGCCAGCAGGCGACAGACTGCTGCGGAAATTGTGTCAGCGGTAACAATACAGGTGTTATCAGGCAGCGATCGTCGGCGTGATTACAGCGCCCGCGAAACGCGCAGCCCTGCGGCAGTTTTGCCAGATTCGGTACCGTGCCCGGGATGGCTTTCAGCAGACTGCGTGGCTCACCGTTTTCCGGTGCCGCCTGCAATAACCCGATGGAATACGGGTGCGATGGCGTGCCGATGACATCCTGAGTGTTGCCGCTTTCAATCACATGCCCGGCGTACATCACGTAAACCCGGTCGCAAAGTTGCGACACCACCGCCATGTCATGGGTAATAAATAACACGGCGGTGCCACTGGCCCGGGCTTTGCGCTGTAGCAAACGCAAAACCTGACGCTGCACCGTGACATCCAGCGCAGTCGTCGGTTCGTCGGCAATGATCAGTTCCGGCTCGCAGGAAAAGGCCATCGCGATTAATACCCGCTGACGCATACCGCCGGAAAGCTCGAACGGATAGCGCGACATCACCTGTTCAGCATCAGCAATCTGCATATCCTCCAGCAGCCCGATGGCTTTTTTCCACGCCTGTGTTTTACTGAGTTTCTGATGCAGACAAATCACTTCGCACATCTGACGACCAATTTTGCGCGTCGGATTCAGCGCGTTCATCGGTTCCTGAAAAATCATCGCCACCCGTGCGCCGCGCAGTGTACGCATCTGTTCTTCACTGGCATGAACCACGTCGGTACCGAGCATGCGTAACTCGCCGCCGGTCACGGTAAAACCATCGGGTGGCAACAGGCGCATCGCCATCATTGCCGTGACCGATTTACCTGAACCAGATTCGCCAACCACGCCGACGATTTCTCCGGCGCTGACAGACAATGAGACCTGATTCAGGGCTTTCACTTCCCCACCGTATACCGGAAAGACCAGTTGCAGATTGTCGATTTCCAGTACCGGCACGTGGATTTGTTCTGTCATCTCAGCGCCCTCTGCTTTTTGGATCCAGCAGGTCGCGCAGACCGTCGCCGAACAGGTTAAAACCGGTGGCGGTGATTAAAATCGCCACGCCCGGAAACGCCGAATACCACCACTGATCGAGAATGTAATTGCGACCATTGGAAACCATTGCGCCCCATTCTGCGGTCGGTTGCTGCGCGCCAAGACCAATAAAGCCCAGCGTTGCGGCCATCAGAATCGAAGTACCAATATCCAGAGAAGCCTGCACCACCAGCGGTGGCATGACGTTTCGTAAAACATGCCAGGTAATCAGATGCCACCGCGACGCGCCGAATGTCCGCGTGGCCTGCATATACGCCTGATGGCGCAGCATCAGCGTCTGCCCGCGTGCCAGCCGCACGTAAAATGGAATGCGCACCACCGCAATCGCCAGCATGGCGTTAAACAAACTCGGCCCGAGCGCGGCAGCCAGCGCCATCGTTAAGACCAGCGATGGCACCGACAGCATGATGTCCATGCAGCGCATAATCAGCGCGTCCACCACACCACCGACCACGCCGGAGAAACAGCCGAGCAGCGAACCGATCGTTCCCGCGATAGTGACCACCGCCAGCCCTGCAGCCACCGATTGCTGGCTGCCAATCAGCACGCGGCTGAACAGATCACGCCCGACTTCATCGGTGCCAAACCAATGCAATGCGGAAGGTGCCTGCAACCGGTCGGTCAGGCTGATCGCGTTCGGATCATGCGGTACCAGCCACGGTGAGAAAATCATGATAAACAAGACGATCAGCATGATCGCCAGCCCCAGCATGGTCAGCGGACTGCGGCTCAGGAGATGAAATGTGCGACGCCAGTTAGCGAAGCGCGGTTTGACGTCCGGCGCCACGATGTCGGCCCGATGATTATTGACGCCCGGTTCAATCACTGACATGCCTCACCCCTCACGGCCAATGCGCGGATCAATCCACACATACAGTAAATCCACACACAAATTGACGATGACATAGGCGAACGACACCACCACCGCAAACCCCATCACTGCTGGGAAATCCAGCGCCTGAATTGAATTCACCACATAGGCGCCCATGCCCGGCCAGGCAAACACGGTTTCGGTCAGTACCGCGCCATACAGCAAATCGCCCATCGCCAGTCCGAGCACCGTCACGGACGGGATCAGCGCATTCGGTAAAGCGTGGCTGAGAATCACGCGCCAGTGCGAAAGCCCGTTGGCACGTGCGGTACGGATGTAATCCTCACTCAGTTGCTCAAGCATTGCCGAACGAATTTGCCGCGCCACAATTCCCATGTGTACAAACGCCAGCGTCAGCGCAGGCATCGCCAGATGTTGCAGGCTGTTCCAGAACGCATCCCAGTTGCCGGTCAGCAGGGAATCGAGCACATAAAAACCGGTGATATTGGCGGGTGGATCCATCCAGTCATCCAGCCTTCCGCCGCCCGGTAACAGATTCAGATGGCCGTAGAAGAGGATGATAACCCCCAGCCCCAGCCAGAACGCAGGGGTCGAAATCCCCAGCACTGAGAGCAGTCGCACCAGATGATCCGGGAATTTATTGCGATAAAACGCCGACAGCACACCCAGCGGAATGCCGAGCACAATGGCCAGAAACAGCGCGCTGACGGCCAGTTCCAGCGTCGCCGGAAAGAACGCTTTCAGGTCTTCGAGTACCGGACGACCGGTTCGGATCGAAGTACCTAAATCGCCATGCAGCAAATCACTGACGTAGCGGAAAAACTGCACGTACAGCGGCTGATTCAGCCCCAGTTGCTCACGGATATGTTCGACCATTTCATTGCTTGCACGGTCGCCCGCCAGAAGACGCGCAGGGTCACCGGGGATCATATGCGAGATGATAAAAGTAATGACGCACACGCCCGCCATCACCAAAATCAGCCCCCAGCAGCGTTGCCGGATCAGAGTCCAAAAAGTCATTCTACCTCCTAACCCAATCCCCTAAATAATTCGGGCTGCAGGAAGGCGACAAGCTCACAAGTCCCCGGGAGCATGGATATACCCTGTGACCGGGGCGAATGAGTGCAGCCAACGCATCGGCAGTTCGAAGTATGACCGGGATTTATTTTTTGCTCATCTGGCCGACGTTAAACACCTGCTCCAACATCGGGTTGAAAACAAAGCCTTTAACGTCTTTGTTCATCGCCACCTGATAGTTTTTCTGGAACAGATAAACATACGCCGCTTCATCGATAACGATTTTCTGCGCCTGCTGGTAATAGTCAGTGCGCTGTTTCTGATCGGTGACGGACACCGCTTTTTTCAGCAACGCATCTACGTCAGGGTTGGAGTAGAAGGAACGGTTACCCGGCAGGCCTTTTTTGTCGGACTCGAACCAGTAGTTCATGAACATGTACGGGTCGGCGAAATCCGGACTCCAGTTACCAATCGAGATGTCGTAATCGCCCTGCCCGATGCGGTCGCGCATGGTGGCGTTAGCCAGTTTTTCCAGCTTCACGTTGATACCGGCCTGACCCAGGCTGGCCTGCACGGCAAGCGCGATAGATTCCCAGTTCGGGTCATTATCGGAGTACAGGAAGTCCAGCGTTTTAGGTTTGTCTTTGACTTTCTCCAGGTCTGCTTTGGCCTGAGTCATATCTAACGTGTACTGCTTGGCCGTCGGGTCAAAACCCCACATGCCTTCAGGGATCGGCCCGCGCATCTGTTTGGCGTTACCGCCAAGGATGCCTTTCACCATGCCCTGATAATCCACGGCAGAAGAGATCGCGCGGCGTAAATCTACCTGATTCATCGGCGCTTTGGCGTTATTGAGATACAGATACGTCACGCGTAATGAAGGGAATTCTTCAACGGCGACTTTGTCCTCTTTCTTCAGCGCAGCCAGCTGATCCATCGGCAGAGAATCGGCGATATCCAGATCCCCGCGTGACAGTTGCAGACGGCGGGTGGCGCTTTCACCGATAATTTTCACGGTGACACGTTTGAACGCGGGTTTTGCGCCGCTGTAATGCGGGTTCGGCACCAGCACCAGTTGCTGACCTTTCTGCCAGCGATCGAGTTTGTACGGGCCGGAGCCGGCAGTATGACCGGCCAGCCATGCCTTGCCTTCATCGGCAGGGTTCGCTTTAGCAATCGCCGGATTGACGATGCCCGCGCCGTCATTCGCCAGCGTGTAGAGGAATGGCGCGAACGGCGTTTTCAGCGTGAAGGTAACGGTCATTGGATCCACCACCGTCACCGTCATATCTTTCGGGAAGGCTTCAGACGGGCCCTGACCGATTTTCATCAGCCGCCCGAATGACCACTTCACCGCATCGGCATTCACGTCAGTGCCATCATCAAATTTAGCGCCCGGTTTGAGTTTAAAGGTCCAGACCAGTTGATCCGATGAAGCCGTCCAGCTTGCCGCCAGATCTCCTTCGACCTGCGTCGAACCTTTGCCGTCTTCGGTTTTGTATTGCACCAGACGCTGATAGGCCGGATACGTGACCGTCCAGTCGTTGTTATCGATAGTGACCGCCGGATCCAGCGTTTGCGGATCCGCCGCTTTACCAATCACCAGCATGTCTTTAGGCACGGCGGCCTGCGCGGCAAAACTTAAGCCTGACAGGGCGAGGAAAATGGCACCGGCGACCTGTGTTTTCGTATTTTTGCGAAACGTGTTGATTGCTGTGTTGCTCATCGGAGAACTCCTGGCTTTATAAAAGTGATAAGAGACTTGCAATGATTACGCGGCGTTGACCGGCGGATAGCAGCCGAACCGCTCTTCCAACAACGGATACGTTTTGGCATCCGGTAATTCAAAGTGCCACCACTCGCTGGTGATCCCCTTAAAGCCCCCCGCCGCCATCACGGCGTTGAGCAGCAAGCGGTTACGCTGGATTTGTGGCGGTAAATCGGGATAAAACGGGTGCGATACTTCGGTCATTTCATCAAAGCCTGCGCCCATATCCACCACCTCACCCTGCTCATCCAGCAAGGTCAGATCCACCGCCACACCGCGGCTGTGATGCGACCCGAGTTTGATATCCACGACGTAATCAGGGTTTGGAAATGCCGCCCACAAACAGGCCTGAGCCGCCTGCGGCCGGTAGGCGTCATAAATTTTCAGGGTAAATCCGGCCAGTTTCGCCACCTCATTACAGCGAACCAGCGCGGCGGCGGCATCAGGGTGTAACAAGCAGCGGGATTCGCGATAAATCGGCTGACCGGTCAGGTTATCGGCGGTGGCGTATTTCAGGTCGATCACGGTGTCGGGAAGTATTTCAGCCAGATCCGTCAGCGCGATGTCAGGTGTTTTATGATTGAGGGTCATGGTTAATGTCTTTCCGTTCCTGTCTTTGCAGTGAAATTACGATTCGAATTGCCCAAGTTGCTTTTGCAGGATCCGGTTATTGGCCAGACGCTGTTCTACCTCAATGCCGCGCAGTTCAAGCACCGCCGAACACAGCAGATTGAAGAGGCAGCTGAGCGGTGCCATCGAATCCCAGAACTGGCCGGTGTCGGTTTTCACCTGCAATAAATCCACCGGATAATCGCGCGCCCACGGACAGTAAATGTCGGTGATCAGCGCCACGTTCAGCCCGCGTTCACAGGCTGCTTCGCAATAGGTCTGCGCCATCTTCGAATACGCGCGCGTGTCGGTGACCACCAGGTAGGGCTGTGCGAATTCTGAATTCAGGGATTCGACATACGTGCCGGAAAGCCCGTCGGCGAAATATACTTTTGGTCGTAAATATTCGAGATAACTGGAGAAATTGTTAGCGATGCCGCGCACCGACTGAATGCCGAGAATAAATACTGCCTCCGCATCAGCCAGACGGCGGCTGATCTGCGCGAAACTGTCGGTTTGTGCCAGCTGATATACGTGATTAATGGCATCAAGCTCGAGCGCCAGGGACTGTCGCAGCTTTTCCTGTTGCGGCTGTTTGCTGCGTTCGCGGTAAGCGCCAAGGCGGTCGGTCACCACCCACGGCTGATACGAGGTGCCGCTTTGCAGGCGCAGCGTTTGTTTGAAATGATCCAGATTGCGATAGCCGAGACTGCGAAGATAACGCCCGACGGAAATCCCGCTGGTCGCGGCGCTGCGTGCAATGCTGTCCGCCGTTTCGAAAGGGATCTGCGCCAGATTAGCCAGCAAATAACTGGCAATGCGTTTGCCCGTCGGTGTCTGTCCGGCGAACGAGGCTTCGAGTTGTTCGATCACATCCTGCGCTGGCTGCATCGGTTAATCCTCTGTTGCTTCATTGTCAAAAAACTAGTCGCTGTTAGTAAAATAACAATGCACAGGGTGTGCCAATTTCCATAAATGAGTGAAATTTGTGCAGCAGATCTGAATTTATGACGTTTTTATGGCACGTTGCTGGCAAAAAACTGGCTAATGATCGACTTAAATTGAACTTGCCGATAACGACTGCACAACAATCAAGCAACTTATGTTTGCTTTTAGTGCAATCCGTCAATGAAATGGCGTGAGGAGGGGAACATCTGGCGGAGGTTTTAACCACTTTGTCTTAATACTCAACAAGTTGAATATTAAGACAGCAGTCGGACAAGTTTTTGCGTTAACCCTTTGACATGCTTCGGGTCAGTCGTTATTATTCGCCCCGTTCAAACGATTCCTCTGTAGTTCAGTCGGTAGAACGGCGGACTGTTAATCCGTATGTCACTGGTTCGAGTCCAGTCAGAGGAGCCAAATTAGAAAAGCCCGCTTAAGGAAACTTAAGCGGGCTTTTTGCTTTTCTGATCTGATGCCTGAAATTGTAAAAAGTCAGGTTTTGTCGCTACATCGCAAACCCAAAATGGCTGCCATCCGGAAGATCGATTTCCAAACGTAATTTGCCACCGGCTGCTTCAACATAACGTTTCAAAGTTGATAATTTCAGGTCACGACCCGGCTTTTCCATACCGGCAACCGTCGGCTGTTTAACGCCCAACGATTCAGCCATCTCACATTGTGTTTTATTCATTCTTTCACGCAGTTCGGCCAGCTCAAGGGGAATCAGAATATCTGCGGCCATTGCCTGCGCCTGCGCGGCAACCTCAGGTTTTACCGATGCCAGTAACTGTTCAAGGGTTCTGCTCATTAAGGCAATTCCTCTTCTTTTAACGTATTCAGGTACCGGGTGAATTCACTGTCGGCGACCGGTATCATGACTTCATAAAATCGTTTTTCATTTCCGACTTTGTTTCCCGCACAAAGCAATATGCCTCTGCGCAAAGGATCAAAAGCAAAGAACGCCCGGATGGGATCACCTTTACTCTGTATACGCAGTTCTTTCATATTGCGATGACAGGAGTAATTCACTGTATCTGCATAAGCCCTGGATAATGCAGGCCCTTTATCTTTTAAGACGATCACCAGAGCCAATACACTCGCCTGCTCAACATCTTCAAGACCAACGAACCAGCCATCAAATCTTTCTGTCGTATTAATTATCCACACAGTGACCCTTTGTCGATTATAGGTCAAATGCTATATAGGCCAAGTACTATAATCAGAAGGTACTGCGCGAAGGGAGTAGTTCACAAGAAGGAAAGTATAAATACGGAAGACGTCTTCCAAATTTCGTGCGATGAAGAAGAGAAAGAACGGGTGCCTGAAGCCAACATGCTTCGTCAACAACCAAAAAGGTGGGGCGAACCCCACCTTACGGTTAGCTCTTAATTTCGTAGCTTAAGACTGCCGCAATCTCTGTCATACCCTGTTTGATATGTAACTCGCAGAGCGAATCACGCACCATCCAGGTCCAGGCCAGCAATGTGAAACAAACCACGATGAGTCCGTGTAACACAAGCTTTCGCGACATCTTGCCCTCCGTTGCATTTCTGCTTTTAAGAGGCTATCCTGCTGTTGCTTAGACAGGCAGTGATAGCCCCGGGTCGATTGAAAAATCTCCTCGGGGCTTTCGTCCTATATGCCTTGAACAACTTTTATGTCTTTCTGCCCAAGCCAAATAAGCCTCAGGCACCCGCGCGCATTCTAGCAACTCCTGCTGTACAAAAACCGATCACCGCCTGCACTTTGTCCTAATTATCGCCCTATTCGCCTTACACGCTTTCCGTAATATCATCACAGTGACAAGTAAAAAGAATGCTTTTAAACCTATAAAAAGCTAAGGCTTATGCGGGAAGAAAACAGCCCATAAAAAAAACCCGCCGCAGCGGGTTTTCAGGTACATCAGGAGCATAATCAGCACGTTTTAAGATTGCGGCTCTTCTACCGGCTGGACTTCCAGCGATACCATGCCGATGCCCAGTTTACGTGGCTGGAAGCCGCCGCTGGTGCCTTCGGTTGGCTCGGTCGGTGCAGGTGGTGTGATAACAATGCTCTGGGCCGCTTCAGGGTTAGTGAACTGCACTTTCACAATGCCGTCCTGATCGCCGAAGGTGACAAACTGCTCCTGATCGCCCACGCGGACAGAGACCGGTTTATCAATGTTATTACCGTAAGCACGCGCGCGTATCACCACATCAAACGTGGTGGGCAGCGGTTTGACGTAATCGATTTTCACCGATGGTGCCAGATTGGCATCCGACCAGCGCCCCCAGTTTTCCACCGTAGAGACACCGGTAATCGCTTTCACCTGTTCCGGTAAACCCGGCACCATAAAGGCGATAGCTGGTGACTGATACCGGGTTGCCTCGTCGTCAATATTCAGCGTTTTCAGGGTCTGCTGGTAAATCGCATTGCTGCCTGAGGTATCTTTGGCGAAATCAACTTTACCTTTGAAGGTATCGCCGGTCGCCTGCACGATAGAAGGTTTCGCTCCCAGATTACCGGAAGCCACGCAAAGACCGGTATTGAGCGAAAGTTCCGGTGCCCAGACACGCCCCATTTCGTAGCATTTATCCACCCAGACAAAGTTGTCGCTGGTCGCCAGTCCGGCCAGCTGTTTTTTCAGCGGTGTGGACAGATAAACGTCGAACATCGGTTCAATTTTGTCGCCGGTCACTTTCAGAATAAACGGCGTTTTGATGGTCATACCAGAGAACGTGAAGCTGCTGTCTTTATTGTTTACCGTGTAATTTTTAATACTGTTCGGGAAGCCCCACTGCTTGATGACAGCCGGTTTCCAGGCATTTACTTTGTCATCAATATTCAGGAACTGCGCGGTCATTGATGTCGCCGAAATTCCGCTGCGTCCCAGACCGATATAGTTGTCGCCGCCCATGATATCGAGCACAGTCGCACCGTTATCAATGGTGCTGCGTTTAGCCGCATTCAGTTCGCTCACCGGATGACGTCCGTCCATCACGAAGAACAGGTCTTTACGGTTCTGTTTAGTCAGAATGTTGTAAGCCGTGTTGTTCATCGCCAGGTGATCGGAAGACACCACAATAATGGTGTTATCGAAATACCCGGATTTTTTAATTTTATCGATAAAGGCCGCAATCAGTTCCTGACTACATGAAACTGCACTCAGCGACTGGTTAGCCTTACCGTTAACTTTGTATTCGTTGCGGGTACAACCGCGTGAAATAAAGCCGTCCGGATGATGAGTATCCACGGTCAGCGTGAACAGTGAGAAAGGCTTGCCTTCCTTGCTCAGCGTCACGAATTTTTTGTAGACCTCGTCCAGCAACGTATCGTCATACCAGCCCCAGTCATTTTTATAAGACGGGTCCGCGACGGTCGGACGCAGTTCGTTGTAGCCATAAAGATGGTCGAAACCGTGAGATTTCAGGAAGGTGCCTTTACCGGCGAACGCCAGTTCTGCGCCCTGATAGAAATAGTTGGTATAACCGGCGCCTTTGAGTACATCACCTATACAGACGTTTTCCGGATAGAACGTCGCCAGCGCGCTCGAGGCGTTGCCATCGAAAGGCGCAAACAGCGGAATACCACACTGCGAGGCAACCATACCGGCGATGGTATAACCGGTGCCCGGCACCTGTTTAGTATTCGTAAAATCAATGCTCTGCGCTTTATGCTCACTTAACTGAGCCGTCAGCCCCGGGAACACTTTGTCATCGAAATAGGTACGTTCGAGACTTTCGCCATAGATATAAACCAGATTCGGTTTTTTCGCGCCTTTAACGATTTTTTCCGGCACTTTGTAATAAGTATCGAAATCGGCGCCATTACCGGAAATCTGAGTTTTGACCAGACGTGAAATATTCTGGAATGCCTGAGTAGATCCCACCGAGAAAACTGCCAGCACAACGGCCAGCACGCTGTACATCACGCTGCTGTTTTTGGCCCGGCGCTGTTTTAGTCCCCAGGCCAGCAATGCGAAAACGGCAATCAGTCCGCTCAGTAACCCTATGAATGGCAGAATATATTTATTCAGGCCCGCGCCTTTCAGGCTGCTGGTGACGGTATATAACACCGCATCCGTGATGCCTTCGCCGGTGAAGTAATTACTGCCAATCAGAATGACATTCAGGATGACGTAGAGGCCGAGGAAAAACAGCACCAGCGAAAACCAGACACGGCTGGCCGACGCCCGGGTAACGTATAAGAAAATTGAAGAAAGAAATAAAATAAATGAAATTATCTCAGAAGCCATTTCAGCACCCTGTCTGATTAAAACAATAAACTCTACGACCCTTCTCTGCCGCTTTACGGACAGCGCCGACGGTTCAACTCACTGAGTGAATGACTGACTGGTCTTTCACTTCATCCTTGAGACAGGAAAATGCCATGCCAAAAACAGATAGCGCTGTTTAGCGTGTTGCCCTCTGCAGGTCAACGCCTTAACACTGCGTCAGGTCACTGATTTATCCTAAAAAACTGACTTTTTACAAACTACTGACCGTTAATTGCGGATGATAACGCATAACTTTAACGACACCGTCACTTTTCGGTAAGAATTGCATGATAGCGGAATAGTATGAGCGAAATGTGGAGGGAGATGCAAAATTGAGAAAGAAATTTGTGGAGAAGCCCGCAACACGCGGCATTACGGGCTTAAAGAAGCAAAAATCAGATTCCGCCTAAGTAGGCTTTACGCACCTCCTGATTTCCTAACAACTCTTCTCCGCTGCCGCTGAGACGTATCTGGCCGTTGACCATCACGTATCCGCGGTCGGAAAGCTTCAGCGCATGATGTGCATTTTGTTCGACCAGAAAAATGGTCATGCCGCTTTGTGCCAGTTCGCGCAGCGTCTGAAAAATCTGTTTTACGATGATGGGCGCCAGTCCCAGACTGGGTTCGTCTAGCAACAGCAGTTTGGGTCGACTCATCAGCGCACGGGCAATCGCCAGCATTTGCTGCTCACCGCCGGACATGGTCATCGCCCGCTGTTTGCGCCGCTCTTTGAGACGCGGAAACAAATCAAACATGGTTTGCAGGTCTTCCGATGCATATTTATTGCCAATGGGAATGGTGCCCATCAGCAGGTTTTCTTCGACGGTCATG
Source organism: Rahnella woolbedingensis (assembly GCF_003602095.1). GTDB lineage: Bacteria > Pseudomonadota > Gammaproteobacteria > Enterobacterales > Enterobacteriaceae > Rahnella > Rahnella woolbedingensis. Next base: position 12,375 of record NZ_RAHH01000016.1, on the reverse strand, counting down.
TCCGGAAAAACCCGCCGCCCTTCCGGCGACTGCGCAATGCCCTTCGATGCCACAAAGTGCGTCGATTTATGGCTGATATCTTCGCCGCGAAATAGAATCTGCCCGCTCTGCACGCGCGGCTGACCAAAAATTGACATCAGCAGCGTGGATTTTCCGGCACCGTTGGCACCAATCAGCGCCACAGTTTCACCCTGATTGACCTGCAAAGAGACCTGCTGTAACGCCTGAATCGCCCCGTAACAGACATTCACCTCGCGAAATTCCAGCATCGCGTCACTCATAAGCTGACCTCGTCGTCTTCATCAGCACCGAGATAGGCGGCAATGACTTTCTCATCATTTTGAATAGCCTGCGGTAAACCTTCGGCAATGACATCGCCGTGATCGAGCACGATAATGTGGTCTGAAATCTCCATCACCATGCCCATATCATGTTCAATCAGCAGCACGGTGATGTCGTGGTGATCGCGCAAAAAACGAATGATTTTGCTCAGCGTCCGCGTCTCTACAGGATTGAGCCCGGCAGCTGGTTCATCGAGGCAAATCATCTCCGGCGCGGTACACATGGCGCGGGCGATCTCCAGCCGCCGTTGCTGACCGTAAGACATTTCCCCCGCCAGCCGGTTGGCGCAATCGACCAGTTCCACCACTTCCAGCCAGTAAAATGCCCGGTCCAGCGCCTGATTTTCTGCACGACGATAGGCTGGCGTGTTCAGCACGCCGGCGATCAGATTACGGTTGGTTTGCATGTGCTGCGCGACCAGCAGGTTTTCGATCACCGACATCTCACGAAACAGCCTGATGTTCTGGAAAGTACGCGCCAGCCCGGCGCGGTTCACCAGATGCGTGCCACCAAACATTTTGTAGAAAATCCGCTTACCCAGTTGCGCAGGTTTTACCCAGTCATCCGGCTGGAATTTCTGCCCGAGCACCTGAATCACATTAGTGGTGCGCCTGCGGGTGTTGAGCAAGATACTGCCGCCGGAGGCTTTATAGAAACCGGTCAGGCAGTTGAATACCGTGGTTTTACCCGCACCGTTGGGGCCGATCAGCGCGGTAATCGAGCCGCGTCTTACCGCCAGATTCACATCGTTCAGCGCCTTAATGCCGCCGAAATGCATACGTAAATGTTCAACGCTCAGAATATTGTTTCCCGCTAACGCTTCGCTCATGGCGCGACTCCTTTACGCACGGCAAACCCGTTGCGGCTGATGCGGATTAATCCCCGTGGCCGCCAGATCATCATCACCACCATCAGCACGCCGAACAGCAGCACGCGGTATTCCGCAAAGCTGCGCAGCAGTTCCGGTGCGACGGTGAGCACAAATGCCGCCAGCACCACGCCGATGGTCGAGCCCATACCGCCCAGCACCACGATGGCGAGGATCAGCGCAGATTCGAAAAAGGTGAACGATGTCGGGTTGACGAACCCCTGATAGGTGGCGAAAAACACCCCCGCGATACCGGCGGTTGAAGCGCCAAGCGTAAACGCCGACAGCTTGACCAGAACGTGATTGAGCCCCATCGCGCGGCAGGCAATTTCATCTTCGCGCAGGGCTTCCCAGGCGCGGCCAATCGGCATCCGGGTCAGCCGGTGTTTGATAAACAGCACCAGCAATACCACCAGAACCAGCACCGCGTAGATGAAAATAAACTTCATATTCGGGTTGTAGGTCAGATGGAAAAACTCGTGGAACGGTACTCCGCCCTCTTTCGCCCGCCTGCCGAATTCCAGCCCGAAAAAGGTGGGTGGCGGTGCGGATACGCCGTTGGGACCGCCGGTAAACGACAACCAGTTGGTCAGCACCAGACGGATGATTTCACCGAATCCGAGCGTCACAATCGCCAGATAATCACCGTGCATGCGCAGCACCGGAAAACCCAGCAACGCACCGGCAGCCGCCGCCATCAGTGCGGCCAGCGGCAGCATTGACCAGAACCCGAGGCCGAGATACTGATACCCCAGCGCCAGCCCGTACGCACCGATGGCATAAAAGGCGACATATCCCAGATCCAAAAGCCCGGCCAGACCGACCACGATATTCAGCCCGAGGCCAAGCAGCACGTAAATCAGCCCTAAAATCGCGACGGTCAGAATGTATTTGGTGGCCACGAACGGGAAGAAAATCGCCAACACCATCAGCAGCGGCAATATCCAGCGCAGATTACTTTTGTGATCCGGCGGACGCACGTATACACCGGCGCTGTCCGACTCAAATCGAGCACGCATTTTCTGACCGCTCGCGGTTTCCAGAAAAGCACTGAGCAAAAAGCGCCCGAGCATCACGGCAGCGATAATCCACATCAGCCGCTGGGAATGAAAGTTAAAGCTATAACCGTCCAGTACCACGCCGACCACAGGGCCGAAAATAATCAGCGCCACCAGTCCGGCGAAAATGGCATCCAGCAGGCAGTGTTTGAGCGAAAACCCGCCGCTCACAGCAGTTTGTGTCGTCATTTTATTTCCCTCACACTTTCGTCACGACCGGACGGCCGAGCAGGCCCTGAGGGCGGAAAATGAGGATCACCACCAGCAATCCAAAAGAGAACACGTCTTTGTAATCCGAATTCACCATGCCCGAGAACTGCGCTTCGGCGATGCCTAAAATCAGCCCGCCAAGCATCGCGCCCGGTAAGGAGCCAATCCCGCCGAGTACCGCAGCGGTAAAGGCCTTGATGCCGATAATAAATCCGGCATAGAAATCAAAGGTGCCGTAATTCATGGTGACCAGAACGCCCGCCAGCCCGGCCATCGCCGCGCCGATCATAAAGACCAGCGAGATTATGCGGTCAGTGTTAATGCCGAGAATCGAGGCCATTTTTCTGTCCTGCTGCACTGCACGACACATACGTCCGAGCCGCGTGTTGCTGATAATCCACGATAAAACCAGCATTCCGACCAGCGAGGCCGCCAGAATGAACAGTTTGGTATAGGTCATCTGGACAAAACTTTCACCGATGTGGAATCTGAGGGCACCGTCCATCATGGTTGGGATCCCCTGCTGTCGCGGCCCCTGACTGATCTGCGCGTAGTTTTGTAATATCAGCGACATTCCGATGGCAGAAATCAGCGGCGCAAGGCGGGTGGAATTTCGCAAAGGTTTATAGGCGATGCGCTCAATCGCCCAGCCATAAACGCCGGTTACCACGATGGTGAACACCAGCGTGCCCAGGATCAGCAGAGGAAAAGAGTGCAGCCCGAAGAAGGAAAGCAGCGCCAGCGCGATGGCGCAAAGGTAGGCAGAAATCATATACACCTCGCCATGCGCGAAGTTGATCATGCCGATAATGCCGTAAACCATGGTGTAGCCGATGGCGATGAGACCGTAGACCGCACCGAGCGTAATGCCATTGAACAGTTGTTGCAGGAAGAAGGAATCCATAAATACGCAGTCTCTTTTTGTGACCGCGCCTGGCTGAGCGCGCGGTCTGACACGGGTTCAGAATGGCAAAAAAGATAGCTTTATTCTTTCACTTCCTGATATTTGCCTTTGTCATCCCATTTATAGACGACGTAATCGGAGACTTTCAGGTCGCCTTTGCTGTCCCAGGATTTTTTACCCATGACGGTATCGACGCTGTTGGCTTTGAGCCAGGCGCTGGCTTTGGCGGAGTCACTGCCGCCGGTGGCTTTGAATGCCGCAGCAATAGCCTGCACGGATGCGTAGGAGTAAAGCGTGTAACCTTCCGGTTCGAATTTGTTGGCGCGGAATTTATCGATAACGGCCTTGCCGTCTGGGATCAGACGCGGGTCTTTGCCGAAGGTCATCAGAATGCCGTTGGTGTATTGCGGGCCGCCAGCGGCAGTGACCATTTCTTCGTTCACGATACAGTCACCGGAGAAGAAGGTGGCCTGAACGCCCTGCTCACGCATCTGGCGAACTAACGGACCGGCTTCCGGATGGCAGCCACCGAAGAACACCACATCCGGCTTTTGCGCACTGATTTTGGTAACCAGCGCGTTAAAGTCTTTTTCGCCGCGCGATAAGCCTTCATACATCACCTCTTTCACGCCGCGTTTGTTAAGCGCCGCTTTGGTGGCATCCGCCAGCCCCTGACCGTAGGTGTCTTTGTCGTGGATGATGACCACTTTTTTGGCTTTCAGCTTATCGATGATGTAATCACTGGCGACCAGTCCCTGCTGGTCATCGCGTCCGCACATACGGAACATGTCACTCATCCCGCGCTCGGTAATTTGCGGGTTAGTTGACCCCGGCGTGATGGCGATAATTCCGGCGTCGTTATACACCTCTGACGCAGGCATGGTAGAAGACGAACAGAAATGCCCGACCACGGCCTGCACTTTGTCCTGATCCACCAGCCGGTTAGCCACGGCAACGGCCTGTTTTGGCTCACAGGCATCATCACCCTGCACCAGTTTGATCTTTTCACCATTAATCCCGCCTGCGGCATTAATGTCTTCGGCGGCCTGAGTCGCGCCATGCCAGTACTGATCACCATAAGTAGCGTTCGGGCCAGTGAACGGACCGGCCACACCAATCACAATATCGGCACGCGCGGCGAACGCCGTGACCAGACAACCTGCCAGTAAAAGAGAGAGCGGACTTTTCATAAATTTCATCGACATCATCAAGATCCTTAGGACTGAGTTTATGCAAACGGGTTATGGGCAACGCATGCAGCAAAAACACCAACGCAAAGTCGTAATCTGAAAATCTGAAATTTAAAGCACAAGCCAATGGAGAGAAGATCCCGTTTGTCCACCGCGGCGGACAACATCAAAGGTAAGAAACGTAAGCAAAATATCTGCCAGTGTTACCCGACATCTGTGAATGTTACGGTTATGTGAGTATAGATAGCGTCCGTCAGGCGTTACGGGGAACTCACAGAAACAACGACGGGATCACATCGCACTGCGCTGGTGCTGAAAAGAATAGGAAAATGACGATGCCGCAACGCCATGCACCAAAATGCAACGCGATAATCGGTCAGATAACCTGTTGTTATATTTTTTCTTTGCTTCTTGCGGCGGGTTGTTTTGTAATGCGGGCAGATGATTGCAACGGGAAACTACTGAACAATGAAGAAATTATCCTGCGTGATGGTAATGCTGCTGGCTCTGGGTTTAACGGGCTGTGCCGGTGATTATGTGATCAATACCAAAGCCGGCGATCAGCTTTTCGCCCACGGCGAACCCGAGCGTGACCGCGATACCGGCATGACCAGCTACACCGACATGGACGGCGATTACCACCTGATGAACACCAATGATATTGCCGGGATTGTGAAGAAGTAGGGATTCAGATTGGTTGGAATGCACCGTTAGCTTAAAGAAGCTGACGGTGTTTTGGTGACGGATGTTTGGGCTAAGAGGCTGCGGTGAGCGTGGGGCGGAAGTTCACTAATCCTCATGCCTGACGATCTCTGAAACACAAGGGTTCGCTTTGGTGGGATACTTACACGATGAGTTTATCTTTGAATATTATCCCCGTAAATTTGTGTAGGATGCCATCCCTGAGCCGGGCCGTAATACCGATGCCGGTTATAACGTACCTTCGACTCTTTTGTTAGTTACCTTAAATCTCAATGAATTATAATTCGGTTTTCAAGCTATGAAACCTGCAGCCTAAGTGTTTTTTTGTGCTTTAGTTAATTGACTCTTTTTTATTTCTTCCTTTAATTTCATGCTATTAATGTTCAAGCTAATAAATATCGTCTCTCCCATGTTTTTACATGATGAGTGAGGTGGCACCTCAGCGGAAATAATTATAGCGCCCCCTCCGTTTGTCCATGAAACCACTCCATAATTTAGTTCCTCAACCTCATCACAGTTAGCTTTCAAGTTGATGTATCTTTCAGAGAGGAAATGACTTATATCAATTCTATTTTTAACTTTATTGTTTTTTACAAAATATAAATATGAATTCCAGGCACCAACAAGCCCTCCGTCACTGTAGTTCACTACAAACCATTCAGACTTTGGCCACCATAGCACTTCGCTAAGAGCAGGAGTTATCGGAACATTAAGTATTTTATTAATCCCTCCTGAATAGAAAGCAACCCCATCACTCAGTCCTTTGATAGCCATTTTTTATCTGGGGAAAAATAGTTCTGGATAAAAAATTTTCATGCTCGTATGGATAAGTTGATAAAGCAGACCATATCCCCCTGCATTGATAACTGGAATCTATTGATTTGGCGAATGAATTATTCATCAACACTAAAGCAAGTAACAATAGTATATTTTTCCTCCCTACAATAATAATCACTTTGGACAACTCCATTCATCAGGGACGCCAGTAATTATCGCGTCAGATTCTTGCTTGCCAAAATCAAGGGCATCCTTTTGTGAAGAGAACCTGTAAATATCAAATCTTGTTTTAGAACTATTCCTTACATTTTTATCACCTACATCTCCGATAGTGTACTCAGTACCAAGTGAGCCCGTTTTATCTAATCCCTTGGTGCTAATTTTTATTTTTCCTTCTTGCGCTTTTATTGCTTTCTGTGTTGCGACTCTTTCTTTCATTGTGCCGTATGGAAGCCCAAATGCTGCCGGGTTTATCGCAACTGACTTATTTGGAGGAGAAAATCCTAATGCACCAATACCAGTAGCCTGATTTGGCCCTACTCCAGAAAAGAATGCTCGACATGTACAAGTTTTTAAACCCATAGGATCAAAATACTGAATTGGGTCATTTGAATAAATATATAAGTTCCAATCACCAATCAACCCAATCGGATCCTGCGTGATATACCGTCCCTGCGTCGGGTCATTGCCGGTTGTAATGCAGCCCCGATTCCTCATCGTATTGCTGGCCCTGCATGCGGATGGGCTGGCGCAGTTTGTGCGGGTTGTCGCAGCTCTGCACGTTGCCCCAGACGTCAATGTCTGCCTTCCAGTCCACTTTGCCATTTTTATGATTAATCAGCCCGATGGGCGTGCCCAGATGGTCGCAGTGGAACAAATGCAGTGCTGGAACTGGCACCCGTGTCATAAACTCAGTAGAGAATAAGAACAATCTCAATTTATTTTAACTTTATCAATATAGTGCCCGGATGGATCAATTTTTTCGTATACGGCTGCGCATTCTTCTTTTTCATACCCAGAAAATTCTGATTGAGATGATTGATGGTTATTTATATTTACATCTAAGCTGAAGCTGTATTTTTCAAAAATATTATCCATTCCATTTGTTGGCTTGAGATCGTGAATGTTAATAATAACTTTCATTCCATGAACTAAAAAAATCCTTTCATGTCCATATTCAGAATGGTTTTTACATCCTCCAATAATCGACGAGATATCAAAACGAGCACGCGTTACAGATGATCGCCAACTTCTATCGGGGCCAAGTATATCAGAGCCCAAATGACCATTTTTTAGGATCTCAAACAGTTTGCATTGATAAAATCCTGAGAAATTACCGTAATTTTCTTCATTATAATAATCGCCATCCTGACAAACAAATTTGTATGCTTTAACTCTTTGTTTAGATGATAGGTAAAATTCAAAAGAAGTGTTTTCTGACGTTATTTCAGCATGTTTGTGAATGGGTATGATGCCAGTGTAATTTGCTGCTGCAGGTAAAGTTAAAAAAAATAACACATACCAGATTGCTGAATATGTTTTCATTTTGTACCTTCCGGACAATCCATGCCCTCAGGGACTATTACGTCAACATCTTGTATACCTAAATCACCTGACGCACCTGGCAATTCCAAAATTAGATTTCCAGGATATTTATCCATCAGTTTTTTTTGTGGGTCTATACCCTTCTTACGCAAATTGAGATCATCAACAATGTCACGGACACAACTAAATGTCGTACCATTAGCTATTTTCCCACTGATGTTATTAATGACTTTTCGGCTTTCTTTTTTATTTTTCAATCCCCATTGAGAGGGAATAATTGCGGCCGAGTCCTTGGTTACGTTGTAAAGGTCTGGATTAGTGGGTTCCGTATTGTAACCCCCTCCTTTACCAATTAATCTTGAGTTTCCGAGTAAAATGCGAGCGCTGCCTGAGCAAGTTTTGAGTCCTGTAGGATCTGTTGCGAGAATGGGATCTAACGCGTAATTATACCCATTCCATCCCCCTCTCAACCCAATCGGATCCTGCGTGATATACCGTCCCTGCGCCGGGTCATAATAACGGTGCCGGTTGTAATGCAGCCCCGATTCTTCATCGTATTGCTGGCCCTGCATGCGGATGGGCTGGCGCAGTTTGTGCGGGTTGTCGCAGCTTTGCACGTTGCCCCAGACGTCAATGTCTGCGTTCCAGTCCACTTTGCCATTTTTGTGATTAATCAGCCCGATGGGCGTGCCCAGATGGTCGCAGTGGAAAAGGTGCAACGCCATCTCATCGCTTTCCGGCAGCGGGTCAACCCACAGCGCGATATTTTCCGCCTTCAGGTTGACAGAGGCCAGCCATTGGTGATTTGCGTCGCTGACCTGATGACGGCGGATTTCCTGCTCAATTTGGTTAAAGCGCTGATGAATGTCCGGCGGGAAAACGCCGCCCGCGTCCTCTTCGAGCTTTTCGGCCAGCGTGCGGTGGCTGTCTTCTGCCCGCGCGTGTTCGGCGCGCAGCAGCGGCACGAAGCTGTTGGGGTGATAAATCGTGTGCAGCTGGATGTCGCGGTTCTCGGTCAGCACCATCCGGTCGCCGTCCCAGCCGAACCAGGTGTTTTGCGTGTCGGTTTCCTGCGTTTGCGGGTTCAGCGTGATGACCTGCTTGCCGACGCGCCGCCCGAGCGGGTCGTAAATGTAGCGCGCCTGCGTGGTGGTCTGCCCGTTCTCCTCAATCGCAAAGCGCGTCAGCCGGTGCGCGCGGTCATAGGCAAAGGTCTGCACCGCCTCGTCGTCGTGCGAATGCTGTACCCAGCCTGCGTAGTAAGGCCGTTTTGCGGTCAGATTGCCAAAGACATCGTATTCATACTGATACTTTTCGTCGTGCTGAACGCGGTTGCCGTGCCAGACCGGCAGCTCGTTTATCGGAGCCGGATGCGTATCATGATGCGTGAGCGTGCGGTTGCCCGCCGGGTCGGTCAGCGTGGTCAGCACGCCCGCCGGTGAGCTGACGCTGTGCAGCCTGCCTGCGGGCGTGTAGCGGTAAAAATGGTCGCCGCCGCCGGTGGACATCTGCGTCATCTGCCCGGCGGCGTTGTAATGATAATCGCGGGTCAGGTTCGGGTGACCGCCGGATACAGCGTGCTGACCGGCAAGCTGGCCGATGCGGGAATAGCTTTTTTCAGACTGCCAGCGCTCACTGAACTGCCGGGTGGTTTCCCGGTGCAGTTTGTCGCGGGTGAGTTCCAGCAGGACGTCATCGCCGAGCCTGACGCCCAGCAGATGGCCGGGGCCGTAGGTCTGCCAGCGGATGTCCGGCAGGCCGTCGCAGGTTAAAGATGACTCAAAGCCGCGCGGGTCGAACTGGCGGCGCACGGTGTGCTGCCACAGCAGGTCGCCGCTGGCGTTATGGATAATCTGCTGTTCGCCGGTGAGGTTGTCGTTGTTATCGTACTGAAAGCGCACGCTGACGAGGTGCGTTCCGCTGCGGTGGCCGGTTTCCAGTACGCGACCAGAAGCGTCGTAGCGCCACAGCACTTCGTCTGGGCCGTCGCTCAGTTCAGGGCGCTGCTGACGGAGAAGTAGGCCTTCGTCGTCGTAGTGCCAGAACGTGGTCAGCCCGCAGTCGTCGCTTTGCACCAGCTGGCCGGCGACGTTGTAGCGATAACTCTGCGTGCGTCCGTCAAAGCCAATTTCCTGCGTCAGCCGGTCCATCACGTCATAGCTGAAGCGCGTTTCGGCGTCGTTTTCATTCACCAGTCGGACAAGCCTGCCCGCGCTGTCGAATTCGGTCCGGCGCGTTAATCCGCCGTCAGTCTGCGAGGCCGGATTGCCGCGTGCATCATAGCTCTGCACGCTTTTACTGCCGTCCGGACGGGTTATGGCGGTGACGTCCCCGGCCTCGTTGTACTGCCAGAGGGTTTTCGCTCCGGCGCTGTCTTCGCCCGATATTCTTCTGCCGCGAGCGTCGTATTCAAAGCGGCTCGTCATCCCTTCTTCGTGGATAATTTCTACCGGCTGACCGTCGCGGTTGTAGCGGTACGAAGTTTTATAGCCGGAGCAGTCGGTAAACGACGTCAGTAAACCCAACGCGTTCCATTCAAGTTCCTGCCTGCCGCCCGCGGCGTCTTCCGTCGCGCAAGGCTGCGCACTGTTTTCATCCGCGTAGTGATAGCGGCGGGTCTGGTTCAGGGCATCGGTTTCAGTCGTCAGACGCCCAAGCTCATCATACTTGTTATCCACCCGACGCCCGTCCGGCGCAATGGCGGTGACCAGCTGGCCGGCGCTGTTGTAGCTGAACTGGCTGCGTTTTTCGGCGTCGGGATACCAGACAGCGACCAGCGCGCCGTTGGCCGGGTTCAGCTGGAATTTGGTGATGCGACCGAGGGTATCGGTCTGCGACGTCAGCCGCCCCTGCGTGTCAAAGGTGCTCTGCGTGCAGCTGCCGTCGGCCTGTTCGAGCTTCACCACCCGGCGCAGCCCGCGCTCGCCCTCAAAGTGATAGAGGCGCACACGTCCCAGACTGTCGGTGACGCGGGTCTGGCTGTCACTGTATTCAAACTGATAACTGAGGCCGCCGGGATTGGCCTGAGAAATGACTTTGCCAGCCGCATCGTAGACGTAACTTGTTGCCGGACGTCCGGCGTACTGGTGCGCAATCATCAGGCCGGTATTGTCAGGGTGCCAGTCAAAGCGGCGGACCATTTCACCGGCGCGGTCATAGACGGTTTTCAGCTCGCCGCGCGGCGTGTAATCGTAGCGGGCCAGCGGTTTGTCGGGCAAATCCGGGAAGCTCACATCTTTCGCCAGCCAGACGGCGGCCAGGCGCACGCCAGAGTCTTCGCCCCAGCCGGTATTCAGCGCGGGCTTGAAGTCCGCAAGCCGCTCCAGCTCAAGGCGAAAACGCCGCCCGGCGCTGTCGGTCACGCCGGTAATCTTTCCCGCAAACTCACCCTGGGTATCACGGTGATAACGCAGCGTATTGCCGAAGCGGTCGCTTAACCCGAGCAGTTCGCGAAATGGCGGCAGTTCGTTCTGCGAGGTTTCCGGAGGCTGAACGCCGCCTAAAATCCACCACGGGCCGGTGGCGTCGTTGGCCACGAAATAGTCCTCGGGGCTGTTGCGCAGGCTCTCCGGCAGCGCCTGCCACAGATTACTGAGCGGATGCGCGTCACTTTGTTTATCCACGCCGCCGCGCGCCAGCCACAGTTTTTCGCTGTTGCTGAAGGCAATCTGGCCCGGCGGCAGCAGATGAAAATGCAGGCTGCGCCCGCCGTTATCGTTAAGGATGAGCTCATCCGCGCGGATTTGCAGGCGGATGTCCGCCGCTGCCGTCCAGCCGGGGCCGAACAGCCCGACGGGCGCGGGCGTATCGGTTTTATAGCTGCTGTAGGAGCGGCTGAGCACAAACGGCAGTGCCGCAGGCAGCGCGATATCGGTCTCATCTGGCAGGACTTTGGCGCCCAGCGACGGGTTGACCGGGCTCCCCTCTTTGACACCGCCGGGGCACACCGAGCACGCCACGCCGGTCGGTGCACCAATCATCACACCGCGCGAGCCCTGAACAATCTGGCCGCCCGTAGCGGTCATATCAAACTGTCGTGCAGCCGGAAATCCGGTCATGGGGTAAATCCTTTTAATGTTTTAAATAAACGGGGGCGTTGCGCCTGCTGGCATATCACTGCTTTCGTCGTCTTTGGGGGTGGATGGCGGCGCTTCTGATAATCCGCAGTTAAGATTTATGAGCGCCGAGTCACTGTTAACCATCGCGACTCCCTGCATATGTAATGAGGTGCCGGAGAGAAATATTTTGCCATCTTGGGTTAGTGCTATTTTGGCGGCACCACAACTGAGTTCCAGATGTTCTCCGGATGAAAAAAGCGAGATCTTGCCAGCCTTTTCGCTTTTACTTTCACCTACGCTCAGCTTCATTTTTTTCCCGACGTCGATGCGGTACGTTTGTCCTACGTTCAACGTTTTTAAGACACCTATTTCAGAGGATTGCGATACGCCAACGGTCGTATTCATGCTGCTGCCCACGGAAACCTGATACGCAATTCCCACCGTTAATATGCTTAGAAAACCGACCGTTTCTGTTTTCATTTTACCGACAGTTGCAGACTTGTTACTTCCCACATTGACGACCTGATTAGAGGTGATGGTTTCAATCTGGTTAGCACCCACGTTTTGTATCTGGTTTTTTGCAATGGTTATTGCCTGATTACCGCCAACCGTTTCTGCGTGATTTGCCACCACATCCGTCATCCGGTTATTCAGCACCTTGGTCTTCATGTCCTTCTGGGCATGGATCGACAGCAGCTCCTGTGCGGTGGCATCTTCGAAC
>NZ_RAHH01000015.1 GCF_003602095.1 Rahnella woolbedingensis | reverse complement strand
GCCTGAATAAGAACAGGCTAACCGGAGTACGACATTTTAACTTTGCTAGAACACGACATTATCGCTTTGCGCTGACAAACTTGGTGCGTGTAATCATGATTATGTTAAATTGAATGCATCGATCAACGAGCTCATTATTTATACCCCATCCCACCAATTGCATAATGACTCATTCAGTATTGATTCTGTCGTATTGGCTGGCACAATGACCATCTTATAACTACCCTGAATAATCCGTACAGGATTGTATAAATCCGGAATAAATCACTAACAATCAAAGGCCCCCCTATGAGCGAAGTAAAAATTGTTGCCACACTGACCCCTTTGCCCGAATTCATCGACACTATTAGAGATGCTGCATTGGCAATGGTTTCTCCAACTCATCGTGAAGCAGGATGCTTGCAATATGATCTGCATGAAAGTCATGCTGTACCCGATGTGCGTAACCTCGAAAATAAAGGTAAAGTGTCATTCGTCTTTATTGAACGCTGGAAGTCTGAAGAAGATTTGAAACAACACGTGGCAATGTCCTACCACGATGATTTTCTCGATATCTTGAGCGGTAAACTGGAAAACCTGAACGTTCAGCGTCTGACCGAGCTGTAATACGTCACGCATCGCGGGAGGGAATCATTTCTTTTCCTCCTCCTCTGATTAACATCCCCTGTACAAAAATCCGACGAGTGATGACACAGCAGCAATGTCAGGACACGCTGAGCAAACGCTATCAGGCCGGGTAAAGGTGAGGTTATTGATAAAGAAATGCGGGCTCCCTGCCCGCATTCCTGATAAAGATTTTACTGCGCTTTGCTTACCCGCCAGACCACGTTACCCGCATCGTCAGCAATCAGAACGCCACCCTGCTTATCCATTGCCAGCCCGACAGGTAGACCGCGAACCTGTTTCTGATCGTCAGTCAGGAAACCCGTCACGACCGGTAGCGGAAGTCCCACCGGTTTACCGTTTTCGAATTTCACCCACATCACCTGATAACCGTTCAGCGGTTTACGGTTCCAGCTTCCGTGTTCGCTGACGAAAGCGCCGTCGCGATATTGCGGCATATTATCACCGGTATAGAACAGCAGTCCGAGCGGAGCAACGTGGGAACTGATGGCATAGTCTGGTTTGATCGCTTTCTCCACCAGATCCGGACGCGGCGGCTTGACCCGTTCGTCAACGTGCTGGCCGTAATAGCTGTAGGGCCAGCCGTAGAAACCGTGTTCCTGCACCGACGTCATGTAATCCGGCACCAGATCAGAACCAATTTCATCACGCTCATTCACTACCGCCCAGAGTTTTCCACTCTGCGGTTCCCATTGCAGGCCGGTCGGATTGCGCAATCCGCTGGCATAAATACGGCTGGCTCCGGTCGCGGCATCGACTTCCAGTACGGCTGCGCGCCGGTCTTCTGCTCCGATGCCATTCTCAGTGATATTACTGTTAGAACCGACACCGACATACAGTTTGCTGCCATCCGGGCTCGCCAGCAGGGATTTTGTCCAGTGATGGTTAATCGGACCGCCCGGCAATTCCGTAACTACTTCGCCCGGCGCGGTAATCTGCGTTTCGCCGGTCTGATACGGATACTTTATCAGGCTGTCCGCGCTCGCGACCCACAGCGTGTTCCCCGTCAGCTGAATACCAAAGGGTGAATTGATATTGGCGATAAACGTATGTTTTTCCCACATGCCACCGGTATTACGCAGCAACGTGATGCGGTTCCCGCCCTCGCCGCCTTTGCCTGATGACTTCTGAACCATGCCCATAATCAGCTCTTTCGGGCGGAAAATGAGTTTCTTCGCCGGGCCATTTGATTCCGCCACCAGCACATCGTTATTAGGCAGTACATACACCTGACGCGGATGTTTCAGCTCCCCGGCGATTTTCTCGATTTTCAGTCCGTCGGCGACTTTGGGCATTTCACCGCTTTTCCAGGGAATGCCTTCCGGCACTTTCATCGGTGGCATCAGAAAATTTTGCGCTTTTGGCAGTTCAGGGTTAGCCCCGGTCTGTTTTTTTGGATCAATTTGCGAACTGTCATCACAACTGCTGAGCAGCACAGCCAGTACGAAGACGGATAACACGCGTTGATAAATTTTCATCGCAACGTCCCTCCTGCGACCGGCTGGCGAAATGCCAGCTGAACATTGCCCAGCAGAAGAAGCACCACCACCAGCGTGGAAAGAATAACCCCAGCCGGAACCACCGCATAAGCATCACGGCTGTGAATAAAAGCATTGAAAATCGCCAGCACCACCGCCATGAGATTCAGCCAAAAATGCAGTTTCAGCGCGCTGTCAGAAACGGATTTCGGCCCCGTCCAGACCTGAAAAAGATTAATCAGTCGCGGAATAACAGCAATAATCAGCCCAAGTACAATCAGCCAGTTCGCTGCATCGGTCCACAGGGTGATAAAGGTTTTCATATAGAGGATGTCGAAAATCCAGGCAGCGACAAAGAACCCCAGAGGAATGGGGTTTAACAGCTCGTACAGCGCCGTTGCAACTCCACGGCGTGCCGAATTCGGATGCGTTTGCATGTCCTTCTCCTTTGACTAATCCAGAACTGTCCGCCACTGAAAATGGCGTAACAGCCAACAGGTGTACTTGTAATAGATTAGTAAAGTTGAAGAATGATGCCGAAATGAATGTCAAAAAGGAGGGGTGCGCTGCCCGTCAGGTAAACGTCATGGCCCAGGTAATCACCCCTGCCACGACGGTAGTAAAGGTCAGGGCAACGAGAAAAAGAATGTCGGTTATCTTCTCGAGCACAGGGTTACGTCGCTGTTTGCGCGTCCTTAACGTCCAGTAAGACATGATGGTGGTAGCCAGATAGAGGATTGCGTTGACCGCCAGCAGATCATCACCCAGCGTGCCTTCGCGCCGCAGCGTGGTGATCACCTGAAAAATCCCGATAACTGTGATGCATACGCCGACCATTCCGGCTGACGCGGTAAAAATGTGCACACAGATATCTTCATCTAACCGGGCATTATTTTTTGTTCTGAGCATGACCGCTTCGCCCCGCTGAAAAATAGTGTCTTTCAGCTATCAGCGTAGCCTTTCTTCGGGGCGTTGCACGGCGCGGTCAGCGGTTCACATCACGAGAAGTTCTCCAGCACAGAAAGAAACGTATGCCGGTCGCCGTGACCTTCGGTTAATCGCACCCGCCCTTCGATGTCGGCAAGATGACTGTCCATCAGTTGCTGCGCTTTGGTCAGATCTTTCTCTTTGATAGCCGCCACAATCATACGGTGATGATCTGCACCGCAATCATCTTTATGGTCTTCTTCGTACAAAGACATCACCAGTGAAAGACGCGCGACAATCTTCGCCAGCATTTCGGTCAGCACCGGATTTCCGGCGATTTCCGCCAGTACGATATGGAACTTACCGGAAAGTACGGTTTTAGACTTTTCATCGCCATGAAGATGAATATGCTCTTCCTCGTCGGCCAACTTTTCCAGTGCTTCCAGTTGTTGAGTCGTTGCGCGATCTACCACCAGTTCAAGCAGCAGAGCTTCAATTTTTCGGCGTGCTTCAAACAGGTTTCTGGCCTGTTCAATGCCAGGTTCCGCAACAAACGTGCCGCGATTTCGTTTACGTTCCAGCAGATGGTCGCTTTCCAGCACGCCCAGTGCCCCACGCACCACGGTGCGGCTGACGCCAAAGTGTTCGGCAATCGCCTCTTCAAGAATTTTTGTGCCTGGCTTTAACGCCCCTTCCCCAATGGCGGCCGCCAGCGTGGCGCGGATCCGCTCGGAAACATCGTCGTTATTATCAGCCGCGCTGGCCGTAACCGGCGCTGTCCTGGCGCTTTGCGTGCGCGTTTTCTTCATTATTTTCTCCAGGTTAATTCTCAGTCATACCTTATGTCGGGCACAGGACGTTCCGGTAATTAGGGTTTAAGTATCTCGTTAAGAATCTTTCTGCGCAAATACTGAATAAGCCAGTGACGACATTTTCACAGAATGGCTTAAAAACCCGGTGTCAGGGTAACATTATGCCTTTCTGCGCACAGATGGCGCGGATGTGGCGTGCAGAATCCTGAATAAAGTTTGTCGCTTCACGTAAACCATAAGACTGATTTTCGTAAGTCGGATAACCATATTGTGCACTTTCAAACCCCTCCCAGTCAGGAATTTCCCCAGTGGCTACCCGTTTTTCTCCTGCATCAATCATGCCGAAATAGGCTTCCAGCTCCCTCGCATTCAGATCAGGATGCCCCGCGCGCCAGATGGGATCATCAATCTGAATACACTGACGCGGATTAGGCTGACGGCGTTTGTCGTCAGTTGACTGATTGATTTCCAGTGACAAAGTAAGACCAGGGTTAGCCTTAGCGAGTATCGGCAAAATGGCCGTGAAATCGACCACGCCCTGTCCGCAGGCACGTGGCTGGAAATCCAGACCGCCGGGGGCGCGCCCCACAAAAGCATCTTTGATATGCGTCTGCCGGATAAAAGGTGCCAGACGTTGCGCCGCCATCACCGGATGCTCGCCGCGCTGCAACATATTGGCGGTATCCAGCACCGCGCCTGTACAGTCTTCCCCGACTCTTTCAATCAGGCGCAGTATCTCAAAGGAGGTGATTTCGTCGTGCGTTTCAATATTCATGTGTACGCCGTGAGCGCGCGCGACTGGCGCCAGTTTTTGCAAAACATTACCCATAGCCTGCAATTGTTCATCCCAGCTGACATCGGTACGAAAACGATCTACCGCCAGACGTCCCCGATACTCTCCTTTAAAATTTCCGGGTGAAACCCACATTTCGCAGCAACCTATCGCAGCGCTGGCTTCAATCATGCGGGTGAAGCCAGCAATAATGTCGCCCTCTCCAATCGCCCGTAATTCCGGGGCTTCTGCGCTGCAAAAAGGATTGATCTTGCCCAGACCACTTTCCAGATACAGATCTAAATCGTCTGCTTTCGCGCGGATCTCACGCAGCAACCCGGGATCCAGCGTCGGGCTCATATCTAATACTGTGCTGAAAAATATGCCTTCCAGTCCCAGTTCCTTTACATAGTCGAGGCTGCCCAGTGGCCCGCGCTTTTTTACTTCGGGCAGTTTCTGCCCGTCGATGCCTAATTTCATACAGTGCTCCGCAGTCGTTTGCTGCCAATAAGAGGGTGAAAATTCTGGCTGAGTCATTGAAGTATGAATACTGCAAATCATATGCCAGTGCAGACAGACAACTCAAAAAACTCACTAATTTCATTTAATATCATCGCTTTAATCAAACACTAAGATATTCGCAAAAATATTCGAATATTATTACGAATTAAAATATCCACATTCGCACCAAAATGGTTAATACAATGCACCACAATGGCGTAACTGCATGGCGCTCAGATATGCGAATGTCAGGGTTTATTTTTTTAATCATCTGTGTGCGAATGCAAACCTGTGAATTTAAGCGCTGTCTTTCAATGAGTTGAAGTTTTACCTGTCTGGCTCAATCCATTCTGGCACGCCGCTTGCTTTTTTCATCTTCAAGCACACGACTCAGATCCGGGAAGCCTTATGCCAGACATGCAAAACACCACTGAAAGCAAACGCCTGAAGGTTCAGGGCCTTACTCACAGCTACGGTGGAAAGAACGCCATAAGTGATGTGTCATTTTCGATTGAAGCAGGTGAAATTGTCGCGCTGCTGGGGCCGAGCGGCTGTGGTAAATCAACCGTTCTGCGGGCTATCGCAGGTCTTATTCAGCCGAAGAGCGGGAAGATCGTGCTGGGCAATCAGGATCTTGCAGATGTTTCAGCAAGAGGGCGCGGGATCGGCATGGTGTTCCAGAACTATGCGTTATTTCCGCATCTGACCGTGGCTGAAAACATCGCCTATCCGCTGGCCTGCCAGCAGATTTCCCGTGCCGCACGTAAACAGCGCGTAGAAGAAATGCTTTCGCTGGTCAGGCTAAATGATTTTGGTAACCGCCTGCCCCGTGAATTATCCGGCGGACAACAACAGCGTGTTGCCGTCGCCCGCGCCATTGCCGGTCGTCCTTCCCTTCTGCTGCTCGATGAACCTTTTGGTGCGCTGGATCGCGCATTGCGTTTCGATCTCCAGGTCGAACTGTTGCACCTGCAAAGAACGCTCGGTATCACCACGCTTATCGTCACTCACGATCAGGAGGAAGCGCAAAGTCTGGCGAACCGTCTGGTGCTGATGAATAAAGGCAATGTCGAGCAAATTGATACGCCCATGACCGTGTATGACCGTCCCAGGACGCTGTTCGTCAATACCTTTATCGGGCAGGCCAATCTTCTGCATGGCACGGTACTGCGTTTTGAGCTCGATACCACCGTGATAGGCCTGCCGGATAGCCGGCTGCTTCGCCTGCCGCGCCGTCTGAATTTCACTCCGGGTTCCCGCGTCACCATTACCTTCCGTCCGGAAGAAGTCCGTTTAACTGCGCTGCCGGGGGAAAACACCCAGCCCGCCCGCATGACCGTTTCGGTGCCGCTCGGACCTTCGCTGGTTCATGAACTGGTACTGGAGGACGGAAGCAGTCTGCGCGCGTCTGAGGTCAGAGGCCCCTCAACCTTTATCCCGGAACCCGGGGCACAACTTTTTGCAGAAATTGATACCGCAAGGTGTCATGCCTTTCCGGCTGAACCGGAATTCATCAGTGAATAAACAGAGGTGAACTTTATGAAAGACTTTGAAATCAGTCGTCGCCGGTTCGGTTATCTCATGGCGGGCGTCGCGGCCTACACAATGCTGCCCTTCCCGTTACGCGCTGCCAGCGCAGCGGCCAGCGGCAGTGCGGTCGCGGCCACGTTCCCCGGAAACTGGGAAGACGCCTATCGCAACGTGCTTACACCAGTGCTGAAACAGCAAGGCTTCGACCTGACTATCGCACCCGCCATGGCGCAGGATCAGCTGGCTAAAATAATGGCAAGTCCCGGCAATCCGCCTTACGACACATTGCTGATGTCGCCGGGACAAATGACGATTGCGATTCAGAACGATCTGATCCAGAAAATTGATCCGTCCAGACTGAAAAACTGGAACCTGCTCGACCCGTCTTTTCAGGGTGAATACGGCCCGACGGTGACCGTAGAAGTGAACGGTATCGCCTATAACCCGGACCTGGTTCCCCGACCAAAAGGGTATCGTGATTTGTTCGAAAATCCGGCCTACAAAGGGCTGGTTTCCTGGACCGGTTTTGCCTCGAACACCGCCGTGATGGCCTACACCGAAATCGCCAAAATCTACGGCAAAGGTCCTGCGGATATGGCTGCCGTGTTCAAGCTTTTCAGAGAGCATCCGGAGCAACTCAAAGGCGTCGTGGACAGTACCAACCATCAGATGACGCTCTTCCAGCAGGGCGAAATCGCGGTGTTCATGTGCAGCACCAGCAACGTGGCACGCCTGAAAAGCCTCGGGCTGAACGCTGAGTTTGTGCACCCACAAACCGGATCACCGGCCGCACCGGTCAATATTCATCTGACCAAAGGCTCTAAAAATCTGGACGCCGCCTACGCCTATATGGACGCTGCCATTTCGCAATCCGCGCAGCAGCAGCTTGAACAGCCACCGACCGAGATGTTCCCGACCAACAAGAACGTGGCTCTGACGCCGGCTATTTCCGCTTATGTTACCCGCGCACAGCTTAAAACGCTGGTCTATCCGGACTGGGCTGAAATCAACAAAAACCGTGATGACTGGATCCGCCAGTTCGACACTCTGGTTGCAGGCTGAGGTGAAATGATGAAGCAGAGCGGCTTCCCTTACGTCGTACCGATGTTATTGCTTTCCCTGGCGTTTTTTGCGACGCCACTCGCCGTTCTGGTGGGTTTCAGCTTCACCGGACACGGCGGAGCAACGCTGGATCATTACGCCCGTTTCTTCGGGGATGCATTCAATTTTCGCGTATTGATTAACACCGCGCGGCTCGGTATCGAAACCGTGATTGGCACCACTCTGCTGGGCATTCCGATTGCCCTGCTTTACTGGCATGGCGGACGCAATCTGCGGCAAGTCCTGATTTTCCTGACCCTCATTCCGATGCTGACCAGTAACGTGGTGCGCACGTTTGCCTGGATAGTGATCCTCGGGCGTCAGGGGCCGATCAGTGAGGCGCTGATGTCGATGGGCATTACCGGCGTGCCGACCAGCCTGATGTTTACCGAGCTCGGGCTGGTGATGGCGATGTGTCAGATTGATCTGCCGCTCATCATTCTGCCGCTGATTGCCATTCTTTCCCGCACGCCGTATCAGCTCACCGAAGCGGCACAGGTTTCTGGCGCCGGTCCGTGGCGCATTCTGCTCACCGTACTTCTGCCGCTGATGCTGCCGGGTTTGCTGGCGGGGTGGATCCTGGTGTTTGCCAGTACCAGCAGCTCTTTTGTCACTCAGGCGGTGATCGGCGGCGCGCGAAATGTTTATGTCCCGCAGCTGATTTATCGTGAGGTCGGTACGCTGTTCGACTGGCCGCTGGCCTCGGCAATCGCCGTGATTCTGTTGCTCTCCACGGGCTGCCTGCTGGTGGCACTCACCCTGATTTCACGCCACAGGAGACTGGTCGGCCATGCTTAAACAACGCGATAACCCGGTTCCGGCGCTGCTCTACAAAGTCTTTGTGTATGGCTTCGGCACGCTGTGCGTCATCTATCTGGTGGCACCGATCGTCATCGCCCTGATGATGTCATTTACCTCCGGTCAGACACTGAAATATCCGCCGCAGGGCTTTTCCCTGCGCTGGTACGAAGCATTGCTGGACCCGGTTCGTTCAGCCACTGAACAAAGTGCAGCGTGGAACTCGCTGAAAATTGCCGTGCTGGCAGTACTCGGTGCCCTGGTGTTTGCTGTCCCCGCCACTATCGGCTTGACCCGCATGAAACGCCGCAGTGTCAGCACTATTGAACCGTTACTTCTGGCACCTCTGGTTCTGCCCAGCCTGGTTTACGGACTTGCGGCGCTGATTGTGGCGAACTTCATTGGTTTTCAGCCGTCATTGTGGCTCACGGTTATCGGACATGTGGTGGTATTCGGTCCGCTGATGTACCGCGCGGCGTCCGTCGTCGCGCAGGGGATCAACCCGTCACTGGCGGAAGCCTCCACGACCATGGGGGCCAGCTGGTTTATGACCCTGCGCCGCGTCACGCTGCCGCTGTTGATGCCGGGGATCCTGGCCGGTGCGTTTCTGGTATTTATCCAGTCGCTCGACAACGTATCGGTTTCGCTGTTCCTTGCAGACGCTAAAACCACGGTTCTGCCTCTGCGTATGTTCGCGCTGATTGAAGAATCGCTCGACGTACGTGTGGCGGCCATATCCGGGCTCCTCATTGCCGTCACTTTACTCGGTCTTCTGGTTGCCCGGCGGGTGCTTGCTCCGCGCCCGACACCTGAAAACGCCTGATTCACTGACTCTTTTTTGACGTAAGGAACACACTATGAACACTCATGCGACCGCGGTAAGCGGTTCACGCATCGGACAGTTGCTGGCTGATTTCCAGCCAGATTTCGATTTCATCGCCCCTCTTCCTTTGCCGGTTGAAGAGTTCGAAGAACGTCTGCGTAAAATCCGCCGTCAGGCTGTTGAAGCCGGTCACGACGCCATTGTGGTTCACGCAGGCAGCGTCGGTTGGTTCCATGCTTCGAACGCTTATCTGCGTTATATCTGCGACTGGATGCGCGAAGGCGTGCTGATCATCCCTACCGATTCGGACCAGCCGCTGGTGCTCCTTTCATTCTTCACCCAATCGGTGTTATTGCCGCCCGGTGGCGAACCGGTGCTGGTGGATGAAATCTGGCAGATTGGTCCGATAGGGCGCGAATATGCCGACCGTCCCGGCGATTCCGTCATTAAAACGGCGGAGAAATGCGCGCAGGTGCTTGCACGTTTCGGACTGAACGCAGCGCAAATTGGCATGATTGGCGACCGGACGTCTCTGACATTCTGGGCTTCGCTGGGATCACTGATGCCTAAATGCAAATTCATTGCAGATAATGCCGTTCTGGATCGCCTGCAAAAAGTGCGTTCACCGCGCGAGATTGCGTTATTTCGTGGCGCGGCGCAGATGATAAGCCTGGGGACGCAGGCGGCCTATCATGTCGCCAGACCCGGCGTGACGGACCATGAAATCTACGCGGCCTTTTCTTTTGCTCAGCTGGCTGCAGGGGGTGAAACGGGCGACGGTTATCAGATTGGCATCAACAAATTTGGCACCCATTGCGGCAAACCCTACGGGCATGTGGTTCGTCCTGGTGATTTGATTAACCTGTATATTTCCAACGTGACCTGCCGGGGTTATACCGCGCAAACGGCCAGAATGATTGCAGTCGGAGACATCACGCCGCATCAGGAAGATGTGCTCGCCGCCTGTACCGAAGGGGTAAAACGGGCTGAAAAGCTTATCCGACCGGGGGCGTTAATGCGCGATGTAAACAATGCTGCCTTCGGCCCGATGATTGAACGCGGCATGCTGACCTCACCGGAGGCGCGGACGATGCCATATAACTGGGCACCGATGCCGGACGGTGACGCGCGGCTGATCCCGCATCAGTATGTGCAGGATATCGACTGGGAAGCGCAGGGACGCAAGCTGATGCATGTGTATCCGGCAACTCATGGCCCGCATAATCCTAACCTCGGGCATTCCATTGGTATGGCCGGTGCGCAAAACAGTTTTAATATTTCGTCGCATAACTATGACCGTCTTGAAGCAGGCATGGTGTTTGTTTTGCATACCCAGTGGCTTGAGCCGCTGTCGGCAGGCTGTAATATCGGTGATTGTTACGTTGTCACAGAAGATGGCTTTGAAAATCTGAGCCGCCATACGCCGCTTGAAACCCACCGTGTCGCCGCAGGGAACTGATATGACCCGACCTTCCTCACATACTCATTTTGACTTTGCACAGCTGACTGAACGTGAACGTTATAAAATCCTCATCGGCACCGTGATCCCGCGCCCTGTCGCGCTGGTGACGACCGTCAGTCACGACGGTGTTCCGAATGCCGGACCGTTCAGCTTTTTCAATGTGCTGACGCATGACCCGGCGATTGTGGCCATCGGCGTAGAGAATTATGCCGATATGCGCTTTAAGGATACCGCGCGCAATATCCGTGAAACCGGCGAGTTTACGGTTCACATCGTCGACGATGCGCTGGTCAGGCAGATGGAAATCTGTGCCATAAAATTCGGGCCAGAGATAGATGAACTTGAAGAGGCCGGACTGGACACGACTCCGGGGGTGATGGTCAGAAGTCCGCGAATTCTTGCTGCACCTGCGGCGCTGGAATGCCGCCGTCATACCACGCTTCAGGTGGGGCCTGCGCGGGAAATCATTCTCGGTGAAGTGCTGGGGGTTTATGTCCGTAGCGATGCGGTTGACCCGTCGAATCTGCATATCGACCAGCAGATGATGGACGCTGTCGGAAGAATGGGGGGCCACACCTACACCCGTACGCGCGACCTGTTTGATATTAAAACGCTGACCCCGGAGGAATGGGCGGCCAGGGGGTAATAAGATCAGATATCGAAGTCACTCATTCTGGACGTGGCGCCGGGGAAGTTGTCGTAGGACCCGCTGATGTAGGTACCTTCTTTAAAAATGATAACTTCATCGACTCTGACAGGATGCGAGCAGACCGCACAGACAATAGAATTTACCTGTTCAGCGAAAGGCGTATTCGCGCTGGCGACAAAGCGGTCTGAGCCGCATTGTTCGCAGACAATCCTGATATCTGGCATGTGTTGAGTCCGGAATTTAAGAAGAAATAATTAACTTAAATATAGCATAATTAGATTATTCTTATTGTCGATAGTTATTTCCAGTGATTTCAATCAGAAGACCACTTTTTTATCTCCCTGTTGCTAAAGAAAATCCAAAAAAAAGCCCGCATAAAAGCGGGCAATCACAGACGGACACAAGAATTAAATGCAGTGGTTATCTGTAGCGTGGTACAGATGAATCAATCATAGCTTCCTTTAGATTGTCCGTGAGGCGTCCCGGGTGCCAGGATGAAAAATAGGAATAATCCGCTGATTCATTTTCTCAAACTACGATGCCACCGGCAGACTGTGTCGATTTATTCTGAGTTTTAAAGCGTACCGGTACCGCCATCGGAGCACCAGACCTGCCCGGAGGCATAGCTGCTTTCCTGCGAGGCCAGCGTGACATACATCGCCGCAATTTCCGCCGGTTGTCCCGGACGTTTCAGCGGTGCCTGCTCGCCAAATTTCTCGACTTTTTCCTGCGGCTGACCGCCGCAAACCTGTAACGCCGTCCAGTACGGCCCCGGCGCGACAGAGTTTACCCTGATACCTTCAGGCGCCAGCTGTTTGGCCAGACCTTTGGTAAACGCCACAATTGACGCCTTGGTCTGAGAATAATCGAGCAGATTGTCGCTCGGTAAAAAAGCCTGTACCGAGGAAGTATTAATGATCGACCCGCCGCGCGGGATAAATTCCAGCGCTGCTTTGGTTATCCAGAACATCGCATAGACGTTAGTTTTAAACGTGGCGTCAAAAGCTTCGGTGGTCAGATCTTTAATCGAATCACAAAACTGCTGACGACCGGCATTATTGACCAGCAGATCCAACCCGCCGAGCTTCTCTTCGGCTTCTTTCACCAGCTGCTGACAGAATTTCTCATCACGGATATCACCGGGAATGGCGACCACTTTCAGCCCTTCGCTCCACAGTAAATCCATCACTTCTTTGGCATCCGGCTCTTCATCAGGCAGATAATTAATCGCGACCTGCGCGCCCTCTCTGGCGAACGCAATGGCCACCGCGCGGCCTATGCCTGAGTCACCGCCGGTAATCAAAGCTTTACGGCCTTTCAGCCGGTCGCTGCCTTTATAAGTTTTCTCGCCGTGATCGGGCACCGGCTTCATTTTGCTGGCCAGTCCGGGAAACGGCTGTTTCTGATGCTCAAACGGCGGCGTCGGGAACGCGTCCACATGAGGGGCATTGAGTGAACCGGGAATCGTTTTTTGATTGCTCATAAACATTCCTTATCTGAAAAATGAGTGAACTATAAGGCTAGAAGAAATCGTGGCGACCACATGCACTAACGGACAGTTCTGAAATCATTTGCATTTCGACACAAAAAAACGTCCCGCCATCCGGACACTTTCTCGTTATTATCCTGTCCTACATAAAAAGCACAGGCTTTGGCTTTATGGCTCGTACAACGGACTGGCGGCATATTACCGAGGCAGGCATTAAGTTGATGGTTTTAAACGGGATAATCTATGCGTCATTCTAAAATTGTTTTGTTATCTGCTTTGGTTGTTTCTTCACTGTTACCTCTGGCGAATACCGCGTTTGCTGCGTCAAACTCGCATGAAATCAAATCGTTCTACGATGATTCTAAATTATATGCGATCGGCGACCAGGTTCCGGCGCTGTACCGCACCAAGCCTTACGAAATTGTCGGCTGGCAGGAACGTCATTTACCTGCACCTGATGCAGGCAGCCACTGGACTTACATCGGCGGCAGCTACGCGCTGATCACCGATACCGACGGCAAAATCCTCAAAGCTGAAAACGGCGACATCTATTTCCAGTAATCTGGAAACGAAATGCACAGATAAGGCCTGAAGAGATTCAGGCCTTTTTTCTTTCCTGCGAAGGCGTCAGGCCAAAGACCTGCTTATAGGATGTGGTGAAATGATTACTATTGGAGAACCCGCACATAAAAGCGATATCTGTAATGGACGTTTCGGTGTTTTTAATTTTCACCCTTGCAGAAACCAGTCGTAATCTTTTCAGGTAATTTTCCGGCGTCATACCCGTGGTTTCCTTAATGCGGCGGAACAACGTACGTTGGGTCAGCAAAAATGCATCCGCCACATCTGTCCAGTTAATCTCGGTGAAACAGTGTTCCTGCAGGTAGCCTAGCATACGGTGCAGTTTGTATTGGGTGTGATTGCGATCGCCGCTTTCCTGCTGATTCACCAGATTCATGATCAGTTGAAAAAATAGTCCCTCCTGTTGCAACGCCTGAGGATCCTGTTCCCGGTTATTGGTAAACATCTGACCGACAAGACCGCGACAATGATTTTTGACGTCAGGCAACAGCCAACCGTAATGACTGCCTTCGCTGGCTGAAAAACGGGACAATAAACCTTCTGTATTGGTCAGATAATTGAACTGTATTTGCGGATTGATCAGCACATTAATCAGTTTCAGCGTGCCCAGTTCATCATAGAAATGGTAGTCATTGTCCCTGACAAAAAAGACGTCCCCTTCCTGAATAAAAATAGGTTTGCCATTGATCACGTGCAGGCCGTGCCCGCTATCCACAATCACCAGTTCGTTAAAATCATGACAATGCTCACTGTTATTATCTTCCGGGTCGCTGGAATAGACCGAAAGTTTCTCATCAGCAGACGGAAAATAGGCTTCAATTCTGAGCTTCTCCATAGGGCACGTTATCTCTTTTCATTCACACATCCGGGCAGGCAGCCAACATAAATTATTGCTCTCAGGGCGGCGAATCTGTTTTCAGAATTTGTGATCATCGCCTTAACTACCCCACTCTGGCTGCCATTGCGGCTCACAGGCTGGCAATCTCAGAATAGCTGGCCGATCCCGTCCGGTGCACACTGAATGCCACCACAACATCGCACAGGAATCAGGCATGTCCCAGGGAATTCAAAAAAACAGCGAATTGATTTTTCAACGCAATACCCACTTTCTTTCTACCGCAGCTAGCCTCGTACCTGCGTTACAACAGTATCGCCGTCCGGCGTTAAGTCTGGTAAACGCTGTCCCCGATGCCTCGCAGATCCACGGTTGGCGGACCGAAACCTGCGGTACGCCGGCCGGACTGGCAAACCGGGAATTCGGTCCGGGGGAAGAAATCGTTGTCGATTTCGGAACCCATTGCGTCGGTTACTTTGGCCTGAGCTGTGAGGCTGCCGGAAGCCCGCCTGACGCCCCTGCACATCTGCAATTTATTTTTGGTGAAACACCTGCGGAAATAGCCGAGCCATTCAGTGATTATGATGGCTGGCTGAGCAGCAGCTGGTTGCAACAGGAAGATCTCTATCTGGATGTGTTGCCCGCGCATGTCCGCTTGCCCCGTCGCTATTGCTGCCGCTATGTCAAAATTAAAGTGATATCGACCTCTGCAAAATTTACGCTGCGACTTAGTGATATTCACCTCACGACGGTGACGTCGGCAGATCCCTCCACAATTAAAAGCCTGAGCCACCCGGATGCTCTGCTTGGGCAGATCGATAAGGTCAGCGTACTAACCTTGCGTAATTGTATGCAGGATGTGTTTGAAGACGGTCCGAAACGTGACCGCAGGTTATGGCTTGGTGATTTACGGTTACAGGCGCTGGTCAATTACCAGACCTACGGCCAGAACAATCTGGTCAGGCGCTGCCTGTATTTGTTCGCGGGGTTGACGCGTGAAGATGGCATGGTTTCATCGAACTTGTTTATGAAACCCGAGGTGATCGCAGACGATACTTTTTTACTTGATTACGCCCTCTTTTTTGTCGCAACGCTAGCCGACTACATAGCGGCAACGGACGACCTGACGACCCAGAATGACCTCTGGCCAACCGCAGTACGGCAGATGGAACTTGCTCTTGAACGTGTCGCCGAAAATGGCATTCTGCACGACAGCGAAGATTGGTGGGCATTTATCGACTGGCATGAATCACTGAATAAGCAAGCGCCTGCACAGGGCGTGCTGATTTACTGCCTTAAAAAAGGGCGGGAACTGGCGCAGCGATGTGATCTACCACGTGTCGCCTGGTTGGATCAGCAGATCCGCCGTCTGGACGCGGCGACCAGAAGTGAACTGTGGGACGAAGAAAAAGGCTTTTTTGTCAGCGGCACTCAGGCGCAAATCTCCTGTGCCTCTCAGGTCTGGCTGGTGCTGGCTGGCGTGGGCGAAGAGAAATTTCGTGCCCGCATCATGGCGAATCTCCTGACCACACCACCGGAGACAGGCATGAATACCCCTTACATGATGCACCATTTTATCGATGCACTGATAAGCGTGGGGGAAACAAGCCGCGCAGTGCAGGAAATAAAAAAATATTGGGGCGGCATGGTTCAGGCCGGTGCGGATACGTTCTGGGAATTATATGACCCTAAACGCCCTGACTTTTCCCCGTATGGCAGCAAACTGATTAACAGCTACTGTCATGCATGGAGCTGTACCCCCGCTTATTTCATTCGTAAATACGGGTTATAACGTTCTAAAAAATAACAATAACCTCCACCCTGAAGAGAATAAACCATGCAAAACACAACATTTTCCCTCTGGCGGCAACGCCTGGGATATGGGATCGCCGATTTGTCCTGTAACCTCGTCTGGCAGATGATCTCGCTCTATCTGATGTTCTTTTATACCGACATTATGGGATTACCCGCCTACTACGCCGGGCTGATGTTTTTAGTCACCCGACTGGTGGATGGTGTCGCCGATGTCCTGATGGGACTGGCGATAGACAACACTTATACCCGCTGGGGACGCTGCCGCCCTTATCTGTTGATTGGCGCGGTGCCCTTTGGTTTGTTATGCGTGATGGCATTTTATGTCCCGGATTTCGGTCTGACAGGCAAACTCTGGTATGCATTTCTGACCTATCTGTGCCTGTCATTCCTTTATACGCTGGTCAATATCCCCTTCTGCGCCATGCTGCCTTTCATCACCAATGATTCGAAAGAACGCACCACACTTTCAGCGGTGCGTATTGTAATGGGATCCCTTGGCTCAACCATTGTCGCCGTCGCCACCCTGCCGCTGGTTCATTCGCTCGGCAATGGCAATCAACAGTCCGGCTTCCTGTATACCGCGATGATCTTCGGCGGGATTGCCATCTTTTTCCTGCTACTAAGTTTTGCCAACGTCAAAGAAAGCATCAACGTGCATAACGAAAGAATGACTCTTAACCGGGCGTGGACCAGTCTGCGACATAACCGTCCGTGGTTTGTTTTTGCCGTTAATATTTTCCTGATGTGGGGCGCTTTCTTTTTCCAGACCGGCGCACTGGTCTATTTCTTTAATTATTATGTTGGCGACCCGAATATCACTGCGATTGCTGCAGGTATTTCAACCTTTGTTCCGTTATTAGGCACATTAACCGTGCCCTTTATGGCGGCGAGAATGAAAAAGCGGCACGTTTATTTATTTTCCTGCGCGATTAACTTAGCCGGCATGATAGTTATGATATTTTCCGGCAGCTCCATTACAGGCTTACTTGCAGGGGCAACGATATTATC
The DNA here is from genome assembly GCF_003602095.1 of Rahnella woolbedingensis. Lineage (GTDB taxonomy): Bacteria > Pseudomonadota > Gammaproteobacteria > Enterobacterales > Enterobacteriaceae > Rahnella > Rahnella woolbedingensis. The sequence continues at coordinate 126,766 of NZ_RAHH01000015.1, read as the reverse complement.
TATTGGTGCGGGGCAACGCACGGCGATCTATTTCTCAATGCAGGCTGATCCTGTCGATTATGGCGAATGGAAAACCGGTATTAACACCGCGGGTATATTGACCTCAATTAATGGGTTTCTCGGTAAAGTGGCTATGGCTGGCGCAGGCGCAATCAGCGGCATCCTGCTCTCTGCGGGCGGTTATGTCGCGAACCATGCGCAAAACCCGCAGGCACTTCTGGCCATCAAAGCCTGTTATCTGTATATCCCTGCAGCCCTTATTCTTTGCTCAATGTTCTGGATAGGATGTTATTACCGGCTCGATGATAATTACGAGAAAATTAAAGCCGAGCTGGATAAAAGAAAAACAGACAGCGACATTAATGCTGGGCAGAAGGTACAGCCACAAACCGTAAATAACCTTTAAGATAAAAATAAACTGCCCTTTCAACAATAACCTCAAATAACAATAAAGGTTTGCTATGCGTTTAAACATAATTTACGCAGGAATGTCATGTCTTTTTATCGGCATGGCGTCGCCGGCAATCAGTTTCGCAGCCGGACATATGTTAACGGTAGAACAGCGTCTGGCTTTGCTGGAGCAACGATTAAATCAGGCTGAAAACGATGTCAGACAAGCAAAGTTACACGCCATACAGGCTGAACAGCAAACCCGTGATGCCGATGCCCGTGCCAGGATGGCGGAAAACCGGGTGCAACAACTTGAAAACCGCACGTTAGCCGTTGAGGCACAGACTGCGGAAACGGGTAAAAAAATCGACGATACCGCGCTGGCCTCTGCGAAGACCACCCCCGCAGACAATGGATTTGAATTCTCCGGTTACGCGCGGTCGGGTATGTTGATCAACAGTAACGGACGTGGTGCCCGCGGCGGCCCGGGCGTGTCTCCGGCCAGCTCTATCGGTGGCGATGCCCATGTCGGACGTCTGGGTAATGAAAAAGATAATTACGTAGAATTAAGTTTTATCAAACATCTTCAGTTTGATGACGGCTCGAAAGCACGGTTTAAAACCATGTTGGCCGACGGGGCGAACAACCCCGATCCGTGGGTTCAGGATAACGACAGCCATCATCTGAATGTGCGTCAGCTTTATGTCGAAATGACGGATTTATCAAGTTTTGGCGGGCCGGTCAAAAACGCCACTCTCTGGGCAGGAAAAAGGTTCGATCGGGATAATTTTGATATCCACTTCACCGACAGCGACATCATGTTCCTCGGCGGTACCGGTGGCGGGATTAATGACGTGCAATGGACACCGCACTTCAAAAACGATTTCTCCCTTTATGCCCGTAATTTTGGCGATCTTGGCAGTGACCGTTATAACGACAACGATGTGCAAAATGTCATGCTTACCGCTAACAGTTTCTATGATAACTGGCAACTGATGCTGACCGGCATGGCGGCGCAGGGTAACGATGAGCTGAAAGACAACACCTCCACCACCGGCAGTTATGCGCTGCGCAGTGACAACACCGCGCAACATGGGTATTACGCGATGCTGGCTTATCATGATAAAGAGCGGTTCTATGGCGTATTGCCGGGCAGCTCAGAAAGTGCATTGCAGTTCGGTCACGGTCTTGGCGCAGAAGCACGGCAACCGGGCAGCGATGGAGATCTGACCCGTGATGCAATGTCAGTCAGGTTCGCTTCGTACGGTATTCTGCCGGTGTCGAAAAACTGGGAAATTGCGCCGTCGGTGATTGCACAACACAGTGAGGATCGTTACCGCAATGGCGACCGTTATGACTGGGCAACATTCAACCTTCGTGCCTCCCAGGCCATCACGCAGAACTTTGCTCTGCTTTACGAAGCCTCGTGGCAATATATGGATCTCAATCCAAACGGCAGAACCTACAACAATGACGGAGATATTGACGCGTATCAGGCTGTAAAAGGAGATTTCTACAAACTGACCTTTGCTCCGACATTCAAAGTCGGCGACGTATTCGATATCAAAGCGCGACCTGAAATTCGTTTCTTTGTCACCTACATGAACTGGGATAAAGAATTGGATCGTTATGCGGTGAACGATGATTTTGGCAGTGCAGGCTTCACCGCAGGCGGGAACTGGAACTTCGGGGTGCAAACTGAGATCTGGTTCTGATGAAGATTCCGCGGATATCCCCTTTTGAAAGTATTAAATAGCGGAAGTATCAGAGGAATAGACATATCATTATGCGTGAACAGGGTAGGTTCACGCAGTGTTCAGCATAATGACGCCGGACGAACAACGCGAACTGTCAGACATTACCAATGAGCATTTGGCTCTTTTCCGGGGCTCCCATGAGCGACTCGCAGCAACGCCATCCCGTGCGCAAGCACCCCATGAAACTGAGCACATCCGTTATTCTGATGGTCAGCGCGGTGATTGCTTCCGTTTTGCTGGTTGTTCACATGCTTTATTTTGTTCAGGTCAGCGATACCACCCGCGACGGCGTAAAAGATAAAGCGCTGGCCGTCGCCCGAACGATGGCGGATTTACCGGAAACCAAACGCGCCCTGCTTCTGCCCCCGGACAGCAATATCATTCAGCCGATTGCCAGCTCCGTCCAAAAACGTAACGATCTGCTTTTTATCGTGGTTACCAATATGGACGGCATCCGTTATTCGCATCCGAATACTGATGTGATCAGTCATCATTTTATCGGCGATGACATTAATCCGGCACTGCTCGGCAAAGAGAACGTCTCGATTAATAAGGGCACGCTCGACGAAGCGCTGCGCGTTTTCACGCCGGTATACGACAACAATCACAAGCAAATCGGCGTGGTGGCCATCGGGATTTCGCTGGTCAAAGTCACCGAGCAAATCAATAAAAGCCGCTGGAGTATCCTGTGGACGGTGCTGTTCGGCATGATTGTCGGCGCACTGGGCACGTACTGCCTGGTGCGCATGCTTAAACGCATTCTGTTCGGGCTGGAGCCATATGAAATTTCGACGCTGTTCGAACAGCGCCAGGCGATGTTGCAGTCGATCAAAGAAGGCGTCATCGCCGTGGATGACCTGGCGCATGTGACGCTTATCAACCAGACTGCCCGGCAGATTTTTCAGGAAACCGCCACAGACGTGGCGCCGGATGAAAATACGTTGCCGCTGATCGCCAACCTGCGGGATGTGGTAAACACGGGCATTCCCCGCCGCGACGAAGAGATCAATTTCAAAGGCCGCTTACTGCTTAGCAACACGGTTCCGGTGCGCAACAACGGCGTCATTATCGGCGCTATCTGTACCTTCAGGGATAAAACCGAGGTCAGTCAGTTAATGCAGCGCCTGAGTGGCATGGTAAACTATGCGGATTCGCTGCGGGAACGTTCGCATGAATTTATGAACAAACTGCACGTGATCCTCGGATTGCTGCACATGAAAAGCTACGCGCAGCTTGAGGATTACATCCTTAAAACGGCCAATAATTATCAGGCGGAAATCGGTTCCCTGCTGCTGAAAATCAAGTCTCCGGTGATCGCTGGTTTCCTGCTGAGCAAGATTAACCGCGCCTATGATACGCGGCATCTGCTGACGCTCAGCGACGACAGCCTGCTGCCGGACAACAATAATGAAGATCAGGTGGCGGCGCTGATCACGGTGCTGGGCAATCTGATTGAAAACGCGCTGGATGCGCTTGGCGAGCAGCCTGACGGCGAAGTCAGCGTGTTGCTGCACTATCAGAACGGGCAGTTGGCGTGCATCGTAAGTGACGATGGTCCGGGTATTGAGCCGGAAAATATTGAAACTATTTTTGAAAAAGGGGTTTCGTCGAAAGGCGACCAGCGTGGCATGGGCCTGTTCCTGGCTAAACAGCAGGTCGAAAGCCTGGGCGGTTCGGTCAATGTCGAATCAGAGCCCGATGTTTACACCCAATTTTTTGTACAACTTCCCTGGGATGCGGAGAGGAAAAGTTCTTGATCAATGTGCTGATAGTTGATGACGACGCCATGGTAGCAGAGCTGAACCGCTGTTATGTTGGCCAAATAGAAGGCTTTACGTGCTGCGGCACGGCGTCGACGCTGCAACAGGCGAAAGATTTGGTTCTGAATTCAGAGCTGTCTATCGACCTGATTTTGCTCGACGTGTATATGCAGCAGGATAACGGATTGGATTTACTGCCAGAACTGCGTAACGCGCGGCGCCCCATCGACGTGATTGTGATTTCCTCTGCCGCTGATGCACAAACCATCAAGAAGTCGCTCAATTATGGCGTGGTGGATTATCTGATCAAACCGTTCCAGTTTTCCCGTTTCGAGGAAGCCCTGACAGGCTGGCAGCAGAAAAAAACGCTGATGGATAATCAGCAATATTATGAGCAGTCAGACGTTGACCGGCTGATCCATGGCAGTAATCCAGCCGCGGCGGACACCAAAAAGCTACCGAAAGGCTTAACGCCGCAGACATTACGTACGCTGTGTCAGTGGATTGATGCCCATCCGACCATGGAATTCTCCACGGATGAACTGGCCAGTTCGGTGAATATTTCGCGGGTGTCGTGTCGTAAATATCTGATCTGGCTGGCGCAGATGAATATTCTGTTCACCAGCATTCATTACGGCGTGACCGGCCGTCCGGTCTACCGCTACCGTTTGCAGGCCGATCACTATTCGCTGTTAAAGCAGTACTGTCAGTAAACAGTGAGCCGGTAACTGTCATCCAGCGGCGAGAAGGTAAACTGCCGCTGTGATGACAAAATAATCTGCCCGTCGCGGGTGACAAATACCGCCTCGATGTGCGGAATTTGTTTCAGATACGCCAGACTTTTCTCCACGCCCATCCCGTACAGCAACGTTGTCCAGATATCCCCGTCTATCGAGTCTTCAGAAATTATGGTCACGCTGAGCAGTTCGTTATCCAGCGGATAACCGGTTTTCGGGTCCAGAATGTGATGATAACAGTGGCCGTCCAGCTCGAAATAACGTTCGTAAATACCGGAAGTGACGACAGATTTTCCGGCGACATTGATGACGCCAATCAGCGCATCTGGCGAGGAAAATGGCTTTTTCAACCCAATCGCCCATGCCCCTTCAGCACCCGCACCGAGCGTTTGCACGTTGCCGCCCAGATTGATTAAGGCATTTTCAACCTGCTGTTCGCGCAGATAATCCCGCACTACATCCGCGATATACCCTTTAGCAATCGCGCCGAGGTCTATTTCCATTCCTGCCCGTTGCAGAAACACCGAACGGGTTTGTTCATCGAGGATAACGTCTTGGGGATTTGTCAGCGCCAGCAGCGTCTGTAAATCCTGTGCTGCGGGGATGCTGTGACCGCTGAAACCGATTTTCCAGCGCTTAACCAGCGGGCCGATAGTGAAATTGAAACTGCTGTCTGGCAGGCAACTGATGTCTTTTGCGCGGCGGATTAACTCAAACACCGGGGTACTGACAGTGACAGGGTCACGTCCTGCAGCATGGTTAATCGCCATGATATCGGAATGCGGGCGGTTCACCGTGAAGGTGTTTTCCTGCAGTTTGATCAGCCTGAAAACGCCAGACGCCAGACTCTCGTTATGTTCAAACAGCTTGAGAAGAATGGGCGAGCCCATCAAAACAGCGGAATAAGCATAAACACGGGAGTCTGGCGTCATTGTATTACCTTGCGTGATAAACGGTTACCGCATCGCGAATTTCGCGGCGTTCTGTCCTGCAAGGATACCGAAGATAATGATATCTGCAACGGCGTTACCGCCGATACGGTTACCACCGTGAATGCCGCCGACCACCTCACCCGCCGCAAATGCGCCGCCGAGCACCTGCAGTTGCGCGTCCAGCACGCAGGTATCGGTATTGATGGTTACACCGCCCATGGTGTGATGCACGCCCGGTGCGATACGGATGGCGTAGAACGGCCCCTGATTGATCGGGTGGCGCAGCGCGGTACGGCGACCAAATTCGGCGTCATCCTGTTTATCCACGGCGACATTGTAGCTTTCCAGGCTGGCAAGGAAGGCATCTGAGTTCATTTCCAGTTTTGCCGCCAGTTCGCGCGGAGAACTGGCGCTGATCACAAACCCTTTGGCGATGTATTCGTCGGCCGCTTTGTTGTTCAGGCGGACCTGTTCGTCAAACACCACGTAAGCGAATTTCTCCGGCAGCGCGATGATGTTCGCGGACACTTTGTCGCGGGTTTCCATTTCATTGAAGAAGCGCTTGCCCGCCTGGCTGACCAGAATCGCACCGCCGCCACGAATGGCTTCGGAAATCAGATAAGACGTGGTCTGTTCCACCGTCGGGTGGATCTGGATTTCGCCCATATCAACAGTCCCTGCGCCGATGTTTTGCAGGATCGCGATACCGCTGCCGGTCGCACCTTTGTGGTTTGTAGTGACAAAGCCGTCCAGCTCAGGGCGGTATTTCACCACCATATCGCGGTTGGCGCTGAAACCACCGGTGGCAACAATCACGCTTTTCGCGTTAACAACCAGCACTTCGTTTTCATCATTGAGCAAATTCACGCCCTGAACTGCGCCACCGGCATAACGGATCTCAGTGACGGAAGTGTCGAGGATGACATCAATATTGCGTTTGTTGAGATTCTTCACCAGACCGCTGATCAGGAAGCCGCCGACTGCGCTGCGGTCCGCCGGACGGTGAGTACGGTCGATGCTCATCCCGCCGGTGATGGTGATGTCGCTCAGTTCGATATTGTGTGCCGCCAGCCACTCCACCGCCTGCGGCGCACGTTCGATGAACTCTTTCAGCAACACGGTATTGTTCTTGAACTGGCCGCCTTTCAGGGTTTCCTGATAGAACAATTCTTTACTGTCTTCGATGCCTTTCAGACGCTGATAGCGGGTTTCTGCGGCGTTCATACCGACCGATGCTTTAATGGTGTTACCACCGATGGTCGACATTTTCTCAACGATCAGGACTTTCGCCCCTTCGTCACAGGCCTGAATCGCTGCTGCCAGACCTGCACCGCCGCTGCCGACGACTACAACGTCGTAGTTTTGTGGCTCATTCAGGCTGCCGCCCTCTTCCAGCAGCTGCGCTTTGCAGGATTTGGCGATAGCTTTGGACACCGCTTTTTTCACTGCTTCGCTCTGCTCGGTCGCACCGGTCACCGCATCCACATGCGGGCTGTTGGCGTCGAGAATACGGGTACGGATAATTTCAAAACTGGTGGTGAATTCCACGTCCAGATCCGCACCTGCCTCCAGCGCGATATCGGCAATGCGGTCGGTTTCCAGACTGACGTTTACTGCCAGCTCATGCGCAGGATCCTGCACTTTTTCCTGGAATACACCGGGTTTGAATTTCTTCGACGTCATGCTCATATCGCGGATCATCGCGTCCACCAGCGAGAAACGCCACAGCGGTTCCGGAATGGTCAGCGCTTCGCGTTGTGTGCTGTCGATGAACAGGTCAAGTTTCTGATCGGCGGCAATACGGTCAGTCCAGTCCGGATAGGCGATGCACGCTTTACCGATAGCAATCATGTCGTAACCGTGTTCCAGCGCCAGTTCAGCGTCAGATTTATTCACAATACCGCCCACGCCCATCACCGGGATTTTTGCCAGCGTGTCTGAACGCATGGCGACATATTTGTCGATCAGCGGCGTGGGATCGGTGGTGTCGACAATAGAAGGACGCAGGGAGTAACCGAGAGAGAAATGCAGGTAATCCAGGCCGCGTGCCGCCAACTGTTCCAGCAGGAACAGGGTGTCAGCAAAACGGATACCTGGCTCTTCCAGCTCTTCCGGTGAGAAACGGTAACCGATAATGAAAGAATCATCGGCGTATTGCTTCGCCATCTTATGTGTAATGTCGAGCACTGCCAGCGGGAAACGGGCACGATTTTCGCGGCTGCCGCCCCATTTGTCGTCACGCTGGTTAGAGTTCGGAGAGAAGAATTGCTGGATAAGATAGGTATTAGCACCGTGGATTTCTACGCCATCAAAACCGGCTTCAATCGCGCGACGCACGCCTTCGCCAAATTTGGCGATCATGCCGTCAACTTCTTCGGCGGTCAGCGCCACCGGTGTTGCTGCGCCTTCACGCGGAGCCGCCAGCGCACTTGGTGCGACAGGCAGCTGGCCGCCAATCAGTTTGGGCTCACTCATGCGCCCGCCGTGATAAATCTGCAATACGGCTTTGGAACCCTGAGATTTCACGGCAGCGGCGATTTTCGCCAGTCCGTCTACTTTGGCGTCATTGTCGATACCGATAGCGCCGGGAAAAGCCAGGCCACGGTCATCAACAAAACAGCATTCAACAATCACAGTACCGATGCTGCCAGCGCGGGCACGATAATATTCGACCAGCTCGCTGGTCACGGTGCCGTCATAAAAGCCGGTGCAGGTGGTCATTGGCGCCATCAGAATGCGGTTTTTCAGCACAGTACCATTCGGTAACGTAAACGGGCTCAATAACAGTTCGTTGTTGCTCATAATAGTGACTCCAAACTTTAAGGTTTTAAATCTGAATTCGTCACCGGCGCGCTATTTTTGTGAAGCGTGATGAAATGTTTATTTATTTTTCGTTGTATTATTTCATAGCCGGAATCATGCTTATTAATATAGTTTTATTTTTACTTTCTAAACTTCTTACATTAGTTAATTAACTATTTATCTATTAACTTAATGCCTGTTATATTAAAATTATGTTAACTAATAAATTAAATAATCACATTACTGTAAACTACGGGCGTAATTGTATTTAACTGTTGAGAATATTATTACATCAACCCGGCCCTGTCCTTTGGAAGTTAACGAACATCAGCCGCTGGCAAGTGGCGGATGTTCGCCTCAGAATGACTTGCTTATGTAGCATCTGACTGTGAATGACTCTCATTTGGCCTACTCCGTTTTTTCTTTTCTACTCCCTGCCGCAGGCACCAACCCCAAATCACGCCTTAATTAATCAGACAAAGCCCATACTGCTGTTTTATTCTTTTTAAAAAACAATTTGGCACCGTATTTTGTTGATCAAGATCAACAGTTAAAAATAGAGAAATCGCATTATATAAACATCACCTCCCTCTTACGGGGAATAAGAGTAACTAAACACAAATAACAATAACGAGGCAATTAACATGCCACTATTGAATAACTAAAAAAAAGATTAAGTAACTAAAAAAACAGACAACATCTTACCTATGCATCATCACATTATTCCTAACTACCTAAGATAAATATTATGAGCGAAATAACAAAAACTGCGGTGAAAGAGCCAGCGAAAAAAGCCGAACCCGGCAAAAAAAATCGCTGGATCTTCTTGGCACTTCCGGTGCTGGTGTCCGTGCTTCTGCTGCTGGTTCCGGTACCTGCCGGGCTTGAACCTTATGCATGGCATTTCTTCGCCATCTTCGTGGGTGTCATTGTTGGTCTGATCTTCGAGCCATTGCCGGGTGCCGTTATCGGCCTCACCGGCGTGGTGGTCATCGCCCTGTTCAGTCAGTGGTTGTTGTTCAGCCCAGCTGAACTTGCGGATCCTAAATTCAAAACCGCAGCACAGGCCTTTAAATGGGCGGTCAGTGGTTTTGGTAACTCAACGGTCTGGTTAATCTTCGGTGCGTTCATGTTTGCCGCCGGCTACGATAAAACCCATTTCGGCCGCCGTCTGGCGCTGATCCTGGTAAAATATCTCGGTCGCCGCAGCCTGACACTCGGCTACGCCATCACCTTTGCCGACCTGTTACTGGCACCGTTCACGCCTTCCAACACTGCACGCAGCGGCGGTACGATCTACCCGATCATCGCCAACCTGCCACCGTTGTATGGCTCAAAACCTAACGATCCGAGCGCCCGTAAAATCGGTTCTTACCTGATGTGGGTGGCGATTACCGCAGCCTGTATCACCAGTTCCATGTTCCTTTCAGCACTGGCACCTAATCTGCTGGCGCTGGGCATCGTGAACAGCGTAACCGGTATCAACATTTCCTGGGGCACCTGGTTCATCGCCTTCCTGCCGGTCGGTCTGCTGCTTTTGCTGACCATGCCGCTGCTGGCGTACTGGTTTTACCCGCCGGAAGTGAAAATCAATGACGAAGTGCCGCGCTGGGCGACTGCTGAGCTGGCGAAACTGGGCAGAATGTCCCGTCATGAAATCCTGCTGCTGGTATTCGTTTGCTGCGCGCTGGCGATGTGGATTTTCGCTGCAAGCTTCATTGAACCGGCGATGGCCGCACTGCTGGTTGTGGTGCTGATGCTGTGGACCGGCGTTCTGAACTGGAACGATATCACCAGCAACAAACCGGCCTGGAACACCTTTGCCTGGTTCGCCACGCTGGTCGCCCTGGCCGACGGCTTGTCCCGCACCGGTTTCATCGCCTGGCTGGGTAAAGAAGGCGCAGCGCTGATGGGCGGTATCTCTCCGGGAGCGGCGACGATTGCCCTGCTGCTGGCGTTCTATCTGCTGCATTACCTTTTTGCCAGCACCACTGCGCACACCACTGCGCTGTTACCGGCTATGCTGACTATTGGTGCCGCCATTCCGGGTATTAATATGCAGGTATTCTGTCTGCTGATGGTGACGTCTCTGGGCGTTATGGGGATCATCACCCCATACGGTACCGGTCCAAGCCCGATTTATTACGGCAGCGGTTATCTGCCAACCAAAGATTACTGGCGTCTGGGGACTATCTTCGGTGCCATCTTCCTGATTGCTTTACTGGTAATCGGTTATCCGTGGATGATGATGATGTTCTGATTGTGGCGATAAAATCACCCACAAAGCGTTAACAGAGCATTTACTGAAATAAAACATAGAAACCCCGTTGCCAGCCTGTGTACTTGGCTGGCAACATACAGAATGAATATAAACGTCGCCCCAAATACCTCTGCAATACCGAGTAAACAGTCCCACCCGTGGCGGCAAAAACGGAAAAAGTGAGAAAACAATGTCGAACAAACCGTTCTATTATCAAGATCCCTTCCCCGTTTCTAAAGATGACACCGAATACTATCTGCTGACTAAAGATCACGTCTCTGTCAGTACCTTCGACGGCGAAGAAGTCTTAAAAGTTGAACCACAGGCGCTGACCCTTCTGGCGCAGCAGGCGTTCCACGATGCCTCTTTCATGCTGCGCCCGGCACATCAGCAACAAGTGGCCTCCATTCTTCATGACCCTGAATCGAGCGAAAACGACAAATATGTCGCGCTGCAATTCCTGCGTAACTCCGAAATCGCGGCCAAAGGCATTCTGCCAACCTGTCAGGACACCGGCACCGCAATCATCATGGGCAAAAAAGGCCAGCGCGTCTGGACCGGCGGTGGCGACGAAGCCAGCCTGTCTCAGGGCGTTTACAACACCTTCATTGAAGATAACCTGCGCTATTCCCAAAACGCCGCGCTGGATATGTACAAAGAAGTGAACACCGGCACTAACCTGCCTGCACAAATCGACCTCTACAGCGTGGATGGCGACGAGTACAAATTCCTGTGCATCGCTAAAGGCGGTGGTTCTGCCAACAAAACCTACCTTTATCAGGAAACCAAGGCGCTGATCACTCCGGCCAAGCTGAAAGATTACCTGGTTGAAAAGATGCGCACGCTGGGCACCGCAGCTTGTCCGCCGTATCATATTGCGTTCGTGATTGGCGGGACTTCCGCTGAAGCGACGCTGAAAACCGTGAAAATGGCGTCTACCCATTATTACGACGGTCTGCCAACTGAAGGTAACGAGCACGGTCAGGCTTTCCGCGACGTAAATCTGGAACAGGAATTGCTGGTCGAAGCTAACAATCTCGGTCTGGGCGCACAGTTCGGTGGCAAATACTTTGCCCACGATATTCGCGTAGTGCGTCTGCCACGTCACGGTGCGTCATGTCCGGTCGGTATGGGCGTTTCCTGCTCCGCAGACCGTAATATCAGAGCGAAAATCAACCGCGACGGGATCTGGATAGAAAAACTGGAAGAGAATCCGGGCAAGTACATTCCCGAAGCGTTGCGTCAGCAAGGCGAAGCCGGTGTGGTGAAAGTTGACCTGAACCGTCCGATGAAAGAAATCCTCGCGCAGCTGTCTGAATATCCGGTGTCTACCCGTCTTTCCCTGAGCGGTACGATCATCGTGGGCCGTGATATCGCGCACGCCAAACTGAAAGAGCGTCTGGATAACGGCGAAGGTTTGCCGCAGTACATCAAAGATCACCCGATCTACTACGCAGGTCCGGCAAAAACACCTGAAGGTTATGCTTCCGGATCTCTGGGCCCGACCACCGCAGGACGCATGGATTCCTACGTGGATCTTCTGCAATCCAACGGCGGCAGCATGATCATGCTGGCCAAAGGCAACCGCAGCCAGCAAGTCACCGACGCGTGCCACAAACACGGCGGTTTCTATCTCGGCAGCATCGGCGGTCCGGCAGCGGTTCTGGCTCAGCAAAGTATCAAGAGCCTGGAATGTGTGGAATATCCTGAACTGGGTATGGAAGCCATCTGGAAAATCGAAGTCGAAGACTTCCCTGCGTTCATCCTCGTGGATGATAAAGGCAACGATTTCTTCCAGCAAATCCATGCCAGCACTTGTGCGAAATGCGTGAAGTAATCGCCTCCTGAAAGACAAAAGGCCTGCCAGAAATGGCGGGCCTTTTTTTCGCCTTTCTCCCCTGTGGATCCTTCCATCGTTGACGGTCAGACAAATGCGCGTAGACTATCTCAATAATTTAAAAATTGAGATAGTTTACCTATGAGCATCAAATTTCCTCCTGCGTTAATTCCGCTGGAAACCCTCACAGGTCAACAGTGGATGCAGTATCAGCCCTGCGCCAGACTGGTTGATGATCAGGGGCGATATTTACCCTGGGATGAATATCAGTATCGTGTCGCTAAAGGTCTGGATGCCGCTGTGGCCTGGAGTTTCACCCGTCGGGCCCGTCACTCTGCCATGCAGTTTATTAACTATGGAAACATCCAAAAACAGCAGGCAGGTTTCAACCACACGGCTTTAATGGCTGAAGTCTGCGAACAAATTGATAAATTCTCAACGGCTCAGGCGCTTATCCAGCAGCGGGAGCGGCTTTCTGGCATGGGTGCCGCCCTCTCACAGTTTCAGTTTGAAGAACCCATCACCAGCTCGCAACTTGAAGGGGCAAATACCACCACGCTGGTCGCACGGAGTCTGCTGGCATCAGGCCGGAAGCCTCGTACCGAAAGTGAACAAATGATCGTCGGCAATGCGCGTATGATGAAAGAAATTAACTCGCATCTTGATGAGCCGCTGAGCCCCGGTCTTATCCGTCAATTCCACGCGACGGGAATGGAAGGTATTGATGATGCGAAATATGTCCCCGGTAACTTCCGCACAACCGACGATGTGGTGATTGCTGACTATGACGGAAATATCGTTCACCAGCCGCCGCCCGCGGAGCAAATCACAGAGCGGCTTCAGCGGATGTGTGACTGGGCTAATGCGACACAGGGCAATTATATTCATCCGCTGATCCGGGCCTGTATTTTACACTTCATGATTGCTCACGAGCATCCTTTCAGAGATGGCAACGGACGCACCAGCCGTGCATTGTTTTACTGGTCCCTGCTGAAGTCCGGCTATGACGCTTTTCGTTATATTTCAATCAGCAGTTTGCTTTACGCCTCTCCGGTGAAATATGCGCAGAGTTATCAGCGCACTGAATCGGACAATATGGATCTCACTTTTTTTCTCGAATATCAGATGGGGATTGTGAAAAGGGCGTTGAATCAATACCTGCAACACATCGAGACGTTGATTAGCCGCCGTGTTGCAACAGACAGAATGTTGTACGAATCAGGCGCTTTTTTCCGCCTGACTCACCGTCAGATTATCCTGGTGAATGTCATGTTGTGCTGGCCGGACACTGAGCTATCAGCGGCGCAGGTTAGCGAAATTATGGGACTGGCGGATAACACAGCCCGCAACGATCTGCGGGCGCTGGTACGTGAAACGCTGGCCGAAGAACACAAAATCAACGGCCAGAAAACGATTTATACTCTGTCGAAAAATCTCAGTTAAACGGCTGATCTTTGCTTCTTGCTGATGTGCGGGATCGAAGGGTTTCACCCAAAACCACTAAAGCTCCGCTTTCCCCGGATTATCAAACCCGACGCGTCCGACAAACGGCAGGCGAAGCGCCGGGTTTTTCACATCAATACCCAGGTTCAGCCCCAGCACGTTGACTTCCACGCCTTCTTCCACGCCGAGCGTGACACCCAGAATGCCGAGTAATGACACCTGAACACCGCGACCTGAAGGCGGTAAACCCACCGGATTGGTTATTGCGCGGTAATCTTTCCCAATGGCGTTAGACGGCATATCCAGTTCAAGTTCCGGCACTTCCCGACCAATGTGAGCCATAAACGTATTGCTGTTTGGCCCCGGCCAGGCGTGATAAGTATGGGGATACGGATAGCTTTTGATGGCGGCTTCAATTTTAGGGATCATCATTTGCGCCTGTGCGCCGCGGTGATCCACCAGCACGCGTGGCTGCGAACCAAACCAGTAGCCATCCGGAATGGCATAATTGCGGCGAACTACATTCGTGCTGCCCCAGCTGATTACGTCATAACGGGTAAACTCGGTTTCCCCTTCCCGTTTGTAAATAATCCACGGATGCACGGCGACCAGCCCGCGCCAGCCATAAGTCGGTGCGGCATAAATCTGCACAATGGCAGTACTTTTAAGTTTTGCCGGATCCGGTGCGATCCCGGAGGAATCCCGCCGCGCCGTAGACCAGCTCTGCCCTGCGGGTTCTTCACGGGTTTGCGAGGCTTTTGCATAGCTGTATCCGAAAGACAGCAATAAAACGAGGACAAACCCGAGGCTAAACCATTTAAAGGCGATCATGCTTTTTATCCCTTTACACTCTGTATTTACACGCTGTGTGAGCGAACAACAATACTTCACCCGTTCTTTAAAGCGAAGGATTCACGCCTCAGGCGCTGGCGCGTGCAATAAAACGCCAGTCCATCATCAGGCGCTCTGCCGGCGCTTGTGGATTATCAATTTTCCTGAGCAATAACGACACTGCCTGACGACCAATATCGCGCGAAGGCTGTTCAATGGTGGTCAGTTGCGGTGAGACCATTTCCGCCAGTTCCGTACCGTCAAAGCCTATCACCGCGATATCCTGCGGAACTTTCAGCCCGGCGTCTTCAATGGCGCGCATTGCACCCGCCGCCAGCGTATCGGAAACCGCAAACACTGCATCCGGTTTTGCCGCAGCTTGTAGTAAATTCTCCATCGCCGCCTTGCCCGCTTTAAAACTCAGTTCGCTAGCATATTCAATGGCTTCAAAACTATTCCCCTGCTGGCTGAGCACCGTTTTATAGCCGCGCTCGCGCAGCTGAGCATATTTGTAACTCAGGTCGTGGTTGATCAGGGCAATGCGTTCACATCCGCGTTCCAGCAAATGCCGGATGGCGAATTCAGATGCTTCGGTGTCGCTGATCCCGACACAGGACACATCACCGGCGTCAGCGTATTCTGCGCACTGAACCCACGGCGTCTGGCCGATCATGGTGCTCAGATCCGGCAGATTGGATAACGCATCCATGGTGATGATACCGTCGACCATTTTGCCCGAGAGCAATCCGAGGCTCGATTTAGAGCGTTCGATATCAGAACCTGAGTTGCACAGAAGAATGCGATAACCGTTCTTTTCAGCTTCTTCTTCGATGCCTTTCACCACATCAGCGCAGAACGGATTTGCAATATTGGACACCATCACCAGGATCATTGAGCTTCTGGAGGTTCTCAGCTGGCGGGCTAACAGATTGGGCTGGTAGTTACTTTCCCTGATGGCTTCCAGCACACGTTCCCGGTTTTTACTTTTCACTGAGTTGCTGTTGTTCAGCACGCGGGAAACCGTAGCAACCGACACACCGGCCAGCCTGGCAATTTTCTGAATCGACATAACGACAACACATCCTGCGGTCAGCTATTTTTTTCAGAGGCTATCACAGTTTACCGGTGCCATGAATTAAAGCCCGAGCATCCGCCACGCGGTCGGTATAAATAAAGCGACTACAAAGAAGAAGTCATAACACACACCCTGCAACAGGATACCGAGATACAGCAGGAACCGGCCCGTCCTCACTGACGCCCGGCGCAAAAAGTAATCGATTACATAATAATTATCCCACGGCTTGTCTTAAATTTGGGAGATCAGTCACGATAACCCTTCCTGACACCTTTCTGACTAAAAATCTGGCAGGGGAAATCAGACTCCTGCCCATTGTTGCCGGAACCTGACGGGCTCATACTGCAGGTAACACTAAGCAGTTTTATGGATTTAATGAAAACAACAGACTGAAGTTAACGCATTGATTAAAAAGGATGAATATGACTGACTCTAAGAAAGCATTGATCATCGGCGCATCGCGCGGTATCGGTTTGGGTGTGGTGGATGTCCTCACAAAACACGGATGGCAGGTGACTGCAACCACGCGTGACGCCGTTCCGGCAAAAGCCCCCGCTTCGGTCGAATGGGTAAAACTGGACATCAATAAATCTGAAGCACGGCAGGCGGTAAAGGACGCGCTTTCCGCAAGCCATTATGATCTGATTTTTGTGAATGCCGGCGTGTTTGGTCCGGATCATCAGGACATTCATCAGGCCAGCGATGAAGAAATTATTCAGCTGTTTTTAACTAACGCTATCTCCCCCGTCCGCTGTGCCACTGAATTGCTGCCACTTTTAAATCACCGCACCGGTGTGCTGGCGCTGATGACGTCTGAGCTTTCCAGCCTCAACGAGAACGAAGTGGCGACATATCCGCTTTACTCCGCCAGCAAAGCGGCGCTGAACATGCTGACCCGCGGGTTGCAGGAACAGACTGAAAAACAGGAACTGACGCTGCTTTCTGTGCATCCGGGCTGGGTGCAGACCGACATGGGCGGTGAAAATGCCACCCTGACCATTGAAGAAAGCGCCACCGGCATTGTCGATCAGTTCGAAGCCTGGTCCGGTAAAGGCGGCCATCATTTCGTAGAATATTCCGGCCGCGAGCTGCGCTGGTAAATTTTGCAGGTGAGCCTTTTCGATTTGAACAAAACGATCTCACCGGAGGTCGTTTTTTTTGGATCAAAAAACCTGACCGGAATTATTATCGCCAGCAGCCGTCATTTTATCCCCGGGGAGCCACCGCAGTCGTTAGCCCGCGAACTGCACACTTTCTTCACAATGTGATATGAAGATTTGTTGAATATTTTGTGGTAAAACGGCCAGTCAGATTGTTTGTTAATTATTTGTACCCACAATAATTGCCGGGCTAACTTGTCGCATGCGACCAGCAGACACGGCATCTTTCATTTTTCAGGGATTTGTCATGTCATCTTCTTCCGTTAATCCGGATTCGCTGTTAGCGCATCGCTCGTTTGTGGCGTTCTGGATAGCCCGCGCATCATCCAGTTTTGGTTTCCAGATGCTTTCGATTGTGGTGAGCTGGCAAATCTATTCGATTACCGGAAGGGCGTTTGATTTGGGGCTGATCGGGCTGGTGCAGTTTTTCCCTTCTGTTGCGCTGGCGCTGGTCGCCGGACATGTGGCGGATCAGTTTGATCGTCGCCGCGTGGTGCTGCTCGGACAAATTGCCGAATGGATAGCGATTGCTGCGCTGGCTTATCTGACGCTGACGCATCACGTCAACGAAGTCATTATCCTCGGCCTGATCTTTATCATTTCGACCGCCAAAGCCATGGAAGCGCCGTCGCTGCAATCGATGCTTCCGGCGCTGGTGCCACCACATTTACTGGCACGGGCAATGGCCGCCAACAGCGTTTCAGGGCAAGCGGCTTCTATGGTCGGCCCGGCGCTCGGCGGTTTTTTATATGTCGCCGGAGCGGGCGTCGCTTACTCGGTGTGCGCCTGCCTCTATCTGTTGTCGATCGTGATGGTCAGCCGTTTGCTTTACGAACAGGCACCACCGCGCCGTGTTCCGGCGACGTTTAAATCTCTGTTCGCCGGGATCAGTTTCATCCGCGCCCGTCCTGATGTTCTGGGCGTTATTTCTCTCGATTTGTTCGCGGTTCTGCTCGGCGGCGCAACCGCCCTGCTGCCCATTTTTGCCCACGATATTCTGCATACCGGCCCGTGGGGATTGGGTTTGTTGCGCGGCGCTCCGGCGGTCGGCGGTTTAATTGTCGGTTTCTGGCTGAGCCACCGCGCGCTGAAACGTAATGTCGGGATGACCATGTTCGCCGCCGTGGCGGGTTTCGGCGCAGCCACGCTGGTTTTCGCGTTTTCCACCTCACTGTGGCTATCGATGCTGGCACTGTTTGCACTCGGCGGATTCGATATGATCAGCATGGTCATTCGCGGTGCACTAGTTCAGCTCGATACGCCCGACGATATGCGCGGTCGCGTCAGCGCGGTCAACTCCATCTTCATCAACACCTCGAACCAGCTCGGCGAATTTGAGTCTGGCCTGCTGGCGGCCTGGGTGGGCGCAGTGCCTGCGGCGGCCATTGGCGGCGTCGGCACGCTTATCGTTGTCGGATTGTGGATGACCTGGTTCCCGGGTCTGCGTAAGCGCCAGAAACTGGAAAATGAAGTGGTGGAAGCGTGAGGGCATTGCGGGGGAATTTTGAAACTGGATCAATTCGGAATTCCCCAATATAATCAGCTCATTCATTAACCAACGTTATACATAAGGAGGATTGCCATGCTGACCCGTGAAGTTTTTTTAATTTCACTCGTCCTTAGCGATCGTCACTGCTCAGGCGTTTCCGGCTCCCTGCCGCGATAACCTGTCTGAGCGAAGCTAACTGACAAACTGAGTTCTTCCCTCCGGCTTACCGGTTATCGTCGGCGTTATTGACGAGAGGCATTTTTATGCCCGAAACCTGAGTAAGCATCATGACTTTACTGTCTGCACAATCTGTATCTTTCGATAATTCTTTCGGCCCTTTGCTGGCTGAGATTTCCTTCGGCCTGAAAAAAGGCGACCGTATCGGTCTTATCGGCCACAACGGCTGCGGCAAAAGTACCCTGCTGAAAATCCTGAGCGGTGAACTGGCGGCGACGTCCGGCAGCGTCACGCTGGCGAATCAGTGCCTGATGGCTCGCGTGGAACAGCATCTGCCTGAAACACTGAATCATCACACCCTGCTGGAAGCTGTCCTCAATCACCTGCCTCAGGGCCTTCATCAGCCGGAGTTGTGGCAGGCGCAGGTGTTGCTTTCCACGCTGGGTTTTGACGAATCCGCCTGGCAACTGACGGCGGGCACGCTGAGCGGCGGGCAGCATACCCGCCTGCTGCTGGCCCGCGCGCTGATCCGCCAGCCCGATTTACTGCTGCTCGATGAGCCCAGTAACCATCTGGATTTGCCGACGCTGTTATGGCTGGAGCAGTTTCTGAAAAACTGGAACGGCAGTTTCGTGCTGGTTTCCCACGACCGCAGCCTGCTCGATAACGTGACCAACAGCACCTGGATCCTGCGCGATAAAACCCTGCAATTTATTCGCCTGCCTTGTACACAGGCGCGTAATGCGCTTGAGGAAAAGGACGCTTCCGATGCCCTGCGCAGGAAAACGGAACAAAAAGAGATCGACCGCGTCACCAAAAGCGCCAAACGTCTGGCGCTGTGGGGCAGTGTTTACGATAACGAAGGGCTGGCGCGCAAGGCCAAGCAAATGGAAAAACAGGTCGACCGGCTGAAGGATGACCAAACTGAAGTCACCGCCGGTAACCAGTGGAAACTTCAGCTTAGCGGCGAAGCGCTGGCGGCTGACCGGGTTCTGGCACTTTCAGGTTTGCAGGTTCGCCCGGCACCCGATGCGCCGATGCTGTTCACACTCGATGAAATGCGTGTCAAAAGCGGTGACCGGATAGCGCTGGTCGGGCGCAACGGTTGCGGAAAATCTTCCCTGTTGCAGACGTTATGGCGTGCTTTCAGCCAGCCGGTAACAACGCAAACGGATGTGACGTTCCATCCCCGCGTGCGTGTAGGGTATTACGATCAGAATCAACATCAGTTGCATGACGATGACTCTCTGGGTGATGCGCTGTCGGACTTTGCGCCGCTGACGGAAGAACAGTGGAAAATGGCGCTGATTGGCGCCGGATTCCCCTTTATCCGTCATCAGCAAAAAGTGAGTACGCTCAGCGGCGGTGAACGGTCGC
The DNA here is from genome assembly GCF_003602095.1 of Rahnella woolbedingensis. Taxonomy (GTDB): domain Bacteria; phylum Pseudomonadota; class Gammaproteobacteria; order Enterobacterales; family Enterobacteriaceae; genus Rahnella; species Rahnella woolbedingensis. Next base: position 106,739 of record NZ_RAHH01000015.1, on the reverse strand, counting down.
GGCTGTTGTTTATCGGGCTGACGCTGGCGAATTACTCGTTACTGCTGCTCGATGAACCGACCAACCATCTGGATCTGGAAGGCAAAGAGGAGCTGGCGGAAACGCTGAAAACGTTCAGTGGCGCGGTGCTTTTAGTATCACACGACCGGACGCTCATAGAGCAAAGCTGTAACCGATTCTGGCTGGTGGATGACCAACGGTTAGAAGAGTGGCATACCCTTGCACCGGTTTACACGGTACTTGCGGGAACGCCCGCGCCAGCAGAACCTCTCTCATCACCAGGCCAGCCCGATGTTCTGGTTACAGAAGCTTCGGAAGAAGAGCGACTGCTGGCGCAACTGGTAGAGCTGGAACACCGGTTGGCAGAAGATCTGGCACGTAAACCCAGGCATCAGAAGCCTGACCTGCAACGTCAGTGGCAAACGCAAATTGCGCGACTGAGTACGTTGTTAAGTCTTGATTAACTGCTGATTTTTCGTTCTATGGCCTCAGGGACGGGGCCTTTATTTATATTTAAACGGAAAGTTTATTTGCTGCCTGTACGCTTTAACGAACATTGTATGTTAAAAAATAGTATTCGATTTTCTTCTGAACCCTGCGTTCCTGTCTTCCGCGGAGAAACCATGTTTAACGTTTTACGTGCTGAACCCAAAACTACCTTTGAATATGGACCGTTTCGTATCCGTCGTATGCGGCCGGGACAAATCCAGCCTGAGTTAAACGATGACGCCTTCGGTCCTCTCAGCGTTATCGACCACGCCACCCTCGAACAGGGCACGCTGGTAAAAATGCATGAGCATAATAACGACGAGATCCTCAGTTATATGTGGCGCGGTTCGATGGTGCACGAAGATTCGGCCGGTAACCGCGTTCCGCTCTCACCGAAGCAGCTGATGATGATGAACGCCGGTGAAAGTTTCTGGCATGAAGAATCCACACCGCTGGTGTCGGCAGAAATGTTGCAGATCTTTATCCGTCCGCGTACGGCAAATCTGGAAGGCCGCGTGCAGTTTATGGCACGACCTGACGGCATAAAAAGCAATGAGTGGACCCTGCTGGCGGCGCCGGAAGGCATTGAATCCCCGCTGGAAATCCGCCAGGCGGTGTATGTCTATGACATCCGCATGGATGAACAAACCACCACTCAGATCCCCTCACATGCGGGCTTTGCTCAGTGGTTGTACGTGATGGATGGCGAAATCAACATAGGTGATGTTACGCTGTCTAAAGGCGACGCGATCAGTGATGAGGAGAGCGGTTTATCTGCTGCGACGGCGGGTAAAGACACGACGCTGGTGTGTTTTCTGGTGTGTCTGGGCGCACAGGCGATACTCGAAGGCACGATCAGCGGAAAATAATAACAAGCAGGTTGCAGAAATGAAAAAGCCCCAGTCGTTAAACCGGGGCTTTTAAGGTACTATCAAATTAATATTTAACATTCATCAACTTAATTACGTGTACTGCTTAGATAATGCAACTTCTAAAGATGTACCTATTTTCACAGGATATATTTTTGAATCTGGGTAACGCTATCCTCCTATAATTTTGTGGAATAACATCGGTATCCTGTTCATTTCATCTATACCGGCTTTCAGGCGGGATAAATGAGTACATCACCCTCGCGATATATACTCTTTGATGCGTGGCCTTACTCTCGTCGCGACATTCTCGATTTCATACTTAAGTACCCAAATCGCGAACATTACTCTAACTAACAAGGCGTTACATCATCGCGCTTTAGTCCACATCATGCGATTGCACAGCTTTACCGCGTGGCCTTAAAGCATCATCTCACGGACTTTCAATTAACGCCCGGTGTTGAATCACCCAAACTAAAATACTTCGTGGCCTTTATCGCATCTCATTACTGGCAAGTTTATCAACTTGCTAAATGCACCGCGAAATAAAAATTTCTTTTCACTTCTCTTTGGTGCTGAGTTCTAATCTACTCGCTATATGTTGTGTGTCAACCCTGTATTTTCGAACAGGGTTTCTTATTCTTTAAAGATAAGAAAACGTAATGAAATCTGTGAACTGCACCAAAGATCTCGGGCATGCTATTAACCTGAAAGTTGCACAACGTTAATATTTTGTACACATTTTCGGCGTTATTTCCCTGTCTGACATTCTCACTATCCCTGCTCAGCTTCTGAATGCTCGATTTTGTATCAGCAAACTAGTTCAGCAGTGTACAAGCCGCTTCATTTCCACTATATTGCCGCGCTTAAGACCGAAATCGCAGCATAAAACAGCGATTCCTGATCAATATTCAACTCATTTCTTTTTCAGCCATTCTTTTGACGAATTCTGATAAAAGCCACGCGAGGATACGCACTATGGCGACGCTTTCTGAGACCGCCCCGCAACGTTCAGTACTGGGCGGCGCAATGATTATTGGTGGAACGATCATCGGCGCGGGGATGTTCTCCCTGCCGGTGGTGATGTCCGGCGCCTGGTTCTTCTGGTCGGTGGCCGCACTGATTTTCACCTGGTTTTGCATGCTGCATTCCGGCCTGATGATCCTTGAAGCAAATCTTAACTATCCGGTGGGTTCCAGTTTCAATACCGTGACCGGCGATCTGCTGGGTAAACACTGGAACCGGCTGAACGGCATCACCATTGCGTTCGTGTTATATATTCTGACGTACGCTTATATCTCCGCCAGCGGCTCGGTTATCCAGCATAGCTTGCGCGAAATGTCGGTGAGTTTTTCTCCCCGCCTCGGCGGTCTGCTGACGGCGCTGGTTGTGGCCTTTATCGTCTGGCTAAGCACCCGCGCGGTGAGCCGCATGACGGCCATCGTACTCGGCGCAAAAATCATCGCCTTTTTCCTGACCTTCGGCAGCCTGCTGTGGCATGTGAAACCGGTGAATTTGCTTAACAGCGTCGAGATCAATCCGAGCTATATGCCTTATGTGCTGGCGACGCTGCCGTTCTGTCTGGCATCGTTTGGCTATCACGGCAACGTGCCGAGTCTGATGAAGTACTACGGCAAAAATCCGCACATCATCAAAAAATGTCTGCTGCTGGGCACGCTGATGGCGCTTGGGCTGTACATCATCTGGATGCTGGGGACGATGGGTAACATCCCGCGACCGGAATTTATCGGCATCGCTGAGCGTGGTGGCAATATCGATGTGCTGGTGCAGTCGCTGAGCCAGATCCTCAACAGCGCCGGTCTGGATTTGCTGCTGACCATTTTCTCCAACTTTGCCGTCGCCTGTTCATTCTTAGGAGTGACGCTGGGTCTGTTTGATTATCTGGCTGACCTGTTTAAATTCAGCGACAGCCGCACCGGTCGCTTCAAAACGGCGCTGGTCACTTTTATTCCGCCCATTATTGGTGGCGTGATTTATCCCGATGGCTTCATTTATGCGATTGGTTTTGCCGGTCTTGCGGCGACCGTCTGGGCGGTGATTGTTCCGGCACTGATGGCACGTGCATCGCGTCAGCGTTTTGGCAGCCCGCTGTACCGCGTGTGGGGCGGTAATAAAATGATCGTGCTGGTACTGCTGTTCGGCGTGCTCAATGCAGCAGTACATATTCTGTCGAGCGTGAATTTACTGCCGGTATATCGATAAATGCCACCTTGCTTCTGGTCTGGGGCGCCACCATATCGGTAACAGACAGCAACGCTGAATGACCAAATCCAGAGGTGATAGATGAACGTGTTGATATTTGGGGCCAGCGGTATGGTCGGACAGGGTGTGATGCGCGAGTCTCTGGCAGCACCGGATGTGGAAAGCGTGACTGTGGTCGGGCGGTCGCCGCTGGCACTGGAAAACCCACGGCTTCATCAGCAAATCTGGCCGGATCTGATGGCAGAAGAACACATCTCCACGTTACCTGATAACGCCGATGCCTGTTTCTTCTGCCTCGGTGTTTCCTCAGCGGGAATGACCGAAGCCCAATATTCCCGGCTAACGTATGATCTGACTCTGGGCATCGCGTCAGCGTTAGTGAAAAAGAATCCGGCGATGACCTTTATCTATGTTTCCGGGGCGGGTACGGACAGCTCTGAACAAGGGAAAAGCATGTGGGCGCGGGTGAAAGGCCGGACTGAAAATGCCCTGCTGAAACTCGGTTTTGCCAACGTTTTTCTGTTCCGTCCGGGCGTCATTCAGCCCTTACACGGTGCGCGATCCAAAACCCGCAGTTACCGGATTCTTTACAGCGTGATGGCTCCCCTGCTGCCGCTGCTGCGTAAGTGGTTTCCCGATTCCATACTGAGCACGCAAATTATCGGTAACGCCATGCTTAATGCTGTGCGCCGGGGATACCCGAAAGCGATACTTGAAACGGTCGATATTGCCCGTCTGGGGCGCTGAGAAGTAATCAGAAAATCCCCTGCCTGTCAGGGGATTTTTAGTTTCTCATTCCTTTCAATTTTAGCGGCTCAGATCCCCGCTTAACCCCGGCCCGGCGGAGGGCACCAACACCCGCGTTTTTCCGTAAATAATAGTCAGAACCGCCGGTACGGTGAATGCCACCGCAATCGCCAGCACTTCATATATCATTTTCGAATCCGGGCCGCTGAATAATCCCAGTTCGAACACGTTCAGTACCGGCAGAAAGCTGTAGGTTTTTACGCCCAGAAGACCGGTTATCGCACCACCCAGTGCCGCACCCACGCTGCCGAACACAAACAGCATTTTGTATTTCAGATTCACGCCGTAAAGCGCAGGCTCCGTGATACCAAAGAAGGCAGAGACTGAGGCCGAAATCGCAATCTGTTTGTCGCGAAGATTACGGGCGATGAAAATTGCCCCGAACGCCGCACCAAACTGTCCCATCACAGCGGACATAAACATCGCCATAATCGTGTCGTACCCGTTGACCTGAATGTTGATCAGCGCCAGCGGAATGATGCCCCAGTGAACACCGAAGACCACAAATATCTGCCCGATCCCCGCCAGTAATGCGCCGGAAATGACCGGACTCAGGTTGTACAACCAGGCATAGCCGTTAGCGATCCCCACCCCTACGTAATCTGCGACCGGCCCGATAACGGTAAAGACCACAAAACCACAGATAATCAGCGACAGGCAAGGCACAAAAACCAGTGCCGCCAGTTCAGGGATAACCTTTTTCAGCCAGCGTTCGACGTAACTCAGGAACAGCACCGCGAAGACCGCAGGGATCACTGCGCCGCCATAGATTTTCACGTTTAGCGCCAGTCCCATAAAGTGAAATTCGCCGGGAATACCAGGATCGGTCAGCGGAAATATCATCGCGGCGGTCAGCGCCAGCGCGGTGAATTTATTCGCTCCGAAACGCTCAGCGGCTGTGACGGCAATGAACAGCGGCAGCATCACAAACACGCCGCTGGCAAGTGCGTTGAACACAGTAAAAACGTAAGAATGGGGATCCACCAGATTCAGGGTTTGCAGCAGCACCACAATCCCTTTGACCACCCCGACACCGGCCAGCACGCCGATATACGGCGTGAAAATGGCCGATAACGTCGCCAGCAAACGGTTGACCAGGGAACCCTGCGTCACCGCCGCAGGGTCAGCGGTTGTTTGCCCGCCGAGTGAGGCCTGAATCGCCGCAAAGACCTGCTCCACTTTCGGGCCAATCACAATCTGAAACTGACCGGGATTCTCCACCAGCTTCACGACTTCAGGCAGCTTGTAGAGCGCGTCTTTATTCACTTTTCCGGCGTCTTTTAGCGTAAAGCGTAAACGGGTGGCGCAATGTGTCAGGTGTTGTATGTTTTCGGATCCCCCCACATTTTCAATAATTTGCGGGGCAAGCTGACTGAATGTAGCCATGATGATTCCTCAGTTTCATGGTTAGGATGCAGGTGTTGAACTCAGACGAAGTCGCCCGGTTTTGTTTTACTTTTTACGGCGACGCCAAAGTCGGTAAAGATGCGTTGCGGCAAATTATTGCCTTTCGCCTCCGCAATATGATGAGCGAGGATCTGGAACGGGATCACCATCAGCAGCGGCGCAATAAATTCATCCACCGGTGCGCTGATGGCCAGCGTGCGCGGGTCATCGCTTTGGCCGAGTTTTAGCGTGTAAACATAATCGGTGTACTGTTGCTCATACGTTTTAAGCAGCAGCAATCTTTCACGGGCGACGCCGGGCGTGTCGATAAAGAACATTCGATGGCTGGCATTCACCTCAAAATACGGACCGTGCATGAACGCTTCTAATTCCACGCCCTGGGATGGCACGCGAACGGTTTCAGCGAACTTGGTCTCCATTTCTTTAATCACTCCGACAGCCGGACCATAACCAATGGCGATAAAGCGTGGCGAACCGGTCAGTTCTTCCTGCCATTCTTTAAAGAAATTTTCTGTGGCGGAAATAATGTCAGGAATACAACTCACGGCAGCAGTTAATTTATCCAGCTCCGCCCGCTCCTGTTGTGAACTGATGAGCCCGTTAATTCTGGCGGTATAAACACCCAACAACATGAATTTAAAAATAGTGGCGATATACCCTTTGGTAACGTACCCCACTTTTTCTTCACCGATTTCGAGATCAATAACATGATCAACGGTCGTGGCTAATTCACTGTTTAAATTTCCGGTCATGCCGTAGGTCATTACCGGAAAACTTTCGCGGATATGTTTAATGGCATTCAGCGTGGAAGTACTTTCCCCACTTTGCGATACGCCGATGACAATGCGCACCGATTCATCGAACTTTTCGTAGTGCTGAAAATGGAAAGGCTCCACAACGCTTATCCGCACACCCGCCAGTTTTTCAACGTAATATTTGGCACTGACAATGGCGTTAATACTCGAACCCGTTGCCATTACCAGCCAGTTAGCAGGGTCATTAATCACAGGTAAATCATTGGGATAACGGGAAATAATCCCTGCAAGTGTTGCCTGTTCTTCCTGAATGTAAGTCATCATGGTTGGTTTCATTTGGTTCTCTCCTGGTTAAAACCTGAAAACGTTTTCAGGTTTTAACCTAGTGGAGCACCCCGTGCGTTGTCAACGGACTTGTCAGCAATTGTGGGCGGGATCAAAAAATATCATTTCGCAGCAAAATGAGACGTTAAAAATGACAAAGGGCGCAATACGGTAAGGTATTACGCCCTGGCTGAATAATAAGCTAAGGGGGTGGGATCTACGCTGACTCACCGGGGATCAGGTTAAGCGGGATTTTGACCGGCGGTATTTTCTGCTCATTATTCTCCAGCAATAACATCAGCCGCGACATCACTTCCCTGCCAATGATTTTATTCTGGTGATCGACTGTGGTAATGCGGGGAATATAATATTCGCTGCCGGGAAAATATTCGCAACTTGCCACTGCGATATCCTGCGGAACGTTGAGATTATTATCTTTAAGCGCACGGATCACGCCCTTAGCAACATGGTCATTAATACAGACCAGCGCCTGTGGCAACGGTTTATTCAGAGCCAGTAATTGCTCTGTGGCCTGATATCCATGTTCAGAATAGAAATTATTTTGGATTATAAACTCGTCAGCTACGGGTAAATTTTCACGCTCAAGCGCCTGACGGAACGCGGCCACGCGCTGGCAGGTGATGTACACATTTTTAGAGCCACCGATGAAGCCAATCTGCTGATAATTCTTGCCAATCAGATATTGCGTCACCCGCTCCACGCAACCGGTCTGATCCCGCTCAATGCAGGAATAATCAATCCCGTCCAGTTCGCGCCCGACCACCACCACCGGAACCGTGGCGCACAAGTGCGTTAATGCCTCATGGTAAGGTCCGGGCACGTCGTTATAATCGATATTGCCGCCAAGAATAATGACGCCGTCGATCTGACTGTCAGTAATGGAGCTGAAAATGTTTTCTTCAGAAATAATGTCTGCGCTGGATGACGATTTATTTGCCGACTGCGTGTCATAAAGCGTGACCTTATAACCTGCCTGCAAACTTTCGTGCTCAATCTGCGTGACCAGCATGACGAAATAAGGATTGCTGATATCAGAAACAATGATCGCAAGCGTCCGGGTTTTCTTGGAAATCATACCGCGCGCCAGCAAATTCGGGCTGAAGTTATTTTCCTGAATGACCTTCTCAACCCGGCTGCGGGTTTTGTCAGATACCCAGTTATTTTTATTCAGCACCCTGGAAACGGTCGTGATCGACACGTTCGCCAGCTCAGCAATATCCTTGATTGTCAGCGTCTTTTTCATTTTTTCCCTTCCCTCTTTCCGTTCATACTAAGGTAACGGAAACAGGGATGCAAAGCAGGAACTCCGCAGGCCTGGCAACGGAAAATTAGTCTAAATCGGTATTCGCGTTCAGCGGTTCGCCGGTGGCGTAAAACTGGCCGCCGGCGATGTAGTGCAGGCTGCGCAGAGCGGGATCGGCGTCTTCGAAATGCCAGTGGCCGTCTTTGAAGACGCGGGTATCCGCCCAGGCACCGACAATTTCGCCGATAAACAGGTCATGCGCCTGCTGATTATGCGGTTCAGGGATCAGCTTACAGGCCAGCCAGGCGGTACAACCCGCGACGAACGGCAAATCACCGTGACCTTCCATGCGAAACAGTTCTGCGCCGCAATGCTGTAATTTCTCCGGGTCGGTTCTGAGCGTCCGGTTACCCAAATCGTAAGTCATTTGCAGCTGCGCCACGGTCGGCACCTGAATGACAAAATACCCGCTTTGCTCAATCAGCTCGCGGGTTCTGGCTATTTTATCCAGCACCACTGTGAGTTTTGCCGGTCTGAAATCCAGCCCGCATACCCACGAGGCCGACATCACGTTGTCCGTGCCACTGTGATGCGCGGAAACCAGTGCTGTCGTGCCGTGGTTAATCAGACGGTAAGCTTTTTCCAGTTCCACTGTTGCAAATTGTTGAGTCATCAGAATCTCTCAGAAAAGTGAATGCAACGGGCAGAATGACAAACCTGTCGTACGAACACTATTCATTTAGTGCGGGCGCTAGGCATTCGGTGCGGACTGGCGCGATTTGAATGGCTTACGCAAAAGATGCACGACTAATGCCACCAGGAATAGCATCGCCTGAATCAGCACAATCGCCGGTCCGGTGGCGGCATCGATATAAAAACTGATAAAGGTGCCGGAAATGGCGGCAACAAGTGACGTTGTCACCGCCACCACCATCATTTTTGGCAGCGTTTTGCACAGCAGAAACGCCGTAATGCCGGGGGTTATCAGCATCGCGACCACCAGTACGACGCCAACGGCCTGCAATGCCGCGACAATGGTCAGCGCCAGCATACACAGCAACGCGTAGTGATAAAAACGCACCGGCAGTCCGACTACTTTCGCCTGCACCGGATCGAAACAGAACAGCATCAGATCTTTGAATTTGATGATAATCGCCAGCGTCACCCCCAGCGCGATAATCAGCGTTTGCAGCATTTCGCTGTCAGTCACGCCCAGCACATTGCCGAACAAAATATGGCTGAGATGCTGCTCGGTATTTACACGGGAAAACAGCACCAGACCGGCGGCAAACATGCCCGAGAAGACAATGCCCATCACCGAATCTTCTTTTACCCGGCAATGTTCTTTGATAAATCCGGTCGCCACCGCGCAAAAAAGCCCGGAGCCAAACGCGCCAATCACCAGCGGGATCCCCGCCAGATAGGCCAGCACCACACCGGGCAGTACCGCGTGCGAAATCGCATCGCCCATCAGCGACCAGCCTTTGAGCACCAGAAAACAGGAAAATATCGCGCAGACAATACTTGTCGCCATCGCGGTCAGCAACGCGCGTTGCATAAAGTCGTAGCTCATCGGCTCCATCAGTACATCAAACCAGGACATCATGCGCGGCTCCGGCGTTTAATACGCAAGTGACTCACCAGCCAGCCGTGTTTTGGCGCGAATAAAAACGCCAGCAAGAAGACTGTGGTTTGCAGACACACGATGACTCCGCCGGTGGCACCATCCAGGTAATAGCTCAGCCATGCACCCGCCGCACTGGTGACTGCGCCGATAATCACTGAAATAATCAGCACATGGGAGAAACGGTCGGAAAGCAGATAGGCGGTTGCACCCGGCGTGATCACCATCGCAATCACTAAAATGGCGCCGACGGTTTGTAACGCCGCCACGCTGCACGCGCTGAAGATAGTGAAGAAAATGATTTTGAGCCGCAGCGGAGAAAGCCCGACCGATACCGCGTGGGCTTCATCGAAAAATACCGCCAGCAGGTCGCGCCAGATAACGCACAGCACCAGCAGGGAAACGCCGACGATAATCTGCACCTGCAAAATATCGGCGTCATCAATACCTAAAATATTGCCGAACAGAATCGACTGCACGTTAACGGATGTCGGATTAAGGGAAACCAGCAACAGCCCGAGCGCAAAGAAGGTCGAGAAGACGAAACCGATAATCGCGTCTTCGCGCAATTTGGTGAAATGACGCAACAACGTCATGGAAAGCGCCGCCAGAATCCCGGTGCCGAACGCGCCGATGGCATAAGGAAAGCCCAGCGCATAGGCTCCCGCCACACCCGGCACTACCGAATGCGACAGCGCATCGCCCATCAGCGACCAGCCTTTGAGCATCAGATACGCCGATAAAAACGCGCACACCGCACCGACACCGGCACTCACCCAGATGGCTTTCACCATGTAATTGTACTGAAACGGCTCCAGCAACAGTTCTGTCATACCGCCCGCCTCACCGGTTCCTGAGGCACTAAATAACCAATATTTCTCAGTGCGCCGCCAAAGGTATTTTCGAGATTCTGATGTGTAAAAGTCGTTTCAAGCGCACCGGCCGCGATAACCGTGCGATTGATCAGCACCACGCGGTCACAGAAATCCGGCACGCTGGCGATGTTATGTGTCGAAACCAAAATCAGATGCCCTTCTTCGCGCAACTGACGCAGGAGTTCAATAATGGCGTTTTCGGTTTTGATATCCACGCCGGTAAACGGCTCGTCAAGCAGCATCACACGCCCCTGCTGCGCCAGCGCACGCGCCAGAAAGACGCGTTTTTTCTGTCCGCCGGAAAGCTCACCAATCTGACGGTGTGCAAGGTCTGTCAGACCGACACGTGCCAGCGCTGACGCCACCTGTTTTTTATCCTCTGCCGACGGGATCCGCAAAAAAGACATTTTGCCGTAGCGCCCCATCATCACCACATCACGCACCAGTACCGGAAAATTCCAGTCCACGTCTTCCGATTGCGGTACGTAAGCGATGAGATTTTGTTTCAGCGCTTTCGCCACGTTCATACCATCCAGCGTCACGCTGCCGTGCGTCGGACGGATGATCCCCATGATGGTTTTAAACAGGGTGGATTTCCCGCTGCCGTTCACGCCGAGCAGCGCGCAAATCGAGCCGCCGCGCAGCGTAAACGAGGCATTTTCAATCGCCGTGTGACCGTTGTTATAGGTCACCGAAATATCATCAACGTTGAGATGCAGCGCGGCGTCACTCATTGTCCGAACCCTTCTGCGATGGTGCCGACGGTGACTTTCAGGAGATCGATATACGTCGGAACCGGCCCGTCAGCTGCTGATAGTGAATCGACATACAGCACGCCGCCGTATTTCGCACCGGTTTCCTTACTGACCTGTTTTGCCGGTTTGTCCGAAATCGTGCTTTCACTGAATACCACCGGGATATTCTGCTGGCGCACCAGATCGATGATTTTTTTCACCTGCTGCGGCGTGCCTTGTTCTTCGGCGTTGATCGGCCACAGATAGGCTTCTTTCAGGTCGTAATCTTTAGCCAGATAACTGAACGCGCCTTCACTGGTCACCAGCCAACGCTGCTCTGCCGGGATTTTTGCCAGCCGCTCACGCAGCGGTGCATCCAGCTGGCTGATTTTTAGCGCGTAATCTTTGGCGTTACGATCATAAATAGCGGCATTTTCGGGGTCGTATTTCACCAGCGCGGCGCGGATATTTTCGACATACACCAGCGCGTTTTTAGCCGACATCCACGCGTGCGGATTCGGATTCCCCAGATACGGCCCTTCCTGAATAGGCAGCGGCATAATGCCGTCCGTCACGGTCACCGAAGGCACATGTTTGATGTTGGCGAAGAAGCGCCCGAACCAGCGTTCGAGATTAAATCCGTTCCACAAAATGAGATCGGCAGATTGCGTTTTCACGATATCCCGCGGCGTGGGCTGGTAATCGTGGATCTCTGCGCCCGGTTTAGTGATCGACTCCACGGTGGCCGCGTCACCGGCGACGTGCTGCGCGATATCCTGGATCACTGTGAAAGTGGTCACCACTTTAAATTTTTTTTTATCCTTGTTCACTGCCGGGTCTGCCGCCTGCGCGCTGCCGGTGATCAGCGCCACAATCATGCCAAGCAGCATCAGCCGCAAGCGGAACGGCGAATGGCTGAATAATTTTAAAATGTCTCGTCCTTTTTCCATGAAAACTCTCCTGTCACTCTGCGCATCAAACGGCGGTTTATTATTCAGATATAGCACAGGCTATACTACATAGCCAAGGCCAAGTTTTCATAAATTGGTAGATATGTGGACTTGGTTTACAATGCGTGCGTTGCTGCGGTGAGCGTGGCTGCGGTGGAAAACCGTTGAGCAAGAAAGAGGCAGGCGTAGTGAAAGATAAAAAAATGAATCCATTACTGGATGTGGAAGAACACGCGCAGGGTTTCTTACAAGTGCGCGAGGCGCATCGCCGGGAATTAATGGATGATTACGTTGAGCTGATTTCAGATCTCATTCACGAATTTGGCGAAGCGCGGCAGGTAGATCTGGCTGCGCGTCTGGGCGTTTCGCAGCCGACGGTGGCGAAGACCCTGAAACGCCTGGCCAATGCCGGACTGGTCCACCAGCTGCCTTATCGCGGAACGTTCCTGACACCGGAAGGTGAGAAACTGGCTGCGGAAAACCGTGAACGCCATAACGTGGTCGAAGCATTCTTCATCGCGCTCGGCATCAGCGCTGAAACGGCCCGTCTGGACGCCGAAGGGGTGGAGCACCACGTCAGCGATGAAACGCTCGAAGCGTTCCGACGTTTTACCGCCTCTGTCAAAGGCGCCTGAAAACCTTTCAGATGCCTTCGTCCGTTGACTCAGAATCCGTGATGTCATACGAGTAAACGCTAAAACGTTTGCTCGTTTTCCCCCTTCAGGCCTCAGCTGTCTGTATCGACATCAGCAGCATCAGTTCAGCAATACTCCCCACATTCAGCTTTTTCAACAGACTTTTCTTCTGCGCACTGATGGTTTTCGGACTGCGGTTCAGCAATGCGCTGATTTCATTGTTGAGCTTTCCCTGCAACAGCAAACTCATCACAGTGCGCTCGCACCGGGTGATTTTGTCCTCCGGTGCGCCAAAACGGGCATTGCGGTGGAAGGTGATATTACGCAACGTGCAGGGAAACCAGGCGTGCCCGAGTTCCGCGGATTCAATCGCGTTGAGCAGTTGTTCCAGCGGAGCCGTTTTGTATACCAGACCCGTTGCGCCTGCCTGCAAACAGATATAAGCGAGGTGCTGATATTTTTGTGCCGTAAAAACAATCACATGAACAGGATAATTCAATGCCATCAGATGACAAACGAGCTGGATACCATTGCTGCCAGGCAGATCAACGTCCAGAATAACCACCTGGGGTTGGTGTTGTGCCGCCATGCTCAGCGCCTGATCTGCGTTTTTTGCCGCATAAATCGTCTCATACCCTTCTCCGGCCAGAAAGGTCTGAACCCCCATATGTGTCAGCGGGTGTGCATCAGCCAGCAAAATTTTCGTCATCACAGGCTCGCCCCGTGTTGAGCTGCGGAGCGGTTCGCCATAATGTCCGAAGGAAACAGCATGTAATTACATTCAATAGCCTCCAGCGCCAGAGAGAGTTTTCGCACATCCATCGGCATTTTAATAAAAGCGTCCAGCGCAAACGGTGAACCGCTGCGTCTGAACGTTTCCGAAACCTTCCACGAAAACCCGATGATGCGGATGTCCTGCGAAAGCGCTCTGACCGCACGAATGAACTCTGTAAAATCCCCTTTATATAAATCGCAATTGACCAGAAGCACATCAGGCATTTCATGAGACAGTGTGGCGCTCGCCAGCGTGAAATCATTCTGGGTAAGGACCTGATACTTTTTTACATCGGCAATAAAGTAAATGCGTGCCAGTGAGTGTTCACGCTTATCAACAACGACTATTTTTTTCATTGCAACACCTTGTCGCGGGGAAGAAGCGGAGAGATTACGCCACAAAGCCTGCCTGCGCTGCATAACGAAGTCTTGATTAATAAGAATAATCTCTTTCCTACGTCGCTGTCGGACACGTCCTGCAAAAAACTGTCAGTAAATCTATGCTGCTGAATTTTTTGGTGACAATTGCTGCCACAGCCTTGTCGTATTTACCCTAATCTCCCGCCAACCTTTTTGCCGCTACAGGTGTATCTTTATCCTCAGGAGTGGTGGGTTTTTATCACTTCGGACATCCGGTCAATGTGCTTCGAGGTCGTTATGAAAAGGCTGTTGTTGTTGATGCTTGCTGCCGGCGCACTGATGTCGGCCAGTTCTGCGTCGTTTGCCTACGGTTATTATGGTCATGGTTACCACGGTCACGGCTATTACGGTCATGGTTATTATCATGGCGGCTATTATCGCGGCTGGTATGGCCCGAACGTGGTTATTGGCATTCCGCCGCCGGTCTATTACGGGCCGCCAGCCGTCGTTTATGCTGCGCCGCCGCAGCCGCAAACTTATGTCGAAAAAACCCCGACTTATGCGTATTACTGCCGTAATCCGGCAGGATATTACCCGCAAGTTCCGGCCTGCCCGCATGGCTGGATGAAAGTGGTCGCAGGCCCACGTTAACAGGCGATAAAAGTCATGAACAGGTTTACTCCGGTGGCGGTTCTCGCCTTAGCCGCGGCCTTATCCGGCTGCGTTTCTCCTCCAACCCGGCCAGATGTGATGGTATTACCCGGCACGGGAAAGGATTATCAACAGTTTCAGATGGATGAAATGTCATGCCGCAATGCAGCCTATGGCAGCGTGAACGGCGGCGCGCAGACCGCCAGTAATAATGCAGCTGGTACCGCTGCGGCAGGAACCGTCGTCGGGGCGGCCGCTGGAGCACTGATCGGCGCAGCGTCGCATCAGGCCGGACCGGGCGCGCTGATTGGCGCAGGCAGTGGGTTGCTGATTGGCAGCGCAATGGGCAGCAATAATGCCGGTGCCAGCAGCGGCGATTTGCAGGATCAATACGATACGGTGTACACGCAATGTATGTACGCCAAAGGCAATAAGGTGCCGGTAGACGCCAGCTACGGTTACAGTTCGGATCAGCCACCGCCATCGGAGGTTCCGCCGGATTACTATCCTGCGCAGCCCGGTAACAGCGGCGTTCCTCCAGACTACGTGCCTTAACATTTTCAGCCCCAAACTAAAAAGGCTGCCGTTTTATGCGGCAGCCTTTTCGTTTTAATAACATTTAACAGCTTAAGCGAAAGGCGCGCGACCGTTGAGCACATCATCAATCACTTTCAGTACGCCCTCATCACGGTTGGATGGCGCTAGGTATTTCGCAGCGGCTTTCGCCGGTGCCGACGCATTTTCCATCGCGAAACCGTAACCGGCATAACTGAGCATTTCCAGATCGTTGCCGCTGTCGCCAAACGTCAGCACTTCATCGTCGCGGATCCCGTAGATTTGCTGGATTTTTTGCAGACCGCAGGCTTTGTGATTTCCGCTGATGATCAGATCCACAGAGCCATGTCCGCTGGTCACCGGCGCCACAATGCCGCCAAGCTTCGCGTTCACTTCACTCATCAGCGGATACACATCGTCTTCCACGTAGCTCAGTGCAAATTTGAAAATCGTATCGTCGATTTCTGCGTACTGATGCACTTTGGTCAGGCGATGATAGTAACGGCGCATGCGGCTGATGAAATCCTCATCGGTGCCATTGAGCACATAAGCCCCTTTGCGACCACAGACAATAGTGTTGATGCCCGGCGTGCGACTTATCCAGTCCAGCACCTGAGTCACCTGTTCAGGTTCAAGCTCGCCGCAGTAAATTTCCTGTTCCTTATCGACCACATACCCGCCGCCTTCTGCGACGTAGGCAATCTGGGTATCGAGGTCATCAAAAAAGGATTTCAGCTGGTAATACTGGTTGCCGCTCGCCACTACAAATTTAATGTCACGTTGCAAAAGTTGCTGATATTGCTCGCGAAAGCGGGCTTTATTGTATTCGTGCTGCGGATTGAGAAACGTTCCATCCATGTCTACGGCGATAAGTTTTACGGCCATTACTGCTCCTTACAGAGTCGGATTCTATATCAATCAGGGTAAAAGATGGCTGGCGGTTTTTACGCGCCAGCTGGCAAATTTGCCACTCAGTTATAAATCATTGGTCTTTGAAAACAATCAATACTTCAGTTTGTATGCGCCAAAGGTGATAACCAGAAACGCCGCCGCAACCGCTGAAAATGCAACATACAGACTGGAAAGATGGGCAATAAAGCCGATCAGTGCCGGACCACCCAGCACACCGAGATAGCCGAGCGTAGCCACCATCGCCACCGCCATATTCACCGGCATGACTTTTTCCTGACCGGCCAGCGTAATCAGCACCGGCACAATATTCGCCGCGCCAATACCTACCAGTGCAAATCCGCACAATGGCAGGATCCAGCCAGGCAACAGCACCACCATCAGATAACCGGCGATACCTAAAATGCCGCCGATGATCAGAATGCGTTTGCGCCCCAGCGCGCTGACAATCGCATCACCGGTCAGGCGCATCAGCGACATTGCCACGGCAAAGACCGCAAAGCCCCAGCCCGCATGTTCCAGCGCCAGACCGCGATCTTGCGTCAGGAATACGCCGCCCCAGTCCAGCACCGCGCCTTCGGCCATAAAACAAATCATCGCCATTACGGCCATCAGTATCAGGCGGAAATTCGGTCTGGCTTTCGGCTGCCCTTCTGCCGGTTCTTCATGCGCCCCGAACGGCAACATTCCGCGCCAGGAATACGCCGTCAGCGCGACGACCAGCACGACGGCGAAAAATGTACTGCCGAGCGGCGTGATCCCGGCGCTGAGCAGCAACGCACCGCCCCCCGCTCCGGCGATCCCGCCCACGCTCCACAGGCAGTGAAACCCGGACATCAGCGGTTTATCCGCCGCCTGCTCCACCAATGTGCCCTGCACGTTGACGGCCACATCAGCCAGCCCGATCCCCATGCCGAAGATAAACAGGCTGAGCGCCAGCAGCCAGATGTCGCTGAATACGGCCAGAAGCGGCAGCATCAGGCAATACAAAATGACCGCCGCGACAATCACCACACGGCAGCCGAACTTGCCGATAATCCTCCCGGAGCCCAGCATCGACAGCAGTGAACCGGCACCGAGACACAGCAGCAGTAACCCGAGATCGCCCGCCTCTGAATGCGTGCGCAGCCGGGCATAAGGAACCAGCGCCGCCCACAGCCCCATCGCCATACCGGTGACAAAAAATATCGCCCGCGTGGCGACGCGCCGGACGGGACTTCCGGCATGAATACCGGTGCGCTCTATTTCAGATGACAGTGACATCAGGTTCTCCCGCGAGGTGACTTAGTTATTAAAAGTCTTTTAATAAGTCCGCAGTATAAGGGCGCATAAAACAAAGTCAACCGGCGTTATGAAGGTCCGCCTGAAAAACGGAATCTGTCCTCCGCGATGTCTGAACAGACCATGGCAATTAAGAAAGGAATGGCATTTACAGGGGATGAAAATGAGAACGGTGCGGAAGTAAATCCCGCACCGGGGAGCACGTTCAGGCTTGGTTATTTTTTAAATAAACATCGACTTCGGCTGCTGTGGGAATCGCGTCAATGGCGCCAAAGCGCGTGCAGGTTAATGCGCCGCAGATATTGGCCCAGCGTACGGCATGAAGGAATTGCTGCTGGTCATCTAAACCGCAATCCTGCCGGACGAGCTGTTGTAACAGCGCGCCTATAAACGCATCACCCGCCCCTGTGGAGTCAACGCAATCAACGCAGATCGACGGGACGAGCTGTTGCATGCCTGCTTTATGACTGACCCATGTCCCTTGATTGCCGCAAGTCACGGTGACATAGCTGACGCCTGCGTCATGTAACCAACGACAGCCTGCTTCCTTCGACTTGGTGTTGCTGATGAAATACAGCTCCTCTTCACTGACTTTGACAATATCAGCCTCGCGAAACCATGGTTTACAGCGGGTAATAAATTCCTGCGGATTGTGTCCCCATAATCCATCCCGATAGTTTGGATCGAATGAGATCAACAGGTTGCGCTGCCTGGCTTCCCGCAGAAGACGCTGGCAAGTTACATAGAGTTCACCATCGAGCAAACCTGTGGCGGCACCAAAATGAACAATGCCCGTATCATCCAGAAAGTCGGAAGGAATGTCCTGCCATGCCAGCTCACCATCAGCGCCACGATGAAAGCTAAAATCCCGCTCGCCATCACTTTGCAGGGCAACAAACGCCAGCGTTGTTGATGTTGCACTGCGTCTTAGCCCGGAAAGCTCAATGCCCTGCGTCGCCAGTGTCTGAATGAGAAAATTGCCAAAGGGATCGTCACCCACTTTTGCTGCCAGTTTTGCCTGCCCACCGCTACGATTGATAGCGGTGGCAACGTTAGCGGGTGCGCCCCCCGCTTTTTTGAGAAAGTTTGTGCCATCCTTCAGACCAACACCAATATCAGTGCAGACAAAATCAATTAACAGCTCGCCAATACAGGCAATTTTAGGGCGACGCATTAACGCGCTCCTCCCGCAGGCATACCCGGAACAGGAATGGCTCTGAAGGCATTGGCTGTCTTATCCATAACCACCTGTGAATCACTTCCCGAATCAAGAATGGTATTTTGTTTTGACTCTGCTTCTATGAGTACATTTGTCACGTTAAGCGCTTCCAGCCCGGCGGTAG
Source organism: Rahnella woolbedingensis (assembly GCF_003602095.1). Lineage (GTDB taxonomy): Bacteria > Pseudomonadota > Gammaproteobacteria > Enterobacterales > Enterobacteriaceae > Rahnella > Rahnella woolbedingensis. Next base: position 87,910 of record NZ_RAHH01000015.1, on the reverse strand, counting down.
CCAGTAAAGCGCCTACCTGGGTCGAGAAACAGGAACCTGTTGTCGCGGTGGGTAATTGCGTTGTTTCGGTTGTGGCAACAATATGATTGTCAGAAATATAATTCCCCACTCCCGCAACAATATGGATTATTACCGGCGTTGCATCCGCTGGCGTAATATATTGCGTATCTATGGATTCTGAAATGTGATTGGCAATAACAGAGTTATTATCGCCATTGATATACAGCAGGCCATACAAATCATCTAACCCGTTATTATAGGCTTGCATGGGTGCCCAGGGTTCGCGTTCGCGGAAGAAATGGTTTGCAGATACAAGATTTTCCGCACTGCCATCTTCCAGCACCAGCATTCCCGGATAAAATGCATGGAATCTATTGCTGGAGATTGAGGAGCGCACTACGCCAGAAAAATGCACACAGCTTTTGCCGCGCGGGAAAATATTATTTGCCGTAATTAACAGCCCGCCAAAATTTTGTGCATAGATAGAATATCCGCGATATCCGGCACCGATCAGGTTATCGGTTATTTTCGAGGCCTGGCCGGAGTCACGTAATTCAATGCAGTTACCACATTCAGCGATAAAATTGTCATGTATCGATAGCGCATCGGCATTATACACCGTCACGCCATGCTCCAGATAAACGAATCCCATGCCCGAGATACGAAATGAATCCTGAGCGCTGGCAATATAAATACCTGTTTTACCGTTGAGATAGCTATTTTCCGGATCGTCACTGCCTGAACCGTCATCCACAAAGTGTAAGCCATCAATGCAAAAGTCACTAAATTCAACGGAACTTATACGTGGATCACCGCTGCGTGCAACATAAAACGCAGCACCAGTATATTCCTCTGCGTCATCTTGCGCAGTCATATCGACAAGAATACGACTGCCGCCCGGCCACAATTCGTGCCAGTTTGGCCATTCACTCTGCGGAGTATTATAACGAATACTTGAAGAGGTAAAGCCATGTCCTGAGCCGACGATCTGCAGATAGCTAATATCTATCACAATTTGGGTGAGAAGATGATAATCACCTGGCGGAATATAGATGACAGCACCGGGTTTACCCCCTTCATTATCATCTGTTTCGGTTTGCCGGCTTTTAATATCCGCGATGATGCTATTAATGACCTCGCCAATATCCTGATATGGATTGCCGATATTCCACTCAGTGACATCGTAATAGTTGTTACTCGCCATTTATTAAATCCTTCTGTGAAATAGACTGAAGCTAATTAACATTATTGCTATGCATAAGTTGCGCGATATTGGGTGAGTATGGCTGAGGCTCCGTGCAGATGTACCCGATGCAGTTTGCTGTTTGAGTAATAACGTCGCGTACCGCACACACTGCCGTGATGGGCAAAGACTTCAATAATCCCGGCATCGAAACAGAGCGTCACATCATCTGCAGCGCCGAGCGGCGCATGGTAACGTCCGTCATCCAGGCCAATTTCACACAGCGTCAGTTTTTCGCCGTCATGTTGCAGGCTAATCTGCTGACCACTGTCGCCGGTTAACGTCAGACGAAAATCACCGGTGGGCGCAAAAGTGATAACACAACTCTTGCTTCCCTCAGCACAGCACCAGGGAATGTTGTCACTCAGCATTTCTTTGCTTATAAGGAGTGATTCGGGCGGCAATACCGGTGTCATGCACAGTTGCTGTTGGGGATCCAGATGAAAGCGCCGTGGTAGTGACATTTCGCCACAATACGCTGAAGCGATATTTTTCTGTGTCGCCCAGTTGTATAACCACGCAAACCCCGTCCGGCTCTCGCTTTCGCCCCAGGTCTGCAGAGCGTAGAAATCGGTGCCAAAATCCAGCATCTGCAAAGGTCGCGCTGAGGGCGTGAAATAGCCGTGCCGGAAATCACCCGTTTGTGCAAATAACAGATTATGTCGCCCGGTTGTCGGCTCTGTGTAGCCGACGATACCGATAATTAATATCCAGGTGCCGTCGAGGCAGAAGAAATCCGGGCATTCGACGCAGCGGCCACCATTTTCGCGAAAGTATGAGGGGGCGGTATACAGCACATGATGAAATTGCCAATCCTCACTGTCGTCAGAGTGAAATAACAGCATGGCCGGACTGCCGTTGACTGATGCACCGAGGATCATATAAAAGGTGGCATCAGCCTCCTCGAACCAGACTTTCGGATCGCGAAAATCACAATCGACACCCGGAGGCAGCTCCGTTAATACGGTTTTCACGAGCGCCGGTTTGTCGTAACTATCTTGCGGCACGACCATTTTCTGTATCTCACGGTAGCCGCGATAGAGATCGTAAGCAGGCAGGCGTTCGGTATACCAGAAACGGGTTTGCCCCTGAGCATCAATGAAGGCGCTGCCAGAGAATGCTCCCCCGGTGGCTTCCAGTGCGGCTAAATTTTGCTCCGGCTGGAGGAAGACCGGATAGTGACGCCAGTGGTAAAGATCCTTACTCACTGCATGGTTCCAGTGCATAGGCCCCCATTGAGTGCTATGTGGATGATACTGATAAAACAGGTGCCACTCGTCGCCTTTACGGTGCAGACCGTTAGGATCATTCATCCACCCCGTGCGCGGAGAAAAATGCAGCGCCGGGCGTAAGTCTTCCTGCTGGTACCACCTGGCTATGTCGCGCTCATTTCTCAGACACAGGTCATTGTCTTCGATATCGATAAAGCTGACCCCTTTCAGGGGCAGAGAGTCCGGATGCCAGGTGTAGCAAAGCGAAATTTCGCTATGCTCCGGCAACCATTCCAGGCAGGCCACACCATCCTGCCATGCAGTCCAGGTAAAATACTGGTAATAACGCGGGGCCATTTTGATTTTGAAATCTACCCCGTTTTCCATACGGATGGAAAATAAGGGCTGATTGGCAGGCTTTGTTTCTTTTAGCCATAAATCTATACGCTGGCCTGGCTTGACATTAATGGACAGGGACATCTTTACACTCCTGCGATGGGGCAGAACCATTTTCCAGTTCGCGTTTGGCGAGATCGACTTTTATTTTTTCGAGAAAGCTATCATTGAGTTTGAAGTAGCGCACTATAAATGCACTGATAAAATAACTCACCATCGGCAGCAACGAGAACATAATAATAATGCCCTGTAGGGTCTGCTCATTTTGCTGTGGCTTATTGGCGATATAGCCGGTATATGACAATATCCAGGCGACGATTGCCCCGGCCACCGCCAGCCCCATTTTCAGCATAAACAGATTACCTGCAAAAGAAATACCCGTCAGACGTTTGCCGAATTTCCAGTCACCGTAATCGTCAACGTCGGACATCATGGCCCAGAGAATCGGTCCGGACTGTATTAAATGCAGAATGTTAATGATCACAAACAACGTGAGTAATGGCGTCAGGGATTTCGGATCGACAAACCACAGTGCGAAAGAGAGAATGCCGAGAATAATATTAATGATACGGAACAGCTTAATCTTATCAAAGCGGTCAGTGAGTGGTTTGGCTATTACACTACCCAACATATTGCAGGCCACACCGAGCGCCATAAATAAGGTGATAAATCCAACAGAAGCTTTCATCACGTAGGTGGCGTAATAAATAGTCACCGCACCGCGAATAAATGCGGGAAAAACGTTAAGAAAGGTAATCGAAATCATCAATAACCATTGGTCATTTTTGGCGATATCTTTCAGATCCTTCTTTAACGAATCGCTGGGCTTAAACGAAACAACTCGCTCTTTTATACTGGAAAAACAGAACAGGAACATGAGTGTCGCAGCACCACCCATGATCATCATCGTCAGCTGAAAACCGGATGCCCGATTTCCGTTACCCAGCCAGTCGGTTAACGGCAAAATGGAGGAAGAAACAATCAGCGTTGCCAGGCCATTTAGAAAGAAACGCCACGACAAACAACCCAGGCGCTCTTTTTGGTTCAGCGTAATCACGCCCGCTACTGAACAATAGGGAATGTTAATAGCAGTGTAAATCAACGACATAATCAGATAAGTCACCCAAGCATAAATAATTTTTCCGCTCATACTCAGGTCAGGTGTGGTGAACATCAATACGGCACCGAGACCAAATGGCAGAGCCATCCACAACAGCCAGGGGCGAAATTTCCCCCAACGACTTTGTGTGCGGTCGCAAATCGCCCCCATGATGGGATCGCTGAAGGCATCAAAAATACGGATCACCAGAAACAATGTCCCTACGACTCCGGGAGCTAACCCGTAGACATCGGTATAAAACCATGTCAGATACAGCGCCAGCACGCTCCAGATCATGCAGGACCCGGCGTCACCCATTCCGTAACCGATCTTTTCTTTCAGGCGCAGTTTTCCGTAAGCGCTTGGCTTTTCTATTGCAGTTGCAGACATAAGTTCGCCTCAATAATGTGCAGCCATACAATTAAACGCTGGTTATTACCACCAGTGCCGATATCGATAATAGAGAAGAATGTTATTCATTCTTCCAATAATGCTAATAGGATACTACTGAAATTAAAGAGTTGTAATATTAATAGGGATACTGCTCTCGCGTATAATTAAACGGGTGATAATTTCATGCATTTCTATGCTGCCTTTATTATTTTCATTATTAACCATCTGAAATGCCAGGTTTGCAATTTCTTTTATTGGTTGTGCAACACTGGTGATCCGTTTGGTTTGTGCCAGTAAGGTGTTATCAAAACTGGCGATTGCAATATACTTAGGCACATCGACACCTTTTTCTTTTAATCCGTCGATAACATAACTGGCAGCAACATCATTATAAACCCAGAGGCATGAGCACTCCTTTCGACGAGTTGCTAGTTTTTCGATAATTTCGTCAAGTATGCTGATATGCCCCGATGTTTTTTCTCCCTCTCCTTTAGCTATCCAGAACTGATTATCTTTATTGAAAGCCAGTCCCTGACCGGTGATCTTTTTACTCCAGGCGGACACTTTACGATTATCTACGGACTCCTGTGCAATAAACCCAAATGTCGTATGCCCTGTTTGTATAAAGTGCTCCGCAATACTTTCCGCGCCTTTACTCTGGTTAATAGAAACGGAATTAAAAAAACGTGAAACTTGCGTGACCACTGCGACCGGAATATTGGTAACGGTTAACCACTCAGCAAGTTCGGCCTCTGCCTCTGTCGGCACCCACAGCAAACTGTCTATCCCCATACCAATTAAGGTATGGATTATTTGCTTATCCTGCTGAGGCTGATTCTGGTGTGTTTTAACAATCACCGATTTTCCAATGTACCTTGCCTCCTCCTCAAATGTCGCCAGTAACTCGCAAAAGTGAGGGTTAACAAGGTTTGGCACAACCACGGCAATCAGCCCGGAACATTTACCACTCAGCTGAAACGCACTCTTACTTGGCACATAACACAGGTAATCCATTGCATCACGTACTGCTTTGCGTGTTTCGGGTATCACGCTGGGGTGGTTATTCAGTACCCGAGATACAGTAGCAGTAGAGACTCCCGCTTTTTTTGCTACGTCTTTAATCGATGCCATGATGATGATGCGTTGCGCTGCTTAATGATGATGTCACTATAAATTGTGATGAAGATCAAAAATGTAAGCCAGTTCACATGTTGTTGCGTTACATGAATCTCTGCTTTTTCGCTCAATTTAAGCTGCATCAGCCATTGCTGAACAACTTACGTGGGTAAATCACAGAATTGAACGCCCGGCATAAATAGTCGGTACAAAAAACAGGCCTGGCGCAGGATATTTCCGTTTTCCGGCGGCTCTTTATTCACCAAATGCGATGTGCAGATTGTAATTGCTGAGCGTCAGTTCAGTAATGCCTTGCAGATAATCCTGGCGCATCGACGGACGGTAAGTCAGCCGCGGCATATGTTGCGCGGGAATGTGCCGCTGACAAAGTTTCGTCAGTTCAGGCAGCAGCGCTTCGCTGATTTTCGGGCCGGAAAGCGCAATGGTGGCCGGATTGATAATCGCGGTCAGCGAGACAATCACCTTCGCCATTTCTTCGGCGACCGGCAGCTTATCCAGTCCTTCAAACGGCAGGTTTGAAACCTCCCCGGCAAACTGGCTGGCACCTTGCAATACCTGACCATTAATCACCATGCCACAGCCCAGACAAGGCACCTCTGGTTTAAAGAGATACGCCACCGGTGCAGTGATGTCCGCGCAACTGCTGCGGTAAAAACCCCACGCGGTGTAATTCATGTCGTTATCCGCCTGCACATAAATCCCGAACTGTTCGCGCAGTTGCTGCTCCACCGTCACACCGGCAAATACGCTGATATCGCAGGTCGCGACGGTTCCCTTCACCACCACACCCGGCAGACCAATGCCCAGTGCCTTGATATTCGGATAACCGGCGATCAGGCTGCCAATTTGCTGGTAAAACGTCGCCAGCGCCAGCGGTAAAAAGCGGATTTCACCGTGCGCCAGACTTTCACCGGTCGCTGAGTTTACTGACCAGACAATCTGCGCGGCGGCGTCACTGCCCTGCGCGTAAATGCTAAGCACTGAGAAATAATCGGGGTTATACGCATAGCGTTGCGCCGGTCGTCCGCCGCGTGACACTTCCAGCTCCAGCGCCAGCACTTCCCGCCGCTGGCTCAGATCATTGAGCACTGCGCCGCAGGTGGCGATACTCAGGCCGGTGGCACCCGCCAGTTCCGCTTTCGTCGCCGACCCCAGTGATTTCAATGCATTCGTCACCAGCACGACGTTATTTATTTTCATTTCACGGGTAGTACGGCTTGAAGGGATGATCATGGTGCCTCGGGAATGCGGGTAAGAATTGGGGGTAATCTAGCACAAAGTGGAATTGATAAGAGCGTCCGGTTACGCCATGTTCAGCACAAGCCTGCCCAGCTCAGTTTCTGCCACACCTTCGTGATGCCCGTCAGTGAAACAGGCGCCGGTCACCGGTTCGCGGAGATCCGGAAAATGATACACCGCGTTCACGCACGACGGTCCGCCACCTGAATGACCGACTGAGCGCCCTGCTGTTCCCATCGGACCGCTCATCAGCCCGAGCGCATAACCGCATTCTGTCCACGGGCGTCCTTCAAGGGCACCGCCCAGCGGGATTGTCACCTGCATTTCAGCCATTGACGCGGCACTCAGCAGTTTGCCGGTGAATAATCCGTGCAACAGTCTGGCCGCATCCCGCACATTTCCCGCCAGACAGCCGTGATACACCCAGCCTGGCGGGTATTTCCCGGCGGCTTCACAGTGAAGTTGTGCGAATTCCTCACGCGTGGTGACAGGCGCGATGCTGGTCAGCCTGAGCGGTGTCGTAATGATGTCCGCCACCAGCTTTGCAAAACTCAGGCCTGACGCGGCTTCAATGTGTTCACGTGCCAGCATGTAGCCGATATTGGAATAAGCCCACCCCGCGCCCGGCGCAAACAGCATGCCTCTGGCCAAAGCGGCACTGAGTAATTTTTCGCGCGGCCAGGGATTTTCTCCCGCGGCGACGGCTTCGTGATAGGTTTTCAGTGCGCCGTAATCCGGCAAACCGGCGGTGTGGTTGAGCAATTGTCGCAGCGTGTAAGCCTCGCCATCAATACAGTTATTCAAATCCACATTTCCATTTTCACTGAGTTTCAGCGCGCAAATTGCAATCGCTGTTTTCGTGAAGCTCCAGTAAGGAAAACGGGCTTGCATATCGCCTTCTGACCTTTCTTCGCCGGAGGCTGAAATACAATACGAATGGAAATTCTGCATGGCGAACCTCATCACATCAAAGAAAACGGGCGCTGTTTAAAGCGCCCGCCGGATCACAATACTTTACTCAAAAATTCGCGGGTTCGCGGATTTTCCGGTGCGGTAAACAGTTGCGCCGGTGGCCCCTGTTCCTGAATCACACCCTGATCGATAAACACCACGCGGTCGGCCACTTCACGAGCAAAGCCCATTTCATGCGTGACGATCACCATCGTCATGCCTTCGAGCGCCAGCTGTTTCATTACCGCCAGCACTTCGCCGACCAGTTCCGGATCCAGCGCCGACGTAGGTTCATCGAAAAGAATGATCGACGGTTCCATTGCCAGCGCACGGGCAATCGCCACGCGCTGTTGCTGACCGCCGGACAAACTGGAAGGCCAGGCGTCGATTTTGTCGATCAGACCGACTTTTTGCAGCAGCTTTTCGGCACGCGTTACCGCTTCAGTTTTCGATAAACCTTTCAGCGACATCGGCGCCATAATCAGGTTTTCCAGCACGGTCATGTGCGGGAACAGATTAAAGCGCTGGAACACCATACCGACGCCGGAACGCAGCGTATTCAGATTGGTTTTCGGGTCGTGCACTGCAAAACCATTGACCACCACTTCGCCACCGTTGGGCTTTTCCAGCGCATTCAGGCAGCGCAGAAAGGTGCTTTTACCGGAGCCGGAAGGCCCGATAATACACACCACTTCTTTCTCTGCGACATCACAGGAAATGCCCCGCAACACGTGGGTTTCGCCAAACTGTTTCTGTAAATCCTTAACGTGAATCACTTTTGCCAAACCTCTTTTCCATGTGTTGAACCAGTAGCGAGAGCAGGAAAGTCAGAACCCAGTAAACCAGTGAAATGGTCAGGTAGGGTTCCCAGTAGGTGGCGTAAGCGCCGGAAACGGTACGTGCAGCATACGCCAGATCAGCAAGGCCAATCGCGGACGCCAGCGAGGAATCTTTCACAATCGCGATGGCGTTATTACCCAGCGGCGGCAGAATACGGCGGAACGCCTGCGGCAGGATAACCTTGCGCATCGTTTTGCCCCAGCCCATACCCAGCGCACGGGAAGCCTCCATCTGACCGTTGTCGATCGACTGAATACCCGCACGGAAAATCTCGGAAACATAGGCTCCGGCGTTCAGGGTAATCGCCACCACGCAGGATAAAAATGCGCCGTAATCGGAGCGCAGCGCACGGGCTAAATCTGAAGACATCAGGCCGTTCACCACTAAAATGCCGTCACGCGGATTAATAAACAGCGGCACTAAGGCAAAGTGAACCACCATGATCTGCACGAACAGCGGCGTGCCGCGAAAGGCACTGACGTAAATGCGCACCGGCCATTGCACGGCAAAACGCAAAACGTGTTTCCACGGGCCGTCATCGGCGCGGGCCATCCTTCCGAGCCCCAGTAACAGACCCCATGTGGTGCCTAAAATCACACAAATGATGGTGCATTTGATGGTCATCAGCGCGCCCTGCACAAACAGCGGCGCGTATTCTGAGATTATCTCCCAGCGAAATCCGGTCATACCTGTCCTTGTTCAGGGGCGTTTTACCGCCCCTGCTTCACGTTGTGTTTAATCGAAATATTTAGTTGGCGGGAAGGGTCGGTACGTTCTTATCAAACCAGGTTTCGTAGATTTTGGCGTAAGTGCCGTCAGCCACGATTTTCTTCAGACCAGCGTTGATTTTACCCAGCAGCCCGGTGTTGTCTTTGGCAACCGCAATACCGAAATACTGACGTTCGAATTTCGCATCAGGTACCAGTTTCAGCGCTTTTTCAGGATGGGATTTAATGTAGTACTTCACCACGCCCACATCACCGACAGCCGCGCCGATACCCTCTTCAGCCAGTTCCTGCAACATCAGAGGGGTGTTATCAAAGCGTTTGATATCAGTGCTGTTTTTGCCCAGTTCATTGGACACCACAATATCGCCGGTGCTGGAGTTCACCACGCCGACTTTCTGCCCTTTCAGCGCAGCCACAGAATCTACTTTGGAATCTTCAGGCACCACGATGGACTGTTCTGCCGGGAAATACGGCGCGGAGAAAGCCACCATCGCTTTACGCTTATCGGTAATAGTGATGCCGGAAATAATGATGTCACGATCACCGGAATTCAACGTCGCAAAAATCCCTTCCCACGGCGTGTTAACCAGTTTGATGTCAAAATCTTCGGCTTTGGCAATAGCTTTGATGATGTCGATATCAAAACCTTCCAGCTGTTTCTGGCTGTTTTCATATTCGAACGGACGGTATGTGCCGCCGGAACCGACGACGTAAGTGGTCTGCGCGGCATAAGCAGATGTGATTAATGAAGAAAGCAGGCACCCGGTGAAAATTAACGACTTAAGCATGGTCACTCCTGTTTGATTGTTATTTTATGCAGTTAATTTGCATAAAAATACACAAATTGACGAAGTGCTTCAACTGAAAATTGTCGCAAATGACACGAGGGACCTGTGGCGAAGTGAATCGCAGACTCCTCCGAGTTCCCTGTAAGAGCGTTCATCTCTCCCGTGGGATCAGGTATATTGATACGCAGATCACAAAAATCCCTTAAAGGAAAACGTCGTATTATGAGTTATCGTTTCACCCTGGCTGCTGTAGCAGCCGTTTTAGCCCTGACAGGATGCGCAAAAACGAAAACCGCCGACCAGGCACCGGCTTTCGATTTTGGCTCTACGCGGGTGACCGTGACACACATCCCGACGAAAACCGACGATGGCACCAAACTGTATGTCACTATTGATGACAAAGATGCCGGTGCGCTGGGAACTGGCGAGAGCATGGAAGTCCAGCTTCCGGAAGGTAAACATAAAGTCGGCGGCTATGCCCGTTCACTGATTGGCCGCGTCACTATCGCGCCGGTCGAAGTGGCAACATCGCGCGATGTTATCAGCCACGTGACCTATTCTGTGGCTAATCTCAAACCGACATTCCTGGTGCGGGCATCAACACCTGTACCGAAGCCGAAGTCTGAATCGATTCCGGCAGAACCGGTTCCGTCCCTGCCAAAAGACATTGAAGCACCGGCAGCCGCCGAACAATCGCAGGCTTCTGCGGCACCGGCCACTGCAACACCGGCGACGACTCAGGCGACGCAAGCTGCCGCACCGGTAACGACTCAGCAAACGTCGGCAACTGCTGCAACGTCGGCAACAACGCCAGCGCCAGCCGCAACCCCGCCGACGCAAACCGCTACGCCTGCAACTCCGGCGGCGACTCAGCAGACACAAACTGCTGCGCCAGCCACGCAGACACCGGCCGTTACCGAGCTGACGCCAACCCCTTCGTCGCAAACTTCACAGGCGACGCAAGGCTCGACCACGCCGGATATCACTGACCTGACTTCCGCGCCGCAAGCGTAATTTGCTTTCCCCGCCTCACCGGCGGGGAAAGTCCTCAGAATTTCACTATCGCACCCAGCTCAATCACCCTGTTCGGGGGAATATGATAATGCTCCGGCGCACGCAGAGAGTTACGCTGCAACACCTGGAACAGTTTCCCGCGCGCTTTTAAATACCACGGACGGGGCTCTCCCAGCGTAAAAGTATCCCGCGACATAAAGAACGACGTCTCATTCATCGTACATTTCAGCCCTTCCAGCCCGCAGCGGTAGAGAATATCCGTCACATTCGGCGTTTCCCGCCAGCCATAACTGGCGATGACCCGCCAAAAGCTGGGTGAGAGTTGTTCGATGGTGACGCGCCGCACGTTGTGGATGTAAGGCACGTCCTCGGTCACCACGGTCAGCAGCACCACACGCTCGTGCAAAATTTTGTTGTGTTTAAGATTGTGCAGCAGCACCAGCGGCACTTCATATTGCCCGCGTGACATCACCACCGCCGTGCCCGGCACGCGTTTCGGCGGCGCTCTTTCCAGTGAGGCGATAAGTGCCTCCAGCGCTTCCGGATCCTGTCGCAGGCGGCGCAACAGGCGCGAACGCTCGGTTTTCCAGGTCAGCATAATCAGCAGAATGGTCAGCCCGATCGCCACCGGCAGCCAGCCGCCGGAGAACAGTTTGGTTAAGTTGGCGGCAAACAGCGGCACGTCAATCAGCAGCAGCGCCGCCATCATCAGCCCGCCAGCCCAGGTTTTCCATCCCCAGTTTTTGATCATCACAATGCCAATCAGTACCGAAGTAATGACCATCGTGCCGGTGACCACAATCCCGTACGCCGACGCCAGATTGCTGGAATGTTTAAAGCTGACGATGGCAATCAGCACCGCGAAATACAGCAGCCAGTTGACGACAGGAATGTAAATCTGACCGGATTCCACATCGGAGGTATAAATGATGCGCATCGGCGGCAGATAGCCCAGGCGTACCGCCTGACGCGTCAGCGAGAACACGCCGGAAATCACCGCCTGCGAGGCAATCACCGTCGCCAGCGTGGCCAGTATCAGCAGCGGGATCAATGCCCAGTCCGGAGCGAGCAGGAAGAACGGATTCACAATGGCTTCGGGTTTGCTGAGCAGCAACGCGCCCTGCCCGAAGTAATTCATCACCAGCGAAGGCCCGACCAGCACAAACCAGGCAATGCGGATCGGTTTTTTACCAAAATGTCCCATGTCGGCATACAGCGCTTCGCCACCGGTTACCGACAGCACCACCATGCCAAGGGCAAAGAACGACACGGTTTTGAATTCCACAAAGAAATGCAGCGCCCAGTACGGATTAAGTGCCTGTAATACATCGGGATTACGCAGTATACCGCCAATCCCCAGCGCACCTATGGTGATAAACCACAGCACCATGACCGGCGCAAAGATTTTGCCCACGCTGCCGGTGCCATTTTTCTGAATAAAAAACAGCAGCGTCAGCACGGCAATCGAAAACGGAATGATAAACCGGTCGAGCGACGGCTCAATAATCTCCAGCCCTTCAATCGCCGAAAGCACCGATATGGCGGGCGTGATCACCCCGTCGCCGTAGAAAAAGCTGCCGCCCACCAGCCCGATAAACATGATAGCCGGGATCCAGCGCGGGTTAATATTACGGATTGCCAGCGACATCAGAGTCAGAATGCCGCCCTCGCCGTCGTTGTCGGCGCGCATCACAAAGCTGATGTATTTCACCGACACCACCAGCATCAGGAGCCAGAATATCAGCGACAGAAAACCGAATAACGCACTTTGGGTCACGGCGATGCCCGCTTGTCCGGTCAGGCATTCACGCAGGGTATACAGCGGGCTGGTACCGATATCGCCATAGACGACACCAATACACGCCACGGTCACAGTCAGCAGCGATGATTTATTTTTTGTATGCTTCATGAGTGGCTTCGCAATCTCTCGGTACGACATGTGTCGCCCCATTGACAGAGTATAGTCGCTACATTTACTTCATTTCATTAACAAACCGTTATCTTTTGCGGCAAAGAATTTAGAATGTTGAAAGGAGATGGCGGGAACGGACGGAGGGTTAAAACGGGCGACCTGATGCCGCCCGCAAAGATGATTGCAGAGAAAATTATCGCAGACGAAGCGTCTGCCCTTTTTCGGCGGAAAGCTGGCCGAGTTCGATTAATTCCATCACCGCAATGGCGTCAGCAGCGGTCACCGGATTCTCGCCTTTGCCCTGAATGGCTTCGGCGATGGCATGATAATAGGCCGGATAGTTACCCGGTAATGTCGGGCAGACTGATGTGGTCATCTGATCGCTTTCTGCCAGCGTCAGTACGCCATCACGCGCATCATGACCCCAGTTTTCAGCAGGTGGACGAGCGCCGGCTTTCAGATTATCTTCCTGTGGATCCAGACCATATTTCACGTAACTTCCGCGCAGGCCGTGCACCTGAAAACGTGCAGATTCTGCCGCCACCAGCATGCTGCCGTGCAGTACGACGCGGCGCTGCGGATAAGACAGTACAGCGTGGAAGTAATCGGTGGTCTGGCCGCCGGGACGCAGTTCCGCCATATCCACCTGAATTGCCGACGGCGCACCAAACAGCTGCAAAGCCTGATCGATAATGTGCGGCCCGAGATCGTACCAGATGCCGCTGCCAGCCCCTTTCATCTCGCGCCAGCGCTGACGAACTTCAGGACGGAAGCGGTCAAAATGCGATTCCAGATAACTCACTTCGCCCAGCGTTCCGTCGGCAATCAGTTTCTTCAGTGTCAGGAAATCGCTGTCCCAGCGGCGGTTATGGAATACAGAAAGCAACAGCCCTTTGGATTTAGCCAGTGCATCAAGCTCTTTAGCCTGTGACAGTGTCACGGTAAAAGGCTTATCGACGATCACATGTTTTCCGGCATTGAGCGCGGCCTGCGCCAGCGGGAAATGCGTATCGTTAGGTGTTGGGATCACAATCAGATCCAGCATCGGGTCATCGAACAAACTCTGCGGATCCGCCACCACCTGCATTCCCGGCCAGTCGGCGTGTACTTTGGTGGAATCACTGCTCGATACTGCCGCCAGTTCCATTTCAGACATTCCCGCAATCAGCGTGGCATGAAACGTTTTGCTGGCAAAACCGTAGCCTGCCAGCCCGACCCGAATCTTTTCACTCATCATCAGTCCTCTTTTGAGATCACCTTTTCGCAACATTGTAATCGATTACTTTATGCAAAGTAAAAGCGTTCCTGAGGCAAAAGGCACACGGCGTCACTGCTGCTACGCACAAAAAATAAATTCTCCCGTCGATCAGCCAGATACTCTTTTTTGCCGCTGACGGGCTTGATCCATGTCCCGTCAGCATGAATACTGTATATAAAACCAGTACCACGAGAAATGAGCATGATTTTGAATACCCCCGCAGAACATCTGCAAAAAATTACCCTGCCGTTATTCCTGGATCGCGTACCTTGCGGCTTTCCCTCTCCGGCACAGGATTATGTGGAATCGCGGATCGATCTGAACAAGCTGCTGATCGCCCATCCCAGCGCGACCTATTTTATCCGCGTCTCCGGCCATTCGATGAGCGATGCCAACGTCAACGAAGGCGATTTACTGGTGGTGGACAGCGCACTGACAGCGGTTGACGGCGATATCGTGGTCGCGGCGGTGGACGGTGAATTCACGGTGAAAAAATTGCGCACTCACCCGGTACTCCAGCTGGTTCCGATGAATCCGAACTATTCCCCGATCACTTTTCAGGATGAAGAATCGCTGGAGATATTTGGCGTGGTGACATTTATTGTTTACGCCGCGCGGTGAGGGAGAGCGAGCCTTTGCAGGGGGGGAACTGCACAATAATACCGGCTCGCGATAAATCGTTATGATGATTGATATTTTTCATTCCTGCCGCTGCCATTTTCAGCAATTCGCGGGCATTTCAACCAAATATAGCCTGTGCTAACATTCTTAACCGATACTATAACACATTGAAAGTTATGGTTTTTTTATTTTAAGTTCTGTGGCAAACTGCGCGCATCTTTTAATAAACAGCCTTTTTTCTTCCCGAAGGCCTGACTGGTCCGTTTTATGCAACTTTATACAATCCTCATTCTGGCGTTCGGCATGTCCATGGATGCGTTCGCAGCGGCAATCGGCAAAGGCGCGTCACTGCACCGTCCGCCATTGAAAGAGGCAATACGTACCGGACTTATTTTTGGTGTGATCGAAGCCATTACGCCGGTGATCGGCTGGGGTATTGGTCTGGCGGCCAGCCAGTTTATTATGAACTGGGATCACTGGGTGGCCTTCACCCTGCTGCTGATACTCGGTATCCGCATGATTGTGGAAGCCTTTAAAAAAGACACCGCAGAAGAGACTGAAGCGCCGCGTCGCCACGGTTTCTGGCTGCTGGTCACCACCGCTGTCGCCACCAGTCTGGATGCGATGGCCGTCGGCGTAGGACTGGCGTTCCTTCAGGTGAATATTCTGGTGATGGCACTGACGATTGGCGCGGCCACCACCATTATGGCAACGTCCGGTATGCTGCTGGGCCGTTATCTTGGCGCGGCGATTGGCAAATGGGCGGAGATCCTCGGTGGCGTGGTGCTGATTGGCATCGGTACTTCGATTCTGGTCGAACATCTTGGGCTGTTAAACTAGAGCCCTGCACCCAGATTGAAATAGAGCGCCTGTTCGTTGTCACTGAATGCCACGTCAATACCGGTATAAAGCCCGAACTGGCGTGCAATCAGATAACGGAACCCCCCGCCCCATGCCACTTCCGTTTGTTCATAAAGACTCCCGGCTGTTTTCCCTGCGCTCCCCGCACCGGTAAATGCCTGCACTATCCAGCGCGGCGTGACCTGCCACTCCAGCTGGGTCTGCACCGTACTGACATAGTCCCCCTGATACCGGTAACGGGAAATCCCGCGCAAATTGATGTAGGGCCTTGCCATCGGCGGAAGGTGTTTGTCATGGCGCGACAACGACTGATAATTCCCGGCCACCACCAGCGTGAAATCTGTGCCCAGCGGGTAGAAATAACGCCCGTCGATATTGAGCAGGTCATAGCGATAATCACCGCCGAGAAAATGGGTGTAAAACTGGTATTCACCGGTCAGCGACAGCCCTTTGCGAGGGTAGAAGAAATTATCAGTAGAATCGTACTCCGCCACCAGCCCGACGCCGGAAGTGGTACTCGATTCCCCCAGCACCTGCTGAAAGACACGGTTTACCAGGGGATTGTCGTCGGCGGAAACTTTCATATGGGCATAAAACTGGGAAACACCGACGAACACCGGCGTATCAGCGACCCGGAACTGGAGTTTCTGCATCCCGCCGTAGCCGCGTGTGGTGGTATTAATGCCCTTACCGTTGCCAAAACCAGCGATGTTACCGGAATAAATATCCAGATTGATATCGGCATAACCCACTGCGCCCAGATAACGGATGCTGTCGTCATTCCAGGTATGGCGGTGACCGCCTCCCGCAAACCAGGTGCCATTTTGCGTACCGCCGCCGCCCAATGCGCTCATCGCCGCCGGGACGTGCGGTTTAAGCGGATCGGCGTTTTTATCTTCCCCGGTATCATGCAAAAACAGCCCGAATAATCCGCCGCCGTAACCGACAGCCGGTTCGGTGATCACCACCGGAACCGGCAGAAATCCATAACGGTTTTCCCGCAGATAATCGCTCATATCCAGCATATCGTCGGTGGGGTCAATCAGCTCCGCGGCGTTGGCCTGCGCCATTCCCAGCAGAAACAGCATCAGTCCGCTACAGCTTATTTGCGCTAACCGCCGCAAAGGTATCGTTCTGCATTCGGACATACCTTTTCTCCGTTTACTTATGCAGCTGCTGTAACTGGATCTGGTCGGCATATTTCGCCTTTTCCGCCAGTGCCGGAAACTGTGCTGGCGTGTAGAAGTGAGCGGGCGCTTTCAGACCGCGCATATCGTTACCCGGATAAATTTGCAGCTGCCCGAGGTGCGCCAGAGAATGTCCCGCGACTTTTTCCGGCATGATCAGCTGGTAAGGCGGCGTTTTCTCGAAAGGGACCGGTGTGGGATAACGGGTATCGCTCAGAATGTAATTACGGTTCAGCACCAGAAACTTATCTGGCACGCGACGATGGCTGTTCCACCAGACGCCATCCACCTCATGAAACTGACGCTCAGTTTCGGCTTCACTCACCGCACCCAGTTGGGTCAGCGTGCTACGCAATGCTTTTTCCATCGCGGCGTTATATTTTTCGGTCGTTCCGGCGTTTCCCTGCAAGATAACGTTAATCGCCAGTCGGGCGCCCAGAAGGTTGGAATAGAGATCTTCCGGTGAAAATGCCGAGACTTCTTCTGAAAAACCTTTTACCGACTGGAAACCATACCACTGGGCGATTTCATGCCATTGCGCCAGCTGGAATGCCAGATGCCCCGCCAGCCAGGCGGCCAGCGTATAACGCTCTGCCGGAGAAGACGGCGGTGTAAAGCGTTTGAGCTGAATGCGCCGCAGCCCCAGTTCCTCGCTGTAAAACAGGCGCCAGTCACTGCCGAGGCGCGGGTAGATCCGGGTAAAAAGATAGAACGTGTTATCCGCCGTGTCACGCACATGGGCAATATCAATAAAACCGCCCCGCCGGGTGTAGATCAGCCCGCTTTTCTCTTCGCTTATTCCGACAATATTTTTCACCGCAGCCAGTGCGCTGTCGTTGTAAAGGTGCGAGCCCAGTGTCTCCACCGACAGCACGTTACCAATCTGGTAAACCGGCACCGGCACACCAATAGCACGAACGTGCAGGTCATAACCGAAAGCACAGCACGGACGCAGGGACTCCGGCGCTTCGAGATGTCGCGCCACCGGCCATGCGCGGGTTGCGGACTCCACGGGTAAAATGTCCCCGGTCGGAATTTGTGCGTAGCTTAGCGGCGCCAGGCCGAGTAACAAGGCCCACAGGTAAATGCGTTTCAAAAGGCCTCCGCAATCTGAAAATAAAATCCGGTGCTGTCGCGACCAAAACCGAGATCCAGACGAACATTCATGTCCGGCTTCACTTCGAAACGGTAACCCGCGCCAGCGTTAGGCAATATCGGATGGGAATTCAGGTCACCCGGTTTATCGCCCAGCGCCCCCGCCCCGACCCACAATACATAACCATTGCGCCAGTTGAGTTTTTTACGGTATTCAAGCTGGGTGCTGACCACGTCTTTATCGCGATACTGCCCCTGATAATAACCGCGCAGACGGCGGTCATCACCGGCTTCTGAAAGCTGATCCCACGGCACATCTCCCTGAGAGAAACGCCCCCAGAGGTCAAACGCCAGCACCTCTGTGTCACTGAGCGGCTGATAGTGGTTGTACTGCAACTGCAACGCAGTGAAATGGGTATCGGACCCAATGGCCGGATCAAAAACGCTGTATTCGGCACTGAAAAACTGGCCGTGCTGCGGACGGGTGATCACATCGCGGGTATCGTAATTCACCGCTACGGTGCCGCCGGAACTGAGTGACGTGGTATCTGCGCCATAACGCTCAAACACATCGTTTGGAGCCGGATCATCAACGTCTGCATGGATGGTTGAAAAATTCCAGCCCACACCGCCGTATAAATGGTCTGCCAGCCGGTAGAAAATCTGCGGATGCAGGCGCAGCGTATTCTCTGTGTACTTCATCTCATCTCCCTGTGCCGCGTCATAGCCAACCCCCCAGAAGCCGGTGGGAATTTTGGCCAGTGATCCATCGACAAATAGCCGCCACTGGTCGTCACTGAAAAATGTGTAATTGGTCAAACCCAGTCCCAGTGCGCCACTGGTACTGACAAAACCGGTAAAGGAAATAGAGGAGTTTTGTGTGACTTTATCGGCAGGATCGACACGATAAACCCCCGCGACGGCCGTTCCGAGCCCCAGCTTGAGTTCCGGTGTGTAAAACGGCCCCGGCAGAACGCTCCAGTTCACGCCTTTGCTGGCATCGAAATGGTTATCTGCACCGAGTTTATTGAGGAAACCGTCAATTTCCTCATGCGTCAGTTCTTCAGCATTCAAAGGTGCCGCCATCAGACTCAGTAATGCGCTCAGTAATAATCCAGCTTTGTTCATCAGAAGCGATATTCACCCGCCAGGAAGAAACTGTTGCGGTCGTTGAAACCGATTTCCGACAGCACGTTGAAGTTTTGCGTGATTTCATACTGTGCGCCGATGAGCATATTCCACGGCGAATTAAGATGTTGTTTGACGTCAAACCGACCGTCATCGTCCTGATTGACGGTCGAGATCAGCGGCTGGAGTTCCGCAGGCATATGCAAATCGGAAAGCTTACCTTTAAATTCCTGCTGCACGTCCTGATACATGCTGCCGACCCAAAGACTCAGGTGCGAAGGCCCGGCCACGCCCGGCAGTGTAAACCGATACCCCACGCGAGGTGACACTGTCACAGCTGAAATACTGCCGTCGAGGATATCAAAATCGGTGCGGGTATAGTTGGTATCGACCAGCGTAAACCAGTTGCCATAGCCACCCGCCAGGGTGAAGCCGGTGCCAATGGTTCTACCCTGAAAATCGAGTGTAAAATCAATATCCTTTAAATCTCCGCTGCGGTTCAGACTATGCACTGAGGAAGCGATAACACGGTCGAGACCGGTATAGCGCGACGGATCCGCATCCACTGAAACATTCGAAACCGATGAGCCTTTGGTGTACCCGAGCAACCCGTAGACATTCAGGAAAGGAAACACCCACATATCGAGGCGCAGGTTTTCCGTCTGGCTGCGTTCGCGGGTTTTAGCGACATCAATATTAAACATATCGGAAGGGATCGGGTGCGATCCCAACTTCAGGCCGGAGAAAGTAATACTGTCGACATCGACGTTCTGGCGCATGTTCATGTAGCTGAGATTGACCCCAAACGGCAGAGGAATGGAATAGCCACGCGCGCGCGCCTCATCGCCCCAGATAGGAAAAGTGCGACCATCGCTGCCAGAATCTTTTACATCGCTTCCCCCTGTCGTATCTGCCATGGCTTGTGGTGCCCACCACAAACACAGAACGACCAGGAGTTTTTGTGTTCCGTTGAACCTGTTCATATTGTTCTTCCGCCCTTAAGTTCACGGTTTTCACAGAGAATCATTTGAAAGGAGGCTAAAGCCCCCGATAAATCAATATCTTGCCGTCACTGCCTTCCTGAGTGACGGACTGCACAAAATCGATGATCCTGGATTTTGTGTCGGAATCGTTCCACGAAAGAAGAACGGCTGAAGAGTCAGAGACGACATACACGGACTGGCAGGCGAGAAGGATAAGCAGGAAAAATGCTGCGGTTAAACGCGATAATCCTCCGCCTTCATGGCCGGAAATGCGGACAAAATGATTCATCTCTGGACCCTGATAAAACGTAAAGAACACACTCAGCGCAAACTATGTGCGCGATTTATGCCTTCGGAGGCACGTTAAGTCATCACAATTCTCGCCAAACAGGCAAAGAACTGAGTTTTTTCATCGGGATGATGCTTCGCTAAAGGCTAGTCACGAAGTAAAATTTTTTCTAGCAAACAGACACATCTTTTTATTTTTTGTGAGAGTTTATTTGCCCTTAGGGGTTTGCTTTCCCCTCAAAAACGACTTACCTCCCTGTTCATCAAAACCTTCTGCCTAAATCAGGCTTTATGGCAATGATGGTGGAACGCTGAAATTTGGCAACGGTATCCTTAATTTTTATTCTGTTAATTTGTTTAAAAATAAACAAATTATCCCCTCAAGCCCCGTGCTGTTGCCCTGCAACTGTTCGAACCTACCGTATAGCCCTCACCGCTGAAAACCACATATGGCCTGTTAATTCAAAACGTAATCTGACGTTTCAAAGCATTACTATACAGAATTTAACTTAACACCCATCAATAAATGCAGTGATCGCCACAGTTAACAAAGTAACTTTCAGGCGAACGAGGGTCGCGCGCGGCGCAGATTATCTTCACGCACAAAATCAATGAACGCCTGCAAAGGCGCGGGGATCAGGCGGCGGTCGTTGTAATAAAGCCACGGGCCGGAGAACGACAGCCACCACGGTTGCAAAATGGGCTCCAGTTTTCCGCTGGTGATGGCGGGCCGCAGCCACTCTTCGAACAGATAAATAATTCCCGTCCCTGCGATCGCCGCCTCTACCGCCAGATCTACCGCACCACCGACGCTGACCACCAGCGGACCGCTTACCTGCACGCTGAGCGTTTCACCTTCGTGCTCGAATTCCCAGCCGGGCATGATGCCGCTGGCATAGCGCCCGCGCAGACAGCGGTGCGGGATCAAATCCCGCGGATGCGACGGTCTGCCGTATTCATTAAGATAATCCGGCGACGCCGCCGCGGCGTAGCGCTGAATACGCGGGCCGATGGGGATCGCCACCATGTCCTGCTCCAGACGTTCGTCATAACGGATACCGGCATCACAGCCATCACGAAACACATCCTGTACATTACTTTCGGCGATGATTTCCAGCTGAATGTCAGGAAAGCGCCGCAGAAACTCCGGCACCAGCGCAGGCAAAACCAGCCGCGAGGCACTGACCGGAACATTCAGACGCAGTACGCCGCCCGGCGTGTGGCGGTATCGGTTGAGCGCATCCAGTGCCGCATTCACCTCATTCATGGCGGGCAGCAGCCGCTCAATCAATGCCTTACCCGCTTCGGTCAGCACCACGGTGCGCGTGGTACGATGAAATAACCGGATGCCGAGCTGCTGTTCGGCGCGACGTACCGCGTCACTCAGCCGGGACGCATTGCTGCCGGTAACCCGCGCCGCCTCACGAAATCCACCGGCTTTCGCCACCTCAACCACCGCGTGCAACAGAGCGATATCCATCGGCATTGTGCGTAACCTCGTACAGTTTGTCCTGATTTCACCGGATAGTTGCACAGCCAGCGCACCGCTACAATCAATGAACACTTATCAAGGAGAATCCCATGTCACACCCCTCAATGACTTATCGTCTCGGCGACCGCGAAGTATCACGTTTAGGTTACGGTGCCATGCAGCTGGCGGGGCCGGGTGTTTTTGGTCCGGTAAAGGATGAAGCCCGCGCGATTCAGGTATTGCGCGATGCTGTGGCAAGCGGCGTAAGTCATATTGATACCAGCGATTTTTACGGCCCGCACGAAACCAATAAGCTTATTAAAAAAGCCCTGCATCCTTACGCCAGCAACCTGTGCATCGTCACGAAAGTTGGCGCGCGCCGGGATGAAAAAGGAGGCTGGTTAACGGCTTTTACGCCGCAGGAACTGGTCAGCGCGGTGGAAGACAACCTGCGCAATCTGGGACTTGAGGCAATGGAAGTGGTGAACCTGCGCAGCATGCTGGATATTCATCAGCCGAAAGAAGGATCACTGGAACCGCAACTGGAGGCGATGATTAAGCTGAAAGAACGCGGTTTGGTCCGTCATATTGGCCTGAGTAATGTCACGGCAAAACAGGTAGAAGACGCACAAAAACTGACGCCGATTGCCTGCGTGCAAAATATGTATAACCTGGCCAACCGCCATGACGACGCGCTGGTGGATACACTGGCAGCTCAGGGCATCGCCTACGTGCCCTTCTTCCCGCTGGGCGGATTTTCCCCGTTGCAGTCAACGCAACTTGATGAGGTCGCCGCGGACTTACAGGCCACGCCGATGCAGGTCGCACTGGCCTGGCTGCTACGACGCTCGCCGAACATCCTGCTGATCCCCGGCACGTCATCGCCGGAGCATTTGCAGGAGAATCTGGCCAGTGCGCGTCTGAATTTATCTGATGACGTGATGAAAAAGCTGAACGGGATGAACTGAAGAACTGGTGAACTGGGTCCTCAGAAATGAGGACTCAGTATTTTAAATATCAGCGGTGCGGCGACTGCCTGCGCTTCCACTCCTCGGCCACATCGCCCAGAGTTTTAGGGCTCTCATTGCGGATCCAGGCCATAAAATCACGATCGAACCGAAAATCATCCCCGCACTGCTCAATCATGAAACGCCGGACATTCTGGGTGTTCTTGTAATCTTTATCCACGCGCGTAGTACGTGTCAGTAATGCGCTGTGCCAGTCGATTTTCATCATTCACGCTCCGGTAACGGCAAATAGGGCAAACGACATAAAGATTAAATGAGGCGCCCGCCCTTTTCTATATCGTCACTGCATGAATAGTCGCCTGAGACATCGGGTGATCTCATCCTTGACTCTACAGGTCATGTCTATACACGAGAGTCTGCTACCTCAGAGATTACTTTGTCCCCTTCCATTACGCATCCGGACGAGGTGACAACATTAGCCGCTGAACGCTGCCAGATAATCAGGATGAGTACGCAAATAAATGAGATCGCCGATAAAACGGAATAAAACAAGGCAAGTGGCCACCACTGCCCATTACTGTTCCCTGCAATGAGTGTCCCGATAAAAGGTGTCGTCCCCCCAATCAATGCGCCGCATGTCTGATAAGCGAGGGATATGCCGGAGTAACGTTGCCTGACTGGAAAAACACTCACAACGTATCCCGCAATCACCGCGTAAAATGCAGAAGAGAATATCTTAGCCAGCGAGATACCAAGAATGATGTATCCACTCTGTTGTGTCTCAACCAGGGTAAACATGATGTATGGCACCAGCATGCTACCGCCAGAAGCAATGAGCAGAAAAGTGCCGGTTCCAACCTTATCAGAAAGCCAGGCTGCAATGGGCTGGTTGATCAACTGCACTATCGCCACAATGGACAGACACCCCAGAATAACCGAGCTATCCAACCCTAAAAATTGCGTGGTGTAGGCAATCATAAACGTGTTAGTGAAATATGCCGATGAGATGCCAATCGTACAGGCCCCCATCACCAGTAAGACTTTAGGCCAGGACTCACGTAATACCACACGTACCGGTGAAGGCAATTTCTGTGCATCCTCAGCGATTTTGTCTGATTGAAATTCAGGGGATTCGTTCACGCCCCGACGAATAATAAATGCCACTATTAATAACAGCAGGCTGCCGATAAAGGGCAGTCGCCATCCCCAGCTATATAAATCTTCGTCTGGCAAACTGCTGATATAGCGAAAGGCGAGTAACGCGAGAATAAGCCCGGCGGGGCTGCCCAGCTGGGCGAAAGAAGAATAAAAACTTTTCTTCCCCTCAGGTGCGTGTTCATTGGCCAGCAATACCGCCCCGCCCCATTCACCGCCGACAGCAATCCCCTGGAGGATCCTCAGCAAAACAAGTAAAACAGGCGCCAGTATTCCCGCTTGCTCATAGGAGGGAAGTAAACCAATTCCGACCGTCGCACCGCCCATTAACACAAGCGTCATTACGAGTGCAGGCTTTCGCCCTACGCGATCGCCAATGTTACCGAAAATAATCCCTCCTAGCGGACGGGCAAAAAAGCCTACTGCAAGGGTCGCGAAGGAAGAAAGTATCCCGATAACGGGCGTTGTCTCAGGGAAGAACACATGGTTGAAAATCAGGGCTGATGCAGTGGCAAAGATATAAAAATCAAACCATTCAATCAGCGTACCAAGAAAGGAACCCAGCGCCGCCCTGGTCGGCTGGCGCTGGAAATGCGATGTTTTTGCAGGGTAAGCCATACTTATTCCTCGTGTATTTAGAAATTATTATCACGCCAGAAATATGCGTTTACGTAGGTTGTTGAGCATTGACTGTTAGGGCTTAAATGACGGAGATGACAGACGGTGAGCACCACGGCTTGTTCAGCGCTTCACAGGCGTGCGCAAATTTAAGTAACGCCAGCTCATCCCGATAACGGCCAACTATCTGAATCCCGACGGGGAGACCATCCGCAGTAAATCCACAAGGAATGGAAATTGCCGGATGTCCGGTCAGAGTTATCAATGAACAGGAGTTCATCCATTCGATGTAATTACTCATCGGCTCGCCATTGATGTTTTCAACAAACTCCTGTTCAACGGGGAATGGCAGGGTCTGACTGACGGGGGTAACAAGAAAATCCCATTGGTTCAGCAGTACCCTCGTGTCCTGAAACAGCCGGGCCCGCACCGCTTCCGCTTCAATGACATCCTCAGCCGAAAAATCCTGAGACAGTTCAATATTCCATACCAGGCTTCGCTTCATCTGATGACGATGCTGTTTAAGTAATGCACCGAAACTGCCTGCAAAGGTCAGCGAACGCAAAACCTGAAAAGCACGAGCTGCACCAGAAAATGAAGGTTCCGCGTAATCAACGGCCTGCACCATTCCGGCAATTCTTTTCACCCCTTCTTCAGTGATCTTTCTAACTTCCGGAGAGACAGGCAACCCACCGAGATCGGCGCTGAATGCGACGCGCGTCTGCCTGAAGTCGGCATCCAGCGAAACCCGAAAATCACTTCCTGGCGTGGGAATAGAAAGTGGGTCACGCGGGTCGGGGCCAGCAATAACACTCAGCAAAAGCGCAACATCAGCGACAGTACGTCCCATCGGCCCCGCCACTCCCAGTTGCCCAAAACTGTTGCTGTTGGGCCACAGAGGTACCCGCCCTGCAGAAGGGCGAAGTCCGACAACGTTGCAGAAACTGGCCGGATTACGCAGAGAGCCGCCCATATCTGAGCCATCGGCGAGAGACACCATCCCGGTAGCCAATGCCACTGCTGCTCCCCCACTGCTGCCCCCGCAAGTGAGCGCCGGGTTGTACGGGTTACGTGTGCAACCAAAGATCTTATTGAAGGTCTGAGAGCCAGCGCCAAACTCTGGCATGTTGGATTTGCCTACGCTGATAGCGCCTGCCTGGATCTGGCGGCTGACAATGAGTGAATTTTCCGCAGGAATATGGTCGGCATAAATTTCTGATCCCCAGGTAGTTCGCATTCCCTGGGTCAGAAAACTGTCTTTATGTGCCACCGGCAAACCGTGAAGTGGCCCCAGAGATTCTCCCTGTGCTTGCTGGCGATCGGCTGCATCGGCCATTTTTAATGCCCTGTTGGCATCTACTGTTACCAATGCATTCAGATGTGGATTGACCCGTT
This sequence comes from Rahnella woolbedingensis, assembly GCF_003602095.1. Taxonomy (GTDB): domain Bacteria; phylum Pseudomonadota; class Gammaproteobacteria; order Enterobacterales; family Enterobacteriaceae; genus Rahnella; species Rahnella woolbedingensis. Next base: position 61,931 of record NZ_RAHH01000015.1, on the reverse strand, counting down.
CTATTTGCGCAAGGCTGGCGGACACCAGCTCACGTGATGACAATTGCCCTTTACGGATCTCTTGCGTAAGTTCACATGCCGAACGGCTTACTAATTCGCTATTCTGTTTCACCGACATTCTATCTCGCTATAAGTATTGCATTGCAATACTTAGTATTTAAAGTGAGACTAAGCTATACGGACGGATCACTTTATGGTCAATAAGTGGTAGGTTTTTTTGTCCAGGATTATGAGCAGGTTCAAAAAATGAGCATTTCAAACGAAAAAAGAGTTCATCCCCAATTCATAGAATCTATTGAGAAAGGCATGCGGGTGCTGGAATTGTTTCGTGACGGGCGTAGTACGGTCGGTCTTACAGAACTGGTCGAGGGATGTGATATAACCAAAAGTGCCGCCCAGCGATTAACACACACCTGGTGCGAACTGGGATATCTGGTTAAGGATGAGCAGACGCGGCGTTATAGTCTTACCCATAAAACACTGGAGCTGGGCTTTCTCTACCTGAATGCAAGCCCTCTAATCACCCGCGCCATGCCAATCCTTAAGCTAATCAGGGACAAATATGATGTTACAGTCAACCTGAGTTTATTGAGCGGCGCCGATATCGTTTATATCGCCCGTCTTCCGGGGCCTGGACAAACGGTTACTGAAATGCTGCCAGGCCGGCGCATGCCAGCATGGAGTACCTCTGCGGGCAGGGTACTTTTATCTACGCTGGCAGATGATCAGATCCAAAATATCCTGGCAACCACCTCGCGGATTCGTTATACGGAAAAAACACAGTGTGATTCAAATATTCTCTTCCAGGAGATCAAACTGGCTCAGAAGCAGGGATATGCGATGACTCTTGAACAAATTATGGTTGGGCAGTCGGGTATTGCAGCGCCTGTGCGCAATGTTCATCACCAGATTGTTGCCGCCGTTAATATCACAACCCGAATCAGCCAATGGCCAACAGAGCGCATCAATGAAGAACTCCTACCGTTATTGATGACAGCCACTCAATCCGGCATCGTCTGAGCAGACGGGATCCGCAAACCGGGGATCAGTCACTGTTGGTCAGATCCTCTCAGTTTAAAGATTGCTTCTGGCATAAAGCTACAAACTGGAGAACCAAGGGGAGTTTGAGCGAGAAGCGAAAATCGCTACTCATAGTAGAATCCCCATCATTAGGGGGTTCCATGTACAGTGATGTAAAAAACCACGCTGAGCGGTAGCAAAAATCGATGTTGATACGCCCTGGTCTCAAAACGTCCAAAAACGATATTTGTTACCGCTTTATTGCCCCAAATTGCAGTCTCATAAGTTTTGATATTTCAGGCTGTTAGATTCTTAACGTAGTTTCCCGCGCGGTTGACTCTCAACCCCCTTAGTAAACAAGTAGGGTTGAAAACATCAAAGCATTTTTAAAGTGTTATCTAGCCAGGCAGGGAGATTTTCTCTGTACCAGTTGAGATAGAACTGAAAATCACTTTTCTGCCGTTCATTGAGCAGTACGACTACCTCGGTAACAATCCATGCTTTAACAATCGCAATTTCTTTAGCTAAATCATTAGGATTATAATTACGCGATATGCAGGTATAGCGTTCAGCAAACTCAATAAATTTTTGTTTAGAACCCATTCCCTTTATAAGTGGGGCAAGGTCAATAGCCGGGCTACCAGTGCTGAATCTTTCCCAGTCGAAAAGAACAAAATCACCCTCCTCCCTTTTTCCCCAATTACCCGCATTACTGTCGCCTGAAATTAAGCACTGACCGCTAAACAGAACATCACTTGCCTGCTGAAAGCACCGTAACTGTTTTGCTGCTCTGCCCGGTAATGCCAAAAGTATGAGAGATTTTTCGAGGGCTGCTTCTGACCAGGCGTGATTGTGATAAACCCAAGAAGGGTCAGGTCGATAGCCATGTAAGCGAGACAGAATTGACAACACTTCATCTCGTCCCACTTCGTCCTGATCAACGTGGTGTGGGATATATTCCAGTCTTAACCTGCGTGTAGACGGATCGGCAAACAACATCTTGGGTGTGGAAATGTCTACTTGAGCGAGATGCCTGGCTGCGTGTTGATAAAAATTAAACTCGACATCACTGACAGGAAATTTTTCGATCACCTGATGACCTGTTTCATCCACCAAAAGCGTCACTTTGGCAGTACCCATGCGTGATAAATTATCAGCAGACATCCATCTTGCCTTTAACGTTGGTCGATTAATGAATTCAGAGGAGTTTGAGTTTAGCGCAATCTGCAAGTCATGTAGCCAGATCGCCTCTCTATTGTAAGCAAATTGTGAAATGTAGAACGTCTGCACTTGGCACTTAGCAATCACAGCGAAGCTGCAACAAGTCTGCTAAGTGCCAGAAGGCAGACCTTGACGCCACATTAGCGCAATGTGACAGAGCAAAACAGAAAAATACAAGGCTGGAAATTCGGATGTATAGCTGTATATTTAAACAGTTATTCATACAGCTAAATAGGACATTTGAAATGAATTGCACTGTTGAAGAGATAAGTATTGAGATTAGTGAAAATGCTGATGCGGAACAATCATTGCCCATTGAAGAAGGGCTTAATGATTTCAACGATTTAATGACGGGAATCAGTGACCGTAAGCCATTATCTGTATTAATAAAATCAACCAAAACTGGTGAAGTACTGGGAGGAATGCAGGGACGTTCGTCACTGGGCCTCCTTTTCATAGATCTTTTCTATCTTCCCCCAGAGCTGCGCAGAATGGGGCTTGGTACAGATATTCTTAATCGCTTCGAGGATGAAGGGCGAAGAAGAGGCTGCTCTGCTGCATTTTTGTATACGATAAGCTTTCAAGCTCCTGATTTTTACAAAAAGCACGGTTGGGAAGAGTTTGGGCGTATCAGCTGCGAGCCGGAAGGAACAAGCCGGATATTTATGAAAAAAACCTTATAAAATCCAATTTTCTCATTCAACTGGGTTGTCCGCTATTCGCACTTAGCTGCCCTCTGCCAGATTAAATACAGGGTTAACGAGGGGCATTTTCCGTTTACGAAGCGGACTCATATAACGCTTCTAAAAGCCGGTCAGGGCTCTTCCAGGCTATCCTCAGGGCCGGAGCACCACGTGAAAATGGCATTTCAGAGGTAGCTTGCTCGACAATGTCCCCCCCAAGCCTTTGATAAAATGCGATGGCTCGTGAGTTATCTTCGAATACCCAGAGATAGATTGGCGAGTCAGCATCCTTTTCCATAATCCATTGTGCGGCTTTTTGCAGCAATGCTTTTCCTGTACCCTGGCCTCGTGCGGTGGCGCTGACATGAAGACTGTCAATGTAAGTTCCCCATACAGCATCCTCCTTCAGCTTGACGCAAATAAAACCTGTCAATTCACCCTGATTGTCCATGACAAATATGGTCTGATCTTTTCTTGCTACAGTAAGTTCCGATTGCCAGTGATTGCGTCGTTCCCCTTCTGCAAAATTTTCTAAAAACTCAGGGTCAAGTATATTGCCATAGGCATCACGCCAGCCGCAGATATGTATCTGCGCTACCCGGTTTGCGTCCCCAGCGTCTGCTTTTCTAATAAGATTGGATTTCAATGTGCCTCCCTTTTTAATTAGATATTCAAAAATAAAAATTCCAACCAGAGGATGTGAAAATAACACCGTATTTACTGAATTAATGTTAAATCTGCAAACATAGTAACCCTAAGTTTTTTTGTGCATCAGGCTGTCGCCAGCTCATTTCTTTTCACTAGTTTTTTGCCGCTCACCATCATCATGGTTGTCGTTATCCCATTGCATAAGATCATACAACATCGTAGGGACCGCTTGGAAAAGAGTATCCTACACTAAGCCTGTTTTTAAGCAGACATAACAGGCAGCTTTGAGCGAGGTATAGTCATTCGCACCCTGAGAATTACACTTTTAAGTGATTCAGGGTATGCGCTTACTGGTTACGAATATTGAGCGAGAATCATGCGATGATCGCCGCTTTTCTTTCGAGCCAGTAGGTGCTCCACGTTCGCTAACGAATACTCAGGGCATGCAGATAAACTGCTGGCTATATTTCTTTCGAAGAGCGTGGAATGCATACCAATCCCCGATAGAAAGGAGTTGGTGATGACTGTGACTAATCAATTTGCTGCGCATGTTGGTCTGGACTGGGCAGATAAAAAACACGATGTCTGCGTTCAGCTTAAAAACGGTGAACGCGTATTCCATGTGATTAAACATACAGCAGAAGCGCTTGATGTCTGGCTTACCGAGTTACACCAGAAGGTAAAAGCCATTGAACCCGACAATGCGGATATCCGGTTACTCCAGCAACTGGTTGAGCAGCGCCGTCAGTTGGTTGAAGATAAACGCCGTTTTGTGAACCGGATAATCAACACGCTTAAACAGTATTATCCCCAGCCCCTGGATCGGGGTAGCTTACTATTGTGTGAGCTGATTATCCGGTGGCCCAGTCTGCAACAACTGCAACGAGCCAGGCGCGACACGGTCCGCAACTTTCTTAATGCCAAAGGTGGCCGCGCAATGGCTCTTACCGAGCAACGTGTTGCGAGTATTGATAACGCGATCCCATTGACGACAGACCCGAGCGTTATTTAGGCTAATGCTTTGATGGCAACAGCACTGGCGACACAAATTAAAGTCGTGAGTGAAATCATCAAAACCTATGACGAACGAATCGAAACGCTGTTTGACACGTTGCCAGATGCGGGGCTGTTCAAATCACTCCCGGGCATGGGGCCGTGTATGGGCCCACGAATGCTTGCTGCACTTGGTGATAACCGTGACCGGTTTAACAGCGCTGAAGAAATTCAAAACTACGCAGGTATTGCCCCGGTGACAGAACGAAGTGGCCAAAAATCCTGGGTACACTGGCGATGGCAGTGTGCCAAGTTCGTCAGGCAGACCTTTGTTGAATGGGCTGCCAAGGCAGTTAATTCATCATACTGGGCCAGACTTTATTACCAGGGGCAGCGAGAAAAAGGGAAATCGCATCAATCAGCCATCCGGGCTTTGGCGTTTAAATGGATAAGGATCATTTACCGCTGCTGGAAGACCAGAACCCAGTACGATGAAGCGAAATATTTGCTGGCTCTCGAAGCGCGACACTCGCCCTTACTGAAGCCATAAAAAGCTTGTCGAATGTCTCAGGGCGTGAAGCGGAAGTTCGCATTTTCGCTCATGCATCGATAAATGAAACATGTTTCCAGTTTACAAAAAAAGAGCGCGGTGTAATCGAACAATATAATCTGCACTCGGATTGGATCGTTTATCGCCCATTCGCTCCTGAATTGCCTGAACAGCAATATCCCGACGCGCAGGTAGCCGTGTTTTTTCCGTTGCGGCAAGCGCTGACTCCATTTCATCATATGTGAGGTCAGTACAGTAGCAAGGTGCACCCGGCTGTTGACGCCATGACTCCTCAACAGTACCTGCATCGAAGGCGTCGAACCCCGTATCACTGACAAGACTCATAACCATTTTCTTGTGTGCTTCGATATTCCCTGCCACCGGAATTGAAATACGTTCCGCCGTGCCTTCTGCAGTACCTTTTGTAGCGAGGGAATCTGAACCTATTGCATTCCAGGCCTTCACCAGCGGACGGTTCAGGAGATGAGCCACCCACGCGCTTTCGACCTGACCATCTGAGAACGCATCAATGTTGCCGTCGCGATGTGGATAATAGTTCGACGTATCAGCGACGATAACATACTCGGGTAATGTCCGGATCAGAGGTGCGATATCCGCAAGCTTTGCCATCGGTATGGACAGGATGACAACCTGTGCATCCTGTATTGCACTGACTGCATCGGCTGCTTCAGCGCCCGTTTCAAGCACGTCGGGGGCTATCGTTTCTGGTCCGCGTGAATTTGCGACCTTAACGGAGTGACCGGCAGAGGCGAGACTGCGAGCAAGCGTTTTACCGATATGGCCTGTTCCCAGAACAGCAATCCGGTACTTTTCATTACTAATCATAATTTTCCCTTTTTGGCTCAGGCCGTTACTGCACGGTTACGTTTGACGATAGCATCATGAGTGAGTTGTTCGCCTGCAGACATAAACTCCCTGATCAACGCATCTCTGTTCAGTGGAGCGCGAGTTTTATCCGCTGCCTTAAGGGCTGCTTCAAGCTCTCCGGTTTTCAGCTCAGTACAGTAGGCTGGCGTGCCGGGCTGTTGCCGCCATGATTCGCTAAGCGTACCGGCATCTACTGCATCGAAACCGGTCTGACTGACCAGTTCAAGCGCAACAGATTTTGCTACCGGACTGTCGCCGGCAACCGGGATAGCGATACGCGACGGTGAACCGGCAGCCAGCCCTTTCTCTTGAAGCGTCTCGGCCAGAACAGCATTCCAGGCTTTGACAAGAGGGCGTTTGACTATTTCACTGGCGTACACGCTTTCAGGTTTGCCTTCATGGATCTCTTCAATGTCCCCGTCGCGGAAGGGGTAGTAATTAGAGGTATCAATGACGACGACGCTTTCCGGAACATCACGCAAGATTTCAGCCAGTTGAGCATGCTTATCAAAGGGCGTAGAGAGGATGATGATATCCACATCTCGTACGGCTTCCTTACGCTCAACCGCCAGTGCCCCTACTCTTCGCGCCAACTCTCCAATTGTTTCCGGTCCCCTTGAATTCGCCAGTTTGACCTCATGGCCCTGCACAGAGAGCTTATGTGCCAGCGTCGCACCAATGTTTCCAGCGCCAATAATGCCTATTTTCATACAAGTACCTTTTGTCTGAGTGGAGGATGATCAGTTATCAGCGGGATGGGCAAAGTCATTGAGGGTATCTCGTAACTCCTCGAGCTTTGCATCCGATAACTGACAGGCTGATTTGATTTTTTCGGTAACGCGCCAAAGCTCGCTTTGCAAAGCGAGCCCGTCATCCGTAAGGGTAATGAGAACTCGCCTTTCGTCAGCGCGATCCCGCATGCGAACTATGCGTCCGGCAGCCTCAAGCCGTTTGAGAAGGGGGGTAATGGTGCCAGTATCCATGCCGAGCTTATTCCCGATATCACCCACGGTGCGTGGGGTTCCGTTACACAACTCCAGCATGACCAGATACTGGGGAAAGGTTAGTCCCAGCGGGTCCAGCAACGGCTTATGTAACCGGTTCATGCGGCTCGCCGCACCATAGAGCGCAAACGAAAGTTGTGTCCCTATTTCCTGTCGTGACTGCATGTTCATATGCTAATCCATTATCTAGTTGATGATTATCTAGCGCACTAGATAAAAGCATATAGCAAACTTTTAGTCAGTTAAAGAGGGATGGATGAGTAATTCGTGCGGTATAACAACAAGTCAGGCTGAGAAGTTTTCAGACCGACAAGTACTATCGTTCTGGGCTATTCAACAGGTCCGCTCCTGGCACAGAGCAGCCTGAGGCAATAGCAGGCAAGACTTGAGGGCGATTTTTGACCTAATAGCAGGCCAAACCCTTCCAGTAATAAGCAGCTTTAAAATTTTCAGACAACCTAAGATGATCTCACTAAATAAGGCGACAGAAAGTCCTCTACTTCTTGTTTTCCAAGACCTAACGTGTAACTGACACCTGCAGTTTTTAAAATATTGAGTCCTGCGCCTCTATTTCCAGGGTGTGGATCTTCTAACGCTACATAGATATGTCGTGGCTTCAACTCAGCAAATGTTAAAGCACAGGAGGGGGTTCTGCCTTGAAAGGAGCAGGGTTCAAGCGTGACAAAGATTTCACATTCACCAATTGGAATCATTAGTCTTGAAATGGCGTCTATCTCAGCGTGATTATGGCCTGGAGATTGTGTGAAACCTTTCGAAACCACATTACCCCGGTGAACAATCACGCATCCTACAGGAGGATTTGGTCTGCATTCCGATAATGCGCGGCGAGAATATTCAAGCGCCAACAACATGAATTCCAATTTTTCACTCATTAACTTTCCGTATTATTGTGTGAGTTATTTACTGTCGTTTTTTAAGATATCTGGCATTAATGTCCACAAATAGTTTACTTGAATAAAAATGATGATTACCCCCCGTTTGTTAACACAATTTAGCGTTAGGTGGGTTCGCCTTTGGCACTTACCTGACCCTGCCGAGGAGCCTGCAGGCGCACCTCACAGAATGCTGGTGCCCTGCTCTTTTTTCCAGTCAGCCAGCGCTTTCTTCGTCACAAAACCGAGCGCCATCGCATTATCACTCCCTGAAATCACTCATGAATAATGCTAATAAACCCTAGTTTATTACCCTGGCTAATCCAATAATCATTCTGCGTTATTCTTTTTCTTAACAACAGATGAAGGATAATGTGATGCAAACAATCAAACTGAACAACGGTATCGAAATGCCCCTTCTGGGCTTTGGTGTTTTCCAGATGACAGACGCCGCCGGGTGCGAGCGCGCGGTGCTCGACGCCATCGAAACGGGTTATCGCCTGATTGACACCGCCGCTTCCTATCAGAATGAAACACAAGTAGGGAATGCGGTCAGGCAAAGCGGTATTGCCCGGGATGAATTGTTTATTACCACAAAACTGTGGTTGCAGGACACTAGTTACGAAGGGGCAAAAGCGCAGTTTGAACGTTCTCTCAACCGGTTGCAGCTCGATTATGTCGATTTATACCTGATTCACCAGCCCTATGGCGACGTGCATGGCGCGTGGCGAGCAATGGAAGAATTGCAGCAGGCGGGTAAAATCCGTGCCATTGGGGTCAGTAACTTCCAGCCGGATCGTCTGGCGGATCTGATGGCCTTTAACAACGTGGTTCCTGCCGTTAATCAGATTGAAGTGAACCCGTTAAACCAGCAATTACATGCGGTGCCGTGGATGCTGTCCCGTGGGATCCAGCCGGAAGCCTGGGCACCATTTGCGGAAGGCAAAAACGGCTTGTTCCAGAATCCGCTGCTGGCTGCTATCGGGGAGAAGCACGGTAAAAGCGTCGGGCAGGTAGTCTTGCGATGGATTTTCCAGCGCGGCATTGTCTCGCTGGCAAAATCTGTGCGCAAAGAACGAATGGAAGAAAATATTCAGGTTCTCGACTTCGAACTGAGCCCTGAGGAGATGAACAAAATCACCGCGATGGACACCGCCACCAGCGCGTTCTTCTCGCATCGTGATCCGGCGATGGTCGAGTGGCTTACCGCCCGCAAACTGGACGTATAATCCCGACAGATTTGCCGTCAGCGACACGGTAAAACATGTCGCTGACCTGTTATCCGGTGTAACGCAATACATCAATCATGAGAGCAAATGCCGGCGGATGTTGTTTTCTGCTCGGATAATACAGGTAATAGCCCGGAAACGTCGGGCACCACGCTTCCAGCACCTGAACCAGTTCTCCGGTTTTCACCAGGCCTTCCACCATATCTTCCGGCACGCAGGCAATTCCAAACCCTGACAGCGCCGCGTCGATTCTTTCTGACAGCAGATTAAAGGTCAGTTGCCCTTCCACGCGCACACGCAGCGGTTTTCCCTCTTTCTCGAATTCCCAGTGATACAGGCCCCCGGCGGTCGGCAGGCGCATATTGATGCACTTGTGATATTGCAGTTCATGCGGGGTCTGGGGAATACTGTTGGCAGCAAAATAGTCCGGCGAACCGATGACCACCATGCGGAAATCCGGACCGATGCGCACGGCAATCATATCTTTTTCTACGCTCTCGCCCAGACGCACTCCGGCATCGTAGCGACCATCGACAATATTGACGAAACCGTTATCCACCCGCAGTTCGACATTTATCTCAGGGTATTCTTTCAAAAACGGCTTCAGCTTTGGCCACAACAAGTTTCTTGCAGAATGTTCCCCCGCCGAAATGCGGATATTGCCGGACGTCGGGCCGTTGAGCTGAACAAGCGTTTCCAGTTCCTGCTCCAGATCCGCAAGTCGCGGTTCCAGGCAAGCAATAATCTTTTCGCCGATTTCAGTCGGTGCCACACTTCGGGTGGTACGGGTCAAAAGGCGGATATTTAAACGTTCTTCCAGCGCCTTAACAGCGTGGCTGAGCGCAGACTGCGAAACCCCCAGCTTTCCCGCTGCTTTGGTAAAACTTCGTTCTCTCGCAACGACCAGAAAAATTTGCAGTTCGTTGAAGTTTTCTTTCAGCATGGGGTATTTCCTTCATTTGCCAAAATGCCTGATATTCATATCAATGTTCTTTGACAACGAATGTAATGTTTATGAGGTGAACTGACAATGAGAAGAATGAGGGACGATCGCGGCCATTTTTTGTTCTCCGGTTAATAATACGTAATCGTCATGTTGGCTTTTGCGCTGAACTGGCCGGTAAAATTGTTGGATGTGGAATCGGTGATATTAGCTGCGGTTTGAACAATTGCCGCCTGAAAAAAGGCGATATTTTTGCCCTGCTGCGCCACACCGAGGCTTTGCTTCACGCCTGTGAGGATGGCTTTACCGTCGTTGTCATAAAGCCCGACGCCCAGACCCGTTAACGCTTTCCCGTCAGCGGTGCTATGCGCCACCAGCGTGTTGCTTGCGTTAAGTGCTGAATTCGCATCATCAAACGTTATCTCAACATTATTCGTGTAAGTACTGCATGTGAAGTTGACACCGAATCGCACAAGCGGCCCTTCAATCGGGAAAGTACCTTCGGTATGGTTATTCAGATTACCCAGCCCAACCGTCTGATGTTGATGGTCCAGCGAACAGGAAGGTGCGGCGATAAAAACACCAGAACCGATTGGCACGTCAACGGTTGCAACCCCTGACATACCGTCGATGGTGAAGGTCAGATGCGAACCCGCCGGGATTACCTGCTGCGTGTTGTATTCCATCCAGCCAAATTTTATTAATTCCACCCGCATCGATTCAATCGCATAGTTATGCACCGCGTCGAATTTGTACAATGTTTTGCCATCGTTGTACTGCGCACCGAACTGGAACAATGTGGTGTCATCTTTCCCGTTCAAGATCGGGTATTCAACACCCAGACGTTTGCCTGCGGCCAGCGCCGCCGGGGCATAACTGTCGGGAAGCGTTTCTTCGTTATACGACACCGCTTTGATGTACATCTTCATTTTGATGCCGTTATTGGCGGTTGAAGCCTCGCCCGCCCAGTCGAGTGCCTGATCATTGGCTGAACTCAGGCTCAGGGTAACAGTGCCATCAAACGAAGCCGGCGCAGAGAAATCGGCGCCGTCGGAGCTGCACGTCAGGCGCATATTAGGCAGAAACTGTGCGTAGTCCAGCGCGAGGATCACCGTGTAATCCGGCGTACCCTGATCTACGGCCACCGGGTTTTCCCGCGTATAAGGGGAAAAGGGTGCCGCACCGCCGGTATCAATATCGCAATGCAATGCCGCCAGGCCGGAAACGGGGAAAATACAGGCCAGCGTCAGCGCTGCGTATGACATACAGGTTCGGATTGCCGGCCAATTTTTCATGATGTATTTTCCGTGACGTTAGAATGTCATTGTCTGATGCTGAACGGGTGTTTCACCACCGAAGTCATTGATAACTGAATAGTTCAGCGTGCCGTTACCGGAAACGCCGGAAGGCAGTGCGTAGCGGGTTTCGCCTTTGGCTGCCGCCATCGTTGTTTTGCCTTCCACTGCCATTTTTTTCCCGCCTGCCGTCAGTGTTAGTTCAGAGAAACTGGCGTAATAAGGTGTCGGATTATTGGCAATCAGCCAGCTTTTTCCACCTTCATGGCTCACCTGCCAGGTTAATTTCCCGATGGTGTCAGCCGGTTGTCCTTTCAATGTGGAAGGACGGACAAAAATTTTCAGGCGCGTACGGATAGCCAGCTGCAACTGATTACCGGCGGCTTTACTGACCGGAGGAATTTCCTGGATCCACAGCCAGTATACGGATTCGCGATCTTGTGGAATTTTTCCCGGCAGGATAACCATGCGCAATTTCCCTTCGCGTCCGGCGCTGATTTTAAACAGTGGCGGAGTCAGGACGATCGGGATGTTTTTATCACTGCCCTGCAAATCTTCAATCCAGGACTGCACCAGATAATCATGGGCTTTATCGTCATTCAATAATTTAACCGGGGTTTCCTTATCACTTTCCAGCGCAACAATACGTGTCAGCGCCGGTCGTACTGCGGCATTTGCCGTCGCGGATAAAAGCAGCGGCGCGGCCAGTATTGTGCTCATCAGCACGGGAACCATCATTTTCATCAATTTCATTTTCAATACTCAGTGACAAACTGCATTAACTTGCTGATACCAGGGGACAGACTGGTCCTTCGGGATCGGTAAAATAAACTGGCATTGAGCGTCATTTTCCAGACTGACGTGCAATGTAGCGTCGCCCTCTGCCAGCACGCCGTTGAGGTATAACAATCCGTTATCGGCGACCATGCCTACCTGCTCTTTCCCTTGCCAGACCGCGGCACCAAAAGGCGCCGGTTTGCCGTCAGGCATTGAGAGGATAACCAGTGCCCGGCGTCCTACTTTGGTTTGGAAATGCCGGACCACCACGGCACCGTGAGTGGGGATCACGTTATCTGCGTCGTCTACCAGCTCGACGTTATCCGCCGCATGGCGGGTATCGAGAGATAAATTATTATCGCGATACGGTGAAATAGAAGGCACAACGGCGCGCCCCCAGCGGTTGGTCGACACGCCTGGCTGACCTTCTACACTGATATCTTTGGCGCCCGGCGTTTCAATAATCGCGATGGTGTCGCCAAGTTGCTGAGAGAGCACCACGCCATTTTTATAGGCCACAATCCCACCTGAAATCCCCGCCGAGTACTGGCGGCTGTTCTGACCGGCACTGGCTCCCACGTTCATATTGGCAATACTGTTGCGATAAGCGAGCGTACCTGAAGGGGAATACCCATCGCTGTCACGCTGCGCCGAGAAGGAATAATTCATCTCCCCTTCCTTCTCAGTGCCGGAAAGCGTCACTACCTGAGAATCACCTGAGCTATTACTGGTGTTATTGGTAAAGGACACGGTACTTGTGCGTTTTTCGCCTAAATCCAGCGGTATGGAGAGGTTAAGCGAAAGCTGGCGATCCGGTTTGCTGCCGTCTCCTGAATCAGAACTGCTGTTGGCTTGATAGCTGTAACTGACATTAACGTTTACGGCGCGGACGTTGAAACTGTATCCCATCGTCAGCGAGGTATCTGTAGCACTGGAATTATAGTAGTTGTCGCGCTGTAAGGTCAGATAACCACTGCCAGCAGCCCCAAGCCCCTGATTAATAGTGGCCTGACTTTCATTCTTGCGATCTGTACGCATGTCACTGCTTCCCCAGCGCCAGTCGGCATAGTCGGTAAAATCCATAAAATCAGGAGACTGATAACGGTAACCCATCAGTTGCAGCGAGGTATCCGTGCTGTCAAAACGCCGGGCATACAACAACCGCAGCGCCCGGCCAGCATCTGCGGTGCTGTCGTCCTGCGTGCTGTTATCACGGTAAGAACTGATGTCTCTTTGCGTTACTGACTGATGACGTTCCAGCGCCCAGTCCAGCGAGACGCTACCCCACGCGCCCAGATTGACTGCGCCGCCGAGGGCCATAGACTGATAACCTTCACCGACGACCAGCAGGTCACTCAGCGTGAATTTATCAAAGCCGTATTGCAGGCTGCCCTGCCCGACCAGCGGCTGATAGGAGAGTGAATCGTCACGATAACGGCCACCACTCAGGCTGTAACGCCAGGTTCCAGGCCGCAACATATTGGGCAACGATGTATAAGGCACAGAAAACTGCTGCTTGCTGCCATCGCTTTCTTCGACTGTCACATCTAAATCGGCGCCAATTTGGCCGTTGGTCAGGTCAGTGATGGCAAAACTGCCCGGAGACACCGTAGTACTGTAAATCGTGTTTCCGCGCTGGCGGATAACTACCCGCGCATTGGTGCGCGCTACGCCGCGTATCACCGGTGTATAGCTGAACGTCGAAGGCGGTAACATCTGGCTGTTGGTTTCCAGCGTCACGCCACGCACCGGCAGAATACCCAGCACGTCGCTCGATGTGCTGGCGTAAACATCCCCGACGGTAAAACGTGAAACCAGCGAGGCAATATCCCGTTCCGCATAAGCACGGTCGTGGTTATGTACCCAGCCCTGATCGGATTTATCGAACGTATCAAAACTATAAAAGCGCCAGTTGTCGAGATTCACTGCCGAATTCAGACTCAGATAAGCATTGTTACTGATGTCATTGCTGCCATCCTCAGAGCCGGAGTGATGACTTTTATTCTCTGTGTGATAAACATAACCGGCATAGCTCAGGCGCAGTGCATTCACACCGCTGTCCCATAGCGAAGGGTCGATCATCTCACTTTGTGAAGCCACATTCATCGCTGCCTGCGGTGCGTTGACCAGCAGCTGTTGCATGGATTCATCATATTTAACCGTGGCATCGGGCCATTTGGCTAAAAAGTCGTAGCAAACTTCATCGCCACTTTTCGCCAATTCCGCCAGATGATTATCTAATCCCATCTGATGCAGTAATGCCTGTGTTAAACAAGGCGTTGCACCGGGCTTTCCGTTAATGGAAATAAAATCTATTTTTGTTTTAAATAACATATGATCATTCAAAACAATATCGGCGGTTTTTACGCCAGCGGAAGTATCTTCCGGATGATAAAATTGTTGTGGAATTACCTCGTTATCTTTGCGTAAAAAATCAGCATCGAAAGCTGAGTCGTTATCTCCTGTATTTTTAGGCGGTTCAGCCGCAAATAACATGAATGAAAGAAAAGCAGATGCCATAAAGAAACCTTTCATCAATAATGAAAAATTAAGTTTACTCAAGGAAACCTGCTTTTTATTATGAATAATAAGCTTTATCTATTTCTCGTATTGAGAATAGGAATTAATAATACGTCACGTTCACGAAGCTTTTAGCACTGACATTACCGGCGGTCACGGCTGGCGTTGCGGTGTTGGCTTTATACGCCACTTTAAATTTCAGTGAAGTATTGCCCACGCTCAGCGCTTGCCCATCTGACGCGTCGCCGCCATTAATATCCACCAGTTTGGTGCCGTTGTTTTCCAAAATGGCAACACCCACGCCGCTTGCCGGGCTGGAAGCATTGTTGGCCAGAATGGCGTTATCCACGCTGTCAGGTGAGCCGCTGAAAGTAACCTGGGCATTTTTCATGGTGGTAATATCACAGTCTTTTAGGTCAATAGTGAAATCGGTCATTGCTGCATAGCCACCACCGGAACTAGAAAATGAGGAGGGAGTTACAGAGGGTAAAAACATCGTTGCCCCAGATGTCGTCGTGCCACCGTTGAAACCATTCAACGTACAGGCAGAAGCGGTCACGACACCGATAAAGGTGATATCACCATCGGCAGCAAACGCAGCCAACGGGGAAAGGGATGATGCAGAAAGAGCCAAAAGACTCAGTCCGAGAAATTTCATTTTCATAACTTTGCATAGTCCTTAATAATGATTTAATTTGCTTATCAATAAATACTTCTCGTTATTTATTCGGAAAGCATATCAATGACCCGTGAATTATAGATTAAACAGTTAAACTTAAAAATGCAGGTTTACTTAAAGACATATTTAGCCAAAGTAAATGCTTGGAAAATGTCTCGGTAAATCAACATCTCCCTTCATGAGCAGTACGATATCGGCGAGGGGGTTTCTATAATGACAAATAATTAAATAACTAATCGAGAAGTATTAGGTCGAAAATATGCGATTAGGAAATATAAAAGAACACTAAATTAAACTGACTGGCAACAATAAGATAACAAAAAATTGGGGAAGTGTTTTCTGCCAGAATGACACCCTTGTTCAAAAACCTGATTCTATAAAAGTACGGCTGCACTTTTCGGAAACCAGGTTCAGAATGCGTTTATTGGATTTTCATGAAACCGGCTGTTCATAAAATTTAGTTTCGCGAGCCAATGCCCGTCACTTGCGGTGGCAGGCATTGTATTCAGAGACTATTTTCGGGGGATGTGAATCATTTTTTGCGTGGTGGCCATCGCGGAATCGAACGGGCTAATGCTGCGGACAATCTTGACCATAACGCTGGCACCCAACCACAGCTGATATAAACTCTCAGCCACGGTGCGGGGGGTATCATCAATCGTCAGCGATCCTTCCGTCACGCCTGTTTCTAATGCCTGCGCCAGACGCGAGATAATTCCCGACGTCCCTGACAGCAGTGTTAAACGCATCGTATCGGAAAGATCCGCGACTTCAGCACCCAGTTTCACGGCAAGGCATTTGCCCTGACAGTCGGAAAATGACTGTGATTCCTGCCATAGCTGCCAGTAGTTCATCAACCGCTGCGCCATATTCAGACCGGGCTGGCTCAGCGTACGGTCGAGATCATCCAGATAATCTTCAAAATAACGCTCAAGCATCCCCACACCAAATGCCTCTTTCGAGCCGAAATAGTGATAGAAAGACCCTTTGGGCACGCCCGCGTCTTTGAGTATTTCATTCAGTCCGACAGCCGAAAAACCCTTACCAGCCATAATACGCTGGCCTGTTGCAAGGATGTGCTCGCGGACGTCATTGTTATGGTGCTGAGTTGCAGTAGTCATAGGGTAAATTTACCAAAAAGCTAGACCAGTCGTCTATGAGCGAATGAAACGGCGACTTCTTCACTCGCGACGATACACTCGATCATCCCGCAATAACAACACTTCGCTGTCTGCTCAGCGGGGCGACAGTCAAGCCAGTCACCCCGCCTGAATCGCCGTTAAGCCCCCAGCTGCTTTATCAGCAGTTCTGCCGCTTCAGCAGAAGAACCCGGGTTTTGACCGGTGATCAGCAAACCGTCGGCAACCACATAAGAACCCCAGTCCGGTCCTTTTGAATAAATGCCACCTTTGGCGATCAGCTCTTCTTCCACCAGGAACGGCACCACATCGGTCAGACCTACCGCTTCCTCTTCTGTGTTGGTAAAGCCGGTCACTTTTTTACCTTCAACCAGTGGTTTTCCTTCAGGCGTTTTCACATGGCGCAGTACGCCCGGTGCATGACACACCAGTGCCACAGGCTTGCTTGCTGCCAGAAATGCTTCAATCAGTGCGATGGAATTTTTATCTTCTGCCAGATCCCACAACGGACCGTGGCCGCCGGGATAGAAAACAGCATCGAAATCAGCTTGTGAAACGCTGTCGAGGCGGACCGTTGAGGCGAGCTGGGCGCTTGCCTGAGCATCCGCTTCGAAGCGGTGCGTCTGTTCAGTCTGGAAATCCGGTTCATTGCTTTTTGGATCCAGCGGCGGATTGCCACCGTTTGGAGAAGCGAGGGTAATTTCTGCCCCCGCGTCTTTAAATGCGTAGTAAGGCGCGGCCAGTTCTTCCAGCCAGAAACCCGTTTTACGGCCTGTGTTGCCCAGTTTGTCGTGCGAGGTGAGAACCATAAGAATCTTCATCGTTAATCTCCAGTGGGTAGAATTATTATTAAATTAGACCGGTCGTCTAGTTAGCGAGTAAAAAAATAGTCGAACAGCCTTTGGATCCGGCCAGAACGGAAAGAGTGTGATATCGCCCGTCTGCCGTCACCTTGTCGCTAAGCTAACAACAATTAGACCAGTCGTCTAGTGGTATTTTAAAAACATTTTTCCATTCCTGCGGAACCCTCCCCGACCGGCCACACACGTGAGAGGCCGAAACCCCTGACAGTGCAGGGATCATAAGCAGCAGGTTCGTAAACTCACCGTTAAGCCAGTACTTCCGCTGACTTAACGGTGT
Source organism: Rahnella woolbedingensis (assembly GCF_003602095.1). Classification (GTDB taxonomy): domain Bacteria; phylum Pseudomonadota; class Gammaproteobacteria; order Enterobacterales; family Enterobacteriaceae; genus Rahnella; species Rahnella woolbedingensis. The sequence goes on along the minus strand of NZ_RAHH01000015.1, from coordinate 44,309 downwards.
TGTGTTGTCAGACCAACGCGGTTACTGGTCGCATTTGCCGCCGGTGATGAGATCGATATCCTTCGGGCGCAGGCGGATTTCAGCGGCGCGGCGGTGTGCCTGCATGCCTTCGGTGCGGCTCTGACGAACGGCGGGTTCAGCGACAGAGGCAATGCCGTGGTCGTCGATCCACTGGTGCGTACAGATTTTCACATACGCCCCCACCCACAGACCGCCGGTATATCGCGCTGCGGCCATCGTCGGCAGCGTGTGGTTGGTGCCGCAACATTTGTCCGAGAACACCACGCTGGCGTTTTGCCCGATAAACAGTGAACCGTAATTGCGGATTTTGCTGGCGGTGGCATGAGGATCGCGGGTATGTACCTGCAAATGCTCCGTCGCCATGTGGTCGGCCCAGGCAATCAGCTGTTCTTCATCCTGACACACCACAATTTCGCCCTGCCGCTTCCACGCTTCGCCTGCCGTCGCTGCGGTAGGCAGCGTCTCCAGCTGCCGGGCTATTTCAGCCAGCGTTTCACTGGCGATGCGCTGACTGGTGGTCGCCATGCCGACGCGGGTGTGCACGTCATGCTCGGCCTGCGCGAGCAGATCGGCAGCCAGCATACGCGGGTCGGCGCTGTCATCGGTGATGACGTAGATCTCACTTGGGCCCGCCAGCGCGTCGATGCCCACTTTCCCGAATACCTGCCTTTTCGCTTCATTCACAAAAGCATTGCCCGGCCCGACGACTTTATCCACCACCGGAACAGACTCCGTGCCCCACGCCATTGCTGCAATCGCCTGCGCGCCACCCACTTTGAAGATGCGGTGCGCGCCCGCCAGATGACAAATCGCGATCATCGCCGGATGAGCACCCGGAGGCAGACAGGCAATGATTTCATCACAGCCCGCCACCACTGCCGGTACGATAGACATCACCGGCGCCGACAGGATCGGGTATCGCCCGCCGGGGACATAACATCCCACGGTCTGGATAGGAATAATGCGGTGACCCAGATGCACACCCGGCAGCGTTTCCACTTCCAGTGGTTTCATGGTCGCCAGCTGCGCCTGGGCAAAACGCTTCACCTGCGCAATGGCAAACTCACTGTCCTTGCGGGTTTGCGGATCCAGATCGGCCAGCGTCCGGCTAATTTCCGCTTCCGATACTTCAAACTGATCCGGCGTCGTCTGGTCGAATTTCGCAGAATACTCGCGCAGAGCCGCGTCACCGCGTGTGCGCACTTGTTCAATAATCTGATGAACGGTTTCCGTCAGTGACCGGTCAGCCTGCGCATCCTGCCCCTGCGGGCGTTTAAGAAACTGCACATCATCCGCATTAATCTTACCCATGACTTACTCCTCCATTTGTCCCAGTTTGATTTGCGCCAGCAGTGCCAGATGGTCGTACACCACCCATTCATCAATGATTTTGCCTTTTACAATGTGGTAATGAGACATCCCCATCACGAACAGACGCTCGCCGGTCGGTTTGCCCAGCTCGCCATAACCGAGGTGATGCCCTTCCATAATCCAGCGCACCGCCACTTTGGTACCGCCTTCGTCACAGGGGTTGGAACAGATGTGCTGCGGCATCCACGCACCGTCCGGGATCATGCCAATCAGTGCGAGCGTCTGGTGGATAACCGCCGCCTGACCGTACAGCTCTTTCAGCAACGGACCGTGCCACTGCACGTTGGGCGCATAGACATCTTTGATTTTGCCCAGCATGCGGCGGTTATAGATTTCATGCAGCCAGCGCAGGCACTGTTCTTCGGTATCGGTGTGCGCGATGGAAACATCGCACTCCATTTCAGGCGGATACTGCCCGACCATGCGGCGGTTCTCGCCGATATCGGTCACGCGGAAACCTTTATCAAACTGCTCTTTCGCCATATCGTAGGCAATGACATCGGTATTCAGGCCGAGCTGCTTCATCACTGACATGTTGTCGCTGACCACCCACTCACGATAAATTTTATTCTCGTGGATCATGCAGTCGGCAACGGTGCGGGTAACAAAAGTACGCTGCGTCGGTTTGCCTAGATGGCTGTGTTGCGTGTGGCGGCCAGTGCCGGTCACCAGATGCGAGGTATAGAAACCATCGACGTCGTTCCCGTTCCAGATAACCTGCGTGGCCATACCGCGACGTTCCGGGAATGCCACCAGACGTTGCAGGGTGTCATGTACCACCTGCTCACGGTTATACATGGTGCCGAGCGCGTTATATAACACGCAGTTGTGGGTATAGTGGGTGTAAATTAATCCGACATCACGTTCATCCCATATTTTATGGGTGCATCGCACGATGTAATCGACAATATCGGTATAACAGTCATCAAAACCTCTTAATGATTGCGCGCGCGGTCTTTTCTCCGGGACTAAATCAACGAAGTCGCGACGCTCAACCTGTAATACAGACTCTTCGCGAGCGGATTTAGTATTTGTTTTCTCAGCAACTACCGGTGTTTTATTTGTGGCTTCGGTTGAAGACATATAACCTCCTGCGTTGTATTGATGCGCCGTGGTAATACCCGGCACTGTTATTTAGGGATGAAGAACTCCCTCGCCTGAAAATGGCGATAATGCGTTTACGTTATTCTGACAACAGTCACCCCCCGATAAATTAATATCGTTTTATCAGAAGATGATTTTTCAGGGGGGAGTTCCCCCCTATTAAGTAAAGATCTACTAATTAAAAATCTGTGACCAGATGGCTAATTCATCTACCCCAAGATATTCGCGGATAATCAGACCGTCGCGCAATTCCAGCTGACTGATACCGGTGATGGCGACCGGCCGGCGCGTCGGCGTACCAAATTTTCCGTAGCCGTCATGCCAGGTGAGCATCGACCAGCGCAGGGACAGACGGATCGGCTCGTTCGCATCACGGCGCACAATCAGATGATGCAGCTGCGTTTCGCAATCGGCAAATGACGCCCGGTAACCGGATAAATAGCCGCCGATATCCTGTTCACCCGTGCGCAGCACATGCCCCGGCCCGTGCAGGGTGGCAGCCGGATGATATAACCCCGGCACCACGCCGCTGTTGCCGCCCGCCCACATCGACAGATAGCGTTCCACCAGCCCGGCCAGCGGACCTTCGACGTCATCTCCTTCCGGACCGCCTGCCCAGCGGGCATCCATTTCTTCCGGCGACACGTTCTCAAGTCCGGCTTCCTGACGCACCCGCGCCAGCTGTTGGGCGAAGTCACGCACATCCAGGCCAATCTGCGAAACAATGGCCGCGCGATCTTGCAATAACCACTCCTGACGCACCGCGCCATCGGCACAAACGCGGTCGGCCCACGTCCGCACCCACACGGATTTACCGCTCGGATGCCCGAAAAAGCCTTCGCCCTGATGCTGAATACAGGCCAGCGTACGCTGGGCGGCGTAGTACTCGTCTTGCGGTATGTGAGAACACAAAATGTCTTCGGTCAGAACCGTACGCTGCGGAAAGCTGTGCATCGCTTCCAGCGTCAGGCGCATAAACTGAGAGAGATCGTTCAGCTGCTTCTCGGGGGTATGGAACACCACCGGATTGGCATAAAAATCAGCCAGCTGGCCGATATCCTTCTGCTCCCAGACGACATGGGTCAGCGTGAGGATAAATTGCTGTATCGAATCAAACTGTGGGCTAAACCCCGGCAACCTGCTCATTCAACCTCCTGTGGCTGGAACAATGACAATCCCTCTTTTTCGACTACGCCGAAATGCGGACGCCGCGCGGAATGGCGGACGATCAGCGCACCGGTGACCACCACCTGCTCCGGCTCGATATTTTCGCTTTCAATCTGTTTCATCAGCAGCGCCACCGTGGCCGTCACCATCGCCGTCACCGGCTGTGAGGCGGATGTCAGCGCATAAGAAGGCCAGCCCGACGCACCGGTGTCGTCATAGCCAATCACCGACACATCCTCAGGAATCCGCAGCCCAAACTCATAGCGGGCGACATCCATCACCGTCAGCGCCATATGATCGTTGGCGGCAAAAATCGCATCAGGCGGTGCGGAGGACGAGAAGAGTTCCTGCGCCGCACGCGCGGTTTTCTGCGCGTCATAATCGCCCTGCACCACCCGAATATCCTGAACACCTTTCGCCTCAAGCGCGCTGACAAACCCCTGCTGGCGCGCCAGATTCACCGAGGAATCGGCAACCCCGGCCATATACGCAAAGCGCTTATGCTCACCGGCAAGCAGAAATTCTGCAATCTGGCGCGAAGCGGCGACGTTATCGGTATTGACGCTCGACGCGATGCCGGTCTCTTCGCTGCGGTTAAACAGCACCACCGGGATCCCCGCCGCCAGACACTCTTCGGAAAGCTCGAGCGAAAGCGACACGGAAGCCAGCACGATGCCATCGACCCGGTACTGCATGATCTGGTCGAAAATCCGGTCCACATTGCCGTCACGATCGCCGACAAACAGCAGCAGGTGGTAATTCAGCTCATCGAGCTGTTGCGCCAGCGCTTCCAGCACCTGCGGATAAAACTGATTATCAAAATAGGACATCACCACCCCCACAATGCGTGAGCGGGCGGTGTTCAGTGAACGGGCGATGGCATTAGGCCGGTAGCCAATCTCGCGTGCTGCTTTCAGCACCTTTTCACGGGTGGCCGGGGAAATACTGGCCCCCGGCGTGAAGGTTCTCGATACCGCTGACTGTGATACTCCGGCGAGCTGCGCGACATGTTGTGATGTCACGGGCCCAAAAGTCTTACGTTTCATTGCCGCTGTTCCTTATCAACATTCCCGTTATCGCATTAATTTCTACAAACATCTTTTACAAACAAAGTGTTGCATCAGTCTAACGTACCGTGCAGAGAACGCCAGTCTGGCGGTTTACCCCTTTGCAGGAATGTCTGTTTTTTATACTTACACCATCTTTGCATGCGTATGCAACAACCAAAAATATTTTTTTCACATTTACAATCTTAACCTTTACAAAATTGAAACCTTTTCGTAACTTCAGTTTTTGAATACGTATTCATGCAATGCAAACACGCCGTCAATTTTTACCGGGGACAGGGAGCAGCAACCAAAGGAATGAGCCGGTTAATGCCGTACTTGATTGGTCACAACCCATTAATTTTAAGAGGTTTACCACCATGTTTCGTGCACTCTTTAGTCGTTCTGAAGTCAGACTTTTTTTTGCTATCAGTGTGTTATTTTTTATCTGTATCCACAGTATCGATGCTTTTCTGGCACCGATGTTGATCAGCGAAGGCATGCAGCCTGAGATAGTGGGGATCATCATGGGCGCCAGTGGTCTGGCGACGCTGTTCGTGCGTTTTCCCATTGGCATCCTGTCGGATGTGGTGAAAAGCCGGAAGATTTTTATCCAGTTCAGTCTGTTGCTGCCGCTGGTCACCTGGCCTATTGCCTATCTGGAACCGAACGCCGTGACGCTGTATCTGGCCAAAGCGGCTGACGGGTTCACCGCCGCCACCTGGGTGCTGTACAACATTCTGTTTATTCGCTATTTCGACCGAAAAGATGCCCCCGCCGCCGTGGCGCTGCTGGCCCTCGCCGGGCCGCTGGGCGTGTTTCTGGGCAACTGTATCGGTGGTGCGCTGATCCACTTTATCGATAAAAGCATTGGTTACTTTGTTTCGAGCGCGGCGGCGCTGCTGGCGCTGATCCTCACCACCCGCATCAAAGAGTTTCACGATGCGGCAAGCGCGCCGACGCTGAAAGCCTGTATGACCAGCGCGAAACGCCAGATGGCTGATCCCTCGGTGTGGCTAATCGGCCTGCTGGCGACCATTGTGATCCTGGTGCCTTTCGCCACCCGCGATACGCTGACGCCGATTTACGCGCAGCAGCTCGGCGCTAAAGCCGGGATCCTGACCCTGCTCAGCAACATCCATCTGGTGTTCTACGCATTGGCTATTGCGCTGTGCAGCTCGGTGTTTTACAAACGGCTGGGCCTGGTGAATACCGCGCTGATAGGTATCGTTTTGCAGGTAATTTCCAGTATCGGCATCCCTTTCACCGCCAATCTTTATGTGATCTACTTCTTGCAGGCGATTGCCGGGTTCTCATTCGGTATGGCGTTCGCCGTATTTATGTCGCTGAGCGTGGTGAATACGGTTGAGGATGAGCAGTCCACGCGCATGGGGCTGTTTCAGACCATCTACTCCTGCGGAATGTTTGTCGGCCCGGTATTAATGGGGCTGATGCTGCAACATATTAATTTATCTTCCGGCTATTACCTGATTGGTGCCCTGTCCGTGGTGGCTGCCCTGCTCACGCCGATGGCGGCACGCAGCGTATATCAGCGGCAGGTAAAGAAACCGGCAGTACAGAATGAGCACGTACATCTGACACCGGCACAGGATTACGTGAAAAAAGCGTAAACATCCGGCGTTATTTAATTTCCCAACGATTTATTTCACCTGTTTATTCTGGCGGTGTCGCCACGTCTGAAACAGGCAAGGAGAACTCATGACTCAGTATTTAAAAACCAGCAAATCATTATCTGAACGTCAGCAAGCCAGTAAAGAAATCAGTATTACTGTCGAAAATATTCTGGCGGATATTGAACAGCGCGGGGATCAGGCAGTGCGGGAATTATCTTTTAAGTTTGATCATTATGACCGTAAAGATTATCGCCTGTCACAAAATGAAATTAATGCCTGTTTAAAACAGCTGACTCGGCAAAATATTAAAGACATCGAGTTTGCACAACAGCAGGTATTTAATTTCGCCACACAGCAACGTGCCTGTTTGTTAGATCTGGAAGTGGAAACACGGCCTGGCGTTATTCTCGGCCACAAAAATATTCCGATTAATGCCGTCGGCTGTTATGTGCCGGGCGGCAAATATCCGCTGCTCGCCTCGGCGCATATGTCCATTATCACCGCCAATGTGGCGGGTTGCTCACGCATTATCAGCTGCGCCCCGCCGTTCAACGGTCAGCCCGCGCCTGCCATTGTGGCCGCGCAGGCCATGGCAGGCGCCACGGAAATCTACGCATTAGGCGGGATCCAGGCGATTGGCGCGATGGCGCTCGGGACACAAACCCTGCAACCCGTCGATATGCTGGTCGGGCCGGGTAACGCTTTTGTTGCCGAAGCCAAGCGCCAGCTGTTTGGCCGCGTGGGGATCGACCTGTTCGCAGGCCCGACCGAAACGCTGGTGATTGCCGATGAAACCGTTGATGCCGAAATGTGTGCCACCGATCTGCTCGGTCAGGCCGAACACGGCGTGACCACACCGGCCATTTTGCTGACCAATTCCCTGAAACTCGCCCGCGAGACACTGCGCGAAGTGGAACGTCTGCTGACGCAACTGCCGACGGCGGATATCGCGCGTCAGTCGTGGCGCGATTACGGCGAAGTGATCGTCTGCGACAGTTACGAGGAAATGCTTCAGGAAGCAGATCGCATTGCCTCCGAACACGTTCAGGTGATGACCGATCGCGACGATTGGTTCCTCGCCAATATGACCAACTACGGCGCGCTGTTCCTCGGCCCGCGCACCAACGTCGCTTACGGCGACAAGGTGATCGGCACTAACCACACGCTACCCACGCAGAAAGCCGCGCGTTATACCGGCGGTCTGTGGGTCGGTAAATTCATGAAAACCTGCACCTGGCAGAAAGTCGTGAGCGATGAAGCCTCAACGGAAATCGGCAGTTATTGCTCGCGTCTTTGCCAGTTAGAAGGTTTTTCCGGCCACGCGGAACAGGCCAACATTCGTGTACGCCGTTACGGAAATCAGGAAGTGCCTTACGCCGGTTCCGTCCCTGCGCAAGATCTGGGGAAAGCGTCGTGATGACCGCACTTCCCCGTTCGCCGGATTTTCGTCTCGAAAACCGCCGCGCACTGGTGACAGGGGGTTCCCGTGGTATCGGTTTTGCTGCGGCAGTGGCGCTCGCCCGCGCAGGTGCGCAGGTGTGGTTAGTCGCACGCCAGGCTGCGCAGCTGCGGGAAGCCGCTGAGCTGGCCGCCACTGACGGGCTGATACTGCACACGGTGGCGCTGGATATCACCGACACCGCGCAGGTTGCGGACACCCTGGCCGGACTTCCTGATTTCGACATTCTGGTCAACAGCGCCGGACTGGCGCGCCATCAGCCATTTCTTGAGGTCAGCGAGGAAAACTACGATGCAGTGATGGCGCTTAACCTGCGGGCAACGTTCTTCCTCAGCCAGCAGGTCACCCGCCGGATGAAACAACGGCAGATTGCCGGTTCAGTCATTCATATCTCCTCGCAGATGGGGCATGTCGGTGGCCCGGATCGCAGCGTGTACTGTGCCTCTAAATTCGCGCTGGAAGGCTTAACCAAAACCATGGCGCTGGAGCTCGGCGAGGCGGGTATCCGCGTCAACACGCTCTGCCCCACTTTTATAGAGACCGAGCTCTCGCGCGAAAATCTCGCCTCGCCCGCGTTCAGTCGTTATGTGCTGGATAACATCAAGCTCAAACGTCTCGGCACGCTGGAAGATGTGATGGGGCCGGTGGTGTTTCTGGCGTCATCAGCGTCTGCGCTGATCACCGGCGCGTCGCTGATGGTAGACGGGGGATGGACAGCCACATGACCTCACTCATCAGCCCTTTCCCTTTGCTGGATAACCAAGACGTTCCGCTGGTATTGCTGGGCGGAACGTTATGCAACGCCCGCCTCTGGCAACCGGTGATCGGGCTTCTCAATGTCAGCAGCGTGCAGACGGTCACGGTCTGCGCTGCGGATTCGGCGGCGGCGCTTTCGCAACAGCTTCTGACGGTGTTGCCGCCGCGCTTTTATCTTGCGGGATTTTCCCTCGGTGCCATCGTGGCCCTTGAGATGATGGCGCAGGCACCGGAGCGTCTCGCCGGACTGGCGCTGTTATCGGTGAATCCGCTGAGCGATGCGCCCGCCAATGCCGCCAGCCGACGCGCCGCCGTGCAGGATGCCGCGCGTCAGGGTGTCGGACCCTGGCTGAGCACCACGCTCTGGTCGCGTTACGTCGCCCCCGACCGGCTGGATGATGCGGTGCTGCATCACACCATTGTGCAGATGGCGCAGGAATGTGGCACTGAGACCTTCGCCCGTCAGACAGAGATTGCCATTACCCGCGCCGATCACCGTGCAGCACTTTCGGCGTTTACCGCGCCGGTGCTGGTGCTGAGCGGCGCTCACGATGTGATTTGTACCGCTGAACATCATCAGGCGGTGACTTGCGCCGCTCCCCGCGCCCGCTGGCTAACCCTTGCCGACAGCGGGCATTTTCTGCCCTTAGAATCTCCGCAGGCGGTCGCCACCGCTCTTCGTCACTGGATACAGGAGTCTTATCATGAGAAAAAATCCGCTTAAAGCGGCGTTCCGCCAGCAGCAGCCGATCATCAACGGCTGGCTGGCCATTCCCTCCGGTTACAGCGCGGAGATAGCCGGACATCAGGGCTACGATTGTGTCACCGTGGATTTACAGCACGGCATGATCGACTTCGCCAGCGCACTGTCTATGTTGCAGGCCATTTCTGCCACGCCCGCCACACCGCTGGCACGGGTAGGCAGCAACGAACCGGCGCAGATTATGCGGCTGCTGGATGCCGGTGCCTGGGGCATTATCTGCCCGATGATTTCCACTCCTGAACAGGCGAAACAATTTGTCGCGGCCTGCCGTTATCCCCCACTCGGTAACCGTTCTTTCGGCCCTGCGCGTGCGCTGCTTTATGGCGGGAAGGATTATCCGCAATACGCCAATGAAGAGATCCTGACGCTGGCGATGATTGAGACGCGTGAAGGGCTGGAACATCTGGATGCCATTCTCGACACCGACGGGCTGGATGGCGTTTTCATCGGCCCGAACGATCTCTCTTTAACGCTCACCGGACAGGCCAGCGCGGAATCCCAGAATCCTGAGATGCTTGACGCCATCGAACGCGTTCTCACCCGCTGTCACGCTCATCAAAAACTCGCCGGGATCTTCTGCACCTCGGGAGAAGCCGCCGCCAGCCGTCTGGCGCAAGGCTTCCATTTCGTGACCCCCGCTAATGACGTGATGCAGCTGGGTCGTGCTGCACGGGAAGCCATTGCGGCCGCACAGGGTAAAACAGCGCCGGTTCGCGGCACTTCTGGTTATTAATCCGGCTATTTATCAGGCTATTTATCAGGCTATTAAGGAGATAAGACATGCAACATATCACCCTGACACAAGAAGAAGCACAGCGCCGTCTGGTTCGTCCCGAAGACAGGGTTTCCTGTAGCGTGGCGTTTATTGACTGCAAACTGCCCGGCTCAAATCTGAAGCAAAATTTTTCCTTTGTCGGCCCCGGCGTGACCCAGTCCGCCTCTCAGGTCGTGAATATCCCCGAAGCCCATGGTTTCAACATTGGTGCGGCGGCGATGCCAAAAGGCGTGACCAACAATCTGCACCTGCATTTCACCGCCGAAGTGTTTCTGATCCACGAAGGCAGCTGGCGTTTCCGCTGGGGCGCGCACGGCGAACATGAAGCTGAGTTCAGCGCACCGGCCATTTTGTCGATCCCGACCTGGATTTTCCGCGGCTTTACCAACGTCAGCCCGCAGGAAACTAACGGACTGGTATTTACCGTCCTCGGCGGTGACAACACCGGCGGGATAATCTGGCATCCGTCGATTCTGGATGCTGCCAGCGAACACGGCCTGTACCTGAGCCGCGATAATATGCTGATTGAAGTCGAAGCCGGCAGCCCGCCACCGGCTAAAGCTGACCTGTTACCGCCACTGGCGGCGGAGCATATCGCCGCACTGCGTGATTATTCCGTCGGGGAGATGAGCCGCCGCGCCGTCACCGGCGAACAGCGCGCCTGGTCAAAACACGCTCTGCTGGATTCTGTTTTGCCCGGCCACGGAGGAGAACTGGCACCGGTGATTGGTTATGGTATTTCACAAGACCGCCGCTCTGCCCCGCCAATCCTCAATCCGCACGGATTTTCCGTTGAGTGGCTGCGAATTTCGAACCAGCATTGCGTCGGGCGGCACCTCTGCCCGGATGTGCAGGTGCTGATGGTATTTAAGGGGGCGCTGGAAGTGACCTATAACCGTGATGGCGAAGAAGTAACCATCGTCGCCGCAGAGGGTTCAGTGGTGTCGGTACCGGCTAACAGCTGGCGTCGTTATCGCGCCATCGACGGCGAAATGGAAGCCACGCTGACCACCCGCGGGGATCATCGCAAACGTCTCTACTGGGATGCAGACATCATGGCGCGGGCATCTGAGGAAGATCGTTGTGTCGATCCCGACGGCTATATCGCCACTGCCAGCCTTCTGCCATCCACCGCGCGAAGAGCGGGTGATAAAATCGCGCACGCCATCTGACCTCGTTTCAGCTACCTTCAGGGCAACTTTGCACAAGGTTATCCCCAGAATATGTGGATAACCTTGTGGGGTTGGGATAAGTGCGAAAGCATTTCTCTTCTTCTTATCCTCTTCTTAGCTGCTCACTTTCTTAAATGTCTTGTCGGCAAGGCGGTGGTGTATTTCACCTGACTGAGGGCAAAACTCGAGCGAATGCTGGCGACACCTTCAATCTGAGTGAGGCACTCGGTGATCAGCAACTGATACTTTTGCAGATTTTCCACCACGATCCGCAGCAAAAAGTCTGATTCTCCGGTCATCAGATAACATTCCATCACCTCCGGACGGTCGCTTATCGCATCGGTAAAGTGATTCAGCGAGTCTTTGTCCTGCTGCTTCAGGGACACATGCACAAAAACATTCACCGCCAGCCCGAGACTGAGCGGATCAACCAGCATGACTGAGCCACGCAGTACGCCTTTTTCTTTCATCTCCGTGACTCTTCGCCAGCAGGGAGACGCAGACAAACCGATACGTTCGGCTAATTCTGCATTGCTGATATCGGCATTTGTCTGCAGCAGATCCAATATATGCAGGCTGGTTTCATCCAGCTCAATGGCATTGTCAGGCAAAATTATTCTCCATAAACATTTTTACAGAACAGAGTTACCCATAATAGTGATTATGGCGGGCAATAAGAACAGTTTTTCCACCATCAGCAAAATAGAATATCCCTCTGATAAAAATAGAGAGTGTTCTGTATGCACCAGGAAAACAGTTCGGTAATCAACGTAAACTCCAGCCCCTCATCAATGAAGGGAACTGTGTGCTGGCTTCTGGTGATGGTGGTGTTGTGGGGGTTGAGCTGGCCTGCAACGAAACTGGCACTCAATGACGTGCCGCCCTTGTGGCTCGGGGCTATCCGGTTCGGCAGCGCCGGCGTTTGTCTGTTTATCTTCGTTGCCTTCAAAAAACAGCTGCGTTTGCCCGCAAAAAGTGACCTGCCCATTGTGCTGAGCATCGGGGTGTTACAGATGGTGGTGTTCACCGGTCTGGGCATGATTGCCATGCAATATACCGATACCAGTCATGCGGTTTTACTGGCTTATACGACGCCTTTGTGGGGCATCGTCTCCTCGTGGCTGCTGCTGCGCCATACTCCCTCGGCCATACAAATCTGCGCGCTGGTTATTGGTCTGGCAGGCATCGGTTTGATTTGTTCACCGCTGGAAATGGACTGGTCAAAACCCGGCGTGGTGATGGGGTGCGCTTTTCTGATCACGGGCGCCATCTCCTGGTCGCTGGTGATTGTGCATGTCAGACACCATAAATGGACGGCGACGCCTTTGTCTCTGGCACCGTGGCAAATGCTGATCGCCACGCTGCCCCTGATTTTTATTGCGCGCCTCATTGACGGTTCCCCGCAGGCCATTCATCTCAGCAAGGGACTCTTCGGGTTACTCTTTTTCATTGGCCCCATCGCCACCTCAGTTTGCTTCGTGATTTCTTCCGAATATGGCCGCCGGATAAGCGTTTTCGCCATGTCCAACTTCACTCTCGGCGTGCCGCTTATCGGTGCGCTGGCATCCATTGTGTTGCTGGGCACGTCCTTATCCGGCCTGTTTCTCGCCGGTCTGGCACTGGTCTTTGCCGGAGTCTCCATGACTGCATTTTCGTCTGCGAAGCGGCAACAGGGCTAACGAGGCTTCTAATACCGCCACAGGATCAGGGCGTTCCGTGGCGCTGCCTTAAGAATTTTCTATTTCTCCTACTTATGATTATACTGTATGCATACCCAGTATTCTATGGATACAGAAACAGATGTGGAAAATGAACCCTGACAAGCGGCAGCCGAACCATGTTTGCCCTCGTTGATGTGAACTCCTTTTACGCGAGTTGCGAAACCGTGTTCAGGCCGGATTTGCGCGGCCGACCGGTGATTGTGTTATCGAACAATGACGGCTGCGTGATTGCCCGCAATGCGCTGGCTAAAAAGGCGCAGATCCCGATGGGTGCGCCGTTCTTCAAGACCCGCGATGCGATCCGCCAGCACAACGTGGCAGTGTTTTCGTCGAACTACGCGCTGTATGCCGATATGTCCAGCCGCGTGATGGAAACGCTGGAAAGGCTGGCACCTGCGGTGGATATTTACTCCATCGATGAGGCCTTTCTGGATATCACCAATATCGAAAACTGCATCTCGCTGTATGACTTCGGTAAAGAGGTGCAGAAGACTATCTGGAAAGAGACGCATCTTTCAGTCGGCGTGGGGATTGCGCCCACCAAAACGCTGGCAAAACTGGCGAACTTTGCGGCGAAAACCTGGAAAGGCACCGGTGGCGTGCTGGATTTATCGCAAACTGTCCGTCAGCGAAAGCTGATGGCTCTGGTGCCGGTGGAAGAAGTCTGGGGCGTGGGGCGCCGCATCAGCAAAAAGCTCAACATGCTCGGGATCACCACGGCGCTGCAACTGGCCGACTGCCCTTCTGCACTTATCCGCAAACACTTCAGCGTAGTACTGGAACGTACCGTGCGGGAGTTGTGCGGCGAATCCTGTCTGGCTTTTGAAGAATCAGTGCCCACCAAACAGCAGATTATCTGTTCACGCTCTTTCGGCGAGCGCATTACGGATTATCAGGATATGCGCGAAGCGATCTGTAACTATGCCGTGCGTGCGGCGGAAAAATTGCGCGGTGAGCATCAGTATTGCCGCTACGTATCGGCGTTTGTGAAAACCAGTCCGCACGACCCGAAAGTGCCCTATTACAGCAATCATGCGGGGATCAAACTTCTGACGCCGACGCAGGACAGCCGCGATATCCTCGCCGCTGCCGTACGTTGTCTCGAGCAAATCTGGAAACCCGGCTATCGCTATCAGAAAGGTGGCGTGATGCTGGGTGACTTTTTCAGTCAGGGCGTCGCGCAGCTGAATCTGTTTGATGAATATCAGCCCAAAAGAAACAGCGAACAGCTGATGGCTACGCTTGACGAAATCCACAAAAAAGGCACCGGCAAAGTCTGGTTCGCCGGTCAGGGGATCCAGCGCGGCTGGTCGATGAAACGCGAAATGCTGTCACCGGCCTATACGACACGATTTAATGAGCTGGTGAAAGCGAAAGTGTAGTCCGGGCAAAGGCCCGGACTGTGGATAACCGGCTTGGGTTATTTCAGGTTTTCGTTAAAGAACGCGGTCAGTTTCGCAAAGGGGATCAGATCGGTCCGGTCGTAAAGGTCGACATGACCGGCACCCGGTACGATGTATAACTCTTTCGGCTGGCCCGCACGTTTATAGGCATCCTCACTGAATTCTTTTGAATGAGCCTGATCACCGGTGATAAAGAGCATCGGACGCGGCGAAATAGTCTCAATATCGTTGAACGGATAGAAGTTCATGAATTTTACGTTGCTGGTCAGCGTCGGGTGCGTCGTCAGCGCGGAAGATGATCCTGCTGGCGTAAACTCGCCGCGCGGCGTGCGATAGAAATCATAAAACTCTTTGGCCACCGGCGGAGAATTTTCATCAATTTTGTGCGGCGTCCCGCTGGTATACTTCGTTTCGCCGCCCGTGAATTCGGTATAGCGTTGCTCCGCAGCCTCAGCAATGACTTGTTTACGCTGCGCAAGGGTTAACGAGTTATTGAGCGCGTGACGATTCGCTGCCCCCATGTCATACATGCTGACCGTCGCAATCGCTCTCATGCGCGGATCAATTTTCGCCGCACTGATAACGAAACTGCCGCTGCCACAAATCCCCAGTACCCCGATACGATTTTTGTCGATATACGGGCGTGTACCGAGATAATCCACGGCCGCGCTGAAATCCTCGGCATAGATATCCGGCGAGACTGCATTACGCGGTTTACCCTCGCTTTCGCCCCAGAAAGAAATGTCTATCGCCAGCGTCACAAACCCCTGCTCAGCTAACTTTTGCGCATACAAACTGGAGCTTTGTTCTTTCACCGCTCCCATCGGATGCCCGACGATAATGGCCGGGTTTTTCGCGCTTTCATTCATGCCTTTCGGGATAAAAAGACTCCCGGTCACATTCATCTGATACTGGTTTTTAAACGTCACTTTTTGCAAAGTCACTTTATCGCTTTTATAAAAGTTATCTGCACCTTCAGACATATCGGCAGCCGTGGCAGCGAACGAGCTGACCAGCAGCCCTAACAACATCGTAAACACTTTCATGGAATTATCCTTAATCAGGCATTGCGGTGAATGGACATCAGTTCGTCCGGTGAATAATTGCAGTTATGCACGTTGTTCATTACGGGAAGTGAGATAGGTCAGTCCGGAGGCCACGAGCAGCAACACAGCGCTGACGATGAACGTGCTCCGCCAGCCGGTGTGATCAAAAGCAAATCCCCCTGCCGTTGCCCCCAGCGCTATCGAAAGTTGCACTACCGCGACCATCAGTCCGCCACCCGCTTCGGCGTTGTCAGGGAAGGTTCTCGCCACCCAGGACCACCAGCCAACAGGTGCCGCGGTTGCAACCAAACCCCACAAAGCCAGCAGAATGATGACGAACCAGAAAGAATGCCCCAGCACCATCAGCATGACGGCGACCCCGGCCATTAGCAGCGGAATAACGATGAGCGTGAGATAAAAACGCTTTTCCAGAAACGCGCCGATAAGCAGTGTTCCGGCGAAACCCGCGACGCCAATCGTCAGCAAAATGAGCGACAGCCTGTCGTCGCTGACCCGTGTGATGGTTTCCAGAAACGGACGCACGAACGTAAACAGTGAAAACTGTCCCATAAAGAAAATCCCGCACGCAGCCATACCCGCCGCAATCAGCGGATTGTTGAACAGACGCAGCACATTTCCCGTCGGGCGTTTACCGCTTTCCGGCGCCATTGAAGGCAGACTGATCCACTGCCAGATAAAGGCAATCAGCGCGACGGGGACGAGACACAAAAAGGCTCCTCGCCAGCCGATGACGCCCCCCAGATAACTGCCCAGCGGTGCGGCGATCACAGTAGCCAGTGCATTG
Source organism: Rahnella woolbedingensis (assembly GCF_003602095.1). Taxonomy (GTDB): domain Bacteria; phylum Pseudomonadota; class Gammaproteobacteria; order Enterobacterales; family Enterobacteriaceae; genus Rahnella; species Rahnella woolbedingensis. The sequence goes on along the minus strand of NZ_RAHH01000015.1, from coordinate 28,066 downwards.
CCGCCGTTAAAAATCGCCAGTGCGCGGGAGACCTGATCCTGCGGAACCAGCCGCATAGCGACAGCGGCTGACATTGACCAGAATCCGCCAACGGCCACGCCGATCAGGGCGCGTCCGGTCATGTACGTCATATAGCCGGGCGCTAAAGCAATCAGCCCGCCGGAAAAAGCCATCAGTAGCGTCAGCCCTAAAAGCAGCGCCTTGCGGTTGACGTTACCCGCCAGCCGGGAAATCGACAGGCTGGTTATTACCGCAAAGCCGCCTGAAATGGCGATCCCCTGCCCGGCGAGCCCTTCGCTGACACCCAGATCGCGGGCTACCGGCGACAGCAAACTCACTGGCATAAATTCCGAGGCCACCAGCGCAAATACGCACATCGTTATCGCCCATACCCCGTTCCAGTGCGCGGAGGTTTGGGTGTTTACTACACTTCTCTGGGCTGCTGTCGTCACTCGCGGTTCCTTTTTATCGTTCGCAGGATGAATTTTTGGCAAGCCGACGTCGCTTCTCACTAATGAGAATAAAAGATAAAGATCATAAAGTTGACGTCATAAAACGGAGGAATTATTCCGGTTCTTTCGTATTCTGGCTTGCTAAAAATTCTACACGACGGGTATATTCCTACTAGGTTATGAATACTTAATGGGTCTATAAGCTCAGCTTATTAATCGAATTGAAGAAGGTGCGATGAAACGTAATCTCAATGACCTTATAGCGTTTGTAACCGTTGCCCGCGAAGGCAGTTTCACCCGCGCGGCAGCGCAGCTGGGTGTCACGCAGCCAGCCCTGAGCCAGACCATTACCGCGCTGGAAAACCGCATGGATATCCGCCTGCTGACGCGGACCACGCGTAATGTTTCACCGACGGTGGCGGGCGAGCGGTTATTGCAGGCCATCGGCACCCGTTTCGATGAGATTGAAGCGGAACTCGATATGCTGACAGAAATGCGCGACAAGCCTGCAGGCACAGTTCGCATCACCTGTGGGCCGCATGTTCTTTCAACCATTCTGTTACCGAAGTTATCAGCACTGCTGCGCGAATATCCCGAGATAAAACTGGAGTTCGATGCCAACCACGGTTTTCGCAACATTGTCGCTGACCGGTTTGACGCAGGGGTGCGACTCGGTGACACCATCGATAAAGATATGATTGCCATGCCGATAACCCCTCAGTTGCGCATGGCCGCGGTGGCATCGCCTGAGTATTTGCGTTCACACGCCATCCCCCTGACGCCGCAGGAGTTGCTGCAACATAACTGCATGAATATGCGGATGGCGACGTCGGGCGGGCTGTATGTCTGGGAGTTCGATAATGATGAGGGGCCGGTCAATGTGCGTGTTAACGGACAGCTGACATTCAATACTTCTGCACCTATGGTCGACGCTGCATTAGCCGGACTGGGGGTCGCGTTTTTACCGGAAGAAGAGTTCGAACCCCATATTGCGCAAGGACGTCTGATTCGGTTTCTGGAACCTTATTGCCTGCCTTTCCCCGGTTATTACCTCTATTACCCGAGCAGAAAACAGCATTCGCCCGCATTTTCACTGGTGATGGATGCGTTAAAGATTGAGCGTTAATTTCGTTTTCAGGACAGAGAAAGCCATCATTGCAGGCGAAAGTCTAGTCCGGGCATCACCCGGACTGTTTTCAGACTGACCGGAGAATATCAGCCAATATCTTCCCCGTTTGTCTCAATCACTTTCTGATACCAGTGGAACGATTTCTTACGGTAACGGTTACCGGTGCCGGAAATTTTATCGTCGAGATCGACGTAAATCAGGCCATAGCGTTTGCTCATCTCGCCGGTGGACATGCTCACCAGATCAATACAGCCCCACGGGGTGTAGCCCATCAGGTCCACACCGTCTTCGATGGCTTCTGCCATTGCTTCAATGTGCTGGCGCAGATAGCTGATGCGGTAATCGTCGGCAATGAAGTGGTTTTCATCCGGTTTATCGACGGCACCCAGCCCGTTTTCAACAATAAACAGCGGTTTTTCGTAGCGGTCGTACAGCTGATTAAGGGCAATGCGCAGGCCAACCGGGTCGATTTCCCAGCCCCAGTCACTGGCTTCGAGGAACGGATTACGCGCACCGCCGAGCAGGTTACCCTGCGCTGATACCGCGTCCGGATTGGTTTTGTTGATGGTAGAAGACATGTAGTAGCTAAAACCAATGTAATCCACCGTATGCTGTTTAATCAGCTCTAAATCCCCCGGCTGAATATCCAGTTCCACACCCTGTGACTGCCACAGACTTTTGGCGTAGTAAGGATATTTACCGCCTGCCTGCACGTCGGCGCAGTAGAAATTAAACGCCTGAGTCTCTTTCAGGGTTTCCAGCTGATTAACCGGGTTACAGTCGTAAGCATAGTGGGTGGCAAACAGGATCATGCAGCCGATCTGGATTTGCGCATTGGTTTCGTGGGCAATTTTGACTGCCAGACTGCTGGCGACAAACTGGTTATGCCATGCCTGGAATTTGGCCTGCGCCTCCAGCGCGCCGGTTTTCACCGTCAGCCCCTGGCTCATGATCGGGAAATGCGCTGCGCTGTTGATCTCGTTGAAGGTCATCCAGTACTTCACTTTATGACCGAATCTGGTCAGCACTGTGCGGGCGAAACGCTCAAAGTGACCAATCAGTTCACGGTTTTTCCAGCCGCCAAATTCACTAGCCAGATGCAGCGGCATCTCGTAGTGAGAAATCGTGATCACCGGCTCGATACCCTGCGCGATACAGGCGTCAATCACCTGATCGTAATGCTTCAACCCGGCTTCGTTAGGCTCCTGCTCAACGCCGTTCGGGTAGATGCGTGTCCAGGCGATAGAAAAACGGTAACATTTGAATCCCATTTCCGCGAACAGCGCGATATCTTCCTGAAAACGATGATAGTGATCGATGCCTTTATGATTCGGATACGTATGGTTTGCGGGATCAAGGGTAAAATCAAATTCCGGTGAGGAAACGATCTTCAGACGCTCTTTGCCACCCGGAATGGCATCGACGATGGACAGCCCTTTGCCATCCTGATCGTACGCGCCTTCCACCTGATTGGCCGCCGTTGCCCCGCCCCACATGAAGCCTTGCGGAAACTTACCTTTCATAAAAAACTCCCTGAACGTGTTTGACTGATCCCTCGGGTCATTTAACAATGAATAATTTACCTGTCAAAAGATGGCTGTGCCACAAAAGTTACGGTAACGACCGGGCTGGCTGGCGTGGAGTGCGCGTGATCTAACTCACAGATTTCCCTGCCTTAATTTCCCTCTGAACCGCTCATCCCGTGTGATAACCGCTTATCTCCCTCTGTGACCGCTGACCAAGTTTCCGCCCTCTGCCCCTGGGATTTTGACACCCTGTATAAGCAGGAAACGTGCGAGACAAACAGCACAAGTCAACAGATCCCCCGCTCTCTGACAGCAATCCTTAATAAAGAAACAGAGAAGGGTATTTCGTCATTTTTTCAAAATAACCGGGTTATTTATGAATAAAAAAACATTACTCAGGCATATACCGTGGATGATTGTGGCCCTCCTCGGTGCATGCTGTCTGGGCGTCGTCGCTTTGCGGCGGGGTGAAAACATCAGCGCCTTATGGATAGTCGTGGCCTCTGTCTCGGTTTATCTGGTGGCCTATCGCTATTACAGCCTGTATATCGCGCAGAAGGTCATGAAACTTGACCCTTCGCGCGCGACGCCAGCGGTTATCAACAATGACGGTCTGAACTACGTGCCGACCAACCGCAACGTACTGTTCGGCCACCATTTTGCCGCCATCGCCGGGGCCGGTCCGTTAGTCGGGCCGGTACTTGCCGCGCAGATGGGGTATTTGCCGGGCGTGCTGTGGTTGCTGGCGGGTGTGGTTCTGGCCGGTGCGGTGCAGGACTTCATGGTGCTGTTCATCTCTTCACGCCGTAACGGCGCATCTCTGGGCGAGATGATCAAAGAAGAAATGGGGCCGGTGCCGGGCACTATCGCGCTGTTCGGTTGTTTCCTGATCATGATTATTATTCTGGCGGTGCTGGCACTCATCGTGGTGAAAGCGCTGGCAGAAAGCCCGTGGGGCGTGTTTACCGTGTGTTCTACGGTGCCGATTGCGCTGTTTATGGGCATCTACATGCGCTTTATCCGGCCAGGGCGCGTGGGTGAAATCTCGGTCATTGGCGTTGTCCTGCTGGTTGCTGCCATATATTTCGGCGGCGTTATCGCCCGCGATCCGTACTGGGGTCCGGCGCTGACGTTCAAAGACACCACCATCACCTTTACCCTGATTGGTTATGCGTTCGTCTCTGCCCTGTTGCCGGTCTGGCTGATTCTGGCACCGCGTGACTATCTGGCGACGTTCCTGAAAATCGGCGTGATCGTCGGGCTGGCGATCGGGATTGTCATCCTCAATCCTGAACTGAAAATGCCTGCGCTGACGCAGTACATCGACGGTACAGGGCCGTTGTGGAAAGGCGCGCTGTTCCCGTTCCTGTTTATTACGATTGCCTGCGGCGCGGTGTCCGGGTTCCATGCACTGATTGCCTCCGGCACCACGCCTAAACTGCTGGCCTGCGAAACCGATGCACGGTTTATCGGTTACGGCGCCATGCTGATGGAATCTTTCGTAGCGGTCATGGCACTGGTCGCGGCATCGATTATCGAACCGGGTTTGTATTTTGCGATGAATACCCCGCCAGCCGGGCTCGGTATCACCATGCCAAACCTGCACGAACTGGGTGGCGAAAATGCACCGATGATCCTGGCGCAGCTGAAAGACGTCACGGCGCACGCCGCGGCAACCGTCAGTTCATGGGGATTTGTGATTTCGCCAGAGCAGATTATGCAGACTGCGAAAGACATCGGCGAACCTTCGGTACTGAACCGCGCAGGTGGCGCACCTACGCTTGCCGTCGGGATTGCGCATGTGTTCCACAAGATCATGCCGCTGGCGGATATGGGCTTCTGGTACCACTTCGGTATTCTGTTTGAAGCGTTGTTTATCCTGACCGCTCTGGATGCGGGTACACGTTCCGGCCGCTTTATGTTGCAGGATCTGCTGGGTAACTTTGTACCGTTCCTGAAAAAAACCGATTCACTGGTCGCCGGGATCATCGGCACAGCGGGTTGCGTCGGGCTGTGGGGTTATCTGCTGTATCAGGGCGTGGTCGATCCGCTGGGCGGCGTGAAAAGTCTGTGGCCGCTGTTCGGGATTTCGAACCAGATGCTGGCTGCCGTCGCGCTGATCCTCGCCACCGTAGTTCTGGTCAAAATGAAACGCACGAAGTACATCTGGGTCACTATGGTGCCTGCCATCTGGTTGCTGATTTGCACCACCTGGGCGCTGGGTCTGAAACTGTTCAGCACCAATGCGCAGATGGAAGGCTTCTTCTATATGGCCGGTCAGTACAAAGCACGCATCAGCGCAGGTGGCGCTGACCTGACACCGGAACAGATCAGCAATATGCATCATATTGTCATCAACAACTACACCAACGCCGGGCTGAGTATTTTGTTCCTGATTGTGGTGTACAGCATCATTTACTACGGGATCCGCGCCTGCCTTCAGGCGCGTAAAACCGACAAACGCACCGATAAGGAAACGCCTTACGTGCCGGTTCCGGCAGAAGGAATAAAAACCGTCTCCGGTCACTAACCGTTGGCCTGAAAGCCTCGCACACGCGGGGCTTTTCCACACAGATTCAAAGGAGGATGTATGTTTGACAACTTAGGTGCAGCGAAGAAATACCTCGGCCAGGCCGCACGTATGCTGGTGGGCATACCGGATTATGACACCTACGTTCTGCATATACAGACTAACCACCCGGACACCACGCCGATGACCTACGAGGAGTTTTTCCGCGAGCGTCAGCAGGCGCGGTACGGCGGGGACGGTAAAGGCGGAATGCGTTGTTGCTAAGAGGATGCGGCTATGAAGAGGAATGAACCATGACACCGATTGCAGTCACAGTATTAACCGGTTTTCTGGGTGCCGGGAAAACCACGCTTTTGCGCCAGATCCTGCATACGCAGCAAGAGATAAAAATTGCGGTCATTGAGAACGAATTTGGCGAGATGCCTATCGATAACCAGCTGATTGGCGACCGTGCCACGCGTATCACTACCTTGTCCAACGGCTGCATCTGTTGCACGCGCTCGGGCGAGCTGGAGGCGGCGCTGCTGGATTTGCTCGACAGCGTGGATAAAGGCGAGGTGCTGTTTGACCGGCTGATGATTGAATGCACCGGCATGGCCGATCCCGGCCCGATCCTTCAGGCATTTTTCGCGCATGACGTTATCTGTGAACGCTATGTTTTAGACGGCGTTATCACGCTGGTAGATGCCGTTCATGCCATGTCGCAGCTGGATCAGTTCCCGCTGGCGCAGTCGCAGATTGGTTATGCCGACCGCATCCTGCTGACCAAAACGGATGTGTCCGGTGAATGCACGGCACTGACGGACCGGCTGCAACGCATTAATGCCCGCGCGCCGGTGTACAAAATGGTTCAGGGCGATATCGATCCGGCGCTGTTATTTGATACCCGTGGATTTATGCTGGAAGAAAACGTGGTCGCCGCCAGACCGCTGTTTCATCGCGTGGCGGCGGAGCAAAACACCGTTTCCTCAATTGTGGTGGAACTGGATTATCCGGTGCCGCTGACGGCGATATCGCAGGTGATGGAAGAACTGCTGGCCAGTTTTGCCGACAATCTGATGCGTTACAAAGGCATGTTGTGGATAGAAGACCAGCCGTGCCGCCTGCTGTTTCAGGGCGTACAGCGCCTGTACAGCGCCGACTGGGATCGCCCGTGGCAACCGGACGAAACACCGCGCAGCGCGTTAGTCTTTATCGGTATGCAGTTGCCCGAGACAGAGATCCGCGAAGCCTTTGCCCGGCTGAAACCGGCCTGCCTTATCTCATAAAAACCGGCGGGGATTACAACCCCACCGTCTCTTTTAATGATTTCAGATAACGACGGCTGACCGGCACAATCTGCCCATCGCGCAGTAACAGTTCCGCCTGATTTTTATCCTCAAGGCGGATTTCTTTCAGATAATCCATATTCACCAGATACTGCCGGTGACAACGTAACAACGGCGTGCGGACTTCAAGCGTGCGCAATGTCAGTTCCGTAAAGGTCTCTTTGCCATCCTGTCCGGTCACGTACACCCCGCCGATGCGGCTGCTGACATAGGCCACATTTTCCATTTGCAGTAACCAGATACGGTTACTGCTGAGGCAGGGAATAAACTTCAGCGGCTGCTGGAATTGCGGCAGCAGGGAAATATCCTTTTCCTGATAACCAAGACGCAGTCTCGCCAGGGTTTTCTGTAGCCGCGCCGTCTGGATCGGTTTAAGCAGATAATCAAACGCGCACTGTTCAAACGCCTGCACCGCATACTCCTCAAAGGCGGTGAGAAAAACGATATGCGGGCGATGTTCCTGATCCAGCATACCGACCATTTCCAGTCCGCTGATACGCGGCATCTGAATATCCAGAAACACAATGTCAGGGCGGATTTTATGGATCATGCCGATAGCTTCAATGGCGTTGTTACATTCACCGACAATTTCAATATCGCTTTCGTCCTCAAGCAGCAGGCGCAAGTTCTCCAGCGCCAGCGGCTCATCATCGATAATCAGAACTCGTAACATATTGCTCCCTCAGACGGCAGACGAAGAGTCACCCGGGTAAAATCATCAGGCTTACAGCTAACGGTAATCCCGTAATCATCGCCAAATCGCGCCCGTAAACGCTTATCCACCAGACTCATACCCAGTCCGTCACTGCTCTCTTCCGGCTGATATAGCCCGGCGTTATCTTCCACTTCGACAATCACCATCTGCCCCTCGCTGTAGGCACGGATCACAATATTGCCATTGCTCAGCAGCTGAGAAGTGCCGTGTTTGATGGCGTTTTCCACCAGCGGTTGCAGAGTAAAAGCAGGCAAGCTCTGACTGGAAAAGGCCTCAGGAACCTGCAAATCCACCTTCAGCTGCGTCGGAAATCTTGCCAGCTCGATTTGCAGATAGGCATTCACATGCTCAAGTTCATCCGCCAGCGTGACGGCTTCGGAAGAGCGTTTGAGATTTTTGCGAAAGAACGTCGAGAGATACTGCACCAGTTGCCCGGCCTTATCGCTGTCGTGGCGGATCACCGCCATCAGCGTGTTAAGGGCGTTAAACAGAAAATGCGGATTCACCTGCGCGTGCAAAAGTTTGATTTCAGCTTGCGCCAGCAGCGCTTTTTGTTGTTCAAACTTACCGGCGAGGATTTGCGCCGACAGCAACTGAGCGATGCCCTCACCCAATGTGCGGTTGATGGAACTGAACAGCCGGTTGCGGACTTCATATAATTTGATGGTGCCGATCACCCGCTGATTCTCACCGCGCAGCGGGATCACAAGCGTTGAACCCAGCTTGCAGTTGGGATGCAGTGAACAGCGGTAAGGCAGCTCATTACCGTCGGCGTACACCACCTCATCGTTCTCAATGGCGCGCCAGGTATATTCGGAAGCTATCGGTTTGCCGACCAGATGGTGATCGTCGCCGATACCGGTAAAGGCCAGTAATTTCTCGCGATCGGTAATCGCCACGGCACCGATATCCAGCTCTTTAAGCAGCACCTGCGCCACTTTCATGCTGTTCTCTTCGTTAAAACCGAGCCTTAAAATACCTTCGGTTGAGGCCGCCACCTTCAGCGCCGTCGCCGAAAAAGCCGAGGTATATTTTTCGAACATCGCCCGCTTATCCAGCAGAATGCGCATAAACATCGCAGCGCCGAGGGTGTTGGTCACCATCATTGGCGCGGCAATACTGCCGACCAGATTTAGCGCATCGTGAAACGGACGGGCAATAAGCAGGATGATCAGCATTTGCAGCATTTCAGCGACAAACGTCACGCCAGCCGCTACCAGAGGATTGAACAGTTTATCGATGCGGCCACGCTTAATTAACACGCTGTGAACCAGACCGCCTATTAATCCCTCGGCGATGGTTGAAATCATGCAGCTCAGCGCCGTCATGCCGCCCATCGAATAACGGTGGATCCCGCCGGTCAGGCCGACTAATCCCCCGACCACCGGCCCGCCAAGCAATCCGCCCATCACCGCGCCGATGGCACGGGTGTTGGCAATCGAGTCTTCGATATGCAGCCCGAAATAGGTGCCCATAATGCAAAAAATGGAAAACGTGATATAGCACAACAGCTTGTGCGGCAGGCGCACCGTGACCTGAACCAGCGGAATAAATAACCGCGTTTTACTCATCAGCCAGGCAATCACCAAAAACACGCACATTTGCTGTAACAGCAGCAAGATCAGATTAAATTCGTACATTCCCGGAGCATCCAAAATACAACAAGCCGGTAATATATCTTGCTCAACAAAAATTTACCTTGAAGCCGCCCGAAGAACGGGAATGCAGTTGTTGACGGATTACGTTTTTATATGAATCAGCAATGAGAGTATAAAGCAGCGCTCATTTGCGTCCCCACTTACTGGAAATCCTCATAAGTGGCGTCAGGCTCATTCCCCTTGCGCAGTTTGCCGGCGATATCCGTCAGCGCGGCGGTATCCTCTGTGGTCAGGAATTTCAGAAAATATTGTCTGACTGCGGCGGCATGTAGCGGTTCTGCCTCAGTTATTTGCCTGATGCCCTCTTCGGTTATGCACACCATCACGCCCTGCCCCGACCGGTTCTCACGGGTCACGACTTCGCGGGTCTCCATCCTGCTCAGCTGATGTGACAGGCGGCTTTTGTCCCAGCCAAGAAACTGCTGAATGTCACGCTGCCGGAGCTCTCCGTGGCGGGTCGCTTTCAGCAGAGCCAGGATGGCAAAATCCTGCCCGGAAATGCCGGTCGCTTTCTGTAACTCGCTGGCAATTCTGGATGAAATCACTTCAGCCATCCGGCGAAAACCCCGCCACGCCATGAGTTCCTGATCGGTTAATTTTTCTGTTTTCATAGCCACAGTTTATCATACAAGGTTGACATATCAACCCGAAAGGATAAGCATGTTGACATATCAACTCAGGCGTCATTCCCGCCTGTTCAACATTCTTAAGGAAACAAAATGACACAACCTATCACGATTATTGGCGCAGGGCTTGGCGGATTAGTCCTCGCCAGAGTACTGCATGTTCACGGCATCGCGGCGACAGTTTATGAGGCAGATGCCTCGGCAGGAGCACGCTCTCAGGGCGGAATGCTGGACATTCATGACTACAACGGACAGCTGGCACTGAAAGACGCCGGGTTATACGAAGAATTCACCCGGCTTATCCATGCAGGCGGTGAAGCCACAAAAGTCTACGACAAAAACGGCGCGCTGCTTTTTGCCGAAGGTGATAACGGAACCGGCAACCGTCCGGAAGTGCTGCGCGGCGAACTGCGCCAGATCCTGCTGGGATCCCTGCCCGCCGGAACCGTTCAGTGGGGGCACAAAGTGACGTCGGTAACGGCCAACGGCGTCGGGAAGCACGTTGTGAGATTTGAAAATGGGTCAGAGACAATCACCGGACTTCTGGTGGGCGCGGACGGCGCGTGGTCCAGGGTTCGCCCGCTGGTTTCGGCCGCGACTCCGGCCTATACCGGTAATGTCTATGTGGAAATCTGGCTGCGGGATGCCGATAAACGGCATCCGGCGGGCGCACAGGCGGTCGGCGGCGGGTCGATGTTTGCCGTGGCTCCCGGCAAAGGCATTCTGGCGCACCGCGAACCTGACAGTGTGTTGCATACCTATGTGTCGCTGAACAAACCTCTGGACTGGCCGGAAGGTATCGACCGCACTACAGCCAAAACTTCGCTGGCTGAAGTGGCCGCCGAATTTGCAGGATGGGCACCGGAACTGTTATCGCTGATAACAGAAAGTGATACCGCCCCTGCTTTCCGCCCTGTTTACTCGCTGCCTTACGGGCACGAATGGCAACATGTTCCCGGTGTCACCCTGATTGGCGATGCGGCACATCTGATGGCACCGAATGGTGAAGGGGCAAATCTCGCCCTGTTTGATGGTGCAGAACTGGGCAAAGCGATTGCCGCCAATCCGGACGACTTAAGCGCCGCTATCCTCGAATACGAAAAACAGCTGTTCCTGCGCACCGCCGCCGTTGCCGTGGAAACTCAGGAACTTTTAGTGACCTTATTCGGCGCTGACTCCCCGCAAAGCCTGGTGGAAATGTTTACACAGCCGCAGTTCTGAAAAGCAAAGACGTACCTTATTTGGTAAGGTGCGTCTGAAGATTGCAGGATGATTATCCCGTCACCGCAACGTAGCGCCGCAATTGATTATCAGCAAACAGCCACAATCACGGTTGCTCACCGCTGGCTGATAAAGCAAAGGTTCCCACCGGCGTGACGGGCAGATATTTTTGATAATAATCGTGATAGCTTTTCACAGGATCAATATCTTTAAATAAGTCAGGATAAAGAGATTTGGCGATAAACTGCACCATCGTGAAATCAACCAGCGTTCGCGATGCGCCCTGGTAAACGCCGAAGAGTTTGCCATTTTTTATTGCCGGTAATGAACTCCAGCCATTACGTTGCGCGAACCCGTTGAGTTTTGTTCTCGCCGTGGCTTCATTGACCCCAATACCCATTTCTAATGCGTTATCAACCTTATTATTTTCCCTGCCGGAAATAAAAATGACATCAGGTTTAGCGACCAGTAATTGCTCGGGATTAATTTCGCCCCACTGTTTTACAAAAGGTGCCGCGATATTCTCACCGCCAGCGAGACGCAGCATCACACCCCACATATTTTCGCCGTAGGTAAATGAATACTCCGCCGGACCTTTATTGCCAAATTCAATGTAAACTTTTGGCTCAGGCAGGTTTGCCTGTTTGATCCGGTCTTCAATCAGCGCGAGGTTATTTTTATAAAGCCGGGCAAGTTCATCCGCGCGGGCGGTCTGGCCGGTTAATACCCCGATAATTTCCGTGGATTTCACATGATTTTCAACCGTCTGGTCGTTGTAATCGAGCACCACAACCGGAATGTTCAGGCTTTGAAGTTGCGTAACTTCATACTTCAGTGCGGCGTACTGCCAGCTGGCTAAAATGACGACATCCGGTTTCAGGCTGATCACTTTTTCCAGTGACACATTGTGCAGGTCGATTTCACCTATATCCGGGATGTCGGCAATGGACGGGCGGTGTTTAATATACATATCCCAGTTGGCCGGAACCTTACCATGCCAGGCTTCGCGGGAAATGCCGACAATATGATCAAAGGCCTGTTCACCGCCAACGGCCATATAATCTTCAAAATAAAAACCTAATACCGCTCTTTTTACCGGAGTATTTAGGGTTATTTTATTTCCCAGTACATCGGTCAGTGTGGTGGTTGCCGCACTGGCCTGTCCGGCGATCACGACTGACAGCATGAAAAGCAAAGTATGAAGAAACTTCATTTTATTCCCTTAGGTATTGTAAGATTATTATCTGAGGATGAAATCCATTTTTAAAGATACGATTTATTCCACGTTTTATTTCACTTAAGTCACTGCAAAAATGTAATTCCGCCGCGTCATTATCGCGGTGATATATTATACATTTGGTCGGGTTCATGAGTACAGTCCGGATGCGGCGTTGCCGCTGACAGGCCGGCCACGACATATCGTCTGATGCCCACTTTGAAAACGAACGCTGATATTCACCTTATAACGCTTCTCTGAGGCTGAGCTATAATTCAGGTTTTACCGATGAGAAGGATACTTATATGGCTCCCGTCGCAAGTCTATCAGGTGGCATAATATTTATTATCATTGGCATAGTGATGCTGTGGTTATTAATCAAGGCCTATAAAGCCAATCAGAACAAGAAGTTCTTCACGCCGAGCAAATGCATGTTGCTCATCGGAACTGTCGTCTCTTTCGTTATTTCCATCGTATTTTTCACCTCCTCATCCTGATTTCAGCCGGATATTTTCCGTTAACGCCCCGGCCATAACCGGGGCCAGTCATCCGGCAAGTTATGCGACAAGTCCCCGGCTCCGTCATCCTCGTCTATGATTATTATTCGTTTGCTAACTGACCGTTTCATCGCCCATTTTTATGCGAGGTAAAGAGATGTATTTCAGCGCATTCACCACCAGCTGGGGGGCTAATTTCATTGCCGCCGGTACGGTTCACTTTCGGGTCTGGGCACCGGGTCAGGCGAAATTAACCCTGCGGCTCTCGGGTCAGGATAAAGAAATGACCGCCGCTGAAAACGGCTGGTTTGAGACCGAGGCTACCGGTGTGTCTGCCGGTGAGGCGTACCAGTTTGTGCTGGCGGATGGCATGACGGTGCCTGATCCGGCTTCACGTAGCCAGCAGGCGGACGTTAACGGCCCTTCGCTTGTCATGTCATCAGAAAGCTATCAGTGGCAAAACCCTGACTGGGCAGGACGTCCGTGGGAAGAATCGGTCATTTATGAACTGCATATCGGCACGTTTACCCCGCAGGGAACGTTTCGGGCAGCGATGGAAAAACTGCCTTATCTCGCCGAAACCGGCATCACCATGATAGAGGTGCTGCCGCTCGCGCAGTTTGGTGGTCATCGTGGCTGGGGATATGACGGTGTTTTGCTTTATGCGCCGCACTCCGCTTACGGCACGCCGGATCATTTCAAAGCGTTTGTCGATGCGGCACACGGTCACGGCATTTCCGTGGTGCTGGATATCGTGCTCAACCACTTTGGCCCGGAGGGCAACTATCTGCCTTTGCTGGCACCGCAGTTCTTCGATCCGGTACGCCAGACGGCCTGGGGCGCAGGCATCGCCTATGATCAGGATGGCGCCCGTCAGTACATTCTGGAAGCGCCGCTTTACTGGCTGAAAGAGTACCACCTCGACGGGCTGCGTTTTGACGCCGTCGATCAGATGGAAGATGCCTCCGAACCGCACATCCTGCCGCAGATCGCCCGGCGGATCCGCGCTGAAATCACCGATCGCCCCCTCCATCTGACCACCGAAGACAGCCGCAATGTTACCTTGTTGCATCCGCGCACGCCGGAAGGCGAGGTTCCGCTGTTCACCGCCGAATGGAATGACGATTTGCATAACGCCATCCATGTTCTCAGCACCGGCGAAACGCATGCTTACTATCAGGATTTCGCCGCTGACCCTACGGGCATGGCCGCCCGCGCGTTTGCTGAAGGGTTCGCCTATCAGGGGGAGATTTCCCCGCAAAGCGGCAAGCCTCGCGGGGAAAAGAGCCACGGTCAGCCCCCGGTTGCCTTTGTGGATTTCATTCAAAACCACGATCAGATTGGTAACCGCGCACAGGGCGACCGGCTTATTACGCTGGCCGGTGTGCGCAAAACACGCGTCCTGCTGGCGGCGTTACTGCTGTCGCCCCATATCCCGCTGCTGTTTATGGGTGAAGAGTATGGCGAAACCCATCCGTTTCTGTTTTTCACCGATTTTGAAGGCGAACTGGCGAAAGCCGTTCGCGAAGGACGTGCGCGGGAATTTGAAGGCCACAGCGGATATGGCAATGAGAGCGTGCCCGACCCTAACGCCGCAAAAACTTTCGAAAGGTCTAAACTTGACTGGCAGAAGACCGCCAGCCCTGAAGGTGCGGACAATCTGGCGCTGACCCGAACCTTGCTCACGCTGCGCCGGGAATATGTGGTGCCGTTACTCACTCCGCCACAGGGCAACGTCGGCAAAATCGTGCAGGCTTGCGGGGACGTTCTCGCCGTCACCTGGACATTCCCCAAAGGCACCCTTTCTCTGGCCTTCAATCTCGGGGAAACCGCGCAGCCACTGCCGGAACAACCGGGTGACACGCTGTTTGCCTGGCCCGAAGCGACAGGAAAGTTAGAACCCGTTTCGATCATCGTCCGTCTTTCCCGGGGAGAATAAACGTGAACATACCCGCTGCGACCTACCGAATTCAGTTCCGCGATGGCATGGACTTTGACAAAGCAGCGACACTTATCCCTTATTTGAAACATCTGGGGATCAGCCATTTGTATGCCTCGCCGGTTTTTACCGCGACCTCCGACTCTACGCACGGTTACGACATTACTGACGCCAATGAAATCGATCCGATATTAGGCGGACGCGAAGGATTTGACCGCCTGTCGCAGGCATTGAAAGCGGCCGGTATGGGACTGATTCTGGATATTGTGCCCAATCACATGGCCGCGTCGCTGGAAAATCCGTGGTGGCGTGACGTCATTGAACAGGGTGAAAAAAGCCGTTATGCGCGGCATTTTGACATCGACTGGTCGCGGCGGCTTACCCTGCCATTTCTCGGCGATACGTTTGAAGAGGTGCTGGCAAAGGGTGAAATCACCCTGAAGCCGGATCCCCAAACCGGTCAGCCCGCGCTGGCTTATTTCGATGCGTATTACCCTCTCGCGCCAGACACCTATCCGTCAGGCGAAACCCCACCAAATCACGCGGCTTTAGCCGATTTACATGAGCGCCAGCCCTACCGGCTGATGTCATGGCGGGATGCGCCGCGCGAGCTCTCCTACCGGCGATTTTTTGAAATTACCGGCCTCGCAGGCGTACGGGTGGAAGATGACGCGGTGTTTGATGATACGCACCGGTTAATCCTCGAACTGGTGCATTCCGGCGCGGTGAGCGGACTGCGGGTCGATCATGTGGACGGCCTTGCCGATCCGAAAGCCTATCTCGAACGTCTGCGGGAAAAAGCCGGAGCGGAATGCTATATCACGGTGGAAAAAATCCTCGGCAAAGGCGAGCGGTTGCCTGCTGACTGGCCGGTTTCCGGCACTACCGGATATGAGTTTATCGCCGCGCTTTCCGATGTGCTGGTCGAAGATGAAAACATCGCAGTGTTGCGCAATCTGTATGAGAACGTCGTCGGCAAGCCGGTTGATATGCGCGACGAGTTACGCGCCGCCAAACTGATGATGGTCGAGAAAAATTTCGAAGGGGAATTCAACACGCTCTGCCAGCTGGCGCTGGATATTGCGGGAAAAGAATGCCACGCATGGGATGCCAATACCCTGCGCGCCGCGCTGCGGGAACTGCTGATCGCTTTCCCGGTTTATCGCACCTATGGTACATCACAGGGACTGCCCGCAGATGACGCTGCGCTGCTGCATCAGATTATCGCGAAGATAAATACCTCCGCACTCGACGTGCCTGCGGATATTCTCGATTTTCTGGCACGCATTATTTCTGCGCAAACACCGGCCTGCGCATCCGGTCAGGCCAGTCTGTTCCGCACCCGTTTTCAGCAACTGACCGGCCCGCTGATGGCGAAATCCGTGGAGGATACCCTGTTCTTTCGCCAGCATATGGATCTCGCCCTCAACGAAGTGGGCGCCGAGCCTCTGCTGCGCAAATTCTCTCCCGACCGCTTCCATCAGGAAATGAGCCGCCGTCTCGAAGAACAACCGGCCGCCCTCTCCACTACCTCAACTCACGATACCAAACGCGGCGAAGATGCCCGCGCCAGACTGTTTACCCTGACTGAAGCGCCGGAACTCTGGGCGGAAAATGTCACCCGCTGGCATCAGATGAATCAGTCTAAAGTGCTCACGTTGCCCGACGGCCCGGCACCGAAACTGACCGGCGCATGGATGCTCTATCAGGCGCTGGCCGGTGCATGGCCGGCAACGCTGCGTCCGGACGACAAAGAAGGGTTAAGTGAACTCAATGAAAGACTTCAGCTTTTCGTTGAAAAAGCGCTGCGTGAAGCCAAACTGCGCACCAACTGGGGTGACAGTAATGACGATTATGAAAACGCGGTGCTCGGTTATACCCGTCATTTGGTTTCACCGGACAATCCCGTTTTTCTGAATGATTTTTACGCCGCACTCCGGCCTTTTATCCGCGCCGGACTGGTGAACAGTCTGACCCAGACAGTGATCAAAATGATGGCACCGGGTGTACCGGATATTTATCAGGGCAGCGAATTGCTCAATGACAGTCTGGTGGATCCTGATAACCGGCGTCTGCCAGATTTCAGTGAGCTGGAACGGCTGCTGGTACAGGGAGAAAAACCGGAGTGGGACAACGAAGCCGCCTGGACGAGCGGGCAGTTGAAACAACATATTGTCGCGGTGCTCGCCCGTTATCGTCAGCAGAAGCCCGCCTTATTTTTGCAGGGTGATTATGTGCCGCTGACCGCAACGGGCGATCGCGCTGAAAACGTAATCGCGTTTGCGCGACAGGAAAAGAACGATGCCGTGATTGTCGCGGCACCGCGTCTGGTCTTTGATGAGCAAACGGTCAGTTTTAGCCAGTCACAAGGCGGATTTGATATGCAGGTGTTGCTGCCAGACTCGCTGGCTCACCGTTCCTACCGGGATCTGCAGAGCGGCAGAGAAATCACGGTCACCGACCGGATAGACCTCAGCACCTGGCCCCGTGATGAGCCGGTAGTGCTGTGTTCCGTGGTCCGCTGATTTCGCTCATTTAATCAGCAATTTTTTAGGAATAAGCGGAATAATATCCGCAGCGGTCAATTATCAACTAGTCTTAAAGTCGGTTAACAAAAGGAGAGAACCATGTCATCACATGATATCGATGCAGATGCAAACCATCTGGCAGATAAGCTCGAAGATAAGGGCAACCAGCTTGCCGGTGAAGCCCAAAAACAATTTGGCGATTTTGTTGATTCTCCTAAGCACCAGATTAAAGGCGCAGCGCGTAAATACTCGGCTCAGGCCAGTGAAGTCGTCTCTGACGTCGCGGAGAAAATCAAAGAAAATCCTCTGTCCGGCTTAATCGCGGCAGGCGCCATCGGCGTAGTTCTCGGGTTGTTGCTCGGTCGTAAATAGGTCGGCATCGTCCGGATAAAAGGCCTCCGGGCCTTTTTTTATGGTCTGTGAAAAGGGGAATGTGCGATCAAAGCCCCACTTTTGGCGTACATGCGGATTTCACCTACACATTTTCGTCACATATGATGTGTACAGTGAACCTCTCTGTAGCAACCTACAGATACCTCGCGAGTTCCCCTCGTAACTTTCAAAAACCCGTTTCCCCTGACGGGTTTTTTATGCCTTTTTCTTTCCGTTTATACGTCTCAGCACTTGAGAAAAATCCCATAAACCTGATTAAACAATCGCTGTTACGTCCAGATTTAAACAAACCTGCGGTTTTATCGCCATATTTCGCGCTGGTACACTGCATCGCAATAATTAAGATTCAGAGTAAAGACAGGAATACGTGTGAAAAAGATCATGATGTTATTGGCATTGATATTAGCGGGGTGCAGCTCGCCTGAAGCGCAAACGGTCCATGCGATTAATACGCTTTCTTATCCGACGCGTACTGCGCAGCAACCAGCCAGCGTAACGGCAAACATTTCACCCGACGATTTAGAAAATCAATATTCCAGTAATGAGTTATTAATCCTAAGACTCAGATCAAAAATTAAAGCCGCCAGCACAGACAAGATCCGTACCGAAGAGGTGTTTGATACGCATACGGATGTCGCGCAGGCATTTAACGCCCTGTCCCGTCTCGAACAGTTTCAAGCACTGAATACCGTGTATTACTCAGAAAAAGATATGAAGGGAATGGACGAAATACACCAAAAGCTCAGCCCGCTCATCTGAAAAACAGATAAAAAACCCGCCATGACGGCGGGTTCCTGAAAGACATCAACGACAGAAAAATTACCCGCGGATAAACGCCAGAATGTCCTTGTTGATCACATCAGCATGCGTGGTATGCATCCCGTGCGGATAACCCGGATAAATCTTCAGCGTGCTGTGCGCCAGCAGCTTATCCTGCAAAAGAGCCGCATCTTTATACGGTACAACCTGATCGTCATCCCCCTGCAATACCAGCGTCGGCACGGTAATGGCTTTCAAATCCCCGGTCTGGTCCGTCTCTGAAAATGCCTTAATCCCTTCATAATGCGCATTAGCACTGCCGGTCATCCCCTGACGCCACCAGTTATTGATGGTGCCTTGTGACACTTGCGCACCCTCGCGGTTAAATCCGTAGAAAGGCCCGGAAGCCACGTCCAGATAAAACTGCGCGCGGTTTGCGGCGAGCGCACTGCGTAAACCATCGAAAACGGCGATCGGCGTGCCATCGGGATTAGCGTCAGTCTTGACCATCAGCGGCGGCACGGCACTGATAAGCACCGCCTTCGCCACACGTCCCTGCGGCTGACCATATTTCGCCACATAGCGGGCAACCTGCCCTCCCCCCGTGGAATGACCAATATGTACGGCATCATGCAAATCAAGATGCTCGGCCACAGCGGAGGCATCCGACGCATAGTGATCCATATCGTTACCCTCACTGGTCTGATCCGAACGCCCGTGCCCGCGGCGGTCGATGGCAATCACACGAAAGCCTTCGGCCAGGAAGAACAACATCTGATTGTCCCAGTCATCAGCACTCAGCGGCCATCCGTGGTGGAAAACAATGGGTTGCTTGTTTTTTGGCCCCCAGTCCTTGAAGAAAATATTAACGCCGTCGTTGGTTTTAACAAATGGCATAGAATGCACTCCTCAGCAGATTATCGGGAAAACAGTACGGTATGCAGGGTGAGGTTTATAAAACGCGGATGCTCAGAAAGCGTAGCAAAGCCCGCTGAAATTGCCTGCCGCCGGACATATTTATCTCGCTGGGAGGCACTCAGCGGTGGAGGGCGTTACGCCATAATTCGGGGAGCGTGCTGATTAAGTTGCCGGTAACGGGCTGTTTTGTCTGACCGGGCTGCCAGATGGCCACCATGGTAATATTCAGTCCCTGATTGCCCACTTCCGTCTCTATTGCCTGCACATCCTTCCACGCGGATGCCTGATAATGCGTCGGTAAAAACCCCCAGCCCTGGCCATTCTCCAGCAAACACCGCAGCGTTGAGCGTTCGTTAACATACAAAGTATGACCCGAAATCTGTAACCGCTGGGCAATCTGTTCATCATGCTTGTGATGCATGACCAGCTGAGGTTTCAGGGAAAGATTGAGTAAGGTCAGCGGACGTTGCTGATGCTGAAATAACCCAATGGCGGCGTAAAAATCCAGTTCGATATGTCCCAGCGCGCACCACTCCATATCCATGCCCAGCGCACGATTGTTAGCCTGACAGACCGCAACCTGCGCCGTTCCGGCCTTCAGGGCAGCTTCGGCCTCTTCTCTCGACGCGCTCCATGCGCTGAAGCGGATCCCTTTTTCCGCCATCATCACGATCACCGCGTCGATAAACGCCTGCGATACGAAAGGATCGTAGACCATCACCAGTTCCTGTTGTCCGGACTGCGGCAGAGACTGCGCGTAAAACTCAAATGCCTGAGCCTGACGCATCAGCAAATGCGCCTGCCGGTGTAACTGCTGCCCCTGCTCCGTCAGCACCAGAGTGCGCCCCTGACGAATAAACAGCGTATAGCCCAGCGCGTCTTCCAGGTAATCAATGAGATCACGCAGCGTGGTGCGGTCTTTCCCCAGTGATAACGCGGCTTTGGACAGGTTCCCCAGCTCCGCCACACAGGCAAACGCCTCAATTTGTGAAATGGAATAACGTAATGCGGACATCTTCACTCCCTGAATACAGCCATGTTTACGGGGTATTTTCCCCCATCAGATGATTTTTTCAAACCATTTTCCCTCCCTATACTCAAGTTCCCCGATACTCTGATGGATAAGAAAAAACATGAAAACACGGAATCATCACCTCTTAAAACCTCTGATGCTGGCTATGGCCATGAGTGCAGCAGTCACGGTTATTACACCTGCATTTGCAGGGCAGACACAGGACTGCGGCGGCGTCATGCTCAGCACCTGCCCGACGCCGTTCGATAAGATGCTGCCGGATGCCAAAGACATGCTGAACTGGGATCAGGCCGCACGTGTTATTGGTTTTCGTAATGACTATCGTAATTATGCCGGTGACGTGTTCCGTCACGGCCAGGCCGCACCTTTTGTTCAGGCAGATAAACAGCTTCAGGATCCGACGTACAGCGTGAACGGTAAAACCTACACGCTTGCGGATTACCTGAAACGCGAAAATGTCACCGGTATGCTGGTGCTCAAAAACGGCAAAATCGCTTACAAATATCTGGGCGACGGCAATACCGACCACACGTTGTGGACATCCCGTTCCGTGGGCAAATCCGTGGTGTCAACGCTTGTCGGGATAGCTATCAAAGAAGGGAAAATCGGCTCAATAGATGATCTCATCACAGTCTACGAGCCCGAACTAAAGGGCACCGCGTGGGAAGGCGTGACGCTGCGCCAGCTTATCCAGCATACCTCCGGCGTGGCGTGGAATGAGGATTACGCCAATCCCGATTCGGATTTTGCTCATCTCACGCAATGTGAAGCGAATCCCGGGACTTACGATTGCGTACGTAAAATCATTACCGGGTTGAAACGGGCTCATCCGGCGGGCGAAACCTGGTCGTACTCCTCCGGCGGTGCCTGGCTGATGGGCGATGTGCTGGAAAAAGCCACCGGCAAGCCGCTTGCGAAGTATCTGGAAGAAACTATCTGGCAGCCTTACGGCATGGCGCAGGATGGCGTCTGGCATTCGTATCAGCAAGGGAAACACGATGTCGGGGCACACGGATTCAACGCGACGTTAGAAGACTGGGGTCGGTTCGGTGAGTTTGTAATGAGTGGCGGCCAGTTACCGGACGGCAAAAAAATCCTGCCTGAAAACTGGCTGACACAGGCAACTGACTGGAACAAAGCGAAAAATTCGGTTTCTGCCGGGCATCCGGACGGCATATACGGTTATCAGTGGTGGAACAACGCCGTGCCCGTCAATGCTAAAAATGTGACGCCAGCACCGTCTGAATCGTTAAAAGGTTCAATGTGGGCGCTGGGTATTTATGGTCAGGTGATTATGGTGAACCGTGCGGAAAACCTGGTGATTGTCCAGTGGTCAACATGGCCACAGGCAGAACCTGATTTCAGCGCACAGCCGCTGGAAGCCTCGCTGATGTACAGCGCGATTGCCCAACAGTTGAGATAATCAGATCCATTAACCAACAGGATTGCTGCGCGGTGATGCGCGGCAATCCTGTTTTTATCCTATGTCTGCGGTTTTACGCTGGCGGCTTCCCATTCTCCGACGTCGCTTTTCTCCGGTGTTTTAACAATCATATTGGGCAGCGCCATCTCTATCCCGTTTTCCATTAACTTTTCGATAATGCGGATGTTAATTTCCTGCTGGATATCCATGTATTTATTGTAATCGGCAGTATTAACGATATGCACCACTTCGATGTTCAGTCGGTCAGTGCCAAAACCCAGAAGATGTGCCCGGTCGAATTTCGTTTCGCCGACATCGATAATAATTTCTTTAACCATCTCACCAATATTACGCAGCTTGTCCGGCGGCGTATTGATGGCGATACCGAAATTAAACACGATGCGGCGGGTCTGCATACGTTTGTAATTATGCAGCGTCTGCTGAAGCAAAATGGCGTTCCCGCAGACAATTTGCTCGCCACTTAAACTGCGGATCCGCGTGGTTTTCAGACCGATATGTTCCACCGTACCGGCGACGTCATTGAACACCACAAAATCACCGATTTCGAACGGCTTATCAAAACCTATCGACAGCGAGGCAAACACATCGCTCAGAATGGTCTGGATGGCCAGTGCAATAGCAATACCGCCGACACCCAGACTGGCGACCAGCGCGGTAATGTTAACGCCGACGTTAGCCAGAATCGACAGCAGCATCACCGACCAGACCACCGCGCGGAATATCAGTCCGGTGATCACCAGCGTCACCGGGTTTTTGTTCATGCCCGGCTGTCTCATGATATGTCGCAGCCACGACACCACACCCTGATCGAGCCACAGCGCCATTTGCAGCGCCAGAACCAGGAACCACGCGTGACTGATGGTGTTGTAGAGATTGTCCGGCAGATTGACGAACCGCAGACTGAACAGGAATGCCGCAACAAATATCAGCAGGTTATTAGTGCGCTCGAGAACATCGCCCAATATGGACCGCATTCTGTTGGTCGCCGGATGCATCTCTCCCCAGCTCTTAACACCTTTGCGCAGAAACGACAGTAACCAGCTGAGCAGCCAGTAGGTCACCAGCGTGACCACCACCATCGACGCGACGCCTGTCCAGAATAACGGCGTCATCACCAGTGCGATAAAATTGAAATGTGACAGAAAATTCATCGTCCCTCCTCTTTTCAGCACAAACTTCCAGTATAGGAAACGAGGGTCAGCCGGGGAGAAGAATAGGAAAGTTCATAAGCCGTCAGGCATTGAGGGTAAAAAAGCATAAAAAAAACCGGCAATACTTTCGTATCACCGGCTTTTTGCTGCGCTTCAACGCAGAACTAAACCTTACTGGTTCAGCAGTTGCTGTGCGGTTTTCTCCACCAGCGCCAGCAGGATTTTCACATCTTCCAGCGTCACCGTCGGGTTCAGCAGAGTCAGTTTCAGGCAGGTCACGCCGTTATGTTCGGTCACACCAACGTTCGCGCGACCGGATTCCAGCAGCGCATCGCCGATTTTCTGGTTCAGCAAGGCGACAGCGGCATCGCTGCTGCCTGCCAGTTGCTCAGGACGATAACGGAACAGAACGCTCGCCAGCTGTGGCTTCATCACCAGTTCCAGCGCAGCCTCAGACGTCACATGCTGCGCGACTTCCTGTGCCAGCGTCACACCGTGGTCGATGATCGCGGCATACTGCTTCTGCCCTAACGCTTCAAGACCCATCCACAGTTTCAGTGCATCGAAACGACGGGTGGTTTGCAGCGATTTGGAGACCAGATTCGGCACGCCAGCGGCTTCGTCGAACTCAGAGTTCAGGTAAGCCGCCTGGTAGCGCATCAGCTCGTAATGACGCTCTTCTTTGAGCAGGAACGCGCCGCAGCTGATGGTCTGGAAGAACTGTTTGTGGAAGTCGAGGGTGATGGAATCCACTAACTCGATACCGTCCAGATAGTCGCGGTATTTTTCAGACAGCAATAACGCACCGCCCCACGCCGCATCCACATGAACCCAAATCTGATGCTCAGCAGCCAGTTCAGCAATTGCGCGCAGCGGGTCGATAGCACCGGCGTCGGTGGTTCCGGCGGTCGCCACGATCGCCAGTATCTGGTCACCATTAGCCTGCGCCTGTGCAACTTTCTCGCGCAAATCGTTGAGATCCATACGGGCAAACTCATCGGTTTTCACCAGTGTTACGCACTGATAACCCAGACCCAGCAATGCCATATTCTTCTGCACAGAGAAGTGTGCGTTTTCAGAACATAACACTTTAATTTTACGCAGATTGCCGACCAGACCATCCTGCTGAATGGAATGCCCCTGACGGGCAAAGAAGGCATCACGCGCCAGCATCAGCCCCATCAGATTGCTCTGGGTGCCGCCGCTGGTGAACACGCCCGCATCGCCAGCCTGATAACCCACCTGATTACGCAGCCATTCGATCAGTTTCATCTCAATGATGGTCGCTGACGGGCTTTGATCCCAGGAGTCCATACTCTGGTTAGTGGCGTTGATCAGCACTTCTGCGGCCTGGCTGACGACCAGACTCGGGCAGTGCAGATGCGCCACACATTGCGGGTGATGAACAGACAGACTGTCTTTTAAAAAGTATTCAATGGCACGTTCAATAGCAGCCTGGTTACCCAGGCCGTTTGGATTGAAGTCCAGTGTGATACGTTCACGCAACTGGGCAACGGTTTTACCCTGATACATTTCAGGTTGTTGCAGCCACTGCACAACAGCTTCAGTGCTCTGCGCAATGGCTTGCTGATAGGCTTCAGTGCTTTGCGCTGAACCTGCCAGAATCGGGTTTAACTCGGACATCAGAATCTCTTACTCCGCTCAGACAGGCTTGATGCCAGCCGCTAACAGCGCCTGCTCAAACTTATCGAGGAAAATACCCAGCTCATCATTAGTGATCAGCAGGGAAGGCAACAGGCGAAGAACGCAACCATTACGGCCACCGCGTTCGAGGATCAGACCCGCTTCGAAGCATTTTTTCTGCAACAGGGCAGAAAGCTCGCCGTCAGCCGGGTAGCAACCCATATGATCCTGCGCTTCGTTCGGTTTCACGATTTCAATACCGATCATCAGACCCAGACCGCGCACGTGACCGATGACCGGATAGCGTTTGTGCATATCAGCCAGTTTGCTTTTCAGCCACTCGCCCTGTGCAGCTACTTTGTCCGCTATCTTGTTGTCTTTGAGGATTTTCAGCGTGGTCAGGCCGGTCGCCATTGCCAGCTGGTTGCCACGGAAGGTCCCGGTATGGTGACCCGGCGCCCAGGCGTCGAACTGTTTTTTGATACCCAGCACGGCCAGTGGCAGACCACCGCCCACCGCTTTAGACATCACGATGATGTCCGGCTCAATACCCGCGTGTTCGAAGGCGAACTGTTTGCCGGTACGGCAGAATCCAGCCTGCACTTCGTCGAGGATCAGCAGAATGCCGTGTTCCTGAGTCACTTTACGGATGCGCTGCAACCACTCAGCCGGAGCCGGGTTCACGCCGCCTTCACCCTGAACGGCTTCCAGAATAACAGCCGCAGGTTTGCGCACGCCGCTTTCAACGTCGTTGATCAGGTTTTCGAAGTAGTAAGTTAATGCTTTAACGCCAGCGTCACCGCCAATGCCCAGCGGGCAGCGGTACTGATGCGGGTAAGGCATAAACTGCACTTCCGGCATCATGCCGTTAACCGCTTCTTTCGGTGACAGGTTACCGGTGACAGCCAGAGTGGCGTGAGTCATGCCGTGGTAGCCACCAGAGAAACTGATGATACCGGTACGGCCAGTGACTTTTTTTGCCAGTTTCATTGCCGCTTCAACAGCATCAGCACCAGACGGGCCGGTGAACTGAAGGCAATATTCTTTGCCCTGTTGTGGCAATAAAGAAAGAAGGTATTCGGAGAACTGATCTTTCAACGGTGTTGTCAGATCCAGTGTATGTAACGGCAAGCCGCTGGTAATGACATTTTGGATGCTTTGCAGCACGTCCGGATGATTATGTCCCAGAGCCAGCGTACCCGCGCCTGCCAGGCAATCAAGATATTGATTATTCTCAACATCAGTGATCCACACGCCATTGGCTTTCGCTATTGCCAGAGGCAATTTACGAGGATAGCTCCGAACATTCGATTCAAATTCAGCTTGTCTCGCCAAATAGGTTTCATTGTTTCCGTTTAATGAATTCGCACCTAAACTGTCAATACGGACTTTATCCGTCATCATATCTCTCCTACAACCGTGGGTTATTAGAACGCCACAATTGAATAAATTTGATTAAGAAAATTACTAGCCTGTGAAAAACGCGGCCAATATATGGCTTTTTTGCCCCCACCTCAATAATTTATTTTGTATAGATTTGTTTATTCTTTTGCATACGAATCAATATGTTGATGATTTAATGAACGATCGTGCTGAGTTAACCCCATTACGCGGTCATTAATAAAGGCATAAAAAGCACTTCCGGCCTGTTAAACGCGGGTTAAACACCTATTACAACAGGCACAAAAACCCTCTGCTGTCCCGCACAGGTACGGCCAGATGACCGCGACACCCCATCCCCTGGAATGCCCGTTCAGACGCATTACTGTACATAGCTATTATAGCCGCAGGGACAATGGATAAGCGCCAATAATAATTAAACCCCCAGTAACTGGCTGAATACTGGCCTGATATAAATGTTTAAATATATTACACCGATATAAATTCCACTTAGGGACAACAATATTAGGACTTTTATTACTGCCATTAATACAAGGTTATTCTGTAAGGATATAAGTGCGTGGAACGCTGACAGTCTTCATTGACGGGAAATACTTTCACTCATTTTTCAAATTCTTAACAAGGCCTTTCTTTACGGCGAAGCCCGAAAGATGAGCCGCTTGATACAGATTCATGAATACAGTTCATAAACTCTTGCAGACAACACCCTCTAATCTGATGAAAGCTCTGGCGCTACTATTATTGACACTGACTATTAGCGCTGACTACTGGCACTCAGCATCTGCCGTTACGTGTAACGAAAAATCCTGAAATCCCATAATCACAAGATGACAGGATATTAAAACATCAATCGAGGAAAAACACATGCAAAAACGTCTGCTGGGAAAATCTGGCCTTGGAGTTTCTTCAATCGGTTTAGGCTGCATGGGGCTAAGCCACGGTTATGGCCCCGCTACCGATACCAAACAGGCGGTCGAACTGATCCGAGCTGCCGTTGAACGGGGCGTGACTTTCTTTGATACCGCGGAAGTTTACGGCCCGTATCTCAACGAAGAAGTGGTCGGCGAAGCGCTGGCGCCGGTGCGCGATAAAGTCATTATCGCCACCAAATTTGGTTTCACCTTCGGGGATGACAACAAACAGCAAATCCTCAACAGCCGCCCGGAACATATCCGCCAGGCAGTTGAAGGTTCGCTGAAACGCCTGAAAACGGATGTTATAGACCTGTTGTATCAGCATCGGGTTGATCCTGAAGTGCCGATTGAAGACGTCGCCGGTACGGTGAAAGACCTGATCAGCGAAGGTAAGGTGAAGCATTTCGGGCTGTCCGAAGCGGGGGCGCAGACCATACGCCGTGCGCACGCGGTACAACCGGTGACCGCGCTGCAAAGTGAATATTCGATGTGGTGGCGCGAGCCGGAGCAGGAAATTATTCCGACGCTGGAAGAGCTGGGCATCGGTTTTGTGCCATTCAGCCCGTTAGGTAAAGGCTTCCTGACCGGATCCATCGCCGCAGATTCCACTTTCGGCAGTGACGATTTCCGAAGTAAAGTGCCGCGTTTTTCTCCGCAAGCGCTGGAAGCTAACCAGAGCCTGGTCGCGGTCCTGCATCAGATTGCGCAGGATAAGAAAGTGACGCCGGCGCAGATCGCTTTAGCCTGGTTACTGGCGCAGAAACCGTGGATAGTGCCGATCCCGGGCACCACAAAACTGCACCGTCTGGAAGAAAATCTGGGCGCGGCGGATGTGACGCTGTCAGACAGCGAACTGCGCACCATTGCCACCGCGCTGGAAACAGTGAAAGTTCAGGGCGATCGTTATCCGGCTTCACTGATGGCGCGGGTCGGGCGTTAGACGGATGTAAAAAAGGGTCCTCGCGGATAATGCTGGTCACTTAAGGTGACCAGCATTGTTTTTTAAAGGATATTTCGACCTTTTTTCTCTCACTTCCCTTGCAT
>NZ_RAHH01000014.1 GCF_003602095.1 Rahnella woolbedingensis | reverse complement strand
GAAATGTTGTTATTTGTAGCAATTATATCGATATTTGTAATGTTTAATCTCTTTTATTATACGTAAAGTAATTGATCAACAAGTGGGCAATAGTGATTCCTAAAAATATTTTAATGTAAGCTCATGTTGTAATTGATTTTTATGTGAATTATGCATATCTATAAAGAGTTTGCTTCCATAACTTTCTGAAAAAGTCTTTCTTATGGTGTCGTACCGCTCTTGATGAATATAATTCATGGAAACTTTTTAAAGCATCAGTAGACGCATTCTGAAAAATTGAATATCTTCTTTTCTTTAAATAGCTGTATTCCTAAATGACTCGTGTTAATGCCATCTTTAAAATAAACGCTCACTAGCCAGGAAGGACATCATGATTAATCTCATGTCATGAATGTATAACAACAACCTTTCTTATTTTTATATAAGAAATACAAGGAATGTTATGAAAAAAGAGTGGTTTGCTGCAAAGGAATTGACCGGAAAAGAAGGCCTTCCAACATCAACTCAAGGCGTGCATGGCATGGCCCGCAGATTATGCTGGGTCAAGCGTCGCAGGCGGGGTGTACAGGGACGGGCGGTGGAATATCACATCGACAGTTTACCGGGCAGTGCGGTGGCGAGTCTGGCCATGAATGAACACTCTGCGGAGTATGTTTATACATCTCATCAGGATCCACTGGCAATTTGGATTGAAAGTTATAAACAACTGAGAGAGCCGGAACGCGAAACGATGATTTCTTTTATCGTGCGGGAAGGTGTGGCGGAAATGCTTAACCGGTTACGTAAACCTGAAGAGGTTTAATCGCAAAGTACCCGCTACCCCTGCCTGCTGGCAGGGGTAGCGGGATATATTTAGAAATCGCGTTTTACAGACATATGCGCCAGACCTTCAAGCGCAGCCCGATATTCTGAATCAGGGAGAACCTGAAGCGCCTGTATAGCTTTATCGGCTTCTTCTTCAGCACGCTGGCGGGTATAGGTCAGTGAGCCCCACTGATGCATCGCGGCAAGAACAGGCTCCAGCAAATGACGCCCGTTGCCTTCTTCGATAGCTTTTCGGATCATGGCTGATTGTTCAGCATCGCCGTGTTTCATCGCATGAAGAAGCGGCAACGTCGGTTTGCCTTCATCAAGATCATCACCGGTGTTTTTGCCCAGCGTTTCACCATCAGCGTCATAATCGAGCAGATCATCAATCAGTTGGAATGCGGTACCGAGATAACGGCCGTAATCCTGCAACGCTTTAATTTGCTCATCGTTCCCGCCAGCCAGCATGGCAGAGGATTGTGATGCAGCTTCAAACAGGCGCGCAGTTTTGCTGTAGATAACCTGCATGTAGCTTTCTTCGGTGATGTCCGGATCATTGCAGTTAATCAGTTGCTGAACCTCTCCTTCTGCAATCACATTCACCGCTTTTGCCATCAGCGCCAGAACCGGAAGCGATTCCAGATCTGTCATCATCTGAAATGCCCGGGTATAGATAAAATCACCGACGAGCACGCTGGCTGCATTACCAAATGCGGCATTAGCCGTAGCTTTACCACGACGCATGTCAGATTCATCCACGACGTCGTCATGTAAGAGCGTGGCGGTGTGAATAAACTCAATCAGAGCGGCGACTTTTACGTGTTTATCGCCCTCGTAGGATAGTGCTTTGGCGGCCAGTACTGCTATCATCGGGCGAATACGTTTGCCGCCGCCACTGATGATGTAATATCCCAGTTGATTGATGAGAGAAACCTCTGAATTCAACTGTTCAAGGATGGATGCGTTGACTGCAGCCATGTCGTCCTGGGTAAGATCAATAATCTGTTCTAGGTTCATTGTGTTTTTTCGGCTGTTGTTCTCTTCACCGCAATGAGATCTGGCTCACATTGGCACATGGCGCTAACTGTAAAGGGGATTGTACTTGAAAAACAGTGTAGATAAATGCTATCGAAAGAACTGCGCTTTTTTTCTTCTTTTGTAGGCATTGTGCTCTTGTCTTATGCTGATTTTTTGCGTAGAATTCGCGCCCTATTGTGAATATTTATAGCGCCCTCTGGACTATACAAAGTTGAGTGCGCGGAAAGCGGAGTTTTATATGTACGCGGTTTTCCAAAGTGGTGGTAAACAACACCGTGTCAGCGAAGGTCAGACTATTCGTCTGGAGAAGCTGGACGTTGCAACTGGCGAAGCTATCGAATTCGATCAGGTTCTGATGATTGCAAACGGTGAAGAAATCAACATCGGCCTGCCTTTAGTAGCTGGCGGTGTAATTAAAGCTGAAGTCGTTGCTCACGGTCGTGGCGAAAAGGTCAAAATCGTTAAGTTTCGTCGTCGTAAACACTATCGTAAGCAGCAGGGCCACCGTCAGTGGTTCACTGACGTTAAAATCACCGGCATCAGCGCTTAAGATTAGGAGAGCGGAACAATGGCACACAAAAAGGCTGGCGGCTCCACACGTAACGGTCGCGATTCAGAAGCTAAACGTCTGGGCGTAAAACGCTTTGGCGGCGAAGCAGTACTGGCAGGCAGCATCATCGTTCGTCAGCGCGGCACCAAATTCCACGCTGGTATCAACGTGGGTTGCGGCAAGGACCACACTCTGTTTGCTTTGGCTGACGGTAAAGTCAAGTTCGAAGTTAAAGGCCCGAAAAACCGTAAGTACATCAGCATCGAAGCTGAATAAGTTTTTCGCGTTTTAGTAAATAGATGTAAGCCCCGCAATTCGTTGCGGGGCTTTTTACATTCTGGTTAGCCCATTCTGGCGGGATATGGACACGAAATCGCAGGCCCCTGTTGGGATTATGTTGGCGCTGATCACTGCTATGAGCTGGGGATCTTTGCCCATCGCTATGAAGCAGGTTTTAGTGGTGATGGATCCCTTTACCGTGGTCTGGTATCGGTTTTCGATGGCCGCCATTGTGTTGGGGTGTATTCTTGCAGCCAGACGCAGATTGCCGCCAAAAGCGATTTTTAGCCGGCCGCGCTGGCTGGTTTTAGTCCTGATTGCCACCTGCGGATTGCTGGGGAACTTTGTTCTTTTTAGTTCGTCCCTGCAATTTCTCAGCCCGACGGCCTCGCAGGTTATCGGTCAGCTTTCTCCCGTCGGTATGATGGTGGCCAGCGTGATCATCCTGAAAGAGCGGATGCGTGTTACGCAGGTCATTGGCGCCAGTATGTTAATCTTCGGGCTGATATTATTTTTTAATACCAGCCTGATTGAAATTTTTACCCGTCTGACGGATTACACCCTGGGTGTGATTTTTGGCGTCGGGGCGGCAACGGTTTGGGTGATCTACGGCGTGGCGCAAAAGGTATTGCTGCGCCAACTGGCTTCACCGCAAATCCTGTTTTTGCTGTACACTTTATGTTCTATCGCATTGCTCCCGCTGGCCAGCCCGGCGGTGCTTTCACAGCTCAGCGGCTGGCAGTTTGCCTGTCTGTTGTTTTGCGGCGCGAATACCTTAGTAGGATATGGCGCCTTAGCGGAAGCGATGGCGAGATGGCAGGCGGCTCAGGTCAGTGCTCTTGTGACACTGACCCCGTTGTTTACCCTGCTATTTTCAGATTTATTGGCACTTGCCTGGCCTGACTTTTTTGCTGCACCAGTGCTTAATTTCATTGGTTATCTTGGGGCATTTGTGGTGGTGGCGGGTGCAATGTTTTCCGCAATTGGCCATCGTTGGTGGCCACGTCGGACAGAGCAAAACCTGGTAGCTAAACTCTAGCTGCCCGGCGAATGATTTACGGAGACGGTACAAATGAAGTTTGTTGATGAAGCCACGATTCTGGTTGTGGCCGGTGATGGCGGTAACGGGTGCGTCAGCTTCCGCCGCGAAAAATACATTCCACGTGGCGGCCCTGATGGTGGCGACGGTGGTGATGGCGGCGATGTTTACCTGGTTGCTGATGAGAACCTCAATACGCTGATCGATTTCCGCTTTGTGAAATCTTATCGTGCTGAGCGCGGTACTAACGGTCAGAGCAGCGACTGTACCGGTAAGCGCGGGAAAGATATCACCATTAAAGTGCCTGTCGGAACACGTGTTCTCGACCAGAGCACCGGTGAAGTTCTGGCAGACATGACCCACAATGGTCAGGTTAATATGGTCGCGAAAGGCGGTTTCCACGGGCTGGGTAATACCCGCTTTAAATCTTCCGTGAACCGTTCACCGCGTCAGAAAACCATGGGCACCAAAGGTGAAGAGCGCGATATCGCACTCGAACTGATGCTGCTGGCTGACGTGGGTATGCTGGGCCTGCCAAATGCGGGTAAATCTACTTTTATTCGCTCAGTGTCTGCGGCGAAACCTAAAGTTGCTGACTATCCGTTTACAACGTTGGTACCGAGCCTGGGCGTTGTCCGTATGGATCACGAGCAGAGCTTTGTGGTTGCCGACATTCCGGGGCTGATTGAAGGGGCATCTGAAGGCGCAGGTCTGGGGATTCGCTTTCTGAAGCACCTTGAGCGTTGCCGTGTTCTGTTGCACCTGATCGACATTGCGCCGATCGATGAATCTGATCCGATCGAAAATGCGAAAGTCATCATCAATGAGTTGAAGCAATACAACGCCAAGCTGGCTGAGAAGCCGCGCTGGTTAGTATTCAACAAAGTTGATCTGATCGAAAAAGAAGAAGCGGAAACTCGTGCAAAAGCGATCGCCGATGCTTTGGGCTGGGAAGGTAATTACTACCTGATCTCTGCAGCAAACCGCGAAGGCGTGAATGCGCTGTGCTGGGATGTGATGAAATTCATCAACGAAAATCCTAAGCACATGGCAATCGAAGCTGCTGCGCCAGAAAAAGTTGAGTTCATGTGGGATGACTATCACCGTGAACAGCTGGCTGAAGTGGAAGCAGAAGCTGACGACGACTGGGATGATGACTGGGATGAAGATGACGACGAAGGCGTCGAAATCATTTACGAACGTTAATCCCGAGTATTAGCGTCTCATCGCTGAACCAGAAAGGCTGCCTCAGGCAGCCTTTTTCTTTTTAATCACATGTTGATGAAAGAGCGTGTTAACGGGCGTCAGGTGCTAGCGTCAGCGAACTTTGTAATGCCACATCCGGTAACCAGCATTGTGCACTGAGTCCGGTGTTGCCGGTGCGGTTACGCAACGTCAGGGTGCCACCATGCAGATGCGCAATCCTGACCACAATATTCAATCCCAGACCGCTCCCGCCATAACGTTGATCACTACGTTTAAACGCCTGTGTCAGTTCGCTGGCTTTGGTTTCATCAATGCCCGGACCCGCATCATCTACCTGAATCAGGAAGCCATTATCTTTCGGCGCAATCGTAATAGTGATGTCGCTATTTTCCGGACTATAACGGTAAGCGTTCTCGACCAGATTTCGTACCATTAATCGCAGCAGCACCGCGTCGCCCTGAATTTCTGCGCGGTCGGGTAACCGGATACTCAGCTTCTGCCCGCGTTCATCGAGCATTTCGTGTAACTCTTCTTCGAGCGGCTTAATGACGTTACGGGTGAGATCTACTTGCTGATATTCGCCTTTCGCAAAATTCTGTCCGGCACGGGCAAGCATCAGCAACTGTTCTATGGTGTGCATCAGCAGGTCGATACGGCTTATCAGCGTATCGCTGCCTTCCACGCCATTTTTATGCATGATTTCCAGATGCAACCGTACGCCAGCCAGAGGAGTGCGCAGCTCATGTGCCGCGTCGGCAGTGAACAACCGTTCCTGCTGGATAGTGTTGGAAAGACGCGAAAATAGCTGGTTCAGCGCATTGGTGACCGCAACGATTTCCCTGATTTCACTGTTGAGTGGCAGGGGCGAAAGGTTATCGGCAGAACGTGTTTCGAGACGTTTTTGCAACTGATTCAGTGGCCGAATAATCCAGCTGATCGCCCAAAATGACAGAACCAATGTAATGCTCATCATCAGCAAAGAAGGGGCGATGAGCGAAGCGATCGCCTCAGCAATCTCTCTCTCAACATGGGCGTTTCGCGTTTTTGCAGAAATGGTGTCGTTAACCAACAGGTTAATTTGCTCCTGGCTTTCATGCCAGAGCCAGAAAACGCTGGTGAGCTGAGTGACGAATAGTATCAATGCCAGCATAACCAGCAGGCGGCGGCGCATACTGGTCATTGCGTAATTTCCAGCCGGTAGCCAATGCCACGCACGGTGCGGATGAGTTCTTTACCGAGCTTACGTCGCAGATTATGCACATGAACTTCCAGGGTGTTAGACCCTAAATCATCCTGCCAGGTATAGAGATCTTGCTGGAGCAATTCGCGGTTTACCGTCTGTCCCGCCCGCATCATCAGACGCGATAAAATGGCGAATTCTTTGGGTGTCACTTCCACTGGCGCATCGTCGAGATAAGCTTGCTGCGAGGACAAGTTGATTTTCAGATTGCCTACTGAAATCTGATTGTCGCTTTGTCCCTGATAACGGCGGATAAGCGCCCTGACGCGGGCCTGCAATTCGACCAGTGCAAAAGGTTTGATCAGGTAATCGTCGGCCCCGGCATCAAGGCCATCGACCCTGTCTTCCAGGGAATCACGGGCGGTAAGGATTAAAACGGGGAGAGCAATGTTCTGACGTCGCCACTCGCGCAGCAACGTTGCACCATCTTTGTCTGGTAACCCTAAATCCAGGATCACCAGACTGTACTGGCTGGTCTGAATCAGGCTCTGCGCCTCGGCTGCTGTTGAAGCGCAGTCGCAGGCATAATTTTCACTGGTGAGTGCCAGCATCAATCCCTGCCGTAAAAGTTCGTCATCTTCAACTATCAGCAGTTTCATTGTCTGGCACTTCTCCGTGGTTAATTATTTTGGTAGATATCCCTGTAGAGACGGCTTTCGAAGCGCACCAGAGGAGCCCGTCGTGTGCGTTGATCTTCAGGTGGGACTGCATAGCCAGAGAGGAACTGTACAAAGGCCATTCGCTGTCCGCTGGCTGTCGTAATAAAGCCTGCAAGGTTATACACGCCAGACAGGGAGCCGGTTTTCGCTGACACTTTGCCGTCAACGCCAGCTTCATGAAGACCGCCGCGATATTGCAAGGTTCCGTCATGACCGGCGAGTGGCAGCATTGAGATAAAGTCTAACTCTTTATCGTGCTGCGCGATGTATTGCAGCACCTGCATCATAGTGGCCGGTGACAGCAAGTCATGGCGCGAAAGACCGGATCCATCGACCTGGATAGAGTTGCCTAAATCCACGCCTGCTTTTTGACGCAAAATCTGACGGACAGCATCTGAGCCCGCACGCCACGTTCCCGGCACGCCAAAACGCTGATGACCAATAGTACGAAATACCGTATCGGCGATCATGTTGTCTGATTTTTTCAGCATCTGATGCAACAGGTCATGCAATGGCGCCGACTGGGTTTGTGCCAGTACGGTGCCAGCCGGTGTTGGCTGAGTCTGACGCTTTAACGTGCCATCAATCTGAATGTCAGCCTGCAACAGATCATCTTTCAGTATAGCGCCGGCATAACTGGCACCATCCTGAATCGCGAACGCCAGCGGCAAAGGTTCGCTGCGTTGAGTCAGACAGCCAGTGAGGGTATAGCGGTTGAATTCACCGGGTACGACGTCCAGTTCACAATATTGTGCATCCGGTGAGCCTTTCGCCAGAGTGCGCACTTCGCTGAACATATGCACCGGGTAGTATGAAGCCACGCGGATAAATGCGTTTTCGTCAGGCTTCGGGGCGCTATACAGCGAGACTGAGAAACAGTTTCTGTCGACAATAGCTGCTGCCGGCGGAGCGCTGAAGCATTGGGTGATGTCGTTCCACGGCCATCCCGGCGCTTTATCATGGCTGGCAAAAACCGACGTATTGATGACCACATCACCGGTGATTTCTTTGACGCCCTGTTTTTTCAATACGGCGACCATATTCCGAATATTCTGACGTTTTAAAGTCGGATCGCCGGAAAAACGAGCAACCAGATCGCCCTTTAATACGCCATCAGAAATGGAACCTGGTGTTTCGAGTGTGGTGGTGAAACGAAAATCTGGGCCCAGTTGCAGCAAAGCCGCCAGCGCGGTCAGAATCTTCATGGTACTGGCGGGCAGCGCCATTTGGGTACCGTGATAGTCTATAGCAGGCGCAGGCGCGCCAATTTTCTGTACCAGCACAGCCAGATTCGTGCCGTCAGGCAGATATTCTGTGTAATTTTCGATCTGAGCCGCATTTGTATTCAGTACAAACGCGCATGCTAATCCACTGACAATTCGTAAAAAACGCATTATTTTGAGTAAAGGCTCTGGGTAACGGCGGGATAATGTGGTGCCATACTACGATGCTACGAACCAAGGCGCAACGTGGCTGAAAGTAAACGATGATCCTCAAGGAACTCTACGTTAAAATACGAATCAAATTGCAAAATGAATCCTGGCCTGGTGGCAACTCCGGGTGAGGTTTTTTTTGTTTTTCGCCAGAGAGTCGGTCAGAAGAGCTGGCTTAATTTCTTACCTGATTCAATCAGGACGGTGTTTACCGAAAGGACCAAGTTAGAGGTAATGAAGATATGAAACCGATTCCGATGACATTGCGTGGCGCAGAAAGATTACGTGAAGAACTGGATCACCTGAAAGGTGTCCGTCGTCCGAAAATCATTGCTGATATCGCGACCGCACGTGAGCACGGCGATTTAAAAGAGAATGCTGAATACCATGCTGCGCGTGAGCAGCAGGGTTTTTGTGAAGGGCGTATCCAGGAAATCGAAGCTAAGCTTTCGAATGCTCAGGTTATTGATGTGACCAAAATGCCAGCCACTGGCCGCGTGATTTTTGGTGCCACAGTAACTGTAATGAATCTGGACACCGAAGAAGAACAGAAATACCGCATTGTGGGTGACGACGAAGCTGATTTTAAGCAGAACCTCATTTCTGTTAATTCCCCGATTGCACGGGGTTTGATCGGGAAAGAACAGGATGACGTTGTGGTCATCAAAACGCCTGGCGGTGATGTTGAGTTTGAAGTATTGAAGGTCGAATACCTCTAAAATCTGCATTAAAAAGGGCGAAACGCGATGTTTCGCCCTGTAATTCTCACATTCATGCAGTGAATTGCTTCACAGTAAATTGAAAACTAAAGTAAAAAGGCCTGCTGAGACCTTCCCCTGAACGTGATTTCGTGGCACCTTTCCGAAAATCTACAGCGCTTTTCGTTAAACCTAAATGGATTAACGCGGTAAGATAATTTTGCGGTCTTCGGTGGAAGGGCGATAAAGTACCAGCATATTGCCGATGACTTGCACATTACACGCCTTGGTTTCACGCACAATCGCGTCTACGATCAAGGTCTTCGTCTCACGTTCTTCTGCCGCGACTTTTACCTTGATCAGTTCGTGATGTTGCAGTGCCTGTTCGATTTCGGCCAACACACCTTCTGTCAGGCCGTTGTTGCCCAGCATAACAACCGGTTTCAGTGGATGTGCCAGACCTTTCAGGTACTGTTTTTGTTTATTGTTAAGATTCATCGTCTTTTTTGCTTAAGTTGGGATTGAAAACGGGTCATTCTACCGCCATCTCATGTATATGACCAACCCGGACTGCTTCGGGAAGGCAATTATACTGACTTAGCCATAGACGTCATGATGCTAACAGCTTGTTCCAAAGGCTCTAACTTAGGGTGGTTGGACAACTATATGGTTACTAAATAATGTCTAATAAGAAGCGTTCTGCAAGTTCCAGTCGCTGGTTGCAGGAACACTTTAGCGATAAATATGTGCTACAAGCACAGAAAAAAGGGCTGCGCTCCCGTGCCTGGTTTAAACTTGATGAAATACAGCAAAGCGATAAGCTGTTTAAACAAGGTATGACGGTGGTCGATTTAGGTGCAGCTCCGGGCGGTTGGTCACAGTTCGTGGCGACGCAAATCGGTAGCAAAGGGCGCATTATTGCTCTTGACCTTTTACCTATGGATCCTATTGTTGGAGTCGATTTCCTTCAGGGGGATTTTCGTGATGAATTAGTTCTCAAAGCGTTGCTTGAACGCGTGGGAGAAAATAAAGTTCAGGTGGTCATGTCTGACATGGCGCCTAATATGAGCGGTACTCCGGCAGTCGATATTCCAAAATCGATGTATCTGGTTGAATTAGCACTGGATATGTGTCGGGATGTATTAGCACCAGGCGGAAGTTTCCTGGTGAAGGTGTTTCAGGGAGATGGCTTTGATGAATACCTGCGGGAAATTCGCTCCCTGTTTACGAAGGTGAAGATTCGTAAGCCAGACGCTTCCCGAGCACGTTCGCGAGAAGTGTACATCGTAGCGACAGGGCGGAAACTGTAGTTCCCTAACGCTGTTTGTTAACACAGTTGTAATATGAGGTTAATCCCTTGAGTGACATGGCGAAGAACCTGATCCTCTGGTTAGTCATCGCAGTTGTATTGATGTCTGTATTTCAGAGTTTTGGTCCCAGCGAATCTAATGGCAGTAAGGTAGATTACACTACCTTTACAACCGAAGTGGCCCAAGACCAGGTCCGTGAAGTACGTATCAATGGACGTGCGATTGACGTTATCAAAAAAGACAGCAGCAAATACACAACCTATATCCCGGTTAATGATCCTAAATTGCTGGATACGCTGCTGAGCAAAAACGTGAAAGTTGTTGGTGAACCGCCTGAACAGCAGAGTTTCCTGGCGACTATCTTCATTTCATGGTTCCCGATGCTGCTTCTGATTGGCGTCTGGATATTCTTTATGCGACAAATGCAGGGTGGCGGTGGCAAAGGCGCAATGTCCTTTGGTAAAAGCAAAGCCCGCATGCTGACGGAAGACCAAATCAAAACCACGTTTGCTGACGTTGCAGGTTGTGACGAAGCGAAGGAAGAGGTGAGCGAGCTGGTAGATTACCTGCGCGAACCGAGCCGTTTCCAGAAACTGGGCGGTAAAATTCCTAAAGGCGTTCTGATGGTCGGTCCTCCGGGTACCGGTAAAACCTTGCTGGCGAAAGCGATCGCCGGTGAAGCCAAAGTGCCATTCTTTACGATTTCGGGTTCTGACTTCGTAGAAATGTTCGTGGGTGTCGGTGCATCTCGTGTGCGTGACATGTTTGAACAGGCGAAGAAAGCCGCTCCATGTATCATCTTTATCGATGAAATCGACGCCGTTGGCCGTCAGCGTGGTGCAGGTTTAGGTGGTGGTCACGATGAACGTGAACAGACGCTGAACCAGATGTTGGTTGAGATGGATGGCTTCGAAGGTAACGAAGGTATTATCGTGATCGCCGCAACCAACCGTCCGGACGTTCTTGACCCGGCATTACTGCGTCCGGGCCGTTTCGACCGTCAGGTTGTTGTGGGCTTGCCAGACGTACGTGGTCGTGAACAGATCCTTAAAGTTCACATGCGTCGCGTTCCGCTGGCTACTGACGTTGATGCGTCTGTGATTGCCCGTGGTACCCCTGGCTTCTCGGGTGCTGACCTGGCTAACCTGGTCAACGAAGCGGCATTGTTCTCTGCACGTGGTAACAAACGTGTGGTGTCGATGGTTGAGTTCGAAAAAGCCAAAGACAAAATCATGATGGGTGCTGAGCGCCGTTCCATGGTGATGACTGAATCGCAGAAAGAGTCCACTGCATATCATGAAGCAGGCCACGCTATTATTGGTCGTCTGGTTCCTGAGCATGACCCTGTGCATAAAGTGACCATTATTCCTCGTGGCCGTGCATTAGGTGTGACCTTCTTCCTGCCTGAAGGCGATGCTATCAGTGCCAGCCGTCAGAAACTCGAAAGCCAGATTTCTACCTTGTACGGTGGCCGTCTTGCAGAAGAGATCATCTACGGTGTGGAAAAAGTGTCGACCGGTGCGTCAAACGACATCAAGGTTGCCACCTCTATTGCCCGTAACATGGTTACGCAGTGGGGCTTCTCAGAGAAATTAGGTCCGTTGCTGTATGCGGAAGAAGAAGGCGAAGTCTTCCTCGGTCGT
Source organism: Rahnella woolbedingensis (assembly GCF_003602095.1). Taxonomy (GTDB): domain Bacteria; phylum Pseudomonadota; class Gammaproteobacteria; order Enterobacterales; family Enterobacteriaceae; genus Rahnella; species Rahnella woolbedingensis. The sequence goes on along the minus strand of NZ_RAHH01000014.1, from coordinate 136,437 downwards.
TCAGTCGCGAAAGCCAAACATATGTCTGATGAAACTGCCCGCATCATCGATCAGGAAGTGAAATCTCTGGTTGAACGTAACTACGTTCGTGCGCGTACGCTTTTGATGGAAAACATGGATATCCTTCATTCAATGAAAGATGCCCTGATGAAGTACGAAACCATCGATGCGCCACAAATTGATGACCTGATGAACCGTACAGAAGTTCGCCCGCCAGCTGGCTGGGATGATGCTAACGGTAAAAACGGCAGCAGCAATTCTAACGACGGCGGTGCTCCAAAAGCGCCAACGCCAGTTGACGAACCTCGTACGCCAAATCCTGGCAACACGATGTTTGAGCAATTCAGCGGCAAATAAGCAGCTGGTTGGAAAATAACGCAGATAACACACAACCCCGGGCTTGCCCGGGGTTTTTTATGCGTGCATTCTTTGCATCGGAATTTGAAACTGCCTCTACGAATGACCAGAAGGGACATGATTTATGCACCTCACAGCCAGAGAGTCGACACTGGATCTCACTTTTCCCCAGGTGATGGGGATCCTGAATGTTACCCCGGATTCATTTTCTGATGGCGGGCGACACAACACATTGGATCTTGCGCTTCGGCATGCTCAGGCGATGGTCGATGCCGGGGCAACAATCCTGGATATCGGCGGCGAATCAACGCGTCCGGGTGCGGCTGAAGTCAGCGAAGAGGAAGAACTGGCCCGTGTGGTGCCGGTCGTAGAAGCAATAGCCCGACGTTTTGATGTCTGGATCTCCGTGGATACCTCGAAAGCGTCGGTTATCCGCGAAGCAGCAAATGTCGGTATGCATCTGATTAACGATATTCGTTCACTTCAGGAGCCGGAAGCATTGCAGGCAGCGGCAGAAACGGGATTACCCGTTTGTCTGATGCACATGCAAGGCGACCCGAAAACCATGCAGCACGCCCCGCATTACGACAACGTCGTTGCGCAAGTAGACCAGTATTTTGTCGATCAAATTGCCCGTTGTGTGAATGCCGGCATTCCGAAAAACAAATTGCTGCTCGACCCGGGCTTCGGTTTCGGTAAAAATTTAGAACATAACTACCTGCTACTCGCCAGGCTGGCTGAGTTCCATCACTTCGGGTTGCCACTTCTGGTGGGGATGTCGAGGAAATCTATGGTAGGGCAGTTGCTGCATGTGTCACCGGAGAAACGTGTGACGGGCAGTGTTGCCTGCGCTGTGATTGCTGCCATGCAGGGAGCTCAGATAGTTCGCGTACATGATGTTAAAGAAACCGTCGAAGCGATGCGTATCGTGGAAGCGACACTTTCTGCAAGGGATAAAAATTAATTATGAGCAACCGTAAATATTTTGGTACTGATGGCATACGTGGAAAAGTAGGCGATAGCCCGATTACTCCTGATTTCGTTCTCAAACTGGGCTGGGCTGCAGGCAAAGTATTAGCGCGTCATGGCTCAGGTAAAGTGATTATCGGTAAAGATACCCGTATTTCCGGCTACATGCTGGAGTCTGCGCTTGAAGCCGGTCTGGCGGCCGCAGGGCTGTCTGCTTCTTTCACCGGCCCGATGCCCACACCTGCGGTTGCGTATCTGACACGTACTTTCCGTGCTGAAGCCGGGATTGTGATTTCTGCTTCGCATAACCCTTTCTACGATAACGGCATCAAATTCTTCACGACTGATGGCACTAAATTGCCCGATGAAGTGGAAGAAGCCATTGAAGCTGAGCTTGAAAAACCTCTCACCTGCGTAGAATCTGCCGCGTTGGGTAAGGCCAGCCGTATCGTCGATGCAGCCGGTCGTTATATCGAATTCTGTAAAGGGACATTCCCGAGCGAACTGAGCCTGAACGGGCTGAAAATCGTTGTGGATTGTGCCAATGGCGCGACCTATCACATCGCGCCAAGCGTTCTGCGTGAACTGGGTGCGAAAGTGATCACCATCGGCTGCGATCCGGATGGGATGAACATCAACGAAGAGTGCGGTGCGACCGATGTCCGTCAGTTACAGCAACGCGTTCTGGCAGAAAAAGCTCATGTAGGACTGGCGTTTGACGGTGACGGCGATCGTCTGATTATGGTCGATCATGAAGGCAATAAAGTGGATGGCGACCAGATCCTCTACATCATTGCACGTGAAGGCCTGCGTCAGGGGCAGCTCAAAGGTGGCGCCGTCGGCACTTTAATGAGCAATATGGGTTTGGAACTGGCATTAAAGCAGCTCGGTATTCCGTTCACCCGCGCGAAAGTGGGCGACCGCTACGTGCTGGAAAAAATGCAGGAAAAAGGCTGGAGTATCGGGGCTGAAAACTCAGGTCACATTATCCTGCTGGATAAAACCACCACGGGTGACGGCATTGTGGCCGGTTTGCAAGTGCTTACCGCCATGGTACGTAATCACATGAGCCTGCATGATCTGTGCAGTGGCATGAAATTGCTGCCACAAATCCTGATTAACGTCCGTTTTGCCGGTGAGCATGATCCGCTGGAATCCGACGAAGTTAAGCAGGTGACGGCCGAAGTTGAAAAACAGTTAGCAGGCCGCGGCCGGGTGCTGTTACGTAAATCAGGAACTGAGCCTCTGCTGCGTGTCATGGTAGAAGGTGAAGATGCGAGTCTGGTTGAAAAACTGGCTAACCGCATTGCTGATGCTGTAAAAGCAGTCAAAGCGTAACCTGATAAAAAACGGCGAATTTTCGAGATATGCGTGGCTGAACAACGTCCTGCCAGCCACTTTTCTGCCAATTTGCCGTTTTTTTCCGCAAACGAACAGTTTGATGAAAATTGCCCTTGCGCGGCAATACGGCTTTGGTTAGTATTCACACCCGCTTCAGTGGGTCCTTGAACGACCTGCTAAATGGTGAGAAGCAATTGGCATGCGGTGAACCCGCGAGGATACAGGTACTACTATGTACGACGCTCTTCTGGTGATTTTCCTTATCGTAGCAATCGGGCTTGTTGCTCTGGTTATGCTGCAACAAGGTAAAGGCGCTGATATGGGAGCCTCTTTCGGAGCAGGTGCTTCTGGCACATTGTTCGGTTCGAGTGGTTCCGGTAACTTCATGACCCGTATGACCGGCATTTTGGCAGCACTGTTCTTTATCATTAGTTTGATTCTCGGGAACATGAGCACCAATAAAAGCCAAAAAGGTAGTGAGTGGGAAAACCTGAGTCAGCCAGCGAAAACTGAGCAGACCACTGCACCGGCAGCTCCAGCAGCGCCTAACAGTGACGTTCCTCACTAAGCAGTAACCTTCTTATCGCAAGAAGTGAAAGGTTTTAAACAGTGGCTCGTACTTGGACAGTACAAGCGATTGTGAAAAAAAAGAGTGCCGAGGTGGTGGAATTGGTAGACACGCTACCTTGAGGTGGTAGTGCCCGAATGGGCTTACGGGTTCAAGTCCCGTCCTCGGTACCAATCTTTATGATAATTTGCTTTTTAGCGATTATCGGCGTAGTATTTGCCACGTTTTCGGACGCGGGGTGGAGCAGCCTGGTAGCTCGTCGGGCTCATAACCCGAAGGTCGTCGGTTCAAATCCGGCCCCCGCAACCACTTTCCCTAAGTGTTTATTTCAAATAGACTTTCAGTGTCTACCTGTGATGTTCTGCAGTTCCAATTTGAAAGCTTCTATTTGAAATAACACTTCGCGAAAGTTGTACCGAAGCCGCTATGCGGCGAATAGGGTCCAGTTGCATAAAGCCCCGATTTATCGGGGTTTTTTGTTATTTGGCAACAGAATCACTGGGCTATTTAGCCCTTTTTTTATGTCTTGGGGGTGGGCTTGTCCACATTAGAACAAAAATTAACAGAGCTGATTACAGCACCAGTCGAGGCACTTGGCTTTGAGCTGGTGGGCATCGAGTTCGTTCGGGCTCGCCAATCGACGTTGCGCATCTATATTGATAGTGACGCCGGGATCAATGTTGATGATTGTGCTGATGTCAGCCACCAGGTGAGCGCTGTGCTGGACGTTGAAGATCCAGTCACCGTTGCCTACAACCTGGAAGTTTCCTCTCCAGGCCTTGATCGTCCTATGTTCACCGCTGAACATTATCAACGTTTCCTGGGTGACGAAGTCAGCATTGTTCTGCGTATGGCAGTGCAGAATCGTCGCAAATGGCAGGGCATTATTAAGGCTGTCGAAGGCGAGATGATCACGGTGACAGTGGAAGGGAAAGATGAAGTGTTCGCACTGAGCAACATCCAGAAAGCGAACCTGGTACCCCACTTTTAAAGAGTTTGGAAGAGGCAACTAGGATGAACAAAGAGATTCTGGCTGTTGTAGAAGCAGTTTCTAATGAAAAATCCCTCCCGCGCGAGAAGATTTTTGAAGCGCTGGAAATTGCATTATCAACGGCGACCAAGAAAAAATACGAGCAGGAAATCGAAGTCCGCGTCAGCATTGACCGCAAAACAGGTGACTTCGATACCTTTCGTCGTTGGGTGGCAGTCAATGAAGTGACGCAGCCGACCCGCGAAATCACCCTCGAAGCTGCACAATACGAAGATCCGTCAATCGACCTCGGCGGATATATTGAAGATCAAATCGAGTCGGTCACTTTTGACCGCATCACCACGCAAACTGCTAAGCAAGTTATCGTACAGAAAGTACGTGAAGCAGAGCGTGCGATGGTGGTTGATCAATTCCGTGAGCAGCAAGGTGAGATCGTCACCGGCGTGGTTAAGAAAGTTAACCGTGACAGCATCGCTCTGGATTTAGGCAGCAACGCTGAAGCCGTTATTCTGCGTGAAGATATGCTTCCGCGTGAAAACTTCCGCTCCGGCGACCGTATTCGCGGCGTTCTGTATGATGTTCGCCCTGAAGCTCGCGGTGCCCAGCTGTTCGTCAGCCGTTCACGTAACGAGATGCTTATTGAGTTGTTCCGCATTGAAGTGCCTGAAATTGGCGAAGAGTTGATCGAAATTAAAGCGGCAGCCCGTGATCCTGGCTCCCGTGCGAAAATTGCAGTAAAAACCAACGACAAACGTATCGACCCGGTCGGTGCTTGTGTCGGTATGCGTGGTGCACGCGTTCAGGCGGTTTCCAGTGAACTGGGCGGTGAACGAATCGATATCATCCTTTGGGATGACAATCCTGCGCAATTCGTAATCAACGCAATGGCACCGGCAGATGTCGCTTCCATCGTTGTTGATGAAGATAAATGCACCATGGATATCGCCGTTGAAGCCAGCAATCTGGCACAGGCGATTGGCCGTAATGGCCAGAACGTGCGTTTGGCCTCCCAATTGTTGAAACAGCATCGTGGTGATGACAAGTGGGAACTGAACGTGATGACAGCAGACGACCTGCAAGCCAAACATCAGGCTGAGGCACACGCTGCGATTGCTACCTTTACCAAATACCTGGCCATCGATGAAGATTTCGCTACGGTGCTGGTAGAAGAAGGTTTCTCAACGCTTGAAGAACTGGCTTACGTGCCAGTCAACGAACTGCTTGAAATCGACGGCCTGGATGAAGACACCGTGGATGCGCTGCGCGAACGTGCGAAAGAAGCGCTGACCACACTGGCTTTAGCTCAGGAAGAAAGTCTCGGTGACAAAAAGCCTGCTGACGATCTGCTTAATCTGGCGGGTCTGGAACGTAGCATGGCGTTTAAACTGGCTGCACAAGGGGTTTGTACGCTGGAAGATCTTGCCGAGCAGGGTGTCGACGATCTGGCTGATATTGAAGGTCTTACTGACGAGCAGGCTGGTGAACTTATCATGGCCGCGCGCAATATCTGCTGGTTTGGCGACAACGCGTAATAAACTGTAGCAGGAAGGAACAGCATGACAGATGTAACTGTAAAATCGCTGGCGGCAGAGATTGAGACTCCGGTAGATCGCCTGGTACAGCAATTTGCTGATGCAGGGATCTCGAAGTCCGAAGCTGACTCTGTGACCCAGCAAGAAAAAGAAACTTTATTGGCGCACCTGAATGGCGGAAATGCCGGTGCGACAAACAAACTGACGTTACAACGCAAAACGCGTAGTACACTGAATATTCCGAGCACCGGCGGGAAGAGTAAATCGGTGCAAATCGAGGTCCGCAAGAAACGCACTTATGTTAAACGTGATATGACCGAGGCAGAAGTTGCCCAGGCCGAAGCGGAAGAGCAGGCGAAGCGTGACGCGGAAGAACAGGCACAGCGTGCAGCAGCAGAGCAAGCCCAGCGCGAAGCTCAGGAAAAAGCCAAACGCGCCGCCGAAGAGCAAGCTAAACGTGAGGCCGCTGATAAAGCTAAGCGTGATGCAGCGGAAAAAGATAAAGTGACGAATCAACATACTGACGAAGTAACTAAACCAGCTCAGGCAGAGAAAGCCCGCCGTGAAGCTGAAGCCGCAGAGCTGAAACGCAAAACGGAAGAAGAAGCCCAGCGTAAGATCGAAGAAAACGCCAAACGCATCGCAGAAGAAGCCCGTAAAATGGCTGACTCTGGTGTCTGGACTGAAGCTGTCGCGCCAAGCGAATCAGAATCTGCTGACTACCATGTCACCACTTCTACCCATGCTCGTGCTGCTGAAGACGAGAATGACGCCAAAGTTGAAGGCGAACGTCGTACCCGTACCCGTGGTGGAAAAGCGACCAAACAGAAAAAAGGCAACAAACTGTCCGAATCTAAAGCGGATCGCGAAGAAGCCCGTGCTGTTGGCCGTAACGGTAAAGGTAAGCGTAAGCCAAGCACCTTACAGCAGAGCTTTAACAAGCCTGTTGTTGCAGTGAACCGCGATGTTGTCGTGGGTGAAACCATTACTGTTGCTGAGCTGGCAAACAAAATGGCAGTTAAAGGTTCTCAGGTCATCAAAACTATGATGAAACTGGGCGCCATGGCCACCATCAACCAGGTCATTGATCAGGAAACTGCTCAACTGGTTGCGGAAGAAATGGGCCACAAAGTTATCCTGCGTCGTGAGAACGAGCTGGAAGAAGCGCTGATGAGCGATCGTGATACAGCTTCTTCTGCTGCCGCTGAGCCACGTGCTCCGGTTGTGACCATCATGGGCCACGTTGACCACGGTAAAACTTCATTGCTCGACTACATTCGTTCTACGAAAGTGGCAGCAGGCGAAGCCGGCGGTATTACCCAGCACATCGGTGCGTACCACGTCGAAACTGAAAACGGCATGATCACCTTCCTGGATACACCGGGACACGCCGCATTTACATCAATGCGTGCTCGTGGTGCTCAGGCAACGGATATCGTTGTTCTGGTTGTTTCAGCAGATGATGGCGTGATGCCACAAACCATCGAAGCCGTACAGCATGCGAAAGCTGCTGGCGTGCCAATCGTGGTTGCAGTGAACAAAATTGATAAGCCAGACTCTGACCCAGACCGCGTTCGTACTGAATTGTCTCAGTATGGCGTTATGCCAGAAGAGTGGGGCGGTGAATCTCAGTTCATCCACGTTTCTGCGAAAGTCGGTACCGGTATCGACGATCTGTTGCAGGCTATCCTGCTGCAAGCTGAAGTTCTGGAACTGAAAGCCGTTCGCACGGGTATGGCAAGTGGCGTTGTGATCGAGTCCTTCCTGGACAAAGGTCGTGGCCCGGTTGCAACCGTTCTGGTTCAGGAAGGTACTCTGAACAAAGGCGACATCATTCTGTGTGGCTTCGAATACGGCCGTGTCCGTGCGATGCGTGACGAAATGGGTCGTGACATTACGTCTGCGGGTCCTTCTATCCCTGTCGAAGTTCTGGGTCTGTCCAGCGTTCCGGCTGCGGGTGATGAAGTGACTGTTGTTCGTGACGAGAAGAAAGCTCGTGAAGTTGCTCTGTATCGTCAGGGTAAATTCCGCGAAGTGAAACTGGCTCGTCAGCAGAAATCTAAACTGGAAAACATGTTCGCGAACATGACTGAAGGCGAAGTTTCTGAACTGAACATCGTTCTGAAATCAGACGTTCAGGGTTCTTGCGAAGCGATTTCCGATGCGTTGCAGAATCTGTCTACTGACGAAGTTAAAGTTAAAATCGTCGGTATGGGTGTCGGTGGTATCACCGAGACTGACGCAACACTGGCCGCTGCTTCCAACGCGATCATCCTGGGCTTTAACGTCCGTGCAGATGCTTCTGCCCGCCGTGTCGTAGAAAACGAAAGCCTGGATCTGCGTTACTATTCCGTTATCTATAACCTGATTGACGAAGTTAAACAGGCGATGAGCGGTATGTTGGCGCCAGAGTACAAACAGCAAATCATCGGCCTGGCTGAAGTTCGTGACGTGTTCAAGTCACCGAAATTCGGCGCTATTGCAGGTTGTATGGTGACTGAGGGTATGATCAAGCGTAACAACCCAATCCGTGTACTGCGTGAAAACGTGGTGATCTACGAAGGCGAACTGGAATCCCTGCGTCGCTTCAAAGATGACGTTGCTGAAGTTCGTAACGGCATGGAATGTGGTATCGGCGTTAAGAACTACAACGATGTGCGTACTGGTGATGTGATCGAAGTCTTCGAAATCATCGAGATCAAACGTACTATCGCTTAACGTTTGCGAAGTAGCTGATATCCAGATGGGGGGCCTTGCGCCCCCTTATTTGTCTGGAGCAAGTGAGGAGAAAAGCATCATGGCAAAAGAATTTAGCCGTACTCAGCGCGTCTCTCAGGAGATGCAAAAAGAAATCGCCATTATCTTACAGCGTGAAGTCAAAGACCCGCGCGTAGGCATGGCGACCGTTTCAGGCGTTGAAGTTTCACGTGACCTGGCTTATGCCAAAGTGTTCGTGACCTTTCTGGACGTGCTGACCACTGAAAATCACGATCCTGATCGTGTTAAGAATGGCATCAAAGCTTTGCAGGACGCGTCCGGTTTTATCCGTACGCTGATCGGAAAAGCGATGCGTTTGCGTGTCGTACCAGAACTGACTTTCGCTTACGACAACTCTTTGGTTGAAGGTATGCGTATGTCCAATCTGGTGACCAACGTCGTGAAAAACGATGCTGAACGTCGTTCAGCTGCAGGCGATGACGAGGAAGCATAATGAGTCGCCCACGTCGCCGCGGCCGTGATATACACGGCGTTCTGCTACTGGACAAATCTTTAGGCTTGTCTTCTAACGATGCCCTGCAAAAGGTTAAACGCCTTTACAACGCTAACCGGGCAGGACATACCGGCGCGCTCGATCCTTTAGCCACCGGTATGTTGCCGCTGTGCTTAGGCGAAGCGACCAAGTTTTCCCGGTTCCTGCTCGATTCTGACAAGCGTTATCGCGTGATTGCCCGTATGGGACAACGCACCGATACGTCAGATGCTGAAGGTGCCATCATTTCTGAACGTGAAATGACCTTCACTCAGCAGCAACTAGACGAAGCACTCGACAGCTTCCGCGGTGAAACCCGGCAGATTCCTTCCATGTATTCCGCGCTGAAATATGAAGGGAAAAAACTGTATGAGTACGCACGTCAGGGCATCGAAGTACCGCGAGAATCGCGCAGCATTACCGTGTATGAGCTGAAGTTCATCCGCTGGGAAGGCTTCGAGGTTGAATTAGAAATCCACTGTTCAAAAGGCACTTATATCCGCACGATTGTGGATGATATGGGCGAAAAATTGGGCTGTGGTGCGCACGTCACGTATTTGCGCCGTTTGCAGGTCGCAACCTATCCGTCTGAGCGCATGGTCACCATGGAAAAACTCCATGAGCTGATCGCTCAGGCAGAAGAGCAGGGCATTGAGCCACGCTTACTGCTAGATCCGTTGTTGTTGCCTATGGACAGCGCGTGTGAAGACTTCCCGGAAGTGAACCTGCTGCCTGTCGTCGCCGGATACGTTAAACAGGGCCAACCTGTTCAGGCGTCTGGCGCACCAGCCAGTGGCATGGTTCGCATCACTGAAGGCGAAGAACGTAAGTTTATCGGTGTGGGCGAAATTGATGACGATGGCCGCATTGCGCCGCGTCGTCTGGTCGTCGAATACACGGATTAAGCGCTTTCTGCTCACCTTGCGATCATATATGGCAAAGGGTAGAATAGCGCAGCTTATGCATTGGGTTGCTGAATTAGAGATCGGCACCCGTTTAATTATCTATAATATTTTGGAGTAAGATTATGTCTCTAAGCGTTGAAGCTAAAGCTCAAATCGTTTCCGACTTCGGTCGTGGCACTAACGACAGTGGTTCTTCCGAAGTTCAGGTTGCTCTGCTGACTGCTCAAATTAACCATCTGCAAGGTCACTTTGCAGAGCACAAAAAAGATCACCACAGCCGTCGTGGTCTGCTGCGTATGGTTTCTCAGCGTCGTAAACTGCTGGACTACCTGAAGCGTAAAGATGTAGCACGTTACACCAGCCTGATCGAGCGTCTGGGTCTGCGTCGCTAATCAAGCGAGTTTCAGTGTAAAGGGGCCAATAGGCCCCTTTATTCTAGGAAGCGACGCCAAATCAGGGTACTGTATGGCTGCTGTTTCCGTTGTTATTCTAAGTACATGAACTTCCGTTACAGATGTTTTCGCGCGGCTAATGAGAGACTTTATTGCCACATTGCCAGGTATATAAGGATTGTCATTAGTCGCGAGAATGTAGTGAGAAGCTCGGATATTGATCGGCGTGAACTGCTGTCATAACAGCTGCGCGTCATACAAAAGGACATTACATTGCTTAATCCGACTATTCGTAAATTCCAATACGGCCAGCACACCGTTACGCTGGAAACCGGCATGATGGCTCGTCAGGCAACTGCAGCTGTTATGGTTAGCATGGACGACACCGCGGTATTCGTTACCGTTGTTGGCCAGAAAAAAGCGAAACCAGGTCAGAGCTTCTTCCCGCTGACTGTTAACTATCAGGAGCGTACTTACGCTGCTGGTCGTATCCCGGGTAGCTTCTTCCGTCGTGAAGGCCGTCCAAGCGAAGGCGAAACTCTGACTTCACGTCTGATTGACCGCCCGATCCGTCCTCTGTTCCCGGACTCCTTCCTGAATGAAGTTCAGGTTATCGCGACTGTGGTTTCCCTGAACCCACAAGTTAACCCTGACATCGTTGCGATGATCGGTGCGTCTGCTGCCCTGAGCCTGTCTGGTATTCCATTCAACGGCCCAATCGGTGCTGCACGCGTGGGTTACATCAACGACCAGTACGTTCTGAACCCAACCGCAGATGAGCTGAAAACAAGCCGTCTGGACCTGGTTGTTGCGGGTACTCAGGGCGCTGTTCTGATGGTTGAATCTGAAGCAGAAGTTCTGAGCGAAGATCAAATGCTGGGCGCGGTCGTATTCGGCCACGAACAACAACAAATCGTTATTGATAACATCAACTCATTGGTTGCTGAAGCCGGCAAACCAAAATGGGACTGGCAGCCAGAAGTGGTTAACGCTGAGTTGCACGCTCGCGTGGCTGCACTGTCTGAATCCCGTCTGGGTGATGCGTACCTGATCACTGAGAAACAAGAGCGTTACAACCAGATTAACGTCATCAAATCTGACGTTGTTCAGGCTCTGCAAGCTGAAGACGACTCTCTGGACGCTGGCGAAATCTCTGACATTCTGGGCAGCATCGAGAAGAATGTGGTTCGTAGCCGTGTTCTGCGTGGCGAGCCACGTATCGATGGTCGCGAAAAAGACATGATCCGTGGTCTGGATGTGCGTACTGGCGTTCTGCCACGTACTCACGGTTCAGCGCTGTTCACCCGTGGTGAAACTCAGGCACTGGTTACTGCAACTCTGGGTACTGCCCGTGATGCACAGAACCTGGATGAGCTGATGGGCGAGAAGACTGATAGCTTCCTGTTCCACTACAACTTCCCTCCGTACTCTGTTGGTGAGACCGGTATGGTAGGTTCGCCAAAACGTCGTGAGATTGGCCATGGCCGTCTTGCTAAACGTGGCGTGCTGGCAATGATGCCAAAACCAGAAGACTTCCCGTATACCGTACGTGTGGTTTCTGAAATCACTGAATCTAACGGTTCATCTTCAATGGCTTCTGTTTGTGGCGCATCTCTGGCCCTGATGGATGCAGGCGTGCCAATTAAAGCAGCTGTTGCGGGTATCGCAATGGGCCTGGTTAAAGAAGGCGAAAGCTTTATCGTTCTGTCCGACATTCTGGGTGACGAAGATCACTTGGGCGACATGGACTTTAAAGTTGCCGGTAGCCGCGACGGTATCACCGCGCTGCAGATGGACATCAAAATCGAAGGTATCACCCGCGAAATCATGCAGGTGGCTCTGAACCAGGCTAAGGGTGCGCGTCTGCACATTCTGGGCGTGATGGAACAGGCTATCAGCACTCCACGTGGCGATATCTCTCAGTTTGCTCCACGTATTCACACCATCAAGATCAGCCCGGACAAAATCAAGGACGTGATCGGTAAAGGTGGTTCTGTAATCCGTGCGCTGACTGAAGAAACTGGCACCACTATCGAAATCGAAGATGACGGTACTGTGAAAATCGCAGCAACCGACGGCGAGAAAGCGAAATACGCTATCCGCCGTATCGAAGAGATCACCGCTGAAATCGAAGTTGGCCGTATCTATCAGGGTAAAGTGACCCGTATCGTAGACTTTGGTGCGTTTGTTGCCATCGGCGGCGGTAAAGAAGGTCTGGTTCACATTTCTCAAATCGCTGACAAGCGTGTAGAGAAAGTGACTGATTACCTGCAGATGGGTCAGGAAGTGCCGGTTAAGGTTCTCGAAGTTGACCGTCAGGGTCGTGTGCGTCTGAGCATCAAAGAAGCTACCGCACCTTCTCAAGACGAAACAACTGAGCAACCTGCAGCAGAATAATCTGTAACAGAAGTTTTACAGCTCCTTTCCACCTGGGGAGGAGCTGTTCGTCTCATGAACGCAGGATGCGTTTGTGTTAAGCAAGCGGATAACAGGATGTTCATCCAATGTTTGTCTCCGGGAGTAGAAATGAAGCCTTTCTTGCGCTGGTGTTATGTTGCGACAGCACTTATGTTGGCAGGATGCAGCAACCATGATTGGCGTAAAAATGAAGTTCTGGCGATTCCGTTGCAGCCGACGTTGCAGCAGGAAGTCATCCTGGCACGCATGGAACAAATACTTGCCAGCCGGTCATTAACCGATGATGAGAGAGCACAGCTATTATATGAGCGCGGTGTGCTGTATGATAGTCTCGGGCTAAGAGCACTGGCGCGAAATGATTTTTCACAAGCGCTGTCTATTCGTCCTGATATGCCAGAAGTTTTTAACTACCTGGGGATTTACCTAACGCAGGCAGGCAATTTCGATGCTGCCTATGAAGCGTTTGATTCTGTACTAGAGCTTGATCCAACTTACAACTACGCGCGTTTGAACCGAGGTATCGCCCTGTATTACGGTGGCCGATTCTCGTTAGCGCAGGATGATCTGCAGGCGTTTTATCGAGACGATCCAAATGATCCCTTCCGTTCGTTATGGCTTTATCTTGCGGAGCGAGAAATCAATCCTAAGAATGCCGAAGTAGCGCTCCAGGAGCGTTATGACAAAGCGGACAGAGGGCAATGGGGATGGAATATCGTCGAATTCTACTTGGGCAAAATCAGCGAATCTACGCTGATGGAACGCCTCAAGGCAGAAGCAACGGATAACACTTCGCTCGCTGAGCATCTCAGTGAAACTGACTTCTATTTAGGTAAGCATTACCTAAGTCTGGGGGACAAGAACAGCGCCGCGGCACTGTTCAAACTGACGGTAGCTAACAACGTTCATAACTTTGTTGAGCACCGCTATGCATTGTTGGAATTGGCGCTTTTGGGCCATGAGCAAGACGACCTATCAGAATCGGACCAGCAATAGCTGACGACACCAATCAGCCTTTTTAATCATGGTATTTACCATTTTTAAGCGCCTTAACGGGCGAGGGTTGCTTTGTTCGTTTTATAATCTAATTTGAGCCGGTTCACACTTTTCAATGAAAATGACTGAAAATTTTCTCGACGAGTTATGTAGACTGGCTGCCATTATTAATGAGGCACGTGTACATGACTACTGAGCTTGAAACCTCTTTTGCTGACCTGGGGCTGTCTGCTCCGATCATTTCTGCCCTGACTGATTTGGGCTACGAAAAACCTTCACCAATCCAGGCTGAGTGTATTCCTCACCTGTTAAATGGCCGCGACGTTCTGGGTATGGCTCAGACAGGTTCCGGTAAAACAGCAGCATTCTCTTTACCTCTGCTGCACAACATTGATGCTTCACTGAAAGCACCACAAATTCTTGTTCTGGCACCTACCCGCGAACTGGCGGTTCAGGTTGCTGAAGCAATGACTGATTTCTCTAAACACATGCATGGCGTGAATGTGGTTGCCCTTTACGGCGGCCAGCGCTATGACGTTCAGCTGCGCGCACTGCGTCAGGGACCACAAGTTGTTGTGGGTACCCCAGGCCGTCTGCTGGACCACCTGAAACGCGGCACCCTGAACCTCTCTAACCTGAGCGGCCTGGTGCTGGACGAAGCTGATGAAATGCTGCGTATGGGCTTCATCGAAGACGTCGAAACTATCATGGCGCAGATCCCGGCTGAACATCAGACCGCGCTGTTCTCTGCAACCATGCCAGAAGCTATCCGTCGCATTACCCGTCGCTTCATGAAAGATCCGCAGGAAGTTCGTATTCAGTCAAGCATCACGACCCGTCCTGACATCAGCCAGAGCTACTGGTCTGTGTACGGTCTGCGTAAAAACGAAGCGCTGGTGCGTTTCCTTGAAGCAGAAGATTTTGATGCGGCGATCATCTTCGTTCGTACCAAAAACGCGACGCTGGAAGTGGCTGAAGCTCTGGAACGTAGCGGCTACAGCAGCGCTGCACTGAACGGTGACATGAACCAGGCGCTGCGTGAGCAGACTCTGGAACGTCTGAAAGATGGCCGTCTGGACATTCTGATTGCAACCGACGTGGCAGCACGTGGTCTCGACGTAGAACGTATCAGCCTGGTTGTTAACTATGACATCCCGATGGACTCAGAATCTTACGTTCACCGTATCGGCCGTACCGGTCGTGCTGGCCGTGCAGGTCGCGCATTACTGTTCGTTGAGAACCGTGAGCGTCGTCTGCTGCGTAACATTGAACGCACCATGAAGCTGACCATTCCAGAAGTTGAAATCCCAACTGCAGAAGTTCTTGGCGAGCGTCGTCTGGCTAAATTCGCAGCGAAAGTTCAGCAGCAACTGGAAAGCAGCGATCTGGATCAGTACCGTAGCCTGCTGGCTAAACTGCAACCTGCAGAAGAGCTGGACATCGAAACACTGGCTGCGGCGCTGCTGAAAATGGCACAGGGCGAACGTCCTCTGATCGTTGCAGCGGATCCGGTCTTCAAAAGCCGTCCACCACGTCGTGAATTCGAAGAACGTGGCGATCGCGGTGATCGTGGTGATCGTCGTGACCGTCCGGCTCGCAGCAATGATCGTCCTGCACGTGATGGCGACAGCCCACGTCGTGAGCGTCGTGACGCTGGCGAAATGGAACTGTATCGCATCGAAGTGGGTCGTGATGATGGTGTTGAAGTTCGTCACATCGTTGGCGCTATCGCTAACGAAGGCGACATCAGCAGCCGTTACATCGGTAACATCAAGCTGTTCGGTACGCACTCTACTATCGAACTGCCAAAAGGTATGCCGGGCGAGATCCTGTCTCACTTCACCCGTACGCGTATCCTGAATAAACCGATGAACATGCAGCTGATCGGTGATGCGGTGCCACAGGCTCCACGTCGTGATCGTCCGGCTGGTGCTGGCGGTGAGCGTCGTGGTAATGGTGCTCCGCGTTCTTTCAACGGTGACCGTCCTGCGGGCGCTGGTGGTGAACGTCGTGGTAACGGTGCTCCACGTTCTTTCAGCGGTGATCGCCGTGAAGGTTCTTCAGCAGCTGGCGACCGTCGTCCGCCAAGCCGCGCACCACGTCGTACTACTGACGCATAATTTATCGCGCTTCGGTTTACTGAAGTTTAGATAATAAAAAACCAGCCTTCACCGGCTGGTTTTTTTTCGTCTGTCATTTGGTGAGCTGGTTCAGCTGATGCGCGGCTCTTTAACCAGTTCATCCTGCAGCTGAGAGACAATTTCGAATGAATGCAGGCGAGCCTGGTGATCAAAAATCTGCCCGTTGATCATCAGTTCATCAGCTTCGGTCTCACGCAGAATATTTTGCAGACCCTGACGCACCGTTTCTTTATTGCCGACCACCGACATGCGCAGCGCATTATCCACGCCAAAGCGTTCCTGAGCTGACCACAGGCTTTCGATGTTATCGACCGGCGCAGGGAGTTTACCCGGCATTCCGCGGCGCAGATTAATGAACTGTTGCTGATTGGAGGTAAACATCCGGCGCGCTTCTTCATCGGTATCAGCGGCAATCGCGTTAATGCAGACCATCGCGTGCGGTTTTTCGAGCTGTGCAGAAGGCTGGAATTTGCTGCGGTAAATCGCCAGTGCCTGATACAACATGTCCGGCGCAAAATGCGAGGCAAAGGCAAATGGCAGACCCAGAGCCGCCGCCAGCTGAGCGCTGTACAGGCTTGAGCCCAGTAACCAGATTGGCACATGCAAACCTTGTCCCGGTACGGCCTGAACCGCCTGCTGCGGCTGAACGTCACCGAAATACATCTGCAATTCCTGCACGTCCTGCGGGAAATTATCGACTTCACCGGAAAGATGGCGGCGCAGCGCGATCATGGTGCGCTGATCCGTACCCGGCGCGCGTCCCAGACCCAAATCTACGCGGTCTGGATACAGCGTAGCGAGCGTGCCGAACTGTTCGGCAATCACCAGCGGCGAATGGTTTGGCAGCATGACGCCGCCGGAGCCCACGCGGATGGTTTTCGTCCCGCCGGCGATATAACCCAGCAGCACAGAAGTCGCTGCGCTGGCGATACCGGTCATATTGTGATGCTCTGCCATCCAGTAACGCTGATAGCCCCACTTCTCGGCGTGTTGTGCCAGTTCAAGGGAACACTGGAATGCCCGGGCCGGATCGGCACCCTGTGGCACCGGCGCCAGATCGAGCACGGAAAGGGGAACGGTGTTTTTCTCAGACATAATCACGGCTCACTCATCAAAGGAAAGAGGGGAGAACGCATTCACTCCGCTCATAATTAGAACGAGTATTACCCAATAAGTACTGATTGAATACGGCATTTGTGCCCTTAATTGCCGTTAAATCATCCTTAAAATCAATTCAAATAACTTAAATTATAGTTTCAGTGAATATGTTGCTTTGTGTTAAACAGTCTTTGTTCATCCCGCTATGATTTGACTGAAGCGCACTCACGCCGTTCAGAACGGGCGTTGGCGGGAATGGACAATTATGGAAAGGAGAACCAAAGCCGATGATAAATACAGGCAAACAAAAAGGATGAAGCACCGATGAGTAAACGAATATTATTGACCCTGCTGCTGGTTGCAGTGGCAGTTTCTCTGGCGGTGCTGTTTCGTGCGCACAATCAGGATTTGCTGTTACAGGGTGAAGTCGATGCGCCGGAAGTGATTGTGGCATCGAAATCCAAAGGCCGCGTGATTGAACGTCACGTTGAACGCGGCGACGATGTGAAAGCCGGGCAACTGCTGATAACCCTCGACAGCCCGGAAATGATGGCACAGTTGCGTGCCGCCGAAGCCGCCCGCGATCAGGCAAAAGCCCAGCTTGATCTCTCTGTTAACGGTACCCGCGAAGAAAGTATTCGCAACCTCAAAGCCACCCTGGCGCAATCTCAGGCGGAATATGTCAACGCCCGCGACCTCTACAACCGCAACGCCAAAGTGGCGGCGAAAGGGTTTATTTCAGCGTCTGATTTAGAGGATTCCCGCCGTGCCCGCGACAGCGCATATGCACAAGTTCTCGTCGCCAAAGCCAATCTTGATGAAGGCATGAACGGCGATCGCGTCGAACAGCGCGAAAGCTACGCCGCGCAGCTTCGTCAGACAGAAGAAGACCTACTGGAAATCAAAGCACAGACCGATGACTTACAGGTCAAAGCGCCGGTCGATGGTGAAGTGGGGCCGATCCCGGTGGAAGTCGGTGAGCTGGAAAGTGCGTCAAGTCCGCTGCTGACGTTGGTCCGCCTGCCTGATGCTTATTTCGTCTTTAACCTGCGGGAAGATATTCTGGCCGGTGTTCGCAAAGGCGACAAAGTGCAGATGCGCGTTCCTGCGCTGAACAACCAGATGATCGAAGCCGAAGTGCGCTACATCGCGCCGCTCGGTGACTATGCGACCAAACGCGCCACGCGTGCGACCGGTGATTTCGATTTAAAAACTTTTGAAGTGCGCCTTTACCCTGCGAAACCGGTGCCCGGATTGCGTCAGGGTATGAGTGCATTATGGCAATGGAAAGCGAATTGAAACCGGTCAAAGCGCCACACAGTGAAAGGGCAAAAGCCGCATGGCGGTGTTTCAGCCGTGCTTTTACCCGTGAAGTGAATCACGCCTTTCGTAAACCGGTGATTCACTGGCTGTGCTGGATTTTTCCTTTGTTGTTGTTTGGCCTGATCAGCAGCAACTTTTCCGAAGGCACATTGCTGGATTTACCGGTGTCAGTGGTCGATAACGATCACAGCTCATTATCCAAAACGTTGACCCGCAAACTGGACGCCGGTTCACATGCTCATGTGCAGGCTTTCGACGGCGGTTTACCCGAAGCGGAATATCGCCTGCGTACCGCGCAGGATTATGCGCTATTGTATATCCCCAATGATTTCGAAGCCGATGTTCTCGCTGGAAAGCAGCCCAGTGTGGTGCTGTATTACAACGCGTTATTCTACGGTGCCGGTCTGTATTCGACGCAGGATTTCAGCGGGCTGATCACCGAACTCAATACCCGTTACCGCTCGATAATTGCGACCGAAATTGGCAAAACTCTGCCGTCGCTGGCCAGTGTGGATTTATCGTATGGCAGCCTGTTTAACGCCAGCGGCAGTTACATTTATTACCAGCAATTTGCGGCGACCATTCATCTGCTGCAACTGTTCACCGTGACCTGCATGATCTACGTGATGGCGCGCAGCCAGGCGTTGCTCAGTGCGCCGTCATTTACCCTGGCATTGCTCGGTAAATTAGCCCCGTACACGTTGTGTTTCACCACGTTGCTGATGGTGGAAATCGCGATGCTGGTTGGATTTTTCGACGCCCGCGTCAGCGGTAATCCTTTGTATATGATGGTGATTGGTTTCTTCTATGTGATCGCCGCGCAAAGCCTCGGGCTGCTACTTTTCACCTTCACAAAAACCACTATTACCGCTTACACCATGATGGGGATTTTTGTCAGTATCGCGCTGACTTTCTCCGGAATGGCGGTGCCGGTGCTGTCGATGCCCCTGCCTGCGCGCATTATTTCCGGCATCGAGCCACTCAGTTATGCACTGGCCGCAATGTTTGACGTCTTCCTGCGTGAAGTCTCGGTGCGCGGCATTCTGATGGTGTGCTGCATCCTGCTTATTTATCCGTTGCTGACCGGTTTGCTGGTGCGCAAGCGTCTGTATATGCGGTTGAAACGACAGGAGTCAGGCCAATGACCCGTCGTGAATGGTTTAAAACCTGGTGGGGAACATTTCGCAAAGTGCTGACCGGTTTACTCGATAAGCCGATGTGGATGATGTTGCTACTTTCGCTGTGCGTGATGAGCATGGTCTATGCAAACCGCACGGTATGGGATTTGCCGGTGGCGGTGGTCGATCAGGATCACAGCTCTGCCAGCCGGATGCTGACCCGCCAGCTGGATGCCACCTCCAAAGTGGCGACGGTGGCCTACGAAAGCCTTGCGCAGGCGGAACACGATCTGGCGCTGCGTAAGTTATTCGCGGTGATCATCATGCCGGTCGATCTTGAGAAGAAGATCCTCGCCGGGCAAAACATCGTGATCCCGGTTTATGGCGATGCCACTAACCGGCTGGCGAACGGGCAGATCCAGCAGGATGTGCTCGCGGCATATCAGGCGATCCTCACGCAGTACAACACGGATTTACTGCTCAGCAGCGGCTTCAGCCAACGGCAGGCCAGCGTCGTGCTCTCGCCCATCATCGGGCAGTCGCTGGATGTCTTTAACCCCGGCATCAGCTTTGCGGCGATTATTTTCCCCGGTTTGCTGGTGATGTTATTACAGCACTCATTACTGATCGCCAGCGTGCGGGTCAGCATTGTGCTCAACAGCGGGCCTTCAGGAAAACCGGCGATCCCGGCGTTTCTGGGCGGAATTTCGGCGCTGATCCCGGTCTGGCTGTTTCTGTCGATCGTCTTGTTTGTGCTGTGGCCGTGGATACTGGGTTACCGGCAAACGGCCAGCATTCCTGAAATCCTGTTGCTGACATTCCCGTTCCTGCTGGCGGTGCTGGGGCTGGGGAAACTGGTGACGGAATGTCTGCGCAGCGTCGAGCTGATTTACCTTACGCTGGCCTTTATCACCACGCCGGTCTTCTATATTTCCGGTACTATCTGGCCGCTGCAGGCGATGCCCGCCTGGGTCAGGGGCGTTTCGTCTATGCTGCCCTCAACCTGGGCGACGAAAGCCATTGCCGGGGTCAATCAGATGGGGCTGCCGTTTAAAGACGTGGGCGGCGATATTCTGATGCTGCTTATTCTGTGCGTGTTTTACACCTTCATCGGCATTGTCGTGGGCATGTTGCGCGATGGCGTCCGGCTTCGTGCGATGTTCAGGCCGAAACCGCGAAATTCCTGATAAAAAAAGGAGATGACCGCAACGTCATCTCCCTTTTTACTGCGACATTCTCTCAGGGCCGCAGTTCCAGCCCGGCGACGCGCTGCCAGTAGCCGTTACAGTCAGCTTTATCGGTGAGTGTCAGTGGCAGCAAACCGCGTTCATTGTTGCGAAACGCTTCCAGCGTGGTGAGAGTATCCTGCGTTTCCGGCGACAGGCGCACGATATCCACTAATCCCTGCATCGATACCAGTTCATTGCCGAGGTTATAGCAGTAGCCGCTCTGCGTCTGAATGCCGTTGAGCACAAACACCTGCTGATTTTCCTGCGATAACATTTTTCGGCCCTGCGGATAACTGATGCAGCAGGTTTCGCATTCGTCTTTCGCGCGATTTTCAGAGCGTGCTGTGAAACAGCGCGCCGAATAGGCCAGCGGTAAGTGGCCGTAAGACAGCACTTCCACTTCAAATTTATCGCGGATGCCCAGCTCATCGCACTGGTTCAGCAGATTCACCAGCCAGTCACGGGAAAGCTCGACCGGCATACACCAGCGCACCATGCCTTGTTTTTGCAACAGTTTCAGCGTCACGGCGTTGTAGCAGTTCAGCGCATGGCCGACCACAAACGGCAGATGGCGTTCTGCCGCCATGTTCACGGCGCCAAAATCGTTGGCTTCCAGCAGAAACTCGCCGTTGTCCACATAGCGTTTGAGTTCGTTGAGTTCAGAGGGTGCCTGCAACAAAGCCAGCGTGGAAATCACCACCTGCTTACCGGATGCGGCCAGCTGGCGTGCGACCTCCATCCAGTCATTCACTTTCATCTCACGGCGCTTGGTACAGACATTTTCACCGAGATAAATGATATCCGCACTGCTGGTCGCAGCGGTCTGATAAAAATCTTCAACCTGCGCTTTCGGCCAGTAATAAAGAATGGCCCCTAAAGAATATTTCATCATCGTCTCTTCGATTACTGCCACTTGCGGTGATAGGCACCGAGCGTGGTTTGGGTACCTTCAGACATGGAACCCAGCGTTTTCATCCAGGCGTCGTCGGTTTTGAAGTTTTGCGGATCCGCTATACAGCGGTCGATTGCCGCACGCCATACGCGGGCGACCTGACTGACATAGGCCGGGCTGCGCTGACGTCCTTCGATTTTTACCGAGGCAATATTGGCGGCGAATAACTCCGGCAATAACTCCAGCGTATTCAGACTGGTCGGTTCTTCCAGCGCATGATATTTCGCGCCATCCACCAGATAACGCCCTTTGCACAACGTCGGATAACCGGCGTTTTCACCTTCGTCATAACGGTCAATCAGCACATCGTTGAGACGTGATTCCATGCCCTGAGCCGTCTGCTGCCAGCGCACGAACCGCGCCGGTGAGCAGGCACCGACGGTATTTGGCGATTCACCGGTCAGATAGGAAGAAAGATAACAGCGGCCTTCGGCCATGATGCACAGACTGCCAAAGGCAAACACTTCCAGAGGTACGACCGTTGTGCGGGAAAGCTGGCGCACCTGATGCATCGAAAGCACGCGCGGCAAAACAACGCGGGCAACATCAAAGTTACGTTTATAGAAACGGATTGCTTCGTCGTTGGTGGCCGATGCCTGCACCGACACATGGCGCTCAACGTGAGGATATTTGTTCGCGGCGTAATCGAGCATCGCGATATCGGCCAGGATCAGCGCATCCGCGCCAAGCTGAGCGGCCATATCTACCGCGCGCTCCCAGCGCTGATAGCCGTCAGGATGCGCAAACGTATTGATGGCGATATGCAGTTTACGGCGATGACGATGGACGTAATCCGCCGCCTCCTGCAATTTTTTTTCCGTGAAATTCAGACCGGCGAAATGGCGCGCATTGGTGTCATCTTTCAGGCCGATATACACCGCGTCGGCGCCATTATCGATCGCCGCTTTCAACGCAGGTAAATTTCCTGCCGGGCAAAGTAGCTCCATTCTCGTTCCTTACTGCAACCGGCCAGCCAGAGCTGAGGTTGGTGGGTGATGAAAAGCCAGTTGCCGACGTCATTCATTCATCAGTCAGGGCTTTGATTGGCGAACTATTTTAGAGAAGCTATGGATGCAATATTTTGATTTGAGGCAGTTTCTTAGGTGTTGGAAGGCGTACAACGCCCAGGGAGGTTGTACGTGATGTTTTTCTGTTGCAGTATTTATTGATGTAGACCGCTGAACATTCCCGGCAATGTGTCAAAATAGGCGTGATAACAGCCTTAAAACTTGCCGACAAGTTACCGAAAGGAGTAGTGCCAGTGTTGCAAAAACTACGTGCACGTATGGTCCGTCAGGGGCCATCCCTGTTAAGTGTGCCTTTGAAATTCACGCCTTTTGCGTTGCAACGGCAGGTTTTGCAACAGGTGCTGAGCTGGCAGCTTCGTCAGGCGCTGGCCGACGGAGAGCTGGATTTCCTCGAAGGCCGCTGGTTGAAAATTGACGTCAGCGATCTCAACCTGACCTGGCTGATGTCGGTGGAAGAGGGCAAACTGGTGATCGCCGATCGTGGCGAAGCGGATGTCAGCTTCAGCGGGAATGCAAACGATCTGATTTTGATCGCGGCCCGCAAAGAAGATCCCGACACGTTATTCTTCCAGCGCCGTCTGCGTATTGAAGGTGATACTGAACTGGGCTTGTATGTGAAGAATCTGATGGATTCTATCGATCTCGATACTATGCCGCTGCTGCTAAAAAATGGCCTGTTGCGCCTGGCCGATTTTGTCGAAGCGGGTCTGCAAGAGGACCGTGAGCCACAAGCTCCGGTAGCTGAACCATGTTAATTCGTACTGAAATCCCGGTAGATGCCGCGGGCATTGACCGTTTGTTACGCGCCTCATTCCCGACAGGTGCAGAAGCCGATCTGGTGCAGGAACTGCGCGAAGACGGCCTGCTGACACTGGGCGTTGTCGCCACTGACGATGAAGGTGGTGTGGTGGGTTACGTCGCCTTCTGTCCGGTTGATATTCAGGGCGAAGACCGCAACTGGGTCGGGCTGGTACCGCTGGCAGTGGAAGAATCACTGCGCTGCCAGGGGATAGGCCAAAAACTGGTGTATGAAGGGTTAGATTCCCTGAATGAATTCAGCTATGCCGCCGTTGTGGTATTAGGCGACCCGGCCTACTACAGCCGTTTCGGCTTCAAACCCGCCGCTGCTCATGACCTGCATTGCCGCTGGCCGGGAACGGAAGCTGCCTTCCAGCTGTTCACCTTGTCCGATGACGCACTGAAAAATGCCAGCGGAGAAGTGGTTTTCCCGGCAGCGTTTAATCGTTTCTGATTTTACTCAGAAACAACGACTCTTATTCAGATACAACAAAGGCCGGTTTCCCGGCCTTTTTACTTTCCGCTTTCGGGTAAATCCAGATAACTTTCCAGGCATTCAGGTGCTTGTTTCACCAGCAACTCTTTCTGCGCTTTGCTCAGTTTTTTGACCTTAATTTCCAGCTTTGACGCCAGAGAACGGTCGCCCGCCGGGCAGTGAAATGCCAGCGTCAGCTCGCCTTTCCCCCGCAGCGATTTAGCCCCTTTCCCGGTCTGATGCTGCCCGAGACGTCGCCCCACATCGGTGGTGATGCCGGTGTAAAGCATCCCGGTCGGGGTTCTCAGCATGTATAAAAACCAGTTGGATGTGGCGGACATAAGCTCTGGGTATCAGGAAAATTTTGTGTCAGTTTACCCGAAAGGCACATTGTTTACCTAAAAGGCACAATGTTTACCTAAAAGGCATAACAGAGTGAGGCAAAACGTTGACATGGAGCGGTAAACTGGCACAAACGAAAATAAGGCACCTGTGATGAATAACCCTGATGACCTGAAACATATTCTGAAGTTTCTCAATAAACACCATGTGCTGGCGCTGTGTGCCGTTGCTGACGGCGAGATGTGGAGCGCTAACTGTTTTTACGTCACGGATGCACAAAGCATGACGCTGTATTTCATGACCGAAATGAAAACGCTGCACGGTACGCTGATGGCGAAATCCCCCCACATTGTCGGCACGATTGCTCCTCATCCGAAAACCATCGCGCTGATCAAAGGCATTCAGTATCGCGGCGAAGCCACCGTGCTTAGCGGTGAAGAAGAGGCGCAGGCGCGGCATCTGTACTGCAAACATTTCCCGGTCGCCATCGCCATGAAAGCGCCGGTCTGGGCGCTGAAACTCACTGACATCAAAATGACTGATAACACTCTCGGTTTCGGGAAAAAACTGTTATGGGAAAGAAGATAATCCGACAATCGCCAGTAACAGGAACTGTCTTATAGCGTGATATTTACATTCAGGTAACACTTCAAATATCTGTTCATGACTCTGGTTTCAGAAAGCCATGTTTTCAGAAATCCATGTTTTTAAAACCCATGTTTCAGAACCGCTGTGCGAAAGCCGTTTTTTAAAAGGAAGTGATATGGCAAAAGTTCTTCTTCTGGGCGGAAGTGGCCTGATCGGGCGCGAGCTCTTACGCCTGCTGCAACTTGATCCGCGTGTCAGCCGTATCGTGGCGCCCAGCCGTCGACCATTGCTGCCCGGGAATAAACTGTTTAATCCGCTTGGCGACAATCTCACGTCACTGGTGGTCGCACTCGATGAGCCAATAGATTTACTGTTCTGCTGCCTGGGCACTACGCGAAAACAGGCGGGTAGCGCGCAGGTCTTCCGGGCGGTGGATTACGACCTGGTGGTGGATTGTGCCAAGGCGGCACGCGAACTCGGCGCACGTCATTGTCTGGCCGTCAGTGCTAACGGCGCCGATGCGCGCTCGCGTTTTCTCTATAACCGGACCAAGGGCGAAATGGAACTGGCGCTGATGCAACAGGGATGGCCGTTGCTGACATTAGTCCGTCCTTCATTGCTGGTCGGGAAGCGTCATCCGCCGCGCCTGCTGGAACAACTCAGTGCGCCGCTGTTTAAAATGCTGCCGGGGAAATGGAAAGCGATTGATTCGGATGTGGTGGCGAAAGCGTTGCAGGAGCAGGCATTTAATGCCGGATTAGGCGGCATCACGGTGCTGGAATCCAATGAGATTGCCGCCAGTATCGAAGATCTTTAATTCGCGTGATCCGCTGAACCGGATCCTTGTGATAAGGTATCAGGCAAAAAACGCGAATTTTCGTCCTTTCAGCTCATCCCTCCCTACGCAGACCCGATCCTTACAGATACTTTTCTGCAAAAACGGAGATATCTCTGAAGTCCGGCATCCTTTCCTTCAGCGTTTCATGATCCCAGTTCCACCACTGACTTTTCTCGATCCGCCCGATCATATTGTCATCAAAGCGCATACGGATCTTTTTTGCGGCCACGCCCGCGACGATCGAATAAGGCTCTACATCTTTGGTGACCACGGCAGCCGTGCCGATCACCGCGCCATTACCGACTTTCACGCCCGGCATCAGCACCGCGTTATGGCCGATCCAGACATCGTTGCCGACGGTGACATGATGCTCGCGCCGCCAGTCGAAAAATTCCTGATCGTCTTCCCCTAAACCATAGACAGAACTGCGGTAGGTGAAATGGTGCTGGGCCACGCGCTGATAAGTCGGATGGTTGCCGGGATTGATCCGCACATAAGTCGCGATCGAAACAAATTTCCCGATGGTAGCGTAGAAGATCTGATTATTTCCGGCGGTGTAAGAGTAATCGCCGATCTGCGATTCTTCGATGATCGCGTTGTCAGCAATATGTACGTACTGACCCAGCGTTGACCGGTTCAGCTCGACCTGCTGACCGATTTTTGGCCGTGAATAATCCTGTTCGTCAGCCAGCGAAAACGGGTGAATGATGTCTGTCATAAAATCGCTCATGATGAAGTGACGGGATAAATAAACGCACTGACAGGCAATGCAAGAATGGCCAGCAGATGCTGTAAAGTCTCGTGCAACGCACCGTCATTATTCAGCCGGTGACAGGCTGCGGGTAACGCACCTTCATACTCTCTGGCGCGCTGAAGACGGCAGGCGATTTGCGCTGCATCTTCACGTCCGCGCCGCGTCAGTCGCTCAGTCAGCACCGTTTCTGAAACCTGTAAACAGACCGGTACCAGCCGCTGACCATAACGCTGCCGGGCTTTTTCCAGATGCGCGCGCGAGCCGTTCACCACCACGTGACAACCGAACTGCATCCAGGTGTCTATCTCAATACCTACGGCGTACCGGCACTGGTGCGCGTGCCAGTCCATGGCGAATAAACCGTGCTGGCGGCGCTGAATAAATTCGGCTTCACTCAGCGCGATATGATTTTCGGAACCGGCATCCGCAGGGCGTGTAATATAACGGTGCGCCACGGCGACATCGGCAGGTAAATGCTGGCGCAATGCGTCCAGAAGACTGTCTTTGCCTGAACCCGAAGCGCCCATCAGATAGAGTAAACGACTCATCCTTTCTCCCCTCAGAACACCTGAATGCCCTGGCGCCAGACGTTTTGCACAAAGTAGTGATCGCCATGTGCGCGTGCCAGAACCAGATCCGCGCGTTTACCTTCGGCAATTTCACCGCGATCTTTCAGGCCCAGTGCGTTAGCCGGATTCCGCGTCACCAGCTTCACCGCCTGCGGCAGGCTGAAGGCATTACTTTCATCGTTGGCAATACGGAAAACCGCATCGAGCAGGCTGGCCGGATAATAGTCAGAGGACAAAATATCCAACAGACCGAGCGAGGCCAGATGGTGCGCCGCCACGTTGCCGGAATGCGAACCGCCGCGCACGATATTCGGCGCGCCCATCAGCACCTGCAAACCGCGGGTGTGCGAGGCGCGGGCGGCTTCTTCTGTTGTCGGGAATTCGGCGATCACGCTGCCGAGTGCCAGTGATTCTTCGACGTGTGCTGCCGTAGCATCGTCATGGCTGGCCAACGAAATATTGCGCTCGCGGCAGTGTGCGGCAATCGCTTCACGGTTTGGCTGTGCCCAGCGACGGGAGAGGGCGATTTGTTCTTCCTGAAAATCGTCCATCTGCTCATCGTTCATGTGGTATTTGCCCTGATAATACTCACGGTACTTCTGCGGCGTGGCGAACTGGCGCTGACCCGGCGAATGGTCCATCAGCGAAACCAGTGACAATACTGATGTATCCATCAGCTTCTCAAACAGAGGCAGTGTGGTCTCGTGCGGCAGTTCGCAGCGCAGGTGCAGACGGTGTTCGGCACGGTTCAGCCCTGCGTTCTGACTGTGCACAATCGCGTCGATCATCTTTTGCAGATTATCCAGACGATGCCCGCCGTCGCGTACGTCACCGACGGCGACAGCATCCAGCACGGTAGTGATCCCGCTGGCGACCATCAGCGCATCGTGGCTGCTCATCGCGGAGTGCGCAGGCCAGTCGACTTTTGGCCGCGGGGTGAAAAACTTATCCAGATTATCCGTATGCAGTTCGATGAATCCCGGCAGCAGCCAGCCGCCCTGAGCATCCAGCGCCTGAGGCAACTGACTACGGCTGTCAGCAAAGGCGCTGATCACGCCGTTTTGCATCTCAAGCGACCCTTCAACCACCTGATCGTCGAGCACCAGTCTGACGTTATTTATGATCATACGGACATCTCCGGAGCCGTTTCCGGGCTCATTTCATACAACCTGTCAGCAACGCGTTCGCGCACATCTTCATCATGGAAAATTCCGACCACCGCCGCACCGCGGGCCTTGGCCTGCTCAATCAGCGTGACGACGGCGGCACGGTTGGTGGCGTCCAGCGAGGCGGTCGGTTCGTCGAGCAACAACACCGGATAATCGACCACGAAACCGCGCGCGATATTCACGCGCTGCTGCTCGCCGCCGGAAAACGTCGACGGCGCAAGATGCCACAGGCGTTCCGGCACATTCAGATGGCGCAGCAAAGCGCTGGCGCGGGCTTCGCTTTGGACTTTATCAACACCCAGTTCCAGCAGCGGTTGCATCACCAGATTCAGCGCACTGATGCGCGGAATAACGCGCAGAAACTGGCTGACCCAGCCGACCGTATGGCGGCGAACGGCCAGAAGGTCACGCGCTTCGGCGCTGACCATATCAATATGCTGGCCCTGATGTTCGACCCAAATTTTGCCGCTGTCCGGCAGATAGTTGCCGTACAAAGAGCGCAGCAGGGTGGATTTCCCGCTACCGGAATGGCCGTGCAGCACCACGCATTCCCCGGCATCCACCGTCAGGCTGGCATGACTGAAAACCGGTAATCTGGCGCTGTTCTGGTTATGCAGAACAAAAGTTTTACTGAGATTTTCGACCCTGAGCTTCGTCGTCATTTTGGTCACTCTTTCTCTGAAATTAGGTTAGGACAGCACGGAAGAAACGAGCAGCTGTGTATAAGGATGATGCGGATCGTCGAGCACGCGGTCGGTTAAACCACTCTCCACGACATGACCCTGCTTCATCACCAGCAGACGGTGCGCGAGCAGGCGGGCGACACCCAGATCATGGGTGACAATCACCACCGCCAGCTGCATTTCCACCACCAGCGTGCGCAGCAAATCCAGCAGACGTGCCTGAACCGAAACGTCGAGACCGCCGGTCGGTTCATCCATAAACACCAGACGCGGATGTGTCACCAGATTGCGGGCGATTTGCAGACGCTGCTGCATACCACCTGAAAACGTCGTCGGCAGGTCATCAATGCGCGAAACCGGGATTTCAACATCTTCCAGCCACTGACTGGCTTTCTGACGGATATCGCCGTAATGCCGCTCACCGACCGCCATCAGGCGTTCGCCGATATTGCCACCCGCTGAAACCTGGCGGCGCAGACCGTCCATCGGATGCTGGTGCACCACGCCCCAGTCGGTACGCAGCAGACGACGACGGTCACTTTCTGCCATGTCATACAGCGACTGCGCCGGTGACTGGCCATTGTTGTAGATGACCTGACCTTCCTGCGGAGCGAGACGGGCTGAGATCGACTGTAACAGCGTAGTTTTACCCGAGCCGGATTCCCCGACGATACCCAGCACTTCGCCCGGATACAGGTTGAACGACACATCGCTAAAGCCTTTGCCCGGCGCGTACAGATGGGTCAGATTATTCACCGACAGCAGCGGTTCGGCGGCGAGATTTAAGGGAGTGGTCATCAGCGGTTAACCTCATTGGAAGCCTGTTGCTCAACCTGCTGAGCACAAAAATCGGTGTCGGAGCACACGAACATGCGGTTGCCCTGATCGTCGAGCACCACTTCGTCGAGATAGCTGTGGTGCGAGCCGCAGATCGCGCAGGGTTCATCCCATTGCTGGACGGTGAACGGGTGATCGTCGAAATCCAGACTTTCGATTTTGGTGAACGGCGGCAGGGCGTAAATACGTTTTTCACGTCCGGCACCGAACAGCTGCAATGCAGGCATCATGTTCATTTTCGGGTTATCAAATTTCGGGATCGGCGACGGATCCATCACGTAGCGGTCATTCACTTTTACCGGATAGGCGTAGGTGGTGGCGATATGGCCGAAGCGGGCGATGTCCTCGTAAAGTTTCACCTGCATCACGCCGTATTCTTCCAGCGCGTGCATTTTGCGGGTCTCGGTTTCACGCGGTTCGATAAAGCGCAGCGGCTCCGGGATCGGCACCTGAAAAATAAGGATCTGATCTTCCTGCAACGGTGTTTCCGGAATGCGGTGACGGGTCTGGATCAGGCTGGCTTCCACGGTTTTCTCGGTGGTTTTCACACCCGCTACGCTCTGGAAGAATTTGCGGATCGACACGGCATTGGTGGTGTCATCCGCGCCCTGGTCGATCACTTTCAGCACGTCTTTTTCACCGATCACGCTGGCGGTCAGCTGAATGCCGCCGGTGCCCCAGCCGTATGGCATCGGCATTTCACGGCCGGCGAAAGGAACCTGATAACCGGGGATCGCCACGGCTTTGAGGATCCCGCGGCGGATCATGCGTTTGGTCTGCTCGTCGAGATAACCGTGGTTGTAACCCGACAGGGTTTGGGCAGCATTATTATTCATGGGTAAGATCCTGTTCTTTCGCGGAGCGCAGGCGTTTGAGCAACTCCAGTTCAGCCTGGAAATCGACGTAGTGCGGCAGTTTGAGATGCGAGACAAAACCGGCGGCTTCCACGTTATCGGCATGCGACAGGACGAATTCCTCATCCTGCGCCGGACTGCTGATCTGCTCGTTGTATTCGCGGGTTTGCAGCGCGCGGTCGACAAGTGACATCGACATCGCCTTGCGTTCGGCACGGCCAAACACCAGCCCGTAGCCCCGGGTAAAGTGCGGCGGCTTATCTTGCGGGTCGACAAAACCGTTCACCATTTCGCATTCGGTCAGCAGGATTTCGCCGATATCAATCGCAAAACCCAGTTCTTCCGGCACGATTTCAACAGTCAGCCAGCCGGTACGAATTTCACCGGCGAACGGGTGGTTACGCCCGTAACCGCGCTGGGTGGAATAACTCAATGACAGCAGAAAACCTTCGTCACCGCGCACCAGTTGTTGCAGGCGCGCCGCACGGGAAGCCGGGAACACCGGTGGCGTACGGGTGATATCTTCCGGCTCGGTGCCGTCATCTTCTTCACGAACGGCCAGCTGCTGATGGGTCAGCAAATCAAACACATGACCGCAATCTTCCGGCTGCGGTTCATCGGCAACAGGGGTAAAGGGCGCTTCGCCTTCAGCCAGCAGGGCGAAATCCAGCAGACGATGGGTGTAATCGTAAGTCGGGCCGAGTACCTGTCCGCCGGGTAAATCTTTATAAATGGCGGAGATACGGCGTTCGAGGCGCATTGCCTGGGTGTTCAGCGGCTCGCTGGTCGCCAGACGCGGTAACGTGGTGCGGTATGCGCGCAGCAGGAAAATGGCCTCCACCAGGTCACCGCCGGACTGCTTAATCGCCAGCGCGGCCAGCTCGCGGTCGTAAATTCCACCTTCACTCATCACACGGTCAACGGCCAGACCCAGCTGTTGTTCAATCTGTTCGCAACCCAGTTCATTCACATCGGTATTGCCGCGGCGTTCATGCGCCAGCAGCTGATGGGCGGCGGCAATCGCCTTCTCACCCCCTTTAACGGCGACGTACATCAGCACACCTCCACGCGCGTGGTGCGCGGTACGGCAATCAGTTCTTCGCCGCAGGTGAACATAAAGTCCAGACCCAGCGGGAAACGGTGAGGGCGGTTAAGCAGATAATCACGGACAGAATCAGGCAGCTGCGGGGAAATCATGCGGCTGCTCTCAATGCCCGGCCCGCGCAGACGCAGCGGCGTACCGCCGGTCAGGCTTTCCAGCTGAACAATCACACTGGTGGCCAGCTCCGGCGACATCTCATCACCGCACGCAAACGCCAGCAAAGTCGCGCTGTCGAGTGCCGGATCGGCCAGTGCAAAGCTTACGGCGGATGGGTCATCGGTCAGCACCGCGCCGGTATGAAAGCGCAGATTCTTGCGCAGGATTTCATCGTTGAGCGAGGCGCTCAGCCACAGCGGCGTGTCCTGATCGATAAGGGTCAGCAGCACGCAGGCACTGGCGGAGCCTAAAGCACCGAAGCCGGGCATGGCAGGCAACTGCACACTGACGCCGGGTTCGCTTAATGCTTTGAGAATACGTCGGAAACTGTACTGCGCATCAGCAACCGGATTTTGAAAACTGGCAACAAGTGACATGAATTATTCTCCGCGAACCAGGGTAAAGAAATCGACGCGGCTGGAAGCCACTTCACGGGCGCGTTGCTGACGGCGTTCCTGTTGCAATGCGGCCAGCGGCGCGATCACGCGTTTATGCAGCAGCTCATTCATGCCCTGCATTTGCAGCAAGGCGTCGATGACTGCGCAAAGTTCGGCGTGGGGTTTATTGCGTCCGCTGACGTAGCTGTAGCCGTAAACGCCGCCATCTAACTGAATGACGGCGCGGGTGACGGTCATATCGCCCATCACAAAGCGTTTTCCGGTGCCGCCCATCCGTCCCTGAAGCTGGGTCAGACCGGTTTCGGCAGCGCGGATGCGCTCAAACTGCGGAGATAAATTCAGCGGTTGCCAGTGGGCGAGCAGTTCATCGGGACGGCTGTGCGCCAGCACCGACATCCAGCGCTGGCGGGTTTGCAGGTGATCCATTCAGTGCTCCATGGTCAGTTCGATCATGTCGGCGCGCGTCAGGCTGACGGAATATTCCGCCACCGAATCGCTGCCTTCACAAATGTTCAGGGTGCGGACACACAGCAACGGTGCCTGCGGGACGATTTCGAGTAATTTGCTCTCTTTTGCCAGCGCGCGGCGGGCATTGATACGGGTCGTGCGGCGGCTGAGTTTTTGCTTAATTTCTTGGCGGATAAAATCGTGCAGCGAGCCGTTATGGAAGTTTTGCAATGCAGGCCACCAGTCGAGATCAGGTAAATAGTGATCAATCACGCAGACCGGCACGCCGTTTACGCGGCGCAACGTGCGCAGATGGATCACTGTGTCGCCTTCCTGACGTGACAGCGCCGCCGCAACGTGATCGGTCGCCGGACGCAGCACTGCCAGCAAACGTTCGCTGGTCGGGTGACTGCCCTGATCCAGCAGGTTCTGGCTGAAGCGTGCCTGTGAATGCAGCGGGTAATCGTAAGGACGCATCAGCACCAGCGTGCCAACCCCCTGACGACGCTGAAGCCAGCCGCGATCCACCAGCTCATCCACCGCACGACGCAGCGTATGGCGGTTCACCTGAAAACGTTCAGCAAGTTGTTGTTCTGGTGGCAGATAGTCGCCGCAGCGATAACCGCTACGCAGTTCCTGTTCCAGTTCAGCTGCGATTTGCTGATACACCGTGGTGTGACTGGTCGGATGTCTAGATAAGTTCATCACAATGAATACCTCGCACGGGATAAACGGGCAGTGGCAGGAGAAATTTTAAAGCGGTCTGAAAGGGTCATGATGCAAACCTCAGTGTGGCGTTGGCATCATCTTGGGCGTGCTAAGTGACAATTGGGTGAAGGTCTGGTTGCAGGAAAATGAAGAGTTGGAAGACGTCTCGCAGGAATGAAAGAGGGTGATTTACGGGACGAACAGTACAAATTACACTCTGGTTGTCGGATCGGTTTTTAAACATTATTTACATAAGGACTGTGTATGTCAGAAGCACTTGATCGTGAATTCAATGAGTTACCTGTTACAGTATTGCCTGAAACCCCAGCGGAAAAATGGAAGCGGGAAAACCAAAAAGGAATTGAGGCGATAAATAAATACGCCGAAGAACACGGCTCGTTT
Source organism: Rahnella woolbedingensis (assembly GCF_003602095.1). Lineage (GTDB taxonomy): Bacteria > Pseudomonadota > Gammaproteobacteria > Enterobacterales > Enterobacteriaceae > Rahnella > Rahnella woolbedingensis. Next base: position 102,712 of record NZ_RAHH01000014.1, on the reverse strand, counting down.
TCAGATTATCAGCGTGCATTTTGATGGATCAATATGCTGTTTATGAAAACAAAGGTGGCGGGAAGGCTGCTTATCCATTTTTGCTGAATATTCATCATTCGTCTGCCAGTGGGTTCGGTAATACGGTGATGGTTCCGTTGGTGCCATTGGCCAGACTAATGGACTCTCCGCCCAAAAAGCTTTGCCCTTTGCTAAAGATTGAGCATCAGCAGTATGTGGTGATGACTCATATGCTAGGTGGCGTTAAGTCACGAGAGATTGGCGATCAGGTCAGGCAGCTCGATGGTGAAATCTATGAAGTGAAAAATGCGTTTGATTTTTTACTGAATGGAATCTGAAAGAAGTGAGGGGAGCGAGTTCCCCTCTGAAGAGTCGCGGCTAAGCGCTTAGCGCAAATAATGGATAACCTGATTACCGCTGCCGCGCCAGATAAGCGACGGGTCTTTCAGCTCCTGCACGAATTTTCCGTCGACCAGCACGTTGATCAATGCAGCCACTTCCTGCTGTTCCGCGCTCAGTTCACCGAGCGTGTAACCGGTCCACATCCAAACGTCTTTGCCCGGACATTCCGCCTGCACGCGCAGCAACAGCTGACGCACGGCGGAAAGATTCTGCGGATGCAGCGGGTCGCCGCCGGAAAGCGTTAAGCCCTGACGCGGGATCACCGTGTTTTGCAGATCGGCGATAATGTGGTCTTCGTCTTCCTGCGTAAACGGTTTGCCGGAATCCAGCCGCCAGGTGCTTTTGTTATAGCACCCGCGGCATTCATGGACGCAGCCGGAAACGAACAGCACACACCGTGTTCCCGGCCCGTTGACCACATCTATCGGGTAATACTGATGGAAATTCACAGCATTATCCCAGCTGACCGTTACCCAGATGTTTGATCCGGCGTTTCACTTCTTCCTGCTTACCGGCGTTAAACGGACGGGCATCGGGGCTTCCAAGATAACCGCACACGCGGCGGGTGACTGACACGCGGGAAGGTTCGTGATTGCCGCATTTCGGGCAGGTGAAACCTTTACTGGTACACTCGAATTCACCGGTATAGCCGCAGTCATAGCACTCGTCGATTGGCGTATTGGTGCCGTAATACGGCACGCGGGTGTAGCTGTAATCCCACACATCTTCCAGCGCTTTCAGGTTGTGCTGCAGGTTCGGGTATTCGCCGTAACAGATGAAACCGCCGTTGCTTAGTGGCGGATACGGCGCTTCGAAGTCGACTTTTTCGTAAGGATTCACTTTCTTCTCGACGTCGAGATGGAAGCTGTTGGTGTAATAACCTTTATCGGTGACACCCGTCACCAGACCGAATTCGGCTTTATCCAGACGGCAGAAGCGGTCGCACAGGTTTTCGCTCGGCGTGCTGTACAGACTGAATCCGTAGCCAGTTTCGTCTTTCCAGCTTTCGGTTGCCGCTTTCAGACGGGCAACAATCGCCTCGGCTTTTTCGCGTAACTGGCTGGCGTCGAACACGTGAGTCTGGTCGCCGAACAGCGCGTTAATGGTTTCATGCACGCCGATGTAACCGAGTGAAATCGATGCACGGCCATTTTTGAAGATGCCTGAAATGTCGTCGTCGGCTTTCAGGCGCACACCGCACGCCCCTTCCATATACAAGATTGGCGCCACACGGGCTTTGATGCCTTCCAGACGCGCGATGCGGGTCATCAGCGCTTTCTTCGCCAGCAGCAGGCGTTCGTCGAGCAGCTTCCAGAATGCGTCTTCGTCGCGGTTTGCTTCCAGCGCGATACGCGGCAGGTTCAGGCTGATCACGCCGATATTATTGCGGCCTTCGTGGATCATCTCGCCGTTTTCTTCGTACACGCCCAGGAAGCTGCGACAGCCCATTGGCGTTTTGAACGACCCTGTGACTTTCACCACCTGATCGTAATTAAGAATATCCGGGTACATGCGCTTGCTGGCGCATTCCAGAGCCAGTTGCTTGATGTCGTAGTTGGCATCGCCGGCCTTGTGATTCAGCCCGTCGCGGATAGCAAACACCAGTTTCGGGAACACGGCAGTTTTGCGGTTTTTACCCAGACCGGCAATGCGGTTACGCAGAATGGATTGCTGGATCAGGCGCGATTCCCAGGATGTGCCGAGGCCAAAACCGAAGGTGACGAATGGCGTCTGGCCGTTGGCGGTATGCAGCGTGTTGACTTCATATTCCAGCGACTGGAAGGCGTCATAACACTCTTTCTCGGTACGGTTGTGGGCGAAGGCTTCGGCATCAGCAATCTGCCATTCTTCGGCGGTCTGGCGATGTTTGTTGAAGCTGGCGGTGACGAACGGTGCCAGCACTTCATCAATACGGTTAATGGTGGTGCCGCCGTAAATATGGCTGGCGACCTGCGCGATAATCTGTGCGGTCACGGCTGTTGCAGTGGAAATAGACTTTGGTGTGTCAATTTCCGCATTGCCCATTTTGAAACCGTGATTGAGCATGCCTTTAAGGTCGATCAGCATACAGTTGAACATCGGGAAAAACGGAGAGTAATCGAGGTCGTGATAATGAATTTCGCCACGCTCATGCGCCAGTACCACGTCACGCGGTAAAATATGCTGTTTGGCGTAATGCTTGGCGACAATACCCGCCAGCAAATCACGCTGCGTCGGGATCACTTTACTGTCTTTGTTGGCATTCTCGTTGAGCAGCGCCATATTGCTTTGTTCAACCAGACCACGGATTTCCTGATTCAGGCGACCGCGCATTTCGCGTTTCACATCGCGGTCGTGGCGGTATTCGATATAGGCACGTGCCAGCTTTTTATGCGGGCCCGCCATCAGCTGATTTTCGACCGCATCCTGAATATCATGGATATCAACACGAGCCTGATCTTGCAGACTTTCAGCCACCACGCGCGCAACCTGCGCGCAATAATCCACGCTGTCGATCCCGGCGGCAGCGGCTGCGCGTTGTACGGCTTGTTTAATCAGAACTTCATCGAAAGGGACCTGACAACCATCCCGCTTGATTACGACGGGCTGCATTTTTGTGGATTTTGCGGATATGGTTTCCAGTCTGTCTGCCTTCACAATGAAACTCCTTTTGGGCGGATCCCGCGCCCCACAAGGCTTGCAGGCCGGTTGTGTGGGATTTGCGTTAAACCGCTATATATTGGGTTGGGTGTGTACTATACACACTAGATGTAGGATTGGTGCGAGCGTTAATTCTCACTTTATTGACCTGAAACAAAGATTTTTTTCAGCGGAAGAATAGATGACCAAATGTAAATTCTGGCCTGAATTTTGCGTGTTGTTTTATAAGGAGATGCATAAAAAATAAACGGGCCAGACACGAATGTGACTGACCCGTCAGAACCGAAATTTCAGATTATTCGGTGAGTTGCCAGCGGCACTCGTACGGACGAAGGATGCCGGAAGTGACGGGTGTGCCGTAATTGCTCAGCAGCGTCTTGCCGGAGCACTCCGTCAAAGCGAGCGCCTGTTCCTGTGCGCTCAGGTTCGCCACCACACGCAGGGTTTTGCCGCCTGCCGTGCGTGTATAGCACCACAGTTGCGGGTGCTCTGGCAGCAGGTCCTGATAATCACCGTCAGTCAGCACCGGCAGCGTTTTGCGCAGACGGATCAGTTGCTGATAGAGATAAAACACCGAGTTTTTATCCGCCAGCGCCTGTTCCGTATTAATTTCCTGCGCGTTGTGGCTGACGGAAATCCATGGCGTGCCGGTGGTAAATCCGGCCTGTTTCCCGGCGTTCCACTGCATCGGCGTGCGGCTGTTATCGCGTGATTTCTTCGCCAGAATGCGCAGCAGTTCTTCGTTGCTGCGCCCGTCAGATTTCAGTTCGGCAAACATATTCAGGCTTTCCACATCGCGGTATTGCTCGAGGTGTTTAAAGCCCGGATTGGTCATGCCGATTTCCTCGCCCTGATAGATATACGGCGTGCCCTGTAAACCGTGCAGCACCATCGCCAGCATTTTAGCTGACGTTGTGCGCAGTGCGCCTTCATCGCCAAAGCGCGACACAATGCGCGGCTGATCGTGATTACACCAGAACAGCGCGTTCCAGGCATGGCCGTGCATTCCCTGCTGCCAGTCGCGGAAAATCTGCTTGAGTTGCACGAAATCCGGCGGCGCGTCTGTCCATTTTTCGCCGTTCGGATAATCGACTTTCAGGTGATGGAAGTTAAACGTCATCGACAGTTCGCTGCCATCATTGGCGGCGTAGCGGCGGCAATGTTCCAGTTTAGTTGAAGACATTTCGCCGACCGTCATCAGCCCGAGCGGTTTAAACACATCGCGGCTGAATTCCTGTAAAAACTCGTGAATGCGCGGGCCGTCAGTGTAAAAACGGCGGCCATCACCGGCGTTGTCGAAAGGGAAATCCTGCTGTTTTGATACCAGATTGATCACGTCCAGCCGCAGTCCGTCGACGCCTTTATCTGCCCAGAACTGACAGACTTTTTTCAGCGCTTCCCGCACCGGCGGGTATTCCCAGTTGAGATCGGCCTGTTCGGTCGCGAACAGATGCAGATAGTACTGGCCGCTGGTTTCATGCCATTGCCAGGCGCCCCCACCGAATTTAGAACGCCAGTTATTCGGCGGGCCGCCTTCCGTTGCGCTGTCGCGCCAGATATAAAACGGGCGGAACGGACTGCCCGGATCCTGCGACTGGCGGAACCATTCATGGTGCGTCGAGGTGTGGTTAAACACCATATCCATCACGATGCGGATCCCGCGCTGATGGGCCTCGGCGGTCAGCCGCTCGAAGTCTTCGAGCGTGCCGTAAGCCGGATCAATCGCGCAGTAATCCGCCACGTCGTAGCCGTTATCAATCTGCGGCGACAGGTACATCGGCGTCAGCCACAGGGCATCGACGCCCAGCGTTTTCAGGTAATCCAGACGCTGCGTAATCCCGTTGATATCACCGGTGCCGCTGCCCGTAGTGTCCTGAAAACTCTTTGGATAAATCTGGTAAATCACGCCGTTTTTCCACCACGGCAATTCGCTGTTCATTCCATTTTCCTTCTTGAATGTCTTACACCACAGCCAGTTCACCACGGCGGGCTTTGCGCTGGTAAACCAGCACGGTCAGAGTAATCGGCACCACAATCGCCACCAGCATCGCCAGCGCGTAGATGCTCCAGAACTGCGGTTTGATGGACAAAATACCCGGCAATCCGCCGACGCCGATGCCATTCGCCGTGACGTGGAACAGGCCGCAAATCAGACCGGCAAACGCCGAGCCGATCATCGCGCACAGCATCGGGAAGCGGTATTTCAGGTTGATCCCGTACATCGCCGGTTCGGTCACGCCGAGGAAGGCGGAAATCGCCGCAGGCACGGAAATCTCACGCTCGTTGTGTTTACGGCTGACGATAATCACGCCGACGACTGCGGCGGCCTGAGCAATGTTAGACAGGGCAATCAGCGGCCAGACCGGGGTTCCGCCGGTGCTTTGTACCATCTGCATATCGATGGCGAGCGTCGTCTGATGCACGCCGGTGATGACCAGCGGTGCGTAGAGGAAACCAAACAGCGCGGCACCGATCGGCGCGAGGCTGCCGGTCATCACGAATTTCACCGCGAAGGCCACGCCGTCGCCAATCATGCGGCCAAACGGCCCGATCAGCGTGTGCGCCAGGAACACCGCAATAATCAGTGACGTAACGGGGACAATCACCAGATACAGGTAATTAGGGATGATGCGTTTCAGGCCATTTTCTATCATCGCCAGCGCCATACCGGCGAGAACGGAAGGAATAACCTGCGCCTGATAACCGACTTTTTCGATAGTGAACCAGCCAAAATTCCACACCTCAGGGATTTGCTGCCCGAGGTTGTAGGAGTTCATCAGCTGCGGAGAAACCAGGGTGATACCGAGCACGATCCCGAGGATTTCGGTGCCGCCCATTTTTTTGACCGTTGACCAGCACACCGCCACCGGCAGGAACATAAACACCGCTTCGCCGAGCAGCCACAGGAAGTCGTAAATGGATTGCCACAGCGGATGCATTTGCGCCAGCGTCTGGCCGTCACTCATCGGGATCTCCCCGATGACGTTACGGAAACCGAGGATCAAACCGCCGCTAATCAGCGCCGGTAACAGCGGGAAGAAGATTTCCGCGAAGTGGGAAATACTGCGCTCAAACCAGCTCATGTTCTGGCGGGCGGCGACTTTGGCCTGCTCTTTCCCGGCAGCGCTTTTACCGGTGCTGGCGATCAGGACTTTGTAGTAATCATCCACTTCCGGGCCGATAACCACCTGAAACTGTCCGGCGTTGGTGAAACAGCCTTTGACCATCGGCAGGGCTTCGAGCCCTTTCGGATCGGCTTTGGACGGGTCATTGAGGACAAAACGAAGACGCGTAATGCAGTGAGTCACCATCGCGATATTGTCGCTGCCGCCGACGAGGGCGATCAGCTGATCAACATCCTGTTGCTTAACTTTGCTCATAGGGAATGGCCTGTGATTTTTGCGTAAGTGTGTAGGGTACGGTTCAAGCATAGCGAAGGCGGTGGGAACTTGTCCGGGAACGTTCCCGGTTTTGCCGGGACGATCACAAAGTTTCTGCTTTTCGCAAAAGCAGAGGGCAGAAAGCAGGGGAGATCAGGCGGAGAGTTTTCCCGGAATAATGCGTTGTTGCAGGGGCGCCGAATCGTTGAGCTGTGCCAGCAACTGCTTAGCCGCGGCCTCACCGCCTTCGCCGTAGCCGAGTTCAACCGACAGAGACTCCGGGAAAAGGAAGCGTAACAGCGGGTTGTTACCGATACCGCAGACCTGTACACCGGTAATTTGCTGCTGTTGCAGGTGTTTTTGTGCACCAATAGCAATCGTATCGGAGGCGCAAATCACCGCCTGTACGTTGCTTTTCAGCAATTGCGGGATCAGCTCGAAACCGCTCTGATAAGTGAGTTCGCCCAGCGCCATGTGCGGCGTCAGGCCATGTTCCTGACAGAATGTCTGATAGGCTTCGCTGCGCCGCTGACCGGTGGTGGTGTCCTGCGCAGAGACGCCGATAAAGCCGATTTCACGCAGGTTCTGCGCAAGCACCTTTTGCATCAGCAGCTGTACTGCGCCTGCATCGTCATAACATACCGACGACAGCCCCGGTATATCGCGCGCCAGCATCACCAGTTTGTCCTGCCACGGCGTCAGCATCTGCGCCGACAAACCGGTAAAACCAAACAACACCACGCCGTCGATATTGCGCTGTTTCAGCACCTGCAAATGCTCTTTGACACGCTCGGCGCTGAACTGGCTTTCCAGCACAATCGGGTCATAACCCTGCTGATAAAACAGCGGCAGCATGGCGCGGACAGCCTGATTCTCCGACGGAGAGTCGAGACGCGAAACGATGATCGCCACGATTTTATCGCTGAATCCGCGCATCGCCCGCGCTGATTTCGACGGGCTGAAATGTTGCTGCTCAATCACCTGCAACACGCGTTCGCGGGTTTGCGGGCTGACATTGCCTTCGTTATTTAAAACGCGGGAAACCGTGGATTTTCCGACGCCGCTCAGGCGCGCAATGTCATTTATGGTCAGGCGATTTTGCATAGTTATTTTGTATGGTTAAGTTTGATCAGGTTTAAGTTCGGTTGCAGTAAACAGGTCTATAATTCGCGAAAAATACGCCCGAGGCGTACTTAACAGCTCTACCCTAACGGATTTTTATACCCGATGCGTATGAATTTCCAGACCGTTCCTTACCGGAGGTGAAAACCCATGGAACCTGACCCCAATTCTGTAGGTCCGTTGTGATCCGGTAAGCATCCGCTTTTTGCTGCTGCTTACCGTGACGTTAAAAGTTATCAGGTAAGCGGTGGTGCGCGTTTCTTCGTTCGCCCCTGTTTTGTTACAACCCTTTTGCCCGTCTGCGGCCGTTTTGCCGTGGGCGCAATAAGGTGCGAATGATGTTCAAAAATTTCACTTCCCGGCTGCTCACTGCGCTCAGCCGCAACTTACCGCGCCGTTTAGTTCGTCGCGATCCGATGCTCGAAAATGTGCCAGGCCGCGCCGCGCAGGCTGTTCCTGCGGCGATGGCCGCGCATTGTCAGGCGTGTGCCCGTGCGACAGAAGACCAGCTGTACCTGCAATTTGCCAGCCATCCTGAAGGGCTGACGGCGCAGGAAGCCGACGCTATCCGCGAGGTTTCCGGCCTCAATCAGACCGGCGACCAGCAACCTGCGCCGTGGTGGCTGCATCTGTGGCACTGTTACCGTAATCCGTTCAACCTGCTGCTGACCGTGCTCGGTCTGGTGTCTTACGCGACCGATGACCTCACGGCGGCGCTGGTCATCGGCGCGATGGTGTTTATTTCCACTTTCATGCACTTCATTCAGGAAGCGCGCTCCAACAAAGCCGCCGATGCGCTGAAAGCGATGGTCAGCAACACCGCCACCGTGCTGCGCAGTGACGCGCAAAACGGGCGCAGCGAAACGGCGGAGGTAGCGATCAGCCAACTGGTGCCGGGTGATCTGATCAAGCTTTCGGCGGGGGATATGATCCCGGCAGATTTGCGTATTCTCTCCGCCAAGGATTTGTTTATCAGCCAGGCGGCGCTGACCGGTGAATCCCTGCCGGTAGAAAAGCATGCCTGGGAGAAAAAACCGATTGCGGCTGATCCGCTCGAACTGAACACCCTGTGCTTTATGGGCACCAACGTGGTCAGCGGCACCGCCATCGCGATGGTGATCGCCACCGGCAGCAAAACCTGGTTCGGTCAGTTGGCTGAACGCGTGGTGCAGGAAGATACCCAACCGAATGCGTTCCAGGCCGGGATCAGCAAAGTCAGCTGGCTGCTGATCCGTTTTATGATGGTGATGACGCCGGTGGTGCTGGTGATCAACGGCTATACCAAAGGCGACTGGTGGGAAGCGGCGCTGTTTGCGCTCTCCGTGGCCGTGGGCCTGACGCCTGAAATGCTGCCGATGATTGTCACCTCGACGCTGGCGAAAGGCGCAGTCAAACTTTCCCGCCAGAAAGTGATCGTCAAACGTCTGGACGCTATCCAGAACTTCGGCGCGATGGACATTCTCTGCACCGATAAAACCGGCACGCTGACGCAGGATAAAATCGTGCTCGAGCGCCACACCGACGTACTGGGTGTGACCAGTGATGACGTGCTGCATCTGGCGTGGCTGAACAGCCACTATCAGACCGGCCTGAAAAACCTGCTGGATGTTGCCGTGCTGGAAGCGGGCGATGCCAGTGGGGCGCATAACTCGCTGAAAGTGGATGAAATTCCGTTTGATTTCGACCGCCGCCGTATGTCCGTGGTTGTGGCAGAAAACGACCAGAACCACCGTCTGATTTGCAAAGGCGCGCTGGAAGAAATGCTGTCGATTTGTACGCTGGTACAGCTCAACGGTGAGATTGTACCGCTGACCGATGTGCTGCTCGGGCGCATCCGCCGCATTACCGACGACCTGAACCAGCAAGGGCTGCGCGTGGTGGCCGTGGCGCATAAAGTGATGCCGTCGCGTACCCAGGGTTACGGCGTGACCGATGAATCCAGCCTGATCCTGGCCGGATATATCGCGTTCCTCGATCCGCCAAAAGAGAGCACCGCACCGGCGCTGGAAGCACTGCAACGTAAAGGCGTCACCGTGAAAATCCTCACCGGTGATAATCCGCTGGTGGCGCGTAAAGTCTGCAAAGATGTCGGATTACGCGCAGAAACGGTGCTGATCGGCAGCGATATCGATGTACTGGACGATTTACAGCTGCTGCATGTCGCCCGCGAAACCACGGTGTTTGCCAAACTGACGCCGATGCATAAAGAACGCATCGTGCGCGTGTTGCGAGGCGAAGGGCATGTGGTCGGTTTCATGGGTGACGGCATTAATGATGCACCGGCGCTGCGTGCGGCAGATATCGGCATTTCTGTGGATTCCGCGGTGGATATCGCCAAAGAAGCGGCTGACATTATTCTGCTGGAAAAAAGCCTGATGGTGCTGGAGCAGGGCGTGACGGAAGGGCGCAGAACTTTCGCCAACATGCTGAAATACATCAAAATGACCGCCAGCTCCAACTTCGGTAACGTGTTCAGCGTGCTGGTGGCCAGCGCCTTCCTGCCGTTCCTGCCGATGTTGCCGCTGCATCTGCTGATCCAGAATCTGATTTACGATGTGTCTCAGGTGGCGATCCCGTTTGATAACGTCGATGAAGAACAGCTGGCAAAACCACAGCGCTGGAACGCCGGTGATATCGGCCGCTTTATGGTGTTCTTCGGGCCGATCAGTTCTGTGTTTGACATTCTGACCTTCAGCCTGATGTGGTGGGTGTTTAAAGCCAATACCGTTGAAGCACAGACGCTGTTCCAATCCGGCTGGTTCATCGAAGGGCTGCTGTCGCAGACGCTGATTGTGCATATGATCCGCACCCGTAAAGTGCCGTTTATTCAGAGCCGCGCCTCCTGGCCGCTGTGCATCATGACGCTGATGGTGGTGGTCACCGGTATCGCCCTGATTTATTCGCCGGTTGCCGGATTCCTGCAATTGCAGGCGCTGCCGCTGAGCTATTTCCCGTGGCTGATCGCGATTCTGGCGGGCTATATGGTGCTGACTCAGTGCGTGAAAGGCTGGTTCGTTCGTCGTTACGGCTGGCAGTAACCGGGGCGCATTAATCATAAAGGCGGTGATTGTTAACTCAGTCACCGCCTTTTTGATATCCAGCAGCTATAGTTATTCCTTTAGATTCAGCGGGCTAAGATGGCGCGCTTTTTTTACTCTCATTTTAACTCTGAGGAATTTCACCGATGTTATTGCCTTTGTGCCGTACCCTCCTGGCTTCATCCCTGCTGCTTTGTCTTTCCGCTTATGCTGCTCCGGCCGGTAATTTGCCGCTGATGCCGTGGCCGCAGCAGGTGGATGTCACGTCGCCCGCCGGTAAACTTGTTCTCAATGATGCGTTGCAGATTCAGGTCAAAGGCGATGCGCTGATACCTGAAGTTAACCGCTGGCGCGAACGTCTGGCACAGCAAACCGGCTGGTATCTGTTGCCGCAAAACAGCGAAACGGTCAGCGGTAAGGCCACCATCACCCTTAATATCCAGAAGAAAGTTAATGCGCAGCCGATGCCGGACAGCGACGAAAGTTACCAGCTGGACGTTACGGCGTACGGCGCTACACTGACCGCCAATACCCGTTTCGGCGCGATGCGCGGGATGGAAACGCTGTTGCAGCTGGTGCAGAACGACGGCGAAAATACCTTTATTCCGCTGGTCAGCATTCACGATCAGCCACGCTTTGCCTGGCGCGGCGTGCTGCTCGACTCCGCCCGTCATTTCCTGCCGGTGACCGATATCAAACGCCAGCTCGATGGCATGGCAGCGGCGAAACTCAACGTGCTTCACTGGCATCTGAGCGACGATCAGGGCTGGCGCTTCGAATCGCAAAAATATCCAAAATTGCAGGAACTGGCCAGCGACGGGCAGTTTTATACCGTCGCGCAAATGAAAGAGGTGGTGGCGTATGCCACGGAGCGCGGGATCCGCGTGGTGCCGGAAATCGATATGCCGGGTCATGCTTCGGCAATCGCGGTCGCGTATCCCGAACTGCTCAGCGCGCCGGGCCCGTACAAAATGGAACGATCCTGGGGCGTGCACGAACCGACGCTCGATCCGACCAATGAAAAAGTGTATGCCTTTGCTGATGCTATCGTCGGCGAACTGACGCAGATCTTCCCCGATGCGTATCTGCATATCGGCGGTGACGAAGTGGACGCTACGCAGTGGAAAACCTCGCCACCGATCCAGGCATTTATGAAAGAGAAGGGCATCGCGGATATCCATGCCTTGCAGGCGTATTTCAACACCCGTTTGCAAACTATCCTGCACAAGCATCAGCGCAAAATGGTCGGCTGGGACGAGATATTCCACCCGGATCTGCCGCATGACATTGTGATCCAGTCGTGGCAGGGGCCGGATTCTCTCGGTGCCAGCGCGCAGAAGGGCTATCAGGGCATTCTTTCCACCGGTTTCTATCTCGATCAGCCGCACAGCGCGGCCTATCACTACCGTAACGAAATTCTGCCGCAGCCTCCGGGTGTAGATCAGAATGTGGCCGAAGGCGAAAAAGCCCAGAGCTGGTCATTCAAAATGCCGCGCCTGAAAGGCAAACCCGTCGACGGCAGCTTTACGCTGATTGAGGGCAAAGACGGCTGGCGCGGATTTATCGATTTCACCGGCAAAACGCGCCGCGCGGTGCGCGATATTGTCTGGCACAACGACGGGGGTGTGAGTTTTGCAGTCGATACCTGGATGGGCGATACGCGACCGGTGCTGAGCCTGAAAGACGGTAAAACTGACGGCTATTTCATTATCGGCAATGCGCGCTATCCGGTCACCGGCAGCAAGCTGAGTGCGGTACCGGACGGTCTGCCGCCGGTCGTGCCGGATGCCGAAGGCATGAAAAACATTCTCGGTGGCGAAGCGGCGCTGTGGCAGGAAAATATTACGTCGCAGATTTTGGATCTGAAACTGTGGCCGCGCGGCTTTGTGGTGGCGGAGCGGTTGTGGTCAGCGCAGGACGTGAAAGACACCGGCAATATGTATCAGCGGCTGGCGAAAATCGATGCCTGGTCGGTGGTCTCTGTCGGGCTGCAACAGCATGTGGAAACGGCGCGGCTGATGACGCGACTGGCCAACAGCACCGATATTGCGTCGCTGCTCAGCTTCTCGACGGCGCTCGAACCGGCGCAGTATTACACCCGCCAGCACATTAAATTCCAGGCCGGGCATTACACACAGTCCGAGCCGCTGAACCGTCTGGCCGACGCACTACCGGCAGAAAGCAATGCCGTGCGTAAGTTTGCTGCGCAGATGAATACGCTGGTGCAGGATCCGAAAAATGCGCAGGCGGCGCAATCCGTGCGCGAGCATCTGGAAAGCTGGCAGCGCAGTGCGGAGCAGGTGAAACCGGTACTGGCGCACAATTACGTGCTGAAACCGTTGCAGCCGGTGGCGGAGCAGTTAGGTGATTTGTCGTCACTTGGGCTGGCGTGGCTGGAGAAACTGCAAAAAGGCGAAACCCTGACTGCGCAGGAACGCCAGCTGGCGCAGGCTAAACTCGACGATGCGGCAAAAGTGCAGGATGAACTGGTGATCGCGGTGGTGTATCCGCTGGAACAATTACTGGCCGGTCTTAAAGCCACGCAGTAATGCAGAGGGAAAACACCGGGCGGCAACTTGCGCCCGGTGTTTCGTGGATCAGGCTTTCTGACAGGCCGCAGCGGTAAACAGCACGTCAGTGGATGAGTTCAGCGCGGTTTCGGCAGAATCCTGCAAAATACCGATGATGAAGCCCACCGCGACCACCTGCATGGCGAGGTCATTGGGAATACCAAACAGGCCGCACGCCATCGGGATCAGCAGCAGCGAACCGCCCGCCACGCCGGAAGCGCCACAGGCACAGATTGCCGCCATCACACTCAGCAGCAGTGCCGTCAGGATATCCACTTCAATCCCAAGCGTATTGACCGCCGCCAGAGTCAGCACCGTGATGGTGATCGCCGCACCGGCCATATTGATAGTGGCACCCAGCGGAATCGAGACGGAATACGTATCTTCATCCAGCCCCAGTTTGCGGCACAGATTCATATTGACCGGAATGTTAGCTGCCGAACTGCGGGTGAAGAAGGCAGTGACACCGCTTTCACGCAGGCAGGCGAAGACCAGCGGATAAGGATTTCGGCGGGTTTTGAAAAACACGATCAGCGGATTGAACACCAGTGCGACCAGTAACATACAGCCAATCAGCACCACCAGCAGGTGCGCATAATTGTAGAGCGCGCTGAAACCGCTGGTCGCCAGCGTTTCTGACACCAGACCGAAAATCCCCAGCGGCGCGAAACGGATAACCACACGGACAATTTTGGTGACGGCGACAGAGACATCCGTAACCAGCATTTTGGTGGTCTCTGCCGCCTGACGCAGCGCCAGTCCCAGACCAATCGCCCACGCCAGAATACCGATGTAGTTGGCATCAATCAGCGCCCGGAAAGGATTGGACACGATGCTCATAATCAGTCCTTTCAGCACCTCTGCGATACCCCCCGGCGGCGTGATTTCGACGTCAACCATTTTCAGAACCAGCGTCGAAGGGAAAATAAAGCTGACGACGACGGCAATCAGCGCTGCCGAAAAAGTCCCGAAAAGATACAGAAACAGGATCGGGCCAAGCGACGTTTTACGGCCTTTCGGATGATTGGCAATGGATGCGGTAACCAGTACCAGCACCAGCAGCGGAGCAACCGCTTTCAGTGCGCCGACAAACAAGCTGCCCAGCAGACCGGCAGTTTTGGCGACTTCTGGAGCCAGTGCCGCAAGGGCAATACCGGCGAGTAAACCGACCAGGATTTGCATCACCAGACTGCTGTTGAGAAAGCGTTTTAGAAATGACGCGGAGGATTGTGTTTGCATGATTTTTCCTTTTTGATATGTAATTGCCACCCTTGTCCTGAGTGGTAACGCAGGAGACTAGCAGAATTTAGCTCAAAAAATAACGGGCGCCTGATGGCACCCGTTTGAAAAAGTTAATTTGAGATCGATGCACGCTTATTTTTTGGATTTTGCGAGGTCAGCCCGGCGGTTCACCCAGGTGTTAATCAACAGGGTGATGATCAGAATCGACGCGATCACGCCCAGCGAAATCCCCACCGGAATATGGAACACGTCGAGCAGCAGCATTTTGATACCGATGAAAATCAGGATCACTGCCAGACCGTATTTCAGCATCGAGAAACGTTCTGCCACGCCTGCCAGCAGGAAGTACATCGCACGCAGACCCAGAATTGCGAACAGGTTAGAAGTCAGTACGATGAACGGGTCGGTGGTCACGGCGAAGATTGCCGGAATACTGTCGACCGCGAAAATCACGTCGCTCAGTTCCACCATGATAAGCACCAGCAACAGCGGAGTTGCGAACAGGATCCCGTTACGGCGCACGAAGAATTTCTCGCCCTGCAAATCGTCGGTCATACGCATTTTACTGCGCAACCAGCGGATCATCGGTTTTTCGCCCACTGCGCCGTCGTCTTCTTTCGCCAGTGCCATCTTGATACCGGTGAACAGCAGGAACGCGCCGAACACGTACAAAATCCAGCTGAATTGCCCCACCAGCCAGCTGCCGGCGAAAATCATACCGGTACGCAGGACGATGGCGCCGAGCACGCCATAGACCAGCACGCGGCGTTGCAGGTTAGCCGGAATAGAGAAGTAGCTGAACAGGATCAGCCAGACGAAGACGTTATCCACGGCCAGCGCTTTTTCCAGCAGATAGCCGGTCAGGAACATCGTTGCCTTGGCATCGGCGACTTCACGGCCAAACTCACCGTTGAGATACCACCAGAAGCCGAAGTTAAACAGCAGCGACAGGCCTATCCACACCAGCGACCACATCGCAGCACTTTTCATGCTCATGGTTTGCGCGCCTTTACGGCCCTGCAACAGCAGGTCGAAAGCGAGCATAATTATCACTACCACGGCAAAAGAGCCCCATAACATCGGGTTGCCAACGGAGTTCATCATTGCGGTATCCTCGAAAAAACATCAAAAAAAAACGGCCAGCGTCGGAAGACGTTAGCCGCTCATTTTTTTGAGCTGTGAGCAAACCTCGCCTTCCGGCAAGGTCTCACTTACAAAGATAGGTATTCATCTTGTGAAATTCTATCTTTGCCCCGGTAACCGGGTGGCTGAGACAGCGCTAAGCGCGGGTCCAGACACCGTAATGACGATTATCCGACGAAGAAGTTACTCCCCTTTGCAGTTCGAAAATTAATGCAAAATGTGTCGGATGTCAAACATTCAGAAACATTATGGGTCATTATCCTGCCAGTGCCTGACGCTTGCCGAGTGCGCCGATGAAGGAGAGCAGCAGCCCCTGACTGAGCGGGGTTTCGCTAAGTTGCTGAGCCTGATGAGCAAAGTCCACGTGGTCATCTTCGGCAACAGAGGCCAGCCATGACAAATACGTTTTCATCACCGCCAGACTAAATTCAGGGTGGAACTGGGTGCTGACTGCATTCGGGCCGTAACGCAGGATCTGATGCGGGTCATGCAGTGTTTTCGCCAGCACCGTCGCCGTGGCGGGCGGCGTAATGACGGTTTGCAGATGGATCAGATTCGCCGCGAACTGCGCCGGAAGTTGCGACACCAGCGGATCCAAATGTCCGGCAGGCGTCAGCGTGACTTCGTGCGTGCCGACTTCAATGCCCTGCGGATGGTAATCCACTTCGCCGCCCAGTGCGTACGCCATCAACTGATGACCGTAACAGGCACCGAACATCGGCAATTCCTGCAACATGCCCAGACGTACCCAGTCCGCCGCTTCTTCGCTCCACGCCAGATGTTCAGTCACCATGCTGCGCGAACCGGTAATGATCGCCCCGCAATAGTTTTCCGGCGGCAGCGGACGTTCACCCGCCTGCAAATCCACAATGACCACCTGCTGCACGTCGATATCCCCCTGACGGATAAACATCTGCGGGAAGTTATCGTGCGCGCGGCGGATAGGCTCCGGCGCGTGGCCGGTTTGTAAAATCAACAGCGGTTTCTGGCTGGGTGCAATCATCTGTTACTCCCGAACGATGGATAATTTTTTACGGATAATCAGGACTGGCTGTCTGCCGGGAACACCACGCCGGTCTGGCGACGGATTTCCGTCAGCACTTTAGCGGTGATGCGCGAGACTTCCAGCCCCGGGTGCGCGACAAACTGGCTATCGACCAGAATCGCAAAAGTTTCTGCTTCATACAGCATGGTATTGATGTGCTGAGGCTGCGTCAGATCCAGCTTCTGGCTGCCGCGTGGCGTCAGGCTGAGCGTCTGGCATTCAGACAGTTTTTCCATCTGCAGGGTACCGTCTTCGCCCTGAATTTCGCTCGGAAGATGGGAATCGCTGATTTTGGAATGGTTGATAACGACTTCGAAATCATCCGCATAGGTCAATACTACAGTGCCCTGACCGTCGACACCGCTTTCCAGTAATGTCGCGGTGGCTTTTACCGATGCCGGTTCACCAAACAGCGAAATGGCGCTGGCCAGACAGTAATAACCGATATCCATAATCGAGCCATTGGAGAAGGCCGGATTGAAGGTATTCGGGTTTTCTCCCGCCAGATAGCGTGGATAACGTGACGAATACTGGCAGTAATTCAGAATGGCTTTGCGCAGTTTACCAATGCGGTTCAGCGCGCCTTTCATGTGCAGGAAGTTCGGCAGATACGCGGTTTTGAACGCTTCGAACAGCACCACATTATTCTCTTTCGCGCGGGCGATCAGGCTTTCGGCCTCTTTCAGATTGGACGCCAGCGGCTTTTCGCAAATCACGTGTTTTTTATGGCTGAGGAACAGCAGGGACTGCGGATAATGCAATGAATTCGGGCTGGCAATATAGACGGCATCAATCAGATCAGATGCGGCCATTTTTTCCAGTGAATCAAAATAGTGCTCAACCGGATAATCCTCGCCCAGCTTTTTAGCGCCTTCCAGCGTGCGGGAGTAAATCGCGGTCAGTTTCATTTTTCCGCTTTCGTGGGCGGCATCAATAAAACGCTGGGTGATCCAGTTAGTACCCACAACACCAAAACGAATCATGAGAAATCCCTATAGTTAATTATTATTGGTACAACTTACCGAATATTTCCAGATGCGTCAGGTACATGCGCGTATCGAATTCTAACTGATGATAGTCGGGCGTCATATGACAGCAAAGGCTGTAGAATGCTTTGTTGTGTTCTTTTTCTTTCAGGTGCGCGAGTTCATGCACCACGATCATTTTCAGAAACGCTTCCGGTGCGCTTTTGAACACCGTCGCGACGCGGATTTCCGCTTTGGCTTTCAGCTTGCCGCCCTGAATGCGGGAAATCGCCGTATGCAGGCCCAGCGCATGCTTCATCACGTGGATTTTATTGTCGTAAGCGACTTTGCTTAAAGGCGATGAACTGCGCAAAAACTGGTTTTTCAGGTCCAGCGTATACTGATAGAGCGATTTGTCAGTGGTCAGCTCGTGCGGCTCGGGATATCGCGTCAGCAACACTTTACCTAAACGTTCCTGTTCGATTAACTGGCGCACCTGAGCCTGAAGATTCTCGGGATAGCCTTGCAGATAGGTCAATTCAGGCATAACTGTTTGCTTTGTCTCTTATTGCCGGGAAAAAGATGCCATACCGGTAAGCGGGGTTTTCGTTACGATCGCGCCGATCCGGCAGATAAACCCCTTTTTAACTGAAAAAACGTTTTACTGATAGACCAAATTAAGGGATAAACAGCGCAAATTGAATATTGAGGAGGGCCAATGAGCCAATTCGAAACCGAAACAGGTGGTCAGTTATTGCCACTGCGTCTGGAGCGTTATCCGCTGGAAGAAGCGGCAACGCAGTTGCAGGCATGGGAAGCGGCTGATGAATATTTGCTGCAAAACCTGAACACCGACGCGCTCAACGGCCGACCGCTGCTGATTTTCAACGATGCTTTTGGCACGCTGGCCTGCGCATTGCAGCCACATAATCCGACCAGCATTAATGATTCCTTCATGAGCCAGCTGGCGATGCGCCATAACCTGCGCCTCAACGGTTTTGACGAAGACAGTGTGGCGGCGCAAAGCAGCCTGGTGCCGTTGCCGATCAATCCGGGTCTGGTCATCATCAAAGTGCCAAAAACGCTGGCACTGCTGGAACAGCAACTGCTGGCGCTGCGTGAAGTGGTGACGCCGGACACGCAGATTATCGCTGGTGCAAAGGCCCGCGATATCCATACCTCCACGTTGCAGTTGTTCGAGAAAATCCTCGGGCCGACCAAAACCAGTCTGGCGTGGAAAAAAGCCCGTCTGATCCATTGTGAAGCCACGTTGCCTGCGCAAACAGCGGAGCCGGTGATTTCCGAATGGGCGCTCGATGACAGCGAATTCCGTATTTCCAACCACGCGAACGTGTTCTCACGCGGCGGTCTGGATATCGGCGCGCGTTTCTTCATGCAACATCTGCCGGAAGGTATTGAAGGACGTATGGCAGATCTGGGCTGTGGTAACGGCGTGATCGGTATGACCGCGCTGGCGCTGAATCCGGATGCCGAAATGCTGTTCGTCGATGAATCCTATATGGCGGTGGAATCGAGCCGTATTAACGTCGAAAACAATTTGCCGCAGGATGTCAGCCGCTGTCATTTCGAAGTGAACAACATGCTGGCGGGTGTGGAACGCGAAACCCTGCACGCCGTGCTGTGTAACCCGCCGTTCCATCAGGGCACCGTGGTCAGTGATGACACTGCCTGGCGCATGTTCTGCGACGCCAAACGTTGCCTGCAAACCGGTGGCGAACTGCGCATCGTCGGTAACCGTCATCTGGATTACTACCAGAAATTGCGTCGCCTGTTCGGTAACTGCACGACTATCGCCACCAATCAGAAATTCGTGATTTTGCGCGCAGTGAAAACGGCATCGCACCACTGATTGCAGCATTAGTGTGAAGAACTGAAATGAAAAAGCCGCGAATCGCGGCTTTTTTTTCGTCTGCAGTTTTCTAATCCAATGTTTATATTTTCAGGGCCAGCCGTGTGCCCTGATCGATAGCGCGGCGTGCGTCGAGCTCGACGGCGACATCTGCGCCGCCAATCAGATGCACAGTTTTACCCGCATCCTGCAATGGCTGATACAGCTCGCGCCGGGGTTCCTGTCCGGCGCAAATAATCACGTTATCCACTTCCAGACACACCGGTTCGCCGTTCATGATCAGATGCAAACCCGCATCGTCGATGCGTTCGTAGCTCACGCCACTTTGCATCTTCACGCCACGATGCAGCAGACTGGCGCGGTGGATCCAGCCGGTAGTTTTCCCCAGTCCTGCACCGACTTTGGTAGTTTTGCGTTGCAGCAGAACGATGTCCCGCGTGGCCGGTTCCGGCTGTGGCCCGTTTGGCGCCAGACCACCGCGGTGTGTGAGGCTCTGGTCAATTCCCCATTCGTGACTGAAGGCTTGAGTACTCAGGCTTGAAGATATGCCTTTCTGCACCAGGTATTCGGCGGTATCAAAACCGATGCCGCCCGCGCCGATAATCGCCACACGCTGACCCACCGGTTTTTTATCGCGCAGTACGTCGAGATAGGTCAGCACGCTCGGGTGATCAATTCCCGCAATGTCCGGCAGACGCGGCGAAATACCGCAGGCGAGGATCACTTCGTCATAGCCCGTTAACTGGCTGGCGGTGACGGTTTCACCAAGGCGCAGCGTCACGCCCAGCAACGTCAGCT
Source organism: Rahnella woolbedingensis (assembly GCF_003602095.1). Lineage (GTDB taxonomy): Bacteria > Pseudomonadota > Gammaproteobacteria > Enterobacterales > Enterobacteriaceae > Rahnella > Rahnella woolbedingensis. The sequence continues at coordinate 82,497 of NZ_RAHH01000014.1, read as the reverse complement.
GGCGCGAGTAATAACGCAGCGTCTGATAAAACTCTTCTTTGCCGGGGATCTGTTTGGCGACATTAAATTGCCCGCCGATTTCATTGTGGGCATCAAACAACGTGACGTGATGGCCGCGGCTGGCGGCTGTGGTGGCAAACGCCAGTCCGGCCGGGCCGGAGCCGACGACCGCCAGCCGTTTGATAATTTCAGCACGGGTGACCGGCAGCTGTGTTTCACGACAAGCGCGCGGATTGACCAGACAGGAAGTGACTTCGCCAGCGAATATCTGATCCAGACAGGCCTGATTGCAGCCGATGCAGGTATTGATTTCATCTGCCCGCCCCTGCGCCGCTTTTTCGACAAATGCCGGATCAGCGAGGAAAGGCCGCGCCATCGACACCATATCCGCACAACCTTCGGCGAGAATTTTCTCTGCCACGTCCGGGTCATTAATGCGGTTAGTGGTGATGAGCGGAATACCCACTTTGCCCATCAGTTTTTGTGTCACCCAGCTGAACGCCGCACGCGGCACCATCGTGGCGATGGTCGGAATACGTGCCTCGTGCCAGCCGATGCCGGTGTTGATAATGCTCGCGCCAGCCTGTTCGATACGTTGCGCCAGATTTTCCACTTCCTGCCAGTCAGAGCCTTCTTCCACTAAGTCCAGCATCGATAAGCGATAAATAATGATGAATTCCCGCCCGCAGGTTTCGCGCACGCGGCGCACCGCTTCGGTGGCAAAACGCATCCGGTTTTCAGCACAACCGCCCCAGTGGTCCGTGCGCTGATTGGTACGCGCAGTGAGGAACTGATTTATCAGATAACCTTCCGAGCCCATGATTTCCACACCGTCGTAGCCGGACTCCTTCGCAAGCTGGGCGCAGCGGGCGAAATCTGACAGCGTGGATTCGATTTCTTCTTCGCTCAGGGCGTGAGGTGTAAAACGGTTGATCGGTGCCTGAAGAGCCGAAGGTGCGACGGGGTGGGGCTGATAGCTGTAGCGGCCAGCATGAAGAATTTGCAGCGCAATTTTGCCGCCCGCGGCATGCACGGCCTCCGTCACCACGCGGTGATGCGTGATGTGTTCCTGTTCGGCGAGGATTGATCCCCCCTGATACACCACGCCCTGTGCGTTAGGGGAAATGCCGCCAGTCACAATCAGTCCGACGCCTGCCGCTGCACGTTCGGCATAAAAGGCCGCCAGCCGTTCAGGCCCGTCCTCCAGTTCTTCAAGTCCGGTGTGCATCGAACCCATCAGCACGCGATTTTTCAGTTGTGTAAAACCTAAATCCAGCGGCGCCAGCAGGTGCGGATAAAACAGCGAAGCGCGTTCAGTCATGGAATTCTCTTAAGTGGTCGGAGGAGATGAATTCAATTTAGCGGGTGGCAGAGCAATTGGAAAGTCAGCGTGCGATGACTGTGATACGTATCACTATGAGGAATTCCCTGAGAGTTAATTAACTATCACGCATATTATTAATTGTTGAGCATTAATTCTGGCGGGTTATTTTTGAAGGAGGCTGGCCGTCCGGCATAACAAGTAAAATAATTATTTCTTTGTTTTTACACAATATTGATTAGTTGCAGGTTGTTTATTTTTAACATTTTTTTATTAATTAAATGCGTTTAGGATTATTTTTATAAAACAATCTCGAATCGATTCAGTTCGGGTTAGAGCTGGACTAGGCTGGAGCTGCTTCACCCTAAAAAATTCATTTCTAACCTGGATATATACTATGAATCTTATTGACCATACAGCCTGCCGCCCGTTTACCGAAGCCGGGCATTTGTCCCAGATTGCAGCCTATTATGAAGAAGGCCGTAATGTCATGTGGATGATGCTCAGGTCTTATCCACGTCCATGTTTTAATCAGGACCTCATTGAGGACATCATGACGCTGACCTATGCCGCTAAGGCATCGGGGCTGCGTTTCGATTTTTGGGTCACGGGTTCTTTGGTGCCCAATATGTACAATGTGGGAGGTGATCTGAGTTTCTTTGTCGACTCCATCGTCAATAATAAGCGCGAAGCGTTGCGGTCCTACGCCAGAGCCTGTGTGGACTGTGTTCATGCCGCGGCGCGCGGATTTGATGTGGGGGCGATAAGCTTGTCGATGATTGAAGGAACGGCGCTGGGCGGCGGATTCGAAGCGGCGCTCGCGCATCATTACGTACTGGCACAAAACACGGCCCGGATGGGATTTCCTGAAATTGCGTTTAACCTCTTTCCGGGAATGGGCGGTTATTCGCTGGTATCGCGCAAGGGGGGTATGAAACTGGCGGAGGAACTGATTTCCACCGGTGAATCTCATACTGCGGAATGGTTTGAAAGCCGCGGGCTTGTGGATGTGCTGTTCCAGCCGGGTGAGGCATTCAATGCCACGCGTACCTTTATGGATGTGCTGCGACCAAAGCTTAACGGGATCCGCGCGATGATCCGCGCGCGCCAGCGCGTGCTGCAACTATCACGTTCCGAGCTGATGGATATTACGGAGGACTGGGTGGATGCCGCATTTACGCTGGAGGAGAAAGACCTGAGTTATATGGAGCGTCTGGTCATGCTGCAAAACCGGCATACGGCGTCATTGCGTAAAACCGGCTAACAGCGGACAGAAATGGCCCGTCACTGGCGCTATTTCTGTTTTGCTTTATGTTTAAAGACATTGGGTGAAGCAACCATTTTTTCCTCAAGCCAGTGCTCGAGTTCCTTTGCGGGCATTGGTTTGGCGTAAAGAAAGCCCTGTTTGCTGTCCACACCGATTTCGTCAATTAACTTCTCTTCTTCCGCCGTTTCCACACCTTCCGCCACCACCGTCAGTTGCAGGGTTTTAGCCACCGCCACAATCGCCCGCACCAGCGCCTGCGAAACCGGATTGTCATTGATCCCGCGGACAAAACTTTGATCCAGCTTGATGCAGTCGAGCGGAATTCGCGCCAGCTGGGACAGAGAAGAATAGCCGGTACCGAAATCATCCAGATGCACCTGAGCGCCGAGTTTATGCAGCTGGTTTATCATGGCGACTGCTGCGCCTTCGTCTTCCACCAGACAGCTTTCTGTCAGTTCAAAATCGAGCAGACAGCCTTTCATACCGGCTTTTTTCATGGCGTCAGACAGTGTGGTAATAAACGAACCGTTATTCAGCTGACGTCCGGAAAGATTCACGGCCACGCGCAGATTCAGCCCTTTTTTCTGCCACTCGGTCGCCTGACGGGTGGCGGTTTCAATGACCCATTTGCCGATGGGCGTAATCAGGCCAGATTCTTCGGCATACGGGATAAAACTTTGTGGCTGGATCAGCCCGCGTTCCGGCGAATTCCAGCGCAGCAGTGCTTCCACGCTTTGCACGGTGCCATAAAGTGACACTTTCGGCTGATAGTGCAAAACCAGCTGATCTTTTTCCGCCAGTGCTTTACGTAAATGCGTATCCAGCCACATGTATTCTGAGGCTTTTTCATTCATATCCGGCGAGAAAATACAGTGCGCATTTCTGCCTTTTTCTTTCGCCACATACATGGCGGTATCGGCGTTTTGCAACAGCGTATCGCCGTCAATACCGTGCTCCGGGCAAATCGCGATGCCGCCGGAACAGCCGGTATAGACTTCAATGAGGCCAATACGAAATGGCAGACTCAGGCGGCGCAGCACGCGCTGGCTGAGTGCTTCCAGCGTACACAGTTCTGCCTGAGTACTCAGAATAATGAATTCGTCGCCGCCGAGGCGCGCGAGCTTATCGTTAGGCGACAGGCAATCCTGAATGGCATCAGACACCGCCCGCAGCAGGTGATCGCCAAACATATGACCGTAAGCGTCGTTCACCTTTTTGAAGTTATCCAGATCCAGATAAATCAGCCCGACTTTATTTTCGCCGCGCTCAAGAAGGGCTCTTGCCAGGGATTCCTGCAACGCGTTACGGTTAGCGAAACCGGTAACCAAATCGGTGTTGGCCAGCACGCGCAGACGTTCCTGCGCCTTGCGCTCGTCAGTGATGTCGGAACCGGAGCAGATCAGAAATTTTTGTTGTTTGCCGCTGCCGCTGTGGACGAATTTATTGCGAAACAGAAACAGCCGCTGGCCTTTAACCGTATTGATCCAGCGTTCTACTTCGTAGGATTGCTGATGCTGAAAAAAACCGTTGATGTTCTGGCGTGATGCCAGACCTTCTTCCATCGACATGAAAAGATCATAAGCACTGCGGCCAATGACATCTTCTTCTCGCAGGCCGGTATATTCTTCGCTCAGCCGGTTAAAACGATGGATCTTGCCCTCCTGATCGATAATCACAATCACGGAGTTGGCTTCGGAAACCACCTGTTCGGCGAAGGTCAGACCGACTTCAAGGTCGTGCGCGACAGATTCTGTATCCTGATACGCCGATGCGGTGCCCGCCCAGGCCTTGCTGTCAATTTTCCGGCCGACAAGATAAAGGCGCACCGGAGAACCGAACAGAGTGATGTCCAGTGTGAAACTTGAGGTGATCCCGGTCAGTTGCCTGATTTTTCCTGCCTGCCATTGGGTCAGGGATATAGCCACATTTACGACGCCCTTTTCAGCAGAAAGCTCCAGTGCATTGCTGTCAGAACCCACTCGCCAATATGGGCGGGGCGTACCAAAATGCAGGTACAGGATGGAGGCATCTTGAGAATCGACCATGAATGTTTCTCCGAAAAGAACGCTATACGCCGCCAGTGTGGCGACAAGGCGACAGTCAGCACAGACGGAGTTTACTCTGCTCAGCACACCCGCACCGCTCCGCAATGAGCGGATACAGAACAGGAAGGCGTAACACATTGAATTTAAGGTTAGCAACTGTCGGTTATATATCCAGTCACCGGACAGAAATTACTGCTCAGAACAGGCGGGTTCCGTTAGCCGGAATTCCGCCTGTGAGAGAAACTGCTGACTGCATTCCGGGTCTGCTTTCAGACCCGGAAAGTTATTTCAGCAGGAAGCTGGTTTTCTTCACATCCTGAGAATCTAAACCCACGAATACGTTGAATTTTCCAGGTTCAGAGGCCCATTTCAGCTTGTCATTGTAGAAACGCAAATCTCTTTCGTTGACAGTAAAGGTCACGACTTTCTCTTCACCCGGTTGCAGATTGATTTTCTCAAAGTTCTTCAGCTCTTTCACCGGACGACTGATGGACGCCGTGACATCCTGCAGATACAGCTGGACGATGGTAGCACCACTGACTTTACCGGTATTTTTCACCGTCACACTGGCGGTCAGGGGATTTTTCGCATCCATAGTGGTTGATGAAAGGCTCACGTCAGACACGCTGAAACTTGTGTAGCTCAGGCCATAACCAAACGGGAACAACGGACCGTTGGTGATATCGAAATAACGGGTGGTGTATTTATCCGGATGCTGTGGATTAAACGGACGACCGGTATTGAGCACGCTGTTATACAGCGGAATTTGTCCGACCGAGCGCGGGAAGGTCATCGGCAGTTTGCCTGACGGGTTGTAATCGCCAAACAGAACGTCTGCAATGGCGTGACCGCCTTCGGTGCCGCTGAACCAGGTTTCCAGCATGGCGTCGGAGATGTCGTTTTCCCACGTCAGCGTCAGAGGGCGGCCATTCATCAGCACAATCACCAGCGGTTTACCGGTGGCTTTCAGGGCTTTGAGCAGGTCGCGCTGGCTCTGCGGAATGCTGATGTCAGAACGGCTGGACGCTTCGTGCGCCATGCCTTGTGCTTCGCCCACTACGGCCACCACGACGTCTGATTTCTCGGCTGTTTTTACCGCTTCGTCGATCATGTCCTGGGGTTTACGCGGGTCGTTAATGACCTGCTTGTCGTAGGAATTGAGGAAGTCGACCATCCCCTGATCGTTGGTGATGTTCGCACCGCGGGCGTATAACAATGTGCCTTTATCGCCGAGGACGTCTTTCATCCCCTGCAACACGGTCACGGCCTGAGCCGCTTTACCGGCGGCGGACCAACTGCCCATCACATCGCGTTTACTGTCGGCCAGCGGGCCAATCACGGCGATGGTGCCTTTTTTCTGTAAGGGCAACGTCTGGTTGGTATTTTTCAGCAGGACGAGCGAAGTGCGCGCGACTTCGCGGGCTTCAGGGCGGTGCAGACGACTTTCGGCATTGGTGTCCGCCGGGTCGCTCGACTGCGGGCCTAAATGACGGTATTCATCGACAAATAACCCCATGTCCCATTTCGCGGCCAGAACGTCACGGACGGCGCGGTCAATATCCTGCTGACTGACCAGACCGTCGGCGAGCAATCCTTTCAGGTACTTACCGTACATGTTGTCGGCCATGTCCATATCGACACCGGCCTTGAGCGCCATGGCAGCAGCCTGACGATCATCTTCGGCCACGCCGTGTTTAACCAGGCCGCCGATGGCGCCGTGGTCACTCACCGTCAGGCCTTTAAACTGCCAGTCATCACGCAGAATATCTTTCAGCAACCAGGTATTTGAGGTCGCAGGAATACCGTTAACGCTGTTGAGCGCAATCATCACGCCACCGGCACCGGCATCAACGGCCGCTTTATACGGCGGCATGTAATCGTTGAACATGCGGGTGGGACTCATGTCCACGGTGTTGTATTCGCGCCCGCCTTCAACAGCGCCGTACAGCGCATAGTGTTTGACGTTAGCCATGACAGCATCAGGTGCGGAAGGGTCTTTCCCCTGATAACCCGTCACCATTTCATGCGCGAGGCGGGAAGTCAGGTAGGTGTCTTCACCAAAACCTTCGGAGACACGGCCCCAGCGCGGATCACGGGTAATATCAACCATCGGCGAGAAGGTCATATTCAGACCATCAGCTGCGGTTTCCAGCGCTGAAATACGTGCGCTGGTGGCGACGGCCTGCATATCCCAGCTGGCGGCAAGGCCAAGACTGATAGGGAAAATAGTGCGCTGACCATGCACCACGTCATAGGCATAAAACGGAGGTATTTTCAGGCGGCTTTCTTTCACCTGATCCTGCATACGGCGAATATCTGGCTTTGTGACGGTATTAAACACGCCACCGACTTTGCCGGCGCGGATGTCAGCCATAATGGCTTCTTTCTGATAATCCGGCCCCACAGTGACCAGATTCAGCTGACCAATTTTTTCATCTATGGTCATTTTTTTCATCAGGTCAGCAATGAACGCATTGCGCTCTTTTACCTGATCCTGGGGGATGCCCGTCGTTTCGACGGCGAGCGAAGAAGCAGAACTTACCAGTAACACTAACGCGCCAAGCACGTGATGCGTATTCATCGGAATTCCTTCAGCCATAAGCAGGGTTGCCAAATCAGTGAAAATTCAGCAGCCTGAAGCAAAAAAAGCAATGATCATTCTAAGAAAAGTATGTGTGAGAATCTAATACGACCCTTCAACTATTAGCAATGAATAGTTTATGCCCTGCGCACAATATCGTTTTACATTGCGGGACAGACTGCAATTTACAGGTAATCAGAAACTCACGTACAAAAAGACCTCAGATACGCCACGCATTTTTTTAAATTTAGGATTAAGTGATATGCCGGTGAGCAAATAATCAGCAAGTCAGGCCTGAGGGGCATAACTGAGGCAATAAAAAAGCAGAACTCAATGTTCTGCCTTTTTAAAATCTGGAATAACCCGTCAGGAAATCGGATTAATAGTAGTAAGACATATCGGTAGGGGTTTTGCTCATCACATCAAAAAACACCTCTTTGGTATTTGCCCAGAAGTGTGCGACGGCGGCGGCATCGTAATTCATGCCCATCAGGCTCATCACGAAGAAACAAGTCACAGTCAGACCGAGGCCGCTGCAAACGAAAGCCATGGTATTGCGGCTGGACTGGCGGCAGACAATATTGAGCTGGCTGGTGCAGAACATCAAAAAGGCGCTCAGCAATTCCCAGCGCATCATGACAATCCCGGTAGTTAACGTACCCATCGATAAAATCCTTAATCACTACAGCCACTTGCACGAAGTTGAAATCAGCCGAAGGCTGCTACAACAGATTGGCAACGGGCTTTACTGAAGAAATGGTAAAATACAATTATGTGATGAAGGTCACATTATATCACCGGATTTTATTTTTGAGCAAAATATGTTCGCTAATGAAAAATAGGCATAACACATCAACTTATTTTGATGATGTGTTATGAAAAGAGAGGCGTCTGAATGGAAGGGCGAGGTGAATTACGGATGAATTATGCGCCGTAGCCCATGACCTGCAACAAATGCTGTGCCTGCTGAACGGCTTCCTGACGGTGCGCGACGCCCAGTTTCTGGTACAAATTGCGGATATGCGTTTTGATGGTGGTGGACGCGACGTCGAGTTCACCGGCGATCTGGTCATTGCTGTAGCCGGAGTAAATCAGTCCGAGAACCTGCCATTCGCGCTGCGTCAGCGGACTGGTGCGGATCAGTTCCGGCACCTGCGGGTGAGTCAGGAGTTTATTGACGAACCCTTCGTCGAAGTGCGCGAATTTATGGCGATGGTGCTGGTTAATTTCACGCAAGATCTGCTGGGCACGGCGTTGTTCCAGCTCCGGCAGTAAATTCAGTTGCAGCAGCTGGCGCAACTGCTGCGCCATCATTTCCCCTTCGATGACGAAATGACTGACAAAGCCCGTGCGGTTCGCCAGCCCCAGCGCTTCAATCAATACCCGCTGCGCATCATTTTTACGGCCGGTTTGCCAGTAAAGCAGATTACTGAGCAGCAGATTGCGGTTCAGATCGCTGGTCAGACGCAACTGACGGGCATTCTGATTCAGCTCATCGAGCACCACTTCGGCTTCATCAAACTGTTCCAGCAAAATCTGCACGCGGGCGATATTGCGCCACTGGCCTTGCTGGAAATGGTTATCGGCCATGTCGGGTTTGCGCGCCTGTTGCAGCCACTGGCGGGCAGCGGCTTTATCGCCGATCATCTGCCAGTAAATCACCCTTGGCTTATCAGTGTTGGTCAGCCAGTCGATGTGATACTGGCCGGTTTTGAGCAGGCTTTCGCAGCGTTGCAGGTGGTGATGCGCGTTATCGAGCTGACCACGGGCGAGGGAGCATTTCGCCAGCATCGCCAGACATTGCAGCTGCTGCTGCGGCTGGAAGTTAGTCAGCACGTCCAGCCCCTGACGCGCGGCGTCTTCGGCATCATCAAGGCGCGACCATGACCACAGTAATTGCGAGCGCAGGCGCAGTAAAAACTCGTGCATCGGCAGTTGCTCAAGATGCTGTTCGCGCACCAGTTCAAAGGCGCGATCCTGCATCTCGAAAGCCGCCTGCAAAAAGCCCTGCGCAATCAGGATTTCACTCTGTTGCAGCAACGCCCATAACGCGTAGTGATAGGCTTCGTAGCGGCGGGCAATCTGTTCGGTTTGCTGCATCAGCGGCAGGGCACGCGTCAGGTCACCTTTGCAGTGCTGGATTTCACCGGTGACGGACGTCGCCACGATGCGGCTGTAATAACTTTCATAAGGCAGATATTTCAGGGCATCGGCGGCCAGTTTTTCGGCTTCATCCTGACGACCATCGTTAATCGCCACCTGTGCCCGAAGGGCATCAAATTCAGCGGTCAGCTCCTGCTCCATGACGATATTACGCTGCTGCATTTCGCTTTCGGCGCGTACCAGCAGGGTTTCCACTTCGGCATAACGGTGCTGACTCTGTGCCAGCCAGGCCTGCAATAACACCAGTTTCGGGTTCTGGATCAGCCGGTCATACGGCAGTGCCGCCAGACACTCTTCCAGCAACGCCAGTTCACTCTGGTTAAACAGCGCCCAGGCGTGTTGCAGCAGAATATCGCGCAGCATATCGATGTCTTCTGCGCCCAGCGCATGATGTATCGCTTCGGCAGGGAACCCCTGAGCCAGCCAGCCTTCGGCAGCGGCACGGTGAATAGCCGGGAGTTCTGTCGACAGTTCCCACTGACAGCGCTGGCGCAGGAAAGTCGCAAACAGCGGATGGAAGTTAAACCATTCGCCGGTGTCATCCATGCGGTGAATAAATAGCCCCTGACGTTCCAGTTCCTCGAGACGCTGCTGACCGTTTTCACTGCCGGTCAGGCGCACAATCAGTGCGTCATTCATTGAACGCAGCAGCGAGCAGCGCAGCAAAAAGTCTCTCGTCGGCGCATCTACGCGATCCAGAACTTCATCCACCAGATATTCCGAAAGATGGCTGGCATTCAGCCCGGCGAGTTTTCGGGCGGACTGCTGTGTCGATTGCTGTGAAGAGGTGGTGGACTGACGCGCAGATAACGCGATCAGCTGGAGCGCCGTCGCCCAGCCCGCAACGTCGTCGCACAAACGGCCACTGTCGGCCTGATCGATCGGGTCTTTCAGCCGGTTGTCGAAAAATTGCTGTGTTTCTGGATGGGTAAATGCCAGATGCCTGGCGTTAAGTTCCAGCAGCTGATCGCGCACGCGCATATTAGCGATACCCAGCGGCGGCAGGGTGCGGGAAAGTACCACCAGCGACATATTTTCCGGCTGATGACGCAGGAAAAAACGCATCCCTTCATGAATCGCGTCGTTTGAAATCAGGTGATAATCGTCGATAACCAGCAGCAGCGGACGGTGCCAGTCGGAAAGCTCCACAAACAGCTGAGCAAACAGCGCCGATAAATTGGCGTACTGGTGTTTCTGACTCAGCGCTTCGCTTTTGACGCAATGACCGCCGCAGGCCTGTTGCACAGCCGCAATCAGGTAGCTGGCAAAACGCTCCGGCTGGTTGTCACTTTCATCCAGTGAATACCAGCCCAGATCGCTTTTGCCCGCCGCCCAATGTGCGACCAGCGTCGTTTTCCCATAGCCCGCCGGACTGGCGACCAGGGTCAGGCGATAATTTGGCGCAGTCGAGAGCTTCGTCAGCAGACGATCGCGAACCACTGTATTTTGCTGCCGCACCGGGCGGCTCAATTTCGACGGGATCAGCATTTTTTTCGATTCTTTTGACGGTAGTCAGCGGGCGTAATAATTATTTCGCAGCGTGTAATTAATCACTTTTTCTAAAGTCCTCCTTTGAAACATTGATTGCAAGAATGTTACGTTTTTACATGCCGTTAAGTTGCTCTACATCACACTTCTAAATACAAATTTTCAGAGCATCCCCCTGATCTCCCGCCTCCTCCGGCTACGCCCCGTTTCTCCTCCCTGCCTAATCTTTGGCAGGATGATGCTGCTCACAGGCACAAGCGTCAGCATAGTGATAATGAACATCAGACTTCCCTACAAATTCCCGGATAAAGAGGCATGTGATGCAGGTGACTTTGGATAAGACGCAGTTTTTAGCCGCGCTAAAACGCCAGTGGCAGGGATTCGGTTTGCAACAGGCACAGGATATGACACCGCATCAGTGGTGGCAGGCCACCAGCGCCGCGCTTTCCGAACAACTGAGCGCGCAGCCCGCGCCAAAAGCGACGAAACAGCCGCAACGGCACGTGAACTATATTTCGATGGAATTCCTGATCGGGCGTCTGACCGCGAATAACCTGATCAATCTCGGCTGGTATGAAACGGTCAGTCAGGCGCTGAAAGAGCAGGGCGCCGAGCTGGCTGATGTGCTGGAACAGGAAACCGATCCGGCGCTGGGAAATGGCGGATTAGGCCGTCTGGCGGCCTGTTTTCTCGATTCAATGGCGACCGTCGGACAACCGGCGACCGGCTATGGCCTGAATTATCAGTACGGTTTATTCCGCCAGTCTTTCAGCGAAGGCAAACAGCAGGAAGCGCCTGATAACTGGCATCGCGAAAGCTATCCGTGGTTCAGCCACAACAGCTCGCTGTCTGTCGACGTCGCCTTTGGCGGTAAACTGACCAAGAACGAAAAGGGCGAAGAGCAGTGGCATCCGGCGTTCACCCTGCGCGGGGAAGCCTGGGATCTGCCGGTGGTCGGCTATAAAAATGGCGTCACTCAGCCGCTGCGTTTGTGGCAGGCGACCGACGTACATCCGTTTGACCTGACCCTGTTCAACGACGGTGAATTCCTTAAGGCCGAGCAAAAAGGCATTGATGCCGCGAAGCTCACCAAAGTGTTGTACCCGAATGACAACCACGACGCCGGTAAACGCCTGCGCCTGATGCAGCAGTATTTCCAGTGCGCCTGTTCGGTCGGCGATATCCTGCGCCGTCATCATTTCCTGGGTCGCAAAATTCAGGATTTGCCGAAATTCGAAGTCATTCAGCTTAACGATACCCATCCGACCATTGCCATTCCGGAATTGCTGCGTATTTTGCTCGATGAACATCAGCTGGACTGGGACGCTGCCTGGGCGGTCACCAGCCAGACCTTTGCGTATACCAACCATACGCTGATGCCGGAAGCGCTGGAATGCTGGGACGAAAAACTGGTGCACAGCCTGTTACCGCGCCACTTCTCGCTGATCAAAGCCATTAACGCCCGCTTCAAAAAAGTGGTCGAAAAACAGTGGCCGGGCGATAAAGCGGTGTGGGAAAAACTGTCTGTTCACCAGAACAAACAAGTCCGCATGGCGAATCTTTGCGTGGTCAGCGGTTTTGCGGTGAACGGCGTGGCGGCGCTGCACTCCGAACTGGTGGTGAAAGACCTGTTCCCGGAATATCACCAGCTTTGGCCGAACAAATTCCATAACGTCACCAACGGCATTACGCCGCGCCGCTGGCTGAAGCAGTGCAATCCGGCGCTGTCTTCGCTGATTGATGAGACGCTGAAAACCGAGTGGGTGAATGACCTCGACGCCCTGAAAGGGCTGGAAAGTTACGCCGACAATAAGAAATTCCGTCAGCGTTATCAGGCGATTAAGCGCGAGAACAAAATCAAACTGGCGCACTACGTGAAACAGGTGATGGGGCTGACGCTTAACCCTGACGCGATCTTCGACGTGCAGATCAAACGCCTGCATGAGTACAAACGCCAGCATCTTAACCTGCTGCACATTCTGTCGTTGTATCGCCAGCTGCGTGATAACCCGGAAATGGACATGGTGCCGCGTGTATTCCTGTTTGGCGCGAAAGCGGCACCGGGTTATTACCTGGCGAAAAATATTATCTACGCCATCAATAAAGTGGCGGAGAAAGTCAATAATGATCCGCTGGTGCATGATCGCATCAAAGTGGTGTTTATTCCGGATTACCGCGTTTCGGTCGCCGAACTGATGATCCCGGCCGCAGACGTTTCCGAGCAGATTTCCACCGCCGGGAAAGAAGCGTCCGGCACCGGCAACATGAAGCTGGCGCTGAATGGCGCGCTGACCGTCGGCACGCTCGACGGCGCGAATGTCGAAATTGCTGAAGAAGTCGGGGAAGACAATATCTTCATCTTCGGCAATACCGTCGATCAGGTCAAAGCGTTGCAGGCAAAAGGCTACGATCCGCTGAAGATCCGCAAGAAAGATAAACATCTGGATAAGATCCTCAAAGAACTGGAAAACGGCTTCTTCAGCGATGGCGACAAACAGGCGTTCAGCCTGATGCTCGACAGCCTGCTGGGCGGCGGCGACCCGTATCTGGTGCTGGCGGACTTTGCTGATTATTGCGCAGCGCAGCAAAAAGTTGATGTTCTTTACCGCGACCAGGACGACTGGACGCGCAAAACCATTCTCAACACTGCGCGTGTTGGGATGTTCAGTTCCGACCGCTCGATCCGCGATTACCAGCAGCGGATCTGGCAGGCGAAACGTTAAGGAGCCCGCATGGAGAACAAAGCACTGGAGCAGGCCGCCAGGGAGGCGGGTATTTCCTCTGGTTTTATTAATGCGCACGGTAAGCAGCAGGCGATAGCGCCACAAACCAAGCGTGAACTGTTAGCCGCAATGGGCTGGGTGGCCCAAAGCCGCCCGGCTGTCACGCCGGTGCCCGCGGTAAAAGTGTTCATCTGCGGCAGCCGTCTGGCACTGCCGGTCGGTGGCGAGGGTGAATACGGTTGGACATTGAAACTGGAAAGCGGTGCGATGCAGCACGGGCGCATCAGTGGCAAAATGACGCTGGCGCTGCCCGGCAAAATTCCTGCCGGTTACCACCAGCTGACGCTGACGCAGGATGCGCGGCAGTGGGATTGCCGGGTGATTGTCGCCCCGAAACGCTGTTATGAACCTGATGCGCTGCTGGCCGGTAAAAAGCTGTGGGGCGCGTGCGTGCAACTTTATACGCTGCGCTCGGAAAGTAACTGGGGTATCGGCGATTTCGGCGATCTCAGTTTGCTGCTGAAAAATGTCGCCGGACGCGGCGGTGCGTTTGTCGGGCTGAACCCGATCCACGCGCTGTATCCGGCTAATCCGGTAGCGGCCAGCCCTTACAGTCCGTCATCCCGCCGCTGGCTGAACGTCATTTATATCGACGTCAGCGCTGTTGAAGACTTCAGGCTGAGCGAGGCGGCGCAACAGTGGTGGCATCAGCCGCTGACGCAGCAACGGTTACAGGCCGTGCGCGCCAGCGACTGGGTAGATTACGGCGAAGTGATGCCGCTAAAACTCGAAGGTTTACGCCTGGCTTATACGCAGTTCCTGAAGCGTAAAGCTCAGGATCCGCAGGTGAAATCGCTGGCAGCCTTCGTGAAGCAGGGCGGCGAGAGCCTGTATTTGCAGGCGGCGTTTGACGCTTTATACGAACATCTGGCGAAAGAAACGGATGTTGCCCTCGGCTGGAACCGCTGGCCGGAGCAATATCATGATGCCCGTGGCCCGGCAGTGCGCGCTTTCTGCGAGCAACATGCCGAGGATGTGGAGTTCTATCTGTGGCTGCAATGGCTGGCCGAAACACAGTTTACGCAGTGCTATCACACCAGCCAGCAACACGATATGCCGATGGGGCTTTACCGTGATCTGGCTGTCGGCGTGGTGGAAGGTGGCTCGGAAACCTGGGGTGACGGCGAATTGTACTGCCTGAAAGCCTCGGTCGGCGCACCACCGGATATCCTCGGGCCGCTCGGTCAGAACTGGGATCTGCGCCCGATGGATCCGCATGTGATGGTAAAACGGGGCTATCAGCCGTTTATCGATTTGCTGCGATCCAACATGACCAGCTGCGGCGCGTTGCGTATCGATCACGTCATGACGTTGTTGCGTTTATGGTGGATCCCGGCGGGTGAAACGGCGGATAAAGGCGCGTATGTGCAATATCCGGTGGACGATCTTCTGGCCATTTTAGCGCTGGAAAGTCAGCGTCACCGCTGCATGGTGATTGGTGAGGATCTGGGGACTGTGCCGGTTGAGATCGTCAGTAAGCTGCGTGAGGGCGGCGTGTATTCCTACAAAGTGCTGTATTTCGAGCGTGATGAGGAAAACAACTTCCGCGCGCCGCAGTCGTATCCGGTTCAGGCGATGGCGACGATCACCACGCATGACCTGCCGACGCTGCGCGGATACTGGCAAAGTGACGATCTGGCGCTGGGTAAATCGCTGGGATTGTATCGTGATGAGGACGTGCTTCAGGAGCTGTACGCCGACCGCGCCCGTGCGCGTCAGGGACTGCTCGACGGCCTGCATCATTACGACTGCATTCCAAAGAAAACCGGACGTAAAGCGGCGCTGATGGAGATGACGCCGGTGCTCAACCGTGGTCTGCAACGCTACGTCGCGGACAGCGCCTGTGCCTTACTCGGTCTGCAACCGGAAGACTGGCTGGATATGGACGCACCGGTCAACGTGCCCGGCACCAGCGATGAATACCCGAACTGGCGCCGTAAATTGTCCACATCTCTCGAAGAGATGTTTGCCGATGAGCAGGTGAACAAGCTGATTAAAGACCTCGATAAACGCCGGAGAAAAGTTTCTGTGAGCTAAAATATTTATAAATGACTTAAGGGCTTCTGAATAAAATCAGAAGCCCTTTTTTATGATAAAAAAACAAACAATATCAATGAGGTGTGCGTCATGTTAAAGGCGTTTGTTCCTTAAGCTGAAAATTACACCTTGTTAAGTTCTAATTGCACCTTAAAGTAATCACTAATGACATTGGGTTTATTTTAAGGTGCAATATGAAGCGTTCTCAAACCTTGCTGATTTCTGACGATATCTTACAGCAACTACACAGCCTGGGGCGGTTACTTGCCGAAGGACGGATTGCGCGCCGAATGACGCAATCTGAAGCTGCGGTACGTGCCAATCTCGGTAGAAATACCGTCAGCAGAATTGAGAATGGCGATTCAGGTGTGGCAATAGGTCAAATATTGCGTTATCTCGATGCCATTCGTCCGGGGCAAACATTGTCCTCGCTGCTAAATGTTGAGGATAACGTTGTCAATGCCATGAATGAGAATTTCAGGCCTAAACGTGCCAGGGTATTATCTGAGAAGGAACTAAAGGATTATGACTTCTGAAAGCACTTTATTAGTTCACGCTTTTTTACCCGGAGCGACACGGGCCGTTCCTGCCGGAAAATTAAAAATAACGGAGGCGGGAGCAGAGGTCCTTTCCTGCAGCTTTATCTACGGCCTGAAATATCTAAAACGAAAAGGCGCGATTGAAATTGATCCCACCTCGTTGAATTTTTTGGATGGTCGTGACGTTGCAAGAATGGAACTCTATCCCGCGAATACCACGTTGTTTGGCGGTATCCGGGATGCTGCACCAGATTCATGGGGGCGCCGGGTGATTGAAGCAAAATTTCGTGTACCTGTTAATTCTCTTTCCGAATCTGTTTATCTGCAGGAAGCCGGTGCCAACAGGGTGGGCGCGCTGGATATTACGGCTGACGGTGATTTGGCCCGTGAGCATTCAAAAGCAAGCGATATTCGGTCTCTTGGATACATTCAGGAAGCGTTTGATCGGGTTGAACAGGGGTTATCAGTTCCGGCCAATTTACACAACCTTTTGGATGCAGGTTCCAGCATGGGGGGAATGCGCCCAAAGGCGACGTTATTGGATTCGGATGAAAGCCATTGGTTAGCGAAATTTTCATCACCCAATGACCGTGGGCTTGATATCCCTAAGGTGGAAAGAGCAACACTTGAATTAGCCCGTCTGACCGGTTTGCATGTTCCGCCGACGCAGATTAAAGAAATTGGTGATAATCGTTTTGCCATGCTGATAAAACGTTTTGATCGGATAGGCTGTGGGGCTTTAACCGGAAAACGCCATTTTAATTCCGCCCTGACATTCATGAATTTACATGAAATGGATTCTCCTAAAAGCAGCTATGCGCAGATAGCAGATGCAATGAGAAGACATCTGAATGCGCAGTTTCTGCAACACGATCTGACTGAACTCTACCGGCGTATGGTATTTAATATTTTAATTAATCATGATGATGATCATCTGCGTAATCACGGATTTCTTCTTAAGGAATCCCCTGATCTCGTTCCGATTTTTGGTTTTCAAGAGCCCGAAGAAGAGGTTTCACTGGCCTGGCGGCTTAGTCCGCTCTACGACGTTGTTCCTCGCCCAGGAGTAGCATATTCCCGACTTCTCCATCTGGGGGTTGGAGAATATGGCCGTGAGGCTACACTGACTAACGCTATTTCGTGGTCAGAGCGTTTTGGTCTAAGCAGGAAACGGGCAATGGGTGAAATCGATTCCGTCTGGAAGGCGGTGCGCGAGTGGCGTAATTGCTTTGAAGAATTTGCGGTCAGTGGGAAAGATATGGATTCATTGAAAAGCGCTTTCCGGCACGCCCGTGAAATAGGTGGGAAGGAGTTGGGAATCTGCGACTGACATAAAAAAAGGCGGCTTATTCAGCCGCCCAAGACACAGGGAATTGATCAAGTACTACAAAGCGCATTAGCCTTACATTTAACCTTTCACACCGCCTGCCGTTAAGCCGCCGACCAGCCAGCGTTGAGCAATCAGGAACACTGCCGTGATCGGGATGGCGGACAATATGGCTGCCGCCGCGAAATCGCCCCACAGGTAGTTTTGCGGGTTCAGATATTGCTGCATCCCGACAGCCAGGGTGTAGCTGTTCACGTCACGCAGCAGTAATGATGCCACCGGTACTTCGGTGATGGCCGCGATGAACGACAGAATAAATACCACCGCCAGAATCGGTACCGACAGCGGCAGCAGCACCAGACGGAACGCCTGCCACGGGGTGGCGCCATCCAGTGCGGCGGCTTCTTCCAGCGAACCGTCGATAGTTTCGAAATAGCCTTTAATCGTCCAGACGTGCAGCGCAATGCCGCCCATATACGCAAATATTACGCCGCCGTGAGTGTTCAGACCGAGGAACGGCACATACATGCCGAGGCGGTCGAACAGGGCGTAAAGCGCTACCAGCGAAAGGACGGCCGGGAACATCTGGAAAATCAGCATTCCTTTGAGCAACGAGCTTTTACCGCGGAATTTCATGCGGGCAAAGGCGTAGGCGCAGGTGGTGGAAAGGGCGACGATCCCGACGGCGGTGATCCCGGCGATCTTGATCGAGTTCCACAACCACAACATCACCGGGAACGGCGGCGGCGTGATGCTGCCGTCGCTGTTGGTGACGGCAATGCCGAGCGCCAGTTTCCAGTGATCCCACGAGATCTGATCCGGGATCAGGCTGCCGGTGGCGAAGTTACCCGGGCGCAGCGAGATGGCAAACACCATCAGCAACGGGAACAGGATCAGCGCCAGAAAACACAGCAGTAAAAGGTGCGTTACCAGTAATCTGACTTTCTGCGACTTAGGTTTAACCATGGGCATTGTCTGTTTCTCCTTAGTCGAATTTCATGCGTGAGGCTTTCAGGTTCACGATAGCCAGCGCACCGACCAGCAGGAAGATCAGCGTGGCAATTGCCGCCGCCAGCCCGAAGTCCTGTCCGCCGCCGCCTTCGAAGGCAATACGGTAGGTGTAGCTGACCAGTAAATCGGTGTGACCCGCTGGCGTGGTGGTGCCGATCATGTCTGGTCCGCCATTAGTCAGCAGCTGGATCAGCACGAAGTTATTAAAGTTGAAGGCAAAACTGGCAATCATCAGCGGCGTCAGCGGCTTAATCAAAAGCGGCAACGTGATGCGGAAGAAGTTTTGCATCGGCGTGGCACCGTCCATTGCCGACGCCTCATAAAGGTCATCCGGAATGGCTTTCAGCAGACCCATACACAAGATCATCATGTACGGATAACCGAGCCAGGTGTTGACGATAATGATCATGCTTTTGGCGGTCCACGGATCACTGAACCACGCCGGTTTGATGCCAAACAACGCGCTGAGCATCAGGTTGATTTCACCAAAGCTCTGGTTGAATAACCCTTTGAAAATCAGAATCGAAATAAAGGCCGGTACCGCATAAGGCAGGATCAGCAGGATGCGGTAAGCGGCTTTGCCTTTCAGCTCTTCCCACTGCACCACGCAGGCCAGCACCATGCCCACGGCAACGGTCAGGATGACGGTCAGCAGGGCAAAAACAACGGTCCAGACGAAAATCGACAGGAAGGGTTTCTGGATCCCTTCGTCATGCAGCACGCGCAGGAAATTTCCCCAGCCGATACCGACCGTAAAGCCGGGGCTGAGTTGTTCGGGCTGCCATTCACCCTGTGCATTCACTGCCTGATAGAAGCCGGTATGGGTATTCGGGCGGTAGATTGTGCCGGTTTCAACGTTAGTCAGCTGCTTTTTATCGTCGCCCAGTTTGTACAGTGGCTGGGTGCCGGAGAACTGGCGCAGAGAACTCATACGCAGTATTTCACCGTCGGGTAATTTTGCGAAGAGCTGACCCAGCGCTGCACGGTTTTGTGTCACCACGCGTAATCCGGCTTTTTCAGCGGAAGGGGCGGTCTGCGGGAGCATCTCCAGCGTTTGTGGTGCGGAGGCATTGAAAGCAAAAGGCGGAGAAACCAGCGTCTCGCTGTTATCCGCAGAAGTCAGTGCCAGCTGCCATTTGTCCCCGGCCTGCTCTTCACCGGCAGGGAAGAGAGAGAAGTTAAGCGCTTTTCCGCCCTGGAATTGACGGTCCATCAGCACCGACTGCGCGCGTTTAAACGTCAGCTGGTTAGTGCTGCTGTAATTGGTGAAGGCAATCGCGATGGTGCAGACCAGCGGGAACAGCACAAATAACGACATTCCGGCGAGGCCCGGATAGACATAACGCCATGAATAGGCACGGCGGTTGCCATAAATGTATAACCCGACGCCGGAGAGGATCAGGGTCAGAATGGCAAAAAGGGTTTCGCCCTGCGCATACATCAGCACGATCAGATAACCGGTAAAGCAGGCGAGCAGGGCGATGATCAGCCATTTGAACGCATTGCTAAACGGCCGTTTTTTGGCTCTTGGCATAAGGACAATCCTTGTGGTGGCGGTGCGAAACCCGTGAGTCCCGCACCGTTCATTGAGCTAATGCTTCGGCATTACTTGGTAATGCGTGTTTCTACGTCTTTCAGTGCTTGCACAACAGTCTGACGGCCATTCACCGCATTGATGATGGCGCTGCGTTCTGCATACCAGAAGGCGCTCATCTGCGGGATGTTAGGCATGATTTCGCCGTTTTTGGAGTTAGCCATGGTGGCAGCGATGCGCGGGTCTTTTTCCAGCTGTTCCTGATACGTTTTCAGCGCCACGGCACCCAGAGGTTTGTCTTTATTCACCACTGCCAGACCTTCGTCGGTGATCAGATAGTTTTCCAGGAACTCTTTCGCCAGTTCTTTGTTCGGGCTGGCGGCGTTGATACCGGCAGTCAGCACGCCGACGAACGGTTTAGACGGTTTGCCGTGGAAACTTGGCAACAGCGTCACGCCGTAGTTGATTTTGCTCTTGTCGAGGTTGGACCATGCCCACGGGCCGTCGATGGTCATCGCGGTCTGGCCTTTGTTGAACGCGGCTTCGGCGATGGAATAATCGGTATCGGCATTGATGTGTTTGTTTTTCACCAGGTCGATGATGAATTGCAGGCCAGCCTGAGAACCCGCGTTGTTCACGCCGGTGTCTTTAATGTTGTATTTGCCGTTTTCATATTTGAAGGCATAACCGCCGTCAGCGGCAATAATTGGCCAGGTGAAGTACGGTTCCTGCAAGTTCCACATGATGGCGCTCTTGCCTTTGGCGCGCAGCTCTTTATCCAGCGCCGGGATTTCTTCCCAGGTTTTTGGCGCTTCTTTAATGATGTCTTTGTTATAAATCAGCGACAGCGCTTCGACCGCGACCGGATAACCAATCAGCTTGCCGTTGTAGGTCACTGCGTCCCAGGTGAACGGGAACAGTTTGTCTTTAAAGGTTTTATCCGGGCTGATTTCAGCCAGCAGCCCGGATTGCGCGTAACCGCCGAAACGGTCGTGCGCCCAGAAGATGATGTCCGGGCCGTCGCCGGTGGCTGCCACTTGCGGGTATTTTTCTTCCAGCTTGTCCGGATGTTCTACCGTGACTTTAATGCCGGTGTCTTTCTCAAACTTCTTACCGACTTCCGCCAGGCCGTTATAGCCTTTGTCACCGTTGATCCAGATGACCAGCTTTCCTTCTTCTATTTTGGCAAATGCGGAAGATGACAACACCAGCGTAGCCAGCGCTGAGAGTGCCAGTGTTTGTTTAACAATCTTTTTAATGCTGAGAGTCATAATCCAATCCTTTTTATTTCCTGTGAGGAGTCGGTTTTCTGTCGTCTGAGACGGGAAAAGACAGGGTACGGCGCCAGTGTGGATTCAACCCGACAACGCTTCATCATCCCCCCCTCTACGCCCCCGCCTCTCAGAATGTGATCCCGCCGACACTCTCAGGCGTTATGTGGTTCATCACTCAAAAATATGCATCGTTTTTTGCCATTCAGATCACGAATTTGGTTTTTGATGTGAACTTTCATCCGGTTGCGCAAATCCGTCATCCTCCCTGCTCCTCCCCCATGAAAAATTTTGTTACGGATGATTACGCTTAGCGGCTATTCCTTCACTCTTCGTTGCATTGAGTTTTCTCGCTGGCAGCAAGTACAGGAGTTCAGGATGGCGAGCGTTTCCCTTAACAGCGTGTACAAAGCCTTTGGTGAAACCGTGATTTCCAGCGACATCAATCTGGAAATCGAGGAGGGCGAGTTCGTGGTCTTTGTCGGGCCATCCGGCTGCGGCAAATCAACCCTGCTGCGCATGATTGCCGGCCTGGAAGACATCACGTCCGGCGAACTGAAAATTGGCGATAAACGCATGAACGAAGTCCCTCCGGCCGAACGTGGCATCGGTATGGTGTTTCAGTCTTATGCGCTTTATCCGCACCTGTCGGTCGCTGAAAACATGTCTTTTGGTCTGAAGCTGGCCGGAGCAAAGAAAGCCGAAATTAATCAGCGGGTGAATCAGGTTTCTGAAGTATTGCAGCTGGCGCACCTGCTGGATCGTCGCCCGAAAGCGCTTTCCGGCGGACAACGTCAGCGCGTGGCGATTGGCCGTACGCTGGTCGCGGAACCGACGGTATTCCTGCTCGATGAACCGCTTTCCAACTTAGATGCCGCGTTGCGTGTACAGATGCGTATTGAGATTTCACGCCTGCATAAGCGCCTGAAACGCACCATGATTTACGTGACCCACGATCAGGTCGAAGCGATGACGCTGGCCGATAAAATCGTGGTGCTCGATGCCGGACATATCGCTCAGGTCGGTAAACCGCTCGAGCTGTATCACTATCCTGCCAACCGTTTTGTCGCCGGTTTTATCGGCTCTCCAAAAATGAATTTCCTGCCGGTGAAAGTCACCGGTGCAGAACCTGCACGTGTGCAGGTCGAGTTGCCAAACCGCCAGCAAGTCTGGCTGCCCGTCGAAGGCACCGACGTGAAAGTCGGCAGCAATCTGTCGCTGGGTATCCGTCCTGAACATCTTCTGCCAAGCGACGTCGCTGAAGTGACGCTTTCCGGTGAAGTGCAGGTCGTCGAGCAACTGGGTAACGAAACACAGATCCACATCCAAATTCCGGCAATTCGTCAGAACCTGGTGTACCGCCAGAACGACGTGGTGCTGGTAGAAGAAGGTGCAACATTCGCCATCGGGTTGCCACCACACCGTTGCCATCTGTTCCGCGAGGACGGAACTGCATGTCGCCGGTTACATCCCGAATCTGGTGTTTGAAAGCACGCGATCCCCTACAGGAGAAAATGATGATTACAATGCGTAGTTCTTCCCTGGCGCTGGCAGTGGCTGCCGGAATCCTTTCTACACAAGCAATGGCAGTTGATTTTACCGGTTATGCCCGTTCGGGCATCGGCTGGACTGGCAGCGGCGGCGAACAGCAATGTTTCAAAGCGACAGGCGCTGACAGTAAGTACCGTCTTGGTAACGAATGTGAAACCTATGCTGAGTTAAAACTCGGTCAGGAAGTGTGGAAAGAAGGGGATAAGAGCTTCTACTTCGACACCAACGTGGCGTATTCCGTATCACAACAGAACGACTGGGAGTCAACCGATCCGGCTTTCCGCGAAGCAAACGTGAAGGGTAAGAACCTGATCGAATGGCTGCCGGGTTCCACCATCTGGGCCGGTAAGCGTTTCTACCAACGTCATGACGTTCATATGATCGACTTCTACTACTGGGATATTTCAGGTCCTGGTGCGGGTCTGGAAGATGTGGATCTGGGCTTCGGTAAACTGTCTCTGGCAGCAACCCGTAACACCGAAAGCGGCGGCTCATACGGCTATATCGCCGATCAGCGTAACGAAGTGCCAACGTCCAACGACGTGTTCGACGTTCGTTTAGCAGGCCTGCAAACTAACCCGGGCGGTGTGCTGGAGTTAGGTGTGGATTACGGTCGTGCCAATGCGCGTGACGGTTATTCCTTCGCAGACAATGCGACCAAAGACGGCTTCCTGTTGACGGCTGAGCACACGCAAAGCATCTACAACGGTTACAACAAATTCGTACTGCAATACGCATCTGATTCCATGACCGATCCGGGCCAGGGCGCAGCGAACGGCCACTCCAACGGTGCAGCCATCGACAACAACGGCAGTATGATCCGTGTTCTCGACCACGGTGCCATCGACTTCAACGATACCTGGAGCCTGATGTATGTGGCGATGTATCAGGACGTTGACCGTGATAACAATAACGGGACAACCTGGTACACCGTGGGTGTGCGTCCGATGTATAAATGGACCCCGATCATGAGCACCTTGCTGGAAGTCGGTTACGACAACGTGAAATCTCAGCGTACCGGCGACAAAAACGGTCAGTACAAAGTCACCCTGGCGCAACAATGGCAGGCTGGCGACAGCATCTGGTCACGTCCGGCCATCCGTGTGTTTGCAACCTACGCAAACTGGGATGAAAAATGGGGCTATGATACAGACAGCGGTTCCAGCAATGGCTTAGCAATGAACGACACCAGCACCCGTACCTTCAGCCGTGGTAATGACGATGAAGTAACGTTTGGTGCCCAGATGGAAATTTGGTGGTAATTCTCTTTGTCCTTTGAGCCGCAGGTGCGTTGGCTGCCCTCACTCACCCCGGTCACGTACTTAATGTACGCTCCCGGGGATGAGTTCAGCTGCCGCCTTCCTGCAACTCAAATGACGTCGAGAATCTGTGCCAGTTTTTAAAAGTACAAGCAGTAAAGAAGATGTGCTGGCTGGCGGATTATCAGCTGATAAACGCCAGCCTTCATGGTGATTTCAAAGGAAACAATAATGAAAAAAAATCTGCTGTCACTGTGTCTGTCGCTGAGCCTGCTGGCTGCTGCACCTGCGGTCGTGAATGCGGCGCAGAATGATGCGAATACCGCTCCGGCGATTTCCAGCCAGACCTTACGCAACCTTTCATGGACGCCGCTGGTTCCGCCAGTGACGCAGGATGTGACGCTCGGGACTTCCAGCGCACAGATTAATCAGGGGCAAATTCAGGGCGCCGTCGGGGCATTCGCATTGCCTGCCGACCGTGGTTCACTTGAAATTACGCTGACCAGTATTGCGACCGGTAAAACCGTGTATGCGCCAAATGTTCTGGTGCTGGATGAGCAGATGCGTCCGGCGGCCTTTTATCCTTCCAGCTATTTCCCGTATCAGAAACCAGGGATCGTTTCCAGCGACCGTCTGGAAGGCACGCTGAAACTGACTCCGGCACTGGGTCAGAAACAAATTTATCTGCTGGTTTACACCACCCGTCAGGACTTGTCAGAGACCACGCAGATGGTGAACCCGGCGAAAGCCTTTGCCGCTGGCGTGGGTAACGCCGTGCCGGATATCCCGGATCCTATTGCCCGTCATACCCCAACCGGTACGCTGAGCCTGAAAGTGACCGCCGAGCAGAAAACCGGAAACGTGATGATTGGTCAAATCTTCCCGTCATCCGCACCAGCAGCGGCTGCGCCAGTGGTTGTCGGCAGCACTCAGGCTCCAGCACCTGCTCCAGCCCCGGCAAAACCGTCTGAACCAATGCTCAGCGATTCCGAAACCTACTTCAACGATGCCATTAAGAAAGCGGTGAAAGCAGGGGATGTGGATAAAGCGTTGAAACTGCTGGATGAAGCCGAACGTCTGGGCTCGAAAACTGCCCGTAAGACCTTTATTGAAAGCGTTAAACACTAAGTTTTCTTAGTTCCCTCGCCTTCGCAGGTGAGGGAGCACACCGTGCCATACCAAAATCTCCTCATTTCTTTTTCTCCCTTCTATTTGTTACCCTCTTGTTAATTCATTTGGCGGGGGATTTATGGCGTCTGCAAACTGGGTCGATTTATCGAAAGATAAAGACAGCGGGATCGAAACGATCCACGCGCATTTTGAAGGCCATGCTTACGATCCTCACTGGCACGACAGCTATTTAGTCGGCATCACCCAATCCGGTTTACAGCAGTTCAGCTGCCGCCGTCAGAAACATCAGAGCCTTCCGGGTAAAATTTTCATGCTGGAGCCGGGCGAAATCCATGACGGCGATGCCGTACAGCCGGGCGGCTTTACTTATCAGATGTTGTATCTCGATCCGCACTGGCTGAGTCGCGAACTGGCGGCGCGGCGCGATTCCCTTTCTTCTGCTGGTGACCCGAGTTTCGAAAATACCTTAGCGCAGGATCCGCAGCTGGCGCAGGCGACATCACTGGCGTTTCAGGTGCTGCATGGCAAAGAGTTACGTATCGTACGCCAGACCGCGCTCGACGGATTACTCAGCGCGCTGGGCGGACATCTGACGTGGCAGCCGCCCCAGCATGAGAAATTTACGCCATGGTCACGCGTGGCGCATCAGGCGCGGGAATACCTGCACGCCCATCTGCATGAAGATATCGGCCTTGAGCAACTGGCAGCGGCGACCGGCGAGAGCCGTTTTGTGGTAAGCCGTGCGTTTAAAGCCGAATTCGGATTGCCGCCCCACGCGTATCTTATTCAACTGAAACTGACCCGTGCGCGGGAAGGGCTGGCGCTTGGATACACACCGGCGGCAGTGGCGGCAGATTTAGGATTTGCTGATCAGAGTCATCTCGGGCGCTGGTTCCGGCGTGCTTACCAGTTGACGCCTGCACATTACCGGCGGCTGTGCACAAATCTTCCAGATTGAGAAAAAGTGACAGGTTAAGCTCAGATTTCAACTGAACCGGAGCCTGTAATAATGAATACGCCTGCCACTATTTTATCTTCTCCACCAGAACGCTGCGTGATTGTTATCAACCAGCAACTTGCCGCCGGACACGCCGCCAATGCCGCCGCGGTTCTGGCCCTGACGCTGGGTCAGCGCCATCCGATGCTGGTGGGCGCTCCGCTGATTGACGCCGATAACCGCGAGCATCCGGGGCTGATCCCGATTGGTATCAGCGTGTTAGTGGCCGACAGCGAACAACTGACGCAACTGCATCAGCATCTGCTCAATGACGACGAAATGGACGGTATTATTTTCCCGGCCGAAGGGCAGCAGACCACCGACTACGCGGCGTTTCGTGAAGCGGTTTCAGCAGTGCCGACAGAAAGCCTGCAACTGCTGGGGATCGCGCTGGCAGGAAATAAGAAAGTGGTGCGCAAGCTGACCGGCAAACTGGGACTGTTGGGCTGATACCTGTCATTTAACCGTCACATTTCTTCTCTATTCTCCTGATATTCAAACTAATATCAGGAGTTTCACCGTGCGTAAGTCCCTTGTCGCTTTGCTGCTTTTCACTCTGGGTTCCACCTTTGCTGTACAGGCTGCGGATGAAGCCAAACCGTTTATTACCAGTCAGGAACTGGATCTGACCAGGTATCTCCCTGCACCCCCGGCGGATGATTCTGCACAGACCAAAGCTGAACTCAAAGAATTGCTGGAAATTCAGGCCACCCGTACACCAGAACAGGAAAAAGCAGCCATTGCCGATGCTGAAGAAAACGTATGGCGTTTTGCCGATGTGATGGGCCCGGATTTTGATGCCGCCAAACTGCCAAAAACCGCCGCGCTGTTCGACCGTATTGTGGCGACAGAAGACGTGGTCGACGATCACGCTAAGAAAGCCTTTAACCGCCCGCGTCCTTATATGCTGGATGAACAAATTCATCCGCTGCTGAAAAAATCGAAATCTGGTTCATGGCCTTCCGGGCATTCCACCATCGGCTATCTGATGGCGACCGTGCTCGGTGAAATGGTGCCGGAAAAACGCAACGAGCTGTTCACCCGTGCCGCCGGTTACGCTGAGAACCGTCTGGTGGCCGGTTTCCATTACCGTTCTGATACCGTGATGAGCCGCACCGGTGCTGCGCTGATTGCGCAGAAAATGGAAGAGCAGCCTGATTTTAAAACTGAATTCGACGCGGCAAAAGCAGAACTGCGTGCGCAGCTCGGCCTGAAGTAATCCCCCTTATTTTCTACCTCTGAAGCGTTACTTCTTGCGATGTAACGCTTTCATTTCATAAAAACTTTCCGGAATACTTCCCGCAACTTCCTGTTTTGTCCCTTGGTCAGCCCCCGTGCTTTCGGTAAAGTGTCTTTCGTAAAACACGCTGAGGGCGAAACAGATGGAATACAGATTTAAACGCATGGCATCACCGGTCGGATTGCTCACGCTGGCGGCAAAAGGCGACAAACTGACGGCGATTTTGTGGGAGTGCGAAATCGACGGCCGGGTAAAACTGGGCGAAATGGTGGAAGACCCTGCGTTTCCGATCCTGGTGAAAGCCGAACAACAGCTGAACGAATACTTTGCGGGCCAGCGTACCCGTTTTGAGCTGGATCTCGATTTTACCGGCACTGAATTTCAGAAAGAAGTCTGGGCCGCACTGCTGGAAATTCCCTTTGGTGAAACGCGAAGCTACGGTGAAATTGCCCGTCGTATCGGACGCCCGAAAGCCGTACGCGCCGTGGGTGCCGCTAATGGCCGCAATCCTATTTCGATTGTGGCACCGTGCCATCGGGTGATTGGCTCCTCCGGCAAACTCACCGGTTTTGCTGGCGGTCTGGATAACAAAGCGCTGTTACTCAGGCTGGAAGGACGTAAATCCTAGGGTTTCTCCCGCATAAATAAATCGCTTGATGTCCGCTTGTAAGTCGATGCATAGTCAAAAAATAAGCAGTAAATAAAAAAGACAACATCACTTACAAACGGAGTTTTAAATCAATGGATCAGATTCAATCCCTCGAACAGTTCTTATCCTCAGTGCAACAACGCGACCCGCATCAGGTCGAATTCTCCCAGGCCGTACGCGAAGTTATGACCACGCTATGGCCTTTCCTCGAACAGAATCCGCAATACCGCCGTTCGGCTTTACTGGAGCGTCTGGTCGAGCCGGAGCGTGTCATTCAGTTTCGCATCGCGTGGGTGGATGACAAAAATCAGGTACAGGTAAACCGTGGCTGGCGCGTGCAGTTCAGCTCAGCGATTGGCCCGTATAAAGGCGGGATGCGTTTCCATCCGTCGGTCAATTTGTCGATCCTGAAATTCCTCGGCTTTGAGCAGACCTTCAAGAATGCGCTGACCACATTGCCGATGGGCGGCGGAAAGGGCGGCAGTGATTTCAATCCGAAAGGCAAAAGCGAAGGCGAGATCATGCGTTTTTGTCAGGCGCTGATGCTGGAACTTTACCGCCATCTCGGACCGGATACTGATGTACCAGCCGGTGATATCGGCGTTGGTGGGCGTGAAGTCGGGTATATGGCGGGCATGATGAAAAAGCTCTCCAATAATACCGCCAGCGTTTTCACCGGCAAAGGGCTGTCGTTTGGCGGCAGTCTGATCCGCCCGGAAGCCACCGGTTATGGCCTGATATATTTCACCGAGTCGATGCTCAACCGCCACGGTCTGGATTTTGAAGGCATGCGCGTGGCGGTGTCCGGTTCCGGTAACGTGGCGCAATACGCGATTGAAAAAGCCATGTCGCTGGGCGCGCGCGTGATCACCGCATCTGACTCCAACGGTACCGTCGTCGACGAGGCTGGTTTCACCACAGAAAAACTGGCGCTGCTGACACAAATTAAAGCCAGCCGTGACGGGCGTGTGGCGGATTACGCGCAAAAACTCGGGCTGACGTACCTCGAAGGCCAGCAGCCGTGGAGTGTGCCGGTAGATATCGCGCTGCCTTGTGCGACACAAAATGAACTGGATGCGGGTGCGGCACGCGTACTTATCGCCAATGGCGTCAAAGCCGTCGCCGAGGGCGCGAATATGCCAACCACGATTGAAGCGACCGATTTGTTCACCGATGCGGGTGTGTTGTTCGCACCGGGCAAAGCGGCAAACGCCGGTGGTGTCGCAACCTCCGGGCTGGAGATGGCGCAGAATGCCGCGCGTCTGAGCTGGAAAGCCGAAGAAGTGGATACGCGTCTACGCCACATCATGCTGGATATTCACCAGTCGTGCGTGGAGTACGGCGGCGATAGCCAGCAGACGCAATATGTGCGTGGCGCCAATATCGCCGGCTTCGTGAAAGTCGCCGATGCCATGCTGGGGCAGGGCGTGCTTTAAATCTGAGGCGCCACTTTAGCGCCATTCTGGTTTTGCTAACAAAAAAGCCACTTCGAAAGAAGTGGCTTAATCGTTTGTATCTGAAGCTAAAATTTGGTGGCCCTTGCTGGACTTGAACCAGCGACCAAGCGATTATGAGTCGCGTGCTCTAACCAACTGAGCTAAAGGGCCAAGGTGCGGGATTATACGGTAAATCTTGCTTACAGGTCTACATGTGTTCGGTTTGTATGCGCGTTTTGTGCACAATTCTAGTATGTTGTGTTCGCAGACTTTTTTACTGATAACTTGAACAAATACGTCTCAGGAAAACATTATGATGTCAGATATCCTTGCTGAGGATCTTCAGGTCGTGTTCTGCGGCATCAACCCCGGTCTTTCTTCTGCCCATAAAGGTTATCCTTTTGCTAATGGCAGTAACCGTTTCTGGAAAGTCATTCATCAGGCGGGGTTTACCGGGCGGCAGTTAGCGCCGCAGGAGTGGCAACAACTGAAGGATTTCGGCTGCGGTATCACGGCGCTTGTGGCGCGTCCGACGGTGGCGGCCAGCGAGCTGTTGCGTGATGAATTGCGTGATGGTGGCGAGCTTTTAAAAGAGAAAATCCTGCGCTATCAGCCGCGTGCGTTAGCGATTTTAGGCAAGCAGGCATTCAGCAAAGCGTTTGGCATCAGCAAGGTGGTCTGGGGAAGACAGGCGTTGAAAATCGGCGACACAGAAGTCTGGGTATTGCCCAATCCCAGCGGGCTGAACCGTGCGACGTTGGAGGAGCTGGTCGCGGCTTATTGCGAGCTTTATGACGCGCTGCATTCCTGAAGCCCTAACTCAGCAGAATAAAAAAAGCCCCGCCATTTCCTGAGAAAGGCGGGGCTTTTTATTGGCTGACAGCCTGAGGGCGATTAATCGTCCAGGAAGCTGCGCAGCACTTCGGAGCGGCTTGGGTGGCGCAGTTTACGCAACGCTTTCGCTTCGATCTGACGGATACGCTCACGGGTAACGTCGAACTGTTTGCCCACTTCTTCCAGAGTGTGGTCAGTGTTCATATCGATACCGAAACGCATACGCAGAACTTTCGCTTCACGTGCGGTCAGACCAGCCAGAACGTCATGCGTTGCAGAACGCAGGCTTTCAGACGTTGCAGAATCCAGTGGCAGTTCGAGAGTCGTATCCTCGATGAAATCGCCCAGATGCGAATCTTCATCGTCGCCGATTGGCGTTTCCATGGAGATTGGCTCTTTAGCAATTTTCAGCACTTTACGGATTTTGTCTTCCGGCATCAGCATACGCTCAGCCAGTTCTTCCGGCGTCGGCTCACGGCCCATCTCTTGCAGCATCTGACGGGAGATACGGTTGAGTTTGTTGATGGTCTCAATCATATGCACCGGGATACGGATGGTACGCGCCTGGTCGGCGATGGAGCGGGTGATAGCCTGACGGATCCACCAGGTCGCATAAGTTGAGAACTTATAACCACGGCGATATTCAAACTTATCAACGGCTTTCATCAGGCCGATGTTACCTTCCTGGATCAGGTCAAGGAACTGCAAACCACGGTTGGTGTATTTCTTCGCGATAGAAATAACCAGACGTAAGTTTGCTTCAACCATCTCTTTCTTCGCGCGGCGGGCTTTCGCTTCGCCGATCGACATGCGACGGTTGATGTCTTTAACCTGTTCGATAGTCAGGCCAGTTTCTTCTTCGATCTGACGCAGTTTCATCAGGCCGCGCTGTACGTCTTCGGTGACTTCTTTCAGCTTCTCAGACCATGGTTTACCCATTGCCAGAGCCGCATCGAACCAGGTATCGCTGGTTTCGTTACCGGCGAACAGATTGACGAAGTTTTTCTTCGGCATTTTGCACTGTTCAACGCACACTTTCATGATCAGACGTTCCTGAGTACGAACGCGATCCATCATGGAACGCATGCTGTTCACCAGGAAATCGAACTGTTTTGGCACTAAACGGAACTGTTTGAACACATCGGACAGCTTCAGGATTTCTTCTGCTGCGCTCTTGTGACTACGGCCGTTTTTCTTGATGACCAGACGCGTCGCTTCATGCTGTTCACGCAGTTCTGTGAACTTCTGACGAGCGAGTTCAGGGTCGATGCTGTTGTCGTCTTCAGCGTCGTCGTCTTCATCTTCGTCTTCGTCATCATCATTCTGCTCTTCCGTGGTCAGTTCAGAACCCACGTGAGTCGCAGTTGGTGCGATTTCTTCTTCAGCGTTAGGGTCAACAAAACCGGTGATCAGGTCAGACAGACGAACTTCGCCAGCTTCCACACGGTCATATTGCTCTAACAAATAAGTGATAGCTTCAGGATATTCAGCAACGGAACACTGAACCTGATTGATACCGTCTTCGATACGTTTGGCGATGTCGATTTCGCCTTCACGGGTCAGCAACTCAACGGTACCCATTTCGCGCATGTACATACGCACAGGGTCGGTGGTACGGCCAATTTCGGATTCAACGCTGGAAAGTACCTGCGCCGCCGCTTCTGCAGCGTCTTCGTCGGTATCAGGGCGGTTTTCGGCCAGCATTAAATCATCGGCGTCCGGAGCTTCTTCAAGTACCTGGATGCCCATGTCGTTAATCATCTGGATGATGTCTTCGATCTGGTCGGAATCGACGATATCTTCCGGCAGATGGTCATTGACCTCAGCATAGGTCAGATAGCCTTGCTCCTTACCACGGGTGACAAGTAGCTTAAGCTGTGACTGCGGGTTTTGCTCCATAAGACGGTATCCACACTTCAGAGTATTTGGGTTGGTGTCGGTCGGGTAACATCGCCAACAATAACGTTAGGGGCGTTTATTGTGCCGCGGCCCACCAGGGCGGCTCTGCGCAGGGCCGTGCCCCGCTTTATATCGGCACTTAAGCCGTGTTTTCTGTTTTACCCGTCATATTTCGAGTGGCAGGTGCGTTGGCTGCTCTCATTCGCCCGAATCACTTACCTGTGTAAGCTCACCGGGACTCTTCGGTTGCGGCCTTCCTGCAACTCGAGTTATTTCGGGTAATTATATGTTCTTGTTATGAAAATTAACTCTTTCTCGCTAATACCTGATTCAGGGAACTGACTTCGGTGCGTTCCTCTGGACTCAGGCCGTGCGTCCTGGCTTTTGCAATCAAAGTTTCAAGCCGTTGCTCTAAAATCGAGTCATACAGGCTGGCTAACGTGGCACGAAATTCCTCTTCGACCATGTCCTCTACGATCATGTGGTTCCATGTCGCCAGAGTTTCAAGTTGTTGGTAGAACTTATTATCGCGATAAAGTTCCAGTAACTGGCCTGTCGTCAGCCCCGGCTGGGCTAAGCAAGTGGTGACTAACTCGCTGAACAGATCCAATCCTGGCTGCTTCGCTTGCTCCAAACCTTGCAGCGAGGGTATAAGTGTAGCCAGTTGTGGATTTTGTACCAGTAACCCTATAAGTATACGCATGGTTGTGCGTTTTAGCTGGGGCGCCTGATAGACATTGCTACTTTCCGCCTGTTTAGGCATCAGCTTTTCCAACTGGCTGTCATCCAAAATCCCGAGCTTATTCCCTAACTGCTGACGCAAATACATCCGTAACGTTTCACCGGGTACCTGGCGGATCAACGGCAATGCCAGCATGCTCAATTTGGTGCGCCCGTCAGGGCTGCTCAAATCAACCTGCGGCATCAGCGAATCAAACAGGAAAGTGGAAAGCGGTATCGCCTGCTCCATTCTTTGTTCGAACGCTTCTTTGCCTTCTTTACGTACCAGCGTGTCCGGATCTTCGCCGTCAGGTAAAAACATAAAACGCAGCTGACGGCCATCATTGAGATAGGGCAGTGCTGTTTCCAGCGCGCGCCACGCGGCTTCACGTCCCGCCCGATCGCCGTCATAACAACAAACGACGTTATCGGTGCTGCGGAACATCAGCTGAATATGATCAGCGGTCGTGGACGTCCCCAATGAGGCAACGGCGTAATCAATGCCGAACTGCGCCAGTGCAACGACATCCATATACCCTTCAACGACCAGTAAACGCGCCGGCGTCGGGTGCTTTAACTGTGCTTCATACAGACCATATAACTGGCGGCCTTTATGAAAAATTTCGGTTTCCGGTGAGTTGAGATATTTTGGCGTACCATCGCCCAAAACCCTGCCGCCAAAGGCAATCACGCGGCCACGTTTATCACGAATAGGGAACATCACCCGTTCGCGGAAACGATCATAGCTGCGGCCATTGTCATTGGTGACCAACATACCGGCGTCAATCAGAGACGCTTTATCATCGGCATTTTTGCCGAAACGCTTTAATGCGTTGTCCCAGCCCGGTGGGGCGAAACCAATAGCGAAGTGACTGATGACGTCTTCACTTAAACCGCGCCGGTCAAGGTATTCCCGTGCGGGGGCACCTGCAGGTTGTTTAAGTGATTGCTGATAGAACTCGCTGAGCGGTGCCATCAACTGGTAGAGGCTTTGACGCTGATGGCGCTCCATCTGGCTTGGACCGGCGCCGGCTTCGTACGGCACTTCCAAACCCTGCATTGTCGCCAGTTCCTCAATGCTTTCGACAAACTCAAGCCTGTCATAGTTCATCAGGAAATCGACGGCATTGCCGTGGGCACCACAGCCGAAACAGTGATAAAACTGCTTATCGCCATTTACGGTAAATGAGGGTGTTTTCTCATGGTGGAAAGGGCAGCACGCGTGATAGTTTTTACCCTGTTTCTTGAGCTTTACCCGAGCGTCGATCAAATCGACGATATCGATGCGAGCCAGCAAGTCATTGATAAATACGCGCGGAATTCTCCCAGCCATAAGCCCCTTACTCACTAGCCTATAAACGAGAACAAGCCGCGCATTCCTTTCGGAAAGCACGGCCTTCGTATGCTACTACGCAGTCTGCGCGTTCTTAATATTGCAAATCACGCGATTTGGGGTTGCCCCCGAAGATTAATACAGACGAGTGCGACGTGCGTTTTCGCGAGCCAGTTTCTTGGCGTGGCGTTTTACTGCAGATGCTTTAGCGCGTTTACGTTCGGTAGTCGGTTTTTCATAGAATTCACGACGACGAACTTCTGCCAGAACACCTGCTTTTTCGCAGGAACGCTTGAAGCGACGCAGAGCTACGTCGAACGGCTCGTTTTCACGTACTTTAATTACAGGCATGTGCCTCTCACCTCGATAAAATCGGTTTGTTTGCTGATGTTGTACCAGCACATTTCAAAATGGTGCGGAATTTTACTCCAATTCGCCTCGTCTTGTAAAGCATAACGGCAAATTGAAACAGGCGCCTTCAGCAACCCTTCTGCAACATTGTGCGCTCGCTTTTGCGTCGGGCGGCGATTATATACCAATCAATCGAAATTGCTCGACATTAATTGGCTTATGAAGCAAGGAATTCCCACTCCGGTGCAGCGCCCGCAGCGCCTTGTGTGCTAAACTGCGCGCCGCGAGTTAGCGCGAAAACTATGATGGAAAGAGTGATGCGAGTACTGGGTATTGAAACGTCCTGCGATGAAACCGGAATTGCAGTTTATGACAGCGAAACCGGTTTATTAGCCAACCAACTGTATAGTCAGGTAAAACTGCATGCAGATTACGGCGGCGTGGTGCCAGAACTGGCGTCACGTGACCATGTACGTAAAACAATCCCTTTGATTCAGGCCGCGCTGAAAGAAGCCGGGCTGACCGCTCAGGATATCGACGGCGTGGCGTATACCGCCGGTCCGGGCCTGGTCGGCGCATTGCTGGTCGGCGCCACTATCGGACGTTCCCTGGCGTTTGCCTGGGATGTGCCTGCGGTGCCTGTTCATCATATGGAAGGCCACTTGCTGGCACCGATGCTTGAAGATAATCCGCCTGATTTCCCGTTTGTGGCGCTGCTGGTTTCCGGCGGGCACACGCAGCTCATCAGCGTTACGGGTATCGGCGAATACACATTACTGGGCGAATCCATTGATGACGCCGCCGGTGAAGCCTTTGATAAAACGGCTAAACTGCTGGGTCTGGATTATCCGGGCGGCCCGCTGCTGTCGAAAATGGCGGCTCAGGGTGTGGCCGGTCGCTTTACCTTCCCGCGCCCGATGACTGACCGTCCGGGGCTGGATTTCAGTTTCTCCGGCCTCAAGACTTTTGCAGCCAATACCATTCGTGGTAATGACAGCGACCCGCAGACGCACGCCGATATTGCCCGTGCTTTTGAAGATGCTGTTGTCGATACGCTGGCCATTAAATGCAAACGCGCACTGGATCAGACCGGTTTCAAACAACTGGTGATGGCCGGTGGCGTCAGCGCGAACCGTACTTTACGCGCCAAACTTGAAGAAGTGATGACTAAGCGCGGCGGTAAGGTGTTCTACGCGCGTCCTGAATTTTGTACCGATAATGGTGCGATGATCGCCTACGCGGGTATGGTGCGGTTGAAAACCGGCGCGACGCCTGATCTTGGCGTGACAGTCCGTCCGCGCTGGCCTCTCGCTGAGCTTCCGCCAGTCTGAGCAAGGCTGAGACTGCGTTGCTGCGCCGACCCGAAATGCTCACATACTTGAGTATGCTGCGCTTTCAGGTCTCCTGACGCCTTGTCTCGCTCACGTCCAGTCAGGCTGGCTGAGGTGAAAAAACAATAAAAAAACGACCCGCTTGAGGTCGTTTTTTAATGTCTGAAATCTGAGGTTATCCGTTATTCGGCTTTATCTTCTTTCGCTGCTTTACGTTTCTTCTTCAGATTATCCCAGATTTTACCTTCCTGACCGCGCCACAGGCGCTGAATATTGTCGTGATGACGCAACAATATCAAACAGGAAAGCATGGCGACCGGGAAGGTGAATTCAGGTTTGAACCACCAGACGTAAAAAGGTGCGATCAGGGCGCTGACAATCGCGCCCAGTGACGAATATCCGCCCAGAAGCACGGTCAGCAGCCATGTCCCCATCATCAGGCCGGTTAAGTCCCAGCCGATAGGGGCGATAGCACCAAACGCCGTGGCAACGCCTTTACCGCCTTTAAAACGGAAAAATACCGGATAGATGTGGCCCAGACAGGCGGCGATGGCGGTCAGTCCGAGGTACATCGGCGGAATATTCAGGCGATAGGCCAGCCAGACAGGCAGCATCCCTTTAAGAATATCGAAGATGAGCACAGACGCCGCGGCCAGACGACCACCGAGTCGCAAGACATTCGTGGCTCCGGGGTTGCCAGAGCCCGCTGTGCGCGGATCCGGTAACCGGGCTACCCGGCAGACCAGAATCGCACTGGAAATCGAGCCGCAGAGGTAGGCGAAAATAATCATTCCAAGCGCGGTAGCACTCATAAAGCAGTTCCGTCTAATAAGGGTCGTTTTAATCGCAACATCCATGGATAATACGCATTTTCTGCTGGAAGTGGTATCCGGCTGGGCCAAAAACAGAGAATCACGTGATGGATATCGTATTTATTGAGCAACTAAATGTAATCACCACGATTGGCGCTTACGACTGGGAACAGACCATTAAACAGAAACTGGTGTTCGATATCGAAATGGCCTGGGATAACCGAAAATCCGCCGCCAGCGACGATGTGAATGACTGTTTAAGCTATGCCGACGTCAGTGATGCGGTGACTGAACATGTGGCATCGCAAAATTTCGCGCTGGTAGAGCGTGTGGCTGAAGAAGTGGCAACCCTGCTTCTGACCCGTTTTAATTCGCCCTGGGTGCGGATTAAGCTCAGTAAGCCCGGTGCGGTGGCGCAGGCCTCCAATGTCGGCGTGATTATTGAGCGTGGAAAACGTTTTTAATTCTTAATTTTAATTCTTAAATGGATACATTTTAAGAAATGCGTGTCTATTTAATGTCATAAAGAAGCGTTACAAGGAAAGTCCGGAGAACCGGGCTTCCTTTAATGAGGCGGCTCAGCGTGATGCCGCTTTTTTGTTGTCTGTACTTTGAGCATGTTTTCCCACTAGCGGAAATTTCATAGGGTAGGGTGCGATAATGATCGTCGAAAGTCATTCGTTGCTTGTAGCAGCAATTTTGGGTGTTGTTGAAGGGTTGACTGAGTTTTTACCGGTTTCATCGACCGGCCATCTGATCATTGCAGGAAATCTGCTCGGCTTTACCGGAGATACCTCAAAATCATTTGAAGTGGTTATCCAGTTAGGTTCGATTCTTGCTGTGGTGGTGATGTTCTGGCGTCGTTTGTTTGGCATGATTGGCCTGCACTTTGGCAAGCCGCCAGTTCATGAGGGCACGGGTAACCGCCGTCTGAATTTATTGCATATTATTTTAGGGATGATCCCGGCAACCATCCTGGGTTTACTGCTGCATTCGCAGATCAAGTCCCTGTTTGAGCCGAAATTTGTGATGTATGCACTGGTCGTCGGCGGTGTTTTGCTGATTGCAGCCGAACTGCTGAAACCAAAAAAACCGCGTGCTGAAGGGGTGGATGACATCACTTATTTGCAGGCCTTTATGATCGGTGTTTTCCAGTGTCTGGCGCTCTGGCCTGGATTCTCCCGTTCAGGTGCGACCATCAGCGGCGGGATGTTAATGGGCATCAGCCGTTTTGCCGCGTCTGAGTTCTCTTTCCTGCTGGCGGTGCCGATGATGATGGGTGCGACGGCGCTGGACTTGTATAAGAGTTACAGCTTCCTGACGATGGCTGATTTGCCGATGTTTGCCACCGGTTTTATCTGCGCATTTATCGTGGCCCTGATTGCGATTAAAACCTTCCTGGCGGTGATTAAACGTATTTCCTTTATTCCGTTTGCTATCTATCGGTTCTTTGTTGCTATCGCGGTTTACTTCGTCTTTATCGCCTGATTTCCCTTATCGGCGACAAAAATACTGGCGACAAAAAAAAGCCCCGGCGCAAAACGCACGGGGCTTTTTTTGATCGTTAATGCGAGTTAAATCGTCACGTCCTGCGTTTGTTTCCAGTCCGCCAGTGCTTGTGTGCGACGCTTTTTCAGCTCATCGCGGATTTCTATCCCCTGAAAACCGGCATCCAGCACTTCTTTATTGGTGATGCTGTTCGCCACTTTGAAAGCCTCACGCAGGTAATTACCTTGCGGATAAGGGTTGTTTTCAAAGGTGGTACGTCCGCGTGCATCCGCTTCACTGGTCATAATCATCTGCTCAAGCCGTTGCGGTTTACGCCACACGTCGATGGTGTCGAACAGCTTTAACAGAGTTTCCGGACGCAGTTTATTGACGGTGTGGATCAGGTCATGGAACTCTGCGACCAGTTTGGCTAAATCGCGGATATGCGTCGGGACTTTCAGACGCTGACAAATATTTTCCACCAGTTTCACACCAGCAGGCCCGTGGCCGTGATGGGCAGGCCAGAATTGCGGCGGGGTCAGCGCCTTGCCCAAGTCATGGCAAAGCGCAGAGAAACGCACATTCACTTCAGGCGTCAGCGTGCTGGCGATTTTCAATGTCATCAGCGTATGAATGCCGGTATCAATTTCCGGATGCCATTTCTCCGGAGCCGGAACGCCAAACAGCGCGTCGATTTCCGGGAACAGCACTTTGAGCGCGCCGCAGTCACGCAGCACCTGGAAATACACCTGCGGATCCTGCGTCTGCAAGGCTTTCTCGGTTTCTTTCCAGACGCGTTCAGGCGTCAGGGCTTCGAGCTCACCGCTTTGCGCCATGTGCTGCATCAGCGCCTGTGTTTCAGGAGCGACGGTAAAACCTAAATGGGCAAAACGCGCGGCAAAGCGGGCGACACGCAGCACGCGCAGCGGATCTTCACCGAAGGCGTCAGAGACATGGCGCAGAAGACGTTGTTCGATATCGCGCTGTCCGTGATAGGGGTCGAAAAGCGTCCCATCTTCACTTTTTGCGATGGCATTGATGGTCAGGTCACGGCGCATCAAATCCTGTTCCAGCGTGACATCGGGTGCGGCGTAGCAGGTAAACCCGTTATAGCCGGAACCTGATTTTCGCTCGGTGCGGGCCAAGGCATATTCATCACGGGTACGCGGATGCAGGAAGACCGGAAAATCTTTGCCGACCTGCTGATAGCCATTTTCGAGCATGTATTCAGGCGTTGCGCCCACCACTACCCAATCGTGTTCAGACACAGGCAGGTTTAATAAACTGTCTCGGACTGCGCCGCCGACCAGGTAAATCTCCACGCGATAACTCCTGAAATAAGGCAAATGACTCTTTGTTCATCATAGCAAAGTTGCGATGAAGATTTCCTGATTGATGGAAACACGAAAAGGCACCAATGTGCCTTAACGGATTAAAATGTCTTAACAGGTGTGATCTGCAGGTGAGCTGTCAGCTCATCCAGCGATCTTTCTTCCTGCGACGTGGGATCAGATGCGGCAACAACAGGCCCAGAACCAGACCTACGCCAGCAACGCCGCCGCCGTACATAAACCATTGCAGAATAATGGTTCTTTGTTTGTCGTCGAGCTGAACGTTTACTGCATCAACTTTCTTCTTCGCCACGATCAGCTGATTTTTCAGATCCTGATTTTCTTTCTTCAGGCCATTGATAATACCGTCGCTGGAAGAAACCTTGCTCTGCATTTCCGCAGTACGCTGGTTCCAGCTGGAATCAATGTTGGTCAGCTTGTCCGTCAGCGTTTTCACCTGTTGCTCCAGATCCGGAACGCGGGTACGCAGGCTCGGCACATTGCTTAACTGATCCAGTGGGATCCAGGCTGTTTTACCTTTTGAATCAACAATCTCACCGTATTTAGTACTGTCGTTGACGCTGCGCAGGGTGACTTCTTCACCGGCATTCAGGGTGCCAACAATGCGATACTGATTACCCGGACCGCTGTGGATATAGGTGATCAAATCGTCGGAGATATAGCGCTTCTCATCAGCGTGAGCGCCCCATGTGATGCTTAAACCAAGCAAAGCGAAACCAATTAGGCGTAATTTCTGCATTATTTCATCGTTTCTTTGTGAATTTAGGGAACGTGAAGTGTGGATCCGTTTTATCGGGATACGTCTTCTGCAACCGCCTCTGTCCGGCCATTGCTTTCATGAATGTACTAAAAGTTTGGATACCGATAGTAAGGGCAACAGTGTGACGACGCAATGTATAAACCGGAATGAGAACTATCTTACAATCCCGCAACATGCGGCTTGCGGGCAGTGGTTATGATAGAATTGCAGCGACGCGTTTATCCCTTTTGGCAGCAAAGAATCGGTGTGAAGACTCCTATGACCGTAGAAATAGAATTAAAATTTATCGCCACCCCGGCCGCAATCGCCGAATTACCTTCGCAACTCGCTGGTTTTAACAGCGTGCACACCGCGCCTTCGAAACTGACCAACATCTATTTTGAGACTGCGGAAAACTATTTACGTTCGCACGATATTGGCCTGCGTATCCGTGGTTTCGACGATCAGTACGAAATGACCATCAAAACCGGCGGGAAAGTGGTGGGCGGACTGCATCAGCGCCCAGAATATAATGTCGAGCTGAAAAAGCCGGTATTGAAGCTCAGCGCCTTCCCGAAAGATATCTGGCCGGAAGGCTGTAAGCCTGCCGCGCTGCAAAAAGAGCTGGCTCCGCTGTTCCGTACGGATTTCACCCGTGAGAAGTGGGTGATCACTTATGGCGAAAGCGAGATCGAACTGGGTCTGGATCAGGGCGAAATCGTCGCCGGTGAGCTTTCTGAAGCACTGGCAGAAGTGGAACTGGAACTGAAAAAAGGCAACACCGCCGATCTGCTGGCGCTGGCCGCTGAAATCGGCGCACACGGCGGTTTACGTCAGGGCGGATTCAGCAAGGCAGCCCGCGGCTATCATCTGGCGAAAGGCAATCCTGCCCGTGAAATCAAGCCGTTACCGGTGTTCAAAGCCCAGCCAAAAGCGACCCTGGAGCAGGCGATGTCAGCCATGTTCGAACTGGCGCTGGATCACTGGCAATATCACGAAGAACTGTGGGTGCGTGGCGACAAAACTGCGCGTCTGACCGTATTACAGGCGGTAGAAACCGTGCGTCAGGTTCTGGTGCTGTTCGGCGGCCTGGTACCGCGTAAAGCCTCTTCTGAACTGCGTACATTGCTCACTGATCTGGTGCCTGTGCTGGAACAGAAATCTGCTGATGCGCAGGAAATTTGTTACAGCGCCAGCTATCTGAAATGCAAGTTAGTGCTTACTTCCTGGCTGGCGACTTCAGGCTGGACGCCGTTCATCGACGATAAATCGGCGAAAAAACTGGAAGGCTCCTTCAAGCGCTTTGCCGACATCATGCTGGGCCGCACCGCCGCCGATTTGAAAGAAGCGTTTGCACAGCCGCTGACCGAAGAAGGCTATCGCGATCAGCTGGCGCGTCTGAAGCGTCAGATTATTACCTTCCATCTGCTGGGCGGTGCTTATCCTGAGAAAGACGTTGCTGCGTACATTGCCGGCTGGGTCGAGCTGCAACAGGCTATCGTTCAGCAACAGCATGCCTGGGAGGATTCAGCCCGTTCCCACGCGGTGATGATGGATGCGTTCTGGTTAAACGGACAACCTCGTTAATTGACTGATAAGCCTGGGCAACTTGCCCGGGCTTTTTTTTGCAAGGAATCTGACTTCATGTTGCCACTTTCTTCTGTTTTGCAAAGCCATGCGCAGAGTGTGCTTGAGCGCTGGCGTGAACATCCTGAAAACCTCCCGCTTCCCGATGAGCAACAGCTGGCTGTACTCACCAGCAGTGAATTCGTTACGGACAGCCTGCTGGCGTTCGGGCAGTGGTGGCATGAAATCAATGAAACTCCGCCCGGGGCGCAGGAGTGGCAGCTTTATCGTCCGTGGCTGGAAGAAGCTCTGGCCGGTGTAACGGATGAAAACGGGCTGATGAAAGCGTTGCGCCTGTTCCGCCGCCGTATTCTGACCCGCATTGCCTGGTCGCAATCCGCGCAAACCAGCGAGGCTAAAGACACGCTGCATCAACTGAGCGAACTGGCTGAACTGCTGATCGTCAGCGCCCGCGACTGGCTGTACGACGCCTGTTGTCGTGAATTTGGTACACCGGTGAATGCGGCGGGCGAACCGCAGCGAATGCTGATCCTCGGTATGGGCAAACTCGGCGGCGGGGAGCTGAACTTTTCTTCTGACATCGACCTGATTTTTGCCTATCCGGAAAACGGCCAGACCCGTGGCGGACGCCGCGAACTGGATAACGCTCAGTTCTTCACCCGTCTCGGACAGCGGCTGATTAAGGCGCTGGATCAGCCGACTATCGACGGTTTTGTTTACCGTGTGGATATGCGTCTGCGCCCGTTCGGCGACAGCGGTCCGCTGGTGATGAGTTTCCCGGCACTGGAGGATTATTATCAGGAGCAGGGGCGCGACTGGGAACGTTACGCGATGGTGAAAGCGCGTCTGATGGGCGGCGCGGAAGACATCAGCAGTCAGGAACTGCGCAAAATGCTGATGCCTTTTGTCTTCCGTCGTTACATTGATTTCAGCGTGATCCAGTCATTACGTAACATGAAAGGGATGATCGCGCGTGAAGTCCGCCGCCGGGGGTTGAAAGACAACATCAAACTCGGCGCGGGCGGTATCCGCGAGATTGAATTTGTTGTTCAGGTCTTCCAGCTGATCCGTGGTGGACGTGAACCGGCGCTGCAATTGCGCGCATTGTTGCCGACATTGCAGGCGCTGGAGAATCTGGGGCTGCTGCCGGTCGAGCAGGTGCTGCAACTGCGCACCAGTTATCTGTTCCTGCGTCGTCTGGAAAACCTGTTGCAGGCCATTTCCGATGAGCAGACACAAACCTTACCTTCTGACGAACTGAATCAGGCGCGTCTGGCCTGGGGAATGGATTACGCCGGCTGGCCACAGCTTCTGGATGCAGTGAATGCTCACATGCAGGCCGTGCGTGCGGTGTTTAACGATCTGATTGGCGATGATACGCCGGATGCTGAAGACGATCAGCAACAAGCCCAGTTCAGCAGTTTGTGGATTGATGCGCTGGAACCTGCCGAACTGGCACCGCTGGTTCCACTGCTCGATGAAAATGCGCAGCGCCATGTTTTACAGCAAATTGCCGAATTCCGTCGGGACGTCGATAAACGCACCATCGGACCGCGCGGACGCGAGCAACTGGATTTACTGATGCCGCGTTTACTGGCGCAGGTCTGTATCTATAAAAACGCCGACGTAACGCTTCAGCGCCTGATGCAACTGCTGCTGAATATCGTCACGCGTACCACTTATATCGAGCTGCTGGTGGAATATCCCGGCGCGCTCAAACAGTTAATCCGCCTGTGTGCGGCGTCCCCGATGGTCGCGACGCAGCTGGCCCGTCACCCGTTATTGCTTGATGAATTACTTGATCCGCGCACGTTGTATCAGCCGATTGAACTGACCGCCTATCGTGATGAACTGCGCCAGTATCTGATGCGCGTGCCGACAGAAGACGAAGAGCAGCAGCTTGAAGCCGTGCGCCAGTTTAAGCAGGCGCAGCATCTGCGTATCGCCGCCGGGGATATTTCCGGCGCGTTGCCGGTGATGAAAGTCAGTGACCACTTAACCTATCTCGCCGAAGCCATTCTCGACGTTGTGGTGCAGCAGGCGTGGGAACAGATGGTGGTGAAATACGGCCAGCCAACGCATCTTCAGCTTCGCGAAGGGCGTGGT
This sequence comes from Rahnella woolbedingensis, assembly GCF_003602095.1. Lineage (GTDB taxonomy): Bacteria > Pseudomonadota > Gammaproteobacteria > Enterobacterales > Enterobacteriaceae > Rahnella > Rahnella woolbedingensis. The sequence goes on along the minus strand of NZ_RAHH01000014.1, from coordinate 38,315 downwards.
TTTGCCGTCATTGGTTACGGCAAACTCGGCGGCTGGGAGCTGGGCTACAGTTCAGACCTGGATCTGGTTTTCCTGCTCGACTGTGCGCCGGAAGTCATGACCGACGGCGATCGCGTCATCGACGGGCGTCAGTTTTATCTGCGGCTGGCGCAGCGCATTATGCACCTGTTCAGCACGCGAACGTCATCCGGCATTCTGTATGAAGTCGATGCGCGCCTGCGGCCTTCGGGTGCTTCCGGCATGCTGGTCAGCACCATTGAAGCCTTTGCAGATTATCAGGCAAATGAGGCCTGGACGTGGGAGCATCAGGCGCTGGTCCGCGCCCGTGTGGTCTATGGTGACCCGCAGCTGACGCAGCAATTTAACGCTACGCGCCGCGATATTTTGTGTCGCCAGCGTGATGACGAAGGGCTGCGCAAAGAAGTGCGCGAGATGCGCGAGAAAATGTATGCGCATCTGGGCAGTAAAAAGGCCGACCAGTTTGATCTGAAAGCCGATCCGGGTGGCATCACTGATATTGAATTCATTGCACAATATCTGGTCTTACGTTTTGCTCACGACGAGCCAAAGCTGACACGCTGGTCCGATAATGTGAGGATTTTCGAGCTGATGGCACAATACGACATCATGCCGGAAGAAGAGGCACGAAATCTGACGCAGGCTTATGTCACGCTGCGCGATGAAATTCATCACCTCGCCTTGCAGGAACACAGCGGAAAAGTGGCCGCAGACAGCTTTGCGACAGAGCGTGCGCAAATCCGCGCCAGCTGGGCGAACTGGCTGGGCTGAGGGTTTTTATTCGGCTAACAGGCGCTTGTGATATTATCCGGCGCATTGTGTTTACCCGATTTGATTTATCTGTTTTGGAGTCTTGGGATGAAAGTGACTTTGCCTGATTTCCACCGTGCCGGCGTGCTGGTGGTCGGTGACGTAATGTTAGACCGCTACTGGTATGGCCCGACTAACCGTATTTCACCTGAAGCACCGGTACCGGTCGTGAAGGTGAATACTATCGAGGAACGTCCTGGCGGCGCGGCAAACGTGGCGATGAACATTTCGTCTCTCGGGGCTTCTTCGCGTCTCATCGGCCTGACCGGTGTGGATGACGCGGCACGTGCGCTGAGCGAACGTCTGGCGGAAGTGAAAGTAAACTGCGATTTCGTGGCGTTGCCGACTCACCCGACCATCACCAAACTGCGCATTTTGTCCCGTAACCAGCAGCTGATCCGCCTCGACTTTGAAGAAGGTTTTGAAGGTGTTGATCTCCAGCCGATGCTGACCAAAATCGAGCAGGCCTTACCGCAAAGCGGTGCGCTGGTGCTTTCAGATTACGCCAAAGGCGCGCTGACAGAAGTCCAGAAGATGATCCAGCTGGCGAGAAAAGCCGGTGTGCCGGTGCTGGTGGATCCTAAAGGTTCTGACTTTGAACGTTATCGTGGTGCGACGTTGCTGACGCCAAATCTGTCCGAATTCGAAGCCGTTGTCGGTCGCTGCAAAAACGAAGATGAAATCGTCACGCGCGGTATGCAGCTGATTGCTGATTTCGAGCTTTCTGCATTGCTGGTGACCCGTTCCGAGCACGGTATGACTTTATTGCAGCCGGGCAAAGCACCTTTCCATATGCCAACGCAGGCGCAGGAAGTGTATGACGTGACCGGTGCCGGTGACACGGTGATTGGCACCCTGGCAGCGGCTCTGGCCGCCGGTAATACGCTGGAAGAATCCTGCTTCCTGGCTAATGCCGCCGCCGGTGTGGTGGTCGGTAAACTGGGTACGTCTACCGTTTCTCCGGTTGAACTGGAAAACGCCATCGGCGGGCGTTCGGACGTCGGCTTTGGTGTCATGAATGAAGAACAGCTGAAAGCGGCGGTGGCGATGGCGCGTCAGCGCGGCGAAAAAGTCGTGATGACCAATGGCATCTTCGACATCCTGCACGCCGGACACGTTTCATATCTGGCGAATGCCCGCAAACTCGGCGACCGCCTGATTGTTGCGGTTAACAGCGATGCCTCGACCAAACGTCTGAAAGGTGAAACCCGTCCGGTGAATGCGCTGCAAAACCGCATGATCGTGCTGGGTGCGCTGGGTGCAGTGGACTGGGTGGTTTCTTTCGAAGAGGATACCCCGCAGCGTTTGATCGCCGGGATCTTGCCTGATCTGCTGGTCAAAGGCGGCGACTATAAGCCTGAGCAAATTGCCGGTTGTGAGGAAGTCTGGGCGAATGGCGGTGAAGTGCGCGTGCTGAATTTTGAAGATGGTTTATCTACCACCAAAATCATCAATCAGATCAAAGCGCAGGACTGATTTTAATACCGGCTGTCTGCATGAAAGGGCTTATCTGATAAGCCCTTTTTCTTTTTGAGTATTTCGTCAATAACACAAAACGGAAGTGACTTTGTTATGAGCGGATCCACGCTGTGAGCGGATTAAAACAGGAATTAAGCCTGGCGCAGGGCGTCGGGTTGTTATCCACGTCGTTGCTGGGAACCGGTGTTTTTGCCGTGCCTGCGCTGGCGGCACAACTGGCGCAAAACGACAGCCTGTGGGCGTGGCCGGTGCTGATCCTGCTGGTGTTTCCCATCGCTATTGGTTTCGCCGCGCTGGGAAGACATTTTCCCAGTGCAGGCGGCGCGGCGCATTTTGTCGGTAAAGCCTTCGGCCCGCATATGGCGCGCGTCACCGGCTGGCTGTTTCTGTCAGTTATTCCGGTCGGCTTACCTGCCGCGCTGCATATCGCGGCCGGTTTCTGGCAGGCGGCGTTTGGCTGGAGCAGTGAAAATCTGCTGCTGGTACAGCTCGCAACGTTGCTGGTTATCTGGTTTCTGGGCACACGCAGTGCCGGTTCGAGCGCCAATATCCAGACGCTGATTGCTCTGCTGGTCATTGCGCTGGTAATTGCTATCTGGTGGAAAGGCGGGATTTCCCTGCCTGAAATCCCGTTGCCTGCGATACGTGACGTTTCACTATCAAACCTGTTTGATGCGCTGGCGGTGATGTTCTGGTGCTTTGTCGGACTGGAAGCATTTGCCCATCTGGCGACAGAATTTCGCAATCCGGAGCGGGATTTCCCGCGTGCTCTGCTGATTGGCATGCTGGTGGCGGGCGCCGTGTACTGGGGTTGTACCGTTGCCGTACTGAAATTCCATGCGTGGGGAGAAGGGCGGGAAGCGGGCGCTTCGCTCCCCGGCATCGTCGTGCAACTGTTCGGGCAAAAAGCGCTGTGGGTGGCCTGCATCATTGGCTATCTGGCGTGTTTTGCCAGCGTGAATATTTATACCCAAAGCTTCGCCCGGCTGGTGTGGTCGCAGGCTCAGCTCAAGCCGCACAGTAAGCTGGCGCAGCTTTCCTCTCAGCAGGTGCCGGTCGCTGCGCTGAATCTGGTGGTCGGCAGCTGTATGTTGTTTACCTTGCTGATTTACTGGCTGCATTTGCCGCTGGGCGCGCTGATCACTTACGCCAACGGTATTTTCATCCTGATCTACCTGCTTTGTATGCTGGCGGGTACGCGACTGCTGAAAGGGAGGTCAAAATGGATGGCGATGCTGGGCGCGGTATTGTGCTGCGGATTGCTGGCGATGGTCGGCTGGAAAGCGCTGTACGCGGTGGTGGTGTTTGCGGCGTTGTCGCTGCTGTTGCCACGCTCTAAAGCGGTTCTTAACGCCAGATAAGTGCATGACTACAAAGTAAAAAGGCCTGCTTAGCAGGCCTTTTCTGTTTCCGGACCCATTTCTGCACCCAGCAGCAATCAGGCCGGATCTTGCGGTTTTGCCGCTTCAGCTTGTTTGCCTTCCAGCGCCGCGAGACGTTGTTCCAGTACGGCCAGTTTTTCGCGGGTGCGCAGTAAAACCTGCGTCTGAACGTCAAACTCTTCGCGATTAACTAAATCCATACGGCTGAACTGCGCCTGTAATACCTGACGGATTTTCTTTTCGGCATCTTCACCAAACTCACGGATCCCTTTAGGCATAGATTCATGAACCTGGCGGGCAATTTGTTCAATTTTTTTCGGGTCAATCATGATTAGTCCTTTTCTCGAAGGAGGTGCTTTCCCTTAGTGTAATCGCTGACGCCGTTTCTATAAACCATCAGTGGCACTAATTGGCCAATCCGCAGGATTGCCCTGTTCATTTATTGGCGCTATAGTTGCTTTGCTTATTCTCAGGGCGGGGTGAAAGTCCCCACCGGCGGTAAACCACGGAATATCGGAAGAGTCATAATCCTTCCATGTGGAAGCCCGCGAGCGCTCAATCCTTCGGGGTTAGAGGTCAGCAGATCCGGTGTAATTCCGGGGCCGACGGTTAAAGTCCGGATGGGAGAGAGTAACGATTCAAGCCGGGCACATTATTGCCCGCTGCGTTATTTTTTATAACTGTAGCACGCCATGCGGCTGTTGCAGCTAGCCTCCTCAAGACGCCCTGATTCTGGTAATCCACATACAGAACATGAGGTTATTTTTACCATGAATCAGACCCTACTTTCCGAATTCGGTACATCAACTGAACGTGTTGAGCGTGCTCTTGACGCCATGCGTAACGCCGTTGGTGTGTTGGTACTGGATGACGAAGATCGTGAAAACGAAGGCGATTTAATCTTTGCCGCTGAAAACATGACCGTTGAGCAAATGGCGCTGACTATTCGCCACGGCAGCGGAATTGTGTGCCTCACCATGAACGAAGACAGCCGTAAAAAGCTGGACCTGCCGATGATGGTTGAGAACAACTCCAGCCCGTTCCAGACCCCTTTCACCGTGACTATCGAAGCGGTTGAAGGTGTGACCACCGGCGTTTCTGCCGCTGACCGCATCACGACTATCCGTGCGGCAATCAAAGACGGCGCGAAACCTTCCGACCTGAACCGCCCGGGGCATATCTTCCCGTTGCGTGCGCAGGCAGGTGGCGTGCTGACCCGCGGCGGTCATACAGAAGCGTCCATCGATCTGGCGACACTGGCTGGCCTGAAGCCTTTCGGCGTGCTGTGTGAACTGACCAATGACGATGGCAGCATGGCGCATGCGCCGGAAGTGATTGTCTTTGCCCGTCAGCATAATATGCCGGTCGTGACCATCGCCGATCTGGTGGCTTATCGTCAGGCGCAGACCCGTCAGGCCAGTTAACTGACCAGTAGTGCATGACCAGGAGGCCGCTTATGCGGCCTTTTTGCTTTCTATTGCTGCAATTTGTCTTTAGCGCTATTTCCCACCTTCTTCTTTTGATTTGTCTCATCAAATTTATTGAACATCTCCTTCACGGTTATCCGGCTGTAACCCGTAATCAAAAAGAGTACCGTAATCACATCACGCACAGGCTGCTTTTTGGCCCGCTCACTTTTATTTGCGGTAAGGAATTTATGATGACAACTCAACGTATGCCCGCACTTTTCTTAGGCCACGGCAGCCCGATGAACGTGCTGGAAGACAACACTTATACCCGTGCCTGGCATGCGCTGGGCGGGTCACTCCCACGGCCAAAAGCGATACTGGCGGTTTCTGCTCACTGGTTCACCCGAGGTACCGCTGTGACGGCGATGGAAAACCCGCGCACCATTCACGACTTTGGTGGCTTCCCGCAGGCGCTGTTTGATAAACGTTATCCGGCACTGGGTTCACCGGCGCTGGCGAAACGGGTGCAGGAATTGCTCAGCCCGGTGAATGTGATGGCCGACACCAGCGAGTGGGGTTTTGACCACGGTACCTGGGGGGTGCTTATCAAGATGTATCCTGATGCGGATATTCCGGTTATCCAGCTGAGCATCGACGGCACGCAACCGCCGGAATATCACTTCGAGTTAGGCAGGAAGCTGGCGGTTCTGCGGGATGAAGGTGTGATGATTGTCGCCAGCGGAAACGTGGTGCATAACCTGCGTATGGTGAAATGGGACGGCAACGGCGAGCCATATCCGTGGGCGGTTGCATTCGAGAAATATGTGAAAGATAACCTGAGCTGGAAGGGCGAGGCGAAAGATCATCCTCTGGTGAAGTTTATGGAACATGAGGGCGGCGCGTTGTCGAATCCGTCACCGGATCACTATCTGCCATTGCTGTATGTTTTAGGGGCGTGGGATGGTGCGGAGCCGGTCACTCAGCCGACTGACGGGATCGTGATGGGATCGCTTTCGATGCTGTCGGTACAGGTGGGTTAAGCCGGTAAAGCAAAGAGGATAATGAATTTCTGCATTATCCTCTTTTTTTGTTTTTATCCGACGATGGTATGTGGGTAAAAACGGGACAGATCTTGTGTGATCAGCGCTTTATCTTCGCGGATACCGATGCCGCAAGGTTGATCATTCACCAGCCAGCTGCCGATCAAAGTATAACTGCCTTCAAACACCGGCAACGGATGGAACTGTTGCACGATCATGCCTTCAGCGCCATACGGGCCTTCTACGCTCGCCACTTCCTGGCCTTTTTCGATGACCTTGATGTTAGCGCCTTCGCGTGAGAACAGCGGTTTCACGACGTAGTGATCGAGTTGCGGATGTGCATCTTCGGCGAAATAGGCCGGTAACAGATTCGGGTGATCCGGGAACATTTCCCACAGCAACGGCAGCAGGGCTTTATTCGACAGAATCGCTTTCCAGGCGGGTTCCAGCCAGCGTACACCGGCATCTTCCAGCTTGGTGGCGAACACTTCACGGAACATGAATTCCCACGGATACAGCTTGAACAGGTTTGAGATCACCTGATTCTGCGTGTCAGTGAATTGCCCGCGCTCGCCCAGACCGATTTCCTCAATAAACAGGAACTCGCTGGCCAGTTCGGCTTCCAGCGCGCAGTCCTGCAAATATTGCACAGTACCGCGATCTTCTTCGGTGTCCTGACAGCAGGCGATGTGCAGCAGCGAAAAACCATGTTCGTTTTTCAGCTCGGCAAAACGCTCGATCAGCTTTTCCTGCAAACTGTTGAACTGATCAGCATCCTGAGTCAGGTTGCCCGCCGCGATTTGATCTTCCAGCCACAGCCACTGAAAAAAGGCCGCTTCATACAGAGAGGTCGGCGTATCGGCGTTGTTTTCCAGCAGCTTAGGCGGATTGATTCCGTCGTAAGCCAGATCCAGACGTGAATACAGCGAAGGCTGATTTGTCCGCCATGAACTGCGGACAAAGTCCCAGACGTGTTTTGGGATCTGGAATTTCGCCATCAGCTTGTCGTCATTCACCACGCGCTCAACCACTTTCAGGCACATCTGGTGAATGTCAGCGGTGGCGTCTTCAATCTCTTCAATCTGCGCCAGCGTGAACTGGTAATACGCATCTTCACACCAGTACGGCTCGCCATACATGGTGTGAAAATTAAAGCCAAACTCCGTGGCTTTTTCGCGCCAGTCCGGGCGCTCATTAATGGCTAAACGTTTCATCGGTATCTCTTAGCCACCCATGCTGCGGCCAGGGCTGCGGGTCGCGGCAGAAGAGCTGCGCTGCATCGAGGTTTGTTTAGCAACACTGTCGCCGAAACCGCCACGGGTGATGGTGTTGGTCACGGCCGGTTTTGGTGCCATCGCGGTGCGTGGTACGTTCATGGTACGGCCACCGGTGGTTGCCGGGCCGTAGTTTTTACCGGTCGCATCAACGAATTTGCCGTTCGCCGGGCTGGCAGGATTTTTTGAGCTAAACAGTGGCTGCTGCGCGTAGCCGCCGCCGCTCATCATACGACCCATCATATAACCGGCCATCAGTGGCATCCACATGCTGCCACCGCTGCTCTGGTTTTCAGCTGTCGCAACGCCTGCCTGAGCAGGAGCCTGAGTACACTGACCTTCGCCAAATTCAGCAATACAGTCTTCACGGCTGGCATATTTCGGCGCAGTTTTCGCCGCTTCCTGTTTTGCAGCATCGTAAGCGGCGACACATTGCGCGCTGCCTGACGGATTGGCTTTCGAGCAGTCGTCCGCGTTCTGATACAGAGAAACTGTTTCGTCGGTTTTCTCGCAGCCGGCCAGCATAAAGACCGCACTGACTGCCAGAGCGACAGGAGTGATCCGAGAGCTACGCCATGATTTACGGAAGGTAGCTAAGTTGACTTGTTGTGTCCGTTTCATCGTTCTTATCCCATGTGTAGGGCTTTTTCGCCCTTTCCCAGTAGGGCCTAAGAATAGGGGAAAGTTGGTTAATGTTAAAGCAGCGACAGGCAATTGTTACGAGACTTTACAGAGCGGCGTGACACAGGCAAAAAAAAGCAGCCTTTTCAGGCTGCTTTAGTCGAAATGTGCAGGACTTTTCAGGATCAGTTCTGGAAAGGATTACCGTTCTTTTTCGTGGTGTTCGCAGAGGTTGTTGCACTGGCTTTTTGAGCGCGTGGTGCAGGTGCTGCTGCGGTTTTGTTACCGTAACCGTCTGCTGCTGCATCCTGGTCTGGCGTTTCCGGCGCAACCTGATCAGGCGCAGTCGGAACCGGTTTGCCCAGTGCACCGTTCAGTGCCAGCAAATCGCTTTCGTTCAACGTACCCAGCGCTGATTTAATATTCAGCTGGTTGATCAGATACGTGTAACGTGCGCTGGAAAGCTGTTGTTTGGCGTTATACAGCGTGGTGGTCGCATCCAGCACATCAACGATGGTACGGGTACCTACCTGATAGCCGGCTTCCATTGCATCTAAAGAACTCTGAGCAGAAACAACGGCTTGTTTATACGCGTTGATGCTGCTGATTGAGGCAGAGATGTTGTTGAAGGAAGAACGAACGGTCTGAACAACGCTGCGGTGCGCGCTTTCCAGTTGCTCGCTGGCACCCACGAAGCTGTACTGAGCTTGTTTGACCTGAGAGGTCACTGAGCCGCCGCTGTACAGTGGCAGGGAGAAGCTCAGACCCACTTTGTTCTGACCTGCGTCGGCATCCTGATAGCTGGATCCGCCACCGGTTTTGTCGCCGTGATACTTGGTGTTGCTGATGCCGGTAGAGGCAGTCAGGTCCACCGTTGGCATGTGGCCGGTTTCCGCATAACGGATTTGCTCACGTGCCAGATCCTGTGACAGACGTGCAGACAGCAAGCTCAGGTTGCGGCTTTCGGCTTCTTTCAACAGAGTGGCGACCGGTTGCGGACGCGTGGTGTTGAAGTTGTCGACATTCAGCGAAGACAGCTGCGGATAGTACATACCGGTAACCTGACGCAGAGATTCCAGTGCGTTATCCAGGTTATTACGGGCAGTCACTTCGTTGGCCAATACGGTGTCGTATTGTGAACGGGCGTTCTGCACATCGGTAATCGCGACCAGACCGACGTTAAAGCGCTGCGTGGTTTGATCCAACTGACGGTAAATAGCCTGTTTCTGCGCTTCGGTATAAGAGAGTGAATCGATCGCACTCAAAACGTTGAAATATGCCGTGGCGGAATTCAGGATCAAGGATTGCTGGTCAGTCTGATATGACACATCCTGAATACCCGCAGTTTTTTCCTGCAAGGTCAGGGCGCGCCATTTTGACATATCAAAGATGGTCTGCGTTAATTGCAGGCTGGCACTGCCAACATCACTGTTAACGCCATTGGCATCACGATAGCCATTGGTATATCCATAATCCGCACCCAAACCGAGTTGCGGTAATAAAGGACTGCGGCTTTCGTTGATTTTTTCGAATGCAGCATCCCGGTCAGCAGCAGATTTGCGCAGGTCCGGGTTACTTGTCCTGGCTTGCTGATAGACCTGCATCAGGTTTTCGGCCTGGCTTATCGTACTGAAGCCGCCCAGGCTGAGTCCGATGAGAAGGGGGAGCAGTTTCTTCATTTGCATTCCTTGTTGTGCAGCAATGTTGTTATGTATGGTGGCGCTGTCAAATTACCAATAGACGCGGATTCTAGCAGAGTCAGGCTAACGGGTTGGTTGGCTTAACGTGCCCTCCCGACTGAATGAGCCTAAATCTATCACAAACAACCTTGATTATTATTAACGCATTTTCATCAAATTGACCTCAAAGGGCGATAAATTACCTTTAAGAGGGATAAGGAAACGTTTTATGTCTTCATTTAAACGGTCACCGGTTACTTTCGGCAAAGATGATGTAGAAATTATTGCACGTGAGACGCGATATAAAGGTTTTTTTTCTATTATTGCATATCGGTTTCGCCATCGGCTGTTTAATGGGGAAATGAGCGGTGAAGTTGTGCGCGAAGTTTTCGAGCGCGGACATGCGGCGGTGCTCATACCTTATGATCCAAAACGGGACGAAGTGGTGCTGATTGAACAGATCCGTATCCCGGCACTGGATTCCAGTGATACCCCTTGGCTTCTTGAGATGGTCGCCGGTATCATTGAAGAGGGCGAGACAGTCGAAGATGTCGCCCGCCGCGAAGCACACGAAGAAGCGAACATAGTGGTGAAGCGCTGCAAACCGGCTCTGAATTATCTGGCAAGTCCGGGCGGAACCAGTGAGCGCCTTTCTATTATGGTCGGTGAAGTCGATGCCACAACGGCAGAAGGAATTCACGGTCTGGAAGCAGAGAATGAAGACATCCGGGTACATGTGGTGAGCCGCGAACAGGCCTACCGCTGGGTGGAAGAAGGAGCGATAGACAATGCGGCGTCAGTGATTGCCCTGCAATGGCTGCAACTGCACCATGAATCCCTGAGAAAAGAGTGGGCCAACGAATGATTAAGCGCTATACCCCTGATTTCCCTGAAATGATGAGATTGTGCGAAACTAACTTTGCACAATTGCGCCGTTTAATGCCACGCACCGACGAGCCCGGTGAAACTGTGACATATCAGGTAAGTAGCGCCACGTATCGCCTGACGATCCTCGAATCAACGCGTTATACCTCGCTGGTGGAAATCAAACAGACGGCACCGGCTGTCAGTTACTGGAGCCTGCCTTCGCTCACCGTTCGCCTGTATCACGATGCGATGGTGGCCGAAGTGTGTGCAAGTCAGCAGATTTTTCGCTTCAAAGCACGCTATGATTACCCGAATAAAAAGTTGCATCAGCGTGATGAAAAGCATCAAATTAACCAGTTCCTGGCGGACTGGCTGCGTTATTGCCTTGCGCATGGAGCGATGGCAATTCCGGTTTGTTAGACAGACTTCAACAACAAAGGAAACGATTTGGAAAGCCTGTTTACACTGCCTTTGGTGAATGGGGCCAAAGTCAGGATTCTACAGATTACTGATACCCATCTCTTTGCCGGCGAAGATGAAACGTTGTTAGGCGTGAATACGTTTAACAGCTATCGCGCAGTGCTGGATGCCATCAAGGCACAGCAGCGTGAAGTGGATATCATCGCCGCAACAGGTGACCTGGCTCAGGATCAGTCGCTGGAAGCCTACCATCAGTTTGCCCGCGGCATTTGTGAGCTCACCGCTCCTTGTGTCTGGCTGCCCGGCAACCATGATTTTCAGCCAGCGATGGTAGATGCGCTGCGCGATGCCGGTATCAACCCTTCCAAGCACGTACTTCTGGGGCAACACTGGCAGGTCGTTCTGCTCGATACCCAGGTGTTTGGCGTGCCGCACGGTGAACTGAGCGAATATCAGCTGGAGTGGCTGGAACGTTGCCTGAAGGGTTATCCGGATCGTTTTACGTTGCTGATGCTCCATCATCACCCGTTGCCTTCCGGCTGTACGTGGCTGGATCAGCACAGCCTGCGCAACGCACATATGCTGGCGAACACGCTGGTGAATTACCCGAAAGTGAATACGCTTTTGTGCGGACATATTCATCAGGAACTGGATCTCGACTGGTATGGCCGTCGTCTCTATGCGACGCCCTCAACCTGTGTGCAGTTCAAACCGCATTGCACTAATTTTACGATTGATACCGTTGCGCCGGGCTGGCGCTATCTTGATTTGTATCCGGATGGCCGTGTGGAGACTGAAGTCTTCCGTCTGGCAACCAGCGAGTTTCATCCTGACACGGAGTCGGACGGCTACGAATGAACACCTTACTTTACCTGCACGGATTCAACAGTTCCCCGAACTCAGCCAAAGCCACGTCGTTAAAAAACTGGCTGGCGGTCAATTATCCCCATATTGATATGGTGATCCCGCAACTGCCGCCTTATCCGGCGGACGCGGCTGAGCAGCTGGAAACGCTGGTTATCCAGAATGCCGGTAAAAAACTGGGGATTGTCGGCTCTTCGCTTGGCGGATATTACGCCACCTGGCTGTCGCAATGTTTTGCCGTGCCCGCAGTGGTGGTGAACCCCGCCGTGAAGCCGTATGAGCTGCTGATCGACTTCCTCGGACAAAACGAGAACCCCTACACCGGCCAGCAATATGTGTTAGAGTCACGCCACGTTTATGACCTGAAAGTGATGCAGGTTGAACCGCTGGAGTCACCTGATTTAATCTGGTTACTGCAGCAAACGGGCGATGAAACTCTCGATTACCGTCAGGCTGTGGCGTATTACACCACCTGTCGCCAGACGGTCGAACCCGAAGGGAATCATGCATTTGTCGGCTTTGAGCGTTTCTTTTCGCCGATTGTAGATTTCCTTGAACTGGCCGCAGACTAACATCGTCAGGGTGATTTGATCCCCGGATTTATCGCGTCTGCTTGCTGCCAGTGCTGATTCCCGCCCAAATACTGTATCGTTAGCCCACAAACCTATGAGCCACGAATAATCAACGATGAGCCAATCAACTTATAACGCGGATTCCATAGAGGTCCTCAGCGGACTCGAACCGGTGCGCCGCCGTCCGGGCATGTATACCGATACCACCCGGCCAAACCACCTCGGCCAGGAAGTCATTGATAACAGCGTGGATGAGGCATTAGCCGGCCACGCGAAACGCATCGAAGTCATCCTTCACGAAGACCAGTCTCTTGAAGTCATCGATGATGGCCGTGGTATGCCGGTGGATATCCACGCGGAAGAAGGCGTCCCGGCAGTCGAACTGATTTTCTGCCGTCTGCACGCAGGTGGTAAATTCTCAAATAAAAACTACCAGTTCTCCGGCGGCCTGCACGGCGTGGGTATTTCGGTGGTCAACGCCTTATCTAAACGTGTCGAAGTGGCGGTAAAACGCGGCGGCGAAGTGTATGAAATGGCGTTCGAAAACGGCGATAAAGTGCAGGATTTGCACGTGACCGGCACCTGCGGTAAACGCAATACCGGCACCAGCGTACATTTCTGGCCAGATGGCAGCTTCTTCGACAGCCCGCGTTTTTCGGTCAGCCGCCTCAGCCATTTGCTGAAAGCCAAAGCCGTACTGTGTCCTGGCGTAGAAATCCTGTTCAAAGACAAAGTGAATAACACCGAACAACGCTGGTGTTATGACGACGGTCTGACTGACTACCTGATGGAAGCGGTTAATGGCCTGATTACCCTGCCAGAAAAAGCCTTCGTCGGTAATTTTGCCGGTGATACTGAAGCGGTCGACTGGGCGCTGTTGTGGCTGCCGGAAGGCGGTGAACTGCTGACCGAAAGCTACGTCAACCTGATCCCGACCATGCAGGGCGGTACACACGTCAACGGTCTGCGTCAGGGGCTGCTCGACGCCATGCGTGAGTTCTGTGAATTCCGCAATATCCTGCCGCGCGGCGTGAAGCTGTCTGCGGAAGATATCTGGGAACGCTGCGCCTATGTGCTTTCCGTGAAAATGCAGGATCCGCAATTCGCCGGTCAGACGAAAGAACGTCTGTCATCACGTCAGTGTGCGGCGTTTGTTTCCGGTGTGGTGAAAGATGCGTTCAGCCTGTGGCTGAACCAGAACGTTCAGGCGGCAGAACAGCTGGCGGAACTGTGTATTTCCAGCGCCCAGCGCCGTCTGCGCGCGGCGAAAAAAGTCGTGCGTAAGAAACTGACCAGCGGCCCTGCGCTGCCGGGCAAACTGGCGGACTGTACGTCGCAGGATCTGAACATGACTGAACTGTTCCTGGTGGAAGGAGATTCCGCAGGCGGTTCTGCCAAACAGGCGCGTGATCGTGAATATCAGGCGATCATGCCGCTCAAAGGTAAGATCTTAAATACCTGGGAAGTCTCTTCCGATGAAGTGCTGGCTTCGCAGGAAGTGCATGACATTTCTGTAGCGATCGGTATTGATCCGGACAGCGAAGATCTGACCCAGCTGCGTTACGGCAAAGTCTGTATCCTGGCGGATGCGGACTCCGACGGCTTACATATCGCCACGTTGCTGTGCGCGCTGTTTGTCCGTCACTTCCGGTCTCTGGTGCGTGGCGGCCATGTGTATGTGGCGATGCCGCCTTTATACCGTATCGATCTGGGCAAAGAAGTGTTCTATGCGCTGGACGAGCAGGAAAAAGAAGGCGTGCTGGATCAGCTGAAACGCAAGAAAGGCAAACCGAACGTACAGCGCTTTAAAGGTCTGGGTGAAATGAACCCGTTACAGCTGCGCGAAACGACGCTGGATCCGAATACCCGCCGTCTGGTGCAGCTGACTATCGATGAAGAGGATATCGATCAGACGCTGCGAATGATGGATATGTTGCTGGCCAAGAAGCGTTCTGAAGATCGCCGCAACTGGTTGCAGGAAAAAGGCGACACCGCCGAACTGGACGTCTGATCCTTTCACCGTCGCCATAAAAAAATGCCGGACGCTTTGCAGCTCCGGCATTTTTGTTTCTGAATTTTGGTTTCTAGAAAATCGATGTCTTAGAAACGAATCAGAAAATCACGCTTTCTCAATAATATGGATCACTACATCCAGCACGTCGGCTTTGATGTTTTCGCGGTGCTTGTCCATATGCTCAGCCTGCTGATGCGCTTCTAGATGCGCCAGGCTTTCCCAGTCTTCCAGCATAAAGATGGAATCAGGTACCGTTTTACGCCACGGGATCTGACCGCTGAAATCAACGTAAGGCTCATAACGGTGACAGCCTTTCTCTGCCAGAACGTCCGGCAGCAGGGCGGTGATTTTTTCCATAACCGAATCGCGGCGGCCTGGTTTTACTTTGATTTCAGCAATAACAGTGATCATAAAAACCTCTTTCCCGGGTGACCTTCAACCTTAAGCCTGACCGAATACATTTTCAAGGTGAGCACGGTAGCGCGCAAAATCACCTTCCACATCAGGCTGTTTAATCACGTCGTTACACATAAAGGTCGGCAGGGTATCAAGGCCGATAAACTGGTTGGCTTTATGCTGCGCCAGATAAACGCCGTCAACGCCGACGCCGTGGAAGAACTGTTCTTTATCTTCGAACGCTTCCAGCGGGGCATTCCAGGTGACGGAAAGCATGTAGCATTTCCCTTCCAGCAGGCCGCCGGAACCGTATTTTTTCGCGTCATCAGAACGGGTACGACCATCGCTGGCGTAGAGTTTACCGTGGCCTTCAGTGAACACTTCATCGACATATTTTTTCAGCGTCCACGGCATCCCCATCCACCAGCCCGGTTGCTGATAAATAATGGCATCCGCCCACAGATAGCTTTCGATTTCGGTCTGCACGTCGTAACCGTCTTCCAGCACAGTCACACGCACGTCGTGGCCATTGTCGCGCAGGAAGCTGGTGGCGACTTCAGTCAGGCTGTTATTCAGCGCGCCTTTAGAGTGGGCAAATGTTTTGCCGGCATTGATAATCAGGATATTGCTCATGGATTTCCCTTAAATAGAATTCTGGTGGTCAGGCTGTTATCACATAGTGTACTTAACTCTGTACCGCAGAAAAATGTGATATAGCGCACAAGACTATTGACTCAGATGCAATAATCGAAGAATCGACACGACAATTTAATCTTTCTTTTGTGGAAAAATGGCTGAAAAAAGAACCATAAACACAGCAACTGTGACAGCCATACGGCAGATGATGTACTATCGCGAACATCATTGCCCTGCGAAAGCCGCCTGTGTGCGCCTGCAGGTGCAAGCTTCCTTAATTTCCAAAAACGATAACGCCACGGGTCTGAGGATTAAACATCAATGAGCGAAATGACTCATGACGGAACAGAGCGTTTAGCACTGCACACGTTTACTGAGAACGCCTATCTCAACTATTCCATGTACGTCATCATGGACCGCGCGCTGCCGTTTATCGGTGACGGGCTCAAGCCCGTACAGCGCCGTATTATTTATGCGATGTCCGAGCTCGGCCTGAGTAATAACGCCAAATTCAAAAAATCCGCCCGTACCGTCGGTGACGTGCTGGGTAAATACCATCCGCACGGCGACAGCGCCTGTTACGAAGCGATGGTACTGATGGCTCAGCCGTTCTCTTACCGCTATCCGCTGGTCGACGGGCAGGGGAACTGGGGTGCGCCGGATGATCCGAAATCTTTCGCCGCGATGCGTTATACCGAATCGCGTCTGTCAAAATATGCCGACGTTCTGTTACGTGAATTAGGGCAGGGGACGGTCGATTATGTGCCGAACTTTGACGGCACCATGCAGGAGCCGAAAATGCTGCCTGCGCGTCTGCCGAATATTTTGCTCAACGGCACCACCGGCATTGCGGTCGGGATGGCGACGGACATTCCGCCACATAACATCCGTGAAGTAGCCGCCGCTGCGGTTGCGCTGCTGGAAAAACCGAACAGCTCGCTGGAAGATTTGCTGGAATTCGTTCAGGGGCCAGATTTCCCGACCGAAGCCGAAATCATTACGCCACGCAATGAAATCCGCAAAATGTACGAATCGGGCAAAGGCTCGGTGCGTATGCGTGCGGTCTGGCATAAAGAAGACGGCAGTGCGGTGATCACCGCATTACCTCATCAGGTTTCCGGCGCAAAAGTGCTGGAGCAAATTGCCAACCAGATGCGTGCCAAAAAGCTGCCGATGGTCGAAGACCTGCGTGACGAATCCGATCACGAGAACCCGACGCGTCTGGTGGTGGTACCGCGCTCTAACCGTATCGATCTTGATCAGGTGATGAACCACCTGTTCGCGACCACCGATCTGGAACGCAGCTACCGCATCAACATGAATATGATCGGCCTCGATCACCGTCCGCAGGTGAAAGGGCTGCTGGAAATTCTGACAGAATGGCTGGCTTATCGTCGCGATACCGTACGCCGTCGTCTGAATTACCGCCTCGATAAAGTCCTGAAACGCCTGCATATCCTCGAAGGTCTACTGACTGCGTTCCTTAATATCGATGAAGTCATTCACATCATCCGTACGGAAGATGAGCCGAAACCGGTGCTGATGCAGCGTTTCGAGCTGTCAGATACTCAGGCTGAAGCTATTCTCGAGTTGAAATTACGTCATTTGGCGAAACTCGAAGAAACCAAA
This sequence comes from Rahnella woolbedingensis, assembly GCF_003602095.1. Lineage (GTDB taxonomy): Bacteria > Pseudomonadota > Gammaproteobacteria > Enterobacterales > Enterobacteriaceae > Rahnella > Rahnella woolbedingensis. The sequence continues at coordinate 21,205 of NZ_RAHH01000014.1, read as the reverse complement.
ATTCGCGGTGAGCAGGATGAACTGGCGAAAGAGCGCGATCAGTTGCAGGCGCTGCTGGCGTCCGAACGCAAACTGAGCACGCTTATCCGCAAAGAAATTCAGGCTGATGCCGAATCTTTTGGTGACGAGCGCCGTTCGCCGATCACTGAACGCGATGAAGCCAAGGCGATGAGTGAGCACGATTTCATTCCGTCCGAGCCGGTCACGATTGTGTTGTCCGAGTCTGGCTGGGTGCGCAGTGCTAAGGGCCATGACATTGATGCCTCCGGCCTGAGCTACAAAGCCGGTGACAGTTTCCGTGCCGCTGCGAAAGGTAAGAGCAATCAGCCGGTGGTGTTTATGGACTCCACCGGCCGCAGTTATGCGCTCGATCCGACCACGCTGCCATCGGCGCGCGGTCAGGGTGAACCGCTGACCGGTAAACTGACGCCGCCGCCGGGTGCGACCATTGAACACGTGCTGATGGCCGCCGACGATCAGAAGTTACTGATGGCATCTGATGCCGGTTATGGTTTCGTTTGTACCTTCAACGATTTAGTGGCCAGAAACCGTGCCGGTAAAGCCATGATCACTCTGCCGGAAAATGCGAAAGCCTTCGCGCCAATGGAGCTTCATGGCGCCGATGATATGTTACTGTCGATTACAGCCGCGGGCCGTATGCTGATGTTCCCGGTGGCCGATTTACCGCAGTTGTCGAAGGGCAAAGGTAACAAAATTGTTTCAATCCCTTCTGCTCAGGCAGCAAGTGGCGAAGATAAACTACAATGGCTGCTGGTGTTGCCACCGCAAACGTCGATTATCCTGTATGTGGGTAAACGTAAGCTGGCTCTGCGTCCGGAAGATTTGCAGAAATTCCGCGCTGAACGTGGCCGCAAAGGAACTCTGCTGCCACGCGGTCTGCAACGTATCGATCGGGTAGAAGTCGACGCGCCTGCACGTACCACCGGTGGTGACAGCGAAGAATAAGACCGCTGTTGACCTCCTAAAGTCAGGGCACATTTGTGCCCTGAACTCTTTTTGAGGGAAAGCAGTGGCCTGAGACTGTTGTGCAGTGCAAAGATTTTACATTTGTATCAATAAAACCGTTGTACCCTGCTGAATGAGGCTTGAGAATAGTTCACCTCACAGGGAGCGAAACTGCACAGGTTTCTTACCGGCTTCGGCTGTAGTTTTAAGAGGATGTTATGTTATTTATTTTGCGTCTGATTATCGTGGTGGTTTACTCGATTCTGGTCTCTGTTTTTGGTTGTATTTATTGTCTTTTCAGTCCGCGTAACCCGAAGCATGTGTCGACTTTCGGCAAATTGTTTGGCCGCCTGGCGCCGGTATTTGGGCTTCGCGTCGAAAAACGTATTCCTGCCGAAGCAGTGAATAACGGCAACTGTATCTATATTGCCAACCATCAGAACAATTACGACATGGTGACGGCGTCGTCCGTTGTCATGCCAGGAACGGTGACCGTCGGCAAAAAAAGCCTGGCCTGGATCCCGTTCTTTGGTCAGCTTTACTGGCTGACGGGCAACCTGCTGATTGACCGTGATAATCGCGCCAAAGCGCACGGTACAATTGCTCAGGTGGTGACCCAGATTAAGAAAAAAAATCTGTCGATCTGGATGTTCCCTGAAGGGACTCGCAGCCGCGGCCGTGGCCTGATGCCATTTAAAACCGGCGCTTTCCATGCTGCCATTGCGGCCGGCGTGCCGATTGTGCCGATTTGCGTTTCAAACACCAGCAACAAGGTGAAGTTAAATCGCTGGTCAAATGGCCTGGTGATTGTCGAAATGCTGCCGCCAATCGACACCAGCGGTTATACCAAAGATCGCCTGCGTGAATTGTCGGAGCATTGCCGTCAGATCATGACGGATAAAATCGCCGAGCTTGATGCCGAAGTCGCACAGCGCGAAGCTGCTGCAAAAAAATAAAAGTTATCCCACGTAAATTACTGCCCGTTGCCATTGATGGCGACGGGTCATCACTTTTGTTTTCATGGAGAAGATATGTCACTCAGTCGTCGCTCGTTCCTGCAAGCCTCCGGCGTGGCTCTTGCCGCAGGTGCTCTGCCATTAAAAGCAGAAGCGAGCGGTTCGCAACCCGCATTGCCTGTTCCGCCGCTGCTCGAATCGCGTCGCGGACAACCGCTGTTTCTGACTTTGCAGGCTGCTCACTGGTCATTCCTGGGCGGTGCAAAAGCGCCGGTCTGGGGCATTAATGGCATGTATCTTGGCCCGACGGTCAAAGTACACAGCGGTGATGACGTCAAACTGATTTACAGCAACCGTCTGGCCGAACCTGTTTCTATGACCGTCAGCGGACTGCTTGAACCGGGCACTTTAACCGGCGGCGCAGCACGTCTGATGCAGCCGGGCGTTGACTGGTCCCCGGTATTGCCTATCCGACAGGCCGCAGCCACCTGCTGGTATCACGCAAACACGCCAAACCGCATGGCACCGCACGTCTATAACGGCTTGGCGGGGATGTGGATTGTTGAGGATGAAGTCAGCAAGAATCTGCCGCTACCGAATCACTACGGCGTGGATGACTTCCCGATTATCATTCAGGACAAGCGTCTGGACGGGTTCGGCGTACCGCAATACGACACCCCGGCTTCCGGCGGATTCTTTGGCGATACCATGCTGGTGAACGGTGTTCAGAGCCCGTTCGTTGAGGTTTCGCGCGGCTGGGTTCGTCTGCGTTTACTGAATGCCTCCAATGCGCGTCGCTACGAACTGAGCATGACCGATAACCGCGCGTTCCACGTCGTCGGTTCTGATCTCGGTTTCCTGCCTGCGCCGATGACGGTGAAACGTCTCTCCCTCGGGCCGGGTGAACGCCGTGAAGTGCTGGTGGATATGTCGCAGGGCGAGGAAGTGTCGATCACCGCTGGTGAAGCGGCGGGCGTGATGGACAGACTACGCGGCCTGTTCGAGCCTTCAAGCATTCTGGTATCCACCATCGTGCTGACCCTGAAACCAACCGGCCTGCTGCCGCTGGTGACAGACAATCTGCCGATGCGTTTACTGGCGGATCAGATCCTTACTGGTAACGTTGTCCGCACCCGTGACCTGCGTCTGGGCGACAGTGAGCCGGGGATCAACGGCGCGCAATGGGACATCAACCGTATCGATCTCACGGCGCAGCAAGGCACGTGGGAACGCTGGACGGTGCATGCGGATATGCCGCAGACGTTCCATGTTGAAGGCGTTTCCTTCCTGGTGAAAAGCGTCAATGGCGCCGCGCCGCTGGTAGAAGATGCCGGATTCAAAGACACGGTGTGGGTGGACGGTGACGTCGAACTGCTGGTGTATTTCAATCAGCCTTCCTATGAACACTTCCCGTTCGTCTATCGCAGTGGCGCGCTGGAACTGGCCGATCGCGGTTCTGCGGCCAATATGCTGGTACAGCCTTCGATGTAAGCGGTTATCGCGCAATAAAAAACCCGCCTCGGCGGGTTTTTGTTTTATGGCGTTACTGAATATTTTACAGATCCTTTTCCGGATCCGGGCCCAGACGGTGCTCTTTATCCAGCTTGGTGACTTCCGCCAGTTCTTCTTTTTCCAGTTTGAAATCAAACACGTTGAAGTTTTCGCGGATGCGTTTTGGCGTCACCGATTTCGGGATAACAATCAGGCCGTTATCCAGGTGCCAGCGGATGACAATCTGCGCCGGCGTCTTGTCGTATTTCTCGGCCAGTTTCTGGATCAGCGGCTGATCAAATACGCCTTCACCGCCCTGTGCCAGCGGGCTCCAGGATTCGGTCGCAATGGTGTGCGTGGCGTTCCATGCATGCAGCTGGCGCTGTTGCATCAGCGGATGAAGCTCAATCTGATTCACCACCGGGAAAATACCGGTTTCATCTTTCAGCTTCTGCAAATGTTGCAGCGGGAAATTACATACTCCGATGCTTTTCGCCAGACCTTCTTCTTTCAGTTTCAGCAGGGCTTTCCAGGCTTCCACATAATGCCCCTGAGCCGGCTGTGGCCAGTGGATCAGATACAGGTCGACATAATCGGTTCTCAGCTTTTTAAGGCTGGTTTCCAGCGCCTGTGGGGCGTTTAACTGATCGTCGTTCCACAATTTGGTGGTGATAAACAGCTCTTCGCGAGGCACCAGATTGGCAGCAATCGCCTCGCCGACGCCTTCCTCATTCTTGTAGATGGCGGCGGTATCAATGTGACGATAACCGGTTTCAATCGCCGTTTTCACCGCGCTGGTGGCTTCCTGATTACTGGCTTTCCATACGCCAAGGCCTAACTGGGGCATCAGATTGCCATCGTGAAGTTTGATGATGGGTTGCGTTGCCATGAGTTTCTCCTTTCAGGGCAGAGTGCCCGCTGTAAAGCACGGGCACCGTGTAGGGATTGACGTTAAGTCTAGTAAACGAAACAGCATCTTGCTGAGCAGGCTACGCATATTCAGACAGGAAAGATGCTTAAGCGTTCATATCCAGCACCACGCGGTAGCGCGCTTTCCCTTCATGCAGATGCTCAACGGCATCATTGATTTTGCTCAGCGGGAAGTGCTCAACCTGCGGCGTGATGTCATGACGGGCGCAGAACGCCAGCATGTCGGCCAGACGCGAAGGTGAGCCGGTCGGCGAACCGGAAACTTCAGCCTGTTTGCTGATCAGCGCCATCACATGCAGCGGTACCGCTTCCGGCACGACGCCGACAAAGTGCAGGCGGCCTTTCGGTGCCAGTGCGCCGATAATGGCGTCCCAGTCCAGTGAGGCATTGGCAGTGACCATAATGAAGTCCAGCTGACCGGCGATTTTCTTCAGCTCATCGCTGTCACGGGTGGCGATAACGCGGTGTGCGCCGAGTGAAACCGCTTCGTCACGTTTCGCCAGTGATGACGTAAACGCGGTGACTTCGCAGCCCCAGGCATTCAGGAAGCGCAGAGCCATGTGGCCCAGGCCGCCGATGCCAATCACGCCAACGCGGTGAGTCGGCAGCACGCCAAACTGCAACAGCGGATTGAAGACGGTGATCCCACCGCAGAACAACGGGCCGGCACTGGTGATGTCCACGCCTTCCGGCAGCGGAATAGCCCACGCCCAGTGGCTGCGGATCTTATCCGCGAAACCGCCGTGATGGCCGATGATGGTGGCTTCCACATCATGACAAAGATGCTGATCGCCGGACATACACGGGTGACAGTGCATACAGCTGCCGCGGTTCCAGCCCACGCCGACAATCTGGCCCACTTTAAGCCCTTTGTTCTGCGCATGATTGCCAATTTTGACGATTTTTCCGACCACTTCATGGCCCGGTACAAACGGATATTGGGTAATGCCCCAGTCGTTATTCAGCATGGATAAATCGGAATGGCAGACGCCGCAGTAATCAATGGCGACTTCGATTTCTTCATCCCCAATCGGGCCAGCGTCGAAAGCAAACGCTTCAAGTGGCTGGTTCGGGCCGGTAGCGGCCCAGGCGTTAAAGGTATTTTCAGTGGCAACAGGTGCAGACATAAAATCCTCCGAACTATCGGGTTAGATGAATAATGAGTAGAAATAAGGAGTTATCAGAATATATAACCGATGACCGGAACGCCGGTCATGATCTGCGAATGAAAAGTGCGTTCATACAGACTAGCAGTTCATCGCATTTATGCAGGAGTGTCCCCCTGCGGAAGGCGACATTAACTGTAGGAGAAAATGGGCAGCAGCATGATGCCCATTTCTGCCAGAGTCTTGCCTGTTTCTGCTTGTCTCTGTAGGAACATAAGGGGTTATGGCAGAATCATTGCCAGTTTAATGAATAAGTGGAGCACAACGATGGAAAACGTGAACAGCCTGTGCGCCCGTATGGCGGCCAGAGTTGCACAACTCAGCGGAGATAAGAACCTGGTGCCGTCAGCGGTCCCGCAGGTGACGCTGATGTACACCACGCGTTACCATCCGCGCCAGCCGGTTTTGTACAATCCCGGCATTGTTATCCTCTTTCAGGGGCGAAAAGTCGGTTACCTGGGCAAGAAAACCTTCTCTTATGATCCGCATAATTATCTGATGCTGACCGTGCCGCTGCCTTTTGAATGTGAAACCTTCAGCAGCCCCGAAGAGCCTCTGGCCGGTATCCAGATCAGCATTGATAACCTGATGTTGCAGGATCTGCTGATGGATATGGGTGACGAAAGCGTGATGCGTCAGAAAGAATCCTCAACAGGCATCAACTCCGGTGTGCTGGATGGCGATATTCTGTGTGCGACCGAGCGCCTGCTGGATGTGATGGATAAGCCGCTGCACGCCCGAATTCTGGGGCCGAAAATTATCCGCGAAATCCTGTTCTTTATTCTGACCAGTGAGAACGGCGGGGCGCTCCAGGCGCTGGTTAACCGTCATACGCATTTCAGCCAGATTGCCAAATCCCTGCGCAGGATTGAAGCGCAGTACGCCGACAATCTCAGCGTGGAAACGCTGGCCAGCGAAGTGAATATGAGCATTTCGGCGTTTCACCATAACTTCAAAGCGGTGACCAGCACCTCGCCGCTGCAGTATCTGAAAACCTATCGCCTGCACCGCGCACGTACGCTGATGATTTATGATGGTGTGAAAGCCAGCGTGGCGGCTTTACAGGTCGGATATGAGAGCGCGTCCCAGTTCAGCCGGGAGTTCAAACGCTATTTCGGCGTCACGCCGAGCGATGAAATGGCGCGCCTGCGTGAAGGGAGTTCCGGCGTTCTGGCACTAGCGGATGTGGTACTGAAAGCCTGAAGCAGCTGTTCAGAAATGACGGTTCAGAAACGACATTTGCGTTTCTTCCAGATAACCAGCAGTGCACCAGCCAGACCGACGACCAGCAGCAGAACCGGTAAAATCATCAGCCCCGCCATGACCTGGTCTTCATGGCGTTTGACTATCGGAATATGGCTCAACGCGAAGCCCAGAGAAATCACCACGCCGACCCACAATATCGCGCTCAGCCAGTTAAAGAACTGAAAGCGGGCATTGTTGAGGCCGGAGATCCCCGCCATTGTCGGCAACAGTGTCCGCACGAAAGCCAGAAAACGGCCCACCAGCAGCGCCATCAGTCCGTGCTGAATAAACATCTGATGCGCACGCTGATGATAATGTGCCGGAAGCTGCAACAGCCAGCCTTTGACCAGTTTGGTGTGGCCAAGCCACCGCCCCTGAATATAACTCAGCCAGCAGCCCAGACTCGCCGCCGTGACCAGAATAATCAGGGTAGGAATGAAGCTCATCACGCCTTTGGCGATAAGCGCGCCGGTCAGCAGCAGCAGGCTGTCACCGGGCAGGAAAGAAGCGGGCAGTAAGCCGTTTTCAAGAAACAGCGTGGCAAACAGGACGGCATAAATGACCCAGAGGATATTCGGGTCGGCGAGCATACTGAAATCACGCTGCCAGAGTGCATGAAAAATGTCGCAAAGCACTGCCATATTCTGTCCTGTTTCTGTTCATTAAAAACTGTCGCCTGCCAGTGTAACGCGGATCGTAACGCGGATCAGTGAAGGATATGTTGATCTGAGGACACTGTAAAAAGACAGAAGGCTCCGGCATCAGTCGCCCGGAGCTATAGAGAGCTTACAGATTATTATCGATATGCGAATGAATATCCGCCGGTTACCTTACCGATCTGCGCGGTATGTCGCAATCTCTGTGGCTTATGAGGAAGCGGTTATCCGTTCAAAAGCCGCCGAAAGATCGGCAATCAGATCGTCACAGTTTTCCAGCCCGATATGCAGACGCACCAGCGTGCCGGTAAAATCGACGGTTTCCGCCGGGCGGATAGCCTGAATTTCTTCCGGCTGATTGGCCAGCACCAGCGATTCAAAGCCGCCCCACGAATACGCCATGCTGAAATGTGCGAAGTGATCGAGATAATCAGAAAGCTGCTGTTTGCTCAGACGCTGTTTCAGCACGAAAGAGAACAAACCGCAGCTGCCGGTGAAATCACGTTTCCAGAATTCATGCCCTTTGCTGCCAGGCAATGCCGGATGATTAACCACCGCCACTTCCGGCCGCTCTGCCAGCCACTGCGCAATGCGAATGCTGCTTTCTGCATGCTGTTTAAGGCGCACGCCCATGGTGCGCAACCCGCGACTCGCCACATAAGCCGTATCGGCATCGACCATTTGCCCCATCAGGTAAGAATGCTCACGCAGCTGTGCCCAGCAACGTTCATTTGAAACGGCGGTGCCAATCATCGCATCGGAATGCCCGACGATGTATTTGGTGCCCGCCTGAATCGAAATATCGATATCAAATTCCAGCGCTTTAAACAGAATGCCGGCCGCCCAGGTGTTGTCGATCATGATGACAACTTCCGGGTTCACTGCACGCACGGCTTTGACCATCGCCGGAATATCCGGCACTTCCATGGTGATGGAGCCCGGCGATTCGAGGAACACTACTTTGGTATTGGGCTGCATCAGCGTATCTAACGCCGCGCCAATATTGGCCGGAAAATAAGTGGTGGAAACGCCGAGCTTCTTCAGTACTTTTTCGCAGAAATCCTGCGTCGGTTCGTAAGCGGAACCGGCCACCAGAATGTGGTCGCCGCTGCTGACAAAAGAGAGCATGGCATTACTGACCGCCGCCGCGCCACAAGGATAGAGCGCGCAGCCTGCGCCGCCTTCCAGTTCAACCATCGCTTCCTGCAAGGAGAAATGCGTCAGTGTGCCGCGGCGTCCGTAAAACAGCTCGCCGTTGGCACGGTTAGCGGTGGCATGTTTCTTATCAGCCACGGTTTCAAACACCAGAGATGATGCGCGCTGGATCACCGCATTCACTGAGCCTTGCGTGAATTTCTTGTCACGTCCGGCGCTGACCAATGCAGTTTCTATTTTTTTAGACGACATAATCCGTATTTCACCCTGTTATGTTGCGCGGCGCGCTCTGGCATCCGCTGATATGTCATTAACTTAACATGATGAATTTATGGGATCAGACTTTTGGCGGATGAATGAAAAAATTTCAGCCAACCGCGCCCGTTCCACACAAAAAAAAAGCCCGTCATCACGACGGGCAAGGGAGAAACAGGTTTCGGCATCAGCCGGTATAGACGCCGAAGAGTTTGGGCAGGAACAGTGAAATAGTCGGAATGTAGGTCACCAGCATCAGCACCACGAACAGCACGCAGTAGAACGGCATCATGGATTTCACTACTTTTTCGATACTCTGTTTACTGACCGCACTGGCCACAAACAGCACCGAGCCAACCGGCGGAGTGATCAGGCCAATTCCCAGATTCACCAGCATGATCATGCCGAAATGCACCGGATCAATGCCGAGCGATAACACCACCGGTAACAGCACCGGTGTGAGGATCAGAATGATCGGCGCCATATCCATCAGCGTGCCGATCACCAGCAACATGATGTTGATCCACATGAGGATCACGTACTTGTTGTCGGAGATCGAGGTGAAAAACTCGGTGATCCGCATCGGCAGTTGCATGTAGGTCATCACCGCACCAAAGCTGGCGGCAAAGCCAATCAGGATCATGACGATGCTGACGGTTTTGACCGTGCGGTACATCAGTTTCGGCAGCTCGCTCCATTTGTAATCACGGTAGATAAACATGGTGACAAAGAACGACCACAGGCAGGCGATGGCTGCGGATTCCGTTGCGGTAAATATCCCGCTGAGAATACCCCCCATGATGATGACGACGGTCATCAGCCCCCATAGCGTGTCGATGAAAATCTTCAGCGCCTGACGAAACGGCACACGTTCGCCTTTCGGATAACCGCGTTTGTGGGCGAACACCACGCACATCACCATCAGCGTCAGGCTGAGCAGTAAACCAGGCAAAATACCGGCGATGAACAACGCGGCAATCGACACTGTGCCGCCGGTCGCCAGCGAGTAAATCACGGAGTTGTGGCTCGGCGGTGTCAGAATCGCCTGCACCGAACCGCTGGCGGTGACCGCTGCTGCAAAGTCGCGCGGATAACCTTTCTTCTCCATCTCCGGGATCATCACCGATCCAATCGACGCGGTATCCGCTACCGAAGACCCGGAAATCGCACCGAAAAAGGTCGAGGCCACAATGTTGACCAGCGACAGCCCGCCGCGGATAAACCCGACAAATATGTAGGCAAAACTGACCAGCCGGCGGGCGATCCCTCCTTCAGCCATGATCGCACCCGCCAGAATAAAGAATGGGATTGCCAGCAGAGAGAACTTATTCACGCCATTGGTCAACTGGATCATCAGTGCTTCAAACGGCAAATCAATCCACCAGGCACCCGCCAGCGCGCTCAGCCCGACGGCATAAGCGACCGGCACGCCAATCGCCAGCATAACCGCCAGCGTTAACAACAAGATTAATGCATCCATAACAGGCTCCGGTCAGGCGTCAGAATTGCCCAGCATCACCACAGGCCGCTGATGCTGCGGTCCGGCAATGATCTGCTCAATGATGAATAACAGCGTCAGCGCAGAACCGATTGGCAGCGGCAGATAGGTTTGTCCGGCGGTCAGCAGCGGAAATTCCGCCACCGGCTGTTGCCAGAGCTCGCTGCACAATTGCAGGCTGTACCAGAAAATAAATACGCTTATCGCCAGCATCATCAGGTCAGAAAGCAGTGCGGCGAATTTTTTCAGGGCAGGCGGCAGACGGTCAGTGACCATGGCGACCACAATATGCGAACCCGCACGGTAACTGACGGCGGCGCCGATAAAGGTGAACGTCACCATGCACAGAATGGCGATCGGCTCCGGCCACGACAGGGCGCTGTTCATCACGTAACGGGCGAAGATCCCGACCGGGATCACCGCCACCATCAGCAGTAACGCGATCCCGGCGAACCACATCGAGCAGCGGTAAAGGATGTCCATCAGGGTGTGATAACTTGAAATCATAAATCCCCCGGCGAAAGATCATAAAGAGGCAGCCCGCAGGCTGCCGGTATCAGGCTTTACTGAACGTCAGCGATTTGCTGCATCAGATCCTGATGGTCTTTACCGAATTCATCACGGACAGATTGCGTGGCTTTGACATACGTCGCAGGATCAATCTCGTAGAATTTCACGCCGCCTGCTTTCATCGTCGCCAGCGCTTTCTCGTTGTAGGCTTTCCACAGCTGGCGCTGCTCGTCCTGCGCTTCTTTCGCCAGTTTGAGGATTAACTGCTGGTCTTCCGGTTTCAGCTTGTCCCATTTCACTTTTGAATACAGGAACAGTTCAGGAATGATGAAGTGGCGGCTGTAGGTGTAGTTTTTCACCACCGGCAGATAGTTGTGGGCGACAAACGTTGGCGGGTTATTTTCGGTGCCATCAATCACGCCGGTTTGCATGCCGCTGAACACTTCGCTGACACCCATCGCTACCGGGTTTGCGCCCATGGCTTTCAGCGTCGCCAGCGCAATCGGGCTGCCCTGCACGCGGATTTTCATGCCGTGCAGATCTTCCGGTTTCACCACCGGTTCTTTGGTGATCAGGTTGCGCGTGCCGCCATCCATCCAGCCGAGGAACACCAGCCGGGAATTCGGGTTATTGGTGATTTTTTCGCCGATCTCTTTACCTATCTGACCGTCTAGCACTTTGTGCATATGGTCTTCATCGCGGAATATATAGGGCAGGGTGAAGACGTTTATCTCCGGTAAAATCGAGGCGACCGGCGTCATCGACACACGGATGATATCCAGCGCACCGAGCTGTGCCTGCTCAATCTCCTGCTTTTCATCGCCCAGCACACCGCCCGGGAAGGTTTTGATTTCGAGGCGTCCGTCCGTCTGTTTTTGCAGCTTTTCGCCCATGTGCTGAACGGCGACAACATTCGGATAACCTTGCGGATGCACATCGGCGGCTTTCAGCGTTTGTGCGGATACGCCGTGGGTGAACAAGAGGGTCGCGGAACTCAGGCAAAGGCTGAGAAGTGCTTTTTGCATTTTCATCAGTTTGTCTCCAGGGTACTCAGTAAGGGAAAGAAAAATCAAAGCAAGTGTCGATCAGGGCGAACGAAAGCTCTGGCCTGTTCATTATCAAAAATTTCAAATAAGCTTTTAAATTATAGGGATACAAGCCGTACCTGTGTGAGGTCTTCGCCTGTGCAAGCACCTTATCCTATTTTTTGCTGCGCGGTATTTGAGCGTTATCACAAACTCATAACAAATGTAAAAAGGTGTTACTTAATATTTAAAACATTGTTTTGTCTTTAATAGCAAGGCTCAGATGATTGATTTACTGCGTGATTTTTATGGAAAGTGTGACGGAGGCTAAATTGTTCAACCCTTGTACAAACTGGAAAAACCTTGTCATCTGTCAATGACACGCGAGCCTCCAGGCGCGACAATGTAAATAATAATGAGAACGACTATCAATTAGGGCTTTTTCTTTGATATCATTCGGCGTTATTCATTCCTTCTACACACTGATTCTGGCTGGAGGCGACGCGTGAAAACGGCTCGCAATAAGATGAAAGAGGCGACCTCATTACTGATGTCGTTAATGTTGGTTGCTGGTCTGAGCGGCAACGCAATGGCAGCACCTGCGACGCCGGCTGGACAAGCCGTCACTTCTGCAACAACTCAGCCGGCAACGGCAGAAACGCCTGCACCGGCGAGCGGCGATGCAACGCCAGCTCCGGTGATGCAACCGGCCCCGACCGAAGCGACGCCTGTCATTCCAACCGATTTGTCTGTTATGGGCATGTATCACCACGCGGATGTGGTAGTGAAAACGGTAATGATTGGCCTGCTGCTGGCTTCAGTGGTGACCTGGGCGCTGCTGTTCAGCAAAGGCGCTGAAGTATTCACCGGTAAGCGCCGCATGCGCCGTGAATTCGATGCGCTGTCTTCTGTACGTACGCTCGACGAAGCCGCTGAACAAGCCGAAAGCTTCGCCGCCAGCAGCACCAGCGCGCAGATGATCCGCGATGCGCAGAATGAGCTCGAGCTATCTGCCGGTTCTACCGACAACAACGGCATTAAAGAACGTACCGGCTTCCGCCTTGAGCGCCGCGTCGGCGCTGCCGGGCGTCACATGGGCCGCGGCAATGGTATTCTGGCCACAATCGGCGCGATATCGCCGTTCGTCGGCCTGTTCGGTACTGTCTGGGGCATCATGAACAGCTTCATCGGTATCGCGCAGACGCAAACCACTAACCTGGCCGTCGTGGCGCCGGGTATCGCAGAAGCGTTGCTGGCGACCGCAGTCGGTCTGGTCGCAGCGATCCCTGCCGTGGTCATCTACAACATTTTCGCCCGTACCATTACGTCGTACCGTCATCAGGTCGGGGATGTAGCGGCGCAGATTATCCTGTTACAGGGCCGTGATTTGGATCTGGCTGCCAGCGAAGGCGATGCGCCACGCGGTCAGACAGGTCAGTTACGCGTAGGATAAGAGCAGATTATGGCTATTCGGTTAAACGACGATATCGACGAAAGCGGTGAAATGCATGACATCAACGTCACGCCTTTTATCGACGTCATGCTGGTACTGCTGATCATCTTCATGGTCGCCGCGCCGCTGGCCACCGTAGATGTCCGGGTTGATTTACCGGCTTCGACGGCTAAAGCGCAGCCGCGTCCGGAAAAACCTGTCTTCCTGTCGGTGAAAGCAGACAAACAGCTGTTCCTCGGCGACACGCCAGTGAACAGCGATAATCTGACCGCGATGCTTGACCAGCGTACTCAGGGCAATAAGCAGAGTACGATTTTCTTCCGTGCGGATAAGACGGTGGATTACGAAACGCTGATGAACGTCATGGATAACCTGCGTAAAGCCGGTTACCTGAAAGTCGGGCTGGTAGGTGCAGAACAAACCGGTGCCGCTGCGGCGCAGTAAGTTTTATAGGATCCTAATTACACACAAGGCCAGCGTTGCTGGCCTTTTTTTATTTGGGAATCGCGTTGCCTGAATACGGCTTACAGTTTCTGCGTGGCTTTTCCCGCATCCATGTCGCAGCGCATATGATCCCAGCCCTGATAGTTTTTCACTTCGGGTACGTGATCGGGTAAATCCTGCCAGTTGGTTTTGAATTGCGAAGTACTATGGCTAAGTCCTTGCTTGGTCATGTAAACCATTCCCCAGGCCCAACCTGGTGCGCTGGGTTCGACTGTCTGAACCGTCCCATCTTCCAATGTATAAGGAATACCCGGCCCACCGGGAAGAACGCGCGGGTCTTCAAAAGGTTTTGACGAGGTATAGAGGCTGTGTTTTGTTTGTAAGAAACCCTGGTCGTTGACCACGGTGAAGGATGTGACATCTTCGCGAGGCGCATAATCATCCCCATTAGGTTCATTGGGGCCTGGTGAGAACCTTGCAACTTGCCAGGTTTGTCCATAATCTTTTGATATGATAAAACCATCCGACTCCCAATTAGGCAGAGCAATGTAATGTTCTGAAGGATGCATAAATTTACGCGTAAAAATCCGGTAAAACTGGCTTACAGGTTCAGTGTGGATACCCCGCACTGTATCGGTGTACCAAAGTTCACCTTCGCAATCATATCCTTTTAATTCCAGATATCGGTGATCGTCAAAGCGGTACACCACCTGAGTAAGGGGGTCTTTAGCCTGCGCGATAGTAGCCATCAACATCACAAATAAACCTACTAATATTGTTAATCCTTTCATTATTTCTCCGTTTTATTTCAGCTCTTTGTCATTGAGCGTTTTCGGCATATCCCATTGTATGATTGTTATCATACTTGCACTATCGCCATGCGTAATTCCCAGGTCAATTTCTCTACGAGTACGTATATTCGGTTTCAGTCGTGGACCATAATCGTTCACTACGCCGAACTCTCCTGTAGGCAATACTTCATCAGGTTTATTCATATGGTATTTTGTTTCAGCCGTCGGAAGCCGACCTGTCTGATAATATTCTTTTGCCGCTGGATATCCATTCTGTGGGTCACGCCAGTCCGCCCGATGCAGCAATGCTTCCCAGAATTTCCCGTCCTGAAAATCAAAAGACTCACATTGACCAATAGCCAGATCAAACGCCATGGCATGCGACGGAGAAAATTCACTCATCACGATGGATGAATGTTGGCTATAGGCAACAGGATCCGTTGCCAGCCATTCTTTTTCCAGTTCTTCACGTGTTTTAAGCCATGTCAGTTGTTTTCCTCTGTACTCCCGGCTACCTGTTATCACGCCATAAATAACTTCCCTTTTGAGCAGAACACTCTCGTTCGCCAGTTGTTCTTCATTCAGTACCGAACCAGGGGCAAGATCTTGATATTCATTTTTTTCTATTGAATAGTTTTCTTTATTTGTTCTGCTAGTAACCCCCGCTTTAGCCGAATAGGAAATATCCTGATCGGGGCTGTCCGGGTCGATATTGTCAGAGTATGGAATATCGCAGTTATTGGGATCGTTATCCGGGTGATTGTCCTCGCCCATCAGTTTGAAGATGAATGTCTCAGGCAATTCTTCACCGTTAACTATCACATCTTCATAGTCATAACTGGCATTCATAACTGGCGTGGTTTTGTAGTCGCCGTCCTTTTTTGCGGGCATGGAGAAGAGTTTGCCGTCGGGCTTATTTCCCACGACTGCATGCTGATAGAACACTCGCTGATAGAGGTTAGGCATATCCCTGGCAATTTCATGCGGTATTCCACGCCATCCAAAACCTTTGATATTCTGTAATGAAACGGTGCCGTCATCCGGGCAAAAATAGTTATACACTTTGCCATTATTGTTACGGTTAAAGCGCGGATCGCTGTGCCATTTGTTCTGGTCGGCCTCCCCAAGCACACATAACTCCTCAAACTGCTTAATTTCCCCACCGCTGTAAGAACCGCCTTTGTATTGTGTCGCCATCAGCTTGCAGAAGTTTTTGAGTGTCTTTTCCCTCGCTTCCGTCGTCTGATGATGGCCTTCCTGGAGATTTTCACTGAACCGGCTTTCCAGTGAGTACGGGGAGTGATTAAAGATGGTGCAGTTGGCCGGTTTTTGACCTGCTTGTTCAACCAGCATATTTGCCAACATAGTAATAATGGTACCCTGACTGTGGGCGACAATATTGATCACATCTTTTGCTGTATTTGGTTCGTTTCGGATCTGAAGTATCAAATCCGCCAGCCGCTGTGCGGCAAAAAATTGATAGATGCGGTGCGGATTATGATAAATAGGGTGGGTGAAATCCCCGCCGTTCATATACAGAGTGGCAAATCCCGCCGCCGCAACGACCGTACCGTTAGAACCCGGCCCGAGCATGTCCGGGATATTGGTTGTCGCATTGGCAAATGTACCCCCATTTTTGGCGTAATTTTCATCAAGCGTATTTTTAAAACAGTCATTCTGAAACTTTACGCTGTTATGGCCATCATTCCCCTGAGCAGCCATTTTTTTCGGATCGTTTTCCTGGTAGGCATCGTAAGGGAGTTTCGGGTCTTTGCTTAGTTTATTGACCTCATCACGGTAACGTTTTTGATCTGCCACGTAATCATCATGCGTGACCGGCTTATAGCCCCAGTAAAAGGGGATGACTGGCGAGCGGCCGGCCGCAGTACTGGATTTCTGCGGGTCTTTTGCCGGGATGGCGAGGTAATCTTTCCAGTCATGTGCGCTTAAATCCGTGCGGCTGAGACGATTTTTCAGTCCGGTAATGATCCCTGTTTCCTGATTCTGATAGGCTTCACCCACGTCATTCACACCATGGATCAGAATAACAATACAAGGCATTGGATTAGGTTTTTCGTCCTCTTTGTTTTCGGCCTCATCACCGGTTGCGGGAACATTTGCCACACGAATTTCGTCTGCAAGTTCCGGCAATGGGTCCTGCATTAGCCCCGCCATATTCACCGTATTCCGGTGATTCATAAACATCTTATCGGTCAGGCGGCATGCGGGTTTGCCTTCAAAGAACACATCAAATGAATGGCTAATCCAGTCGGCCTCCGCTTTGTTTGTTCCGGATTTAACTCCGCCCATTGAACCGGATTCATCATAAATGCTGCGGGCAAATTTTGAGCCGAAATTAGCAATCGTGTTGCCGCCGTCAGCAAATACGCTGCTGGTACCGTTGGTTAAATCGGCGGAATACGCTTCGTTTTCATAGGGTACAGGCACGGCATCCGGAGGTGTTTTACAGACATCAGGCAATGTGTTGTGAGTGAACCCACCGCTGCCTTTGTGGCACAGCGTTAACCCGTTAATATTAATCGTTATCATGCTGCTCCACTCCCTGGGTTATTGGCTTAAGCACCACCGCACAGCGTTGATGGCCGTCTGAACTGGACAGCACTAAAGTGCATTTTCCCTTGCTTTTATCTTTGTCTGATTTTATCTGCCACGCTGCCAATGCCAGATGGGTGACTATGCTGGCGCAGCCTAAATCACCGCTGGCCAGCACCGGTGCAATACGCTGGAAATCATTACTGAGAAAGCCACTTAAGCGGGAAAGGGTAAAACCGTATTCATCAAAGCGATAAATCTCACCATTTACATCGGTGAAAAGATGCGAAATCGCATTGATATCGGCTTGCCTTAGCGCCTCATGGGCGGCTGCGCTCAGCCCGAATCCGAGACAGGGCTGGTCATCATCAGGTAAAACAGATTCTTCAGTTGCAGCAATTCCTGGCAAAGCGCACCAGCAAGAAAAGGATTTTGTCGGCGCTAATACCAGTACCGCAGCGCCTTCACCGGGAATGCGGCCATAGGGATTTATACGAGGTTCGTCTTTGTAACGACTATAGCTGCCGTGCAACAGTCTTTGCTCTTCAAGCCAATTCAGTGTTGCAGGCTTTAACCAACTCTCAACGGCGACGAGGATATCCAGAGTTAATTTGGTGTCATGCAGTTGCAACTGACGGATCTGAAGTAGTGCGTTCCCGGCTTGTGCATGATTGCCCCGCAGTACATTAACTTGCTGGCAGTCTGGCAAATGCGTTGATATTGATGCTGTCAGCACCAGTTCAAGCGTGGAATGGACGCCGGGCCGGTCAGCAGGGGGCAATATGAGCCAGAGGCGTGTTGGCAGATTTATCAGATCTCCTGCTGATAACAGCGCATCTTGTATCGCGTTGTCTGCAAGCACCTGCCAGCGGGAAATATCAAAAGCCAATTCACGTTGTGGAAAATAGCTGGCTTTCACCGGCATACCACAGCGATCAGTAACATAAGGAAGCTTACGGGAAAGAGAAAATTGTGTTCTGACTGCGATATCCGCCAGTGCCAGTGTCGGACCTGAAGGGAATGAACAGCCAGCAGCGATGATCCCAAGACTCATGATAATTGCTCCCACTCTTTGAACTGGGTTGGCAAAACCAGCGGGTGGTGATTCAGACGTTTCTTTTCAGTAATCGTCGTGAAATCCAACATGTTGGCCTTCCGGTGACAGGGCAGTGCGGTATGCCATACCACGCTAAGTCGTGGGTGATCCGGCTCAATAATGACTGTGTGTATTTTCGCTCTGTGTATGCTGACACTGCCGTCGGTAAACTGAGTTCTTAAATTGAAGGAAATCTTTGGGATTGCGAAACTGAGTATATTTGATGGGCTGAACGATGGCGGGGTAAGGTTCGCCAGCGTAACTGTTTCATTTCCTTGTAATTGACCTGCGGCATACTGCGGCGGAGGTGCTACCTGCCAAAAACGCGGGTCAAAATCTTCAGGTAATAAAGGGGATTGGGTTTCCTGCCAGTGCTTATCATAAGTTCCCGCATGACAAACGCGTCCCGGCCACTGGCGGGGCACGGTACCAAAGCCTGGATATCCTGAATCAGACAAAAATTCAATTTGAGGAAGCCGTGATCGACCCTTTTCCGGATTTTCATCAAAAGTTATTCCCAGCGGATTACAAATACTTTCATCAGAAAAAGAACCCTGCGCCATATAAGGATACCGCAAAGGTATGCTTAGAAATTTTGAGGGCGAGTCGTAAGAATCACCATTCCAGATACGCGGACCTCTTACACGTGCAAGGCGA
Organism: Rahnella woolbedingensis; assembly: GCF_003602095.1. Classification (GTDB taxonomy): domain Bacteria; phylum Pseudomonadota; class Gammaproteobacteria; order Enterobacterales; family Enterobacteriaceae; genus Rahnella; species Rahnella woolbedingensis. The sequence goes on along the minus strand of NZ_RAHH01000014.1, from coordinate 2,358 downwards.
CATAACCCGGAAACTTTCAGGCCTATAAATAATCTGTTCACGGGGAGATTATTGGGTGCCCAGGCGTGGCCATTGAGTAGAATATCTGTGGAATTCTTTTCTGGGCCCAGATCTGTTTCATATAATATCTCATCGCTGTCAGGAGATATCACAATGCTGCTATTAACCGGTAACGGTGAAGATAATTGGGTTGAGCCGTCAGCGCGGATGTCGTAGGTTGCTTTCATCGCCACAACCCAAACTTCTGCTCCATTAACATCTCTGTACCACCCTCGCTCTGCACTGTAAGGGGTTTCATTTTTTAGGCTCCACATCCTGTGTTCCTTAGTTAATATCAATACGCCCGCCAGACAGGCGATTAACACCTTCTGCATCGCTGAGGATATAGTCACCTTTTAGAACGATTTTACCGTTGGGATAAAGGGTGATGCTCGATTTTCCGCAACTGAGAGTAATCTTCTTTTCGGAAGAAAAAATAACTTCATCAGCATCTTTACGCGTCGTGTTATCATTTTGCGCAGTGGGGATTTCTTTGGTATCTAACATATTTTGTGCATCCTTGTTTTCCCGTTATTCATATCAGGAAATATGAAGAAAAGAGGGCATGGGGAGAGTGCTGACTTCTTGTTTCAGGTATTGCAAACGGGCAATAGCCAAAGGATGCAGCGCAAGTAAACCACGTTGTAATACTGATTGCTGTCCTGCAACTGTCGCGGGATAACCACCTGTATAAAAATACGATTTTTCAAAGTTGCAGGAATTTTCTTCCCACCATTGATCAAAAGCAGATTTATCTGCCCAACTGAGATTTTCGTCATCTTCATTTTCAGGGATCGTGTCATCCTGAGTCAGGTGTGAGGAGTATACAGGAAGCGGAGATAGCTTATTCCAACCGGCCTGTTCCGGACTCTTTCCGGTAATCATAACGATAGAAGCAGCACTCAGACGGGCATAGTCAGGTGACTCGAGATATTCACTGAGTATGGGAATATTTTCTGGCATACCCGATATTCCCAGTGCGCTCAGATACAAGCGTTTGTCAGATGATTTCTGACTCAGTATATCAATACAACGAGTTGGTGAATAACCGGTATTGAGAAGGTATAACTGCACTGCTCTTTCACGAATATTATCGTTATTACATTGAATAAGCCGGAACAGTAACGCCTCAATAGAAATACCCTGGTAAGGTAAGTTCCGTACCAGTAGGGTTTGTATTGCTTCTAGGCTTATTTGAACGTCTGGGGAGTTTAAGAGTCTCTCGACCAGAGAGAAATAGTCAGGATCCCGTTGCTGATGAAGTGCATAAATTAATCCTGGAATTGCCACGGGTAAATCTTCAAGTTTGCTAATTTCAATATCTGTCAATGCTGGTGCTTGTGGGAGTCCATTTTTCTGATATGTGGAAATAACACGGAAAAGTGGATTTGTAAATGTGAGTTCCCATAAAGAAGACTTTACTGGTGCCCACGCAATAAGAGGGTTAATGACAGAGAGTAAATGCGGTATTGCTTGCATAAGCCCCAGGCATCCTTCCAGCAGTTGAATATTACCCGAGTGGAATGCGAAGACACCCATTGCAAACACATCTCCGCGACTCAATGGTGAGTCGAGTTGTGTTTCGAAGTAAGAGGCCGCCTCATTTTTAAGATAAAGCAAACCTGAAATATAAGTGTGTAATCGCTTATCCCATTTAATCAAATCGTCAGTATTATGGTGATAGGAGTGCAGAAGACCACTCCGGCGGCGATAATCCAGCGATAACATATCTGCATATTGTTCCGCGAGCAGCGGGGCGACACCGGTTGTGAGATTAATCATCAGTTAATATTGACCTTACCTGAGACTTGTTTGATGTCTTTTTCCCCATTCAGCAGGATTTTTACGCCATTCAGGGTAACTGTCCCATCCTTTTTCATTGTCAGCAGGCTTTTTCCTACCTGGATGGTGAGACTGTCCTTTACCGTCAGCGTGTAGTTTTCGCCGATGGTAATCATTTGCGATTTTTTGACATTTTGTGTATCGACACCTGTCACGTCGCTGCTCTGGTTGTTGCCGACGGTGGCATGTCGATCATTGGTCACATCGAGATGCTGGTCATTACCGATTGTGGTGTGGTGGTCATGCGCAACGTCAAGCTTTTGGTCGTTGCCAACCGTCACTTCACGGTCATTTGTCACGGTGGTTTTCTGGTCGTGCCCGGCAACTTTCTCTTTACCCACCGTCACCGTCTGCCCTTTGCCCACCGTCTCGGTGTGGTCCACCACCACATCCGTCATCCGGTTATTCAGCACCTTGGTCTTCATGTCCTTCTGGGCATGGATCGACAGCAGCTCCTGTGCGGTGGCATCTTCGAAC
>NZ_RAHH01000013.1 GCF_003602095.1 Rahnella woolbedingensis | reverse complement strand
GATATTTTTTGCCACCGAGGTGGCTGATATCGCCTTGTGAGTGCCCACACAGATTGTCTGATAAATTGTTAAAGAGCATGCCGCGGTTCGCAAGGAATCTTATGCGGCGCGGGAGGCGTATATTACGTTTTCCCGCTGAAGAGTCAAGAGATTATTCATTCGAACTTTCACCTTTTTCTCTTCCTGTCCGAGCGACTTGTCAGTCGTTGTTCCCGGTCAGTGGAGGCGCATTATAGGGAGTTCTCAGAAGGCCGCAACCCCTAAAATACAAATAATTTACTGACCGCTGAATCTTTCATCAAATGGCGTTTAAAGCGGCAATTGCTGGATACTTCTGAAGCCATATGACTGTAAAACAGGCAGCAGACTTTGCGCCTCTGGGGTCATCGCCATGCAGTAGGCGACACTTTCTATTTCAACACCGGCTTTTTTTTCTGGAATAGCGGCGTGAGAAGTCTCAATTAACCAGTGCGCACGTCTGGCAATCGCAGAACCGGAGTCGATCATACGCGTGCCGTCGGGTAAAACCTGTGACAACTCTTGCGAAAGCAGCGGGAAATGCGTGCAACCTAATACCACAGTGTCCGGCGGTTCACGTAAACGCAGCCACGGATGCAGGATTTTCTTCAATGCCGCCAGTGAAACCTCTTCGCCATGCAGCTTCGCTTCGGCCAGTTCCACCAGCTCCGCCGAACCCAGCATCAGAATCTGGCAATCTGTCGCAAACCGCGCCACTAAGTCATGCGTATAAGGACGTTGTACCGTCGCGCGCGTCGCCAGCAATCCAACCACTCCATTACGGGTTAATTTGGCCGCAGGTTTGATGGCAGGGACAACCCCGACAACAGGGCAACTGAATTTGGCGCGTAATGCAGGAAGTGAAACGGTGCTCGCAGTGTTGCAGGCGATGACAATAACAGAGAGGGGATGGCGTTTCGCGACAGCGGTGACAATCTCAACCACGCGCTCGACGATAAACTCTTCGGATTTCTCGCCGTAGGGGAAAGCCACATTATCGAAGGCATATATATAGTGCAGGTCCGGCAACATCTGCCGGACCTCATCATAAACCGACAACCCGCCGACGCCGGAATCGAAAACCAGCACCGTCGGGCGGTCAGGAACTTGTGTTGTATCAGAAGGTATAGCTTCCAGAGAGGTAGTACTCACGTCCTGGTGTGGCATAGCCATAAGCCGTCTCGTAATCTTTATCAAACAAGTTGGCAATTCTACCACGAACTGTCAGGTGTGAGGTCACAGGATATGAGGCTGCCAGATCCCATAAGCTTACGCCACCCAGTTTAACGGTCTGATAAGGATAGGTTCCGTAGTCGGTATCGTAACGTTGTCCCAGATACTGATAGTTGATCGACCAGTCGATGTCAGCGATGTTCCAGTCAATCTGGTATTTCGCCTGTTGCTTCGCACGACGAACCAGAATTTCATTGGTTGTGGCGTCACGCGGATCGAGATATTCCAGCGTGATCTGGTGTTGCAGCGGACCGGTATCGAAAGACCCCGTCCATTCCACACCTTTAATCGTCGCTTTACCGATGTTGTAGTAAACATTGGTCGAGTCGTCGTAATCAATCATCTGATCGATGTCGTTACGATAGACGTTCAGGCGCCAGCTGAGAGGCCCCGTCAGACCTTCCAGCCCGCCTTCCCATTGCTTACTTTCTTCTGGTTTAAGATCCGGATTGCCGCCGTAACCGCTATACAGCTGCCCCAGGTTCGGCGATTTATAGGCTGTGCCGTAAGACGCTATCAGACGATAACCGTCGATGAATTCCCACGCCGCGCTGCTTTGCCAGGTAGTGTGCTGACCAAACTGAGAGTTATCGTCGCTACGCACTGCGCCTTCCAGCGTGAAATCGCGAATTTTTTGCTGTGTGGTCAGATACACGCCGGTGTTGTGCTGGTCATAGCCATCGGCCAGATAGTTGGTTCCCGGCTCGGTGGTCAGTTTCTGCCAGTCCAGACCGGCGCTGACTTCCCCTTTCCATATCTGGAACGTATTCCCCCATTGCACGTTGTACTGATCGGAGTCATCCAGAGAGGCCGAGGGATCATACGGGCCGTATTTCGGATCGTAGTTATAGTCTTTGACGTGGCTGTAGCTGCCGATGAGCTGCGTGGCGTAAATACCATTCTGATAACGCAGCCCGGTGTCATAGGTACGGCTGTAAAGCTGGCGGGTATCAATCAACGGGCTGCCCGGAGAATCGTAGGCATCATAAGCCGTGCGGTTATCGAAACCATAGGCGCGGGCAAAGCCGCTGATCTCTTCATTAAACTGGTGCTGCAATGCCAGATAGAGCGTTTTACTCATGAAGCCGTCGCGGTCGGGCTGCGGAATGCCGCCTGTTGCGCCGTCGGCAACCACATCAATACCGCGCGTATAGGTGTAATCCCCCGCTGCGGTCACTGTGGTGTTTTCACCAATTTTTTGCTGCGTGGAACCGTTATAGTTTTGATAACCATGCGAGCCCACACCGGCACCGAGCGTTGTGCCGTCGGTATCCCGCGTCGTAATAATGTTGACGACACCACCGATGGCATCCGAGCCATACACCGCCGAACGCGGGCCGCGGATAAACTCAATGCGCTGAACCAGCGAAAGTGGGATCTGGCTGATATCGGCAGAACCGGAAATACCCGCCTGATTAAGGCGTACGCCATCGATTAAAACCAGCGTATGGCTGGAATTGGTACCGCGAACGAATAAGGAAGACTGCTGCCCCATTCCGCCGTTTTGCGCAATATCTACACCCGGCAAGCGGCGCAATACATCCGCCACGGATTTTGACTGCCATCTGTCGATATCTTCACGCGTAACGACATCCGTCGGTGCGAGGACAGAAGAGACCGGCTGAGGGAAACGGTTAGCGGTAACGACCATATTATCGCTGCTATTTGTGGAAGTGCTGTCTTGCGCCCACCCTGAAAAAGCCGTGACGGATAATGCCGTCAGCAGCACGTGCTTTTTAATTGTCATGAATCGAGCATCCAAACTTAATTGGCGGATGCCGCAGAGGATCACCGGCGGTATTTCGCGACGACGATGATTAATGCGACGTAACATCGGCAGGTTTTCGGACTTAGGATTTGCAGGCTCATTAATTACGGCGTAATTAATTGAACACACCCGCACCGAGCGATGACTTCCCATCCCTTCTTCTCTTCTTGTCTTTATATATAAAGAGGGAAAGAAAAGAAGAAACAGTGTCTGCATAATAAAGAATGCTATCGCCGTGATTTCCCCATACCGCTGCGCGCCAGTTCCGGATTCACACCGGATTCCCTTTTAACTCAGTCAATGAGGCCGAAGCGCAATCCTACGATCAACCCATTTGGAAATCCAGACATCCGTAATACCAGATGGACTTTCCCGTTATAAACACAACAAAGGTGGACATAGGGGAGACTTTGCCTACAATCCCCCGCTAAGTTTGTACATTCATTCCCTGGTAGACGAGAAAACTGATGACGCCTGAAAACCTGCCCATTGAACAATACGACGACCAGCTGGCGGAAAAGACCGCACGTCTCACGGCGATGATGTCGCCTTTTAATGCGCCGCAGCCTGACGTTTTTCGTTCTCCTGTCAGCCATTACCGTATGCGTGCGGAATTCCGCGTCTGGCATGATGAGGGCGACCTGTACCACATCATGTTTGATCAGCAGACCAAAGCCCGTGTGCGCGTGGATCAGTTCCCGACCGCCAGCGAACTGATTAACCGCCTGATGCCGGTACTGATCTCAGCTATCAAGCAAGACCCGGCGCTGCGTCGTAAGATTTTCCAGATCGACTATTTGTCGACCCGCAGCGGCAAAATCATCGCCTCGCTGCTCTACCATCGTAAACTCGATGAAGAATGGCAGCAGGCCGCCACCGCGCTGCGCGACCAGCTGCGTGCTGACGGTTTTGACATCCAGCTGATTGGCCGCGCCGCGAAAACCAAAATCATGCTCGACCAGGATTATGTCGATGAAGTCCTGCCGGTTGCGGGTCGCGATATGATTTACCGTCAGGTGGAAAACAGCTTCACCCAACCCAATGCTGAAATGAATATTCAGATGCTGGAATGGGCGCTGAAAGCCACTGAAAACTCAACCGGTGATTTGCTGGAGCTTTACTGCGGTAACGGCAACTTCTCGCTGGCTCTGGCTCGTAACTTCCGCCGCGTTCTGGCAACTGAAATCGCCAAGCCTTCCGTTGCCGCCGCTCAATACAACATTGCCGCGAACCATATTGATAACGTGCAGATTATCCGCATGGCAGCGGAAGATTTCACTCAGGCGCTGAATGGCGTACGTGAATTCCGTCGTTTGCAAGATGTCGATTTAAGCGGATATGAATGCAACACGATTTTTGTCGATCCACCGCGCAGCGGGCTGGATGACGAAACCGTGAAAATGGTGGCAGGCTATGACCGTATTCTTTATATCTCCTGTAATCCGGAAACACTGTGTGCGAATCTGGAAACCCTGAGCACAACGCACCGCGTGACGCGTCTGGCGTTGTTTGATCAGTTCCCGTACACGCACCATATGGAATCGGGCGTTCTGCTGGAAAAAATCTGATGATCACCGGATGAAAAAAACGGGCACCTCGGCGTGCCCGTTTCCTTTTACTGCACAACTCTTTTTATAGATAAACCCGCAGATATTCTGACAGGCAGAGGATCGCCATCGCCTGTCCGTAAGGCATAGACGTCAGCGCAATTTCGCGATAGAAATCGAGATTGTTCCCCATCGCCGTACCGAATGAGGTTTGCGTCAGTTCCCCGGCCGGATTGATATGCTTAATGACCCCCTGAATGGCTTTCTCAGCCACCGGCGCATACGACGCATCGATATAACGCTTACGCACCGCTTTCAGAATGCCGTAGGCGAAACCGGCAGTCGCCGAGCTTTCCAGATAAGAGTGCGGATCGTCGAGCAGCGTATGCCATAACCCGCTGTCATCCTGACATTTCGCCAGCGCACTGACCTGACTTTCCAGCACCTGCAATAAATAGCGGCGTGTCGCGTTGTTTTCCGGTAAATCCACCAGTTCAAGGAATTCAGGAATGGCGATCGTCAGCCAGCTGTTGCCGCGCGCCCAGCGGGCCTGTGCAAAATTATGATGGCCGTCGAATGTCCAGCCGTGGAACCACAGGCCGGTTTCACGATCCATCAGATACTGCACATGCAACAGGAACTGATACGTCGCCTCTTCAACAAACTCCGGGCGGTCAAGCAATTTGCCAATTTTGGCCAGCGGCAGAACACTCATCATCAGGGTGTCGTCCCACATCTGCTGATGGTTTTCGTTGTTATAAACGATGTGCTGCATCGCGCCTTTGTCGGTGCGCGGCATTTCATACATCACCCATTCTGCCCAGCGTTCCAGATAAGGACGCCATGCCGCATTACCGGTTTCTTCGTAACGATACGCCAGCGTCAGGAACGGACTCATGGTATTGACGTTTTTGGTCGGCGTCCCTTCTGCCAGACGCGCGGTAAACCAGTCGTCGATCACCGCGCGCATTTTTTCGTCGCCGGTCTGCTGGTAATACTGATAGATCCCATACAGCCCGATGCCGTGCGTCCACTCCCAGCCTGCCCAGCCTTTGGTATCAATCACGCGACCGTCATCGAGTCTCAACAGGAATTCCCCGGTTTTATCTTCGATATTCACCAGATTATTGGTCACGTTGTGGATCAGCGATTTCAGTTCCCCGCGTGAAATGAAATGTTCCGGCTGTCGCAGCAAAGCACTGTGTTTAACTTCAAAAACTTTCATGGCGTTCTCCTGTGAATTCAAAAATTACAAACGTCCCTGGACCGGCATTTCGGCGGTATTTTCGCGGGTCAGCTTTTCGGGTGGCGGGTTATTGCGATGCAGATAACCGATATTGTTATTGCCCCACAGAGATTCGTATTTTATCCCTGTCAGCATTTCGACGGTTGCCCGGTCTTCCGGTGTGATTTGCTCCGGCACAATGCGGTTGGCATCACGCATTTTTTGCGTTTCACGGGTCAGCACACCGTGAGTTTTCTGGTTCAGGTGGAAGAACAGAGAGATGATGAAGCCCATGCTGAGCATCAGCAACGACCCGATCACCAGCACACCAAGAATGGTATGGCCGACCGCCGGAACCTGCTGGCTTTGCCCGGATACAAATCCGGCAAGTTGTAAAATAATCCCCACCAGCATTACCGCGCCCGCCTGAGAAGCTTTACGGGTCAGCGTCATGACGCCCGCGAAAATCCCTTCGCGGCGCTGTCCGGTGATGGTTTCATCGACGTCAGCAATATAGGTATAGATATTCCAGGGTACGTAGTTGATCCCGCCACGTCCCAGACCGGCCAGCGCGGAGATCAGCAACAGCAACGACATCGAATCATTCATACCGGTGTAATACAACACGCCGTAAGACAACGCCGCGAGCCCGAACAGGGAAACCGCCAGCCGGTAAGAAGGCGCAGGGCCGAACCGGATACACATCGGGATCATGCCGATCACCGCCACGAATTGCAGAATCGCCATCATGCCCATCAGATTGGAAGCAATCGCCGCACTTTGCATCAGCACGAACACCACGTAATACGTGAACACGGCATTAAATACATCCTGCGCGATATACCCGCCAAGATATAACCCCAGATGCTGACGGAAAATCTTGATGCGCAGTGTCGAAGACAATTCGACTTTCAGGCGTTTCAGGCTTTGTGCCAGCGTCAGTTGCTGACGTTCGCGTTCGATTTTCTTCGTGGCTTCAGATTTGAGTTCTTCCGGACGCTCCCAGGTAAAGAAATACACCAGCGTCAGAACGAAGGCACAAATCACCGCAAAGACCAGACTCGAATAGAAGAAGGAAATGGCGTTATCTTTGCCGAAATGCTGCAACAGAATCCCCGGCAGGAATGCAGCGAGGATGGCGGAAAGCTGCGCCAGTGCGATACGGGCACCAGAGAATTTGGATTTCTGTTTGAAATCATCCGTCATTTCCGGCACCAGTGTTTCATACGGTACCAGGATCATGGTGTAGACAATGTCGAACAGCAGGTAAGTCAGCAGGTAATAGACGTATCCCATGTCGCCCACCCACATAAAGCTGTAGCTGAAGACACAGGGGATGCCGAGCAGAATGAAGAATTTACGGCGGCCAAACCGTTTGCCGAGCCAGGTGTTACCGAAATTGTCGGTGAGATAGCCCATCATTGGACTCAGTACCGCATCGGCGACGCGTGCGGTAGCAAAGATAAAGGTCGCCTCGATGGGCGAAAGGCCGCAGAACGTGGTGTAGAAATAGAGCAGCCACGCCGCCGTCAGGGCTGTGGTCCCCGCCCCCAGAAAATCGCCAGAACCGTAGGCGATGTAATTAAAGATCCCAATTTTACGAGTTTTCATTGCCGTCTTGCCTCTGTTAAATCACCTATAGGCATAGGCTGAATGCGAACGAAAACACTTCGTCCGGCCATGATTCAAACTAACGAGGTGCAGGAATGAAAACCTTTTGGTTTTTGCCACTCAAACGAATTTTATGGCAAAGAAATAAAGAAGTGGGCGATCAATATCTAAATATTGAACATGGGTTTGATATTAATGAAATGTCAGTTCATTAAATGACGGGAACATAAAAAAGGCAATCCGCAGATTGCCTTTTTAAATATCAGAATAGGTTTTACTGAATTGAAGATTTTCGTTTTTTCAGCTTCAGGCCTATCCAGAACACCAGCACGACACTGATCAGCGACGGCATGAAATTCGAACCCAGCTCAGGGTATTCCGCGCGGACAATCGTGCTGTAAAGCAGCAGTCCCAGCAGGAAACTCGCCGCTGCCAGCACCGGTAATCCTTTCGGCATTTCACCTCTGTGGTAGCGAACATGCAGGCAATATACCGCTAACACCAGGGAAACGATCGGGAAAATCGAAAACGTGACGATGGAGCTGAATAACGCATCGAAAGTGCCATTAATCGACAGCCCGGCAATCAGAGCCAAAACCAGAGTGCCATTATCCTGGTTCGGTTGTTCGGTCATCTTCTTTACCTCGGGTCTTATTATTGATGGGAGTCACAGCCGTACGTTCCTGTTGACGGCGATACCAGTAATACGCGCCTTTGGAAATCATCCGCAACTGCAACACCAGTCGTTCTTCGAGCTGACGACGCTGTGCGATATCCACATCCAGTGCTTCAGCACCGGCGTTGAAAACGATAATCACCATGGCTTCAGCCTGCGCTTCGGTAAAACTGCGCGGCATATGGTTTTCGAGTTGCAGATAGTCAGCAAGTTCCGCAATAAAATGCTGAATTTCACGGGCGACAGCGGCACGGAATGCCGAAGACGTGCCGGAACGTTCACGCAGCAGCAGGCGGAATGCGTTGGGATTGTTACCGATGAATTCCATAAAGGTGGAAACGGACGTGCGGATCACGCTGCCGCCTTTGGCAATACGCTGACGTGCCTGACGCATCAGCTGACGCAGCATCAGGCCACTTTCATCCACCATTGTCAGGCCCAGTTCATCCACATCACGAAAATGCCGGTAAAAGGATGTGGGTGCAATTCCTGCTTCGCGGGAAACCTCACGCAAACTCAGACTGGCAAAGCTACGCTCGGCACTGAGCTGGCTAAAAGCCGCCTCAATCAGCGTGCGACGCGTGCGCTCTTTTTGTTGTGCTCTTACGCCCATAACCTTCATCCGGATAGTATTCTTCTTTTTGATTATTCGCCCGTTACCGATTCACTATACCAAAATTTTTAACGGGCGGAGCCAAAGATACAACAGCATAAAGTGGGTCAGAATGTTGCTGCTTTACCATTAAATGACAACTGCATGTGGGGTAAACAGGTGTAATATGTTACTTTCTCGTTGTGATTTTGTATAAAAATAGGTTTCGAACTATGCCACAGCACTCACATTTTGATGCCATCATCATTGGCTCAGGCCCTGGCGGAGAAGGCGCCGCGATGGGACTGGTTAAACAAGGCGCCCGGGTTGCTGTCATCGAACGCTATAACAACGTCGGTGGCGGATGTACTCACTGGGGCACCATCCCTTCCAAAGCACTGCGCCACGCCGTCAGCAGAATCATCGAATTTAACCAGAATCCGCTCTACAGCGATAACTCGCGCACCATGAGTTCCAGCTTCCCGGATATTCTGCGCCACGCCGATTCGGTTATTAATCAGCAGACCCGTATGCGTCAGGGTTTCTATGAAAGAAACCAGTGCCAGCTGTTTTCCGGCGATGCCAGCTTCGTGGATGCTAATACCATCAGCATCCGTTATGCCGACAACACGCACGAACAAATTACCGCTGATAACATCATCATCGCCTGCGGCTCGCGTCCTTACCGCCCAGCCAACGTCGATTTTGGTCATCCCCGCATTTATGACAGCGACCTGATCCTCGAACTGAGCCACGAACCGCGCCACGTCATTATTTATGGTGCAGGTGTGATCGGCTGCGAATATGCGTCGATTTTCCGTGGTCTGAACGTCAAAGTGGACTTAATCAACACCCGCGACCGCCTGCTCTCTTTCCTCGATCAGGAAATGTCAGACGCCCTTTCCTATCACTTCTGGAACAACGGTGTGGTTATCCGCCACAACGAAGAATTCGAGATGATTGAAGGCGTGGAAGATGGCGTGATCATGCATCTCAAATCCGGTAAAAAAGTAAAAGCCGACGCGCTGTTGTACGCCAACGGACGCACCGGTAACACCGACAAGCTGGGTCTGGAAAATATTGGTCTGGAAGCCGACAGCCGCGGTTTGCTGAAAGTGAACAGTATGTACCAGACGGCGTTGTCGCATATTTATGCGGTCGGCGATGTCATTGGTTATCCAAGTCTGGCATCAGCCGCTTACGATCAGGGCCGTATTGCCGCGCAGGCGATGATTCAGGGCGAAGCCAAAGTCCACCTGATTGAAAACATTCCGACCGGTATCTACACCATCCCTGAAATCAGCTCCGTCGGTAAAACCGAGCAGGAACTGACCGCGATGAAAGTGCCGTACGAAGTGGGCCGTGCTCAGTTCAAGCATCTGGCTCGCGCACAAATTGCCGGCATGAACGTGGGCAGTCTGAAGCTGTTGTTCCACCGGGATACCAAAGAAATTCTGGGTATTCATTGCTTTGGTGAACGCGCCGCCGAGATTATTCACATCGGTCAGGCAATCATGGAACAGAAAGGGGAAGGCAATACTATCGAGTATTTCGTTAATACCACCTTCAACTATCCGACCATGGCAGAAGCCTATCGTGTTGCCGCGCTGAATGGATTAAACCGCCTGTTTTAATACCGCGGTTCTGTCCATGTAAGGCTGCATGTGCTCTTTAATGGCTTCAGCAAGTTGTTCGTAACGCCCGCGCAGTGGCGAACCGGGACGATATACCAGTGCGATAGTGCGTCGCGGTTCCGGTTTGTCACACGTCAGATAAGTCACTCCGTCACGGCTGCGCTCTTTTGGCACGGCCAGTGATGGCAGTAAGGTAATACCGCTGCCTGCCGCTACCATGTTGCGCAGCGTTTCCAGACTGGTGGCACGAAAATGCGTATCCTCGTCTGCACCTGCCTGGAAGCAAAAACCTAAGGCCTGATCGCGCAGACAGTGTCCGTCTTCCAGCATCAGCAGTTTTTCACCCGCCAGATCTGCCATCGCCACGCGATCCCGTGATGCCCACGGATGATCGTCATAGATCGCCAGTTTCATCGGTTCATCGAATAACGGCACTTCAATAAACGCTTCGCTCTCTTTCACCAGCGCCAGAATGGCACAGTCGAGTTTTCCGCTGTCGAGTTGCGCCAGCAGCTGATGGGTTTGTGCTTCATGCAGATACATTTCCAGTTTCGGGAACGTCTTGTGCAGTGAAGGAATAATTTGCGGCAAAAGATACGGTCCGACAGTCGGTATCAGCCCGATATGCATGGGTCCGGACATCGCTTCGCCCTGCTGGCTGGCCATCTCTTTCAGCACTTTCACTTCGCGCAGCACCGTGCGAGCCTGATCGACCAGCAGTAACCCCGCTTGCGTAAACAGCACCTTACGGCTGGTTCTTTCCAGCAACATCACACCCAGCTCGTCTTCCAGTTTGCGGATCTGTCCGCTCAACGTTGGCTGGCTGACATGGCATGAGTCTGCGGCGCGACGGAAATGACGGAACTCTGCCAGTGCCACCAGATACTCTAAATCACGGATGTTCATTTTTCCTCCAGTCCCTATAAGGCAATGCGATAGCCGGTAACGATAGATAAGATAGCAATCAACGATTATATCTATCAACCATTATCGTTAATAATGCTTCCCAACGAAACGGCACGACCGTAAAGACATTCATTTTTATTTAGTAATTAGGAGGTTATTCATGTTTGCAAGCCAGGAAGGTAAACACGTACCGCAGGTTACTTTTCACACCCGTCAGGGCGACCAGTGGGTAGACCTCACCACCGATGAGCTGTTTAAAAATAAAACAGTGATTGTCTTTTCACTACCGGGCGCTTTCACCCCGACGTGCTCTTCGAGCCATCTGCCACGTTACAACGAACTGGCACCGGTGTTTAAGAGCCACGGCGTTGACAGCATTCTGTGCGTTTCCGTGAATGACACCTTCGTGATGAACGCCTGGAAAGCCGAGCAAAATGCCTCCAACATCACTTTCATCCCGGACGGTAACGGTGAATTCACCAAAGGGATGGACATGCTGGTTGAGAAAGCCGATTTAGGTTTCGGCCCGCGCTCATGGCGTTATTCCATGCTGGTGCGTAACGGCGTGGTGGAAAAAATGTTCGTCGAGCCAAATAAACCGGGCGACCCGTTTGAAGTGTCGGATGCCGACACCATGCTGAAATATCTGGCACCTGAATTCAAAGTGCAGGAATCCGTCTCCGTGTTCACCAAACCGGGATGTGCATTCTGCGCCAAAGCCAAACAAATGCTGCAGGAACGCGGCATTCAGTACGAAGAAATTGTATTAGGTAAAGACGCGACCACCGTCAGTCTGCGCGCCGTGACGGGCCGGGCAACAGTGCCGCAAGTCTTTATCGGTGGACGCCACATCGGGGGAAGTGACGACCTGGAGGTTTACCTCCATTCAGAAACAGAAGATCTGTGTGAAGTCGCACAATAATCTTCGATAAGAAACAGTTGTAAGCAGTAAGACAAGAAATCCCTGCACTACCAACAAAAAAGCAAAGTTAGACTACGTGAACTTTCGGCGGATCTCTGATCCGCCTTTTTTTATCCTCAAATTCAGTAATCTGAGATCGTCCCCTGCTTTTTCCCGCTTGCCACCTGCGACACTTTGCGGTTCCTTTATGGCAAATGGCACAACGATGACGGCGCAAAAAACCCGCAATAAAATCACTCAGCAGGATGTCGCGCGTCTGGCAGGCGTTTCCGTTGCGGCAGTTTCTCTGGTGCTCGGCGGTAAAGGCCGCATTTCACCGCAAGGCGTGAAAAGAATTTATCAGGCGATTGATCAGCTGGGTTATCGTCGCGCCACGACTTCCCCGCCCGTCACGCTTTCTCGTATCGGGCTTTTACTGCCGCTTGATTGTGCCTTTTCGGCGGGTCTGCTGCCGGAACTGGCAAACGTGCTGCAACAGGCCGGTTTCTCCGTCGCGCTGGCTTATTCCACGCTGGATCCCGCCGACGTTCTCGCTCAGACCGAAGCGCTTCTGGCGCAGGATGCGCGGGGGATTATTGTCTGCGGGAAATTACTGAGCAGCCGTCCGGAAACGTTGCAGGCGCTGAACGCCAGAACGGCGGCGCGTCACGTCGCCCTGACCGGCATCAGCGCACATCATCATCCGGGGCCGGTTGCCGCCGTCCATCCCGATAATGCGCTGGCCGCGCATATGGCCGCAGACGCTTTACTGGAGCAGCAACATCAACATATTGCGTATCTCGGCGGTGAAAACCACTCGCTGATCCGTGCCGAGCGGCTCGGCGGACTTTCCGTTGCGCTGGGCAAGGCGGGCGTGGCATTTTCACCTTCGCTCAGTTTTCCCTGCGCCGAGACGTTTGATGATGCATCAGTGGCTGCCACACAGGTTCTCAAACATAACCCTAAGGTCTCCGCAATCCTGTGCGATAACCCGACGGTTTTGCAGGCTGTACACCACGCGCTGGCCAACCGGTTACAGGCCCATAAATGGCGGCTTTTTTCACGACGCATTGCGCTGACCGGCTTCGGTGAATGTGAACCGTCGGTAAAACTGCAACTGCCACTGATCGCCGTCAGTCACAACGCGATCGCCACCCGTGCGCTGGAATGCCTGCGACATCAGCTGGAGGGCTCATTATTATTACCCGGAGACTCGCGGCTGACGGTTGCTCCCGCCTTCCTCTGACTCACTCTCCTGTGGCGAGCTGAACAGGTAAAAAAAAACGGAGAAAAATTTTACCTGTTTTATTTATCATTCCTGAACCCTGCCTTTTGACGCTTTTTCCGCCAGCCGTGATGCTTACCTTCATGTTTTCCAGAGGGTCAGGGTCAATGATCGACTTCTCCGCACACGCCCGGGACAGGGCAAATCATTTTCTTCAATTACTCGCACAATGGGTGGCAATCCCCTCGCCCTTCGACAGCGAAAGTCGCCAGCCGGGCGCTCCGTTTGGTCAGGGTGTGGCCGATGCGCTGGGCTGGTGGCAAAAACTCGGCGACGAGGCCGGACTGAAAACGCTCAACGTAGATCATCACGCGGTACATATCGAATACGGTAGTGGCGACGAAATTGTGTATGTCTTTGGGCATGCCGATGTCATTCCTGCGGGTGAGGGCTGGCATTTTCCGCCGTATCAGCTGACGCGGCTAGGCGATAAGCTGATGGGCCGCGGCGTCGTTGATGATAAAGGCCCGATGATCGCCGCATGGCTGGCACTGGATATTCTGCGCGAGCTGCAACTGCCGCTGGCGCGCCGCATTCGGCTGGTCGCGGGCGGTAACGAAGAAACCGGCTTCCACTGTATCCGCCGTTATTTTGCATCACAGCCACAACCGGCCTTCGCCTTCACGCCGGACGGCAAATTTCCGGTGATCTACGGCGAAAAAGGCTCGCTGCTGGTCACGCTGACTGCGCCTGTTGAACAACCGGAATTGTCAGTTTCCTGCGGCGAAGTGGTGAATTCCATTCCTGATGTTGCGCACCTGCATGGCCTTTCGCTCTATTCCGGCGGCTGGACGCTGGATGAAGGTTTTACGCTGCTGGCGGAGCCGGAATGCGCCGATCGCTGGCGGCTGTATGGCCGCGGCGGTCATTCATCAAAACCGGAAGCCTGCCTGAATCCCATTGCCGCTACGGCGCAGTTACTTCATCAGCGCTTTGACGCCCGCTGGACGCAACAACTGGTCGAAATCACTGAGCCGAAAACCGGCCAGAGCGGCGTGCGCTTTGCGCTGGATACCGCCGGAGAATGCGGGAATATTCTGCTGGTGCCGACGGTGCTGAACATCGAAAGCGGGCTGATGACACTGACGCTCAACGTGCGTTATCCCGAAAATCTCAGCGCAGAAATGATTATGGAAAGTCTTGCGCAATGGAATCACGACTGGCCCGCCAGACAGCCCGCTGGTGCAGACGCTGCATGAGATTTACACCCGCCACACCGGCGATACAGACCATCCTTCACGCACCACCGGCGCGGGCAGTTACGCCAGCGCGATGCAAAACTCCGTGATTTTTGGCTGTGAATTTCCCGACGGATCCTCCGGAAACACCCACAGCGCAGATGAATACGGCAGCTTAAGCCGCTTTATCAGCGCCATCGGCATCTATGCCGAAGCCCTTTACCGGCTGGCAAATCTGCCCGCCGAAACCAGTGAAAAACGAGGTAACTGATTATGTCTGCTAAGAAACTGATTGCTCTGTGCGCGTGCCCGATGGGTCTGGCCCATACCTTTATGGCGGCTGAAGCTATCGAAGTGGCCGCCCGCGCTCGGGGTTATGACGTGAAAATTGAAACGCAGGGCGCCGGCGGCATCCAGAACGAACTGACGGCGGAAGATATCGCACAGGCCACCGTCATCATTCACGCGACCGGTATCACGCCGCAAAACATCGAGCGGTTTAACGGCGTGGAAGTGTATGAAGTCGAGCTGAAAGACGCGGTGAAAAACGCCGGCGGGCTGATCGACGAAATCGAAGAAGATCAGGGTCAGTAATTCCACTTTTGCTTTGTTAAGCGCAAGGAGTTTCCCGTGGCGATAAGAAAAAGAGTCATCAATACCGGTCACAGTCAGTCCTCCGATACCCCGGCAGTACCCGCAGGACCGGCAGGTAAAGGCCAGAGCCATGCCTGGAAAGAGTTCAGCAAACACATCATGACCGGTATTTCCTACATGATCCCGGTGCTGATTATGGGCGGTCTGATTGGCGCACTGTCGCAAATCATTCCGTATGTTTTTCTGGGGATGTCGCCGGATGAATCCATCATGGCGGCGCTCAACAGCGGGCGTTACACCGGCAGTTCCGTCTGGATGCTGCAAATCGCCAGCATCATGGAAAGCTTCGGTTTCACGTTATTTGGCTTCGCTATCCCGATGTTTGCCGCTTTCACCGCCAACTCTATCGGCGGTAAAACGGCGCTGGCAGCCGGATTTATCGGCGGCTATGTGGCAATCAAACCGGTAGCCGTTCCTGCCCTGGTCAGCGGGCAATGGGCGGCGGTCGCACCGGTCGCTTCAGGGTTTCTCGGCGCCATCGTGATTGCGTTTGTGGTCGGTTACTTCGTCCGCTGGATGAACAACAACATCAAACTGCCGCACAACTGGCTGGCGTTCAAAACGACCTTTTTCATTCCGCTGATTTCCGCAATTGTCGCGATGATGCTGATGGTATTCCTGATCACGCCAATCGGCGGCTGGCTGAATACGCTTATCAAAGAGGCTTTACAGGCCGCAGGCTCGGCGGGGACTTATTTCTACGCCACTTTACTGGCAGCCGCGACAGCCTTTGACCTCGGCGGGCCGGTGAACAAAGCCGCCGGATTTGTGGCGCTCGGTTTCACCACCGAAAAAGTGCTGCCGATCACCGCACGCTGTCTGGCCATCGTCATTCCTTCATTCGGGCTGGGGCTTTCAACGGTTATCGATAAATGGCTGGTAGGACGCCGGGTTTACGATCGCCAGTTCAATCAGATTGGCCGCACCGCGATTTTCCTCGGCTTTATGGGAATTTCAGAAGGGTCGATTCCGTTCGCGCTGGAACGTCCGGGGTTTGTCATTCCGGTGTACGTGATTGGTGCCGTTATCGGCGCGCTGCTGGGGGTTTCGCTAGGTGCCGTGCAATGGTTCCCGGAATCCGCCATCTGGGCATGGCCGCTCATCAGCAACATTCCGGCCTACCTGATTGGTCTGCTCGGTGGTTCGCTGTTTATCGCGGTGACCTGCGTGTTCTACCGTAACCGTTTAATCAAGAAAGGCCTGCTCGAAGTCGCCTGATACCGGAGGATAAATGAGCCGTCAGCAACGTCTGGATGTTCTGCGCCAGCACATGGCAGAGCGAAATATGGCCGCAGTACTTCTCACCGACAGATTCAGCAAATACGCGATAGCTGAACTGTACAGCGCATCGGGCTATGTGCTGGTCACGCTAAGTGGTCTGTGGATTTTGGTTGATGGCCGCTACAGCGCCGAATGCAGCCAGAACAATCCGGACGTGGAGGTGCTGACGCTCACCGCTGAGCATCCGCTCAGCCATTTCCTCAGGCAGTTTATCGGCACAGAAAGGCTGTTCGCCGATGCCAGCGCAATATCGCACCTCGCCTGGCAGGCGCTGGAAAGTCAGTGCGGCCTGGCACTTCAGCACCGGGATGCTTCAGTTCTGCGCGTGCATAAATATCCCGATGAAATCGCCAAAATCCGTGAGGCCGCCGTGATTGCCGACCGCGCGCTGCAAACGGTAATGCCGTTTATCAGGCCGGGTATCACTGAAAAAAAACTGGCCGATCACATCGAAATGGCCGTGAGGCAGGCCGGTGGCAGTAAAACGTCGTTTGATACCGTGGTGGTTTCCGGCACGCGCGGTGCATTGCCGCACGGGCGTCCGACAGACAAAAAGCTGATGGCCGGTGAACTGGTGACGATAGATTTCGGCGCGGTATATCAGCATTACTGCTCCGACATGACGCGCACTTTCGCACTCGGCAACGCCAGTGAACAACTGAAAGCGATTTACGACACAGTACTTATCGCGCAGCAGGCTGCCCGCGACGCCGTACGGCCGGGGATCCGCTGTCAGGAACTGGATGCCGTCGCCCGCAATATTATTGCATCGGCAGGCTATGGCGAGTATTTCAGCCACAATCTGGGGCACGGTTTAGGGCTGGATGTTCATGAAGCACCCGCGCTTAGCCCGCAAAACGCGCAACCGCTGGAATCGGGAATGGTGATCACCCTCGAGCCGGGAATTTATGTTCCGGGTCTGGGCGGTGTGAGAATCGAAGATGACGTGCTGGTGACTGAGAGGGGTGGCGAGGTGCTGACGAACAGCCCGCGGGCGTGGGGAAAAATCTGTCTGTGAAGTAATTTTCTCCCCCTTCGCAGGGGGGAGAAGCTAAAAGATTTACATCCCGAGTCGCGTTTTCGCATCGGCAATCGCCTGCGCAACCTGCTGCGGAGAGACGCCGCCTTTAGCCGCACGTTTATCAAGGCAGGATTGCAGTTCGAGAATGGCGTAAACATCATCGCCAATCACGCTGCTGAATTTCTGCAAATCTGCCAGCGGCAATTCTTCCAGCGCTTTACCCTGATTAATGGCTTCCACCACTGCTTCACCGACGATATGGTGCGCTTCACGGAACGGCACACCTTTGGCGACCAGATAATCCGCCAGCTCGGTGGAGTTGGCGTAACCCTGCTGCGCAGCCTCTTTCGCCCGCGGGCGTTTCACCTGAATACCGTCCAGCACCAGGGATGCCATGTTCAGACAATCCATCCAGGTATCGAGCGCGTCGAACAGCCCTTCTTTGTCTTCCTGCATGTCTTTGTTGTACGCCAGCGGCAAGCCTTTCATGGTCATCATCATGCCGGTCAGCGCGCCCTGCACACGACCACATTTGCCACGGATAAGCTCCAGCGCGTCCGGGTTTTTCTTCTGTGGCATCAGCGAAGAACCAGAGGTCACGCGGTCAGACAAATCGATAAAGGCCGCTTCACCGGTGTTGAAGAAGATCAGGTCTTCGGCGAAACGGGACAGGTGAACCATGCTGATGGCCGCATTGGAAAGCAGTTCCAGCACGTGGTCACGGTCGGATACGCTGTCGAGACTGTTGCGGGTGGCAGATGCAAAACCTAACCAGCCTGCCAGCTGCTCCCTGTCCATCGGGTACGCAGTACCGGCCAGTGCGCCACAACCCAGCGGGCTGACGTCCAGACGGGTCAGGGTATCTTTCAGACGGCTTTCATCACGCGCCAACATTTCGACATACGCCATGCACCAGTGCGCGAAAGTCACCGGCTGAGCGCGTTGCAGGTGGGTGTAACCCGGCATCACCGCGTCCTGATTGGCTTCGGCTGTCGCGACCAGCGCCTGTTGCAAATGATGCAGCGCATCGCCCAGTTCAACCACCTGCGCTTTACACCACAGTTTGATGTCGGTGGCGACCTGATCGTTACGGCTGCGGCCGGTGTGCAGTTTTTTGCCGAGATTGCCGACTTTGTCGATAAGCTTACCTTCGACCCAGCTGTGAATATCTTCGGCATCGCTGGCTAAAATAGCGCGGGGATTGGCACGGACTTCTTCCAGCAGTACGGTCAGAGCTTCTTCCAGCTGAACCTGTTCATCCGCGGTTAATACATTCACGGTGACCAGTGCTTTGGACCAGGCAACGGAGCCCACGATGTCCTGCTCTGCCAGCCGGTAATCGAAACGCAGTGAGTCATTCAGCTCTTTAAAACGCTGATCTGCTGCCTGAGTAAAACGTCCGCCCCAAAGTGCCATTTTCCTGCTCCTGAAATTTTTTTATGCAAAAGGGCGCAAGATGCTGCGCCCTGACAAAAGTGTGTACCAAATGCGCGCCAGATCCTGAGCTACGCCAGAATGCGTGTGCCGATCGCCACGCCGTTAAACAGTGCCGGTAATTGCTCAGCGTGACGCCAGCTGGCGATGTCCACCGGACGTCCGAGAGAACGCGCGGCATCCAGCGCGGCGTGAACTTTGACGATCATGCCGTCAGTGATAATGCCCTGATCGATAAGCTGTTCAGCTTTCTCTGCGCTCATCTCAGGGATGCGCTGGCCTTTGCCATCGAGAATACCGCTGACATCAGACAGCAGGATCAGATCTGCACCCAGCGTGGCCGCCAGAGCCGTTGCTGCCTGATCCGCGTTAACGTTCATCAGTTCACCGGCTGCGGTGATGCCGATGGAGCTGACAATCGGCAGATAACCTGCGCCGGTCAGCGTGTTGATCAGCGCCGGATTGCCCGCTTCCGCTTTGCCGACGAAGCCCAGTGATTCATCCAACTGCGTGACGCTGACGGTGCCGCCGTCCGCCAGTGACAGACCCACCGCGTTGATATGATTTTTTACCGCCCATGCCAGCAGGGTTTTGTTAGCGCTGCCCGCGAGCGCGCCGGTGATGATATCAATCTGGTCAGCCGGAGTAACACGCAGACCCGCCTTTTTCACCACTGGCAGATTCAGCTTTTTCATCAGCTCATCAACCAGGCAGCCGCCACCGTGAACAATGACCAGCGGGCGGTGATATTCCTGACGATAAGCTACGACCGCCATGAACAGGCGCTCAAGCGCTTCTTCATTGTCCAGCAACACACCACCTAATTTGATGACTAACGGATTCATAGCTGTTCGCGCCCCGACCGGTTGAGAATGTTAATTAATAACAATGGGTTTCATTTAATCTAACACCCCTGCGCGTCTGAATAAACGCTCAGGGGCGGTTGTTTTTGTTTGCTGACAATCTGAGGATTGTTAAAGCAGAGACTGCGTTTCAGGGAAGCCGAAACGGATATTCATGCACTGAACCGCCTGTGCTGACGCGCCTTTGAGCACGTTATCTTCCGTCGCCACCACAATCAGGTGTTCGCCTTTCACCGCAAAACCGATATCGCAGAACGGCAGGCCGACCACGTCTTTCAGCGCCGGAACCCCTTTAGTGTACAAACGCACCAGCGGTTTATCGTGATACGCATTGTGGAACGCTTGCGCCACATCCTGTTCCGTCACACCCGCGTTCAGACGGCAGGTGATGGTCGCCAGAATACCGCGCGGGAAGTTGCCCAGATGCGGGGTAAAAATCACCGGCACGCCAAGGTGTTCGGCAATTTCCGGCTGATGACGGTGGCTGAACAGTTTATACGGCTGAAGGCTGACTTCGCAGAAGCTGTTACCGAGCGTGGCTTTACGGCCTGCGCCGCTGACGCCGCTGGTGGCGTTGATCACCGGCCACTGGCTGTCATTGAGCAGGCCATTTTCGATAAGCGGTTTGAGCGCCAGCTGTGAAGCGGTCGGATAACATCCCGGCACGGCGATCAGCTGGGCGTCTTTTAATTTGTCAGCCTGCCATTCGGCCAGGCCGTAAACGGCTTTATCGAGCAAATCGAGATGCTGATGCTCGAAGCCGTAGAATTCGGTGTAAAACTCAGGTTTGCTGACGCGAAAGGCTCCCGAGAGATCAAACACCACGCAGCCCGCCGCCAGAAACTGTGGCGCCAGATCGTGGCTGACTTCGTGCGCCGTCGCCAGAAATACCACATCGACACCCTTCGCTGCTTGCGCCACATCCGTCAGCGGCAGAACAGGCAAATCGACGATGCCTTTTAATTGAGGATGCAAATCAGAAAGCAATTTTCCTGCATCTGCACTTTGCGCTGAAACCGTTAAACCGGTTATGTTCATATGTGGGTGGCGATTCAGGTAAGCGGCGAGTTCGGCTCCGGCATAACCTGTGGCACCAACAATCAGCGTATTCAACATAGGGCTTGTTCACCTTCTCAATTTTTGGGTAGGGGGCGGATAAATTTTTTCCGGTTTCCTTACGCGCTGGCTTATTGTATTTTTATTCACAATTATTGCATGAATATGAATACTACCCTAACTAAAGGCTGTCAACAGTGAAGATGAAATTACCTCCTTTTATTGAGCTCTACCGGGCGTTAATTGCAACCCCTTCCATCAGCGCAACCGATGCGGCTTTGGACCAGAGCAATGAGACGTTAATCAATTTACTGGCAGGCTGGTTCGGTGATTTAGGCTTCAAAGTCGAAGTGCAACCCGTTCCAGGTACACGCCATAAATTCAATATGTTAGCCAGCACTGGCGAAGGCGCTGGCGGCTTGCTGCTGGCCGGTCACACCGACACAGTTCCGTTCGATGACGGCCGCTGGACGCGCGATCCTTTCACCCTCACCGAGCATGAAAATAAGCTCTATGGTCTGGGTACTGCCGACATGAAAGGTTTCTTCGCCTTTATCCTCGATTCACTGCGTGATGTTGACCTGACCAAACTGACTAAACCACTGTATATTCTGGCGACCGCCGATGAAGAAACCACCATGGCCGGTGCCAGCTATTTCTCCAAAAACGCCAAAATTCGTCCCGATTGCGCCATCATCGGCGAACCGACTTCCCTGAAGCCCGTTCGTGCGCACAAAGGCCATCTGTCGAACGCGATCCGCATCACCGGCCAGTCCGGTCATTCCAGTGACCCTTCACGCGGCGTGAACGCGATTGAGCTGATGCACGAATCCATTACCCATTTAATGACGCTGCGCAATACGCTGAAAAGCCGTTACAACCACAGTGGTTTCGTGATCCCGTATCCGACCATGAACTTTGGGTATATCAACGGCGGCGATGCGCCAAACCGTATTTGCGCCTGTTGCGAAATGCATATGGATATCCGCCCGCTGCCGGGTCTGACGCTGTCAGATATCAACGGATTGCTCAATGAAGCGCTGGCACCGGTGAGCGAACGCTGGCCGGGACGTCTGGCGATTGAAGAACTGCATCCGCCAATCCCGGGTTATGAATGTCCGCCGGATCACCCGCTGGTGCAGGTGGTCGAAAAGCTGCTGGGTGTGGAAACGGAAATCGTTAACTACTGCACTGAAGCGCCGTTCATTCAGGAACTGTGCCCGACGCTGGTTCTCGGACCGGGTTCTATCGATCAGGCGCATCAGCCAGACGAATATATTGATACCGCGTTCATTAAACCGACTCGCGAGCTGATTTCTCAGGTCGTTCATCACTTCTGTTATCACTGATACTGAATGTCGGATTGATGAAGAAACAATCAGGGCGCTCACGGGCGCCCTTTGCTACTGTACAAAACGTTGATTAGCCAAACTGATATCGTCGTTGTTGTAATTAAATTTCAGCGACATTGCCAAAAAGACCATTTTTCACGTGAGTGATCGGGGCTTTATGGGGTAAAACAGGGGTGGCTTTTAAAAAGTGTGGCCAGGTTGGCAGGGTGAACGGGGCAAGAATGCCTGACGGGTGAAAGTTATTTACAGAAAATAAAAATTAAACGAGAGAACGGGTCAGAGGTAATATGAACGAACAATATTCCGCAATGCGAAGTAATGTCAGTACCTTAGGTAAATTGCTAGGTGACACGATCAAAGATACGTTGGGAGAGCATATCCTGGATCGTGTTGAGAAAATCCGTAAGCTGTCGAAATCCTCCCGTGCCGGAAACGACGCGGATCGACAGGAATTGCTGTCAACGCTGCAAAATCTCTCAAATGATGAGCTGCTGCCTGTTGCCCGAGCTTTTAGCCAGTTCCTGAATTTAGCCAACGTGGCGGAACAATATCACAGCATTTCGCCGCACGGCGAAGCGGCCAGCAATCCTGAAGCGCTGGCGCAATTGTTCGATCGTCTGAAATCCAAAAATCTCTCTGAACAGCAATTACGGGATGCCGTTGACCAGCTTTCTATCGAACTGGTTCTGACCGCGCACCCGACAGAAATTGCCCGCCGTACGCTGATCCATAAACTGGTCGAAGTGAATAACTGCCTCAAGCAGCTCGACCATAACGATCTGGCCGATTACGAGCGCAAACAAATCATGCGTCGCCTGCGTCAGTTGATCGCGCAGTCATGGCATACCGATGAAATCCGCAAAAACCGCCCTTCTCCGGTGGATGAAGCCAAATGGGGCTTTGCGGTAGTCGAAAACAGCCTGTGGGAAGGCGTGCCTGCTTTCCTGCGCGAACTGAATGAGCAGCTGGAATCTTCACTGGATTACAAAATGCCAGTGGAAGCCGTGCCGGTTCGCTTTACCTCCTGGATGGGTGGCGACCGCGACGGTAACCCGAACGTGACCGCAGATATCACCCGTCACGTGCTGTTACTGAGCCGCTGGAAAGCGACTGACCTGTTCCTGCGCGATGTCGCGGTGCTGGTGTCAGAACTGTCGATGACCGAATGTACGCCGGAGCTGCGCGAGCTGGCTGGTGGTGCGGATATTCTCGAACCTTACCGCGAGATCATGAAACAGCTGCGTTCTCAGCTGACCAATACTCAGGTGTATCTGGAAGCCCGTCTGAAAGGCGAACGCGTTGCGCGTCCTCATGATCTGCTGGTGAAAAATGACCAACTGTGGGCACCGTTGTACGCCTGCTACCAGTCGCTGCAAGCCTGCAACATGGGCATTATCGCCAACGGTCAGTTGCTGGATACCCTGCGCCGCGTACGCTGTTTCGGCGTGCCGCTGGTACGTATCGACGTGCGCCAGGAAAGCACCCGCCATACCGATGCTATCGCTGAAATCACCCGTTATCTGGGTCTGGGCGATTACGAAGGCTGGTCAGAATCCGACAAACAGGCTTTCCTGATCCGCGAACTGAATTCAAAACGTCCGCTGGTGCCACGTCACTGGGAACCCAGCGCAGATACCAAAGAAGTGCTCGATACCTGTCAGGTGATTGCCGAAGCGCCGGAAGGCTCGATTGCGGCGTATGTCATTTCAATGGCGCGTACGCCGTCTGACGTGCTGGCCGTGCATTTGTTGCTTAAAGAAGCCGGTTGCCCGTTCCCGCTGCCTGTCGCGCCGCTGTTCGAAACGCTCGACGACCTGAACAATGCCGACGATGTGATGAAGCAGTTGCTGAGCATCGACTGGTATCGCGGTTTCATTCAGGGCAAACAGATGGTGATGATTGGCTATTCCGACTCCGCAAAAGATGCGGGCGTCATGGCGGCATCATGGGCGCAATATCGCGCTCAGGATGCATTAATCAAAACCTGCGAGAAAGCCGGTATTGCCCTGACACTGTTCCACGGGCGCGGCGGTTCTATCGGCCGTGGCGGCGCACCGGCGCAGGCAGCGTTGTTATCTCAGCCTCCGGGCAGCCTGAAAGGTGGCCTGCGCGTCACCGAACAGGGCGAGATGATCCGCTTCAAATTCGGTCTGCCTGAAGTCACCATCAGCAGCCTGGCGCTGTATACTTCTGCAATTCTGGAAGCCAACCTGTTGCCACCACCTGAGCCGAAACAAGCCTGGGTCGACATCATGGAACAGCTGTCTGATGTGTCCTGCAAGATGTACCGCGGTTACGTGCGCGAGAATAAAGACTTCGTACCTTACTTCCGCGCCGCAACACCGGAGCAGGAACTGGCGAAACTGCCACTGGGTTCACGCCCGGCGAAACGTAAAGCCAGCGGCGGTGTTGAAAGCCTGCGTGCTATTCCGTGGATTTTCGCCTGGACGCAAAACCGGCTGATGCTGCCAGCCTGGCTGGGCGCCGGTGCCGGTTTGCAGGCCGTGGTGGATGGCGGTAAACGCGACGAGCTGGAAACCATGTGCCGCGACTGGCCATTCTTCTCCACCCGTATCGGCATGCTGGAAATGGTGTTTGCGAAAGCGGACCTGTGGCTGGCGGAATACTACGATCATCGTCTGGTCGGCGAAGAACTGTGGCCACTGGGTCAGCAACTGCGTGAGCAGTTGGCCAGCGATATCAAAGTGATTCTGGCAATTTCTAACGACGATCACCTGATGGAAGATTTGCCGTGGATTGCAGAATCCATCGCACTGCGTAACGTCTATACCGACCCGCTGAACGTGTTGCAGGCTGAATTGCTGCACCGCTCCCGCGAGCTGGAGAAAGACGGCAAACAGGACGCTAACGTCGAACAGGCGCTGATGGTGACGATTGCGGGTGTGGCAGCAGGTATGCGTAATACCGGCTAGTTTCCGCTGACAATCCCCCAAAGAAAAACCCGCGAATTCGCGGGTTTTTTGTATTCTGCATCGGGCAAAAGATTAAGCGCGAACCGGCACGGCGATTTCAGGGCGCACACCCAGCGTGTGGCAAATCGCGTAGCTCATTTCTGCACGGTTCAGGGTGTAGAAATGGAAGTCCTTCACGCCTTCGCGGCTGAGGATTTTCACCATGTCCATCGCGATATTAGCACCGACCATTTTGCGGGTTTCCGCATCATCGTCCAGCCCTTCAAACTGGCTGTTCATCCATTTCGGCACTCGCACGTTAGTCATCGTGGCAAAACGCGTCAGCTGCTTGAAGTTGGAGACCGGCAGAATGCCCGGCACGATTTCCACATCAATCCCCTGACCAGCGCAGCGATCGCGAAAACGCAGGTAGCTTTCGACATCGAAGAAGAATTGCGTGATGGCGCGGTTTGCACCGGCATCAATTTTACGCTTCAGGTTAATCAGATCAGCCTGCGCGCTTTTGGCTTCAGGATGCACTTCCGGATAGGCCGCGACAGAAATATCAAAATCGCCGACTTCTTTCAGCAGATGCACCAGATCGGTGGCATACATTTCCGGTTTGCCGCCGCCTGCCGGTAAATCCCCGCGCAGTGCGACGATATGACGGATGCCGCTGTCCCAGTAATCCTGTGCAATCTGGCGCAACTCATCTCGACTGGCATCGATACAGGTCAGGTGCGGTGCCGCTTCCAGACCGGTACGCTCTTTAATGCCTTTAATGATGCTGTGCGTGCGGTCACGTTCGCCGGAGTTTGCGCCATAAGTCACAGAGACAAACTTAGGTTTGAGGCTGCTGAGACGGTCAATAGAGCTCCACAACGTATCTTCCATCTCGCTGGTCCGCGGCGGGAAAAATTCGAAAGAAACGTTAATCTGACCCTGCAATTCGGCCAGATTCTGATTCAGCGCTTCGCGCTGGTTTGCGTGGAAAAAGCTCATAAACACTACCTCATGGATCACTGCGTTTTATTATGGTTCGTCATGATGGACGTTTGGACGTCTAAACGTATAGATAGAAAATGACGGAAAGCGGGCAAAGTGTCAACGTTAAAATGAGGGGAAAGGATGATTAATCTTCACGCAAACTGAGAGAATTTCACTTTGGGGAATTTTTGCTGCGGGGAATATGAAGATAAATGGAGGTTTTTTACTCCTGCCCCTCGTGAGAGAGGCAGGAGTCAGGAATTACAAAAGTTGAGTCAGACGGTTAAGGTCAGATTGCAATGCACCAGCGGTGACATCACGTCCTGCGCCCGGCCCGCGGATCACCAGCGGGTTATCACGATACCAGCGGCTTTCGATGGCAAACACGTTATCGCATGGCAACAGGGAAGCCAGAGGATGATCCTCACGCACCGCTTCAACGCCAACGCGCGCTTTGCCGTTCGCATCGAAACGCGCCACGTAGCGCAGCACCAGACCCATTTCACGGGCAGCTTCCAGACGTTGCAGCATTTGCTGGTTCAGCGCCTCGCCGTCTTCAAAGAACTGATCGACGGAACCGGTCACACAGCTTTCCGGCACCAGCGACTCAACACGAACCTGCGTCGGTTCGATGTCATATCCCGCTTCACGCGCCAGAATCACCAGTTTACGCATCACATCCTGACCGGATAAATCATCACGCGGATCTGGCTCCGTCAGCCCCTGCTGCCACGCCAGATCCACCAGTTCGGTGAACGGCAGCGTGCCGTCAAATTGCAGGAACAGCCAGGACAATGTGCCGGAGAAAATCCCGCTGATGGCCAGAATGCTGTCGCCGCTGTCGCGCAGATCACGCACCGTATGGTTAACCGGTAAACCGGCGCCCACAGTCGCGTTATACAACCAGTGGCTGTCGGTTTTGGAAAACGCATCGCGGATCTGGCGGTATTTGTTGGTATCCGACGCGCCTGCCAGTTTGTTGGCGCTGATCACGTGGAAACCGTAGCTGGCGAAATCCAGATACTGATCCGCCAGTTCAGCGCTGGCGGTAACGTCCAGCACCACTAAATCGTCATAAGGATGCGCACGCATCCACAGGAACAACGATTCTTCATCGTGCGCCTGCGCTTCATCATCAAAGAAGGCCAGCGCACGGCTGGCGTCCAGCCCTTCGTAATTAAGCAGGCTGCGTTTGCTGTCGACCACACCGGCCAGCACAAACTCAAAGCCGCTGCGGGCGGAAATGTTCTTTTGCTCGCGGGCGAACAGTTCCAGCCAGCGTGAACCGATGTTGCCTTTACCAAACAGCATCAGGCCAATTTGCTTTTCAGCGCGGAACAGCGTTTTGTGCAGCCCCTGAATCAGGTGCGCGGTCGGCCCGATACGCAGCACGGCCACCAGACTGATGCCGTCTTCCGCCTGCCAGATAAACTCGACAGGCTGATCTTTCATTTCCTGATAGAAACGGTGGCTGTGCAGCGGATTCTTGCAAACCCCCGCACCGACCAGCGCCACCAGCGCCAGCCCTTCACGCAGCGTCAGACGCGCCGGAAGTGCCGCTTCTTCGAGAACCTGCAAAGCGCTTCCCGCCACTTCGGAGGTGTAGCAAAGTTGCAGCAAATTGCGGTCAGGGTGAATGCCGGTACACAGCGGTTTGATCTGCGCACGTTTAAGCAGCAGCTCGACATCTTTTTGCGCCAGACCAAAATCGTGGCCGGACGGAATGACCATTTCGATCAGACAGATATCATCATGGCTGGTGACAATTTTTGCACCGGTACCGGAAGCCAGAACGCGTTCAATACGCGTTGAGCCCTGCTCCGGCTGGTAGCTGCAACGCAGCTGTAAATCGATATCGCTGCCGGAAACCGGCTGAAGCGTACGGGTGTGCAGCACCGGAGCCGCAAGACGCGCCAGTTCGCTGGCTTCATCGAGGCGCAGTAACGGCAGCAGACACGCATCTTTCACTTTTCGCGGGTCAGCGCTGTAGACACCGGCCACATCACTCCAGATAGTCACGCGGCTGGCATCGGCAAGTGCGCCAATCTGAGTCGCGGAATAGTCACTGCCGTTACGGCCAAGCAGCACGGTTTCACCCGCTTCACTGCGGGCGATAAAGCCGGTCACCACCAGATATTGCTGAGGATGTTGCGCGAGAAGTTGTTGCAACAGCGGATACGAACGGCCTTCATCCACCTGAGGTTGAGCGGCACGTTCGGCACGCAGGAATTCACGGGCATCCAGCCAGGCGGCCGGTAATTCCAGTTTGCACAGTACCGCAGACATCAGGCGTGCAGACCAGACTTCGCCGTGCCCGACGACTTCGGCGTAAATCGCGTCGGTCATTTTGCCATCGAGCAAAACAGCCAGACGTTCGAGATCATGAATAAACGAAGCAATAAGCGGTTCGGCCATTTCCGGCGGCAACAGACCGGTTATCAAATCACTCTGATAACGGCGCAGAGCCTGCTGAACCTGATGCGCGGCAATTCTGTCTGTCTGGCTGAGCTTCAGCCAGCTGATCAGCTGGTTGGTTGTACTGCCCGCCGCCGACACCACCATCATGTCACCCGGCTTAGCATACTCGGCCATGATCCCGGCAACGCGCAGATAACATTTCACGTCGGCCAGACTGCTACCACCAAATTTGTGCAACTGACGGCTTCCCGCCGGCGCTGCAACCGCTATTGCATTCATACTTACCTCGTTGCCACTGACTGGAATGCGTGTTCCAGATCAGCAATCAAATCTTCGCTGTCTTCAAGACCTACAGAAATACGGAGCAAGCTGTCAGAAATCCCGGCGGCTTTACGCGCTTCCGGCGCCATGCCAGCGTGCGTCATGGTCGCGGTATGAGAAATCAGGCTTTCGACGCCCCCCAGTGATTCTGCGAGGGTAAATAACTTCAATTCTTTCAGGAAATGGCGCAACTGAGCTTCATCTCCGTTAAATTCAAAACTGATCATGGCACCGAAGCCACGTTGCTGACGGCGGGCAATTTCATGGCCCTGGTTTTCCGGCAGCGACGGATGATACAGCTTTTTGACCTGCGATTGTTTCTGTAAATAAGCAACAATTGCCAGTGCATTTTCCTGCTGCTGTTTCACGCGAACGGTCAGCGTGCGCAGACCGCGCAATAACAGATAGCTGTCAAAGGCTGCGGCAGTCACGCCGATGTTGTTCGCCCACCACGCCAGTTCTGTGGCGTGTTCTGCGGTCTTAGATATTACCGTACCGGCGACCACATCAGAATGCCCGTTAAGATATTTCGTACACGAATGGACGACTAAATCCGCCCCAAGCTGCAACGGGTTCTGCAAGGCCGGGCTGAGGAAGGTGTTATCCACCACGGTCAGCGCACCGGCGGCGCGGGACGCATCGCAAATCGCCTGAATATCCACCACACGCAGCAACGGATTGCTCGGGGTTTCAATCAGCACCAGTTTCGGTTGTTCTTTCAGCGCTTCGGCCAGCGCCTGCGGGTCGCCCTGATCGACAAACAGCACGCGATAGGCGCCCCGCTTGCTGAGGCTGTCGAACAAACGGTAGCTGCCGCCGTAGCAATCGTGCGGCGCAACCAGTAAATCGCCAGGTTTCAGAAAGACCGTACATACCAGATGAATGGCAGACATACCGCTGCTGGTCAGTACCGCTCCGGCACCCCCTTCCAGATCAGCCAGCGCACGCTGGACCACATCACGTGACGGATTACCGCGACGCGAATAGTCATGGGCTCTTGGCTGATTGAAATCTTCAAAGTTGTAAGTACTGGAAAGGTAGATTGGCGGAACTACACAACCATATTGCTGATCATTGTTCAGGCCACTGCCCACGGCAATGGTGGCTTGCTTGTGCGTCATAATCATTTCTTCCTGACGAAATGCGGAGGATGAGAGTATCAAGAGTAACGCCCGGAGTTATAGACGTCAATACATCTGGACATCTAAACTTCTTTGCGTATAGATTGAGCAACAGAGCAATACCCGCTAAAATTATGGCGTTAATGAAGATGTCAGGCAGAACTGTCGCGCGGAGGTCGTTAAGCGCAAGGTGACAAAACCAACAATGCCGCAGAGGAAATCGTGAGATATCCCTGTCAAATTCCGACATTTATTTAGTGAGAACAGTGAAAATCGGGCATAATCACGCGGTTTTCAGAATTTTATTTTTTTGATAAATTTAAGGTGTCCCATGGCTGAGTGGAACGGCGAATATGTCAGCCCTTACGCTGAACACGGTAAGAAAAGCGAACAAGTTAAGAAAATTACGGTATCCATTCCGCTGAAAGTCCTCAAAATTCTGACTGATGAGCGCACCCGTCGCCAGGTGAACAACCTGCGTCATGCGACCAACAGTGAATTATTGTGCGAAGCTTTCCTTCATGCCTTCACCGGTCAGCCTTTGCCGAATGACGAAGACCTGCGTAAAGAACGCAGTGACGAAATCCCGGAAGCGGCGAAGATCCTGATGCGTGAACTGGGTGTGGATCCTGATACCTGGGAATATTGATCGCGATTTTGCAAAGAAGTGCTGAAAGACCGTGCGAACCGTCGCGCGTTTTTTCAGTGTCTTTGTGATAAGAGAAGATGTGTCTGGCGGGAAGTGAAACGGCAGGCAACAAAAAAGGCGCCAAAGGCGCCTTTTTTTGCTCTCAAGCGTAGCTTATTTGCTGCTTGGAACGCTGAAACGCTTGTTGAAGCGGTCAACGCGGCCACCGGTAGCGACTTCACGTTGCTTACCAGTGTAGAACGGGTGACATTCGCCACAAACGTCCAGGTTCAGATCATGACCCACAGTTGAGTGAGTTTTGATAACGTTACCGCATGAGCAGTTTGCAGTAACTTCTACGTATTTAGGGTGAATACCTTTTTTCATGGAAAACCTCTTCTTAAGGCCGCGTCGCTATCCAACCCTGTTCTGTCAGACACCACGCGTAGTGGATGATAGGCTTTGAGTACGAAATGCACCAAAGGCGGCGAATCATACAGAATCTCTGAGAACCGCGCAATGATGTTCATGCATTTCGAAGGACACAGTGTACACTATCTCGTCATTTTTTTATAGTCTGGACCCACAATGCCTGTTGCCCACGTTGCTTTACCCGTCCCGCTCGCCCGTACTTTCGACTATCTTTTGCCGCCTGATATGCCGGTTTCAAAGGGTTGCAGGGTCAGTGTGCCTTTCGGTAAACGCGACGCTATCGGCATTGTGGTTAACGTCAGTGAATCCAGCGATTTTGGCCTGGATAAGCTGAAACCTGTACGCGAAGTGCTCGACAGTTCCGGTCTTTTTACCCCTGATTTGTGGCGCATCCTGTTCTGGGCTGCCGACTATTATCATTATCCGATTGGTGAAGTGCTGTTCCATGCACTGCCGGTTTTACTGCGTCAGGGGAAACCCGCCGAACTCACTCCGCTATGGCAATGGTTTGCCACCGAACAGGGGCGCGCTACGCCGCTCGACAGCCTCAAACGCGCGCCTAAGCAACAACAGGCGATGGCCGCGCTGATGCAAAAACCACTGTATCGCCATCAGGTCGCGGATCTTGATCTGACGGACACGGCGTTGCAGGCACTGCGCGCCAAAGGGCTGACGGATTTACGCAGCATCGCCCCCGCCACGCTCGACTGGCGCAAAGATTTCTCGGTGATCGGCGAGCGTTTACGCCTCAATACTGAACAGGCCACCGCCGTTGGCGCCATCCGCAGTGAAGATCAGCAATTTTCTGCGTGGCTGCTGGCCGGTGTGACCGGCTCAGGGAAAACAGAAGTTTATCTGAGCGTACTGGAAAACATTCTGGCGCAGGGCCGTCAGGCGCTGGTGATGGTGCCGGAAATCGGCCTGACGCCGCAAACCATCGCGCGTTTTCGCGAACGTTTCAGCGCGCCGGTAGATGTGCTGCATTCCGGCCTGAACGACAGCGAACGTCTCGCGGTCTGGCTGCGGGCGCGTAATGGCGAAGCGGGGATTGTCATCGGCACGCGCTCTTCGCTGTTTACGCCGTTCGCACGGCTGGGCGTCATTATTATCGATGAAGAGCACGACAGCTCTTATAAACAACAGGAAGGCTGGCGCTATCACGCGCGTGACCTGGCGGTATACCGCGCTCATGCTGAAAATATCCCGATTATTATGGGCTCTGCGACGCCTGCGCTGGAAACCCTGCACAACGTGGAACTGGGTAAATATCGCCAGCTGAAACTGACCAAACGCGCCGGGAATGCCAAACTCGCCCGCCAGAATTTACTGGATTTAAAAGGATTGCAGCTGAAAGTCGGGCTGTCGCAGCCGTTAATTCAGAAGATGCATGAACATCTGAAAGCCGACAATCAGGTGATGTTATTCCTCAACCGTCGTGGCTATGCGCCCGCCCTGCTTTGCCATGAATGCGGCTGGATTGCTGAATGTCAGCGCTGCGACCACTATTACACTATCCACCAGAATCAGCGTCAGCTGCGTTGCCACCATTGCGACAGTCAGCGCGCCGTGCCGCATCAGTGTCCGCACTGCGGATCGACGCAGCTGGTTTCCGTTGGTGTCGGTACTGAACAGCTGGAAAACGAAATCGCGCCGTTGTTCCCGGATACGCCTATCACGCGTATTGACCGCGATACCACCAGCCGCAAAGGCTCGCTGGAACAGCATCTGAATGAAGTTCATCGCGGAGGCGCGCGTATTCTTATCGGTACGCAGATGCTGGCAAAAGGGCATCACTTTCCCGATGTCACGCTGGTGTCATTACTGGATGTCGACGGCGCGCTGTTCTCGGCGGATTTCCGGTCTGCCGAGCGCTTTGCCCAGCTTTATACGCAGGTATCCGGTCGTGCCGGACGTGCCGGTAAGCCAGGGGAAGTGGTCCTGCAAACGCATCATCCTGAACATCCGCTATTGCAGGTTCTGTTGCAGCAAGGTTATGACGAGTTCGCCAGGCAAACGCTGGCGGAGCGCAAGAGCGTGTTTCTTCCTCCTTTTACCAGCCATATTCTGATCCGCTCTGAAGATCACGATAATCAGCAGTCGGCGCTGTTTCTCCAGCAGTTACGCAATCTGCTCGAATCGAGCCCGCTGAAAGATGATTCGCTGTGGATTTTAGGGCCTGTTCCCGCCTTGCAGGCCAAACGCAGCGGACGCTTCCGCTGGCAGTTGCTGTTACAGCATCCTTCACGACGCGTTTTGCAGCATCTGATCAAAAGTTCTCAGCCATTGATTGCCAGCCTGCCGCAAGCTAAAAAAGTGAAATGGACGCTGGATGTAGACCCGATTGACAGCTGATCCCTGAGGGAAATCCGCATAATTAGTCAGGATTTCTGCGTGATGGATCGAAAAAAGCATCTGCATCACACTTTTAATGCAAATTAGGTAACAAATCCTACTCACATTCTGTTTAGAATGTGATGTGCTACACATCATCGGTAGCCAGGTGAGGAATGTTGATGTTGTTGTGTCAGTTTGATGCTGTTGCAAGGAGAGAGACGTTGGAGCACAAGAAAGAATTACCCGCCGCGACAATGAAAGATGTGGCTGAACAGGCAGGCGTTTCAACAGCAACGGTATCCCGCGCGTTAATGAATCCGGAGAAAGTCTCCGCCTCTACCCGTCAGAAGGTTGATCAGGCCGTCATGGCTGTGGGTTATTCTCCTCACGCCTTGTCCCGCAACCTGAAACGTAACGAATCGCGTACGATCCTGGTGATCGTCCCGGACATCTGCGATCCGTTTTTTGCCGACCTGATCCAGGGGATCGAACGAACGGCGGCTGAAAGCGGCTATCTGGTGCTTATTGGCGATTGTGCCCAGCAGAATCAGCAAGAAAAAACCTTCATCAATCTGATCATTACCAAGCAAATTGACGGCATGCTGCTGCTCGGCTCCGATTTACCTTTCGACGCCAGCAAAGAAGAACAGCGCAATTTGCCGCCGATGGTGATGGCCAACGAATTTGCGCCAGAACTCGAACTGCCAACGGTACACATCGATAATCTGACTGCCGCCTTTGAAGCTGTGCATTATCTTTTGAAACTCGGCCATCAGCGCATTGCCTGCATCGCCGGGCCGAAACACATGCCGCTGTGCCAGTACCGTTCACAAGGCTACGTGCAGGCGCTGCGCCGCAACGGGCTGAGCGTCGAAAGTCAGCTGAGCGTACACGGTGACTTTAGCTATGAATCCGGAGCTCAGGCGGTTACCGAACTGATGTCACTGGCACAGCCGCCGACGGCGATTTTCTGTCATAACGATATTATGGCGATTGGCGCGATGTTCCAGGCGAAAAAAATGGGTCTGCGCATCCCGGAGGATCTGTCGGTCGTCGGCTTCGATGACATTAAGGCCAGCCAGTATACCGACCCTCCGTTGACCACTGTCGCGCAGCCAAGATTCCAGCTTGGTCGTCAGGCCATGTTATTATTACTTGAGCAGTTGCAGGGAAATCAGGTACAAAGCGGTTCACTGCTGCTCGATAGCGAACTGGTCGTGCGGGAAAGCACCGCCGCCCCCAAAGCGTGAGTCAGTTTTGATTACTATTCAGTGATTTTAATTTCAGCAATTGAGTTTTAATTTCAGTAAATGTTCAGGGTTGAGTAACATGACGCACTTCTTCATTCATCACGACACAGCGAAACGATAGTGGCACAAAGAGACTATGTAAGCCGTGGGCGCTCAGGAGCGCGGCGGAAAAGTACCAGCCGGAGTAAAAAACGCAGTTCCCCAACGATCTCCAAAACCATGGTGGTGTTAGCCGTTGCGGTGCTGGTGGTGTTTGTCGGTGGCCTCTATTTTATTGCGCACAATAAACATGAAGAAGCGGCGGTATTACCGACGCACGCTGTCCGTCCGGGTAATGGATTGCCACCTAAGCCAGAAGAACGCTGGCGCTACATCAAAGAGCTGGAAAACCGCCAGATGGGCGTGACTACGCCAACCGAACCGACGGCGGGCGGCCAGGTCGAATCCAAAACACAACTGACGCCGGAACAACGTCAGCTGCTCGAACAGATGCAGGCCGATATGCGCCAGACCCCGACACAACTGTCGGAAGTGCCGTATAACGACCCGAATCAGGCGACACAAGCACGTACAGCGCCAGCACAGCGTCAGGTTCAGCAACAGCAACCGGTACAGACTCAGCCGCGTCAGGTCCAGCCACAACCGACCTATACGCCGCAGACTCAGCCGGTGCGTGCGCCGCAGGCTCAGGTGCAAACACAGCCCGTTCAGCCAAAACCGAAACCACAGGTTAAAGAGCCGGTGAAAGAGGTGCCGAAAGAAGTGGCGAAACCGCAACAACCGGCAGCGATCACTCAGGTCACGCCAGAGAAACCGAAAGCGCAGGAAAAAACCCAGCACTTTTTGGTTCAGTGCGGTTCGTTCAAAGGGTCTGATCAGGCGGAATCTCAGCGTGCCAAGCTGGCATTCGAAGGTTTTGAAGGCCGGATCACTAACGGCGGTGGCTGGAGTCGCGTCGTCATCGGCCCGTACAACAGCCGTTCTGGTGCTGACAGCACACTATCGCGCCTCAAAGGCGCTGGCATATCCGGTTGCATTCCCGTCGCAACCGGGGGTTGAAAACCCGTAATCCTTCCCCAATCTATACTTTCAATATGCCCCGTAAGTTTGTGAGACACATTCAGTGTCCTGCAAACCTGCGGGGATCTTTTCCGTCTGCAACGAGGTACCGCTCGTGACAACAATTGTAAGTGTACGCCGCAACGGCAAGGTCGTTATTGGTGGTGATGGCCAGGCCACATTGGGAAATACCGTCATGAAGGGCAACGTCAAAAAAGTACGTCGCCTTTATAACGATAAAGTGATCGCCGGTTTTGCTGGCGGTACGGCTGATGCCTTCACGCTGTTTGAACTGTTCGAACGCAAACTGGAAATGCACCAGGGTCATCTGGTGAAAGCGGCCGTTGAACTGGCAAAAGACTGGCGTACCGACCGCATGTTGCGTCGTCTGGAAGCCCTTCTGGCCGTGGCGGATGAGAACGCATCGCTTATCATCAGCGGTAACGGTGACGTTATTCAGCCTGAAAACGATCTGATCGCGATTGGTTCCGGTGGCCCATACGCGCAAGCGGCAGCCCGCGCATTGCTGGAAAACTCCGAGCTTGGCGCACGCGATATCGTCGAAAAATCGCTGAGCATCGCGGGTGATATCTGCATCTACACCAACCAATTCCACACTATTGAAGAATTGTCTTCTAAAGCGTAAGGATCGAAAATTATGTCTGAGATGACCCCGCGCGAGATTGTCAGCGAGTTAGACAGCTACATCATTGGCCAGGATAAAGCGAAACGCGCTGTGGCCATTGCTTTGCGTAACCGCTGGCGCCGCATGCAGCTTGATGAAGCGCTGCGCCATGAAGTCACACCGAAAAATATTCTGATGATCGGCCCGACCGGTGTCGGTAAAACCGAAATCGCGCGTCGTTTAGCCAAACTGGCTAATGCGCCGTTCATCAAAGTGGAAGCCACTAAATTCACCGAAGTGGGTTATGTCGGTAAAGAAGTGGATTCTATTATCCGCGATCTGACCGATTCCGCCGTGAAAATGGTGCGCCTGCAATCGATTGAGAAAAACCGTTACCGCGCCGAAGAAATGGCCGAAGAACGTATTCTCGACGTGCTGATCCCGCCGGCTAAAAACAACTGGGGACAGTCCGACGAGGCGCAGGAACCTTCTGCCGCACGTCAGAACTTCCGCAAGAAACTGCGCGAAGGTCAGCTCGACGATAAAGAAATCGAAATCAATCTGGCCTCTGCGCCAATGGGTGTGGAAATCATGTCCCCTCCGGGCATGGAAGAAATGACCAATCAGCTGCAGTCGATGTTCCAGAGCATGGGCGCTCAGAAACAGAAACCGCGCAAACTGAAAATCAAAGAAGCTTACAAGCTGTTGGTTGAAGAAGAAGCGGCGAAACTTGTTAACCCGGAAGAGCTGAAAGAGCAGGCCATCGAAGCCGTTGAGCAGCACGGTATCGTGTTCGTCGATGAGATCGACAAAATCTGTAAACGCGGCGGCCAGAGTTCCGGTCCTGACGTTTCCCGTGAAGGCGTTCAGCGCGACCTGCTGCCGCTGGTGGAAGGGTGCACGGTTTCGACCAAGCACGGCATGGTGAAAACGGATCACATTCTGTTTATCGCTTCCGGTGCCTTCCAGACGGCCAGTCCGTCAGACCTGATCCCTGAATTGCAGGGCCGTCTGCCAATCCGTGTGGAACTGCAGGCGCTGTCGACTGAAGACTTCGAACGTATCCTGACTGAGCCAAGTGCCTCACTGACGCATCAGTACAAAGCGCTGATGGCAACCGAGGGCGTGACGATTGATTTCACGGCTGACGGCATCCGTCGTATTGCCGAAGCGGCATGGCAGGTCAACGAAACGACCGAGAACATCGGTGCGCGTCGTCTGCATACCGTTCTGGAGCGTCTGATGGAAGATATCTCCTATGACGCCAGTGAAAGTAACGGTATCTCTATAAACATTGATGCAGATTATGTTAGAAGCCACCTTGACCAGCTGGTAGCTGATGAAGATCTGAGCCGTTTTATCTTATAATTTGCTCATACGTTCCGAAAGTGATCTTCAGGGAGGCGTTTTGCCTCCCTGATTTTTTTTGATTCGGACTGATTCTTCACCTGAGCGAAATCACCTATGAGCACAATGACTCCCTGCCCCCCGACGACACCTGCCCGCGCGTGGCTGGAAAGCCTGCGTCCGAAAACGTTGCCCCTGGCTTTTGCCTCTATCGTCATGGGTTCTGCTATTGCCAGCCTGCAAGGCGTTTTCCACCCTCTTACCGCGCTGCTGGCTTTGCTGACTGCCGGATGTCTGCAAATTCTGTCGAATCTGGCCAATGACTATGGTGACGCCGAAAAAGGCAGCGATACGCCCGATCGCGTCGGGCCTTTGCGCGGTATGCAAAAAGGTCTGATCACGGCCGCGCAGATGAAACGTGCCATCATGCTGACTATCGCGCTGACCATTGTTTGCGGGATTGCGCTGATTGCCGTCGCCTGCCACAAACCAAGCGACGTGGTGGGATTCCTGATCCTCGGTCTGCTTTCGATCGGCGCGGCTATCACCTACACCGTCGGCACCCGTCCTTACGGTTACATGGGGCTTGGCGATATTTCTGTGCTGATTTTCTTCGGCTGGATAAGCGTTGCGGGCACGTTCTATTTACAGGCAGGATATTTTGACTGGATTGTGATGCTACCGGCAACAGCAACCGGTTTGCTCTCAACTGCCGTTCTGAATATCAATAATTTGCGCGATATCGAAACCGATAGCGCAAATGGCAAAAACACGCTGGCGGTGCGTCTCGGCCCGGTCAATGCCCGTCGCTATCATGCAACCATTCTGACAGCCGCTGTCGTATGTCTGGCAATCTTCTCCGCCGTGCATTTGCCTCACTGGACCGGCTGGTTGTTTATTCTGGCCATTCCGATGCTGGCAAAACACGTCATGCGCGTGATGCGGGCCAAAACCTCTACGGAAGTACGTCCCCTGCTGGAACATATGGTGAAAGCGGCGTTGCTGACTAACGTCTTGTTTGCAATAGGTCTGTTGCTGAACTGAGCCAAGTTGGCCTGATGTGCGTTTCTCGGCCCACTTTTCACATTTAACAATTGATGATTTTGCCAACATCTGCCGGAAAGGGATATACTGAACACTCATGCAGCAACCAGATGAAATCCTATGAAATACGATACTTCCGAACTTTGCGACATCTACCATGAAGAAGTGAATGTCGTCGAACCCCTGTTCTCCAACTTTGGCGGCCGTACTTCATTTGGCGGGCAAATCACGACAGTGAAATGCTTCGAAGATAATGGCTTGCTTTATGATCTGCTGGAAGAAAATGGCCGTGGCCGCGTTTTAGTGGTCGATGGTGGCGGCTCTGTTCGTCGCGCATTGCTGGATGCCGGACTGGCACGCCAGGCGCTGCAAAACGAATGGGAAGGCATTGTGATTTACGGTGCAGTCCGTCAGGTGGACGATCTGGAAGAGCTCGACATCGGCATTCAGGCGATGGCAGCTATTCCTGCGGGCGCAGGCAGTGAAGGGATCGGCGAAAGCGACATTCGTGTCAATTTTGGCGGCGTCACCTTCTTCTCCGGCGATCATCTGTATGCCGACAATACCGGCATTGTGCTGTCAGAAGATGCGCTCGATA
Source organism: Rahnella woolbedingensis (assembly GCF_003602095.1). GTDB lineage: Bacteria > Pseudomonadota > Gammaproteobacteria > Enterobacterales > Enterobacteriaceae > Rahnella > Rahnella woolbedingensis. The sequence goes on along the minus strand of NZ_RAHH01000013.1, from coordinate 109,618 downwards.
TCGAATAAGCCCCTGTTTTCAGACACAAAAAAGGACGCCTCAGCGTCCTTTTTCATTTAATGGCGGAAGTACTCAGACTTCTTCCATTTTTCCCAACAGTGCACGCAGACGATCCTGCCATACGTGTTGTTCTTCTTTCAGCTGCGCATTTTCACGCACCAGAGACTCGTGGTTGCCGCTGGCCTGCTGAACTTCCTGAGACAGGGTGTTGTTCTGCTCTTTCAGTTCTTCGATTTCCATCTGCAACAGAGTGATGGTATCAATCGCTTGCTGAACTTTAGCTTCTAATTTCTCAAATACTTCAAATGACATTTTTCGGTCCCCTTATGTTCGCAAGGCGCACATCTTATGTTCTGCCGCATCGTCCGGACACGGCTCAAAAATTCCTGCACTCCGCCGATTTTCATAACGAATTCAAATCAGAATTTCGTTGAAACGTCAGGTGTCTTAACGGGTGATTGTATGTAGCCAGCTTTGCCCTGTCTACCAGGAACCCCTTTATCCACGCAGTCTGTTGCAATTTTACTGCCCCGGATATCAGGAAATGCCTAAAAAGCTGCGTCAGCCGCCAGAAATCAGCCTTAATACCGAATAACCTTGGCGACCATACTGAAATCCCCTTTCGTGTTCGTTTACCTCAAAAGCGGCCCTGAAATGTTAAATCACGGACTTTCCACTGTGCCTGACGCTCCAATAATACGCGAAATCGCTCATTTTTATGACACAACACACAAAATTTGATTTCGCTATTTCTCGTTTATGCTCGTTAACGATAAATTCACATTACGTTCTCATTTAATGAGGAACGTCAAAATCCGATTACGTTCACGTACGCATGATAGAAAAACTATAACTAACCATTAACATCATCCTTAGCAGGATCAAACTATGAGCCAAACCATGAGTTCCACATTAAAAGGTCAGTGCATCGCTGAGTTTCTAGGTACCGGGCTTATCATTTTCTTTGGTGCGGGTTGTGTCGCAGCAATGAAACTGGCCGGAGCTACCTTTGGCCAGTGGGAAATCAGTATCGTCTGGGGGTTTGGTGTGGCAATGGCCATCTACCTGACCGCCGCGATTTCAGGCGCACACCTGAACCCGGCTGTAACCGTCGCCTTATGTCTGTTCGCGAACTTTGAAGGACGCAAAGTTCTGCCTTACATCGTGGCGCAAGTCGCAGGTGCCTTCTGCGCCGCCGCACTGGTCTATGGCCTGTACTACAATCTGTTCTTCGATTTCGAGCAAAGCCACAACATGGTGCGCGGCAGTGTCGAAAGTCTGGATCTGGCCGGTATTTTCTCTACCTATCCAAACCCGCACATCAGCGTATTGCAGGCATTCTTTGTTGAAACCGTGATCACCGCCGTACTGATGGCACTGATCCTCGGCCTGACCGATGACGGCAACGGCCTGCCGCGTGGCCCGCTGGCACCGCTGCTGATCGGTATTCTGATTGCGGTTATCGGCGCATCAATGGGTCCTTTGACCGGATTCGCCCTGAACCCGGCTCGTGACTTCGGTCCTAAGCTTTTCGCGTACTTCGCTGGCTGGGGCAAAGTTGCCTTCACCGGTGCCCGCGATATTCCTTATTTCCTGGTGCCAATTTTCGGTCCGCTGGTGGGTGCTGCCCTGGGTGCCGCCGGTTATAAAGCGTTGATTAGTCGCCATCTGCCACATCAGATTAATGTGCCGGCAGAAGATAAAGCGCCGCAGCCAACCAAACAGCGTAAGGCCTGATCGGCTAAACTGTTCCACAGCTTACTTATTCGCAGGATGAACATTATGTCAGCAGATACGACTCACGAAAAAAAATACATTGTCGCCCTCGACCAGGGTACGACCAGTTCACGCGCCGTGGTTCTGGATCACGATGCCAATATCGTCAGCGTTTCACAGCGCGAATTCACCCAGATCTACCCTAAATCTGGCTGGGTTGAGCATGACCCGATGGAAATCTGGTCATCGCAAAGCTCGGTGCTGGTGGAAGTGCTGGCGAAAGCCGACATTAACTCCGATCAGATCGCCGGTATTGGTATCACCAACCAGCGTGAAACCACCATCGTGTGGGAAAAAGAAACCGGCAAACCAATCTATAACGCGATTGTGTGGCAATGCCGCCGTACTGCTGACATCTGTGAAAAGCTGAAAAAAGACGGCATGGAAGAGTACATCCGTCACAACACCGGCCTGGTGGTTGACCCGTATTTCTCCGGTACCAAACTGAAATGGATCCTCGATAACGTTGAGGGCTCCCGCGAGCGTGCTAAAGCTGGCGAATTGCTGTTCGGCACCGTGGACACCTGGTTAGTCTGGAAAATGACTCAGGGACGCGTTCACGTGACGGATTACACCAACGCCTCACGTACCATGCTATTCAACATCCACGACCTGAAGTGGGACGACCGTATGCTGGAAGCGCTGGATATTCCGCGTGAAATGCTGCCGGAAGTGCGCCCTTCTTCTGAAATTTATGGTCAGACCAACATCGGTGGTAAAGGCGGTACGCGTATTCCAATCGCCGGTATCGCGGGTGACCAGCAGGCAGCACTGTATGGCCAGCTGTGCGTACAACCGGGTATGGCGAAAAATACTTACGGCACCGGCTGCTTCCTGCTGATGAACACCGGTACTGAAGCGGTTACCTCTAAAAACGGTCTGCTGACCACCATCGCCTGCGGTCCGCGTGGTGAAGTGAACTATGCACTGGAAGGCGCGGTGTTTGTTGGCGGGGCATCTATTCAGTGGCTGCGCGACGAGCTGAAACTGATCAGTGACGCAACCGACTCCGAATATTTCGCGTCTAAAGTGAAAGACACCAACGGCGTTTACGTGGTGCCTGCTTTTACTGGCCTGGGTGCGCCTTACTGGGACCCGTATGCCCGTGGCGCAATCTTCGGTCTGAGCCGTGGCGCGAACAGCAACCACATCATCCGCGCAACGCTGGAATCTATCGCTTACCAGACCCGTGACGTGCTGGATGCGATGCAGGCTGACTCAGGCGCTCGTCTGCAATCCCTGCGCGTAGATGGCGGCGCGGTTGCTAACAACTTCCTGATGCAATTCCAGTCAGACATTCTGGGCACCCGCGTTGAGCGTCCTGAAGTGCTGGAAGTTACCGCGCTGGGTTCTGCTTTCCTCGCAGGTCTGGCCGTCGGTTTCTGGAACGATCTGGAAGAAGTCCGCAGCAAAGCCTCTATTGAACGTGAATTCCGCCCAAGCATCGAAACGACGGAACGCAATGTCCGCTATAAAGGCTGGCAAAAAGCGGTGGCACGCGTTCGCTCCTGGGAAGATCACGACGAATAATCGTCAGAGATTACCGCCAACACCACTTTCTGAAACTCCCCGCATGGGGAGTTTTTTTATGCCCATTCCCCGTTGTGCTAAAATCGCTCCACAGATGAGCCCTGCCTCACCGACCTCTTTTTTTCTTTCTACAGGCTTTCCAATGAAACGTGAATTAGCAATCGAGTTTTCCCGCGTGACCGAAGCTGCCGCGCTCGCCGGTTATAAATGGCTGGGCCGGGGTGATAAAAACCTCGCCGACAACGCTGCCGTGCAGTCCATGCGCATCATGCTCAACAAAGTTGATATCGACGGCACTATCGTGATTGGCGAAGGGGAAATCGATGAAGCGCCGATGCTGTACATCGGCGAAAAGGTCGGTACCGGTAATGGCGATGCGGTGGATATCGCGGTCGATCCGATTGAAGGCACGCGTATGACCGCAATGGGACAATCCAATGCGCTGGCCGTGCTGGCCGTGGGCGACAAAGGGTCGTTTCTCAACGCGCCAGACATGTACATGGAGAAAATCGCCGTCGGGCCAGCTGCCAAAGGCGCTATTGACCTGAACCTGACGCTGGCTGAGAATTTGGCGAATATCGCCACAGCGCTGGATAAACCCCTGACCGAACTGACTGTCGCTGTGCTGGCGAAACCCCGCCATGACGACGCTATCCGTGAAATGCTGGTATCAGGCGTGCGTGTGTTCGCCTTCCCGGACGGTGACGTGGCGGCAACCATTCTGACCTGTATGCCGGAAAGCGAAGTGGATGTGTTGTACGGCATCGGCGGCGCACCGGAAGGCGTGATTTCCGCTGCGGTGATCCGCGCGCTGGATGGCGATATGCAGGGCCGCCTGCTGGCGCGTCATGACGTGAAAGGCGATACGCCGGAAAACCGCCGCATGGGCGAAGACGAACTGGCACGTTGTCAGGCGATGGGGATTGAAGCCGGGAAAGTGCTGCTGCTTGATGATATGGCGCGCAACGATAACGTGATTTTCTCCGCAACGGGCATTACCAAAGGCGATCTGCTGGATGGTATCAGCCGCAAGGGAAATATGGCGACTACCGAAACGCTGCTGATCCGTGGTAAATCCCGCACCATCCGCCGCATCCGTTCGACGCATTATCTCGACCGTAAAGACGCCGCACTGCACGAATTTATTATCTGACCGGGCGCCTGAAAGACAAAAAGCAGAGCTCAGGCTCTGCTTTTTTATGTGCCGGACGCGGTTTCAGACCGTATGGCCCTGCTCCTGATGACGGTTCGACATTGGCCACCAGCACAGTAAAATCAGCACTGCCATCGCAAACATCAGCAAACCGAGACTGAACTGACCGGTTTGTGGCAGCATAGCGGACATCCACGCCACCAGCCCTGATCCCATATTCTGTAAGCCACCGACCAGCGCACCTGCCGCACCCGCCAGATACGGGAAAGGCTCCATTGCCCCGGTGGTCGCCAGCGGGAATAACATGCCTGCGCCAAAGAAGAACAGCGAAGCGGGAACGATCAGCGTCCAGATATTCATAATGTCCAGCCAGCCTGGGATCCACATCGCCAGCCCGGCCAGCAGACAACTGATGACCGAATGCCACATCAGTTGCTGGAAGCTTTTCTCCGTGCGCCCGGCATACCAGGCACCGAAGAATGCCGCAGGGATCGGCAGGATAAACAGGATGCTGACCATCACCCCGCTCAGCCCGAGAACGCCCCCCATCAGCACGCCGCAGCTGGCTTCGAATACCGCCACACCGGCCAGCGCGCCGACCAGCATCACCAGATAACGGCTGAAGTTTGCATCAGCCAGTAATAACCGCAGGCTGGCGAGCATTTTGCGCGGTGGATTATCAGCCGTGAATTCCGGACGGGTTTCCGGCAACCAGCGGTACATCGAAAACGCCACGCCCGCGCACAAGATTAACAGAAACCCAAAACTGGCGCGCCAGCCCAGCCACGCCGACAACGCCCCACCGATAACGGGCGCCAGCAGCGGACTGACCAGAATACCCATATTCAGCAGGCTGTTGGCATGACGTAACGCGCCACCATTGTATAAATCACGCGGCATGGTTCGCGCCATCACGCCTGCCACGCCCGTACCCAGCCCCTGAACTGCACTGGCCAGGATCAGCATATTCAGACTGGTCGACATCATCGCGCCCGCCGCGCCAATCAGGAAAATCATCAGACCGGTCAGGATCACCGGTTTACGCCCGACGTTATCGGAGAGCGGGCCGTATATCAGTTGCGAGCCACCGTACGTCAGCAGATAGGCCGCCATCACGCGCTGCACCGCACCAGGTTTTACCGCCAGACTGGTGGCCATATCCGCGATATTCGGCACATAAATAGTCTGCGCCATCTGGCCAACGGCGACCAGCAAAATCAGCATTACAAGCAGGTGAATGTTTTCCAGTTTTTTCATTTTTTAGTTCATTATCAGACAGTGTTGGAAAAGTGCAGAACAAATAACCAGTAAAAAGGCCGGATGTGCGGCGGCGCATAAGTTAACAAATTAGGATGAATAAGCGAATGTCGGGGTGAACTCTCCTGTCCTCTGAGTGGCAGCAGGACAAGCCAGCGGTGTAACGCTGGGTGTACGAAAATCGAGACTGACTAACCGAAGCTGAACAGGCTGATAACATTTAACCGATAAGGGATCCGAAAAATTTGAAATAAAATCAGGCCTCAATTTCGGTATTCATGAATAAATCAGGAACAACGGGAGTTTTTATGGCTGATTGGGTGACGGGAAAAGTCAAAAAAGTTGAGCACTGGACAGACAATTTGTTCAGCATCACGGTCAATGCACCGGTCGATCCTTTTACCGCAGGCCAGTTCGCCAAACTCTCACTTGATATCGATGGCGAGCGGGTTCAGCGTGCTTATTCGTATGTGAATCCGCCTTCCAGCAACGAGCTGGAGTTCTATCTGGTTAATGTGCCTGAAGGAAAGCTCAGCCCGCGCCTGCATGTTATGCAACCGGGTGACGAAATTAATATCACCAAAGAAGCCGCCGGGTTTTTCGTGATTGAAGAAGTACCGGAATGCGATACGTTATGGATGCTGGCAACCGGCACGGCTATCGGACCCTATTTGTCGATTTTGCAGGAAGGCATCGGGCTGGAGCGGTTCAAAAATATTGTTCTGGTGCACGCGGCGCGCTTCGCAGCTGATCTCAGTTATCTGCTACTGATGCAGCAACTTCAGCGCCGCTATGAAGGCAAATTACATATTCAGACGGTGGTGAGCCGCGAGGAAATTTCTGGCTCGCTGACCGGTCGCGTACCTGCGCTGATTGAGAGCGGCGCGCTGGAAACCGCAGTCGGCCTGAAGATGCTGGCCGAAGACAGCCACGTGATGCTGTGCGGAAATCCGCAGATGGTGCGCGATACCCAGCAAGTCCTCAAAGACACACGGGGTATGCGCAAGCACCTCAAACGCAAGCCGGGCCATATGACCAGCGAGCATTACTGGTAAATCAGTTCCCGCAAACTAGCGGAATTTAACGTCATCCGGTTCCGGGCCAAAACGATTTGTGCCCGGCGTACCGACGAAGGCGCCGCAGTCGATAATCAGCATAATGAAAATCACCGATGGCGCCAGACGGCCTAATACCCAGCTCCAGGTTTGCGGCATCGCCGCGGCCCAGTTACCGGCCACCAGCATCCACGCCAGCACAAACAGCAATGCCCACCAGGCGGATTTATTGCGATCATGCAATCTTTTCACCAGTACCGCAGCGGTCGGCCACAGTAAAACCACCAGCGCAAAACCGGCGGTCTGGTAGGTAATCCATTCCTGTGCGGCAAAAAAGAAATCAGCCACCATCAGAACCAGCCAGCTGACCATCCAGAGCCAGAAATCGCGGCGACCCAGGCGGCCGTTAAAAGAAAACAGTGCATGCTGTAACGTCATTGACAGTCCGTTCCGTAAAATACAATGGGAGTAAATTGTTAAATCAGGCGGAGTGTAACCCACGCACAGCGGCGGCGAGAATCTTTACGCTCTCCTTTTGACATTACCCCTCATTCCCCGCTTTAATCGGTCTGTTGAAACAAAATAAGAAACGCCCTATGACTGTTGCTCAATCTTTAATACGACTGGCGCTGCCCGCGCTGCTGATGCTGGCAGGCCAGAATATCGCGCTCGCCGCTCCACCCACCGATCACTCAGGCGCGGAGGAAATGCCAAAGGCCCCTTACCTGCTTGCCGGTGCGCCGACCTTTGAAACGACGCTGATCAACTTTCGCGCCAAATACAATGAAGCCAACCCGGCTCAGCAGATAGGTGAATTCCGTTCTATCAGCGATAAATCCGCGAACAGTTCCCTGACCCGTGCCGCCAGCAAGATTAACGAAAATCTGTATGCCTCGACTGCGCTGGAAAAAGGAACAGGCAAAATCAAAACGCTGCAAATCACCTACCTGCCGATTCAGGGGGCGGAAGAAAAAGCCGCCCGTACGCTGGCGATAAGTTACATGGCGAACCTGATGCGTCAGTTTGACGCCACACTTTCTGTGCCACAAAGCGTGGCGAAAGTAACTTCCATGATTGAGAAAGGCAAAGGCCAGCAGTTTTATAAGCAGGAAGTGGGCGCGGTACGTTTTGTGATTTCAGACAATGGCGAAAAAGGTCTGACATTCGCCGTGGAGCCGGTCAAGCTGGCGTTGGCTGAGCCGTGAGATGACGGCTTTTAATGACAAAAAGCAAAGCCTTTATGTCCAATGATCTCTATACTGTTGCACAGGTAATCTGCTTATTTGGCAGAAATTTTAATCGACACTCGCGTCCCCTTTTGGAGGAAAAAATATGCGACATCCATTAGTGATGGGTAACTGGAAGCTTAACGGCAGCACCCACATGGTTAACGAACTGATTGCAGCTCTGCGTACTGAACTGAGCACAGTTGTAGGTTGTGGCGTTGCGATTGCTCCACCAGAAGTTTACCTGTCACAGGCTAAACACGCTCTGGCTGGCAGCCGTATCGTGCTGGGTGCTCAGAACGTTGATGCTAACCTGTCCGGCGCATTCACCGGTGAAATCTCTGCCGATATGCTCAAAGACATCGGTGCGCAATACATCATCATCGGTCACTCAGAACGCCGCACTTATCACAAAGAAAGTGACGAATTTATCGCGAAGAAATTCGGCGTGCTGAAAGAAGCGGGTCTGACTCCTGTTCTGTGCATCGGTGAAACCGAAGCAGAAAACGAAGCTGGCAAAACTGAAGCCGTTTGCGCTAAGCAACTGGACGCAGTTCTGAACACTCTGGGTGCAAAAGCATTCGAAGGCGCAGTTGTCGCTTACGAACCTGTTTGGGCGATCGGTACCGGTAAATCAGCAACTCCTGCGCAAGCTCAGGCAGTTCACAAATTCATTCGTGACCACATCGCGAAACAAGATGCTGCGGTTGCTGAACAAGTGATCATCCAGTACGGCGGTTCCGTGAATGCAGCTAACGCTGCTGAGCTGTTCACCCAGCCAGACATCGATGGCGCACTGGTTGGCGGCGCATCACTGAAAGCTGATGCTTTCGCAGTGATCGTGAAAGCGGCTGCAGAAGCTAAACAAGCGTAAGCCTGTTTCTTCTGTGCATAAAAAAACCCCGGCACGCCGGGGTTTTTTATTGTTTGCGAAGACTGGTCTGCGAAAGACGATTAGCGTTTGCTGATTTGGTCAAAAATACCGTCTGTCGCGAAATGTTCTTTCTGAGCCTGCGCCCAGGTGCCGGCAACCTGATCAATGGTGAACAATTTCAGTTTCGGGAATTCAGAAGCGAATTTCTTCTCAACTTCCGGATCACGCGGACGGTAATAGTTTTCTGCCGCGATAGTCTGGCCTTCCGGTGAATACAGATATTTCAGGTAAGCATCCGCCACTGCGCGGGTATCACGTTTATCCACGACTTTATCGACCACAGAAACCGTTGGCTCTGCCAGAATGGATTCACTCGGCGTCACGATTTCAAACTTATCTTTGCCGACTTCTTTGGTCGCCAGCAGCGCTTCATTTTCCCATGCAATCAGCACATCGCCGATACCACGCTCAACGAAGGTATTGGTCGCGCCACGTGCGCCGGAATCCAGAACTTCCACGTTTTTATACAATGCTTTCACGAAATCCTGAGCCTTCGCTTTGTCATTGTTGTTGTGATGCAGGGCATAACCCCAGGCAGCCAGATAGTTCCAGCGCGCACCGCCTGACGTTTTAGGGTTCGGGGTAATAATCGACACGCCCGGTTTGATCAAATCATTCCAGTCATGAATTTGTTTCGGGTTGCCTTTGCGGACCAGGAAAACAATGGTGGACGTGTAAGGCGCAGAGTTATCCGGCAGACGGGTGATCCAGTTTTTATCGATACGGCCGCGTTCGGCAATCGCATCAACGTCATACGCCAGCGCCAGTGTCACCACATCCGCTTCAATACCATTGATTACAGACGTTGCCTGTTTGCCGGAACCGCCATGCGACTGGCGCACGGTCACGGTATCGCCGGTTTTAGCCTGCCAGTATTTGCTGAACGCTTTGTTGTATTGTTCATAGAACTCACGCGTAGGATCGTACGACACGTTCAGAATCTGAATATCTTTGGCAATTGCTCCGGTTGCCACCAACAGTAATCCCAAACCTACAGCCCATTTACGCATCGCACTCTCCCGAGATAGTTTCTATGGATTTCATTTATTTGTTCGTTAGGGAGAGCGTGCCAGATAAAAATGAAACGCATAAAGAATAAAAGGTTTTTTTCTATTACTTTCTGGAATAACCAAAAAGAAGGCGAAAAAAAACCTCCCGCACAGGAGGTTCTTTCGAATGCGTAATAAACTGTATCAGAACAGTTTTTTCGCCGTGTCGTACCAGTCTTCTTTGAATTTGCTTTTCTTGTTCTCTGGCGCGATACAAACCGAGATAAGTTCGTGAACCATTTTCTCGTTTTCAACACCGACGCAGAAACCGCCCTGAGTATAATCGCGGCCTTCTTCGAGCAGCAGATCAACAGCATAAGCGCCCATGCGGGAGGCTAAGATGCGGTCGTAAGCGACCGGCGCACCGCCACGCTGGATGTGACCCAATACAGTGCCACGCGTTTCGCGGCAGGTTTCTTTCTCGATGTATTTGGCCAGCTCTTCGATGTTATCTAACTTCTCAGTGATAGCGACGATCGCGTGTTTTTTGCCTTTCGCGATGCCTGCTTTGATTTCAGCAACCAAATCATCACGTTTGAATTCAACTTCAGGGATGGCGATAAATTCGCAACCACCGGCAATCGCAGCCGCCAGGGTCAGGTCGCCGCAATAACGGCCCATCACTTCAACGATAGAGATACGCTGGTGGGAAGAAGAGGTATCGCGCAGACGGTCAATCGCTTCCACTACGGTGCCAAGCGCCGTGAAGAAACCGATGGTGTAGTCAGTACCGGCAACGTCATTATCGATTGTGCCTGGCAGGCCGATACAACGGATGCCGCCTTCTTTGGTCAGCAGGTCTGCACCTGCATAAGAACCATCACCACCGATAACCACCAGGCCATCGATACCGCGGTCTTTCATATTCTGCAGAGCCACTTTACGCATTTCCGGGTCACGGAATTCCGGGAAACGAGCTGAACCCAGGAAAGTACCGCCGCGGTTAATCATGTCTGAAACGCTGTAGCGATCCAGTTTGCGCATACGGTTTTCGTACATGCCGAGGTAGCCATCTTCAATACCGTAGACTTCTAAATCTGCAGATAAAGCGGAGCGTACAACGCCACGGATCGCAGCATTCATGCCTGGGGCATCGCCACCACTTGTCAGTACACCAATTTTTTTGATCATGACTACCTCTGAACTTGTAGATGCAATTTCTTAAGAATCTTGAGCCAGCCTGTTGGGCGAATTTTCTTGTGCAGCCAAAAGGGCTTACTGGCGTTTGAGCCTATAGTATAACAAAACACCGGTGCTGAATTGATTCAAGTCAGCAAGAATACGCATACACTGCTCTGTACTTCGCAATTTACTGATTCATACGGCTTTTACAAGATATTTCCAGTTCGTTACGCGCAGATTTCCACCTTGTTAATTTCTGCTTCTGTGAACCCATCCCGAATTGCAGGCAAAAAAAACCCCACCTTTCGGTGGGGGAAGACAGGGATGGTGTCTATGGCAAGGAAAAACAGGGATCTTACTCGGTCGTGCTGGTACTACTCGTCTTCTGGGCAGAAGAGGGCTGTAATCCAGATAACTGCATACGTAACTGTTGCATACGTTGCTCGTGTTTCTGGTTTAGTACATCTTTTTGCTCAGGCGTCAGCAGATTAAACATCTGGTTGCGGATGCGGGCCATTTCGACCTGGCGATCCACCTGTTCCTGAGCCATTAATTCGGCTTGTGCCCGGACTGCGGACTGATCAAACTTTTCGGCAGTCACCAACCTGTGCATCGTTTCTATCTGTTCTACATTTACATGAGGCAGATCTTTACGAGCCTGATGCATCAGGTCACGCATTTGCTGGCGCTGCTGCTCAGTGAGATTTACACCATCAAACATGGTGTTGCGTTCCTGAGGCTTATCCAACATCGTGCTATCATGTTCTGCTGGCATCGCCGACACTGGTTTTGCGCCATCTGCTAAAACGACACCTGAACTGAGCGTCAGAAGCGTGGCCAAACCGAATGAAGCTGCCTTAAACATCACATACTCCTAAAGTCTTTATCGCTTAATCGCGAATCATTGAAAAGCAGTCTAAACCTGCTGCTGCAAACAAGCGTCAGTGCTTGTAAAAGTACGTAAAGTCATGGAATAGCGGCAATTGATGACGTATTTTGCGTCTAGAGGTAAATACAATGAATAAAATTTTGTTGGTTGATGACGACCGTGAACTGACTTCACTTTTGAAAGAATTGCTCGAAATGGAAGGCTTTAATGTTGTGGTGGCTTACGACGGTGAGCAGGCATTAGAGAAAGTCGATAATACCATCGATCTTCTGTTACTTGACGTGATGATGCCGAAGAAAAACGGCATTGAAACCCTTAAAGAATTACGCCAGCGCCACCAGACGCCAGTGATTATGTTAACCGCTCGCGGCAGTGAATTAGACCGTGTCCTTGGCCTCGAATTGGGTGCCGATGACTATCTGCCAAAACCGTTTAATGACCGCGAACTGGTTGCCCGTATCCGGGCAATGTTGCGCCGTTCCAACTGGAGCGAGCAGCAACAAACCAACGAGAACAACGGTTCACCGACGCTGGAAGTCGATGGCTTACAGCTCAATCCGGGCCGTCAGGAAGCCAGCTTTAATGGCGAAGCGCTGGATTTAACCGGTACGGAATTTACCCTGCTGTATTTACTGGCAAAACATCTCGGGCAGGTCGTTTCCCGCGAACATCTGAGCCAGGAAGTATTGGGTAAACGTCTGACGCCGTTTGACCGTGCGATTGATATGCATATTTCTAATTTACGCCGTAAATTGCCCGATCGTCAGGACGGACATCCGTGGTTTAAAACCTTGCGCGGACGCGGTTATCTGATGGTTTCTGCTTCATGATAAACAGCCTTACGGCACGTATTTTTGCCATTTTCTGGTTCACATTAGCCCTGGTGCTAATGCTGGTACTGATGGTGCCGAAACTCGATTCACGCCAGATTACGCCGTTGCTCGATAACGAACAACGGCAGGGCCTGATGATTGAACAGCACGTAGAAGCTGAGCTGGCGACCGATCCGGCCAATGATCTGATGTGGTGGCGCAGGTTGTTCCGCGCTATCGACAAATGGGCACCGCCGGGTCAGCGTTTGTTGCTGGTCACCAGCGAAGGGCGCGTGATTGGCGCTCAGCGCAATGAAATGCAGATCGTGCGTAACTTTATCGGTCAGTCTGATAACTCAGATCGTCCGAAAAAGAAAAAATATGGTCGGGTGGAAATGGTCGGGCCCTTCTCCGTTCGTGACGGCGAAGATAACTACCAGCTTTATCTGATGCGCCCTGCCAGCAGTTCTCAGTCTGATTTTATCAATCTGATGTTCGACCGCCCTCTGCTTTTGCTCATCGTTACCATGCTCATCAGCGCCCCGCTGTTGCTCTGGCTGGCGTGGAGCCTGGCGAAACCTGCGCGTAAGTTGAAAAACGCCGCAGATGACGTTGCACGCGGTAATCTCAAGCAGCATCCGGAACTTGAAGCAGGTCCGCAGGAATTTCTCGCAACCGGGGCCAGTTTCAACCAGATGGTCAGCGCACTTGAACGGATGGTGACCGCTCAGCAGCGGCTGATTTCTGATATTTCCCACGAATTGCGTACTCCGCTGACCCGTCTTCAGCTGGCCACCGCGCTGATGCGCCGTCGTCATGGTGAAGGCAAAGAACTGCAACGTATTGAAAATGAAGCACAACGTCTTGATGGCATGATCAATGACTTACTGGTGTTATCACGCAGCCAGCACAAGAACGAGCTGTCGCGCGAAACCCTGAAAGCCAATGAACTGTGGGAAGGTGTGATTGACGATGCGCAGTTTGAAGCCGAACAGATGGGCAAAACTCTGGAGGTCACGTCGCCTCCTGGCCCGTGGAAACTGGTCGGCAATGCTGCGGCGCTCGACAGTGCACTGGAGAATATTGTGCGTAACGCCCTGCGTTATTCGCACCATCACATTGCGCTGAATTTCGCCCACGACAGTGAAGGGATCACCATCACCGTTGATGACGATGGCCCCGGCGTGAGTGAAGAAGATCGTGAACAGATTTTCCGTCCGTTCTACCGCACTGATGAAGCGCGCGACCGTGAATCCGGGGGTACCGGCCTTGGGCTGGCTATCGTGGATACCGCGGTTCAGCAGCACAGAGGTAAAGTCAAAGCCGAGGACAGCCCGCTGGGCGGCCTTCGTTTGATTATCTGGCTGCCGCTGCACCAGCGTTAAGTTTCTGCTATTCTGCGTCCCTCTATCAGGGGGACGCATGCTTAACATCGTTTTATTTGAACCAGAAATCCCGCCAAATACCGGCAATATTATCCGCCTGTGTGCCAACACCGGATGTCAGCTTCACCTCATCGAACCTTTGGGTTTCGGCTGGGACGATAAGCGTCTGCGCCGCGCAGGGCTCGATTACCATGAATTCGCCCATATTAAGCATCACGCCAATTATGACGCTTTCCTTGGCAGCGAGGATCCGCAACGTCTTTTCGCACTGACGACCAAAGGTACGCCAGCGCACAGCGCCGTCAGCTATCAGGATAATGATTTCCTGCTGTTTGGCCCGGAAACCCGCGGCCTGCCGGCAACCATTCTGGATAATCTGCCCGCACAGCATAAAATCCGCATTCCAATGCTCGCAGAAAGCCGCAGCATGAACTTGTCGAATGCCGTGTCAGTCGTGGTGTACGAGGCCTGGCGCCAGCTGGGATATCCGGGCGCACTGCTGAAAGAATAGGTTTGCTGGAACTATTTGCTGAAACTGAAAGATGGCATGCAGATCCATGCCATCTGAAATGCCTGTCAGATACCGTCGCCGAATTCAAAACCCTGCACAATACCGTTGAAATGCTGATCCATATCCATGGAAGGACGCTCGCTTTCCGGCCGGCCGACAATACGCGCCGGTACGCCCGCTGCGGTGGTGTGCGGAGGAACGGATTGCAACACGACTGAGCCCGCCCCGATTTTCGCACCGGCACCCACCTCGATATTACCGAGGATTTTCGCGCCAGCGCCAATCATGACGCCTTCACGGATTTTAGGGTGACGGTCGCCACAGGTTTTGCCGGTACCGCCAAGGGTGACGGACTGCAAAATCGAAACGTCATTCTCGACCACGGCCGTTTCACCGATGACAATACCGGTTGCATGGTCAAACATAATGCCGCAGCCAATACGTGCCGCCGGATGAATATCCACGCCGAAGGACACTGAAATCTGATTCTGGAAATAAATCGCCAGCGCTTTGCGATCCTGCTTCCACAGCCAGTTACCGATACGGTAAGCCTGAAGCGCGTGAAAGCCTTTCAGATAAAGCAGCGGGGTCGAATATTTATCGACTGCCGCATCGCGCTGATGCACAGCCAGAATGTCACGAGCGGCGGACAAAATCATTTGCTCGTCGTTACGGTAGGCTTCTTCGACCACTTCACGAATAGCCATTGCGGGCATAATGGGATTACCCAGCTTGTTGGCCAGAATGTAGCTCAACGCGCCGCCCAGCGTTTCATGTTTAAGCAACGTCGCATGGAAAAAACTTGCCAGCATCGGTTCACACTCAGCCAGTGCTCTCGCTTCTGATTTAATGTTATTCCAGACCAGCTCTAATTCTTCTAGCGACATCACTTTTCCTTACGACTTTGCAAGTTCGGGTAATAAAAAGCCGCCCTGTCGGATGTACCAACAAGGTGGCTATACTTTATACGCCTTTCAGTGGCTGTGTTTTTCGTCCTTGCTCGCACGGGCAAGCAAACTGATCGCTGCTTCACGCGCATCTTTACCGCAGTACAACACCTGGTAAATCTGTTCTGTGATCGGCATTTCAACGTTATTACGCTGCGCCAGAGCCCGTACTTCTTTGGTATTGCGATAGCCTTCAACCACCTGGCCAATGGTGTCCTGAGCAGTCTGAACATCCTTGCCTTGCCCCAACATAATGCCAAAGCGGCGATTGCGGGACTGGTTGTCTGTGCAGGTTAACACCAAATCACCCAGGCCTGCCATGCCCATAAATGTCGCAGGATCAGCACCCAAAGCGGCACCCAGACGGGTCATTTCTGCCAGACCACGAGTAATCAGCGCGGTTCTCGCATTAGCACCAAAGCCAATGCCATCCGACATTCCGGCACCGATGGCGATGACGTTTTTAATCGCCCCGCCCAGTTGAACGCCGATAAAATCGGGATTGCTGTAAACACGGAAGCTTTTGCCACAGTGCAGTAATTGCTGCAAATCTTCGGCAAAAGTCGCATCGGTTGCCGCCAGAGAGATTGCCGTCGGCATGCCAGCTGCCAGCTCTTTGGCAAATGTCGGACCTGAAACCACAGCTAACGGAATACCATCGCCGAGTTCTTCGCGTGCCACATCCTGCAACAGACGGCCGGTTTCTGCTTCCAGCCCCTTTGTCGCCCATACCACACGCGCATCAGAGCGCAAATGCGGTTTCAGCTGACGCAATACGTCACCAAATACATGGCTAGGCACCACAACCAGCACATTACGGCTGGCCGCTAACGCGACAGACAGATTGGTTTCGAGCAACAGATTATCGGGGAACGGAACATCAGGAAGGAATTCCTGATTACAACGGGCACGTTGTAAGGCGTTGATGTGGTCGGGATTATGTCCCCACAGCACAACGGGATGACCATTTCTGGCGAGAGTAATCGCTAAAGCGGTGCCGTACGAGCCGGCACCGATCACTGTCATTGACGCATTGACGGTTTTCATCAGGCATCCTGATGCGGTTCAGCACCTTCGCCTTCAGCTTGCTGTTGCAGATAGTTCATGAACAGAGCGTCAAAGTTAACAGGTGCCAGGTTCAGTTGCGGGAAGGTACCGCGGGAAACCAGGCTGGTGATGCACTCACGGGCATACGGGAACAGAATGTTCGGGCAATATGCACCCAGGCAATGCGCCATCTGGTTGCCATCAATACCGGAGATAGTAAAGATACCACCTTGCTGAACTTCACACAGGAACGCAGTTTCGTCGCCCAGTGAAGAAGTTACGGTAACACGCAAGACAACTTCATATACGCCTTCGGCCAGCTGGCTGGAAGCAGTATCAAGATCCAGTTTAACTTCTGGCTGCCAGTCCTGCTGGAAAACCTGCGGAGCATTTGGCGCTTCGAAAGAAATGTCTTTGGTGTAAATACGTTGGATCTGGAAAGCCATCTCGGTGTTATTTTGTTCTGACATGTGAGTAGTACCCTTGGGTTAATAGTCCTTTAAACACTTAATGAAAAACGCAGCCGCCTTTATTGACTCAACATTGGGTCAAGGCCACCGCGTGCATCAAGCGCATACAAATCATCGCAACCGCCAACATGCTGTCCGTCGATAAAAATCTGAGGAACAGTAGAACGACCGCTGCGGGCGATCATTTTTTCACGTGTATCTGCATCGCCATCAATGGCGATTTCATCAAACGAAGCGCCTTTGCTATTGAGCAAAGCTTTCGCCCGATGACAGTAAGGGCAGGTTGCCTTGGTATAGATTTCAATTTTAGCCATGGGTTCCACCTCTTAGTCGTAGAATTTAGTGCCGTTGCGACTGGCTTACGTCTTACTTACCGCGCGCTAAAGGCAGGTTTTCACCGCTCCAGCCGCTGATACCTTCTTTCAACGTGTAAACACGTTCGAAACCGGCAGCGATCAGACCTTCTGCCGCAGTGCGGGAAGTTTGTCCGGTTGCACAAACTACGATAACCGGTTGCGCTTTATGTTTGGCCAGTTCACCCAGGTTATTGTTTTTGATGTCAGCAGAAAGTACGTTCTGCGATTCGGCGATGTGGCCTTTGCGGAATTCTTCACGCGCGCGAACATCGACCACGACGGCATCTTCTTTGTTGATCAGGCGGGTTGCTTCGCCACGGGTGATCTCTTTCACTTTAGAAAAACGTGTTTTAAAGGTGGTCACAATTACTGCAATCAGTAACGCAACCCACGCCAGGCTGAGAACCGGATGCGCACTGATGAATGGCATAATATCTTGCATGGGGTGTAGCAACTCCCGTCAGTTGGGGGAAAATTCAAGGCTTCAGAGTATACCTGCGCGTCGGAGCAAATACAGCCAGTAAGCGCGGTGATTGCCACAATCTGCGGCACGTCTTGGAAAATTAACATGCCTTTATAGCGAAAGTTAACCCTCACCTCACCTCATCTTTGATCTCCTCCGGCTATTCCCTTACCACGCTGAGGTAAAATCAGCCGCCTTGAATGCCCTTAGCCGCGCCTGTTCAGACCGTTTTAGCTGGCGAGCCTATTGAGCATTTCATCTTTTAAACTGAGGTCAATTGACATGTCGAGCAACAAAAAACCGATGGTTCTGGTGATTCTGGATGGCTACGGCCATCGCGAAGAACAACAAGATAACGCGATTCTGAATGCCAAAACGCCGGTAATGGATAACCTGTGGGCGACACATCCACATACCCTGATTGCCGCATCCGGATTAGATGTCGGTCTGCCAGACGGACAGATGGGCAACTCCGAAGTAGGCCATGTCAATTTAGGCGCAGGGCGCATCGTGTATCAGGATCTCACCCGCCTGGATAAAGAAATCAAAGAAGGCGACTTCTTTAATAATAGCGTACTGACCGGTGCCGTTGATCGCGCCATCAGCGCAGGCAAAGCAGTTCACATTATGGGCCTGTTGTCTGCGGGCGGTGTTCATAGCCACGAAGACCACATTATGGCGATGGTGGAACTTGCGCACCGTCGTGGCGCGAAAGCGATTTACTTGCACGCTTTCCTTGATGGCCGCGATACGCCACCGCGCAGCGCAGAAGCCGCCCTGAAACGCTTCTCTGAGAAATTCGCGCAAATTGGTGCCGGTCGTATCGCATCTATCGTCGGTCGTTATTACGCGATGGATCGTGATAACCGCTGGGATCGCGTGCAGCTGGCTTACGATTTGATGTCTCAGGCCAAAGGCGCATTCACCGCTGATAACGCGCTTGCAGGTCTGCAGGCCGCCTATGCCCGCGATGAAAACGATGAATTCGTGAAACCGACTGTGTTGCAGGCAGCAGGTGAAGAATCTGCCGCGATCCATGATGGCGATGCCATGATATTCATGAACTTCCGTGCTGACCGCGCCCGTGAAATTACCCGTGCCTTTATCAACCCGGATTTCGACGGTTTTGCCCGCGAAAAAGTGATTAACTTCGGTGATTTCATCATGCTGACCGAATACGCTGCAGACATCAACGCCGCCTGCGCTTACCCACCGGCATCACTGAAAAATACCCTCGGCGAATGGCTGATGGCGCACGGCAAAACGCAACTGCGTATTTCCGAAACCGAAAAGTACGCACACGTTACCTTCTTCTTTAACGGCGGTATGGAAGACTCATTTGAAGGCGAAGACCGTATTCTGGTGAAATCCCCGAACGTGGCAACCTACGACCTGCAACCGGAAATGAGCTCTGTTGAGCTGACGGAAAAACTCCTCGGCGCGATTGCCAGCGGTAAATACGACACCATTATTTGTAACTACCCGAATGGCGATATGGTCGGTCATACCGGCGTTTACGACGCCGCGGTGAGCGCCGTTGAAGCACTCGATAACTGCGTTGCTCAGGTTGTGGATGCCGTGAAAGCTGTCGGTGGCCAGTTGCTGATCACCGCAGACCACGGTAACGCAGAACAAATGCGCGACCCGGCGACTGGTCAGGCACATACCGCACACACCAGTCTGCCAGTGCCACTTATCTATATCGGCGGGAACGCACAAGCGGTTGAAGGCGGTAAATTGTCCGATATCGCACCAACGATGCTTTCTCTGATGGGCATGGAAATTCCGGCAGAAATGAGCGGCAAACCGCTGTTTATCGCGCGTTAATTTCTCTTAAAGCTCGGTAAAAAAGGCGTACTGACACCCGTTGGTACGCCTTTTTTGTTTGTGCATCAGCCGGTTGATTAGTGTTACGATACGATAAGGGACAGCCATATTGTCTATCATCCACGGTCGACAAGCGGAAAAAAGTTTGAGCAAATTCATTCATTTCAGCCTGATGAGAACCCGCCTTTCCGCTCAGGACAAGGCCGTATCTGCCTTCCCATCTTCAGCCTTATTGCTTTGCGCCTCTTTACTCTCTCTTTCCGTGAGTGTGCATGCTGACGACAATAAAGATCAGCTCAAAACCATTCAGCAAAACATCGCGGAAAAAGAAAAAAGCGTAAAACAGCAGAAACAACAGCGCGGCACTTTGCTGCAACAATTGCAGGCGCAGGAAAAAACCATTTCCTCTGCCAGCAGCCAGCTTCGCGGAACTCAGTCAACACTATCCACGCTCAGCAAAGACATTGCCGGGCTGAACGCGTCTATCGATCAGTTGCAGAAACAGCAAAAGACTCAGGAAGAGATCCTGGCAAAACAGCTCGATGCGGCTTTCCGTATCGGCCAGCATAAAGGATTGCAGTTGCTGCTCAGCGGTGAGGAAAGTGACCGCAACGAGAGGATCTTGGCGTATTTCGGTTATCTGAATACCGAGCGGCAAAAAACCATCGAAGAGCTGAAACAGACCCGCACCACGCTGGCTGAACAGCGTGTTTCTTTGCAATCCAAGCAAACACAACAAAAAAGTCTGCTGAGTGAACAGCAAACACAGCAACAAAAACTCGAACAGGCGCGTGCCGCCCGTAAGCAAACCCTTACGGCGCTGGAATCCTCATTGCAAAAAAATGAGCAGAGCCTGACGGAACTGCGCGCCAACGAATCCAGCCTGCAAAACAAAATTGCTGCCGCTGAACGTGCTGCCAAAGCCCGCGCAGAAAAAGAAGCACGTGAAGCCGCCGCCGTCAGAGCGAAAGAACAACAAGCGAAAAAATCGGGTTCAACCTACAAACCGACCCAAAGCGAACAGTCACTGATGGCCCGTACCGGCGGTCTGGGACGTCCGTCTGGTCAAAATATGTGGCCAGTTAACGGTTCGTTGATACATCGCTTCGGCGAACAACTACAGGGTGAACTACGCTGGAAGGGCATGGTCATTTCAGCACGCGAAGGCAGTGATGTCCGGGCGATTGCAGACGGACGCGTCATTCTGGCGGACTGGTTGCAGGGCTACGGGCTGGTTGTGGTTATCGACCACGGCAAAGGGGATATGAGTCTGTACGGTTACAACCAGGATGCGCTGGTCAGCGTCGGCGATCAGGTGAGAACCGGTCAGGCTATCGCAAAAGTGGGGAACAGCGGCGGACAGGGCCAGCCATCGCTGTATTTTGAAATTCGTCGTCAGGGCCAGGCAGTAAATCCACAACCGTGGTTGGGAAGATAGCATTGCGATATAAAAAGTCCGTTTTAGCTGCCCTTTGTGGTACTGCGTTTGTCGTTTGTCAGGTTCAGGCAGCGAAATTATCCATCCTGATTGATGACTTTGGTTATCGCCAGCATGAGGAAAACCAGGTACTTCAGATGCCTAAAGCGGTATCGATCGCGATTTTCCCCAATGCACCTGATTCTCAAATGATGATGAAAAAAGCGCATCAGCAGGGACGGGAAATCCTGATCCACCTGCCGATGGCGCCGCTCAGTAAGCAGCCACTGGAAAAAGATACGCTGACACCTTCAATGAGTGCCGCAGAAGTGAAGCGTATTGTCGATCAGGCCATCAGCAATATCCCGTACGCGATTGGTATCAACAATCATATGGGCAGCGCCATGACATCCAGCCTGACCGGGATGGAAAACGTCATGCAGGCCATGAATGCCCACAACTTATTCTTCCTCGACAGCATGACCATCGGCAATACCAAGTCGGTTCAGGCCGCTCAGGGAACCCGGGTGAAAGTGATTAAGCGCAACGTCTTTTTAGATGATGTGCAGAACGAAGCGGAAATCCGCCATCAGTTTGAACGCGCCATTCAACTCGCCCGCAAGAATGGTTATGCCATCGCCATCGGTCATCCCCATCCGACCACGGTAAAAGTGCTGCAACAGATGCTGCCGAATTTGCCTTCCGATATCGTTCTGGTGCGGCCAAGCGACCTGCTCAATGAACCGCAGCGCAGCGCCCCGGCAGGTAAAGCGACCCGTAACGTGCCACCGAAACCATCGCGTAAAGGCATCAGCGTCTGCCGTGTAAAACAACCTGTCCCTCAAATCTATGCCGACAGCATGTTTAAAGTGCTGGGCGAAAGCCTGTCTGCATTGCCGGCAGTGCAGCTTGTTGAACGCCAGTATTTAACGTGGACCACATTTTATAAAAAATAGGATTCAAAGACATTGACGGGCGTCAGCTCCCCATTTTCGAAAAATGGATGTAAAAGACTGATTCAACATATTGATATGAATGGTTTTATCTTCATAATCAAATAACTAGAGCTTATAGAATTTGCCTCTTATAATGGGCAGCATATTTTTTTAACCGGGCTGAGCAAGGGCGCAAACCGATGGGACTAGATCGATCTAAAATTCTGCTGCTGGACAGCGGCAAAGAATGGGGAGGTGGCACCAACAGCATGTTGGAGCTGCTGAAAAGAATCGATCGTGA
This sequence comes from Rahnella woolbedingensis, assembly GCF_003602095.1. Taxonomy (GTDB): domain Bacteria; phylum Pseudomonadota; class Gammaproteobacteria; order Enterobacterales; family Enterobacteriaceae; genus Rahnella; species Rahnella woolbedingensis. Next base: position 87,156 of record NZ_RAHH01000013.1, on the reverse strand, counting down.
AAAGTTTGAAATCAGTTGCTGCTTTTACAATGATTATGCCCGCGATAATGGCGAAACAATCAGCCAGATATTGAACTCACTCAATGTGCCGGTTTTTTTCATTCCCCAGGTCAGGCAGCCCACCTGGGCGAAAATCAGCAAAGAAACCCTGCGAACGCTGTTTTTCTTTAGCGGAAATTTGCGCCAGAAAGCCATTTATTCTGTCGATAAAATCTGGCGTATAAATCCCAATATCCGCAAGATCCATTCCCTGCTTGAGCTCGGTCAGTTTGATATTTTATATATGAATAATCAGCCCAGCTCTAACGTGGAAGGCTATTATTCGACCGAAGGTTTACCGACAGAAATCGTGCAACATTGCCGCATTGAACCGGTTCTTAACCGGGAGGTTGTGCGCATCGTCAACCGGTTCTGCCACAGCATTATCTCTGTTTCTCAGGGTGTTCAGGAACAGTTGCTTAAACGTGGCGTGCGCAAAGAGCTGTGTTTTACCGTCTTCAACGGCATCGATATTAATCAGCCTTTACCCGATGGCACCAGGATCCGCCAAGAACTGGGCGCAACGGAAGATACTTTCATTCTAGGCAGTATCGGTTCTCTGATTAACCGTAAAGCACACCACTTCACATTACTGGCGCTCGACAAATTTAACCGCGCATTTCCGGAAGCAAAATGGAAAATGGTGTTTGTCGGGGAAGGCCCGAATTTGCGCCGTCTTATTCAGCAGGTTTCGGCTCTGAATATGATGGACAAAGTGGTATTTACAGGTTTCCAAAGCAATGCGCTGGAATATCTGGCGGCGTTTGACACCTTTATCTTAGGCTCAAAAAGTGAAGGCCTGCCGCGGGTGGTTCTGGAATCTATGTTACTCAAAACACCCGTGATAGGATCCAATGTCACGGGAACTGCCGAGCTGATTAAAAATGCAGAAACCGGGATGCTTTTTGAGTATGGCGATATCGAGATGCTCTTTAATCATATGAAAACGCTGTATCTCAACACCCATTTGCGAAGTGAAATCGCGATGCAGGCAAACCTCGCTGTCCGCGAAAAATTTGCGATTGAAAAATATGTCTCTGGCGTGGAAACCGTTTTAAGCAGTGTTAAAAAGAAACAAGGCTGAACATGTTCAAATTTCTAAATCCTAAATATCGTCACATTCTTTCACGCCACAATCTGCCTTATGCCAATACTGTTGTAGCAGGTGCGCCGAAGAACAATATCACTTCTGTCGTCATTCCATCCGCGGGTGCTGACTATATTGAAGAAGCCTGTTTATGCGCGGAATTTGCCGACAAATTCGCCACTCAGTTGCAGGAAATCGTCATTGTGACCGATCAGGATGCCAGCCTGTTCCGGCCTCTGCCTGAAAAAGTCCGCATCGTGACGCTGAATCTTGAAACCAAAACGGGTGATTATCGCTATAAACAAATTTATCTCAGTCGTCTGATTAAACTGCTGGCACCTTTGCAGGCGAAAACTGACGGTATTTTGATGATCGATTCAGATCTGAATCTGCTGAAAATGCCTGAAATTCAGCTGCATGAAAACCATATTTACTCGAGTTTCCGTCAGGGTAAGATGATTGCCAAACTCGAGGGTTGCGACCCGGAAATCATTCCAGCGTATTACAAGGACAGCGTGCGGCCTTATATCGTTGACCACGTCAACGGCGCATTCTTAGCGGCGACGCGTAAAACCTGGGAACGTTTGTGCCCGCTTTGGATTATGTTTTTCAGAGATACTTGGAATATTCTGCCAGACAATCAGCCTCCGACGGATCAGTTGCCACTGGCGGCAATGCTCGACACTCTGGATATCAAAAGCGTCAATCTAGGCGACTGGATGAACTGGCCGGTTTCGAAGAAAATTGGCGGTACGCCGTCGGTTATTCCGAAAGAAGTCATTGGTGCGCATGGCGGTTTCCCGCTGACCGAATGGCAAAAATATCTAGCCTCGCCTGATAATGAACTGCTGTTTAAAGGTCAGGATTACACCCGTAAAGTGCGATATCTGACGGATGTTGAGAAACAAAAAGCAGAGCCGGGCGCATAAACCCCCCCGCCAGTCAGAAAAAAGCCTGCTATTTCAGCAGGCTTTTTCATATCTGCAAAAATCCGGTCACCAGTTAAGAATGACTTTCCCCGAATGCCCGGAACGCATCGCATCAAACCCTTTCTGGAATTCATCAATCGGGAAATGATGTGTAATTAATGGCGTGAGATCTAACCCGGACTGGATCAGTGCCGCCATTTTGTACCAGGTTTCAAACATTTCCCGGCCGTAGATACCTTTAATGAACAACCCCTTGAAAATCACCTGATTCCAGTCGATGGCCATTTCTGTGGAAGGAATGCCGAGCATGGCAATCCGGCCGCCGTGATTCATGGCACTCAGCATGCTGCGAAACGCCGCCGGTGCGCCGGACATTTCCAGTCCGACATCAAACCCTTCCGTCATCCCCAGTTCTTCCATGACGTCCGTCAGGCTTTGCTGGCTGACATTGACCGCCCGCGTCACACCCATTTTGCGTGCCAGTTCCAGCCGGTATTCGTTCATGTCGGTGATCACCACATGACGCGCGCCGACGTGTTTGCAAATCGCTGCGGCCATAATACCAATCGGACCTGCACCGCTTATCAGAACGTCTTCTCCGACAAGATCAAAAGACAGCGCTGTATGAACCGCGTTGCCCAGCGGGTCGAAAATAGCCGCCAGATCATCAGAAATATTGTCCGGGATTTTGAACGCATTGAACGCAGGCAAAACCAGATATTCCGCAAAAGCGCCGGGGCGGTTTACCCCTACGCCCTGTGCATTGCGACATAAGTGCGTGCGGCCGCCACGGCAGTTGCGGCAATGCCCGCAGGTGATATGACCTTCACCGGAAACACGGTCACCGATGCTGAAACCTTTGACTTCCTGCCCGATCCCGACGACCTCGCCGACGTACTCGTGCCCGACCACCATCGGTACAGGAATGGTTTTTTGTGACCATGCATCCCAGTTATAAATATGCACATCTGTACCGCAGATGGCCGTTTTGCGGATTTTGATCAGCAAATCGTTATGGCCCATTTCCGGCACCGGCGCATCCGTCATCCAGATGCCTTCTTCACGTTTGAGTTTTGCTAAGGCTTTCATGGAATCTCCTCAGGCGATCACGCCAAGTTTTTTGCCGATACGGGTAAAGGCTTCAACCGCCTTTTCGATCTGTCCGGTGCTATGTGCCGCAGACATCTGGGTGCGGATACGCGCCTGGCCTTGCGGCACCACCGGATAAAAGAAGCCGGTGACATAAATGCCTTCCTGCTGCAAAAGCGCGGCAAATTCTTGTGCCAGACGGGCTTCGCCCAACATGACAGGAATGATGGCGTGATCGGCGCCCGCCAGCGTGAAGCCTGCTGCGGTCATTTTTTCTCGGAACAATTTGGCGTTACTGAGCAGACGCTCACGCAGTTCGCTGCCTTCTTCGAGCATGGACAGCACTTTGAGAGAGGCCGCAACAATCGAAGGTGCTAAAGAATTGGAGAAAAGATAAGGACGTGAACGCTGACGTAACCAGTCAATGACTTCCTGACGCGCCGCCGTATAACCGCCGGAAGCCCCGCCCAGCGCTTTGCCGAGCGTACCGGTGATGATGTCCACCCGCCCCATCACGTCACAATATTCGTGAGTACCGCGCCCTTCGGCACCGACAAAACCGACAGCGTGGGAATCATCGACCATCACCAGCGCGTCAAAACGTTCGGCCAGATCGCACACGCCTTTCAGGTTAGCAATCACGCCATCCATGGAAAATACGCCGTCGGTTGCAACCAGGATATGCCGGGCACCGTCGTCTTTCGCCTGCTGCAAACGGGCTTCGAGTTCGTCCATATTATTGTTGGCATAGCGATAGCGTTTGGCTTTGCACAACCGGACACCATCGATGATGGATGCGTGGTTTAGCGCATCCGAAATGATGGCATCTTCTTCGCCCAGCAGCGTTTCGAATAATCCACCGTTGGCATCAAAACAGGAGGAGTAGAGGATCGCGTCGTCCATACCGAGAAAATCGGCCAGACGGTGTTCGAGTTCTTTATGGGTATCTTGTGTACCGCAGATGAAACGCACCGACGCCATACCAAAACCGTGGCTGTCGAGCCCTTCTTTCGCAGCCCGGATCAGCTCCGGATGGTTGGCTAATCCGAGATAGTTATTCGCACAAAAATTGATGACCGGCTTGCCACCTGCGACAGAAACTTCAGCTTGCTGGGGCGTGGTTAGAATGCGTTCTTCTTTAAACAGCCCTTCAACCCGAGCCTGATCGAGCTGGTCTTCCAACTGCCGATAAAACGAAACAGACATACAGTATTCTCCTGAAATGACTCATTCACGGAATACCTTACTAATCTGAATATGAAATAACGATGGAACTGCGCACAATATCTTTGTTTTGCAGCATAGTTCACGCCTTACGGTCTGAAACACAAGAATGCGTGTTATCGGACACCTTCCCAATGTGAGCTTCATAATGAAGTGTTATGATATTACTCAATTACAGACTGCGCATGGTGCGCGGTTCTTCAAATGATTAAAGGTGGATCCCATGATAATCGTCACTGGCGGCGCTGGTTTTATCGGCAGCAATATTATTAAATCGCTCAATGATATGGGATACCGCGATATTCTGGTGGTTGATAATCTGAAAGACGGCACCAAATTCGTCAATCTCGTTGACCTGGATATTGCGGATTATTGCGACAAAGAAGATTTCATCGCCAGTATCGTTGCAGGCGACGATTTAGGGGATATTGACGCCATTTTCCATGAAGGCGCCTGTTCGTCCACCACTGAGTGGGACGGCAAGTACATGATGGACAACAACTATCAGTACTCTAAAGATATTCTGCATTATTGCCTGGATCGCAGCATTCCTTTCCTTTACGCCTCTTCTGCCGCCACTTATGGCAGCCAGAGCACCAGCTTTGTAGAAGACCGTAAATACGAGCAGCCGCTGAACGTCTATGGCTATTCAAAGTTCCTGTTTGACCAGTATGTCCGCGAAATTCTGCCACATGCGGAATCTCAGATTTGTGGTTTCCGTTACTTCAACGTCTACGGACCACGTGAAGGCCATAAAGGCAGCATGGCCAGCGTCGCGTTCCATCTGAATAACCAGATCAACGCCGGCGAGAACCCGAAATTGTTCTCCGGCAGCGAAGGTTTCAAACGCGATTTCATCTACGTGGGCGACGTGGCTGCGGTAAATCTGTGGTTCTGGCAGAACGGTGTTTCCGGTATTTTCAACTGCGGTACCGGCCGTTCAGAATCCTTCCAGGCTGTGGCAGACGCCGTTGTGGCGTACCACAAATCTGGCGATATCGAATACATTCCTTTCCCGGAAAAACTGAAAGGCCGTTATCAGTCCTTCACTCAGGCCGACATGACCGCGCTGCGTAATGCCGGTTATGACAAACCTTTCAAAACGGTTGCTGAAGGCGTGACGGAATACATGAGCTGGCTTAACCGCACAGTTTAAGCCCTGCACATTGAGGAATGGATTAACGGTATGAAAATACTGGTAATTGGGCCGTCATGGGTCGGTGACATGATGATGTCTCAAAGTCTCTACCGCACCCTGAAAGCGGCGCACCCGCAAGCACAAATAGACGTGATGGCACCTGCATGGTGCCGTCCTTTGCTCGACCGGATGCCAGAAGTTAATCAGGCGCTGGCGATGCCATTGGGCCATGGTGCTTTGGAACTTGGCGAGCGTCGTCGTCTGGGCGTTTCATTACGTGATACGCATTATGACCGCGCCTATGTCTTGCCTAACTCCTTTAAATCAGCGCTGGTTCCGTTTTTTGCGCGCATTCCTCAGCGTACTGGCTGGCGTGGCGAAATGCGCTATGGCCTGCTCAATGATGTGCGGGTACTCGATAAGGCGGCATTTCCGCTGATGGTTCAGCGCTACGCTGCGCTGGGCTACGAAGCCGGGCGAATCAAAACGGCCGCTGATCTTCCGCAGCCGGTTCTGTGGCCGAAACTTCAGGTCACCGGAGCCGAAATCACTGCCGTCAAAAACGCATTCACTGTCGATAATACGCGCCCGTTGATCGGGTTTTGTCCGGGCGCCGAATTCGGCCCGGCCAAACGCTGGCCGCATTATCACTATGCCGTGCTGGCCGAAAAACTGATCAGCCAGGGCTATCAGGTCGTGCTGTTTGGCTCAGAGAAAGACAATGCTGCAGGGGAACAAATCCGTCTGGCGCTGACCGAAAGCGCTCAATCTTTCTGTCTGAATTTTGCCGGTAAAACCTCACTGGATCAGGCCGTTGTGATGATCGCCGCCTGTCAGGCTGTGGTCAGCAATGACTCAGGTCTGATGCATGTGGCCGCTGCGCTGGATAAACCGCTGGTAGCACTTTACGGGCCAAGCAGCCCGGACTTCACTCCGCCGCTCAGCCATCAGGCAAAAGTTATACGCCTGATCACCGGCTACCATAAAGTCCGCAAAGGAGATGCCGAAGAAGGCTATCACCAGAGTCTGATTGATATTCAACCAGAGCAGGTTTATCAGGAATTAAGCCAGTTACTGGGCGCAAGGAAGGAGCTTTAATGCGGGTTCTCATCGTCAAAACCTCGTCCATGGGCGACGTCTTGCACACACTTCCGGCGTTAACGGATGCCATGCAGGCTATTCCCGGGATCCGCTTTGACTGGGTTGTGGAAGAAGGTTTCACTCAGATCCCTGGCTGGCATCCGACTGTCGACCGCGTTATTGCGGTGGCTATCCGCCGCTGGCGTAAAAACTGGTTTGGCTCTGAAACGCGGCAGCAACGCTGTGATTTCAAACGCGAAGTTCAGTCCACCCCGTATGACGTCATCATTGACGCTCAGGGGCTAATCAAAAGTGCAGCGCTGATCACCCGCGTTGCCAAAGGTGAAAAACACGGGCAAGACTGCAAAAGCGCCCGTGAACCTTTCGCCAGTTGGTTCTTTAATCAGCGGCACGAAATTGATAAAAAGCAGCACGCAGTGGAACGAACCAGAGAACTGTTCGCTAAAAGTCTCGGTTATGAAAAACCTGCGACTCAGGGAGACTACGCCATTGCAGCGCGTTTCCTTTCACATCTGCCTGCCGATGCCGGTCAGTATCTGGTCTTTCTCCACGCGACCACCCGTGCAGACAAACACTGGCCGGAAGAAAAGTGGCGGGAGCTGATCGGGATGCTGAGTACGACTAATCTGCGCGTCAAACTGCCATGGGGCGCTGAGCATGAGTATCAGCGTGCATTACGCCTCGCAGAAGGGTTCCCGTACGTCGAAGTCTTGCCTAAATTAAGCCTGGAGAAAGTAGCCGAGGTTTTAGCTGGCGCGAAAGCCGTTATCTCAGTGGACACCGGACTCAGTCATTTGACCGCAGCGCTGGATCGCCCGAATATCACCCTCTACGGCCCGACAGATCCGGGTTTGATTGGCGGGTATGGGAAGAATCAGTTTGTCCTGAAAGCAGAAAACAACTCGTTGGAAAATCTGCCGGCAGAGCGCGTTTTTGAGCAACTTAACGATGTTATTTTTGCCAATAAGGACCAGAACTGACCATGAGCTATGTGATTATTTTCATTTTGCTGTGGCCATTTAAAATACTGATGAAACCTTTTCATCAGGGCAAAGGGCGAAATCTGGTCATCCAGACTGCCAAAATTGGCGATTTTGTTAACATCACGCCGTTACTTAAACATCTGAAAAAATCGGATGTGCTCATCAGTAAAACGGTTTTGCCACTGGCAGAACGCGATGCGACAATTGATGCCATTTTCATGATTGAAGATTATAAAAAATCTCTGCTCAGCAAAATTCATCTCGCATTTAAACTGCATAACCGCTACGACAATGTTTATCTGTTGCAGCCGAACAGCGTTAATGCTTTCTACGCTGCATTTTGTAATGCGAAGTACAAAGCGTTTCTGATTGCTTATACCCGCAAGTGGTATCACGGGATTTTTTATCAGACGGCCGACGTGGTTCGCTTACATCAAAAAACCGATTTCACACTGGAAAGTTACCTGAAGCTGGCAGATACCAGCCTCAGTGCAGAAAGCTATTCTAAACACGCCACCTTTCCCTTGTGGAAGCCTGAAAAAACGTTGCAGGGGCTGACTGAAAACAACCAAATCAAAATTGGCATCAGTATTTCGGCAGGTAATAAAGCTAAAACAATTCCGACGGCGGTATGGGTTAAAATCCTGAACGTTCTGGCCGGGCTGCCTTGTCAGTTTTATGTTTTTGGTCCGGAAAATGAGCAGAAATATCTTGATCAGCTTCTGGAGAAACTGAGCAATCGGGAAAACATCATCAGCTTAATAGGTAAACTGGAATTGCATGAAGTTCCCTATGCGATTTCGCAGATGGACATGTATATTGCCTCAGACTCTGGCAACATTTATATCGCTGATGCCGTTAATATCCCGGTAGTTTGTCTTGCGGGTCCGTGTGACCTGACTGAGCAACATCCTACCTACGCACCCTTGATCCTGACGCCAGAAGATAAAAAGCTCACACCTGAATCTTTCATTTTCTCTGCACCTTATAAATTCAGGCACAGCGCGGAAGAACTCTTTTCACTGAGTGATACACAGCTGGATAAAATACGTTCATTCGTTATGAACAAAGTGTTTCAGGGACAAAACCATGTCTGACCATGAATACCTGAGCTATATCGAGTATAAAGAAGAGCTCGTGAACAATTTAGGGGGATCACCCTTCCCCGTGGTTCATATCGCATTCGGGATAAACAATGCATATGCCCGCGGTATGGGGATCACTATCTTTTCTGTTTTAGAAAATAACCCTGAGTTAGTATTTCACATTCATGTTTTTGGTAGTGCACTGGACGAAAAATCAAAATCCCTGCTGCTTGAACTGGCTGTGGATCATCCGCTCGCCATTACCTGCTACGTTTTCAAAGAGTCCGCATTTTCCGGTTTACCGCTGATGGGGCGCTATCCGCAGGCTATTTATTATCGTTTGTTTACGCCTTATATTCTGGCTGATGTCACGTCCAGATGTCTCTATCTTGACGCCGACACATTATGTTTAGGCAGTTACAAAGAACTAAATGAGTTGGATATCAGCGCTTATACGCTGGCAGCGGTGAATGATACGCAACGGGCCAGAAACAAGCTTTGCACTCAATTAGGCCTGACCAGTGGCAATTACTTCAATTCGGGTTTTTTATACATCAACATCCCTCAGTGGCTCGCGAAAAACACCACTGAACGGATAATCCGGACACTTTCCTGTCAGAAAAATGAATTTAAATTCCCTGACCAGGACGCGCTCAATATCGTTCTTGAGCATGAAGTACTGCTGCTTCCTAAAAAATACAACTTTGTTTGCGACATAATTATAAACAAAGTAGGAAAAAGAATAGCGGTTCCGGAAGATACCATCCTGATCCATTATACCGGTAAGTGTAAACCCTGGCACATTTGGGGAATGGGAGAACTGGCTGATATATATGACCGTTATTATGCGCAATCTCCGTGGCAGGCAGTCCCACATGACATGCCTGCTTCCTATAAAGAGATGAAACGCTATGCGCAGGCGCTCTGGCACAAAGGCCGGTATGCAGCCAGCTTTTGCTGGATGACTAAGTACATGAATAATAAGATTTTCAGGAAAAGTTCTTTATGATCAGGCCGCTGATAACCGAGATTAAAAAATCGTCCTTTGACGATAAACTGGCATCTTTGTTTTTCTTATTTATTACTATTTCCATCTCCTTCTTTATGTACTCCGGGGAGGTAACCCGCAACTTCTTTTATATCGCAACCTATATCGCTATAATCTATTTTATCTATCTCACTTTACGGATTGAGAAGAGGATTTATTTTTATCCGATTACCACGGTAGTCCTGCTTCTGGGCATCAGCAAGTTGCTTTGGGTTGTCCTCACCATAAATCATGAATATCCACTGATCGCTCACCATTATCAGATCAGTGGCAAAAGACTGATATTAGCGTCTTTTATCTTGTATGCCATTGAGCATAACATCCGAAAATGGAAGATCCCCACACTGACAGTGCGCACGGGCATCTCCATTATGACGCTTCTGTTCATTATCATCTCCGTCACACGGATCATTATTTATTTAAAAACGGGTGACCGGATAAAAATAAATTCTGATGCCCCGACTTCCGGTGCTTATACGTTTACTATTTTCTCGTTATTGGTGATGTACAGTCTCAAATTTCATGGGCTCAAACATTACAGGCTCATTTGTCTGGTAGTCATGACCTTAACATTTGGCGTTCTGGCAGCAACAGAAACCCGGTCAGCGGTAATGCTCTTTACCTTAATTAGCGCATGTAGCGTTCTTTATGATTTTGCAAAGAGTTCACATACCTCAAAAGTAATTTATGGCTTTGCAATTGCAGGATTAATCATTGCGGCGGTTGTCTCCGGCCACCCTTATTACAGTAAAGTCGTCAACCGGATAGATAATCTTCATAATGAAGTCGCTTCTTACGATGCCGGAGACCGTAATACTTCCGTAGGCGCCCGTTTCTCTATGTGGCGTGCGGGTATTGATGCTTTTAAGCATCATCCTTTCGGGCAGTCAGCTGACAGCCGGAATGCGCTTGCGACAACCTTCATTAATCAGCATGAGGGCGGAAATCCGGAAGCCTTACGTAATCTGCAATTCCATTTACACAATGACATTATTGATACGATGTCATTGCAAGGGATTTTTGGCGCATTGATTATGGTGCTTTTCTTCGCCACATTACTGCTCTATCCCTTCAGACTTGTTCCTAAAGGTTACGAGTTTTTATTACTTTCAGTTCCGGTCATTTACTTTAGTCTGGGCGATACTCAATTTTATAATCGCGAATCGCCGTATTTTATTGTACTGGTATTTGCCTATCTGCTGATGCTGAGGATGAAGACCCCTTCAGTGACTGAAAAACAATGATTTTGCGGACCGGGCTCTCTCCCCGGTCCGGTTGCCTGATCTCCTTATCCGTGGAAATTTTGTGTTATGACCCTTACAACGCCATCCGAAAACATTAAGCTCAGCGCGATCATCCCTATGTACAACGCAGGGGCGATGTTCCGGAATTTTATGGATTCACTCGTCGCACAAACGCTGGATAGCCTCGAAATTATCATCGTTAACGACGGGTCTACGGACGGGTCAGAGCAGGTTGCACAAGAGTACGCTGAGAAACACTCGCATATTCGTGTCATTACTCAGGAAAACGGCGGGGTTTCGCGTGCGCGTAATGCGGGTCTGGATATCGCCCGGGGCAAGTATGTGACCTTTCCGGATGCCGATGACATCCTCTATCCGGATATGTACAAGACGTTGATAGAAATGTGTGAGCAGGATGATCTGGACGCCGCTCAATGCAATGGCGAACGCTACTTTGTCGGCTCAGAAAAAGTAAAACCCCTCATCCCTGAGGACCGTTTAACTTCAACGTCCGTATTGGATGGGCCTCTGTGGCTGAAAACGGCGTTGGCGACGAACCGGTATTTGCATGTGGTCTGGCTTGGCGTTTATCGTCTTGAGCTGATTAAAAAACAGGGTCTGTATTTTGAACCTGATTTACATCATCAGGATATTCCCTGGACGACCGAATTCATGTTCAATGCCCGCCGCGTGAGATACACCCAAACTATCCTCTATCGCTATTACATTCACGGCCAGTCAATCAGTAATCAGAAACGCACCGGAATGAAAAATGTTGAATATCAGCGACATTATCTGAAAATCGCCAGAATGCTTGATGAGCTGAATGAGCGGTATAAAGACAAGATAAAAATTTATGCGGAGTTTCCACGGCAGGTCACACGTGAAGCGCTGACTGTCTGCCATTCTGTCCGTCGTGAGCCTGATCCCGCGGCGCAGAAAGCCATGATTGCAGACATTTACACCTCCGGCACGCGCAAAATAATGCTCCGCAATGCCCGCGGCCCTAAGCAATGGTGGCAATTGCTGTTGTGGTTAAAGCGCCTGCATAACTTGCGTAAAAAACTCGCCTGAGGCCTTTAAGAAAGAGATGATTTTTTTACCCAGACAATTCCTTTATAACTATTTACTAAACGAAGTTATTTACCTTTCTATATCAGGCAGATAAATAACTTCACAGCTTAGGATTCTTCACCTAAAATCTATTCACTATATTCTAATATCAGATAATAGAATGCCTAACTCAGAAGCCAAGTACGCAGCCTTTATCCCCAGACGAATTTTGCTGGTGAAACTCCGTCATCACGGAGATATGGTGCTCACAACACCAGTGATAAACAGACTGCGACAGCATTACCCTGATGCTGAAATCGATGTGCTTCTCTATAAAGAAACCCGCCCGATCCTAAGCGAACATCCGGCGCTTACACATATCCATGTCATTGACAGAACATGGAAAAAACAAGGTATCCGCTATCAGTTACAACAAGAATTCAAGCTGCTGAAAGCCGTTCGCGCACGGCATTATGATCTGGTGATCAATCTGGCTGATCAGTGGCGCAGTTCGCTGCTTTCGTTGTTTACCGGAGCAAAAGTCCGGCTGGGTTTTGACTATAAAAAACGTCGCTCTCCGGTCTGGAGGGTTGGACATACCGGTTTAGTGACCACCGAAAATCACGGTATTTTGCATACCGTTGAACAAAACATGTCGATTTTGTCTCCGCTGGGGATCTCTCTGGAGAATGCCCAAACGTCGATGCATTATTCAGAAAGTGATAAAGCTTTTTGCCAGCAACTGCTGCTCAAACATAAGGTGACCGGCGGATACATCGTGATCCAGCCCACTTCACGCTGGACGTTCAAATGCTGGGATGATGAGAAGTTCGCCAATGTCATTGATGGACTGGCAGATACAGGGCTGACGATCGTCATGACCGCCGGTCCCGATAAAAAAGAGCTGGATATGGTGCGGAAAATCCAGGATCTCACGCACAACCCTCAGGTTATTTCTGTTGCGGGGCAGTTATCACTTACGCAACTGGCCGCCATGATAGATGGCGCGAAGCTTTTTATTGGTGTCGACTCCGCGCCTATGCACATGGCGGCAGCCCTCAATACGCCTTGCGTAGCTTTATTTGGACCGACAAAAATGCAGCACTGGCGCCCGTGGGGCAATAACAATACGACCCTCTGGGCCGGCGATTACGCCCCGCTGCCCGCACCGGATTCTATCGACACAAAAACCCAGCAGCGTTATCTGCATGCCATTCCGGTCAGCGATGTGATTGATGCTGCAAGGAGTTATCTGCATGACTAATTCTGCAGATCAGGCAAAGAGTATTCGTTTAGCGATTGTCAGGCAGAAGTATCGCCCGGATGGCGGCGCGGAACGTTTTATCTCCCGCGCACTGGAAGCACTGGACGATCAGAATATCGACCTGAACATCATCACCCGCCAGTGGGAAGGCAAGCCAAATCCGAAATGGAAAATTCATCTTTGTAACCCGGCTAAATACGGTAGGGTTTCAAGGGAAAAAGGTTTTGCCGCAGCCGCTCAGCAATGCTGGAAGCAGGAACATTTCGATATAGTACAGAGTCATGAGCGCATCCCGGGCTGCGATATTTTCCGTGCTGGTGATGGCGCACACCGCGTCTGGCTGGAACAAAGGGCACGCGTCATTTCCCCTCTTCAGCGGTTCTTTACGCAAATCAGCCCTTATCACCGATATGTCCTGCAAGCCGAAGAAGCAATGTTCCATTCGCCGGCATTAAAAAAAATCATCTGTAATTCTGAGATGGTCAAACGCGACATCATGCGTTGTTACGGGGTTGATGAGAGCAGGTTCGAAGTTATTTATAATGCGATCGACTCGCAAAAGTTTATTCCGGCAACCGACGATCAACGTCATGCCTCGCGCGAATCGCTTTCTATCCCTGCAGACGCAGTTGCGCTCATCTATGTGGGTTCAGGTTTCGAACGTAAAGGACTCAAACCCGCGATAGAAGCCATTGCCACCAGTGACCGCTATCTCATCGTTGTCGGACAGGACAAAGATCAGAAGAAGTACGAATCATTAGCCAGACAGGCAGGCTGCTTTGAACGGATTCGTTTTGCCGGTGTACAAAACAATGTTCTGCCTTTCTATCACGCAGCTGATGGGATGATTTTACCGACGCTGTATGACCCGTTTCCTAACGTAATTCTTGAAGCAATGGCCTGTGGCCTGCCGGTTATTACCAGCCAGACCTGTGGCGGCGCGGAATTCATTCGGGAAGGATACGAAGGGTTTGTTTGTGATGCGCTGGACGTGGCAAGACTCAGTGAATACGTGCAGAAAATTCCTTCCCGGCTGGAAAATGCTGAGATGGGAATTGCAGCCAGAGAGCGTATTCTCCCTTACAGTCCGAAAAACCTTTCACAACAGCTGGTTGCGCTTTATCACTCGCTGCTGGCCTGATGCCATTCACGCTGACATGATGAGTCGATCACACTTATCTGGTAACATGTGCTCATCTATCCGCCGGGACTATTTTCGCTTCATGAAATTGACTTTCCCTAATGCAATGCCTGATAAAAGATGAATATTTTTTATAATATAATCATATATTTAATTCAGCCTCTCATCTGGGCTCGTTTACTCTTACGCAGCCGGAAGTCTCCTGCATACCGTAAACGCTGGGCTGAACGTTATGGCTTCTGCAAAGGGAAGGTTGTCTCCGGCGGCATCATGCTGCATTCCGTCTCCGTGGGCGAAACACTGGCAGCGATTCCTTTAGTCCGTGCTTTACGCCATCGCTATCCTTCCTTGCCGATTACCGTCACCACCATGACACCGACCGGGTCGGAGCGCGTTCAGTCTGCCTTCGGCAAAGGCGTGCACCATGTTTACCTGCCTTATGATCTGGCTGGATCGGTAAATCGTTTTCTTGATGAAGTGAATCCTAAGCTGGTGATCATCATGGAAACTGAGCTGTGGCCAAATCTCATCAGTGCCCTGCACCGTCGCCAAATCCCGCTGGTGATTGCCAATGCGCGCCTTTCAGCCCGCTCGGCGAAGGGATATCAGAAACTGGGCAAATTCATTCGTACTATTTTGCAACGCATCACACTGATTGCAGCGCAGAATCAGGAAGATGGTGACCGCTTCCTCTCTTTAGGGCTAAAACGCAATCAGCTCGCGGTGACCGGTAGCCTGAAATTCGATATCTCCGTGACGCCAGAACTCGCAGCAAAAGCCATTGCGCTGCGCAGTCAGTGGGCCTCACGCCGTCAGGTCTGGATAGCCACCAGTACGCATGAAGGTGAAGAAACTCTGCTGCTCGAAGCACACAAAGAGTTACTGAAAGCGCATCCGAACTTGCTGCTGATTCTGGTCCCCCGCCATCCGGAACGTTTCCCGGTTGCCTGTGAACTGACCCGTAAAGCAGGGCTTTCCTTCATTCAGCGCAGCTCCGGTGAAGTCCCTTCTTCGGCGACTCAGGTGGTGATTGGCGATACGATGGGCGAATTAATGTTGCTGTACGGAATTGCCGATCTGGCATTTGTCGGCGGCAGTCTGGTTGAGCGCGGTGGCCATAACCCGCTGGAAGCCGCAGCACACGCCATCCCGGTGCTGATGGGACCGCATACCATTAATTTCAAAGATATCTGCGCCAAACTGGCTCAGGACGATGGCCTGATCACCGTGACGGATACCGCATCGCTGGTGAAAGAAATTTCTACCCTGCTGACTGACGAAGACTATCGTTTGTATTATGGGCGTCATGCCGTTGAAGTTCTGCATCAAAATCAGGGGGCATTACAACGCCTGCTGCATTTACTGGAGCCTTATCTGCCTGTCCGGAGTCATTAATGGCTGATAAAAAACGTTTATCCGTTGTACTGATTGCGCGCGATGAAGCCGGTTTATTGCCGGAATGCCTGGAATCAGTCGCGTGGGCGGATGAAATCATTCTGCTCGATTCCGGCAGCAAAGATGCAACGCAGGACGTCGCCCGCAGTTTCGGCGCCAAAGTATTCCAAAACAGTGACTGGCCGGGGTTCGGCAAACAGCGCCAGCTGGCGCAAAGCCATGCCACTGGCGACTATATTTTGATGATCGATGCCGACGAACGTGTGACACCGGAATTACGCAAGTCGATTGAAAACGTTCTGAATACTCCTCAGGAAAATACCGTTTATAGCCTCGGGCGCAGTAACTTATTCCTCGGCAGATTCATGCGTCACAGCGGCTGGTACCCCGATCGCGTCAACCGTTTGTACCCTTCCACATTCAGTTACAACGACGATCTGGTTCATGAATCACTGAACACAGACAATGCAGTTGTCGTTGGGTTGCAGGGTTACCTCCAGCATCTTACCTGTCGCGACCTTTTCGCATTCCAGCGTAAACAACTCAGCTATGCCCAGGCCTGGGCGGAACAACGCCATCAGCAAGGGCGTAAGTGCAGTTTCTTCTCAATTATTTCGCATACGCTGGGGGCATTCACAAAAACCTGGATACTTCGCGCTGGCTTTCTGGATGGGAAGCAAGGGTTGATCCTGGCAGGCGTCAATGCACAATATACGTTCAATAAATATGCCGCCCTGTGGGCGCTCAGCCATCAACTGCAAAAGTGAGCCGTCATGAGCACTAAGGCAATTTATCCCGGTACGTTTGACCCGATGACCAACGGGCATCTCGATATCGTCACCCGTGCGGCGCTGATGTTCGACCATGTTATTCTTGCGATTGCGGCCAGCCCCAGCAAAAAACCGATGTTCTCGCTCGATGAACGCGTCGCGCTGGCGACACAAGTGACGTCGCATCTGGATAACGTTGAAGTGATTGGATTCAGCGATCTGATGGCGAATTTTGCCAAAGCTCAGGGCGCTAATGTGCTGGTTCGCGGATTACGTGCGGTGTCTGATTTTGAATATGAAATGCAGCTGGCGAACATGAACCGGCATTTGCTGCCTACGCTGGAAAGCGTGTTCATGATGCCATCAAAAGAGTGGTCGTTTATTTCTTCTTCGCTGGTCAAAGAAGTGGCGCGCCACGGTGGAGACATTACGCCGTTCCTGCCGCAAATCATTACTCAGGCACTGATGGCAAAAATCAGCGCCTGAATCACTGATCAGTGCTGACAGTTCGGGCAGAAAAACGTGGTGCGCTGGGCGTGTTTCTTACTCTCAATCGGCGTACCACAGGCCCGGCAAGGCTCGCCTGCCCTTCCGTACACCTGCAGTTCCTGGGCGAAATATCCCGGCTTCCCATCAGACTGTAAAAAGTCCTTCAGCGTTGTCCCGCCCTGTTCAATAGAACGCAACAATACCGCTTTGATGGTTCTGACCAGCAAAGCCGCTTCATCATGTTTGAGCGAATGCGCGGGTCTGTCAGGTGAAATACCGGCAACAAATAAGGATTCGCTGGCATAGATATTCCCCACGCCCACCACCAGTTTGTTATCCATCAGCCAGGGTTTGATCGGTGACTTCTTCGTGCGACATTTCTCAAACAGATAATCTGCCGTGAAATCTTCACTCAGCGGTTCGGGCCCCAGATGGGCCAGGACATTGCTGGCGGTCAGATCAGAAGACCATAACCAGGCACCAAAACGGCGCGGATCGGTATAGCGCAGTACATGTCCGGTCTCCATAACCAGATCGACGTGGTCATGTTTGCCGGGCTCCGTTTCTTCCGGTAATACCCGCAAACTCCCGGACATGCCCAGATGAATGATGATCCAACCGGTTTTCAGCTCAACCAGGAGATATTTTGCGCGGCGCTGAACACTCAGAACAGGCTGATCGCTTAACGCTAAGATCTCCGCCGAGACAGGCCAGCGCAAACGCGGATTGCGCACGACGGCATGGAGTATCGTGTGACCTTTCAGATAGGGTTCAATCCCTCTGCGGCTGGTTTCAACCTCAGGTAATTCCGGCATAATTTCTCCCTTAGCAGAATCAAGATCAGAGTGTGTCGCAGACACCGACCTCAGGCAATTAAAAGTCGCTCTGAATGGAGATCACAAAATTCAGGCAATAAAAAACCCGGCCGGAGCCGGGTTTTTAGCAATCCACTAAAATTATTTAATTTTAGCTTCTTTGTAGATCACGTGTTGACGGACAACTGGATCGAATTTCTTCAGTTCCAATTTTTCCGGCTTAGTACGCTTGTTCTTCGTAGTGGTATAGAAGTGACCAGTACCAGCAGAAGAAACCAGCTTGATCTTCTCGCGAACACCTTTAGCCATGATGCAGTTCCTTAATACTTCTCACCGCGGGTACGCAGATCGGCCAAGACCGTCTCAATACCCTTCTTATCGATAACACGCATACCTTTAGCAGATACACGCAGAGTTACAAAGCGCTTCTCAGCCTCAACCCAAAAACGGTGGGAGTGCAGGTTCGGCAGAAAACGGCGTTTGGTCGCGTTCATTGCGTGGGAACGGTTGTTACCGCTCACCGGGCGCTTGCCAGTAACTTGGCAGACTCGGGACATGTCTATTCTCCAAAAATCAAATCAGCTCGAGCTTCGTATAGGGTATGGCCGCCTCGTCAGGCTTTTAGAGCCCATCTCAGCAAACTCCACTGAGAACCGACTCACTGTCGTCGGGTAAAAACCAATTCATCAGGTCAGAAACCTGCTGAGATAGGCTCTTAACGCCAAACCCAAGATTCTCAAAGGTGGCGTAGTATACGCTCTGTAGCGTAAGTGCTCAAGTCCCGAACAGCTAAAGATCCCTAAGGATCTTCAAAAAACGAGCCTAAATCCAACCGCGCTCGGCAAAAGACACCGTTTCTCCGTGACCTACAACTAAATGATCGAGGACACGGATCTCAAGCAGCTGGCACGCTCGAATAATCTGTTCAGTCACTTTTCTGTCCATCAGGCTGGGCTCAGCCCGACCGGATGGGTGATTATGCGCCAGAATTAAAGCTGCCGCATTAACCTTCATCGCACCACGAACAATTTCGCGGGGATACACTTCTACGTGCCCAATAGTACCAGCAAACATCTCCTCATGGCGAATAACGCGATGCTGGTTGTCGAGAAAAAGTACCAAAAAGACCTCTCTTTCCCGAAAAACGAGCAAATTCTGTAAATATTCTCTGATAACCTCAGGGCTGAGCATCGCATTTTCGGCGCTAAGGTGACGTAAATAGGCACGGCGTGATAACTCAGACACGGCGACCAGCTGGGAAAATTTGGCGACGCCCATGCCTTTCATGCGAGCCATCGCGTCAAAATCTGCCGTCAGTAACTGATGCAAAGAACCGAACTCCTCCAGCAGGTTCTTTGCCAGTTCCATCACATGCATCCCCCGGCACCCTGTGCGCAGGTAGATCGCCAGCAATTCCTGATCTGAAAGCTCTTTCGCCCCCTGCTGCAATAATTTCTCCCGTGGTGGCATCATGCCCGGCCAGAGCTCTTGTCGTTTCGTCATCCTGACTCCCTAATTGACCCAGATTGTGTCACAACGCACAGCCGTCGTGATTTCCACCTGATCAGCTTGCGAGGCATTACGCAAAATTTTTATTGCTCCGGTAAAGGAGCATCGCCAATAGCTGTCATCATTGCGCGTTATGCTAAAATGTCGCTTCTTCCAGCTTTCAACCAATCGGACAATGATGATGACGGGACTTTCCGGCAAACATATTGTGCTCGGTATCAGCGGCGGTATCGCTGCCTATAAAGCACCAGAACTGGTACGTCGCTTACGTGAAAGAGGCGCTGAAATCCGCGTCGTCATGACAGAAGCGGCGAAATCTTTTGTAACTCCGCTGAGCCTTCAGGCTGTTTCTGGCTATCCGGTTTCTGACGATCTGCTTGACCCTGCAGCTGAAGCGGCAATGGGCCATATCGAGTTAGGCAAATGGGCAGATTTAGTGATTATCGCCCCCGCCACGGCGGATTTGCTGGCCCGTATGAATGCCGGCATGGCAAATGATCTGCTGACGACGGTGTGTCTGGCGACAGCGGCACCGGTCGCGGTACTCCCGGCGATGAACCAGCAAATGTATCGCGCGGCCGTTACGCAGGAAAACCTGCAAAGCCTGGCGGCGCGGGGCACATTGTTGTGGGGGCCGGACAGTGGTAGTCAGGCTTGTGGCGATGTCGGCCCGGGCCGCATGCTCGATCCGCTGGTGATTGTTGATATGGCGAACGCACATTTCTCTTCGCGCAACGATCTGGCCCATCTGAACATTATGGTGACCGCTGGCCCGACCCGTGAACCCCTGGATCCGGTCCGTTTCATCAGTAATCACAGCTCAGGAAAAATGGGTTTTGCGATTGCCAAAGCAGCGGCAGAACGTGGTGCTCAGGTTACGCTGGTCGCCGGACCGGTGACGCAGCCGACACCTTTGAATGTCCGTCGTGTTGATGTGGAAAGCGCGCTGGAAATGCAGCAAGCGGTGCAGCTTTGTGCAGCATCTCAGCATATTTTCATTTCCTGCGCTGCCGTAGCGGATTACCGCGCAGAAGCTATCGCCGATGAGAAAATCAAAAAGCAAGGCGATGAAATTACTGTAAAAATGGTGAAAAACCCCGACATCGTCGCGGGCGTTGCGGCCATGACAGAAAACCGGCCTTACGTCGTGGGATTTGCCGCTGAAACCCAGAATGTGGAAGAATACGCGCGGCAAAAAAGGATCCGTAAGAATCTGGATCTGATCTGCGCCAATGATGTTTCACTTGCCGGGCAAGGTTTCAACAGCGATTCCAATGCCCTGCATCTTTTTTGGCAAGACGGGGATAAAATCTTACCGCTCAGCGATAAGTCCTTGCTCGGTCAACGTTTATTAGAAGAGATTGTCAGCCGTTATGATGAAAAAAATCGACATTAAAATTCTCGACCCGCGCATCGGTTCGACTTTCCCTTTACCGGCTTACGCGACACCAGGGTCCGCAGGTCTGGATTTACGCGCCTGTCTGGACACGTCAGTAGAACTGAAACCGGGTGAAACTACGCTGCTGCCAACCGGTCTGGCTATCCATATTGGTGATGCTAATCTGGCGGCGGTGATTTTGCCGCGCTCAGGTCTGGGCCATAAACACGGCGTCGTGCTGGGCAATCTGGTCGGTCTTATCGACTCTGATTATCAGGGCCAGCTGATGGTGTCTGTGTGGAACCGCGGTCAGACCACATTTATTATTGAACCCGGTGAACGCATTGCTCAGATGGTATTTGTCCCTGTAGTTCAGGCAGAATTCAATCTGGTGGAAGATTTTGACGCCAGTGAACGCGGCGAAGGTGGTTTTGGCCACTCAGGTCGCCAATAAGAACCTGTTCAGCACCGCAGATTTTGATGCGATATTGAACAGATCCTTATCACTATCAGACCGTAACAACGAGAAGGGAACGAAATAAGCCGCAGGATCACAGTGATTCATGCGGCAGTTGTGCGGTTTCTCCATGGTTTTAGCCGTTTTTTAGCAAGGGTCTATTCAGACATGGCAGAGAAAGAAACGACAAAAAGGAACAGGCGCGAAGAGATTTTGCAGGCGTTAGCGCAAATGCTTCAGTCCAGCGATGGCAGTCAGCGGATCACGACTGCAAAACTCGCCGCCAGCGTAGGTGTTTCAGAAGCAGCTCTTTACCGTCATTTCCCCAGTAAAACGCGGATGTTTGACAGCTTAATCGAGTTTATCGAAGACAGTCTGATCACCCGTATCAATCTCATCCTGCAGGATGAAAAAGATACGCTAAACAGAATACGTCTGATTTTGCTGCTGATTTTGGGTTTTGCCGAACGCAATCCGGGGCTGACCCGCATCATGACCGGTCATGCGCTGATGTTTGAACAAGATCGCCTGCAAGGTCGCATCAGCCAGCTATTTGAGCGGATTGAAGCTCAACTGCGTCAGGTTTTGCGGGAAAAGAAAATGCGTGAAGGCAGCGGGTTTATCAGTGATGAAACCCTGCTCGCCAGCCAGTTACTGGCGTTTTGCGAAGGAATGCTGTCGCGCTTTGTACGCTCTGAATTTAAGTACAAACCGACTCAGGACTTCGATACCCGCTGGCCGCTTATCTCTGCTCAGTTGCAGTAAACGCGCGAAGCGGGGTCAAACGTCAGATATCAAAAAGGGCCGAAAGGCCCTTTTGTTTTCCCGCTACGGCTGAATCATTTTTTCATTTTCATCCAACATCGCAGTCAGTAGCGCAGCACCGTCTTCCCCGACCCTGAATGCACCATAACGCGCGCCGGCGAACCGCTTTGTGTCATGACATTCCGGCCTGTTGAAGTTTTATCCGATATTAAACGCCATACTCCTGCCGGTAAGTCCGCACAGCAGCCAGATGGTCAGCCATTTCCGCTTTTTCTTCCAGATACTCAATCAGGTCGGCCAGCGTAATAATAGAAATCACTTTGCAATGATAGTCGCGTTCAACTTCCTGAATTGCAGAGATGTCTGCACGTCCGCGTTCCTGACGATCCAGAGAAATTAGCACGCCTGCCAGTGTGGCTTTATTAGCGTTGATGATTTCCATCGATTCACGGATGGCGGTACCGGCGGTTATCACATCATCCACCAGCATGACGCGCCCCTGCAACGGACTACCGACCAGTAAGCCACCTTCGCCGTGGTCTTTGGCCTCTTTGCGGTTAAAGCAGTATGGCACATCGCGATCATGGTGCTCCGCCAGCGCAACCGCAGTGGTCGTCGCGATCGGAATACCTTTATAAGCCGGACCAAATACTAAATCGAAATCAATTTTGGAATCCATCAACGCTTCGGCATAAAAACGTCCCAGTAACGCCAGATCACGGCCAGTATTAAACAAACCGGCATTGAAGAAGTAAGGACTGATGCGCCCGGACTTCAGAGTAAATTCGCCGAATTTCAAAACCTGTTTGTTCAGTGCGAACTCAATAAACTGGCGCTGATAGGCTTTCATTGATGATCTCCTCGATAATGTCTTATTGCTCATTGTCAGCCCGCAGGCCATAAAAAAGGCGACTTCTCAGTCGCCTTAAAAAATTATTCCGCCAGCGCCGCTTTCTGCGCCTGGAAGATAGTGTCGATGCCCCCTCGGGCGAGAGCCAGTAAACCGAGCAACTCCTCATGACTGAACGGCTCGCCTTCTGCGGTGCCCTGCACCTCAATCATGCGGCCATCTTCCATCATCACGACGTTCATATCCGTTTCCGCTGCGGAGTCTTCAACATACTCAAGGTCGCACAGCGCTTCGCCTTTAACGATACCGACAGAAACCGCGGCAACCATGCCTTTCATCGGGTTAGCTTTCAGTTTGCCCGCAGCCACCAGCGCATTCAGCGCATCGGCGAGAGCGACACAAGCACCGGAAATGGACGCTGTACGCGTGCCACCGTCAGCCTGCAACACATCGCAGTCGAGGGTAATGGTGAACTCACCGAGTTTTTTCAGATCCACCGCAGCACGCAGGGAACGGGCAATCAGACGCTGAATTTCCAGCGTGCGGCCACCTTGCTTACCTTTTGCGGCTTCGCGTGCATTACGCGTATGGGTAGAACGCGGCAACATGCCGTACTCCGCGGTGATCCAACCTTGTCCCTGACCTTTCAGAAAACGCGGAACACCTTCCTCCACCGTGGCGGTACACAGCACTTTGGTATCACCAAACTCCACCAGCACGGAACCTTCAGCGTGTTTAGTGTAATGGCGGGTCAGTGTTACGGGGCGCACTTGTTGTGCATTTCGGCCTGCTGGACGCATGGATAGTTCTCCGGGTCGCGAATCATGTTTGGCTGCGCATTATACGGACTTCGCGAGGTAATGCCTATCATGACCGGCACGGCACGGCTATAATCGCTGCATCTTTACATTAACAGGTACGCATACATGATCAGAAGTATGACCGCTTATGCCCGACGCGAAATTAAGGGTGACTGGGGCAGCGCAGCGTGGGAACTCCGCTCGGTAAACCAACGTTATCTCGAAACTTACATCCGTCTGCCCGAGCAATTCCGCAGCCTGGAGCCGGTTGTCCGCGAGCGCATTCGCGCCCGTCTGACCCGCGGTAAAGTCGAATGTAATTTGCGTTTTGATCTCGATCCGGGCGCACAAAGCACATTGCAGCTCAACGAAAAACTGGCCAAGCAGCTGGTTGAAGCAGCGCAATGGGTGAAAATGCAAAGTGATGAAGGCGAAATCAACCCGCTGGAAGTTCTGCGCTGGCCGGGCGTGATGCTGGCCGAAGAACAGGACCTGGATGCTATCAGCACCGAATTGCTGCAGGCGCTGGAAACTGCCCTGGATGATTTCATCAGCGCCCGCGAAAGCGAAGGTGCCGCACTGAAAACGATGATCGAACAACGCCTCGATGGTGTCAGCGCTGAAGTCCTCAAAGTCCGCGCCCAGATGCCAAACATTCTGCAATGGCAGCGCGAGCGTCTGGTCAGCAAGCTGGAAGATGCGCAGGTACAGCTGGAAAATACCCGTCTGGAGCAGGAACTGGTTCTGATGGCACAACGTGTTGATGTTGCAGAAGAGCTGGACCGCCTGGAAGCGCACGTCAAAGAAACGCACAAAATCATGAAGAAAGAAGAAGCCGTGGGCCGACGTCTTGATTTCATGATGCAGGAATTTAACCGCGAGTCGAACACACTGGCGTCTAAATCCATCAATGCCGATGTCACAACTTCCGCCATCGAGCTGAAGGTGTTGATCGAGCAAATGCGCGAGCAGATCCAAAATATTGAATAATGTCCATCCTGTGCCACTAACTACCACAACGCCCTGTTTTTAGGGCGTTTTTGTTGATATCAACATCTACTCTGCCCTACCAAAATCCACCGAAATCCACTACTAAATGGGTAGTAAATTGGGTAGCACCTTCGCTTTACAAACCAAAATGTTCGTTTTATAACCTATGTACTACCCACTTTTTCGCACTGGCCACGATTCACGAGCCTCGGCGGGATACTTTAGAGAGGCAGGGCATGGGAAATCTGACCGTTAAAACCATACAGTCCATCCTGAAAGCAGACCGCCCCGGACGATACAGCGACAGTCAGGGGTTGTACATGATGGTGCCGCAGCGCGGCGCACCTTATTGGATGCTGCGCTATACCCTGAACGCCAAACGCCGTTCGCTCACGCTAGGCAAACTGTCCGACCTGTCGCTGGCGGAAGCCCGCTCTCAGGCCGAAGACGCCCGCAGGAAGGTCAGGAAAGGCGACGATCCCATCGTCGAACGTAAATATAATCGGCCCGCCAGAATTCACACCGTCGATGACCTATTTAACGACTGGAATCAGGATTTGGTGCGGCGCCTTAAACACCCGCATATCCCACAGAGGATCTTCGCCAGAGAGATCGCGCCATACATTGGCGAGCTGACGTTAGGCAAGGTCACGCCGCTGGACATACGCGCCATCATCCAGCAAATCGCCGCTAGCGACAGGCCCAGCACCGCCAACGATGCACTGATGTACCTGAAACAATTATTTAATCACAGCATTAAACTTGGGCTTCTTGTTCATAACCCGGCGGCGGCGTTCAAGGTGGACGATGCAGGAGGCATTGAAAAAAGCCGCGACCGGGCGTTGAATCTGGAAGAGTTGGCGCAGGTTTTTCAGATATTCCGCAGCCAGAGCGACAGCTTCACTCGCGATAACTATCTGGCTTGCGCATTACTGATCGTGCTTGGCGTACGCAAAATCGAACTGACCGAAGCCCAATGGAATGAATTTTCCCTTGAAGACGCAACGTGGGAATTGCCTGCGGCGAGGAGCAAATCGGGCGTCGCTATCGTCATTCCCCTGCCCTCTCTGGCGCTGGAATGGCTGCGGGAATTGAAAATACGCGCCTGTGGTTCAGAGTATGTGTTCCCAAACCGCCGGGTCAGCGGTTCGCCACATATGGGAAGCGATACCCTAAACCGGGCGATCGCCAAACTTTTCGGCCGTGAACCGGGAAGAAAAACTCAGCCGCCCAACCGCATGGGTGAACTTGAGCCGTTCACAGTACACGACTTGCGCCGCACCTGCCGCAGCCTGCTGGCCGCATTAGGCGTTCCGGGCTATGTCGCCGAAAGGTGCCTTAATCATAAGCTAAAAGGTGTTGAAGGCATTTACGATCGGTATGATTACTTTGAGGAACGGCGGGAAGCACATTGTAAACTTGCAGACCTCGTTAAGCCGATTATTGATAATTATTAATTTTCTCTAATTCGGAGTTGTAAACGGGAACTCGCCAAAAATACCGGTAAGTATTCAATCAGTTATTGTCAGAATAGGAGGTAAGGGGGGATGATAGTTAAAAAATCACAGGCCGGAAATTTCGGTGGTTCCGGCGTAGGGGCCTAATTTAAGGAGGTAGCAACCCGTGGAATGGTTAGCAGAGTTATTATCACTTATCACTAAGAATCCGTGGGCTGCGGGGATACTCGGCACACTTATTACGGCGCTGTCAGGTATGCTTTCCTATCATCTGAAAGAGCGTGGATGCAGACGGATGAAACGCTATGAACTAACACTAGAACATTACAACGACTACAGTTGTCAGATGTTCACGGCGATGAATGCATTATGTGCTGACAAAGGATTTGAAAAACACCAGACACGGAGCATTGAACCGGGCCAGCCCGAACTGGTGCTGGAAGAGTTTACTCATGACACACTCAATGATCTTCTTTGTGCTTCGGGGCGGGCAACGCTGGTTGCCGATCCTTTGGCGCGTGAACGGATTGCCGCCTGTACGAACTGCATCATCCATAAAGTTAATGGAAAGCAACAATCGTCTGACGATTGTCATGGCAAAATACTTGAAGCGCTCAGAGCAATGAACCAGCATCTGAGGCGTTTTGAATACTGGTGGTTGCTCAGGTGGGGATTCACTGCCATAGCATGGTTTGAAGCACGGAGCGTGAAGAAAATATGCATGAATTGATAAAGCCGTTTCTCAGCTAATTACCGATGCCACAAAATTTTGGCGGGTTCCGGCTATACTAACGACAAGATAGCTACGACTATCGTAGTTATGAGTATTCATCGACCACACCGCGATATTTTTAGTCAACGTCTTAAGGATGCCCGATTGCTTCGGGGGCAGTCCCAGAAAGGATTGGGTATCACAGCTGGAATTGGTGAGTTTGTTGCCAGTGCTCGTATCAATCAGTATGAAAAAGGTGTACATGAAGCCAGCATCGTAACGGCAAACCGATTAGCGGAAGCGTTAAATGTCCCGCTGGCGTACTTCTATGCGGAAGATGACAATCTGGCGAAGATGATCCTGAAATTTTCCAACCTATCCTCAGCACAACAATTAGCACTGCTTGCCTCGTTCGAAGACAAATAACGCGGGTAAGTTACTTAAGCCGGTCCCCTCTGATTTTTACTTTACGATCAATTAATTTACCTGCCTCGTTATAGTAGCGACTCGGCCAGATCCTGGCGGGATGGATGCCCAAAGCCCCGGCAATTAACCATTCGCCTTTGGGCCAGGGACGCACCAGTACATTCGCCAGTGTCGATGAACTCAGGCCAACAGAGCGGGAAAGTGCAGCCATTGTTGTGCTTTTTTTGCGTAAAGCAGCGATGATATCTGCCTGATGCCAATCATTTTTCATGTAATTCCTGACGTTTCGTCATAAAAGTAACGTGTATAACTTAATACTACGTTATTCGTAGTATCTCACTCAAGCGAAAACTACGACTATCGTAGTTATGAAAACTAAACCTAATTATCATGACATTTTCTGTCAACGGCTTAAGCAAGTGCGTCTGGCTAAAGGGTTATCGCAAAAACAGCTCGGCATTAATGCCGGGATTGATGAGTTTGTTGCCAGCCCCCGTATTAATCGTTACGAAAGAGGCGTTCATGAGGCTAACACTGAAACCATTCAACTATTAGCCAATGTGCTGGAAGTACCATTAGCCTATTTTTATGCCGCTGATGATGAACTGGCCGAGCTGATACTGACATTTCAGGCTTTGCCGCCAGAGGAAAAAACGGAAATTCTTACACTGGTAAAAAGCCGCACTAAACAGCCTCGATAAGAAATGTTTCCCCCATTTTCCGTCTACCTGCAACGCCACACTTTGTCCCCCACCAAAAAGAGACTTACCCCTGCTCAGACCAGGCATTATGCGACTTTCGACTATTTACCCCACATCGTTGTCATATACAGGTGAGAAGTGGGGGGGGATCCGGTTTTTTAGGGCCGGATCCCCCCACCAGTACCACATAACTCAACTTATTCCCCCGGATGCCCGGCAAGGTGGATCATCTCGCCCTCCTGTACAATCAAACCGTCCTTTTCCAGCTTCTGTAGCCAACGGGTAAATTTTTTATCCACATTCAACCCTCTGGCTCGCAAGTCGTCACGTAACTGAGCACGAGTACAGATTTCTCGTGTCTTAAGAGACTGCCATAGGGCGATGTGATTAGCAGTCAGATGCGAAATACCGGCCAGTTCCGGATAAACATCAGTTCCATCCTGAACCTCCCTCGGCTGGTCGTTTAGCACCAGTGAATCAACGGGTTCACCATCTTCATCGATATAGACCGTGGCTGGCGTCAGGTCGTAAGCCGCTGGAACAGGTGATTCAGCATCTTTCATTTTGGTACAGCTCAATACCAGCGCATTGCCATTGCTTTCCCGCCGGACATTAAACTCAGCATCCAGTGCGGCCTGAAACGCGCTGGAGCCGCGAGCACCGCGCTCCCGATCTTTGCCGGAATGATGGACTATCAACACTGATGCCTGCGTAGCGGCCTTAATGGTGTCGCAACCCTGAATAAATGCGCCCATATCCTTAGCCGTGTTTTCATCAGATCCACCAAAGCAACGAGCCAGCGTATCGAGGATAATCAACCGAACCGGCATACTGGTTTCTCGCTCAACGTCATTCGCCGCCCGTATTACCTGCTGAACGCTCTTCAGACTGGCCGGGAATACTGGACAGTCAATCCGGAACAGTTTATCGACTGGGTTGCAGCCATTCAGCGTCAACTCCCACGCCCGGATCCGACGCGGTACACCGATACCACCTTCACCCACCACGTAAATCACCGCCCCCTGATTAACCAGCCGGTTGGCCCACGGCTTGCCGGTCGCAATATGACAGGCCCAGGACACGGCCAGAAACGATTTATACGACCCGCTGGGCCCGTAAATGCTACACAGCGAATGACCTGCAAGGTATCCCTTGATCAGATAATCCTGCCGGGTATCGTAGCCCTCAGAGCCCCGGCGTAGCGGTAGCGCGGTAGCAAAACCGTGTTCAGGATTAACGGGAGTCATAACGGATTGCTCCGGGGAAGAAAGCTGACAGTGAAAAGTTCGGCAGGCGACATCATGGCCGTTGTGGCGTAGATAATCATCCCAGTCAACAGCAACATCGCCGGGTGGTAACACGGCAATCCCGTTCACCTGTTGAGCGGCATACTCAGCCCGTTTCTGACCGGTGTTTTCACCAGAACCATTGTCGTTATCGCCAGCCAGGATAAGGCGGGTATGAGGATGTTTTGCGCGTAAAGCATGGGCAACCTGCAGCAGGTTACTTGCCGATAAAGCTGCGTATGTCTCAGCCCCAGTCAGAGACTGAACCGCCAGCGCGGTGGCGTAACCTTCGGTAATTACGATGTCGGTATTACCTTCACTGGCAGGCAAAACAATAAAACTACCCTTCAGCCGCGAACCGGGCAGAAAACGCTTATCACCTGTGGGGCTGATAAGCTGTGCTCCGGTCATATTGCCTTCGCTATCCTGAATCGTTAACACCGATGAACCTGGCCCAAAGGTGGCATCGGCAATATGGATGGGTTCCCCCTCAGTCAGTATGTTTTCGCTTCGAGAATAGCCTTTATCCCGCAAATAAGGTGACTGACCGATGACACAGCGAGACAGCAATGCTGCAACCTTCGCCCTGATATCTGGCAGTGATGATTGCACCTTTTCTCTGGCTGGCGATGTGGCCTGCCTATCTCCCACCGATGCGACCAGCTTTGCAGCCTCCGTCAGGGAATGCCTATGCACTTTCGCCACCAAATCCAGACCATCACCGGCTCCACACTTATTGCAGAACCAAGTGCCCCGACCTTCAAGGTCATCGAAACGAAAGCGATCTTTTCCACCACAAATAGGACAAGGACCATGGCGATGGTGAGCTGGTAAACGAACATCCAGTGCCGAAAGAATAGCCGACCAGTGATAGCGCGCCCTGAGGGATATATCGGTAACAAACGTGCCCGTCATTACGCCACCCCCTTGCTATACACCTGCCGAATGTAACGACCTCGACCATCACCATGACCTAAATCCATAGAAACCAGCGCGCAGGCATCTTTAGGGCTGAATCCACGTTGCTGGTAATGACGAAGTGCATCCTGCGCCCACGCATAACGCAGACTATGCGGTGAGTATTGCCCTTTCAGCCCAGCCAATGTGGTTTGGGAATGCCAGCGATTCATAGCGGTTTTAAGGTCTGGTTTGTCAATCAGGCGACCATTGCACGTAGCAGCAATCGCTAACGCTTCGTGGACAATCTCGGTTACGGCCTCCCGGTTCAACACTATAGTCTGACGTGGACGCCCGCCCTTAGTGCCGTAAATAACAGGCAGGCGTTCATCTCCTCTCGCCAATGCGGCGGCCCAACAGGATAACGATTGTGAACATTGCACCGCTTCCTGTGAGCGCAAACCCATCAGTCGGGCCAGTTGTAGCGTGACGGCCAGCCCGGCATCTTTCTGCCGCAGGGTACTCAGGACGGCCTGATAATGTTCAGAGGTAATGGCAACACGCGTACCAGCCCGACTGGCACCACTCAATCCCAACGCTTTGTTACTTATCCTGCTGGACTCGGCCAACTTTTCCCGCCCGGCCTCGCGCAAAATAACTCGCACGGCCGCCATCTCATTGTGCAAAGTGCGCAGAGATATTCCCTGTATAAGGCGGTCAGTGATGTAACTCTCAATATGTTTGCCTTTCAGGTGCTGCACGGAACGCACCTGAATATTTAGCGACAGCAAATGACGGCTGATTCTCTCGGCCATTTTCAGCCGATCATGAATGGTCTTGTAACTTCCTGCGGCCTGTCGGGCCAATTTCTGCATCTCACGGCTTAACTGTGACATAGCGTTAACCTCAGTCTCCGGCGCGCGGTTGCCCACAGCACAGGACTATCCTGTGCTGGGCTGAACAATACCTGTGCGCCGAAGTTTCTGGAGTTTAGGTATTACGGGAACCGGTAATGCACTCAATGCAACCGCCTGCGTCAGCAGGAAGTTCCCCAGGCTAAAAGCCTGCCTCAGGTATTAGTTCAGTCCTCATTAGTTGAATAGGTTGATAAGCGTTGACGCAGAAAACAGAGCGTCAGATGACAGGTCGCGCAGGAAAACAAGGCACCACAAGGGCTGGCGCGGTGGCTGGGGCAACGTCACTTCGAGCCGCGTCGCGGACGAAGTGACGTTGCTGCCTCATGTACAGTTACGTTGTGGCAGTAAAAGACCATGACGAGGCAATTGCGCCAGTACCAAATGGTTGGGAAAAGCAGACATGCAGCAAGGATGACGTAACGTTAAGAGAGAGCGGGACGCACGATTTCGGGCTGACGAAAGCCGCAAGTGCGCGAAGAACATAAACAGAAATGCAGTCTGCTGGCGCAGTGAGATAAGAGAGCTACCACCGCAGAAGCGGTCACCCGCACTGCCAGTAGCGTCAGCGGGTTAGGTGTTGACCACACAGGTTATACCTATGCGTTGCCTGGAAGGTCGTGGCAACATGGGAGTGCTGCTTACAGCAGCGGTGTAACAACGATAATTTACTGCGCTAAAATCCGTATATCAAGCGGCTAACGCGCTTCGCTTGTTGGCTCCTGAACGGATTTCCATTCCATAGAAATCCATTCAGGAGCGTCGGAATCTACATGCAGCGTGATAAAGAATTTTGTAAATTTCAGCCGAATTTGTTTTCAATCCCCCTTTATTTGCCCTGCCTACTCCCGGGTTACCAATTTCACTCCAACCTTGTTTTTCCAAGACTCCTGAAATGTCCGCTCAATGCCAACGTCAGGAGAGAGGGAAAACATCACCATATTGTTATTCAGGAAGAGTATACACACTGCCTTTGTCATCCCGCTTCAGCAGCTTCCAGCAGGCGCGGTGTTGCTTACCGTACTTATCCTCAAAGGCTGGCATCTTCTGCCCTTCGCGGGTCTGGATGTATTCAGTTGTGCCATTAACAATAGAGGCCCATTGCCCGGCATAGGGCGCTGTTTCGTCGGTCCAGCGGGTGATGCGTACCGGTTCGTAGGATTTCCCGATGTCCTCTTTATCCAGCAGGGCGCTGGCTTCGTCGAAGCGGGCAAACCATTTCATTGAGGATTCTTCGTCAAACTGAAGGTTTTCGTATTCAGAGTAAAAATGCAGGCCATTATGGCCATCGTAGCGCACAGGGCGAATAATCTGGTTCACCTTGACCAACAAAGGCGGCAAGCCCTCGGTTTGCATCTCGCCCAGTGCAGGCGGCAGTTCCCCGGCTTTAAGGATCACCCCGTTATTATAGGGAAACGGGCTGATTTCGGGCGTTTTCGCTAAACGATGTTTTAACTTTTCTGCACCCCCCAGCTTTTCCAGCCACGGCGTACCCAGAATGGTGTACCAGCAGGCACCTTTCAGGCCTTCAACGGCTTCCCCACCTTCAAGTGTTCCGAGAGAATCCACCATCACACCGGAAAAACGCTGGGCTAGTGCAAACTCGTAAGGAAATAAACGATAAAACTCCTGCGGTAATGCAAAGGAAAGTCCTGCATATCCACTTTCCACAGGAAAGGTATCGCTCAGCCATAACAACCAGTTCTGAAAACGAACTTTACCAGCAGGTTCTTTCAGCAAAGAGAATGGAAAAGTCAGCTTGACTACTGATCTATCGTTTTCGTTATGGAAAACTCGCTGTCCTATTAATGCGATTTCATAATCTGGAGCAATAAATTTCTCTGCCGCACTGGTTAAATACCAATCAATGACCTCTTCAGGCCCAGAGTCCAAAATCTCTTGTCGATACTTTTTATAGTTATTTTCCGTAATACCAACCCAATTATCTGTAATTTGTTTCTTCAGGTGTGGCTTAAATTCTGTATAGAAGCGATCCACGCACTCCACCATCTTGCGGCGGACTTCCGGCGTATGTCCGTCCTTAAAAAACACCGTGATAATCAGACCGAGATTAACCGCCGGACTGCCATCTTTGTACTTAACAGAGGCTTCCGGTAACCATTTCTCGATGTAGTTCAGCTCAAAATCCTGCAATTCCATATCTGCTCCTGTTTAACCGGCTACCAGCGCCGCCGTACCTGTCCCTGCACCGAGAATGGTTGCAAGGGTTCCCCAGGCGCTTATCGCCAAACGAACAATCAGTAAAAATGCCCCAATAATGGCTTCCGGGATACCCAACATCACGACAAGTGCGCCAATACCCACGGCAACCAGAATAACGCCCACCGTTTTGGCAATATTGGTCAGCACCTGCACCCAGTCCACCTGTTTCAGCATATCAAGCGTCATATCCGTGGCTTTTTGTATTTCCGCCCACGCAGCCTTAATCTGTTCATTAGTCCAGGACTTCACATACTTACCGGTTTTACTGGCCCATGCCCAGGCCTGATCACCCTTCTGGTAAACCCATTCGCCGCTGTCGTTAAGCCAGCCCGCAGCTGAGTTCAGGACCATCTGCGTCTCTTTCGATAACGCATTCCAGCCTTCAGCAACGCCACGCACAGCACCTTCACTGAGATCGGCCACGGCTTTACCCATATGCGTCCAAGGCTCGACCTTGGCGGCAACAGGCGTGGAAGGTGGACGAGGCATAAAAATGGGTGGGTAGAGGACAAGTGGCCAGTACTTCGCCTCACTGGTTTTCCACGCTTTCATCGTCACATTCACCACCTGATCCACCCACTGCTGCTCTTCCGGGCGGCAGTCGTGGATCTCCAGAATGGTCATCCTGGCTCGGTTTCTGCCGACAATACGCATATAGTCACCATATTGTCCCCCTTTGAAGGAGTCTTCTGGAAATTTCACTTCCACCAGGCGGGCCAGATTGTCGCCATGCATATTGCCTTCGGTATCCGGCCCCGCCAGTCCCGGCCAGCGATCCTGCTTGTTCTTGACAATAATCACGTCAGGGCGGCGGTAAATGCCCTTGCCGGGCACCGGGAAGGGATTAAGCGTATGACGGCGGCCTGCACCATTTTTCAGCAATGAACTGCTGAGAAATGGGCGCGGTGGTGTAGTTCGCATATCAAACGCCACCTCCGCCTTGTAATACCAATAATAATCGCGGGCAATTTCATCAGCACGGATCAACCCACTCATCATCAACTGCTTGAGACTCATCTGATACGAGCGGCCTTCACGCCGAATTTCGGCAGACAGGCGAGGGAAACGCATGGCGTATTCCACCTTGATATGCAGATACTGGCGGCTTTCCGTGGTGGGTAGGCGCGACTGCTTCTCAACCATCTCCACACCTGTCGTGGTACAGTCCCACGGCTGGTTGTTCGCCCCGGTGGAGATATCAGGTGTGCCTGTCGGTAAATCGGGCATTTCCATTATGATTTTACCTCCCTGAGTTCGGTTTCCAGTTGGTGGGTATCGGTTTCGCCAATAAACCACATAGTCTCTTCTGGTTGCGGTGTTTTTTGCAGGATATGCAGCGCCACATCCTCCTGCTGACGGGTATAAACCGGTACGGAATGGCCTTGATTATCGCTGTAACCCGTTGCCGTCTGGCCTGATGGGGTGATAAGGCGATAAGGCGTGTTAGCCAGGATGTTGCCGTGTGGGTCCTGAAGTTGATAAATAGCCGAGTAAATATACGGTGTGCCCATGCGGGGCATGTTCATCGGCATAGACTGCGGGGCAGCGGTTGCAGTGCGTTTTACACGACGGAGATACTGGCCCAGTGTGCCATATTCGACTTTTCCTTGTTCAAGCTTCAGGTAGGTGCCGCCACCAATCAGCACGATGCGTTTCTTGCCGGTAAACGAGATATCTTCGGGGGAGGTGATAGTCAGTTTTTTCTCCGCAAACAGCCGCAGATTGCCGTTCTGCGCCTGCATCTCTATTGGGCCTTCGCCGGATTTCAGGCTCAGTTGTCCGGTTCTGGCAAACAGGCCGAGTTTGTCACCCGTCAGCGCGGTCATATTGCCCATCACGCCCATGCTGATATCGCCTCCGGCATTGATGGCGGCGTTCTTCGTTGCGGTCATTTGCAGATGTTCACCGCTGGTGAAGGCCATGCCCTGCGGGGCTGAGAAGTGCAGGACTTCATTCAGCGGTTTTAGCCGTTGCTCAAACATCGCTATCTGACTGTCGATATCCGCTTTTAGCGCCTGCGCCTGTTCGGCGGCCATTTCCAGTTGCCGGAGCTGTTGTTGCAGCTGGTCGATTTCCTTCAGCGCCGCAGCCATATCCAGCACTTCACCCTGCGCTTTGGACTGTTCGTCAACGCTGATAAACAGCCCTTTTCCGGCACGGATGGTGCCCCACTCATCAGTGCGCAGTTCGGTACCGGTACCGCGTGGTTTGCCCTGCGCGTCCACCAGATGGCCGCTGTTGAGCTGGGTTTTTCCGTATTCCGTGGCGAGCTTGATATGCTCCTCGCTGCGCTTGTCTTCCATGCGGAGTTTGGAATTGGCAGGCGTTCTGAGAATATTACGTGTGTGATTATCGCGATTTACGTGGTCCGGGTGTTTGGAGTCATGCAGTGCATAGGCGATATACGGCAGGTCAATATCGCCATTGCTGTAGGCTATCGCCACTTCCGTGCCATCAATCAGTGGGGTGTGCCAGCCGAACTGCTCGCCGCTGTACGGTTTCGCCATGCGCAGCCACAGATAGCCGTAGCCTGGCTCTGTCCCTTCGCGGTCAAAATCCAGCTTCACCCGATAGCGGCCTGTTTCATCGAGGTACGCGTAGGTATCGTGCTTCTCCCGGCTCTCGATTCTGGCCGGGAGCGTACCGTGGATTTCCGGGCGCAATATTTCAGGTGGGCGGAAACTGTACGCCTCACGGTACGGCATCCCCCAGACCGAGACGTGCAGCCGGGAATCGCGGGAGCCAATAAATGAGGCGAAAGTGATAATCACACCGTCGCTCAAGTCCTGCAAGTTAACGCCCTTGGGGTCAATCACCATCCCTGGCGTTAACCAGAAGGCATTGCTGAACAGATGCACACGGGCAGATTTATTTAGCTCTCGCTCATGGTGCAGACGGGCATAGAAGGCACCGCTTTCGGTTTCCGGCTCAGAGGTCGTATCGTCTCCGGCCTCGCGGTATGGTTTGGCGTAACAGTAATGCTCGCCGGTAGTGGCGGCAGGAGAACGCACGGAAACGACGGTGTCCATGGGTTCAGAAGCGGTGCGATAGTTGTAATCGCGGGTCGATACTTTTCCCGTTACTGTACTATGCCAGGTGCGCACCCCCCAGCAGCACAGCTCTGCACCGTCATACAGGCCAGACGGCTCGTGATAGGGCAACGCCCCCTTGAAGATATAGTGAAGCTGGCTGTCGCCAAACACGGTGACATCCAGCCCCGTGACGTCATTCATCTCCTGCCGAAACCAGATACCCACCTCAGACAAAATGCGCTGAATAAATTCCAGGTCAGTCTCTCGCCACTGGGTAATCAACTCGCGAACCGGATACTGCCGCGACAGCGTAAACTCGAAGTCAGCACCCTCCATACCATGAGCACGCAGCACCAGCTCCACCACGTCCGGTACGGAGAGGCCCTGATAAATGGCACAGCGGCGAGTATAGGAAAGAAGAGCCAGACGGGATTCGAGGATGACACTGTAGTGGGATTCATCGGCATTGGTGGAGAGCCATTCCAGACGGGTGAGAATACCGTGAACCACTTTGCCGTTACGCATCGTGAAACTGGCATATTTCATCAACACCTGTTCAGGGCGAATATTGCTCTGTGGGGTAGTGAATTCAATTCGCCAGCTAAAAGGTTTGCTTAATGCTTCAGTACCCCGAAAACGCAGCACATCGGGGATAACTGGACTGTCATTAATGTCGAGCGTATAGACGTTACCTGTTACTGCTGTTACATCCGTCAGCATAGTATCATCCTGAATGTGATTATCCGGTCATATCCGACAGGAAAAGACTTTTCATTTCATCCGAGTATTGTCCTCATATTGAACAATATTAATATAGTTTTTTTACATTCTTATTAACCCAAAGGGGTAGTACATCGGGTAGTAAACTGCCGCAACCACAGACAAAATCATACTAATAAACTAATTTTTAATACCTTTTATTTATATTCAATAAACAGATTCAGAATATCGAGTAAAGTTTCACTGCGTCTCGATGCATAACAAAACCCCTTTAAAGCCCGTAATTTACGGGCTTTCTTTATCTCATCACATCACATATCATCCTATGAAATTTCACTAAAACCGTGTACCAAAACATGTACCAATCAGCTCTTTGGTACAGTTGAATTTGGTACATAGTGGGTATTAGCGAGCTCAAATGGGAAAATTAACAGATTTACAGATCAAAGCATGGCTAAAAGCTGGAGAACGCTTTGAAGGACGCTCTGATGGTGGTGGGTTATATCTCTGCCATAGAGAAAGCTTTGCTGTACCAAAATGGCGTTTTCGTTACCGCTTCGCGGGGAAAGCGAGGGCTATGTGGATCGGATCATATGCAGAGCTATCGCTTGCTAAGGCTCGCGAAACGGTTAAATTGCTATCCGCCCGCGTTTCTTTGGGATATGACGTCGCTGGAGAGAAGCAAGAACGTAAAGCAGATGCTCTGGCAAAAATGGAATCTGATAGAAATGCGTTGCGGGTCTCCAATCTGGCAACCGAATATTTTGAACGGCAAATACTGGGGCGCTGGAAGCATCCTGAAATCCTCCGCCGCCGGATTGATAAAGACATCAATCCGAACATTGGCCATCTTAAGGCCGATGAAGTTAAACCCCGTCATATTGACGATATGTTGCAGAGTATCCTCGCCAGAGGCGCGCCGACTGTAGCCAATGATGTACTGCGTTGGACAAGACGAATATTTAATTACGGTATTAAACGCCATGCACTTGAAGTAAATCCCACTGCTGCCTTTGATTTATCTGATGCAGGAGGGCAGGAGAAAACCAGAGAACGTTATTTAGATACAGAGGAGCTTAAGCAGCTATTTACCGCAATGAAGCGAGCTAAGGGCTTTAGCATTCAAAATGAATTAACAATGAAGCTGCTCTTGTTGCTCTGCTGTCGAAAAATGGAGCTATGTGCAGCCAGATGGGAAGACATTGATTTTGAAACTGCCGTTTGGCATCTAACAGGTACCAAAAATGGCGATCCTATAGATATCCCTCTACCGCCGGTGGGCATCGAGTGGCTCCTTCAGCTTAAAAATATGTCATTGAACAGTGAATGGGTTCTACCTGCACGCAAAATGCAAAACCGCATGATCCCACATATCGTTGAAAGCACCCTGCCGGTTGCCTTAGCAAAAGTAAAAGCTGAGATGCCCGACGTCAATAATTTCACAGTACATGATTTCAGACGAACCGCACGTACTCACCTCGCATCTTTAGGCGTTGACCCTATCGTTGCAGAACGGTGTTTAAATCATAGAATCAGAGGAGTAGAAGGGATTTACAATAGGCATCAATATTTTGATGAACGCAAAAAAGCCTTAAATTTATGGGCAGAAAGATTAACAGATTTAGAATCAAAGGATTGAGGAATTAAATGAAAAGCTTCCAAAGAATGAACGAATTTGAGAGGTTAACTACTCTCCCGTCAATCACAATCGATGAACTAGCTAAATGCCTTGTTGGCATATCCCCCACGATGGCTAAAAAATATATTATTAAAGAAAAACTTGAAATAATTACACATATTCACATGCGAATGACTAGAACATTAGAAGAAATATTTAAGTCGAATAGCATCCCGAGAACAACACGGTACGGGCAATTTAGAACAACCAATCATCCTGTCAACTCTGATGAAAGAATTATTACTGACATAATTTGTGCCACAGGGTTTAAT
Source organism: Rahnella woolbedingensis (assembly GCF_003602095.1). Lineage (GTDB taxonomy): Bacteria > Pseudomonadota > Gammaproteobacteria > Enterobacterales > Enterobacteriaceae > Rahnella > Rahnella woolbedingensis. Next base: position 48,195 of record NZ_RAHH01000013.1, on the reverse strand, counting down.
TGTACGGATGATGAATTCACGCCACCATCTATTTTAGAAAGGTGTAGAGTTGCAGTAAGTAATATTGCAATGAACAATAAAACACGCCCCCTCCTTGCTTTCGTCGGTGGGGAAGCAGAAGAGCTAGGGAAGACACTCATATCTGATAATCGCGGACTTTACAAGAAAGACGAAGAGATTATTAACATCAATAAACTATTAGGCATAACAGTTAGTTTATTAGCACTAGAGAAAAACAAAAAAAATCCATCTAAATGGATAAAGAAGGACAACATTGTATGTGTAGAACATATTAAAGAAATCATAGATGAATATATCGAAAAAAACGATCTTTCAAATGATGGCCTGAAATCATCATCGTTAAGAGCGAAGCTATCCTCTGCGTTAAACGCAATTTATGATTGACCCCATAAGAAACCGTTAGAGGAAATTTAAAGTATCACAGGAACAGAGATCTATTTCATTTCTTATAGACCCTTTAAAGGGTCTATAAGCTTACCTGACCACTTCCTAGCCCTAAATAGCCCTGCATAGCACCATACTGCACAAGAAAATGAGACTCTATTCTCATAAATCAACAAGTTAAGCATAATCTCGAACTATATTTTTTGATGGAACTTACTTTTTCTTGATGGAAAATCTACTTATTTGATGGAATTCCATTCTTACTGGAACTGTATATCTATAAACAATAATATAGTCATCTCACAACATATCAGGTAGTTAGATGAATAATAACATTAGTGAAACATACGGTTTGTTGCCTAAAACTGGATTTGTTAGACAGAGAACATTGATGCCTTGTCTGCCATTTTCACACGCTACACTATGGAGGAGAGTTTCTGCAGGAACCTTTCCTAAGCCTGTAAAAATATCGGCAAAAATTACTGCATGGCGAGCAGAAGACATTAGAGATTGGATGAATGAACAGAACAGTTTCTATTTAAATTAATAAGTGCGGCCAACTAAGCTAGCCGCAAAAAAAATTGATATTACTCAACCTCTTGGCTCAATCCCTCGGCGTTTTAATTCTTGCCGTGCGAGATCTTTTATCCAATTTGCAAGGCTAACGTTATCTTTACCGGCCTCGGCCTCTAATTGCTCTTTCAGCTCAGGAGTAATTCGCATTTTAAACTGTGGGGATTGACCGCTCCCTTTAGGACTACGATCTCTGGTTGTAACTGTTGACAAGTGGCCACCTATTGAATTACTGTTAACTCGTTAGGTGGCCACCTTAACACGGTATCCCCTAAAAAAAAAGCAGCCCCAATCGGTATTCGAAGTACCAATTGAGGCCTCACCATAAGCGAAACAGAGAGTAACTCTATGGCTACAACAAAGTGTACCTATATCTTTGCCGCAATCAACCGTACGCAACATGGAATTCGCCCGCAGATGCTGCGTATCACAGCATGCAATGAGAAAATTGCCCGTCAGCAGCTAATAAGTGATTACATTTTACTTTTCGCAGGTCGTGTACCAGTTATGGAGGTTCGGAATGCATAATCATTCAGAAGACTCCACCTTATCCTTTGATGATAATAAAAAAACAGAAAAGACACTCAGCCTTGAAGCATTTCGCAAGCTTAACCGCTCACAGGAGCTGACCTATTTTTTAGGATGTGATTTAAGAAAAAGAGAAATCGACGGGCTGACGCCATTTTACCTGCCTCATATTCTCAGCTATGTGGACGAAGATTTGTCCTTTGTATTGGCAGAACTAAAAGAGAAAGGGATGTGCGGGAATTTTTAAAAAATCAACGCCTCTACTCTTTCTTTAAAGGTATTTATTATGTCAATTAAAAAACTCACGGACGCTACATATCTTGTAGATATTCGGCCACAAGGCTGCGACGGAAAACGTATACGCCGCAAATTTAATACCAAAGGCGAGGCACAGATTTTCGAGCGCTATATTATTGCCCGTTATCAGGATAAAGCGTGGTTAGATAAAAGCGCTGACAGACGAAAACTGACCGAACTTCTCAGCCTCTGGTGGGTATATCACGGCAAGCATCATGTGCGGGGAGAGATTGACCGGAGCCGCCTGCACAGCATCGTCAATCATTTGTCAGAAATGGGTGTAACACGCGCAGACCAGCTTACCCATAAAGCGATCATTGATTACCGGATTATGATGCTGGATTTGGGGCTCAAACCCGCCAGCGTTAACCGGCATCAGGCCATTCTGAGCGGCATGTTCACCAAGTTAATCAGTGCCGGTGAGTACCACAATGCGCATCCTTTCAGGGAGGTCAAAAAACTCAGGGAAGGAACAACGGAGATGGCGTATTTAACCACGGATGAGATTAAGGCACTGCTGCAAACGCTTGAGGGCGATAATCTTAAAGTGGCTCAGTTATGTCTGGCCACCGGTGGCCGCTGGGGAGAAGTCTCTAACCTCAAAGGTGAGCATATTATCAAGAATGTCATCACGTTCATGAAAACTAAAAACGGCAAACGCAGGTCAGTCCCTGTTTCGGATGAATTAGTGCGCAATATAAAAACAAAAGCCAGCGGGCGACTTTTTGTTTCAAATTACAATACGGTTCGGATGACATTAAGAAAGGTAAAGCCCGATCTGCCAAAGGGACAGGCTGCGCACGTATTACGTCATACGTTTGCCACTCATTTTATGATGAACGGCGGGAATATTATTACGCTTCAGCGCGTATTAGGGCATGCCACTATCCAGCAAACGATGACCTACGCGCATTTTGCCCCCGGATATCTTCAGGATGCCATTACATTCAACCCGTTAAATTCCATCACGGTTTAAAGACTCATTAAGCTCCGGTAGCCCCGTTGAATAAACGGCTATTACTGATGCGCGAAAGCGCAGGGTCGCTTACATCTGAGGTATATGTTTATGAATATGCACGTCTCCGGCACATTAAAAAATGCCTGCGGAAACTGGCCTTTTATTTTGCCAGCGTTAGGGATAAATGTTCCTGAAAATAACAAACATGGAACCTGCCCTAAATGCGGTGGTAAAGACCGGTTTCGCTTCGACGATAAAGACGGACGCGGCACATGGTTTTGTAATCAGTGCGGGAACGGTGACGGTCTGGATTTACTCTGCCTGATATCAGGAAAGAATAAGTCAGCCGCGGCCGCTGAAATAGAAAAACTGCTGGCCGGTAAAGTGGTCACTGCCCCCGCGCCTGCCAAGAAAAAGGCCTCTGACGCACAAAAAAGGGCTCAGCTGATAAAAACATATCAGGCTCTTTCTGCTCAGTCCTCTCAGGGGGAAAGCCTTTATCTCAAAGGTAAGGGACTCATCGGTCATCAATATCCGCTGACCGCTCACCCTGTTTCACTGGCGGGAATGACCTTTGCGGAAGGCTCTCTCCTGCTGCCGCTGGTCACGCTGGATAACCAGACCACCGGCGCACAGCTCATCAGCCCTACGGGCGATAAATGCCTGCTCTCTGGCTCAAAAATGTCGGGGGCTTTTCTGGCCGTCACGCCCGTACCGGATGACTATCCTGAACGGGTCATTATTACCGAAGGTTTTGCCACGGCTATCACCGTCTCAGGCCTCAGTGAAGGCTGGTGCATCGCCGCCGTATCGGCAAACAATCTGCTCAACGTGGCCAAGGCGGTGAGGGAAAAGTGGCCTGACACCCGTCTGGTGATCGCCGGTGATAATGACTTTGCCGACGGGAAAGATAATCCCGGTCGGGAGAAAGCATTTCAGGCCGCACAGGCCGTCAACGGGTGGGTAACCATCCCCTTTGGCCAGTTTAAAGCGGACTGGGATGATTTCCGGCGTGAATTTGGCGTCCAGCGAGCCCGTGACGCCTTTACCGATGAAATGGTGAATCCTAACGACACTGAAACCCGTCTGCCTCACGGCTTTCGCCTGACAAAGGATTTTCTGTGGTTCGATAAGCCGGTCAACGACGACGGCGACAGCGGTCAGGTCAGGCAAATCAAAATTTGCAGCCCGCTGCGGGTGACGGCCATCAGCTGTGATGCCGACGGCGGAAAGTTTGGCCGCCTGCTGGAATGGGAAGACTCAAACGGGATTAATCATCAGTGGGCAATGCCCATGACCGTATTGGCCGGTAGCGGTCAGGAGCTGCGGGAGGTGCTGCTGGAAAACGGCCTGCACTTTATCAGCGTGAACGGTTCAGCGCGGGGCTATCTGATGGAATATATCTCCACCTGCCGCCCCGTGCGTAAGGTCACCTGCGTGAACAAAACCGGCTGGCACGGCTCCGTGTATGTTTTGCAGGATGAGGTCATAGGCAGCGGTGCCGAGTCCGTGATTTTACAGTCGGCCTATTCTTCCAAGAACGATTTCAGAACGGCGGGCACCACGGCGGAATGGATCGAACAGATAGGCCGTTACTGTATTCATAACTCACGCCTGACCTTTTGCGTCAGCCTCGCACTGGCGGCGCCGCTGCTCCACTTAATCGGCGCGGGCGGCGGTGGCTATCACCTGAAAGGCGAGTCTACCGACGGGAAAACCACCACCATGAAGGTTGCCGCTTCACTGTGCGGCAGTCCCGACTTCTGGAAGACGTGGCGCGCCACCGGTAACGCGCTGGAAGGTATCGCCCTGCGGCGCAATGATGCCGCCCTGATGCTCGATGAGATCAGCGAAGTAGACGGCAAAGAGGCCAGCCGGATTGCTTACATGCTGGGTAACGGTCAGGGTAAGGCGCGCGGTCGCGTCGATGGCAGCGTACGTGATCCGGTGACGTGGTCGATGCTCTACATGTCTACTGGCGAAGTCTCCATTATGGAGCATGCCGCAGAGGCAGGCGAAAAACGCACCGGCGCGGGCGTGGGGGTGCGCATGGTGCAAATCCCCAGTGATACCGGCGTACACGGTGCCTTTGAAAACCTGCACGGCTTCGACAGCGGTAAGGATTTTGCGGAACATCTTGAACAAGCCAGCAAGCAGTACCACGGCGCGCCTTTTCGCGACTGGATACGCTACCTGACCGCGAACCTTCAGGACGTCACGCACCGCGCCAAGACGCTGAAAAAAGAGTATGAACGAACCCTGCTTCCTGCCGAATCGGGTAAACAAGTGGGGCGCATCGTAGATCGCTTTGCCCTGCTGGCCGTGGCGGGCGAGCTGGCCTCGCTCACAGGCATTACCGGATGGCCATCAGGCGAGGCGCTTCGCGCCGCACAGGCCTGTCTTGATGCGTGGCTGAAAGACCGTGGCCACTCAGCCAATCAGGAAGAAGCGGATGCGCTGGAGCGGATAAGGCGTTTCATCACGGCCAATCAGTTCACCCGTTTTGCAGACTGGAATGATGATAAAAACCGGCCTGCCAATATGGTGGGATATCGCAGAGTGGTAAGGGGTGATAATGCCAGTGACGCAGTGACCACTTTTTACGTATTGCCAAGCGGCTGGAAAGAGATTTGCGGCACATCAGACCAGAAGAAAACCGCCCTGCTGTGCCGTGAAAATGGCTGGATCACGGAAACCAGCGAAAACCGGATACAAAAGCAAATTCGCCTGCCAGAAATAGGGCCGAAGTTTGTTTACGTGCTCAATCAGGAGGTCATCGGCTGAGGTCAGTGCCTCGCGTATCTTATATTATTATTAATCCATGTAGTACATGTCGTACACCGCGTACAAGCGCTGATATTTAAAGGGTTTTTCATGTACTACATCGGCAACACCGTGTAGTACATGTCGTACACGGCTGATTTGTCATTACATGTCCCCAACTGTACTACATGTACGCGGTGTAAATGTGGCATGTAGTACAGTATTTTACATTGCAAATCATAGGTGTACGCACCTGTACTACATGTACGCGCCGAGAATTACTGAATAATACAGAAACCCGAAGCGTTTATTTCTGGCAGGCGTTTTTTTCATCGTCCGACGGGTAACAAATACCCTCAACAGTTTGTCAGCGTGTCCTTCGCGCCTGAAGAGTAATTTACCGGCTTATTCACAGACTGCGGCTGAGAGGAAAGAGTCAAATCCCCAAGATGTAGCGCATTCCTGCCCGCGCCGGCAGGGTCTTTGATTGCTAACATCATGCCTTCAATTAACCGCATGGCATCACGCTGAGTGAGTGTGATTTGCTGGGTGCCGAGTTTGAGTGTGAGCATTGATATTTCCCCTTTCTTTTCTGAAGTTATTAGCGATATGCTTAGATTACAGCATTGAAAAATATGCGTTAGCTTCCGCCGTTCTGCCGTCTACAGTACGTCCTGCCTCAATAGAAACGCTCTCCGGTCAGGCTCATAATTATTGATATTAACCGACCCAACGTGAGAGCCATTTATGAAACCCAATACGCCTGAGTCAGAATTATCGCCTGCCGTTCAGCAGGCTATTTCGCGTTATCTCGATACCAAGCAGACCCAGCAGGGGAATGTGAATAAAATGGAGGAGATAATTGCCGACATGACCCGCTGCAAAAATCAAAAAGAGGAAATAGATAATCTCAGTGAGCAGTCCGGTGGCCAGTGGCGCGAGGCCTTTTTGAAAATGCGCGGTCAGGTCAGTGACGAAATGAAAGCGCAGCAACTGCAACGTCTGGCAAATCAGGAAATGTCACGCGAGCTGGGACACCTGCTTCTCAGTTTGGACATTGAAAAAGACCGTCAGGAAATTACCTGTTCAGGCTCTGGCAAAGCGCTTTTAGACAGCCATGAAAGTGCGTTAATGGCCTATGCAGAACAGGAACTAAAAAAGGCGCTGTCAGCAGGCCTTGAGACGCTTATCCGGGCAGTATCATTGAAACGTACAGCCTTAAGATACCAGCAGGCTACCGTAACGCTGGGCGGCAGGCTGAGCGACTACGAAGTCAGTCCGGACGCCGTCATTTTTGAAGAAATTAATCAGTATCTGAAAGATGAAATGACGCGCTACAGATTCGACATGGCTCAGGAACCCGTTTTAGCACAACTTGGCGTTCACCGGCCTGAGACGAAGTTTTTCAGCGCGAAACTTGCCAGCGGCGGCGGTCGTTCAATGGCTTTTGCAGCCGTCAAGCGTAAGGAGGAACAGCTCAGCGTAACGGAGAAATAACCTCCCAAATTCCCAATCACATAAATGGGTATCTCGGCGCAATGACTCCTGCGAGATACTCATTTTTACTGAAAAACCTGCCACTTTCTTTGTTCTTGCACTGTGTTGCCTCCCTTCAAAAATTCACCATAAAAACCGATTAAATCATTGATTTTATAAAAATGTGTGGTGCATTCTTACTGCATGCTTTTGCATTTTAAAATGAGTATTTTTCAATACCTTCCAAGCCTGTACTGGCGCGCTCTGAGAGCGACCATGCACATGCATTAAAAGCGATATGAAAAGCGGGCAGGCGTGGCGGGGATAGCATTGCGCACAAGGGGTAATTAATAATAATTAAGCAAGCTTCCTCACAAAAACTATCTTCACCCTCTACAATCCTTGCAGGGAGATGGCCGGTTTGAGTAGGATGAATTACAGAACCTTAATTTTGAATACTAGGGAGTGGTTATGATTGGTACTGCAGGATTAACTAAACTATCAGAAATGATATGTGGTGATGATCCTTTTTCTTTTTTTCCTTACCGTAGCTCATCATACCTTACAAGATTCTTTATAGATATTGACCTAGAATATGTTCACGATGGCTCCACTCGTAGACATTGGGTTAATGACGTTCTTAAAGAGTTAAACCAGAGAAAACCGACCTCTAATGGTCTACCTTCTAAAGAAATGATAAAAGTAATCGAGTACTTACTCCATCCTGATCATTTCTTATTTAATGAAAACGTTGATAGACCTAAAGCTCTTGAATCTGTAAAGAAATGCTTGAAGAGCTATAATCTATCTATAGCTGAATCACCTTCTGGTTTGATAAGGGTCTGCCAAGTACATGGCGAGTTTATATCTACAGATCATCAAGAGATACCCACCGAAAGGTTGATAACATTTAAACCATCTGTTTTCCAAATACCGCAAAAACCATTAAACTCTCGATTAGTTTCAGTAATGATGCCATTTAACTCATCTTTCTCGGGCACATATACAGCTATAAAAAATGTGACTGATTATATGAAAATAGAATGTTTTCGAGCCGATGATTTATGGGATAACTCAACATTCATACAAGATATTTTTGATTTGATATACTGTTCAAAGGTGGTTATTGTAGATTACACAGGTAGAAATCCGAATGTAATGTATGAAACGGGCATTGCTCATACTTTAGGTAAAATAGTCATTCCTATAACACAGTCCATAAATGATATACCCTCTGACCTAGGACATCATCGAGCATTAATATATTTAGCTAACTCTCAAGGACTTAAAGACTTAAGTGGAGATCTCTACAAAAGGTTAAAACAAGTTTTAATTAGTTAAAAATTAACTCTGGTGGAATACTCAGTATGAAAATAAATGCGTTAGTAAAGATCAATAATAGTGAACCCCCTATGGAAGCAGACCTAGATCCGGACTCAGATTCAGAGCTAGTTATTGGATTAGTTGGAGCAGTAGGCACTGATTTAGAAATAATAAAAACTTCTATAAAGGAAAGGTTAGTTGCCTTTGGTTATAAAACAGAAGAAATAAGAATATCCACTGATATAATTTCTGCGTTAAGGGACATTCCAGATATTCAAGACAACTATGAAAAAATAAATAACCTTATGAGTGAAGGGAATAACCTAAGGCGAATCAGTGAAGATAATTCAATATTAGCCCTTGCTGCAGCAGCAAAAATAAACCAAAAGCGATCTAAAATAGATGATACCCCCGTCCCTTCACCCAAAAAAGCATACATAATTAGTTCGCTTAAGCACCCGGATGAAGTCAATACCTTACGTAAAATTTATACCAATGGATTTTATCTTATTGGTGTTTATGCAGATGAAAAAAGACGTTTGGATTTTTTAAGAAAAAATAAATTCATCAGTGAAGATAACGCGAAGCTACTTATTGAACGAGATTCAGAGGAAGAAGATAAATGGGGTCAGCACACAAGAGACACTTATGAACTATCAGATTTCTTTATAAATCACACAGGAAGCATTGATAGGATTAACAATGACTTATGGAGGGTATTAGACCTAATATTTGGTAATCCATATGTTACGCCAACCTTTGATGAATATTCTATGTTTATGGCATTTTCGGCATCATTAAGATCTGGCGACCTTTCAAGGCAAGTTGGGGCAGTATTAACTAAAAATAAAAACATTATATCTACTGGCGCTAATGATGTCCCCAAATTTGGTGGGGGATTATACTGGCCAGAATACAAAGATGGAGAAATAATAGATGCAGAACTTGGCAGGGATTATAAAGTTGGAGTAGATTCGAATGTAAAAGAAAAAAATATTATAATAGAAGATATCTTGAAAAATGTTGAAGAAGAGAATAGAGATGAACTAAGGAAGCATTTATCCAAAAGCAAAATAAAATACATCACTGAATATGGTAGGGTTGTACATGCAGAAATGGAAGCAATTCTTGCATGTGCACGGAGCAATATTAGTACATATGATGGCATCCTATATTGTACGACATTCCCATGTCATAACTGTGCAAAGCATATTGTCGCGAGTGGCATTAAAAGAGTAGTTTATATTGAACCTTATCCAAAAAGTAAGGCTTTTGATTTTCATCCGGATTCGATATCAACACCAGAACAAGCTCAAGCTAGCGAACATGTTATCTTTGAACCGTTTGTAGGCGTAGGCCCACGATGCTTCTTCAATCTATTTTCAATCAGTCTCGGAATTGGCTATAAAGTTAAACGAAAAGATAATGACGGTAACGTTGTAGAATGGGAGAGGAAATCTGGCAAACTTAGAATGCAGATGCTACCATCTTCCTATATCGAGCGAGAATCTGTGTCAGCAGGAATCGTTGCTAAATTGGTGGAGAAATTACAAAATGACGAATAAAGAAGAATTTCTTGCTTATCTGAAAGAGGCAAGCGAACAGGTTAATAAATGGCCAACTTGGAAAAAATCTGGGTTAAGTGATACCGGCTCTGCGCGCTCCTCATCTCCTTCTGTTGTACAAGGGCGTAGCTCTGCAAAAAGCGGAAAAACACGCTTAGCTTGAACCATGTTAGTAATTTTATAAAACAGAGGAGCGAGGTTTCTTCTGTTTTTTTAGCCTAAATTATTGTACCAAAACATGTACCAATAAAATTCATAATCGAAAAATAACATTTAATATCAATGAATTAGTTTAAATCCCATAGACAGATCCAGAATATTGAGTAAAGTTTCAAAGCGTAATATTAAGCCGCGCTAACATTGGAAAGTCCGCATACTGGCGGGCTTTTTTTTATTCTCAGGAGTTATCATGAAGGCGCCTTAAAACGCGCCAGCCATTCCCATGTTCTGGCCAGCAGTATCTGCAATATGGAGATTGGAATGAACGAACACCACCAGCCTTTTGAAGACCTTCGTCTGAACAGCGAAGATGGAAGTGAGTATTAGTCAGCAAGAGAGCTGGCTCCTTTACTGGATTATAAAGACTGGAGGAGTTTTCAGAAGGTTTTATCCAGAGCCATGCAAGCCTGTGAGACAAGTAACCAGGAGATCGCAGACCATTTCGTTGACGCCACCAAAATGGTGACTCTGGGTTCCGCAGCTTTGCGTGAATTAGATGACGTTCATCTGTCGAGATACGCATGTTATCTGGTTGTCCAAAATGGTGATCCCAGCAAACCCGTGATCGCTGCCGGACAGACTTACTTTGCTCTGCAAACCAGACGAATAGCAGCACAGGTTCAGTTTCTCCGCATAATAAAAAACGCCTCAGGTCATCACAACCGGAGGCGTTTTTTTAGGCTTCAACGCAGAAGAAAATTAGTTTTCCCAGCGTTTCAGCAGTACGCAGGCGTTCACGCCACCGAAACCGAAGCCGTTTGACAGAGCATACGTAATGGCATGTTTCTGCGCGATATTGCCGACAATGTTGAGATCTGCAGCCGCTTCATCTTTGTTTTCCAGATTCAGCGTCGGAGGAACTATCTGATCACGCACGGCCAGAATAGTGAAGATGGTTTCCAGACCGCCAGCCGCGCCCAGCAGATGGCCGGTCGCAGATTTAGTGGACGTCACCGCCAGCTTACCGTCAGTGCCGAACAGGGTTTTAATCGCATTGATTTCACCCAGATCACCCACCGGCGTGGAAGTAGCATGAGCATTCAGGTGCTGAACATCTGAAGGCTGGATACCCGCCTGACGCAGAGCGATTTTCATCGCGCGACCGGCACCGTTACCATCTTCCGCACCAGAAGTCATGTGGTAAGCGTCGCCGCTGGTACCGTAACCGACAATCTCAGCCAGGATTTTGGCACCACGGGCTTTCGCGTGTTCCAGTTCTTCGATGACCAGCATGCCCGCGCCTTCGCCCATGACGAAGCCATCACGCGCGCTGTCGAACGGGCGGGATGCTTTTTCCGGATGATCTTCATGACCGGTGGACATCGCTTTCGCCGCAGCAAAACCACCCAGGCTGACGGTATCGATAGCGGCTTCAGCACCACCACAAAGTGCAACATCCGCCTCGTCATTACGAATCAGACGTACTGCATCACCAATTGCCTGAACACCCGCCGCGCAAGCCGTTACCGGTGCGCCGATTGGGCCCTTAAACTGATGCTTAATGGAAACCTGACCAGACGCCAGATTCACCAAGAACGAAGGAATAGTGAAAGGGGAAAGACGCTTAGCACCACGGCTGTCATTGGTGCGCACAGCATGCGCGATCGCCGGGAAACCACCGATACCAGAACCGATGACGGTTGCAGTACGTTCTTGTTGTTCCTGCGTTTCTGCTTTCCAGCCCGCATCCGCAACAGCCATATCCGCAGCAGCCATTGCGAAAAGAATGAAACGGTCCATTTTTTTCTGGTCTTTCGGCACCACAAACTGGTCCGGATCGAATCCTGATTCAGGGTCCTGTTCTTTGGTTTGTACCTGACCACCAATTTTCACGGTCAGGGTTTCAACAATTTCTTCCGGCAAAACACGGATACCGGACTGACCGGCGAGCAGACGCTTCCAGATCGTTTCGATATCACAGCCCAGAGGACTCACAGCCCCCATGCCGGTTATAACTACTCGACGATGAGTCATAAAACATTCCTTTCTGTCTATTTAGGACTTAAGTTTCTGCGGGTGCTTTTATGAACCGGCCAGAAACGGGTTTCTGAAAATATGGCTGACAGTATGTGACGAATTACGATTTTGCAAACCCGTAACAAAAAATTTCGTTATGGCTATTTTGCCAGACTACGCAAAACCAGACTGGTGATGGCCTGAACACGTTCTTCCAGCTGTTCCGGCGTTTTTTGCTCCAGCAACAACGGGTGCGAGAACGGCGTCATTACGCTGGTAATCGCCATGCAAACCTCATCCAATGGCGTTTTACGCTCAAACTCACCGGATTCGCGCCCGTCGGTGACCACTTTTTCAACAATGCTGTACATCATAGCCCGGTGATTCAGGGTCGATTTCCACTGCTGAGCCGAAGCTGTGGCAGCCAGGTCATGCAATTTTCTGTCCTGGAAGAAGAGATCCAGACTACGGGTCAGCAGCGTTTTAAAAATAGAGCGCAGGCGCAGAGTCGCACTTTGATCAGTTTGTGCAATCAGCATCAAAGCCTCATCTATTTGCCCGACACGTTGCGAGCAAATCGCTTCACCAATGGCCTGTTTCGATTCGAAAAACTTGTAAATATAGGCACCTGAAACACCTATTGATTTAGCCAGATCGGCTACTGACGTCTTGGCGTACCCATACAGACGGAAGTGCTCGAATGCCGCATCAATAATCTGTTCACGCCGTTCATGCTCGGCAGGTCCACGTTGTGTTAACGCAACCGGAATATCGGGCTTCATACACTCCTCCGGGCAGATAAAACAATTAAGCTGAGCGTCAGTGAGTGACGATTTCAATTAATCGTAACCTATAAACAAAAAAAATTCACTTCTGAAAAGAAAGCGGGGGATTACATAAAGAGAAAGAGGAAAGCTAAAGTAACGAGCAATTACGATTTTTCTAATCTAAAATAACCCGGCATTCATACTCACCCTTATGCACAGGCTAGTTTCAGGGGTGACCGCATTAGATTTAGTTATTTCAAAATCAATGCAAAAGAAAAACTCAGTCGAGAAGCAAGGGGAAACTCCTTACTCTACGCGGCTACCGTTTTCTCATTACTGATTCGTCTGGCGCACATCGATGTTACTCACTGTTCTTTATATTATTGGGATCACCGCAGAGGCCATGACCGGTGCTCTTGCTGCCGGACGTCGCAAAATGGACTCCTTTGGCGTCATTATTATTGCATCTGCGACGGCTATTGGCGGCGGCTCTGTCCGCGACATGCTGTTGGGGCACTATCCTTTGGGATGGGTCAAGCATCCGGAATACATTGTCATTGTGGCCGTTGCCGCACTCATGACCACCTGGCTGGCACCGCTGATGCAACACCTGCGCCGTCTCTTTTTAGTACTCGATGCGTTGGGGCTGGTAGTGTTTTCTATTATTGGGACACAAGTGGCACTCGATATGGGACATGGTCCTATAATCGCTTCCGTTTGCGCAGTTATTACCGGCGTTTTCGGTGGTGTCCTGCGGGATATGATGTGTAATCAGATCCCGCTGGTCTTCCAGAAAGAAATTTACGCAGGCGTTTCTTTTGCCTCTGCCTGGGTCTACATCGGGCTGCAATATTTCTCGTTGCCGCACAATCTGGTGGTGATCATCACCCTGCTGGTCGGCTTTATTGCCCGCCTGATAGCGCTGCGGTTCCGTCTTGGATTGCCCGTCTTCAATTATCCGCATTCAGATCATTAGCCCGCTTTTGATACCTCACTGAAAGGCAGGCAGATGCACCTGCCTTAATGCCCCGACGATAGCGATCACTTGCGGGTGATGAATAAATTCAAAAATCTGATCCGCTCGCGTCTTCCCTATCCCTGCGGTCGCTTCCCACTCCGGCGAGGTCAATGCTTTCAGCTGATCCCAGGTATGCTGATTCTCTGCAAATTTCAGTGCAGATGATGGAAAGCCCATTGCTGAGAGCCAGTGGCGAAAATCTTTTTGACGCGCCAAAGAAATCTGGGCCACCAGTTTCTGAGCCTGTTTTGCGCCGATCCCCGGAACCGCCGCCATCTCTTTTTCGGTGATATTTATCCAGCTTATCAGCGAATCAGCTGGAAGAGCATCGAGCAATTTTTGCCAGGTTGCCCCGCCAAATCCGGCCATATCTAAAGCCTCAGGCCCGCTTAGCCAGATCAGACGGGACATGAACTGCTGCGTACAACCAAGCTCAGGGGTGAAACAGGAAAAGGCATTGTAAAGCTGCGGATCTGGCAGTTGCAGGATTTGGCGCTCACTGACGCGCCATACCACTTCGTCAAGACGCGGTATCCCCTGCCCGGCCAGTGTAATGGCCACCTGATCGCCGGGGAGCACATCCCATTCCCTGAAACGACTGACGGATCCCACGCTCACCTTATTCACCCATTTGTCATCCAGCCTGAGGCTTTTCAGATTCAGAATGACGGTGACTTTCCCACTTCGCCCGATAGTCGTCGTGATACCCGCGACTTCTGTAAGCTGTCTTGCCGGAGGATATTTCCAGGCTACAGCCCAGCTTGCCGGCTTATTTTTCCAATATTTACCCGCAGGTTCTTCTTCCTGGCGGATGACTACGCCATCGGTTGCAAAAGGCAAAGGCTGGAGAAACCAGGCATCCCGCCATTTTTCCACATCATCTACAGAACTCACGGGCAGAGTGTATTGAGAAACAGCAGGAAAACCGAACTGACTGAGTTTCTCAAGGTGAGAGGCCATACTGATGGGCCCATCCGGCCACGACCAGATAAAAATACCCAGCTGATTCAATATGTCAGAGGCAGCAGTGCGCATCATTGCTCCCGCGACTTTCGATCGTGCATTCACGCCGCCATCCGCACTTTGCTGATGACCGGTCATCTTCAGATAAAGTTCGCCCTGTAATACCAGTTCAGGACTGATGTCCGCGATAGTGAGCGGGATAGCCGGGATCAATGCCGCTTTTGCCGTCCAGCTTTGCCCTTTTTCACCATCACCGCGGCTTAACAACGCTGCCAGTTGTCCGTATCGATATACCAGTGACACGGCTACGCCATCTATTTTGGGCTGCACCCAAAGGTTTTTACGCCCCTGCATCCAGTTAGCAACAGCCTGCTTGTCTCTCATTTTATTCAGCCCGGTGTGAGAAACCGGATGAACGGAAATGGCATCATCTGCACGGGGGATCACGGGTGCGGGAAGCGCCTGACCGGCACATTGCAGCCAGAAACTTTGTTTCTGACGCAAACTGTCATACACCGAATCCTCTACCGGGCTGATGCCAGACTGATGATAAGCAGTGTCCCATTGCGCGAGTTGTAACGTGAGTTTAAGCGTTTCCATTTCCAGATGTGTTGCTGGCCAGTCTGGACATACGCCATCAGGTAACTCTGCGCAAAGAGAAGAAAAATGGATAAATAACAGGCTGATAATCATTAACTGGCGCATTAGCACCTCCTTGTGGGTGCCAGTAAGCGCCGCGGGGATGTCCTGCGCCAGTCTCATTTTCGATTCCTGCGAGATGCTTTCACAGATATTTTGCGGGTTGCTGTAAAGAAAAGAAATTTTGGAAGACGGCACGTAAATCTACAAAGAAAGGCTATTTTCCCGTGCGAAGTTGCGATGAAATACGTCTGGGCGCTGCACCGAATGCGGCGAGCGTGTATACTGTGCGAGAGATCACTCTTCGCATACTTCCTATCAACCCATTCAGTTGAAACGTCATCATGGTTCAAGGCACGCTATATATTGTCTCCGCCCCAAGTGGAGCAGGTAAATCAAGTCTGATTCAGGCTTTACTTAAAACACAACCGCTCTACGACACACAGGTTTCTATTTCTCATACCACCCGTTCAATGCGACCGGGCGAGAAAGACAGCGAACATTACTTCTTTGTGTCTAAAGAAGAGTTTCGCGAGATGATTGGACGTGATGACTTTTTAGAACACGCAGAAGTTTTCGGTAATTACTACGGCACTTCACGTGAAACCATTGAGCAGGTTTTAGCTTCTGGTGTGGATGTTTTCCTGGATATCGACTGGCAAGGTGCTCAGCAAATCCGGAAAAAAATGCCTCAGGCACGCAGTATCTTTGTATTGCCGCCATCAAAAGATGAGCTTGACCGTCGCCTGCGTGGCCGTGGTCAGGACAGCGAAGAAGTTATCGCAAAACGTATGGCGCAGGCTGTTGCAGAAATGACGCACTTTGCCGAATACGACTATTTAATTGTGAATGATGATTTTGATCTGGCGTTATCGGATTTAAAAACCATTATTCGCGCCGAACGTCTGCGTCTGAGCCGTCAGCGGCTCCGTCATGACGGATTAATCACCAAACTATTGGCAGACTGAAGTCACTTTCAGTATTATGCCCAGTCTTTCGTCACCCTGTGGAGTAGCACATATATGGCACGCGTAACTGTTCAAGACGCTGTTGAGAAAATTGGTAACCGTTTTGACCTGGTGTTGGTGGCTGCTCGTCGCGCACGCCAGCTGCAATCTGGTGGTAAAGATCCACTGGTCGCTGAAGAAAACGATAAATTCACCGTTATTGCCCTGCGCGAAATTGAAGAAGGCCTGATCACTAATCAGATCCTCGACGTTCGTGACCGTCAGGAGCAACAGGAGCAGGAAGCCGCAGAGATTCAGGCAGTGACTGCCATCGCTGAAGGCCGTCGTTAATTAACGAAACGGATCTCACTTGTATATCTTTGAAAGCCTGAATCAACTGATTCAA
Organism: Rahnella woolbedingensis; assembly: GCF_003602095.1. GTDB lineage: Bacteria > Pseudomonadota > Gammaproteobacteria > Enterobacterales > Enterobacteriaceae > Rahnella > Rahnella woolbedingensis. The sequence continues at coordinate 31,392 of NZ_RAHH01000013.1, read as the reverse complement.
AAATACCTGCCGGAGGAGCAAATTAAGCGCCTCGTGCAGGCTTACCTCGTTGCGCGGGATGCGCACGAGGGGCAGACGCGCTCCAGCGGTGAGCCTTATATCACTCACCCGGTAGCCGTGGCCTGTATTTTGGCTGAAATGAGGCTCGATCATGAGACTCTGATGGCGGCGTTATTACACGACGTTATCGAAGACACGCCTGCAACTTACCAGGATATGGAACAACTGTTTGGCAAGAGCGTGGCTGAGCTGGTTGAAGGCGTTTCAAAGTTAGACAAGCTGAAGTTCCGCGATAAGAAAGAAGCGCAGGCGGAAAACTTCCGCAAAATGGTCATGGCGATGGTGCAAGACATCCGCGTCATCTTGATCAAACTCGCTGACCGTACACATAACATGCGCACGCTGGGCTCTTTGCGCCCGGATAAACGTCGCCGCATTGCCCGCGAAACGCTGGAAATTTACAGCCCGCTGGCACACCGTTTGGGTATTCACCATCTGAAAACCGAGCTCGAAGAGCTGGGCTTCGAAGCACTCTATCCAAACCGTTATCGCGTCATTAAAGAAGTGGTGAAAGCCGCACGTGGTAACCGTAAAGAGATGATCCAAAAAATCCTCTCTGAGATTGAGGGCCGTTTAACCGAAGCCGGTATTCAGTGTCGCGTGAGTGGTCGTGAGAAACACCTGTATTCTATCTATTGCAAAATGCACCTCAAGGAACAGCGTTTCCATTCCATCATGGATATTTACGCTTTCCGGGTGATCGTTAAAGACCTCGATACCTGCTATCGCGTGTTAGGACAGGCTCACAGCCTGTACAAACCGCGTCCGGGCCGGGTCAAAGATTACATCGCAATCCCAAAAGCCAACGGCTATCAATCTTTGCATACTTCGCTTATCGGCCCGCACGGCGTACCGGTTGAAGTGCAGATCCGTACTGAAGATATGGATCAGATGGCAGAGATGGGGGTTGCGGCTCACTGGGCTTATAAAGAGAACAGTGAAACCAGCACCACAGCGCAGATCCGCGCTCAACGCTGGTTACAGAGTTTGCTTGAGCTGCAACAAAGCGCAGGTAACTCCTTTGAATTTATCGAAAGCGTGAAATCGGATCTGTTCCCGGACGAGATTTATGTCTTTACGCCGGAAGGTCGCATCGTCGAATTGCCTGCGGGCGCGACGCCGGTCGACTTTGCTTACGCCGTGCATACCGATATCGGTCATGCCTGCGTGGGTGCCCGCGTTGACCGCCAGCCTTATCCGCTTTCGCAGCCGCTGACCAGCGGCCAGACTATCGAAATCATTACCGCACCGGGTGCCCGCCCGAATGCCGCCTGGCTGAATTTTGTCGTCAGTTCACGCGCCCGGGCTAAAATCCGCCAGATGCTTAAAAACCTGAAACGTGATGACTCCGTTTCACTGGGTCGCCGTCTGCTGAACCACGCGCTGGGTGCCGGTAAAAAACTGTCAGATATTCCGCCAGAAAACATCAAAAATGAGCTGGATCGAATGAAGCTCGCCGCGATGGATGATCTGCTGGCTGAAATCGGCCTCGGCAATGCCATGAGCGTTGTTGTCGCAAAAAATCTGATGGGTGATCAGTCTTCAATGGCAACATCAGGTACACGCAATCTGCCAATTAAAGGCGCTGATGGCGTGCTGATCACGTTCGCAAAATGCTGCCGTCCGATCCCGGGCGACCCGATTATTGCCCATGTCAGTCCGGGCAAAGGTCTGGTTATCCACCATGAATCCTGCCGTAACATTCGTGGCTATCAGAAAGAACCTGAGAAATTCATGGCCGTAGACTGGGATAACCATCAGGAAACGGATCAGGAATTTATCGCCGAAATCAAAGTTGATATGTTCAATCATCAGGGTGCTTTAGCGAACCTGACCGCCGCCATTAACGCAGCACAGTCGAACATTCAGAGTCTGAGCACCGAAGAAAAAGACGGTCGCGTCTACAGCGCCTTTATCCGCCTGACGACCCGCGATCGCGTTCATCTGGCGAATATCATGCGTAAAATTCGTATCATGCCGGATGTCATCAAAGTTACCCGTAACCGAAACTGATTGTTATGACTCCAGAACGTTATGCGCGCATCCGCGAAATGCTTGCGGCCCGACAGCCAGACCTGACGGTCTGCATGGAACAGGTGCATAAACCGCATAACGTTTCTGCTGTCATTCGCACGGCAGACGCCGTCGGCGTTCACGAAATCCACGCGGTCTGGCCGACGACCCGAATGAAGACGCTGGTCTCTTCGGCAGCGGGCAGCAACAGCTGGGTTCAGGTTAAAACGCACAAAACCATTCAGGATGCCGTCGCTAAAATGAAGGCAAAGGGTATGCAAATACTCGCCACGAATCTTTCTGAAAAAGCCGTCGATTTCCGCGCGATTGATTACACCCGCCCGACCTGCATTTTGCTGGGTCAGGAAAAAACCGGTATCACACCTGAAGCATTAGCACTGGCAGACAGCGATATCATCATTCCGATGATCGGTATGGTGCAATCTCTGAACGTGTCTGTCGCCTCGGCGCTTATCCTGTACGAAGCCCAGCGCCAGCGCGAAAATGCCGGTCTGTATCGCCGCGAAACCAGTCTGCTGAGCGAGAAAGAGCAGCAGCGCTTGTTGTTTGAAGGTGGTTATCCGGTTCTGTCAAATGTGGCGAAGCGAAAGAAACTTCCGCGCCCTTTCATTGATGAACACGGGCAAATCGTTGCCGATGAGGAATGGTGGTCTGCGATGCAAATGACGGTTAAAAAAAGATGAAAGGCCGCCTGCTCGACGCCATCCCGCTGACGTCGCTTTCCGGCGTCGGAGCCAGTCAGGCAGACAAACTCGCTAAGCTTGGCCTTGAAACTATTCAGGATTTACTGCTTCATCTCCCTTTACGTTACGAAGACCGCACCCGCCTTTACACCATCAATGATTTACAGCCCGGTATTTTGGCGACGATAGAAGGCGAAGTGCTGCGCAGTGATATCAGTTTTGGCCGCCGCAGAATGCTGACCTGTCAGATAAGTGACGGCACCGGCATGGTGACGTTGCGCTTCTTCAATTTTAACGCGGCGATGAAGAACAGTCTCGCCGCAGGCCGTCGGGTCACGGCTTATGGCGAAATTAAACGCGGTACCATCGGCGCCGAAATCATTCATCCGGAATACCGTATTCAGGGTGAAAACAGCGAAGTCGTTTTACAGGAGTCACTGACGCCGGTCTATCCGACAACGGAAGGTATTCGCCAGGCAACACTGCGTAAGCTGACCGATCAGGCGCTGGAATTGCTCGATACCGTCCCTATCGCTGAATTATTGCCCGAAGAACTGAGCCGTTCGCTGATACCACTTCCTCAGGCGCTGCATTTACTGCATCGTCCGCCGCCAGATATCCAGCTCGCCGATCTTGAGAAAGGCCATCATCCGGCTCAACGCCGCCTGATTATGGAAGAACTGCTGGCGCACAATCTCAGTATGCTGGCCGTTCGCGCTGGCACACAAAGCTATAAAGCGCTGCCGCTGCATCATGACGACCGGCTGAAAAATCAGTTCCTCGCATCCCTCCCTTTTAGCCCGACCAGTGCCCAGCAGCGCGTGGTGGCTGAAATCGAGCAGGACTTAGCGAAAAGCTACCCGATGATGCGATTGGTTCAGGGGGATGTGGGTTCTGGCAAAACGCTGGTGGCGGCTCTCGCCGCACTTTGCGCTATTGCTCAGGGGCAACAGGTCGGGTTAATGGCACCGACAGAATTACTGGCCGAACAACATGCCAATAATTTTCGTCAGTGGTTTGAACCGCTGGGGATCCAGGTTGGCTGGCTGGCCGGTAAACAAAAGGGTAAAGCCCGACAGGCGCAGCAGGAAGCGATCGCCAGTGGTCAGGTTTCGATGGTGGTGGGCACACACGCTATTTTCCAGGAGCAGGTGCTGTTCTCGTCATTGTCTCTGGTCATCATTGATGAACAACACCGGTTCGGCGTACATCAGCGTCTGGCGCTGTGGGAAAAGGGGCTGCAACAGGGCTTCCATCCTCATCAACTGATCATGACGGCGACACCAATCCCGCGAACGCTGGCTATGACTGCCTATGCCGACCTTGATACCTCAGTGATCGACGAACTGCCACCGGGCCGTACGCCGGTGACCACTGTCGCCATTCCTGATACACGCCGAAGTGACATTATCAGCCGCGTCAAAAGTGCCTGCGAGCAGGAAAATCGTCAGGCCTATTGGGTTTGTACGCTGATTGAAGAATCGGAAATGCTCGAAGCTCAGGCGGCAGAAGCGACCTGGGAAGGGCTGAAAGAAGCGCTTCCGGCACTGAATATCGGGCTGGTGCATGGCCGTATGAAAGCGCAGGAAAAGCAGGCCGTCATGCAGGCGTTTAAACAAGGCGAAGTGCAGCTTCTGGTGGCAACGACCGTTATTGAAGTCGGCGTTGACGTGCCGAATGCCAGCCTGATGATCATCGAAAACCCGGAACGTTTAGGGCTGGCGCAGCTGCATCAGCTGCGCGGACGCGTCGGGCGTGGCGCAGTGGCCTCGCACTGTGTTCTGCTCTATAAAACTCCGCTGAGCAAAACCGCACAGAAGCGATTGCAGGTTCTGCGTGACAGCAATGATGGCTTTGTCATCGCCCAGCAGGATTTAGAGATCCGTGGACCAGGCGAGCTGCTCGGTACGCGCCAGACCGGCAGTGCCGAGTTCAAAGTCGCGGACTTGCTGCGCGATCAGGCGATGATCCCCGACGTCCAGCGCATTGCGCGTTATCTCCAGCAGCAGTTCCCGGAACATGCCAAGGCATTGATTGAGCGCTGGCTGCCGGAAAGTGTCAGATACACCAACGCCTGATCCACTCCCCATAATCTCATGCTGCCAAAACATTATTAAAACTGATGCTTTGGCATCCCTGCATTCATGCAAATTTTAATCTGACCGCAGCTGAACCGCTTTCTTCATTGGTTATTTGATGACCTTCACAGACTGAGGCAAAGTCGGTAACCGGTTTCATACCCCACCACTACACTGATGATAATTAAGGCAACCGTGTTTGAACTCTTCAACATAAGGCCAGAATATTATGAGCATCAGCCAGTCACTCTTTAACTTTATAGAACAAAAGATCAGCCCTTTTGCTGCCCGGCTTTCCTCACAGCGACACGTCATGGCAGTGCGTGACGGGTTTATTTCAGCAATGCCGTTTATGATTGTCGGCTCATTCTTACTGGTTTTTGTCCATCCGCCCTTCTCGCCTGAATCCTCATGGGGTTTTGCCAGAAGCTGGCTGGCGCTTTCGGCAAAATATGAAGTGCAGATCCTGACACCGTTCAATATGACGATGGGGATCATGTCGATCTACATTTCGGCATCGATTGCCTACAATCTGGCGAGAAGTTACAAACTTGACCCGTTCATGACGGCGATGCTGGCGCTGATGTCGTTTCTGCTGGTCGCAGCGCCTCAGGTGGACGAGAAAATGTCGACCGTTGCGCTGGGTGGAGTGGGAATATTTACCGCCATACTGGTGGCTATATATGTGACAGAGCTGACGCGGTTGCTGAAAAAATACAATATCGGCATACGTTTACCCGAACAGGTCCCTTCAAACATTAAGCATTCGTTTGATTTGCTGATCCCGATTATTGCGGTGGTTTTGACCCTTTTCCCGCTGAGTTTGCTGGTGCAGTCCGGATTCGACATGTTGTTGCCGCAGGCCATTATGGCGCTGTTCGAGCCTCTGATTTCCGCCGCTGACTCACTGCCTGCGGTGCTGCTTGCCGTACTGATTTGTCATCTGTTGTGGTTTGCCGGTATTCACGGTTCAGCCATCGTTTCTGGCATGTTGCAGGCTTTCTGGTTAACCAACCTCGGCCTGAATCAAACCGATCTCGCCGCAGGTTTACCGATGACGCACATCATGACCGAAGCGTTCTGGAACTTCCTGATTGTCATCGGCGGCTCCGGCGCGACCATCGGGCTGGTGTTACTGTTCTGTCGCAGTAAGTCGGCGCACCTGCGCACGATGGGTAAACTGAGTCTGGTTCCCAGCTGCTTTAACATCAATGAGCCGGTTATCTTTGGCACACCGATTGTCATGAATCCGGTATTTTTCATCCCCTTCCTGCTGGCACCGATGGTGAATGCTGTTATTGCCTACACCACGGTTAAAACTAATCTTCTGCCGCATATGATTTCACTGGTGCCGTGGACATCTCCGGCGCCCATTGGCGCAGCCTGGGCGATGGGCTGGGATTTCAAAGTGTCGATTCTGGTCGTCATGCTGATGGCGCTTTCGATGGTGATTTACTATCCGTTCTTCAAGGTTTATGAGAAACAGTTAATGGCGCAGGAAAAAGCGGCTGAAGCGCAAGATCAGGTATTTACTGAAAAGGCAGATGTCGCGCAATAAGGGATAAAAAAGCGGGAAGAAGTCAGGCACAGAAACATAGCTTCTGTGCCTGTTTTTTAGCTGATAGCCGGGAAAAGTGGCAACATGAGATAGAGTTTAATCACGATCGCATTGGCGATATCAATGAAGAACGCGCCCACCATAGGCACGACCAGAAATGCGAGATGAGAAGGGCCAAATTGGTTGGTGATTGCCTGCATATTCGCAATGGCCGTTGGCGTAGCGCCAAGCCCGAAACCGCAATGCCCGGCAGCCAGTACCGCTGCATCGTAGTTTTTCCCCATGACGCGATAAGTCACGAATATCGCGTAAAGCGCCATCGCAATGGTTTGCACGATCAAAATAGCCATCATCGGCAAAGCCAGTGACGCCATTTCCCAAAGCTTCAGACTCATCAGGGCCATCGCCAGAAACAGCGACAGGCTCACGTTACCGAGCACCGAAACTGCACGGTCGAATACCCGGTAAAAACCCAGCCATGCCAGCAGGTTGCTGAGGATCACACCGACAAACAGCACACAAACAAAGGTTGGTATTTCGAATGCAGAACCCTGCAACAAATGGGCTGCGTGAGTTCCTGCCAGCAGACAAATCGCGATCAACGCGATAGTTTCCACCATCACCAGTGGCGTGATCATCCGCCCGATGGTCGGTTTTTCGAATGCGCTCGGATCAATCGTATCTTCAGGTGTTCCGTTGGGAGTGGAGGAATGGCTTACTAAATAGCGCGCCACCGGCCCGCCAATAATTCCGCCCAGTACCAGCCCGAAGGTTGCGCAGGCCATCGCGACTTCTGTCGCGTTTTCAAAGCCATAACGCTCGATAAACAGCTTGCTCCATGCCGCACCCGTTCCGTGACCGCCGGAAAGTGTAATCGAACCGGCCAGCAGACCCATCAGCGGATCCAGCCCCAGCATTTTCGCCATACCGATACCGATGGCGTTTTGCATGAGCAACAGGCCGATGACGACAAAGACCAGAAGGAACAGAGATTTGCCACCGGCGCGCAGGCTGGCAAGATTAGCGTTCAGACCGATTGTCGCAAAGAACGTCAGCATCAGAGGTTCTTTCAGGGACATATCAAATCCGATTTCCCAACCGAACACCTGATTGGCGATCAGTAACAGCAAAGCGACCAGCAATCCGCCAGCTACTGGCTCAGGAATAGTATATTTCTTTAGAAATTTGACCGACTGGACGCATTTTCGCCCTAAAAGGAGTACCAACGTGGCAGCAACCAGGGTGCCGTAGGTGTCGAGTTGAATCATTGAAAAACTCCTTTTTAAAAAATATCCAATAGTATTATTTAGTTACAAACATCTTATTTAATTATCATTTCCCCAGAGGCTGAATTAGAAGTCATTAAAGCTTCTATAAGCAAGAAAAACAGGTGGTAAATCTCCAACTAACCTAAATATCCCCTCTAAAATTGCTGATAGCAAACGATTGCTTTTATCGCCAATTTCAATAAAAATGCCCGCTTTGCCGCTTATTGGAATGCCACAACATGAGTTCGCAAACAGCAGAACAAGAAACACAACAACCAGACCTCTCCCGCCAGCAAAAGAGTGAACTGATTTACCGGCTCGAAGATCGTCCGCCACTTCCTCAGACGTTATTTGCCGCCTGTCAGCATTTGCTGGCGATGTTTGTTGCGGTTATCACACCGGCATTACTGATTTGCCAGGCACTGGGTTTACCCGCGCAAGACACGCAACACATCATCAGCATGTCGCTGTTTGCCTCCGGTCTGGCTTCAATTTTGCAGATTAAAACCTGGGGGCCGGTCGGTTCAGGCTTACTCTCTATTCAGGGCACCAGTTTTAACTTTGTCGCGCCGCTTATCATGGGCGGAATGGCGCTGAAAAATGGCGGCGCCGATGTCCCGACCATGATGGCGGCCCTGTTCGGCACGCTGATGCTGGCTTCCTGCACCGAAATCATTCTTTCCCGTTTCCTGCACCTCGCGCGCCGCATTATTACGCCGCTCGTTTCCGGTATTGTGGTAATGATTATCGGGCTGTCACTGATTCAGGTCGGACTGACCTCTATTGGCGGCGGTTACTCCGCGATGAGTGATCACACGTTCGGCGCGCCGAAAAATCTGCTGCTGGCCGCCGTCGTGCTGGTAGTGATTGTTCTGCTGAACCGCCAGCGCAACCCTTACCTGCGCGTGGCATCTCTGGTTATCGCGATGGCCGTAGGTTATCTGGCGGCCTGGATGACGGGGATGTTGCCAAACGTCGCACCATCCACACAGACAAACTGGATAACCTTGCCGACACCGCTTTATTACGGACTGGGCTTTGACTGGAACCTGCTGATCCCTCTGATGCTGATTTTCATGGTCACATCACTGGAAACTATCGGTGATATTACCGCGACCTCAGACGTATCGGAGCAGCCGGTCAGTGGCCCGCTTTATATGAAGCGCATCAAAGGCGGCGTTCTGGCAAATGGCCTGAACTCGATGCTTTCTGCGGTATTTAACACCTTCCCGAATTCATGCTTCGGGCAGAACAACGGCGTCATTCAACTGACCGGCGTTGCCAGCCGTTACGTTGGTTTTGTCGTCGCGCTGATGTTGATCATCCTCGGTCTGTTCCCTGCCGTAGCGGGCTTTGTGCAGCATATTCCTGAACCGGTACTGGGCGGCGCGACCATTGTGATGTTCGGTACGATTGCGGCTTCCGGCGTACGTATTGTTTCCCGAGAGCGCCTGAACCGCCGCGCGATTATGATCATGGCGCTTTCCCTCGCCGTCGGCATGGGTGTTTCTCAACAGCCGCTGATCCTGCAATTCGCGCCAGACTGGCTGAAAACCCTCCTGTCTTCAGGCATCGCCGCCGGGGGTATCACTGCGATTGTTCTGAATCTGGTTTTCCCTCACGAAAAGTAATCACCGGATGTAATCCGCGTGCAACAGCGGCAGTGGGTCTGGAACCCCTGCCGCTTTTTATTGTCTCCATTCTGCTAACCTGTTGAGAAAAGTCGCTGTTTGCGGCATAAACAAAGAATCTTTTTTCCATTTTCCCGTTACAGGGCTCCAGACGATGAGATTTATCGGTAAAATTTTGCTGACGTTCGCCTTACTTCTGGTGCTGGCGATCGTACTGTTGTACGTCCTATTACAAACCCGCTGGGCGGCTGGCTGGGTCAGCCACTGGATTAGCGATAACAGCGAGTACCGCGTCTCCGTTGAGAAAATCGACCATAGCTGGTCTTCTCCGGGGCGTGTGACGTTAAACAATGTCGTCTTCGGGCAAAAGAATCAGTCGGAAATTCTCAACGCTGGCGAAGTCGATTTAGATTTGAGCTGGCGTCAGATAACTGAGCCGCGCTTTTTCGATCGCGTGGTTCTGGCTAACGGGCGTCTTAACGTCAGCCCTTCCTCAATGAATTTACCGTTGCAGGCCAATACCCTTCAGCTCAGCAAAATGGCGCTCACCGGGAATACCGGCGGATTAGATATTCAGGGGCAGCAGATTAATGCCGGTATTTCGCCGTGGCAGCCAAAACCAGCTCAGCTGCTGGGAGACAAAGCCGATTTCCAGCTCAGTGCCGCCAGCCTGACGGTCAACGGGCTTGCGACCGAAAATGTGCTGATTCAGGGCAACATCAATAATAAGGCTCTGACGCTGAGCAATTTTGGCGGCGATCTGGCGCGCGGTCAGCTGACCGGTAAAGCCACGCAGGCCGCTGACGGTAGCTGGAACATTGAAAACCTGCGTCTGAGCAATGTGCGTCTGCAAACATCCAAACCGCTTTCTGCATTCTTCGATGATTTCCAGACGCTGCCCAAAGTAACCATCCAGCGTTTTGATCTGATCGACGCCCGTTTACAGGGGACTGACTGGGCATTCAGCGACGTTGATTTATCCGTGCAGGATCTGACGCTTGAAAAAGGTGACTGGCAAAGCGATGACGGTGAAATCACCCTGAATGCGACCGATATGATTAACGGTAATCTGCATATTCAGGACCCGATTATCAGTCTTGATCTTTCTCAGCAGGGGATTGCCATCAGGCAGGCCACGGCGCGCTGGGAGCGCAGTTTGCTGCGCACCACCGGTAACTGGTTGCGCGCCAATAAACGGCTGCAACTTGATGAAGTTTCCGTCGCGGGTCTGGAATATACGCTGCCGGAAAACTGGAAGCAGCTGTGGAATCAGGCTCTGCCGGATTCGCTTTCAGAAGTGTTCGTCAGCCGGTTTATTGCCAACCGCAACCTGATTATTGATATCAATCCGCAGTTCCCGTTCCAGCTGACCGCACTCGATGGTCTGGGTAATAACCTGCTGCTGGCACGTAATCATCAGTGGGGGATCTGGAGCGGTACGCTGAATCTGAATGCCAGTGAAGCTACGTTTAACCGCAATGATGTACGTCGTCCTTCCATTACGCTGAATGCAAACGACAGCCAGGTGAATATTTCCGAGCTGAGCGCATTTACCAAAGAAGGTTTGCTGGAAGCTACTGCGACCGTGAATCAGCAGCCGCAGCGCCATTTTTCCGTGAAGATGACCGGCCGTTCCGTACCGGCAAATCAGCTGGAAAACTGGGGATGGCCGCACATTTCGCTGGAGGGTAACGCCAATATGCAGCTCAATCTGCAAGGGCAAATGCCAGCGAATGTCGATTACAAACCGACGTTGAACGGGACGTTGCAGGTTAATGGCAGCCAGACAATTGATCAGAGAATGGTAAACGGACTGGTAACAGGTGCATCAGCGCCAGCCCAGACGCCAGTGACACCTTAGCTCTTTACGTTATCATGTAAAAAGGCACCGCGATTTGCAGTGCCTTTTCTATTTATATACCTGATAAATCAGTTAATTTCAGGCTCCAGCGGTGCACCAGGGGCAGCAGGAAGAACCAGATAAGTACCTTCAAACACCGCGCCATCCACTTCATCGCCGTATAAATTCACTTCAAGCTGAACGCGGGCTTTGCGCCCACGTGCCAGACGGTCAAGGTCACCACTGACAGAGCCGAGATCGGCCACCGCACGCGGTCTGCCGGTCACCGGAGAACTGTAGCGGATATGGGCATCGGCCAGCACGATGGTGCCGCCCAGATGGCGCTCACGCAGCAGCAGCCAGATCAACCCCCAGCCGGTCAGCGTGGCCAGCGAAAATAAACTCCCGGCGAATAACGTATGGTGCGGATTCTGGTTGCCCGTTTCCGGCATGGTGGTCACAAAACGCTGGCCGGTATACTGACTGATCCGCACCCCCATTTTTTCACTCAGAGGAATATGATCGTACCAGGCTTGTTGCAGCTGCCCGCACCAGTCGGGGCGATGGAGAATGTCGTCCAGCGTTTCGATTGGTTTAATCATCAGGAAATGGCGGACCGGCGTAGTTTGCGGCGTGGTAATTTCGCCCTGATTCACAAAACCCAGTTTGGCAAAAAAGTCCACAGCGTCTTCACGGGCGCTACAGACGACGCGCTTTACCCCTTCCTGACGCGCCACAGACTCCAGGGTCATCGCCACCAGCGTTCCTAACCCTTTGTCCTGCACATTGGGATCAACGGCCAGGAAGCGGATTGAGGCTTCGTTATCGGCATTTATATATAAACGACCAACCGCGACCGGCTCGCCGCTTTCATCCACGACCATCTGATGATGCGCAATAGAATCGTAGGCATCACGTTCGGAACCTTCAGGCTGGCGCAGGGGTTGGCGCAGCATTTCCCAGCGAAACCGGTAATAGGCAGCCAGTTCTTTTTCGGTCGTCGGTACTCTCAGGTGATACATAGATGCTTTCTCTCCGGCGTTATGCCTTATCGATCAGACTTGTAGCCAGAAGGTCACCGGCCCGTCGTTCACCAGCGCCACTTTCATATCCGCAGCGAAACGCCCGGTTTCGGTCACAATGCCTTTCTCACGACACTGTCCGCAAAAATACTGGTACAAACGGTCGGCTTCCTGTGGCTCAGCACCGCGCGAGAACCCCGGACGCATGCCTTTTTGTGTGTCGGCCGCCAGCGTGAATTGCGACACCACCAGCAGACTGCCACCAGCCTGCTGCACGTTAAGATTCATTTTGTCATTTTCGTCACCGAAAATTCGGTACCCGATCACCCGTTCACAAAGGCGCTTAGCTTTTTGTTCGTCATCGCCCTGTTCAACACCCAGTAAAACCAGTAATCCCGGCCCTATCTGGCCGCAAACGTCGCCATCGATAGTCACGCTGGCATTCAAAACCCGCTGAATTAACGCAATCATACAAATCCTTCGGACTGATTATTCTTCTGCCTTGTATTGGGCAGACTGTAATTTTCTCACGGAACGAAACTCGCCAAGCGTGACGGTAATTTCGGCTCCAAGCAGCACGATACACCAGCTTACATAGACCCACAGAAATAAAATGGGGATCACAGCCAGTACACCGTAAATCAACTGATAAGATGGGAAAAGCTGAATATACAAGGTGAAGATTTTTTTACTTAATTCAAATAATGCGCCGGAAACCAGAGCGCCAACCAGGGCATCTTTTGCCGGAACTCTGACCGTTGGCACCACCTGATATAAGAGCCAGAACGTCACCCACGAAATCAGTAAAGGCAGAATTCTCAGCGCATGGTCGATGAGAGAATGCACCCCGCTAAGGTTCAGCCAGTTCAGAGAAAGCAGATAAGAACTGACTGCGACGCTGGCCACCAGAAGGATTGGCCCGAGCGTTAATACCATCCAGTACACCGCAAATGAGAACACAATCGGGCGCTTGGTTTTGCTGTCCCAGATTTTATTCAGCACGCTGTCCACTGAAGCTATCAACAGCAGCGCAGTGACAATTAACCCGCAGGTGCCCACCGCCGTCATTTTGCTGGAGTTGGCAACGAACTGTTCGAGATACCGCTGAATGGTATTGCCCGTCGCCGGCATGAAGTTAGAAAAGATGAAAGATTTAAGCTGAACGCTGATATCCGAAAACACCGGGAATAACGCAAAGAGAGAAAATACTACAGCGATCAGCGGAACCAGCGAAAGCAAAGAGACATAGGCCAGATGGCCCGCCAGAAGCGTCAGGCCATCTTTATCTGAACGCTTTAAGAGCAGGATTGTGAACTTCCACAATGATTTTGGATAGTGGCTCAATGCCCTTTGCTGCATCCTTACACCCTTCAGGAAAAGTATTTCGGTACCGTCTGGTTATCTTCCACCCACACAGCTTCAATGCCTGCCGCGCGGGCGGCTTCTATATTCTCTGCCACATCATCAAAGAAGACTGCCTGACTGGCAGTAAAGCCCTCTTTCTCCAGCACATGCTGGAAGATTTCCGGTTCAGGTTTTCGCATACCCAGATTTTGCGAAAGATACATCGCATCGGTATTGGCTTCGATTTCCGGATAGTGCTGAGGCCAGAAATCCAGATGTAAGCGGTTAGTATTCGACAGAACGACAACACGATGGCCTTCTTCGTGCAGCTTCTGGAATAACGTGATGACTTCAGGACGCAGGCCTACGAAAACAGCGTGCCAGCCCGCACTGAACTGTTCGAAGCTGAGCGCAATGCCCATTTCATTGCACAGATCGGCGGCAAACTGCTCGTCGCTGATTTCACCCCGTTCGTGCTTCTGGAACACCTCGCCCATTTTAAAACGCTCGGTCAGCGTGGCCAGCGGCGTTCCGCTGAGATGGCTCCACACGCCAAGGACACGTTTGAAATCAATATCAATAATGACGTTTCCCATATCAAAAATGTACAGCATTGCACGCTCCTGATTTCAAAGATGACGTTTAACTTTAGCGGTAAAACGTACACCTGAACAGTGACAGAGTTGCGGTGTTTACCTCAGCGTTAGAAAAAAAGACAAAAAAAACAGGGTACCCAAAGGCACCCTGTTTCTGTGTAACGGCGAGCGTTAAAGAAGATTAACCTTCTTTAGGACCACGCATAGCACGTTTACGATCGTTCTCGGTCAGGTGACGTTTACGGATACGTACAGACTGAGGAGTTACTTCGACCAATTCGTCATCATCGATGAATTCCAGAGCTTGCTCCAGAGACATTTTGATAGCAGGAACCAGAGTCGTTGCTTCGTCAGTACCAGACGCACGCATGTTGGTCAGTTTCTTACCGGTCAGGCAGTTCACGGTCAGGTCGTTAGAACGTGAGTGAATACCGATGATCTGGCCTTCATACACTTCTGCGCCGTGGCCCAGGAACAGTTTACCGCGGTCTTGCAGGCTAAACAGTGCGAACGCAACTGCTTTACCCTGACCGTTGGAGATCAGCACGCCGTTCTGACGCTGGCCGATTTCGCCCGGACGAACGTCATCGTAATGACTGAACGTGGAGTACAGCAGACCGGTACCAGAAGTCATAGTCATGAATTCTGTACGGAAGCCGATCAGGCCACGTGCAGGGATCAGGTAATCAAGACGGATACGACCTTTGCCGTCAGGGATCATGTCTTTGACATCGCCTTTACGCTCACCCATGGCCTGCATAACAGAACCCTGGTGTTGCTCTTCGATATCCAGTGTCACGTTCTCGAATGGCTCTTGCATGCGGCCATCGATTTTACGGTTGATTACTTTAGGACGGGAAACCGCCAGCTCGAAACCTTCACGACGCATGTTTTCGATCAGAACCGACAGGTGAAGTTCACCACGGCCTGAAACGCGGAATGCATCAGCATCTTCAGTTTCTTCTACACGCAATGCCACGTTGTGCACCAGTTCTTTGTTCAGACGGTCAAGGATCTGACGTGAAGTCACATACTTACCTTCTTTACCACAGAACGGAGAGGTGTTAACGCAGAAATACATGGTCACTGTTGGTTCATCAACGCTCAGCGCTGGCAGAGCTTCAACATTCGCCGGATCACAGATAGTGTCGGAGATGTTCAGTTCGCCCAGGCCGGTGATTGCGATGATGTCGCCCGCTTCAGCAATGGTCGCTTCGATACGCTCAAGACCCATGTGGGTCAGAACTTTACCGACTTTACCATTACGGGTTTTGCCTTCGCTGTCGATGACAGTGATTTGCTGGTTAGGCTTAACGGTACCGCGTTTGATGCGGCCGATGCCGATGACGCCAACATAGTTGTTGTAGTCCAGCTGAGAGATTTGCATCTGGAAAGGTGCTTCCATCTCAACTTGTGGCGGAGATACGTGGTCAACGATCGCCTGGTACAACGGGGTCATGTCTTCGGCCATATCGTTATGGTCGTTACCCGCGATACCCATCAGTGCTGATGCATAGATGATTGGGAAATCGAGTTGTTCGTCGGTTGCGTCCAGGTTTACGAACAGGTCGAAGACCTGATCAACAACCCAGTCAGGACGCGCGCCAGGGCGGTCAACCTTGTTGATTACCACGATCGGCTTCAGACCATTAGCGAATGCTTTTTTGGTCACGAAACGGGTTTGCGGCATTGGGCCATCCATTGCATCCACAACCAGCAGCACCGAGTCGACCATTGACATCACACGCTCTACCTCACCGCCGAAGTCGGCGTGTCCTGGGGTATCCACGATGTTGATGCGGTAGTCTTTCCAATTAATGGCGGTGTTTTTTGCGAGGATGGTAATCCCACGCTCTTTCTCCAAATCGTTGGAGTCCATTACGCGTTCGGTGGCTTCTACACGCTCTCCGAAAGTACCGGATTGTTGCAGCAGCTTGTCGACCAGGGTGGTTTTACCATGGTCAACGTGGGCAATAATGGCGATGTTACGCAAATTTTCGATCACAGCTTTGCCTCAGGCATTAGAAATAGCGCGCTATTGTACACGTATTAAGCGAGGTTCTAAACAAGATCACAAGGATCTTGATGAAACAACTTATGGATGGTTACTTTGTGATCCCTTTCACGGTGCAAAAAGACTACTGAACCATTATGACGCACCTTTTTGGTGCTAAACGTCTCACAGTTGGCACCATTATAGTGCAGAAATTCCGTTATGGTGCATACTTATTGAGTGCAAGAGCCCTGTAAAATGGCGTTGTTTGCATTTTCTCAAAGTTGGCACACTTTTCGCTAATAGTTTTTAGGGTAAAAAAAAGTTTTTACAGGGTGAAGCGTCTGACCAGTCAAATAATAGCGCTGTTCAGTCCACACGCCAGTTCAAGTAAAGCTGTTATTTCCAACTAAAGACCAAAAATGGTTATTCGTTCCACGACGATAATGAGAAATTCGGGAGAACTAGTATGTCCGCTGAACACGTTTTGACGATGCTGAATGAGCATGAAGTGAAATTCGTAGATTTACGTTTCACAGATACCAAAGGCAAAGAACAGCACGTCACCATTCCTGCACACCAGGTTAGCGCTGACTTCTTCGAAGAAGGCAAAATGTTCGATGGCTCTTCAATCGGTGGCTGGAAAGGCATCAACGAATCTGACATGGTTTTGATGCCAGATGCGAGCACTGCTGTTCTTGACCCGTTCTACGAAGAAACCACTTTGATCATTCGTTGCGACATCCTTGAGCCAACCACGCTGCAAGGTTATGACCGTGACCCACGTTCTACCGCAAAACGCGCAGAAGATTTCCTGCGCTCTTCCGGGATCGCGGACACTGTGCTGTTCGGGCCAGAGCCAGAATTCTTCCTGTTTGATGATGTGCGCTTCGGCAGCAGCATCTCTGGTTCTCACGTTGCTATCGATGATATCGAAGGCGCATGGAACTCCAGCACCAAATACGAAGGCGGCAACAAAGGCCACCGTCCTGCAGTTAAAGGCGGCTACTTCCCGGTTCCTCCGGTCGACTCCTCCCAGGATCTGCGTTCTACCATGTGTCTGACCATGGAAGAAATGGGTCTGGTTGTTGAAGCTCACCACCACGAAGTGGCCACTGCTGGTCAGAACGAAGTGGCAACCCGCTTCAACACCCTGACTAAAAAAGCTGACGAAATCCAAATCTACAAATACGTGGTTCACAACGTGGCTCACGCATTTGGCAAAACTGCGACCTTTATGCCTAAACCAATGTTTGGCGATAACGGTTCCGGTATGCACTGCCACATGTCTCTGTCCAAGAACGGCAACAACCTGTTCTCTGGCGACAAGTACGGCGGCCTGTCTGAAATGGCACTGTTCTACATCGGCGGTATCATCAAACACGCTAAAGCGATCAACGCCTACGCTAACCCGACTACCAACTCCTATAAGCGTTTGGTCCCGGGCTACGAAGCGCCAGTCATGCTGGCTTACTCTGCGCGTAACCGTTCTGCATCCATCCGTATTCCACACGTATCTACGCCTAAAGCAATGCGTATCGAAGCACGCTTCCCTGATCCAGCGGCTAACCCATACCTGGCGTTTGCTGCACTGATGATGGCTGGCCTGGACGGTATCATTAACAAGATCCACCCTGGCGATGCGATGGACAAAAACCTGTATGACCTGCCACCGGAAGAAGAAGCAGAAATTCCAAAAGTTGCAGGTTCACTGGAAGAAGCGCTGAACGCACTGAACGAAGACCGCGAGTTCCTGACACGTGGCGGCGTGTTCACTGACGACGCTATCGATGCTTACATCGGCCTGCGTAAAGAAGAAATGGACCGCGTGCGTATGACTCCGCATCCGGTTGAGTTCGAACTGTATTACAGCGTTTAATAAAAACAGCGTTTAATTTTCGAATTGAACCTGAACTCAGCGCCCGTCCTCTGACCGGCGCTGAAAAAAATACCCGGCTGGAGGTCTGGCTGTAAGAAAACCTTCAGCATCAAAATTAAGTAAAACGATTTTATTTGTTGCCGTGGAAACTTTCAGCCCATCTCCGGATGGGCTTTTTTCTCCACACTCTTTCCTGCTTAACCCCTCTGACCCGTGATTTCGCCGGGTAGCGAGATAACATGCACCCATCCGGTGCGGGAGACTGCGGTATGGCAACTGGCAAGCTGCCCGATGCTGGGCAGATCCTGAATTCTTTAATCAACAGCGTTCTGCTGTTGGACGACGATTTGGCTGTGCATTACGCCAACCCGGCGGCTCAGCAGTTACTGGCGCAAAGTTCCCGCAAACTTTTTGGCACCCCTTTGCCAGAGCTAGTGGGATATTTTTCGCTCAACATCGAGTTAATGCGTGAAAGTCTGACTGCCGGACAGGGCTTTACAGACAGCGAAGTGACTCTGGTGGTCGATGGCCGCGCTCATGTGTTGTCACTGACTGCCCAGATGCTGCCGGAAGGCTTCATTTTGGTCGAACTTGCGCCGATGGATAATCAGCGACGTCTCAGCCAGGAACAATTGCAGCATGCTCAACAAGTTGCGGCCCGTGATTTGATACGCGGTCTGGCGCATGAAATTAAAAACCCGCTTGGCGGTTTGCGGGGTGCGGCACAGTTGTTATCAAGAGCGCTGCCGGATCCGGCCCTGCTGGAATATACCAAAGTCATTATTGAGCAAGCTGACCGTCTGCGGAATCTGGTGGACAGATTGCTGGGGCCACAGCGCCCGAGCCAGCACATTACACAAAGTATTCATCAGGTTGCAGAGCGCGTTTGTCAGCTGGTATCGATGGAAAAACCCGATAACGTTCAGCTGGTGCGGGACTATGACCCGAGCCTGCCGGAACTGGCACACGACCCTGATCAGATAGAACAAATTTTACTGAATATCACCCGCAATGCCTTGCAGGCGCTGGGGGAGGAAGGCGGCACAATAACACTGCGCACGCGGACTGCTTTCCAGATTACGTTACACGGCGTGCGTTACCGTCTGGCGGCAAGAATCGATATTGAAGATGACGGCCCCGGCGTACCGGCACATTTGCAGGACACTCTTTTTTACCCCATGGTCAGTGGCCGCGAGGGGGGCACCGGTTTGGGCCTTTCTATCGCGCGCAGTTTGATTGACCAGCATTCGGGTAAAGTTGAATTTAACAGTTGGCCAGGACATACCGAATTCTCGGTTTTCCTGCCTATTCGCCAGTGAGGTTCTTATGCAACGAGGGATAGTCTGGATCGTCGATGACGATAGCTCCATCCGCTGGGTACTTGAACGTGCGCTCACTGGAGCCGGTTTGACCTGCACCACGTTTGACAGCGGCAATGAAGTGCTTGATGCCATTGCGACTCAAACCCCTGACGTTTTGTTATCAGATATCCGTATGCCGGGGATGGACGGTTTAGCGCTGTTAAAGCAGATTAAACAACGTCACCCGATGCTTCCGGTCATCATAATGACAGCGCACTCCGATCTGGATGCCGCGGTCAGCGCCTATCAGCAAGGTGCTTTTGATTATCTGCCAAAACCCTTCGACATTGACGAAGCCGTGGCACTGGTTGAACGCGCCATCAGCCATTATCAGGAACAACAGCAACCGGCACGCAGCCAGCCGGCGAGCGGCCCGACGGCGGATATCATCGGTGAAGCGCCAGCCATGCAGGACGTGTTCCGCATTATTGGCCGTTTGTCCCGCTCTTCAATCAGCGTGCTGATTAACGGCGAATCAGGTACTGGTAAAGAGCTGGTGGCTCATGCCTTACACCGCCACAGCCCGCGCACCAAAGCGCCATTTATCGCGCTGAATATGGCGGCAATCCCGAAAGATTTGATCGAGTCCGAATTATTCGGTCACGAGAAAGGGGCGTTTACCGGTGCAAACACCATCCGTCAGGGACGTTTTGAGCAGGCCGATAACGGCACGCTGTTCCTGGATGAAATCGGTGATATGCCGCTCGATGTGCAAACCCGTCTGCTGCGCGTGCTGGCAGACGGTCAGTTCTATCGTGTAGGCGGTTATGCGCCGGTGAAAGTGGACGTGCGTATTATCGCCGCGACCCACCAGAATCTGGAGTTACGGGTTCAGGAAGGGAAATTCCGTGAGGATTTATTCCACCGTCTGAACGTTATCCGCGTCCATCTGCCACCGCTGCGTGAACGTCGCGAAGATATTCCGCGTCTGGCGCGTTATTTCCTGCAAGTCGCAGCGAAAGAGCTCGGCGTCGAAGCGAAAAATCTGCACCCGGAAACGGAGACAGCGCTGACGCGTCTGCCATGGCAGGGGAACGTGCGCCAGCTGGAAAACACCTGTCGCTGGTTAACGGTGATGGCGGCCGGTCAGGAAGTCCTGATTCAGGATTTACCGAGCGAGCTGTTTGAAACTTCGGCCCCGGAAACCGGTGGTCAGAGTCTGCCGGACAGCTGGGCGACATTGCTGGCTCAGTGGGCAGATCGCGCCCTGCGTTCCGGTCATCAAAACCTGTTATCAGAAGCACAGCCTGAAATGGAGCGCACCTTACTGACTACGGCGCTGCGCCATACTCAGGGTCATAAACAGGAAGCCGCACGTTTGCTGGGCTGGGGACGAAATACCCTGACCCGCAAGCTGAAAGAACTGGGCATGGAATAAAAGCCAGCTGCCAGAAAACAAAACAGCCGCTCATGCGGCTGTTTTTATTTGCAGTGAATAAAATTTCCAGCGAAAAATCAGATCACGCGGGAGAACTGCTGCTGGCGCACCTGGCGGCGCAGATAAATATCAAAGCACATGCAGATATTGCGGATCAGCAAACGTCCGCGTGGCGTGACCTGAATATGCGTATCGCTCACTTCAACCAGCCCGTCTTCAGCCAGCGGTTTGAGCAGCGCCAGATCGTCGGCGAAATAGTCGGTAAAGCGGATATCATAGCGCTGTTCGATATCGGCAAAACTCAGCTCGAAATGGCAGATCAGTGATTTAATCACATCGCGGCGCAGACAATCGTCATCGCTCATTTCCAGACCGCGCCATAACGCATTCCCCTGCTCTTCCACTCTGGCGTAATAGGTTTTCAGGTCTTTCTCGTTCTGCGCGTAGGTATCGCCCAGCATACTGATGGCCGATACGCCCATGCCCAGCAAATCGCTGTCGCCCTGCGTGGTATATCCCTGGAAATTACGGTGCAGTTTGCCTTCGCGCTGGGCAATCGCCAGTTCGTCGTCAGGACGGGCAAAGTGATCCATGCCGATAAATCGGTAACCGGACGCCGTCAGCGAGGCGATAGTTTCCTGCAGGATTTTCAGTTTCTCTTCCGCACCAGGCAAATCGGCATCTTTGATTTTGCGCTGTGCGGCAAACAATTTTGGCATGTGCGCGTAATTGAACACGCTCAGGCGATCCGGATTCAGCTCTGCCACGCGTTGCAGCGTATAAGCGAAACTCTCCGCTGTTTGTTTCGGCAGGCCATAAATCAGGTCGATATTGGTGGAATTGAAACCCAGCGCACGGGCGCGTTCAATCAGGGCAAAAATGAAATCTTCGTCCTGCTCGCGATTAACCAGCCGCTGCACTTCTTTATTGAAATCCTGCACGCCCATGCTCAGACGGTTAAAGCCTTCGCTGCGCAAATGGTCGAGCACATCCAGCTCGATTTCGCGGGGATCGATTTCAAGAGACATTTCAGCATCGGGCAGGATATCAAACTGTGCCCGCAGAAGGCCCATCAGACGGCTTATCTGCGTTTTATTGAGATAAGTCGGTGTACCACCGCCCCAGTGCAACTGACTGACCTGACGGCCCTTAAAGAGCCGCGCACGGTGACTTATCTCTTTCTCAAGCACGTTAAGATAGTCTTCGGCTTTATGCTGCTGGCGCGTGACCAGTTTATTGCAGCCGCAGAAATAGCAAAGCTTATGGCAGAAAGGAATGTGCACATACAGCGAAAGGGAGCGCTCAGGGTAACGGACAGCCGCTTTTTTAAAAGCCGCATCGTCGTAGCTTTCGCTAAATTCGAGTGCTGTTGGATAGGATGTGTATCGCGGACCTGAATAGTTGTACTTCTGGATCAGCGCTAAATCCCAGACGGTTGTCTGTTCTGACATGGGTGACTTACTCCTTCCGGCGTCGGATGCTGCCGGTTCCCCTTGAAGGCAGGCTTTTGGCCTGCCTTACAAAGGTCGCTCTGCGCAAACGTGCTTTAGTTTTCGATAACCGTCGTAGTTTACCGAATAACCAAAGGAGATAACATGCAAAGAGTAAGGCTATTGCCGGGAGAACCCAGCGCATCGCTTAGAAACCTTCTTTAGGAGTCCCGCGCTTGAGCAGCTGCATCATATCTTCGTTCTTCTCTTCTTCTTCGTCATCTTCGTCGTCGCCGAGTTCGATACCGAGGATTTCCATCAGAACATCAATACGATCCAGAGTCTGGTCAACATAAGCCTGATCTTCTGCGCTCAGCGCTTTGCCGTCGTCAATAAGATCGAGCAGTGAATCCAGACGCTCATCATTTTCCAGTAATGTCAGTTCTTCTTGCGGAGACATTTTTGGTTTTTCTTCCGGCTTCGCCTGCGCCGCTTTCTTCGCTTTCGCTGCATTGTTCGTGACGGTTTCCACGATCAATGGCACAGCTTTCTTACTGCCGATACGCGGATCGGTTTTCTTCGCGCCAGCACCGCCTTGGTTCTGACCGCCTTCCGGGTTCGCGCGTGAGCCTGCTTTGTGGCCACGGCGCTTATTGTCACGCTTGCGTTCGCGCGCTTCGATATCAAGCTCTACACGACTTTTCTTCTTCGTTTTAGCTGTCGCGGTATTGGCGCGCGGTGCTTTCGCTGGCTGTTTCATGGCATCTGCTCTTAGGTGTGTACATTTAGTATAGATTTGCGGCGGAATCTAGCAGAAAGCGAACAAAGAAAAAAGGCAGCAAGTTAACCTTGCTGCCTTTTTCTTTCCTTCCGGAGAAGGATATTCCTCAAACACTCTCCCTGTCTGGCGTCAACGTCCCGGTTTTTCCTTTGCCTTTCAGAGCCTCCGGCTCCGTTCGTCCTTAAAACGCGATGCATTTCCCGTGATCCCTGAATGCAATATTCGTCCTTGTTTCCATTCTCGCCTTCACCGCGTAAGAAATACTTTACCCGACTGGCACAAAGGCTCAAGATACCCGCCTGCCGTCTTGTGGGTTTCAGAACCACATTATTTTTATCTTATTGAAATTTAATGACATTAAAAAACACGGCGACAAAACAAGCGAAATAACCCGCATCATGAATAGCAAATGTCTTACATCATGAAGGCAATTTCCCCCGCCTTCATCTCTGTGGTCCCTTCGCCTCATCATTCGGAATTTAAAAACACGAACGCATCTCGGCTCTGTTGCAGTTATAATCGCCAGCCAGATACTCATGCCTCACGGAGACGCACGCTTTGACCAGCCAAACTTACAACTATCATATGACCCATTTCGTCATGAGCGCCCCGGATATCCGGCATTTGCCATCTGACGCAGGCATTGAAGTCGCATTTGCTGGTCGTTCAAACGCCGGCAAATCCAGCGCATTAAATACTTTGACGCAGCAGAAAAGCCTCGCCCGTACCAGTAAAACACCCGGCCGTACTCAGCTCATCAACCTGTTCGAAGTCACACCGGGCATTCGTCTGGTCGACCTGCCGGGTTATGGTTACGCTCAAGTGCCGGAAGAGATGAAGCGTAAATGGCAGCGCGCGCTGGGCGAATACCTGCAAATGCGTAACTCTTTGAAAGGTCTGGTGGTGTTGATGGATATCCGCCATCCGCTGAAAGATCTCGATCAGCAGATGATTCAATGGGCTGTTGATGTAGGAACACCGGTGATGTTGTTGCTGACGAAAGCCGACAAACTGGCATCCGGTGCGCGTCAGGCGCAAATCAAAATGGTTCGCGAAGCCGTGAAAGAATTCATGGGCGATATTCAGGTAGAAGCGTTCTCTTCAACGAAGAAAATCGGTGTGGATAAACTGAGTGACAAACTGAACACCTGGTTCAGCGAAATCCCGCCGGAAGTTTTGGAAGATGTTTTGTCTGACGAAGGCGAGTAATTAACCGCGCTTTAACGAAGAAAACTGTAAGTAAAGAACATGTCAGGGTAGCCAACAGGCTGCCCTTTTTTATGGATACGGTTTGATGACAGGTCGTCAAAAAATAGGTGTAACTCTGTGAAAAGCCCAATAAAAAACGCCCCAGACATAAATGCCTGGGGCGGCTAAAATATTCAGCCAAATCCGATTACGTGAAGTAAAAGGTCTGAAAGATAGAACATCTTACCTCTGTACCCTACGAGAGAAACTTTACCCTATTTCCTGACAGGGAAAAAGAACTTTTTGTAGTTTACTTACACAAAAATCGCGGTTTATGCGATCACCTTCATGGTCTGAACACAAAATTCTGTAGCTTAATTACAATAAAAGCTTAATAACTATCCACTTAGTGAGCCTGATCCCAGTTTTGGCCAGTCCCGACTTCAACCTTCAATGGAACCGCCAGCGTCATGCTTGCTTCCATCAGATTGCGAATTTTTTCACTTGCTGCTTCAACATCATCTTTATGCACTTCAAATACCAGTTCATCGTGTACCTGCATGATGATGCGGGCACGCGGAGCATCTGACTGTTTCAGCCAGGCATCGACGCTTATCATTGCGCGTTTGATAATGTCAGCTGCCGTACCCTGCATCGGGGCGTTGATCGCGGCACGTTCAGCTCCTTTACGGCGCATCGCGTTGCTGGATTTAATGTCCGGCAGATACAGACGGCGACCATCCAGTGTTTCCACGTAACCCTGCTCAGATGCCTGAGTACGCGTACGTTCCATATATTCCAGCACGCCCGGATAACGCTCGAAGTATAAATCCATATAACGCTGAGATTCCTTGCGCGGAATGTTCAGCTGGCGTGACAGACCAAAGGCGCTCATGCCGTAAATCAGACCAAAGTTAATCGCTTTCGCGCTGCGACGTTGTTCGCCGGAGACTTTCTCCAGCGGAGTGCCGAAGACTTCTGCGGCGGTTGCGCGGTGAATATCTTTGCCTTCAGCAAAGGCTGTCAGCAAGCCTTCATCTTTCGATAAATGCGCCATGATACGCAATTCAATCTGCGAGTAGTCGGCAGCCAGAATGATGTAGTCTTTTGGCGCGATAAACGCCTGACGGATGCGACGCCCTTCGTCATTACGCACCGGAATGTTTTGCAGATTGGGATCGCTGGAAGACAGACGGCCGGTAGCCGTTACCGCCTGATGGTAAGACGTATGCACGCGACCAGACTGCGGGTTGATCATCAATGGCAGTTTGTCGGTGTAAGTTGATTTCAGTTTCGCCAGACCACGATATTCCAGAATAACTTTCGGCAATGGATAATCGAGTGCCAGTTCAGCCAGAACTTCTTCATTAGTTGAGGGTGCGCCACCCGGAGTTTTCTTCAGGATCGGCAATTTCTGTTTTTCATACAGAATGGCCTGAAGCTGTTTGGTCGAAGAAAGGTTAAAAGGCTCTTCGGCCAGTTCATGCGCTTTGTTTTCCAGCTCGTTCAGACGAATAGCCAGCTCTTTCGAGTGAGCAGCGAGGATGTTTTGATCAATCAACACACCGGTGCGTTCGATATGGGACAGAACAGGCACCAGCGGCATTTCAATATCCGTGAACACCCTGGTCAGGGATTCGCTTTGCTGAATACGTGGCCAGAGTGTCTGATGCAATTGCAGCGTGACATCGGCATCTTCTGCCGCGTAAGGCGCTGCCTGCTCAAGCGCAATCTGGTTGAAAGTCAGCTGATTTTTGCCCTTACCGGCAATCTCTTCAAAGCCTACGGTTTTATGACCGAGATAGCGATCGGCCAAACTGTCCATGTCATGACGGCCAGATACGCTGTCGAGCACGTAAGATTCAAGCATGGTATCGAAGGCGATGCCTTTCAATTCGATGTCATAACGCAGTAAAACGCCGCGGTCGAACTTCAGGTTCTGCCCGACTTTGCGCTGCTTTTCATCTTCGAGTAACGGTTTAAGTTGTTTAAGCACATCATCGCGATCCAGCTGCGCCGGTGCATCCAGATAGTCATGCGCCACAGGAAGATAAGCCGCTTTGCCCGCTTGTGTAGCGAAAGACAAACCAATCAGATTGGCCGTCAGCGTATCCAGACCATCTGTTTCGGTATCGAAAGCGAAAACGTCCGATGCTTTCAGATAACCGATCCACTCATCGAGAGTCGCCTGATCCAGAATGGTGACGTAACCCTCCTGAGAGAGCTGATTAGGTTCGACTGCAGATGCTGAAACCGTTTCTTCAGCCTGCGCGCCTTTCTTCGCCGATGCCGGCGCTTTGCCAGCAGATTTTTTGCTGCTCAGCCAAGTGCCAGATTCCACATCTGCCAGCCAGCGTTTGAATTCATAGCGACCAAAAAGCTTATGGAGTTCGTCGGCATCAGGCTCTGAAACCGTCAGTTCTGCACAGGTCAGATCCAGCTTAACGTCCGTTTTAATAGTCGCCAGCTGGTAAGAGAGGTAAGCCACCTCTTTATTATCCGCCAGTTTTGCAGCCATGGTTTTTGAACCACGGAAGCTTAATGTCGAGACTTTATCGAGATCAGCATACAACGCATCAAGGCCACCAATGCCTTGTAAAAGCGCCTGTGCTGTTTTCTCACCCACGCCCGGTACACCCGGAATGTTATCCGAGGAGTCGCCCATCAGCGCGAGGAAATCAATAATGAGTTCCGGCGGAACACCATACTTCTCGACAACTTCATCTGGCCCCAGGATCGCGTTGTTCATGGTGTTGATCAGGGTGACGCCCGGCGTAACCAGCTGCGCCATATCTTTATCACCAGTACTGATCAGAACCGCATGACCCGCTTTCTCGGCTTCAAGTGCCAGCGTACCGATCACGTCATCTGCCTCTACGCCGGAAACGACCAGTAACGGCAGCCCCATCGCTTTCACCATTTGATGAAGTGGCTCAATCTGAGAGCGCAGATCATCCGGCATCGGAGGGCGGTGAGATTTATACTGTTCAAACAGTTCATCACGGAAGGTTTTGCCTTTCGCGTCAAAAACCACAGCAACGTGGCTTGGGGTGTATTGCAGCAACAGGCTGCGCAACATATTCAGCACACCGTACATCGCGCCGGTCGGTTCGCCCGCAGAGTTGGTCAGCGGAGGGAACGCATGGTAAGCGCGATAAAGGTAGGACGAGCCGTCCACCAGGATTAAGGGGTTTTCTGCTATCTGGGCCATAACTCTTCTTTATTCGTGATCAGACATGCTCTAAGGATGCCATAGCCAGCGGGAAAGACGAACCTTGAGAAGGAAATTCATTGCGAAGTTGCGAGGGATCTCGAAGGATCATCCTGTGGATAACTTTGTGAATAGTTTTTATAGGAAATTAATAAAGGATGTTAATTCAAAAGCACATCAAAATTTTAGCTACGTGTTTCATCAGGTTATACGATTGCTTAATGAAATATTGATGTAATAGAAGTTTAATAGCTATTGTGGATAGTAATATTTACGGGGAAATTTTCTGAGGGGAGTTTTTTATATTTACGTCTGAGAACATTTCCATTTTCTCATTTCTTTTAAAATATAACGCCAGCCCGAAAGCTGGCGTTGAAATCAGAAATTCTTATTTTTTGGTCGCTAAGAAGTTGATCACATCAGAATATTGTTTGACGTACATATCCATTGAGCTGGTATCAAGTCCGTCATTTTTAACCATATATTTGCCGTTCACAAATACAGAAGGAACACCTTGCAGACCCAGGTCAGCAGCGGCTTTCTCCTGTTGAACAACCAGAGATTTCACGACAAAGCTGTTAAGTGCGGCATCATAATCTTCGCCCTTCACACCCGCCTGAATAAAGACTTTACGGATATCGTCAGCATTCTGAACTGATTGCTGTTTCTGTACAGCATCAAACATCAGCGGGCTCACTTTGTCTTCAACACCCAGAGCAATCGCAACAGCCCAGGCTTGAGTTAATTGTTTACCCAATGGCCCCAGGAATTCGACGTGATACTTGGTGTATTTAACATCTTTAGGCAAGTTCTTACGGATACTGTCAGAGACATGCCAGACTTGTTCAAACTGGTAGCAGTGCGGGCAATAAAATGAGAAGAACTCGAGTACCTGTGGCTCATTAGCAACGGTTTTATCTAAAGTAACGTACTGTGCGCCATCAGAGAATTGCGCGGCAGACACACTGAAGGCCATAACCATACCAACCAGTGCCAGGAATATCTTTTTCATATAAAGCCTATCTCCATTTAATTAAACTTCGAACATTAATCATGACTCAATACATTGGCATCAGCTGTAAAGGAGGTGCCTGTAATTTCTTAACTTGCTCAGTAAAAGCCGCTATCTGACTACGCCAGAAATCTTCGTCCTGCATCCAGGGGAAACTCTTAGGAAATGCAGGATCTTCCCAGCGACGGGCAACCCAGGCCAGATAATAAACCATGCGCATAGCGCGAAGTGGTTCAATCAAAGACAGTTCGCGAGTGTCTATATCTGCAAACTCTCCGTAAGCTTCCAGCAAGATATCTAACTGGAGCCTTTGCTCACTTTGGGGGCCATGCAGAAGCATCCAGAGATCCTGTATCGCCGGGCCATTGCGGGCATCATCCATATCAACAAACAGCGGCCCGTCACGCCAGAGAATGTTGCCCGGGTGGCAATCACCATGTAAGCGTAGAGGCTGCCAGTCAGTATGCCAATATTCACATGTCGTGCGAATCAGCTGATCGGTTGCAGATAAAAAAGGTTCGCGCAAACTTTTGGGGATCAGCGGACATTGGGCGAGAACCTCTCGCGGGCGGAAAAGATATTCGTCCACCCCAATAGTCGGACGTGCCGAAAACAGGCTCTCGCTGCCCACCTGATGAATGCGTCCAAGAAAACGTCCTACCCACTCCAGTTGGTCGAGATTGTCGATCTCATACTGGCGTCCACCCACGCTGGGAAATACGGTGAACATATATCCCTGATAGTGATGCAGTGTGTTTTCGTTGATAGAAAGAGGGGCAACCGCAGGAATTTCAGCATCGGACATATCCAGAGAAAACTGATGCTCTTCGTGGATCTGCTCTTGCGTCCATCGCTCAGGACGGTAAAATTTCACCACATAGCGTTTCCTGTCTTCACCGAGAAACTGGTAAACACGGTTTTCATAACTGTTTAATGCAGTGAGGCCGGACTCAGCAATAAGACCGACACTCTCTAACGCATCAAGGATAAGATCCGGCGACAATGCCTGAAAATTAAAAGCTGAATTGTTCATAACTTCATTCGGATTGGCCGCACAGAAAAATGACAATGGGAAATAGTATCATCTATTTTTGGCGGTTCGCATGAAGTTCACATAAGTTTACATCAATCTTTAATCACACCACGGGCACGTAAAAGTGCGGTTTTAAAATCATCCTCATAGTCTTTCTTCAAACCTGGGATTTCAGCCGTGCTGTCAGTACCACGCATTTTCAGGTGATAAATCAATGTGTCATCACTGAGTTCGCCTAATGGTCCCTGATATCCACATTCTGTGACCAGTTTCTGAATAAACTCCATCAGGTTCAGATCGCAATCCTCTTTCCATGCCGGATGCAGTAGTTCGATCAGCTCGTTCACACGATGTTCTTTCATGATAATCCTTCTCCACTTGTTTTCAGACCTTAAAAATAACAGGGTTATTTCGTCAGGGAAAGTACAAGCTCACCCCAGACAAGTTTAACCTGCCCGGAGGTAAATTAAGGCGTTACAATAATGGGATAATGGTGTTTTGACGGGCAGGTATTATGGATC
Source organism: Rahnella woolbedingensis (assembly GCF_003602095.1). Classification (GTDB taxonomy): domain Bacteria; phylum Pseudomonadota; class Gammaproteobacteria; order Enterobacterales; family Enterobacteriaceae; genus Rahnella; species Rahnella woolbedingensis. Next base: position 1,491 of record NZ_RAHH01000013.1, on the reverse strand, counting down.
GCAACAGTATTACGGGCGTTATTTTAGCAGGCGGTCGTTCGAGCAGGATGGGTGAAGATAAGGGACTGGTCGAAATTAATGGTAGGCCTTTATTTGAACTCATCGCTGAAAGATTATGCCCGCAGGTCGGAGAAATTCTGATCAGCTGCAATCAGAATTCTGAACGCTATGGGAAGGATTTCCAGACAGTCCCGGACATCGAACAGGATTTCTCAGGCCCTCTTGCCGGTATGCTTGCCGCGTTATCGGTGAGTAAAACCGAATGGGTACTTTTCGTTCCCTGCGACGTTCCGGCTTTCCCCGCAGGTCTTAGTAAATCATTGTCTGCCGGACTATCAGGACAGAAAGCGGCCTATGCGCGCGACACGGAGCGTGAGCATCCGACACTTTGCCTGTTAAACCGAAGTTTAATCCCAGCACTGACGGCGTATCTGGAAAACGGTGACAGGAAGCTGATGATTTTCCTTCATAACATTGGAGCAAAATCTGTACTGTTCAGTGAATCATTGGCGTTTTCCAACCTCAACACGCCTGAAGATGTGGCACTTTGGAAAACTCGCAATCAAGATCTCTCAAGATGATAAACAAACAAATTCCACTGCTTGGGATCGTCGCTTACAGCGGGACGGGAAAAACAACATTGCTGAAACAGCTCATTCCCTACCTTCGTCAGCGTGGCATACGAACCGGTCTGATCAAGCATACCCACCATGATGTCGACGTTGATACACCGGGAAAAGACAGTTTTGAACTGCGTAAAGCTGGCGCAGACCAGACGATGGTTGCCAGCAATAACCGGTGGGCACTGATGACTGAAACTCCGGGACAGGGCGAGCTCAGTCTGGAGTATCTGGCGACACGTTTCGACAGTAATAACCTGGATATGATTTTAGTAGAGGGATTTAAGCATGAAGAGATCGATAAAATCGTGCTACACAGGCAGGAAACAAGTAAATCACTTGAGAGTCTGATTAATATACATGTAGTTGCGGTGGCGAGTGATGATCTGTTCGTGCCTGTTTCACAGGCAATCAGCATCCTGAATATAAATGAGGTAGATGAAGTCGGAGAGTTTGTAATTCAGTGGCTGAAAAGTCAGCAAAACTAGAGGTTCTGTCCTCTTTTCTTCTCCTAAACTTCACATAGCAAAAAGCCCCGCACTTTCGTACGGGGCTTTTGTCTTTATTTGATGCCTGGCAGTTCCCTACTCTCGCATGGGGAGACCCCACACTACCATCGGCGCTACGGCGTTTCACTTCTGAGTTCGGCATGGGGTCAGGTGGGACCACCGCGCTACTGCCGCCAGGCAAATTCTGTTTCATTCATACCGCTCACCTTAAATCAGGATTGCACTACGAACCAATCTCGGAACATTCAGCTGAAAATCTACTCTTGCGAGCCTGTCTCTCAAATCAAAACACCTTTGGTGTTGTAAGGTTAAGCCTCTCGGGTCATTAGTACTGGTTAGCTCAATGCATCGCTGCACTTACA
>NZ_RAHH01000012.1 GCF_003602095.1 Rahnella woolbedingensis | reverse complement strand
TTCCATTAGTCGCCATAAAGAGTCGCCATAAAGTTATTCCGTCAACTGTTGTGGAATCATTTATCAGAAGGTGATTTTAATAGCGATGCATAGGCTACATAAATATAATAAAATCAATGTTATAAATGAAATATATGCGAAAGGTAAACCTGATGACAGGGATAAACTGAGAGGGGAGTCACAAAGAATTCAGAATTAAGGAGCAGTGAAATATATGCATGTTTTGCGCAAAGAAAAGGGCGCTTTGCGCCCTTTTGAATGCCTGAAACGTGAATTTTACAGCGGTGTTGGCCGCGGCGGGCAGCGTTCGAGTAATTCAACGCCGCCGTCTTCGTTGAGTTGCTCGATAAACACATCGAAGCCCCACAGACGATGAACGTGTTTCATCACTTCACGACGACTCTTATCGAGCGGCGCGCGATCTTGCGGGATATAACGCAACGTCAGAGAGCGGTCACCCCGCAGATCGACATTCCATACCTGAATGTTTGGCTCGTGATTACTCAGGTTGTATTGCGCCGACAGTTCCTGACGGATGGCGCGATAGCCTTCCTCATTGTGGATCGCCGCGATTTCCAGATAGTTATTATGGTCGTCATCCAGCACGGTAAATAGCCGGAAATCACGCATCACTTTCGGCGACAGGAACTGACTGATAAAGCTTTCATCTTTGAAATCACGCATCGCGAAATGCAGTGTTTCCAGCCAGTCTGACCCTGCGATATCCGGGAACCAGTAGCGATCTTCTTCCGTCGGTTCCTGACAGATACGCTTGATGTCCTGCATCATCGCAAAACCCAGCGCATACGGATTGATCCCGCTGTAATACGGGCTGTTATAAGGCGGCTGATACACCACATTGGTGTGACTGTGCAGGAATTCCAGAATGAAACGGTCGGAGACTTTTCCTTCATCATAAAGATGATTAAGAATGGTGTAATGCCAGAATGTCGCCCAGCCTTCGTTCATCACCTGGGTTTGTTTTTGCGGATAAAAATACTGGCTGATTTTACGCACGATACGCAATATTTCCCGCTGCCAGGATTCCAGCAGAGGCGCATTTTTTTCCATGAAATACAGCAGATTTTCCTGCGGCTCAGAAGGGAAGCGCCGCGCCTGTTCGGGCGCATCAACGCTGTCTTTACGCGGCAACGTTTTCCACAGCGTATTCACCTGACTTTGCAGATATTCCTCGCGGCTTTTCTGGCGCGCCAGCTCTTCCTGTAAAGAGATTTTTTGCGGACGTTTATAGCGGTCGACGCCGTAATTCATCAGCGCATGACAGGAATCGAGCAGCCGTTCGACTTCGTCCACACCGTAGCGTTCTTCACATTCGCTGATATAGCGTTTGGCGAACAACAGGTAATCGACGATGGAACTGGCATCGGTCCAGCTTTTAAACAGGTAGTTATTTTTAAAGAAAGAGTTGTGGCCGTAGCAGGCATGAGCCATGACCAGCGCCTGCATCGTGATGGTATTTTCTTCCATCAGATAGGCAATACACGGGTTAGAGTTGATGACGATTTCATACGCCAGACCCTGTTGCCCGTGTTTGTACAGTTGCTCGGTTTCAATAAATTTCTTACCGAACGACCAGTGAGTGTAATTAATCGGCATACCAATGCTGGAGTAGGCATCCATCATTTGTTCGGAGGTGATGATTTCGATCTGATGGGGATAGGTTTCAAGCCGGTAAGACTTGGCCACCCGGTCGATCTCTGCAAGGTAGGTCTGCAATAACTCAAACGTCCAGTCCGGTCCGTCGCTGAGACGTTTGTCCTCAGTTTTTTGCTTCTGGGTCACTGTTGTCATAAGCCGCACCCTCATTCAGTTATGGACGCTACAGAGTGTTTGATTCACAACCTTTTCTTAAGATTTCGCACGTCCATTGATAATCGTAGCTCAATCTGAGTGTGCTGTTAGATAAACACCAGGATCCCTTCCTGATTAAATCTATATCCTTATGGCCGATCGCTGTCAATTTCCCTGTTGAGGAAGATCTGCACAATAAAAAACTGCTGTTGAGAGGGGCTTTCCGTTTTCAGATTCATATGTCGCTTTTCTTCCCCTTTATAAACCCCCGCAGTCCCTGAATCTCAAAATCTCACAATCCATGAGGTAATAGTATTCTTATGATTGTTTGTGGTTTTTTATTCTGTCTATTTGGCTTTTATTAAGAATTAAATTCTGCTCAAAAACCCGCTTTAACGTGCCCTGATGCTGATGATGTCATTGCTGTCAATGTAATCACAAAACCATAAATTCCTTCTGTGAACCCCTGAATGTTGCGAGATATCGTTATTTATTTCCGGCTATTGAAATAAATGCGAGTATGAACGATAAATAATTGTGAAAGACCTCACGGTTATGAGTGCCTGTGTTGGTGTTTTTTCTCAGTCAGGTTAATTTCCTGTCATCAGAATATTATGCTTTGATTTGTCGTGGAGTGGAGTCGATATGCGTGTGGTGATTTTAGGCAGTGGTGTGGTCGGTGTCGCCAGTGCATGGTATCTGGCAAAAGCGGGACATCAGGTCACGGTCATTGATCGTCAGTCCGGTCCGGCAGAAGAAACCAGCGCGGGCAATGCAGGGCAGATCTCACCAGGCTATGCTGCGCCGTGGGCGGCTCCCGGCGTTCCGGTTAAAGCGGTTAAATGGATGTTCCAGAAACATGCGCCACTGGCCATTCGTCTCGACGGAACGCAGTTCCAGCTGAAATGGATGTGGCAGATGCTGCGCAACTGTGACATGAACCATTATCAGACCAATAAAAGCCGCATGGTTCGCCTGGCGGAATATAGCCGCGACTGTATGAAAGCGCTGCGTGACGATACCGGCATTCAGTACGAAGGTCGTCAGGGCGGAACGTTGCAACTTTTCCGGACTGCGCAGCAGTTTGAAAGCGCGGCCAAAGATATCGCCGTGCTGGATGATGCGGGTGTGCCGTATCAGTTGCTGGAATCCAGTCAGCTGGCGACCGCAGAACCTGCACTTGCTCAGGTCGCACACAAGCTGACCGGGGGTCTGCGATTGCCAAATGATGAAACCGGCGATTGCCAGATGTTTACCCGTAAACTGGCGGAAATGGCGCGTCAGGCTGGCGTTGTTTTCGAATTTAACCGTACGGTGGATAAGCTGCATGTGGAAAACGGCGAAATCACCGGCGTGCAATGCGGCGATGACGTGGTGAAAGCCGATGCTTATGTGGTGGCGTTCGGTTCGTATTCCACGGCATTACTTCACGATCTGGTGTCCATTCCTGTCTATCCGCTGAAAGGGTATTCCCTGACTATCCCGATTACCGATCCTGATTCTGCGCCGGTTTCTACCGTGCTGGACGAAACCTATAAGATTGCCATTACCCGTTTTGATGACCGCATCCGCGTCGGTGGGATGGCGGAGATTGTCGGCTTCAATCTGAAACTGGCACAGGCGCGGCGCGAAACGCTGGAAATGGTGGTAAGAGATCTCTATCCGAACGGCGGTAATGTCGAACAGGCGACGTTCTGGACGGGTCTGCGCCCGATGACGCCGGACGGTACGCCGATTGTCGGCCGCACGCGTATCAAAAATTTGTATCTCAATACCGGGCACGGCACCCTGGGCTGGACAATGGCCTGCGGCTCAGGGCAATTGCTTTCAGATATTATGTCAGGCGTGACGCCTGCGATCCCCTCTGATGATTTATCGGTTGAGCGTTACAGCCCGGATTTTATCGCGCGTCCTGCGGGTCCGCATAAAATGCATCCGGTAGGCTGAATCTGGGGTCATCTTTTCCCATGCAGTGTCTGACGCTGCATGGGCTTAACATTGCTTATTGCCGGAGCTGGTATGCCTCGCCCGATTTCTGCCACTTTATCTCTTTCTGCCTTAACCCAAAATCTGAACATCATTCGTGGCTTTGCTCCTGAAAGTAAGGTCTGGACCGTTGTGAAAGCCAATGGTTACGGACACGGTATTTCCCGCATCTGGCGCAGTTTGTCGTCCACCGATGGTTTTGCATTACTCGATTTCAAAGAAGCCATTTTGCTGCGCGAATCTGGCTGGCAGGGGCCGGTTTTACTGCTGGAAGGATTTTTCACTGCCGAAGATTTGGTCACCGTTGATCAATATCGCCTGACGACCGCTGTTCACAGCGACTGGCAGATTAAGGCGCTGGCGCAAGCACAATTGAGTCAGCCGGTGGATGTCTACCTGAAAGTGAACAGCGGGATGAACCGTCTGGGATTTTCCCCTGAGCACGCGGGCACGGCCTGGCAACAGCTGCGTGAGCTGAAACAGGTGGGTGAGCTCACTCTGATGAGCCATTTCGCTACCGCCGACAGTGTCGAAGGTGTGGACGCACAGATGGCAGCGGTTAATCTTGCAGGACAAGATATCAGCGGGCCACGGTGTCTGGCGAACTCAGCGGCGACCTTGTGGCATCCGCAGACTCATCATGACTGGATCCGTCCCGGGATTATTATCTATGGCGCGTCGCCAAGCGGTGAGTGGAAAGATATTGCGCATACCGGTCTGCAACCGGTGATGACGCTAAAGAGCGAGCTGATTGCCGTGCAGGAGCTGAAGGCGGGTGACCGTGTGGGTTACGGTGGTCGATATCAGGCGAGCGGACCGCAGCGGGTGGGGGTGGTCGCCTGCGGCTATGCAGACGGTTATCCGCGCCATGCACCGACCGGAACGCCGGTATGGGTGGATGGCATTGTCACAACGACGGTGGGGACGGTATCAATGGATATGCTGACGGTTGATCTCACGCCGTGTCCGCATGCGGCAATCGGTTCGCCTGTCGAATTATGGGGTAACCATTTACCGGTAGATGATGTGGCGACGGCCTGCGGTACGCTGGGCTACGAGCTGCTGAGTGCGCTTTCACCCCGCGTACCTGTTTCAGTGACTGATCATTGATCGGCCAGAAACAAAAGTCAGAAAACTAGTTTTCCAGACGGGTCAGACGGCCCGTCGATTTCTTACTGGCGCGACGTGCCAGCATCGCCAGACATCCCCCGGCAAGCATCACCAGCGCCAGGCTCAGTTTTGGCTGCAAGGGTAACGCCATCGCAATAAAGCCCAGCAGCGCCCCTCCGGCCATCTGCACAGAACCGACCAGCGCGGAAGCCACACCGGCTTCTGCCGAAAAAGGTTCCAGTGCATAGCTGGTCGCAGGCCCCATCAGGAACGCCAGACCGGCACAGGCGCTGGCCACCGGTAACATATAGAGCCAGGTTGCGGTCTGTTCAGCTGGCGGAACCAGGGTTATCCCGGCAATCAGTCCCAGGCAGCCGATAAACATCAGAATACCGCCCGTTTTGAGGCACACCGGACGTCCTACTTTGCGGATGATGCGGTTGGCGATAAAACTCATCCCCATGATCCAGAATCCGTTTGCGCCAAACACCAGCGAGAATTCCAGCGGCGTGAGCCCGGCAATATTCATCAGTACCGTCGGAGCCAGCGAAACATACGTCAGCGCCATACCCATCGCGCCTGCATTAACCAGTGCAAAAGTGATAAAGCGGGCATTAAACAGAATACGTGCGTACTGACGAAACGGCAGGCCGGTATTGGTTTGCGTTCCTTCCGGGCGGGTTTCAGGCAATTTGAAAATGACCAGCAGCAGAACTGCCAGCGTATAACCCGCCAGCGCCCAGAACGGCGCACGCCAGCCATAATATTGCGCAATCAGGCCGCCAATCAGCGGTGCAAGCGCAGGAATGATATTGAGCGTGCCATTGAGAAATCCATATGCGCGGGCGGCATCGTTGCCGCTCATCCGGTCGCGCACTCCGCTGAATATCACTACCGATGTGCAACACACCGCCAGTCCCTGAATGACGCGCGAAAGCAGGAACATCCAGGGTGCAACGGCGGTCGCGGCAACGATCGCACCTGCCAGATAAATCACCACGCCAATAATGGCGATCGGGCGACGGCCAAATTTATCGACCAGCGGCCCGGCAACCAGCTGGCCGAGTCCCATCACCAGAATAAACAATGATATTGAGGACTGAATGACAGCTTCTGTGCTGTTCAGGCCCAGGGCAATCGCCGGGATCGCAGGCAGGTAGAGGTCGATACCCAGAGGGCCAAGCAGTACCAGGCTCAGCAGCAGGAAAAGGAATTTTTGCATTGAAAACATCACTGTCAGTCATCCGAAAGGAGGCTAAGGGTAATGATTTAGTTAATGAATGGAAAGCGGCTTGTGATAATCGTGCAGCAGGGGCTTGTGAATAAAAACGGACACCCGTAAGTGTCCGTTAACGCAGAGATGCAGGAAGGGTTATTTTTTCTTCCAGAAATCATCAAACACCGTCACCGGTGGCTGGCGTTTGTGTTCAGTGCGCAGGTACCAGCCTTCGATAATCGCAGCATATTTATCGTCGACTTTTTTGCCTTCGAGATAATCGTCGATCAGCTCGTACGTCACGCCAAGTGCGACTTCATCCGGCAAAGCAGGGCGGTTTTCTTCCAGATCCGCCGTGGGGGCTTTGGTATACAAATGTTCCGGGCAGCCCAGTTCTTTGAGCAACGCTTTACCCTGACGTTTATTCAGACGGAAAATCGGGTTGATGTCCGTGCCGCCATCGCCGTATTTGGTGAAGAATCCGGTCACGGCTTCTGCCGCATGGTCAGTCCCGGCCACGACGCCTTTCTTCATCCCGGCAATGCTGTACTGCGCTTTCATGCGCTCACGGGCTTTTTCATTACCTTTAATAAAATCACTCAGCTCGATACCAATTTCACGCAATGTCGCTTCGCTCGCCAGCACGGCATTCTTGATATTCACGGTCAGAACCTGATCAGGCTGAATGAACGCGATGGCATCCTGACAGTCGGATTCATCGGCCTGCACGCCATAAGGCAAACGCACGGCGATAAACTGGTAATCGGCTTCATGAGTTTCTGCGCGTAATTCGCTAATTGCCATTTGGCAAAGTTTGCCGGTGAGAGTAGAATCCTGCCCGCCGCTGATACCCAACACCAGTGTCCTGATGAACGGATGGGCCAGCAGATAACTTTTGAGAAAATCGACGCTGACACGGACTTCCTGTGTGGCATCGATATGCGGTTTAACGTGCAGAGCCTGAATAATCTCTTTTTGTAAAGCCATGACCACTCCTCCTGAAGGCTGCCTTCGAGGAACCCGAGGCAAAAATAAGACGTTATCAGGATAAAACTACCCCGCATCGCTCAAAAGGACAAGATTCAGCGAAGAGTTCGGCGGAAATCTGTACGCTGCCGGCTCGCAACATTTCGAACCAAAGCGGCAGGAAAGAAGTAAAGTGTGATACGTGATGAGTTATTACCAACCGGCATTGAAATAAGAAATCAATGAAAGGAAACGTAATGATTTCGTATGTTTCTATTGCTGGAAATATATGTCATTCGGAACTATCTAAAAAAGCCGCTTTATTAAGATATCCTGGGCTGAGTGCGTTATATTTGTTGCGGTAGAAATGTTTGTATGCATGTGCCATCGAAACGGAGTTGTCAGGCTTGATTAACGGATCCTAATTAATGGCATACATCGTGTGGTTTTAATGTTGTTATTTGCCTTAAGTCTTATTGGGGAAACAAAATGTTTTTTCGGGTTGTACGTCGTTTACCAGCTTGTGCCATCGTATGTGGTGCAGCGCTGTTTAGTATCTCTAGCCTTGCAGACACCACCATCTTCACTGCGTTAGATGACCCTGCTCAGGCGAAAAAGCCTTTCGAGGGCAATGTTCAGGCGGGTTACAGCGCGCAAACTGGTAACACCAGCAACTCCACGCTGAATGCTGATACCACCATGACCTGGTTTGATACCAACACGGCTTACAGCCTGTGGGGTTCTGCGCGTAACACATCTTCTTCCGGTGTGCGTTCATCCGAGAAGTATCAGGCCGGTGGCCGTACCCGTTATAACCTGGATAACGCGAACTATGTGTTCGGTCAGGGCAGCTGGCTGAGCGACCGTTATAACGGTTACCGTTCACGTACAGTCGGTACACTGGGTTATGGTCGTCAGATCTGGAGCGGTCCGGTGCACACGCTGAACCTGGAAGCCGGTCCTGGTGTTCGTCATGATGAGTTCGAACAAGGCGGGAACACCACCCGTGCTCTGGCTTACGCCTCAGGCACTTACGGTTACCAGATAAGCGACACTGCACGCTTCACGCAGGGCGTTTCTGTTTTAGCTAACGACGAAACCACGCTGAACTCAGAAACTGCGCTGACCGTTGCGATCAACTCCCACTTCTCGCTGAAAGTGGCGTATGACGTAACCTATAACACCAAACCACCAGCCAGCGCGCCGGATAAAACCGATACGGTGACGTCTGTAAACCTGGTGTATGGCATGTAATTTCCCGTCCGGGAAATAATACGAAAAAGCCAGAGGAAATATGCCTCTGGCTTTTTTTTTGGATTATTTTAAGGTTAGCTTCTTCTGATAAAAAAAACCACGCACCCGGCGTGGTTTGGTTATTTCTGAGCAGCTACTTTTTCTCTGCGTCTTTATATACCGTGGCGATCGCTTCAAAATTCGGGCCTTTCTGGCCAGCGGCGATGATATGGTAATATTTACCGCCTTTCTCATCCGCCATTTTTGACAACTCCTCGTGCAACTCACTTGGAGAACCGACTTTTCCGCCGGATTCTGCCACTTTGATGTTGTCGATTTTTACCAGTTTATAGTGTTCGACTTCTTCCTTAGAGACTTGTTCAGCAGCCAATGCACTGAAAGAAAAGGCAGAAATAAGCAGGGTAGTAGCTAAAGTAATTTTTTTCATATACAGCATCCTTTTGTAGAGGTAAGTCATTGCTTTGCTCTCCTGAAGTTTAGACTGTATTTCAAAAAATACCCCAAGTCTGATGAAGTTTTGTTAGAGATAAAAAAACAGCGGTTCATTAATAAATAATCCGCTGTTTTCAAAGGCTAAACATTAGTGGTCCTGGACTTGCTTATGAAAAAGCTCCCTGAATACCGGATAAATATCCTCCTGTTCGCGGATATGCTGCATGGCGAAATTATCGAATTTCTCCTGTAATACTTCGTATTCACGCCACAGCGTCTGGTGGGCGCGTCGGGTGATTTCGATGTAGCTGTAATAACGCACCATCGGCAAGATCTTCTGTGCCAGAAGCTGGTGGCAAAGAGGGGAGTCGTCAGCCCAGTTATCGCCATCGGAGGCCTGTGCGGCATAAATATTCCACTGCGCCGGATCGTAGCGTTCCTTAATGACGTCATCCATCAGTTTCAGTGCGCTCGAAACGATGGTCCCGCCGGTTTCCTGCGAGTAGAAGAACTCCTGTTCATCCACTTCTTTCGCCTGTGTATGGTGACGGATATAGACCACATCGACGTTTTTATAGGTTCTGCTCAGGAACAAATAGAGCAGGATATAGAAACGTTTGGCCATGTCTTTGGTTGCCTGATCCATAGAACCGGAGACATCCATCAGACAGAACATCACCGCCTGACTTGAAGGCTCGGGGCGACGTTCGTAGTTGCGATAGCGTAAATCGAAGGTATCAATGAACGGTGTTTTCGCGATTTTCGCCCGCAACTCAGCAATTTCTTTGCGCAGCCGTTCTTCTTCGAGTAACTGTGCCGGTTCACTGTGCTCGACCTCGGTCAGCGTCGATTCCAGCTCACGCAGCTCCCGTTTTTTACCCGCGGTCATCGCCGTACGGCGTGCCAGCGAGTTTTGCAAAGAGCGAACCACACTGATATTGGCCGGCACGCCGTTAGACGTATAACCGGAGCGGTGGGTTTTGTATTCGTTCAGCTGTTTATGCTGGTTTTTACGCAGGTTAGGCAGCGCCAGATCTTCAAACAACAGATCGAGATATTCGTCTTTGGAGATCTGGAATGAAAACTCATCTTCGCCTTCACCGTCCTGACTGGCTTCGCCCTGACCACTGCCGCCGCCACCGCCCCCTTGCGGTCGTTCGATACGGTCATTCTGCACAAAGTGGTCATTGCCGGGGTGAACACGGTGGCGTAAGCCACCGCGACCCTGATGAAACATGGGTTCGTTGATATCAGCATTGGGGATCGAAACCGACTCCCCGCTGTCCACGTCGGTAACCGAACGCTTGTTGATGGCCTCGGCAATCGACTGTTTGATTTGCGACTTATAGCGGCGCAAAAAGCGCTGGCGGTTCACCGCGCTTTTGTTTTTGCCATTCAGCCGTCGGTCAATGAAATACGTCATATTTCCCCCAAACGACGTTGCCAACGATCCTCTGTTACGAGGATTTTCTTACGCGCAGATACCATTCACACAGCAGGCGAACCTGTTTGCGTGTATATCCTTTCTCCATCATTCTGTCGACAAAATCATCATGTTTCTTCTGTTCATCGGTCGACGTCTTGGCGTTAAACGAGATAACTGGCAGTAATTCCTCGGTATTTGAGAACATTTTTTTCTCAATGACCGTACGCAGTTTTTCGTAACTGGTCCAGTTTGGATTGCGGCCGCTGTTGTTAGCACGGGCACGCAGCACGAAGTTGACGATTTCGTTGCGGAAATCTTTTGGATTGCTGATACCCGCCGGTTTTTCAATTTTCTCCAGCTCAGCATTCAGCGCTTCACGGTCGAACAACTGTCCGGTATCCGGGTCGCGATATTCCTGATCCTGGATCCAGAAATCAGCGTACGTAACATAACGGTCGAAAATGTTTTGTCCGTATTCTGAATAGGATTCCAGATAAGCCGTCTGGATCTCTTTGCCGATAAACTCAGCGTATTTCGGGATCAGATAGCCTTTCAGGTGCTCCAGATATTTTTCAGCGATGTCCTGCGGGAACTGTTCGCGCTCGATTTGCTGTTCCAGAACATAGAACAGATGAACCGGGTTGGCGGCCACTTCCACATGGTCAAAGTTGAACACGCGGGAGAGAATTTTAAACGCGAAACGTGTCGACAGCCCGTTCATGCCTTCGTCCACGCCCGCATAATCGCGGTATTCCTGATAGGACTTGGCTTTCGGGTCGGTATCTTTCAGGCTTTCACCGTCGTAAACCCGCATTTTGGAATAGCTGCTGGAGTTTTCAGGCGTTTTCAGACGCGACAAAATTGAGAAGCGCGCGAGCGTTTCCAGGGTTCCCGGTGCGCAAGGTGCGTGGGCCAGTTCACTGTTGCTGAGCAGTTTGTCGTAGATTTTCATCTCTTCAGAAACGCGCAGGCAGTAAGGCACTTTCACGATGTATACACGGTCAAGGAACGCTTCATTATTCTTGTTGTTACGGAACGTCACCCATTCAGATTCGTTGGAGTGCGCCAGAATAATGCCGTTGAACGGCAGGGCGGAGATCCCTTCGGTGCCGTTGTAGTTACCTTCCTGCGTGGCAGTCAGTAACGGGTGCAGCACTTTAATCGGTGCTTTGAACATCTCGACGAATTCCATCACACCCTGGTTTGCGCGACACAGAGCACCGGAATAACCATAAGCATCCGGATCGTTCTGGGCGTGATTTTCCAGTTTACGGATATCCACTTTCCCGACCAGTGCAGAGATATCCTGGTTGTTTTCATCGCCCGGTTCAGTTTTGGCGATGGCAATTTGTTCCAGAATCGACGGCCAGACTTTCACGACTTTGAACTTCGTGATGTCGCCGCCAAATTCATGCAGACGTTTTGCCGCCCATGGCGACATGATGGTGCCGAGATAGCGCGGAGGAATGTTGTATTCTTTTTCGAGAATATGCGCATCTTCCTGCGGATTAAACAGACACAGAGGATGATCGTTTACCGGGCTGCGTTCGCCGTTGGCGCTCAGCACATAAATCGGTACACGTTGCATCAGGGATTTCAGCCGTTCGGCCAGTGACGATTTACCGCCACCCACCGGGCCCAGTAAATAGAGGATTTGTTTCTTTTCTTCCAGTCCCTGCGCGGCGTGTTTCAGGTAGGAGACAATCTGTTCGATAGCCTCTTCCATGCCGTAAAACTCTTCAAATGCAGGGTAGCGTGCAACAACACGGTTCGAGAATAAACGCGACAGGCGTGGTTCAAGCGCGGTATCTACCATCACTGGTTCACCGATTGCCATCAACAGACGTTCCGCCGCATTGACATAAGCACTGCGATCTTGCCGTGCAATGGTAAGAAATTCCTGCAGTGTGAACTCTTCGTCCTTGGCAGCCTCATAGCGCTGGCGATAGTGGTCAAATATGTTCATACGATGCCCGTCCTTCGTTATTTTACCTTTATCTCTGGAACCACCACCTTGCTGTAATTCCAACGACTTGGGTAACGCACAGGTTAATGAGAGCTTTTTTCAGCGCTCCCGGAAGAAAGATCTCCCACCTGAAATACAGCAACCCTTATGCCAACTTGCAGAACCCCTTTGACGCTGACAGTAACGATGCTTTGTAAACTGTCGTGACTCGGTGGGACGGGCGACTGTTCAGGCTAAGTCTTTCATCTATTTATAAGCGTAGTTTGGCATTAAGAAAATTTCCTCTATGGCTTTGCCGTTTTTTAAGTCATATCAATGACTCAGTTGTATCGAATGCTCTGAAAAGCCTTACAGGGCGTGCTCTGCAGAGCGGAAGTTATTTCTTTAGTCATTTTTATTTCATATTTTGCATATAAATTGTGCGATCCGCCCGATTTTTTCGGGTAAGTCTTTTTCAAGAACGAGAAAAGCTAAGCGCTTCGTTTATGCTTCATTTAAACTAACGGCGTTTTTTTTACTTAATGGAAATAAGCAATGAAAATTTCGTTTATAAAAACACTGTCCATCGCTGGCGCGGCAGTGATTTGCAGCCATGCTGCCGTTGCAGGGACATGGCAGTTAGGTGCATCTGCTCTGGTTGCTCCGGATCCGTATCGTGGAGATAACGACCACGTCTATCCGGTGCCGATCATCAATTACGATAATGATGATTTCTACTTCCACACGCTGATGGCGGGCTACTATCTGTGGAATGACGATGCCAACAAATTCAGCGTGACGGCGAGCTACTTCCCGTTAAGCTTTGACCCAAGTGACAGCGACGATAAGCGCATGAAGCGCCTCGATAAACGTCATTCAACGTTGATGGCGGGTCTGGCTTATTCGCACAACGCCGAGTGGGGTACCATCCGTGCTGCCTTCAACGCCGATACGCTCGATACCAGCAACGGTATGACCGCGGATCTGAGCTATTTATATGCGATTAAAGGGGCTAACTGGGCCGTGGTTCCGGGCGTTGGTGTGACCTGGTTCAGCTCGAACCTCAACCAGTACTACTACGGCGTGACCAAAGACGAATCCCGTCGCAGCGGATTCCACAGCTATTCACCGGATGACAGTTTCAGCCCGTATGTTGAAGTCTCCGCGAAATACAACTTCACCGCGGACTGGCAGGGCTTCGTGACTGGCCGTTATCTGCGTCTGGCCAGTGAAGTGACCGACAGCCCGATCATTGAAAAAGACTGGACGGGTGTGTTGTGGACAGGTGTCACTTACACCTTCTGATGCATTGCACCCTTCAGGTGCTTATGCTGCACAGTAATGGGGCGTTTCGCCCCATTTGCACATTTATAGTTCATCCACATTATCTTCATTAAGAGTCACGACCCGACCGGAGGAAACAGATGAAAGCGAAGACCGTACAACTGCCTGATGGCACAACCGTACCCGCAATCGGACAAGGCACCTGGTATATGGGGGAGCGAAACAGTGAATTTCGCTCTGAAGTGAATGCATTAAAACAAGGGCTGGATGCCGGTATGAGCCTGATCGATACCGCAGAAATATATGCGGACGGAGGAGCGGAAAGGGTAGTTGGGGAAGCGATAGCAGGGCGGCGAGATGACGTGTTTCTGGTATCAAAAGTCTATCCGCACAATGCCGGTGGCGCGAAAGCCATCGCGGCCTGCGAGCAAAGTCTCAAAAGGCTTCAAACTGATTGTATAGACCTGTACCTGTTGCACTGGCGTGGTTCGATTGCGCTACATGACACTGTCGCCGCGATGGAGAAACTACAGCAATCAGGCAAAATCCGTCGCTGGGGAGTTTCTAATCTCGACACTGACGACATGCAGGCGCTGTGGAAAATCCCCGGTGGCGAACACTGTATGACCAATCAGGTGCTGTATCACGCCGCTGCCCGTGGCATTGAATTCGATCTGCTGCCGTGGAGCGAAGAACATGGCGTGCCGGTAATGGCCTATTGCCCGCTGGCACAGGCCGGAAAATTACGCCACGATGTCCTGACCGCGCCGGTGATGCAGAACATTGCGAAGGAGCGGGGAGTGACCAGTTCGCAAATTGCGCTGGCGTGGGTGATCCGTTCGGGTCACGTGATTGCGATCCCGAAGGCCGTTCAGCCGCAGCATATAAAAGATAATGCCGCTGCAATGATGCTTAGCCTGAGTGATGAAGAAATCGCACAAATTGACGCTGCGTTTCCGGCACCGAATCATAAAATGCCGCTGGATATGGTCTGAAATCTGCCATTCTTTGCCTAAATCAGACAGCGAAAAGGGGCCTTTTGGCCCCTTAGTCATATATGCAGCATCACCGCTGCGACATAACTTACTTGCGGACAGAGAACGTCACCGCCAGGCGCGCCGGTGCGGCATGCGTGGAGACGTGCTTGTCTGAAACCTGCGCGGTTTCAACACAGACCATGGTTTTGTAACCGTCATCCGGCATATCCGCCATGCTGACAGACAATTCAGAACCCGGGTTCCAGGCAACAACGTCAGAGTTATTTTCATGTGCAATAACCAGCGTGCGTTTGAGTACCAGATCCACGATTTCACTGGTGGACTGCGGCTGGGTATAGATGCGGTCAGTC
Organism: Rahnella woolbedingensis; assembly: GCF_003602095.1. Classification (GTDB taxonomy): domain Bacteria; phylum Pseudomonadota; class Gammaproteobacteria; order Enterobacterales; family Enterobacteriaceae; genus Rahnella; species Rahnella woolbedingensis. Next base: position 155,183 of record NZ_RAHH01000012.1, on the reverse strand, counting down.
TGGCCAGTGAAGGTCAGGTCACCTTCGGTCTGTTTTGCTTTTGCGCCATCGACTTTATCGATAAAGCTGTTGCCCAGGCCTTTGACATTCACACTGGCAATATCACCGATATTGAAATAGGTGTGAAGGGCGCTGTTAGCTTCAAAATCACCGGTAGATTCCAGTTCAATATGGCAGGTTGCGCCGAGCGTGAAGCGTGCAGTCAGCGTAAATTCGTGCGGCCACAGCGCCAGTGTTTCAGGAGAGCTTTTCAACGTTAACGTCAGGACAACACCTTCATCAGTTTCCTGATGATCAGTCAGTTCCCACGCCATGTTTCGTGCGAAACCGTGTGAAGGTTTGCCTGCCGGACCGAACCACGGCCAGCAAATCGGGATACCGCCACGAATAGCGACGCCTTCTTTAAATGCACTGGCGCTGCTCATCCACAATACAGGCTCTTCGCCTTCAGGCTGCCATGACAGCAGATGCGCGCCTTGCAGGGCAATAGCAGCACGAACTTTCGGATGGGAAACAACAAGCACCGGCAGTTCGTCGATAAGACGCTGGCTGACGGAGGTGGTGATCTGGTTTACGACCGGGAGAGAAAAAAGTTGTTCTGTCATTATCTAAAGTCCTGTCAGGGTTAAAACTTCTAAGATTTAGAACCAAGACTACACATGAACCCAACTCAACTGTTTGACCGCACTCATGTGCTGATAAAAAAGTGCAACCGACAGAAAGCAAAAGGGCGACTTGCGTCGCCCTTCAATCAGTTCATTCACATTGCCAATTATTTGGAAACGTGAGCGATCAGATCCAATACTTTGTTTGAGTAGCCAGTTTCGTTGTCGTACCAGGAAACCAGTTTCACAAAGTTGTCGTTCAGAGCGATACCTGCTTTCGCATCGAATACGGAAGTCAGTTTTTCGCCGTTGAAGTCGGTAGATACTACGTCGTCTTCGGTGTAACCCAGAACGCCTTTCAGGTCGCCGGCTTCAGAAGCTGCTTTGATTACTGCGCAGATTTCTTTGTAAGAAGCTGGTTTTTCCAGACGTGCAGTCAGGTCAACAACAGAAACGTTAGGAGTAGGAACGCGGAACGCCATACCCGTCAGTTTACCGTTCAGAGCTGGGATTACTTTACCTACTGCTTTAGCAGCACCGGTAGAAGAAGGGATGATGTTCTGGGATGCGCCGCGGCCGCCGCGCCAGTCTTTGTGAGACGGGCCATCAACAGTTTTCTGTGTTGCGGTAGTTGCATGCACAGTGGTCATCAGAGCTTCAACGATACCGAAGTTGTCGTTGATAACTTTAGCCAGTGGTGCCAGGCAGTTAGTGGTACAAGATGCGTTAGAAACGATTTCCTGACCTGCGTATTCTTTATGGTTAACGCCCATAACGAACATTGGGGTGTTGTCTTTAGAAGGACCAGTCAGAACAACTTTCTTAGCGCCTGCAGTGATGTGTTTACGAGCAGTCGCATCATCCAGGAACAGACCAGTAGCTTCAGCTACAACGTCAACGTTAACTTCGTTCCATTTCAGGTTAGCTGGGTCACGCTCAGCGGTAACACGGATGGTTTTGCCGTTAACAACCAGGTGACCGTCTTTAACTTCAACGGTGCCGTTGAAACGACCATGAGTTGAGTCGTACTTCAGCATGTATGCCATGTAGTCCGCGTCTAACAGATCGTTGATTGCTACGATCTCGATGTCAGAACGTTCCTGAGCAGCACGGAAAACAATGCGACCGATACGGCCAAAACCGTTGATACCTACTTTGATAGTCATATATTCCACCAGCTATTTTTTTAGTGAATAAAAGGTTGGTTGTAAAATTACAAAAACCTTGCTGAGCGTCAAGCGGAATCGTGTCAATTATTGCTGTAAGTCAAAGCGACGACCTACTATTGCTCGCTTATTGCACGTTCCGTTTTCTTAATCGGCTTACAACCACATGGGGGCGAAAAACTGAATATAAAGTACCGGAAGGTCAGGAGTGTGATCGCCATCACAAGTTGCGAGTCAGGTAACGCTGATGCCATACAGTTTAGGTCAAAAGGGGCAGACCTGTTGTTAATTTTTTGTTATTATAAACTGTTATTTTAGTTGATTTTTATATTCGTCAGAGAACGATAAACATGAGTATTGAATTAGAATCTTCCTCTACCCTCGAGCAACTCACTGAAATTCAACGTTATGTCACGCAGAATCACGGAACCGAGCCTCCGTTCTCCGGAAAGTTGCTGCATAACCGCCGTGAAGGTATTTATCATTGCGTCGTCTGTGGTTCCGCGCTGTTCTATTCCGATACCAAATACGATTCAGGCTGCGGCTGGCCCAGTTTTTATCAGCCGGTGCAACCGGATGCGATTAAATATCTCACTGATAAAGCGCATAATATGCAACGCGTTGAGATACGCTGTTCGGGTTGTGAAGCGCATCTGGGGCATGTTTTCCCGGATGGTCCTAAGCCGACAGGCGAACGTTACTGTGTGAATTCGGCCTCAATGCGTTTTACTGATGGTCAGAGTGGCGATAAAACCGCCGGCTAGAGAGTCGTGAAAGTGCGATGTAATCTACCCGACAAAATCGATTCAGCTATTATTCAAAACCTTTTGAATAATAGCGTGGAGCTGAGGGCTCAGTCAGATGGAAATTAATCAACTCATTGATGTAATGACGCCGGAAATCTATGCACGTCTGGTGCAGGCCGTGGAACTTGGTAAGTGGCCAGATGGTGTGGCGCTGACGCCGGAACAGAAAGAGCACAGCCTGCAGGCCGTCATGCTGTATCAGTCGCGTCACAACGTGGATGCCCAGCATATGAGCATCGGCACCGACGGGCAGATCGTCACTAAAAGCAAGCAGGAACTGAAACAGCAGTTCGCGCATGAAACGCTGATAAAGCTGAAACCTGAGTAATGATTGCCAGAGCCAAGAAAAAGGGCGCTAAACTGCGCCTTTGAAATTGATGCTAACATTCTAAAACAACAGGAAAACACCCTTAGTTTTTTATATGAATATGGACATCAATCTAACCGGTTTTATCCCCGCATTACTTCCCGTTGCACTGTCTCCCGGCGCAAGCTTTACGCTTGCCATGAACAGCGCACTGTGTGGTGGACGCAAAGGTCTTTTAAAGACGCTCACCGGAACGGCTTTCGGCATCTACACTCACGCAATTTTTATCGGGCTGGGCATCACGTCGTTGCTCATGGCATCTCCGACGCTTTTCAGTATTCTGAAAATAGCAGGCACGGCCTATCTGCTTTGGCTGGGTATCCAGCTTATCCGCAGTGGTCTCAATGCGCGTGAGATGGTGTTCGACAGCAGCGGCGCAGCGGTGACATTGAAAGATGCCTGGCTTGCGAATGTGCTTAACCCGAAAGCGATTATGTTTTACCTGACCGTCGTTTCACAATTTGCCGGCAGTCAGGGTGAAATCGGGCATTACATGATTCTGGCGACCGTGCATATTGCTGTGATGTCCGCCTGGCTGATCGCTGTCAGTAAGGTGCTTATTTTCTCCGCTAATAAGATAAATACCGTTACCTTGAAAAAGGTCGTGAATATAGCGGGTGGGGGATTGTTGGTTATTTTTTCTCTGAGCAGTATTTGGCATTGAGTGAGGGGGTTGGCTACCGATGTCTCTGCTCTTTACTCTTCTGCTATTCCTTTAGCAGAAGAGTAAACTCACGCCAACACCGCCTCTGAGGTACTGATCACCGCCCCCGCAGCCCGTATCGCTTCAATTGCTTCGGCACTGTCTTCTGGCTGTAAATTTACGCCACGGCACCCGTCGGTCAGCAGTGTCACCTGATAACCCTGTGCGAGTGCGTCAAGCACGGTGAATTTCACGCAGTAATCCGTCGCCAGTCCCATCACATAGAGATGCGTCACTTTTGCCGCTTTCAGCCAGTCGTTTAGCACCGTGGCTGCGCGGTGGCCGTTATCGAAAAATGCACTGTAACTGTCGATGTCGGGATTCGTGCCTTTCTGCACCACGAAATCCACCAGCGGCAGATTCAGGGCGGGATGAAATTCAGCGCCGGGTTCCTGCTGGACGCAGTGAACCGGCCACCACACTTGTGGCAGGCCATTGAGTTCGCCCGATGTCCAGGGTTCGGCGTGCGAATTGGTGGCAAAGCTGCGATGTCCGGCAGGGTGCCAGTCCTGTGATGCCAGCACCGGGATGTCCTGGCTTTTACACCACGCCATCATCTTATTTGCGACCGCAATCGTCGCGTCGCCGTCAGAAACCGCCAGCGCGCCGCCGCGACAAAAATCGTTTTGCAAATCGACCAGCAACAAAGCAGATTTCATAATGCCCCTTAAACGTCAATTATTCGGTGAGTTCGCCGCGCAGATTTTGCTGCATCAGCTCACGGATTTCTTGCGGAGTATGCGTCTGGCTGAGCAGGTAATGCAATTTGGTCAGTGCCGCTTCGACGGTCATATCAAATCCGCTGATCACACCGGAATGCGCCAGCGCGTTACCGGTGGCATAACCCCCCATGTTGACGCGCCCTGAAATACATTGCGTCAGATTCACCACCACAATGCCGCGTTCAGAGGCATCTTTCAGCACTTTCAGCAGGTCACCCTTTTGCGGCGCATTGCCGACGCCGTAGGAGCGCAGGATCAGAGCCTTCACCGGCTGCATCAGAAAGTTTTGTACGACTTCGGCTGAAATCCCCGGATAAATCGTCACCACGCCGATAGGCTGCGGAGTGATGTGATGAACTTTCAGCTTCGCGGCGGGCACAACGGGCAGCGAAGGCGTGGAAAGGCGGCGGATGTGGATCCCGGCTTCCAGCAGCGGAGTCAGGTTCGGGGATGCAAAAGCATCGAAACCATCAGCGTGGGCTTTAGTGCTGCGGTTACCGCGATACAGACGATTGTTAAAGAACAGGGTGACTTCGTTGACCGGATGATTGGCGGCGATGTACAGCGAGTTCAGCAGGTTAATCTGACCGTCAGAACGCAGCGCTTCGAGCGGAATTTGTGACCCTGTCACAATGACCGGTTTGCTCAGATTTTCCAGCATGAAAGAGAGTGCAGAAGCGGTGAACGCCATAGTATCCGTGCCGTGCAGGATAACGAAACCGTCGTACTCATCGTAATGCGACTGAATATCATCGGCAATGTGCTGCCAGTCTTCCGGCGTCATGTCGGAAGAGTCCATCAGGGGCGCATATTCCTGAATGGTGAATTCAGGCATTTCAGGGCGGTGGAATTCCGGCATCAGCGCCAGCTGACGTTGTAAATGGCCGGAAACCGGGATGTAACCCTGTTCAGAACGCTGCATACCGATTGTGCCGCCGGTATAGGCAACGTAAATAGATTTTTTAGTCATCGAAGATGTTCTTTTTTTAGAAAGGTGAAAGCAACTGCGCTAAGTATAAAGGCTTCGTGGCTGGCGTCCCACCATAAAAAGCCCGGAGTTCTCAGAGAAGCTACGGGCAATGAATTATGGCGAATCTTTATCCCGTTTTATGGCGCAGTATCCAAAAAACGGAACGTTACTTCACGTCACCACAGGTCAGGCAAAGTGCGTAACGGTTTTGCGGGTCATTCATATTGCTGAACAGGTCAGCCTGTGATTTCAGCTCCATCGCCATTTTGCTCACCGGCGCAGGCAGATAAGCCTGAATCGCCGCTGGCAGCATGGCGTGAACCGACACGCTCACCTGCGAGAACACCATGTCGCTGAGGCTTGGCTCGCTGACGTACCAGTTCAGCTGCCATTTCGGCAGTTTCGCCAGATCGGCGGCTTTCTTCACTGCGTCATCGAAATCACCCAGTTCATCCACCAGACCATTGGCCTTGGCATCAGAACCGATCCATACGTGACCTTGGGCAATCTGATCGATTTCTTCAGGTGTTTTGTGGCGCGAATCGGCAACCAGACCGAGGAAGGTCTTATAACCGTTCTCGATGTTCAGCTGCATCATCTGCGAGAACTCCGGTGGCAGCGCTTTGGTGGAAGCGATATCCGCCAGCGGTGACGTCGCCACGCCATCAGTATGCACACCGGCGTAATCCAGCGTGTTCTGATAGGTGTTGATCACGCCGAAGATACCGATGGAGCCGGTGAGGGTGCTCGGGCTGGCGATGATGTAGTTTGCTGGCGTAGAAATCCAGTAGCCGCCGGATGCCGCCATGCCGCCCATTGAAACCACCACCGGTTTGCCAGCGGCTTTCGCAGCAGCCAGTTCGGAGCGGATCACCTCAGAAGCGCTGACGCTGCCGCCCGGGCTGTTGACGCGGAACACAATCGCTTTCACTTTCGGATCCAGACGGGCATCACGAATTTGCTGGGCCGTCGTGTCGCCACCGACTGCACCCGGTTGTTCTTCACCGTCGTTGATGGCACCGGTCGCGAAGATCACCGCGATTTGCGGGTCGTTATTGTCCGGTTTTGGTTTCGGCGAATAATCGTAGATGCTGGTGTAGTTAAAGTCTTTGGCGTCTTTATTCCAGCCAAACGCTTTCACCATATCGTTGTCCGCTTCGGTACGGGAAGCCAGCGTATCCACCAGTTTGGCTTTCAGCGCGTACTGCGCCATATCGCCGCCGGTCGCCTGCATTCCCGCTAATATACCCGCTGCGCCAGGGAACAATTGTTCAGGCGTGATCTGACGGTTTGCAGAAACGGTATTGAGATAGTTAGTCCACAATCCACCAATCCAGCGGCTATCTGCTTCACGAGCTGCAGGGGACATATCGTCACGGATCAGCGGCTCAACGGCAGATTTATACGTCCCGACGCGGAAGATATTGGTCGTGACCTTCAGCTTATCGAGCAGGGATTTGTAATACAGATTGTTGGTCGCAAAACCGTGCAAATCGACCGCGCCCTGTGGCGACAGGTAGATTTTGTTGGCGTAGCTCGCCAGATAATATTGCGACTGGTTATAGCTGTCACCGATGGCATACACCGGTTTACCTGCGTCACGGAATTCACGCAGCGCTTTGCCGATATATTGCATCGATGACTGGTCAGTGCCGGTGAAATCAGTCAGTTGCAACACGATACCGGTGACGTTTTTGTCATCTTTTGCCGCGCGAATAGTATCGACCAGATCAAACAGGGAGTTCTCCTGTAAACGGCTGCTCGACGTGCCCAGCAATTCACGACCCCACTGACGGACTTTATTATTGACCGAAGGCTTATCCACCACGGAACCGCTCAGGTCTACCAGCAGCGCACCTTTAGTGGTATCGACGGGTTTGTCCTGCACGGCATACCAGATGCCCACGCCAGCCAGAATAATCAGGATAAGGAAAACGTTGAGAATGAATTCTCTGACGAAATTAAGAAGACGCCAGGTCCACTTAAAAAATCCGGCGATAATTCGCCACAATGCGCGCATGGTCTCTCCAACAAGACAGATAAGTCCCGCTATCCTAATGACACGCCGGTAAAAAGTCAGCTTTAAATCATGTCAGGATTTAGCAACGACGCATTATCTGAAAGCATCTGATGCGTTGGAAAATACCGTAGCGGCTATGTTAACGTAAGGTAAATAGCAATTATTCTCAGGAGATTAAAATGGACGCTTTGGACTTATTACTTAACCGCCGTTCCGCTTCCCGTCTGGCTGCTCCTGCTCCGGCAGGCGAGGCGCTGCAAAACATCATCAACGCCGGGATGCGCGCGCCGGATCACGGTGCTTTGCAGCCGTGGCGGTTTGTGATTGCTGAAAACGACGGTCTGACCCGTTTCAGTGAATTACTGCGGGCTGCCGCCATTAAAGACGGCGCGGATGAAAAAGCTATCGAGAAAGCCACGCAGGCGCCACTTCGCGCCCCGCAAATCATTACCGTGATTGCGGCCTGCAAAGAAAGTCCGAAAGTGCCGCAGTGGGAACAGTTGCTTTCCGCCGGTTGTGCCGTTCAGGCGATGCAGATGGCTGCGCTGGCGCAGGGTTTCAACGGCATCTGGCGTACCGGCGCCTGGACCGACCATGCAGATGTACGCAAGGCATTCAAATGCGGTGAGAACGATAAAATCGTCGGTTTCCTGTATCTCGGTACCCCGCAGCTGAAAGCGAGCCTGCAGGTGATCCCGACCGACAGCACGCCTTTTGTGACACATTTCTAAAATTCACTCGCTTATTTATTAACCGGTTTTCATCGGCCTTTTCTGATAAAACCGGTTTTTGCTGTCTATTTGAGCGACCATCGTCGCGGATCCTTCTAACCGTCTTACTAATTGCGTCGCCAGCGGCTAACATAGCCACCATCAGCATGAGGAGGACGAAGTGAAATGAAGGATGGGATAATGGAAATCTTTGTAGCGACCCCCTCTCAGGCAGGTATGGCCTGATGCGTTTGTTCATTGCGGAAAAACCCAGCCTTGCCCGCGCCATTGCGGATGTCCTGCCAAAACCTCATCGCCGGGGCGACGGCTATATTGCCTGTGGCAACGATCAGGTCGTGACCTGGTGCGTCGGTCACTTACTCGAACAGGCGCAGCCCGATGCCTACGACAGCCGCTTTGCGCGCTGGTCGCTGGCAGACTTGCCGATCATTCCTGAAAAGTGGCAGCTTCAGCCGCGTTCTTCCGTCGCCAAACAACTCAACGTGATTAAACGCCTGTTGCTTGAGGCGACGCAGGTCGTTCACGCCGGTGACCCGGATCGCGAAGGGCAATTGCTGGTGGATGAAGTGCTGGATTATCTCGAGCTGACGCCGGAAAAACGCCACGCGACCCAGCGCTGCCTGATTAACGATCTCAATCCGCAGGCCGTCGAACGCGCCATTGACCGGCTGCGCGACAACCGTGACTTTATACCGCTGTGCGTTTCCGCACTGGCCCGCGCCCGCGCCGACTGGCTCTACGGCATCAACATGACCCGCGCTTATACCCTTCTTGGCCGCAACGCCGGATACAACGGCGTACTGTCCGTTGGCCGCGTACAAACGCCGGTGCTCGGGCTGGTAGTGCGCCGCGACGAAGATATCGAAAACTTCGTGCCGAAAGATTTCTTTGAAGTGAAAGCGCATATTGTCACGCCTGCCGAAGAGCGATTTGTGGCGCTGTGGCAGCCGAGCGATTCCTGCGAGCCGTATCAGGATGAAGAAGGGCGTTTGTTGCATCGTCCGCTGGCGGATCACGTGGTGGCGCGCATTGCCGGACAACCGGCGATGGTCACCGGCTATAATGATAAACGTGAGAATGATATCGCGCCGCTGCCGTTTTCGCTTTCCACATTGCAGATTGAAGGCTCGAAGGCCTTTGGCCTGAGTGCCCAGCAAATTCTTGATATCTGTCAGAAATTGTATGAAACGCACAAATTGATTACGTATCCGCGTTCGGATAGCCGATATCTACCGGAGGAGCACTTTGCCGGTCGTCATTCCGTCATCAACGCTATTGGCGTTCACCGCCCGGATCTGATGCCGCAACCGGTTGTTGATACTGATATTCGTAACCGTTGCTGGGACGACAAAAAGGTCGATGCGCACCACGCGATTATCCCGACGGCGCGCAGCAGTAATGTGAATCTGACCGACGATGAACGTAAGATCTACGGCCTGGTGGCGCGTCAGTATCTGATGCAGTTTTGCCCGGATGCGGTGTACCGCAAATGCGTTATCGATCTGGATATCGCAGGCGGTAAGTTTATCGCCAAGGCACGTTTTCTGGCTGAAGCGGGCTGGCGCACTTTGCTGGGCAGTAAAGAGCGTGATGAAGAAAACGAAGGCACGCCGCTGCCGGTGGTAGCCAAAGGGGACGAACTGCTGTGCGAGCGCGGGGACGTGGTTGAACGCCAGACCCAGCCGCCGCGGCCGTTTACCGACGCCACATTGCTTTCTGCGATGACCGGGATCGCGCGTTTTGTACAGGATAAAGAACTGAAGAAAGTCCTGCGTGCGACGGACGGTTTGGGCACAGAAGCCACGCGTGCCGGGATTATCGAACTGTTGTTCCGTCGTGAATTTTTGTACAAGAAAGGGCGCTATATCCATTCCAGCGATACCGGACGCGCACTGATCCACTCCCTGCCGGACATTGCCGGGCGGCCGGATATGACCGCCGACTGGGAGTCGACGCTGACGCGTATCAGTGAAAAGAGCTGCCGTTATCAGGATTTCATGCAACCGCTGGTCGTGACGTTGCAGAATCTCATCATGCAGGCCAAAACGAACCGGGTGTCTTCGGCATTCCGCAGCCTGCCTTCCAAACCGGCGGGCGCTGCGGCGAAAGGCAAAAGCGCCCCTAAACGCCGTAAAGCGAGCACTAAAGGGAAGGAAGCGAAAAGTGATGAATAATGTACTGGTGAAACATGTGCTGATGGCGTTACTGGCCGGTTCCGTGCTGCTGTCTGCCCCGGCGATGGCGAACCGCAGCAATATCGGTAACGGCGCGGATGTGGTGGTGCCTCTGCCGCCGCAAATCTGGGAAAACAGCGGCAGTAACAACAATAACAGCGCGCCGACCTGCCACAACTGCTGTATCTACAATAATCAGAGTTACAGTGAAGGCGCGGTGGTGACAGCGGACAGCGTGGTGTTGCAATGTTCACGCGACCCGAACGTGGTGGGCACCAATGAACTGAAATGGGAAGTGTTGAAGAAATAACGCTTTCTTAAACGACGGACAGAAAAAAGGCGCGGACTGTTTCCAGTACCGCGCCTTTTTTGTTTGCATTCACAGGCTATGAGACGAATTTCGCCAGATATGCTTCGATCAACGGAATATCTGCCGGTGCCAGATCAAACGACGGCACGTCAGCGGGCGATACCCAGCGGATTTCAGAGTGACACTGTAACGTAATCGTTCCCGCAAATCCGCTGACCCGCCAGCCGTGCAGACGAATCAGCCTGGAGGATTGCTGTAATTCGCTGGTGGCGAGAAAATCTTCCACCGTCGCCGCGATACCCATTTCTTCGTGCAATTCACGCGCTAATGCGGCTGGCTGACTTTCCCCGGCTTCCACTTTTCCGCCGGGGAATTCCCATAAACCCGCCTGATCGCTGGACGCATCCCGACGGGCGAGCAGCAATTTGCCTTCACGTTCAATCAGGGCGGCGACCACATCAATCGACTTCATGGTCATTATTTCAGGTCGAACGTTGCCCAGATTGGCGCATGGTCAGACGGCTTTTCCATTGCGCGGATATCATAATCAATACCCGTCGCGGTGCAGCGCGCCGCCAGCGGCGTACTCGCCATGATAAGATCTATACGCAGGCCACGGTTTTCATCAAAACCGCGTGAACGGTAATCAAACCACGAGAATTTATCGGCCGCTTCCGGATTGGCGGCGCGGAAAGTGTCAATCAGCCCCCAGCCTTTCAGGCGATCCATCCATTCACGTTCTTCCGGCAGGAATGAACATTTACCGGTGCGCAGCCAGCGTTTATGGCTGTCTTCGCCGATACCAATGTCCAGATCGGTCGGGCTGATATTCACGTCACCCATAACCACCACCGGATTATTCACGGACAAGCTGGTGGTCAGGTAATCCTGCAAATCACGGTAAAACTTCTCTTTAGCCGGGAATTTAGTCGGATGGTCACGGCTTTCACCCTGCGGGAAATAACCGTTAATCACGGTCAGAATACCCTGCGGCGTTTCGATGTCGGTCATGATGATACGGCGCTGAGACTCTTCGTCATCACCCGGGAAACCACGGCGTACAGCCACCGGTTCCTGCCTGGTCAGCATGGCAACGCCGTAATGGCCTTTCTGGCCGTGATAGAACACGTGATAACCGTACTGGCTGACATCTTCGAGCGGGAACATGTCGTCGTGAACTTTAGTTTCCTGCAAACCGATAACGTCAGGCTGGTGCTGTTCGATAATTGCGGCAAGCTGATGAGGGCGGGCGCGCAATCCATTGATATTAAAGGAGACGAACTTCATAGTCGGGAACCATTTGGCGATGAAATCAGAAGCGCGATAGTAGCAGAAAAAGGGCGTAATGGCGAAATCGCGATGCAGGGAGATGTGATACCGGCGGCCAGAATAAACGTCTGTAATAGCCAAACACCTGCCAGAAAATTAGGGCAAAGGGAGTTCATTCGGAGAATTATTTTGTCAACTTTTCGTGACAGTCTCTTCTTCCCGTGTACATGAAAGAGTATTATGGCTGCAGCGATTTCCGCACCGGCAGAAAAAGGTCAACACTGATGCGTCTGGAAGTTTTTTGCGAAGACCGCCTGGGTCTCACCCGTGAACTCCTCGATTTACTGGTTTTACGCAGTATTGATTTACGCGGTATCGAGATTGCCTCGATTGGCCGCATTTACCTGAATTTTTCCCAACTGGATTTTGACACTTTTCGCGCCCTGATGGCTGAAATCCGCCGTATCGACGGTGTGACAGATGTCCGTACCGTATCGTTCATGCCTTCCGAACGGGAGCATCGTGCGTTACGCGCTTTACTGGTTTCCATGCCGGAACCGGTTTTTTCCATTGATATGAAAGGCAAAGTTGAGCAGGCCAACCCGGCGGCGATGGCGTTGTTTGAACTCGATGAAGATAAAATCCGCAATGCGACGGCGGCGGGTTTGATCACCAGTTACAACGTCACGCGCTGGCTGGAAAACGACAACGCCCAGCCGCATACCGAACGTATTGTGATCCGCAGCCAGGATTTCCTGATGGATCTCACGCCCATCCATGTGGATGACGAGAACGAAAAAGGCGGGATTGCCGGCGCTGTCGTCATGCTCAAATCGGCTGCGCGCATGGGGCGCCAGTTGCAAGATTTAACCGTTAACGATGACAGTGAATTCGACCACATCGTCGCGGTCAGTACCAAAATGCGTCACGTATTGGATCAGGCACGTAAACTCGCGATGCTGGACGCGCCGCTGCTGATTGTCGGTGATACCGGCACCGGCAAAGATTTACTGGCCCACGCCTGCCATGTACGCAGCGCTCGCGGCAAAAAGCCCTTCCTCGGGCTTAACTGTGCTTCATTGCCGGACGACGTGGTAGAAAGCGAGCTGTTTGGCTATGCTGCCGGTGCATATCCGAATGCGCTGGAAGGCAAAAAAGGCTTCTTCGAACAGGCGAACGGGGGTTCGGTATTGCTCGATGAAATCGGTGAAATGTCGCCGAGAATGCAGATCAAACTGCTGCGTTTCCTCAATGACGGCACATTCCGTCGTGTGGGGGAAGAGCACGAAGTGAAAGTGGATGTGCGCGTGATGTGCGCCACGCAAAAAAACCTGGTGGAACTGGTGCAGCGCGGCGAATTCCGTGAGGATTTGTATTATCGCCTGAACGTGCTGAGCCTGACGCTACCACCGCTGCGTGATCGTGCTGCCGACGTCATGCCGCTGACCGAACTGTTTGTGGCGCGCTTCTCCGATGAACAGGGCATGCCGCGACCAAAACTGTCGTCGCAACTGGCAAACTACCTGACGCATTACGGCTGGCCGGGAAACGTCCGTCAGCTCAAAAATGCAATTTACCGCGCTCTGACGCAACTGGAAGGCGGCGAACTGCGTCCGCAGGATATCGTTCTGCCGGACTTCGACGCGGAAGTCACGATTGGTGAGGAAGCGCTGAACGGTTCACTTGACGATATCAGCAAACGTTTCGAACGTTCCGTGCTGACCCGTCTTTACCGTACTTATCCGAGCACGCGTAAACTGGCGAAGCGTCTGGGCGTCTCGCATACGGCCATCGCTAATAAACTGCGGGAATACGGCCTCAGCAGCCGTCGCGGAGAAACAGGCGAAAGCGAAGAGTAATTTCTTCTGCGGGTTTGTCCCAATAAAAAAGCAACGGATTGCTCCGTTGCTTTTTTTTCATCTGTCGTCTGTAGAAGCAAAAATTACTTCAGAACAGCCAGCGCAGATTCATAGTCAGGCTCAGTGGTGATTTCGTTCACCAGTTCGCTGTAAAGCACGTTGTCCTGACCATCCAGAACCACCACAGCACGGGCAGTCAGACCAGACAGCGCGCCATCGGTGATACCCACGCCGTAGTCGGATTTGAAATCACCGCCACGCAGGGTAGACAGCGTAACCACGTTAGACAGGCCTTCCGCGCCACAAAAACGTGACTGCGCGAATGGCAGGTCAGCAGAAATACACAAAACAACCGTGTTGTCGATTTCGCCAGCCAGCTGATTGAATTTACGCACGGATGTGGCGCAAACGCCGGTATCAATGCTTGGGAAAATGTTCAGGACTTTACGCTTGCCTGCGAAGCTGCTCAGGCTGACATCAGAAAGGTCTTTTGCGACCAGGCTGAAAGGCTTGGCGACGTCGCCTTTTTGTGGGATTTTGCCTGCAACGCTTACCGGGTTGCTCTGAAAGTGTACTGTCTGGGTCATGATTATTTCCTATGTCCATTGGAGTCAAACGGCTTTCAGTTTAGGGTAACAATGCTATGTTGGATATAGAATATTTGTTAATTACTTGTATCTATTGATTGTATCCCACAAGGCGCATTTCATTATTGGAGACACTATGAGAAGTGTTCGCTTTTATCCGGAAGCCTGGCCGTTGCATACGCCGTTTGTGATCTCGCGCGGAACCCGTACCGAAGCCCGCGTTGTGGCAGTTGAAATCGAAGAGAATGGCATTCGCGGTATGGGTGAATGCACGCCATATCCGCGTTATGACGAAAGCGAAAGCTCCGTGATGGCACAAATCGCCAGCGTGGTGACGGCCATTGAACGGGGTGCCAGTCGCGAACAGTTGCAACATTTGCTGCCAGCGGGCGCAGCGCGAAATGCACTCGACTGCGCGCTGTGGAACCTGGAGTCTCAGACCCGCAACCTGAGTTTGTGGCAACTGACCGACACCCAGCCTCTGGCATCGGTCAGCATGGCGCAGACTGTCAGCATCGGAACGCCTGAGGAGATGGCTCAGGCTGCGCTGGCGCTGCAAAAGCAGGGCGCGACGTTGCTGAAAATTAAACTCGACGACCGCCTGATCGCCGAACGGCTGGTGGCGGTTCGCGCCGCTGTTCCCAATGCTTCGCTGATTGTCGATGCCAACGAAGCCTGGCAGAGCGACGGACTGGCAGCGCGTTGTCAGTTGCTGGCCGATTTAGGCATTCTGATGCTCGAACAACCGCTTCCGGCAGGTGAGGATTCCGCACTGGAAAACTTCATTCATCCTCTGCCCATCTGTGCTGATGAAAGCTGTCATACCGTGGAAGGTTTACCTGCACTGAAAAATCGCTACGACATGATCAACATTAAGCTGGATAAAACCGGCGGTCTGACCGGCGCACTCCTGCTGGCACAGGCGGCGCGTGAGAACGGGTTTGATATCATGCTCGGCTGCATGTTGTGCACGTCGCGCGCCATTCGCGCCGCACTGGTGCTCACGGCGGGCGCAAAATTTGTCGATCTCGATGGCCCGACCTGGCTGGCGCAGGATGTCGAACCGGCACTGAAGTTTCATTGCGGCGGCATTGATATCGCCGGTTCCGCCTGAATTTTATCTCCTGCTGCTGCGGTTTTGTGCGCGAAGGCAAATCTGTAGCGATTTCTTATAGGGGATTGCGGCAGGTAGTGATAAAACTCCTGAATGTTTCAGGGTGTAGCCCTTTGTCCGTTCAGGAGAATTTATGCCGCAGGGAAAATCATTTCCGCTTTTATCCTATTCCGTATGCGCTGCGCTGGTGGCACTGACTTTGGGTCAGGCTATCGCCGCTCAGGTTCCCGCCGGTACGCCGCTCGCGGCAAAACAGGAAATTGTCCGCCACATTAAAGATGAACCCGCTTCACTGGATCCGTCCAAAGTAGTCGGTTTGCCTGAGGCACAGGTTGCCCGCGATTTATTCGAAGGGCTGGTAAATCAGGACGCGACCGGTAAAAGTGTGCCGGGTGTCGCTGAAAGCTGGCAAAACCAGAACAATCAGGTCTTCCTTTTCACCCTGCGCAAAGATGCCAGATGGTCGAATGGGGATCCGGTCACGGCGCAGGATTTTGTCTACAGCTGGCAGCGTCTGGTTGACCCCAAAGGTTCCTCGACCGGTGCCTGGTTTGCCGCGCTGGCAGGAATATCTAACGCAGATGCCATTATCGCCGGGAAAATGCCGGTGGATAAACTGGGCGTGACCGCCGTCAGCCCGACGCTTTTGCGCGTCACGCTGGATAAACCGGTGCCGTATTTTGTCAGTCTGCTGGCGAATTTTAGCCTGTTCCCGGTGCATAAAGCGACGGTTGAAAAGTTTGGCAATGACTGGACCAAACCGGGCAATCTGGTGGGCAATGGCGCATATGTGCTGAAAGACCGTGTGGTGAATGAAAAACTGGTGCTGGTGCCCAATCCGCATTACTGGGATCACGCGCATACCGTGCTGACCAAAGTGACTTTCGTGCCGATCAATAAAGAGTCCAATGCCACCAAACGTTATCTGGCTAACGATATTGATATCACCGAATCCTTCCCGAAAGATCAGTACAAAAAGCTGATGCATGATATTCCCGGTCAGGTTTATACGCCTTATCAGCTGGGAACCTATTATTACGCCTTCAACACCAAGCGTGCACCGACGGACGACGCGCGCGTTCGTCAGGCGCTTTCCCTGAGTATCGACCGTAAAATCATCGCCGAAAAAGTGCTGGGTACCGGCGAAAAACCGGCGTGGCGTTTTACTCCTGACGTTACCAACGGTTTCAAACCGGTGGAAAGCGAACTGGAGCAGTATTCGCAGGAAGAGCTTGATGCACAGGCGAAAAGTCTGCTGGCGGCGGCAGGTTACGGGCCGTCTAAACCGCTGCATCTGACGCTGCTGTATAACACGTCTGAAAGCCATCAGAAGATTGCCATTGCGGTCGCGTCGATGTGGAAAAAGACGCTGGGTGCGGATGTGAAGCTGGTGAATCAGGAATGGAAAACTTACATCGACAGCCGTAATACCGGCAATTTTGATGTGATCCGCGCGTCCTGGGTCGGTGATTACAACGAAGCCTCGACGTTTCTGTCGCTGCTGACTTCGACGCATAACGGCAATATCAGCAAATTCAGCAGTGCGGAATATGATAAAGTGATTGCCGATGCCAGCCGTGAAACCAGCGAGGCGCGCCGCAACGACGATTACAACAAAGCCGAGCAAATCATCGCCACACAAGCCCCGATTGCACCGATTTACCAGTACACCAACGGGCGTCTGATCAAACCGTGGGTGAAAGGATACCCGATCACCAATCCGGAAGACGTGGCGTATAGCCAGGAAATGTACATCCTGAAGCACTGACTGTGATTCATGGTAAAAGTCGGGGTAAATGTCAGACAAACAAAAGCGCCCGCTGCACATATCAGCGGGCGCTTTTATTTTATCGCACTGCTCAGTTTTTACGGCTGAACAGACGAACCAGTAACGCGGCACCGGCGGCGACCGTTGCCAGCACCACCACGCCTGACCAGCCACCGGCTTCCAGCGCTTTACTGCCCAGAGCCGCGCCTGCTGACATGCCGATAAATACCACGGTGAACAGCAGGGCATTCAGTCTGCCGCGTGCCGCCGGTTCAAGGCCGTAAACCAAGGTCTGATGGGCAACCAGCGTGGCCTGAATGCCTAAGTCAAAACCAATGGCGCTAAGCACAATCAGCGCCAGCTGGGCGTGTGGTGACAACAGCGGCAGCAGGAACATCGCCGCAAAAGACACCATCACCAGCGCTGAACCCATCTGAGTGACACGCTCCGGACCTTTTTTATCGGCTAACGCACCCGCCAGCGGCGCAGCTAATGCCCCTGCGGCTCCCGCCAGCCCGAAGGCACCCGCCACTGCACTGCCCAGGTGGAACTGTTCGTTAAGCATAATCGCCAGCGTTGACCAGAAAGCACTGAACGCCACCGACAATAAACCCTGAGCCAGTGCCGCATGGCGCAGCGTTTTGTAGTTCTTCCACAGACCAAACATTGAATGCAGCAGACCGGCGTAACTGATGCGCGTATCCGGTGTGAAACGCGGCAGAACCCGCCACAGCGCGATACCAATCAGTGCCACGCTGAGTGCCGCCAGCTGATACATCACCCGCCAGCCGAAATACTCAGCCACAAAACCGCTTAATACCCGCGAGAGCAAAATCCCGACCAGCAGCCCGGTCATCACCGTGCCGACCGTTTTCCCGCGCTGCGCCGGTGGGGCAAGATGCGCTGACGCCGGGACGATATCCTGCGCCATTGTCGCACCTATGCCGGTGACCAAACTTGCTATCAGCAGCCCGTGAATACCCGGCACAAATCCGCAGAGCAGCAAAGCGGCGGCCAGTAAAATGCTTTTCAGCAGAATAATCGTACGGCGGTCATGACGGTCGCCCAGCGGAATAAGAAACAAAATGCCCAGCGCATAACCGGCCTGAGTCAGCGTCGGGATCAGCCCGACCGACGTGGTGCTGGCGTTGAGATTTCCACCCATAATCCCCAGCATCGGCTGGCTGTAGTAAATCGAAGCGACGCTCAGTCCGGCACCGGCGGCCAGAGTAAAAATGATTTTGCCGGAAAGTGCTGAGTCGTTAACGGATGATGTACCTGAGAGTTCTGACATGACGTAATTTCCTGATGAATGAGTTCACGGGGTGGTGCGCGCTGAAAGCATTCTTCACGGTTCTGGTTATAAGTGGTAGCCTGCACAAAGGTAAAACAGTTATACGTGAGGCGTATGAGCATACCCATCCCGACGACCATCACCAGCGGCATTGACCGGATCGACCTGATGCAAACTTTTGTGCGCATTGTCGAAAGTGGCAGCCTTTCCGCTGCGGCTGTGCAACTGAACACCAGCCAGCCGACGGTCAGCCGCCGTTTGCAGTCGCTCGAACGCCTGCTGGGCACGAAACTGATCCTGCGCACCACGCACGCCATGAAACTCACTGACGACGGCGAACGCTGCTATGAACAGGCAAAACTGGTGCTGGAACGCTGGACGGCGCTGGAAGATCAACTGAGCGGTGCAGGGGATGAACCGGTTGGAATTTTACGGGTTCGTGCGCCGCACGCGTTCGGGCAGGATCAGCTCATCGTACCGTTAACCCGCTATTTGCAGCGTTATCCGAATCTTTCGGTGGACTGGATGCTCAACGACCGCACGCCGGATTTTATCGCCGAAGATATCGATTGTGCGATTCAGGTCGGGAATGTGCCGGATCCTTCCATGGTGGCCATCTTACTGGCGGAAGTGCCGCGCATCGTGGTGGCGACACCGGAATTATTACAGCAATATCCGGTCAGACAGGTCAGCGAGCTGAAAGAATTACCCTGGATTTCCCTGAGTACTTTTTATCGTAATGATGTCACGCTGCGCCACGATAATGACGGTCGCATGGAAAGTTGTCCCATCATGCCGCGGCTGGCGACCGACAGCTTATACGCGGTGCGTAAAGCCGCACTTTCCGGACTGGGGGCTGGCATTGTTTCCGCATGGGTAGTGAAAGAAGATCTTGAGGCAGGGCGCTTGCAGCGCGTATTACCCGGCTGGAACGCCTTACCGCTGCCGGTATATCTGGTGTATCCCTATTCCAGTTATTATCCGGCGCGGCTGCGCAAATTTCTTGAAATGATGCGCAGCGTGATGCCTGAACTGGCTGAAATGCAAAAACCCGGAAGTTAGAAACATACAGCCATACTGAGAAACAGATAAGACCGTGCAATTCGCGCTAAGCTCATCAAAGATAACGTAGAAAAAGCGAGGAACGTCGTGGAAGTGATTAAGGGAAGAGAATTACAGGTTTCTGATGCGGTCTACGCCTTGCAGATGGACGGTCAGGGCGGGGTGAATAACATCAGCCCGCAATGCGTCGCCAGTGGAGAAAAACCCTGCTGGCTGCATCTGGATTACACGCTGCCCGCCAGTGAGCAGTGGATTAACAGCACGCCTGTGCTGCCTGATACCGTGCGTGAAGCGCTGGCCGGTGACAGCGTTCGTCCAAAAGTGGTACGCGTAGGAGAAGGGACGTTAATCACGCTGCGCAGCATCAATCTCAACGCAGATTCGCGCCCGGATCAGCTGGTCACTATTCGCGTTTATCTCACCGACAAAATGATTGTCTCCACGCGACACCGTAAAGTGTTTTCGATGGAAGAGATGCTCAGTGATATGAAATCCGGCAGCGGGCCGAAGAATACCGGCCGCTGGCTGGTGGAAATTTGCGATGCGCTGACCGATCAGACCAGTGATTTTATCGAAGATTTACACGATAAAATTATCGATATTGAAGATGACCTGATGGAGCAGCAGGTGCCGGAGCGCGGTCAGATGGCACTGCTGCGCAAACAACTCATCGTTTTACGCCGTTATATGGCGCCGCAGCGCGATGTGTTTTCCCGTCTGGCCAGCGAACGTCTGCCCTGGATGAATGACGATGACCGCCGTCTGATGCAGGAAATCTCTGACCGCCTCGGGCGCGGACTGGATGACCTTGATGCCAGCATTGCGCGTACGGCGGTGTTGTCAGATGAAATCAGCTCGCTGATGGCCGATTCCCTCAACCGCCGCACCTACACCATGTCGCTGCTGGCGATGGTGTTTTTGCCCGCGACATTCCTGACCGGTCTGTTTGGCGTTAACTTAGGCGGCATTCCGGGGAACACGTCGCCGTTAGGTTTCGGGATTTTCTGTGCCTGTCTGGTGTTATTAGGCGGTGGAGTGGCGCTGTGGATGAAGAAAAGTCGCTGGTTATAAATCCTTAAGCTGCTGAAAAAAAGCAAAAAAAAAGCCGGTCAGAAGACCGGCGTCGTTCGAATTAAATTGTGCTATGCATTAATTCTAAAAATTTGGAAATAAGACAATATGGAGCACAACGCCCATCGCTTGACGTTGCATTCACCTGCGAAATAGATACTGCACCCATTCCGCGATTCTAATGTTGATTTCGCTCAATCTTTTTGAGGTTTATCCTCTGTGAAGGGCATTCTCAGGCACTTTTGCCAGGCTGCGCTCACTTTTGGACAAAACAGGAGTTTGCTTTGCATACCCGGGAAATGATTCATCAGGCATATGAAAATACAAACAGTAATACGCTAAGAGTATGGAATGCGCATCCGGGAACGGGCGCGGTGAGAACGGACCCTTTTTATCCTCCGGACTGCCTGGCAATCACCAGCGGCAACCGTGCCGGCCCGTCGATGAAGGAATTACTGGCAGATATCGTAACGGCAGCGCAGGGCGATGTGTTGGCGGACGTCGCGCCGACAGACGGTATGCACTTTACTTTTTTTGCCGTGACGCAGGCGTTGTATGACCGGCCGGAAAATGCGGAAGGTCTTGAGGAGTTGATCGAAATGTTTAACCAGCATTGCCGGGGGCATATTATGCATATCAGCGATTTGCGACTGATTGCGTTACCGGATCAGTTGCTGCTGGCGGGATTTCCGGATGAGGAAAGTTTGCGTGTTCGGCAGGCACTGGTGGACCATCTGCTCACCACGCAATGGGCAGGGAAAATACATGAGCGGTTTCCAAATACCGAGATCCCCCAAATGTTCTGGCACAGCACGCTCATGCGATACAGTGCGCAGTATTTACCGTCGTCTTTGCGGGAGTTTTTCCTGCACAACCAGCAGCATAACTTTGGTTCACTCAGCCTGCCGGTGAAACTGGTGATGACCAATTACAACTGGACTGACACTTTTACGCTGGCCTGAAAATGAAAAAGCCCGCGCAATGCGGGCTTCTGAGGTGCAGGGTCGGGCGTGGAAATTATTTAATTTCTAACACGTTCAGACGCTCAACCGGTGCAGCAGTTTCATCATCTTCCGGCTGCCAGCCAACAGGCTGCATCGGGATATCTTCACGGTCAAAAGCCAGATCTCCGCCGTCAATCACTTCACTACCGTGTTTAATCCCTTTGAAATCAAAAAGATTCATGTCATTGAGATGTGAAGGCACTACGTTTTGCATCGCGCTGAACATGGTTTCGATACGGCCCGGGTATTTTTTATCCCAGTCGTTGAGCATGTCACCGATAACCTGACGTTGCAGGTTTGGCTGTGAGCCGCACAGATTACAAGGGATGATCGGGTATTCACGTGCAATCGCGAAACGCTCGATATCTTTCTCGCGGCAATACGCCAGCGGGCGGATCACAATATGTTTACCATCATCACTCATCAGTTTTGGTGGCATTCCTTTCAGCTTGCCACCGTAGAACATATTGAGGAACAGGGTTTGCAGAATGTCATCACGGTGATGTCCCAGCGCAATTTTGGTACAACCCAGTTCGGAGGCGGTGCGGTATAAGATCCCGCGACGCAAACGTGAACACAACGAGCAGGTCGTTTTGCCTTCCGGAATTTTATCTTTGACGATGGAATAAGTGTCTTCGGTGACAATCTTATATTCCACGCCCAGCGTTTCCAGATACTCCGGCAGGATATGCGCCGGGAAACCCGGTTGCTTCTGATCCAGGTTAACCGCGATAAGCGAAAAATTCACCGGGGCGCTTTGCTGCAGGTTGCGCAAAATTTCCAGCATGGTGTAACTGTCCTTCCCGCCGGAAAGACAAACCATAATGCGGTCACCTTCTTCGATCATGCCGAAATCAGAGATCGCTTTTCCCACGTCACGACGCAGACGTTTTTGTAATTTATTCAGGTTGTACTGAGCTTTTTTATCAACTGATTGATTTTCTAACATTAATAATAACTCTGACTCAAAAAGGGGCACCAGAAGGGCATGGCCGACATAGCGCGAGTTTAGCATTGTGCATTTCGGACTGCCCGTTGCTTATGTCTTCCGTCCGGACGGCGTTGTGGCGCGTATGATACGGATTACGACACCGAATGTCAGCGCGTTTTATAGCAGATGAAGAAAGGGAAGGGTTTGGTGGCTAAAGGTGGAGGAAAGTGAAGCCTGCTGGCTGACCGTAAGGCTGTACAGCAGGCATTAATACGCGAGTTCTTCGCGATAATTATTTCGCGCAGTACACTCTGGCTTCGCGAGGCGTGTATATGCCAAGTGTGACAACGCGTAGCAGTACATCCATCCCGGATTCCTGAACTTCTGTACGAACCACTTTATCGGCGCCGCCACAGATTTGGGCTGCATCTATGGTGTGTTCTTGCCCGATGCCATTAACGAAGAAAGCTTGTTTGGTCACATGGGCGGGTTGCACTGCAACATCATCGTGGATCTTAAATGTCTGCTGAGCACAACCGGATAATGCTGTTGCTGCAAGAACCGCGATCATTAACTTTTTCATAATAACTCTTATTGATAATAAAGAAGTGAAACCATAGTTTCTTGCCTGCGGAGTGGTTTACATATCCGACCACTCACTATTTTTAGTTATTAAAGTTTATGGTTTACTCCTGGTTGAAGTATGTAATGAAAGATATTTTTCTTTGTTATTTTAACGGGCCGATAAGGTTACTAACTGGTTAAAACCTCAGGGTTAATAATAATTTTTAATATAAAAAATGGCTTCAGATTATTATTATGAAGCCGCTGGTAATGAGTGCTAAAATGTAAAAATAATTATTCGCAGTACCCGCCCTTATGATGCGAGCCCGTGCCGCCATGCGGATGCTCACCCTTAGGGCATGCGCTGGCGGAAAGACTCATCAAACCCAAAACGCTCACGAAGATAATTGCCAGTAATTTTTTCATTCTCATCCCTTAACTAATAAATTATATTTTTCTAATAGAGGTGATTGATTTTTGTCAGATCAATAACCCCATAATTCAATTTACCGGCTATCAATGCGGAATACCTTGAGAAAACGCAATTATTTATAGTGAAGCCGTAAAGGTTAATCAAATTAATATTGCGAATTAGCGAGGCTTTTAATTGTTGCTTTTACTTTAGTGGCGGGAAATAACTCGCTATGTGGCTTATCCGCTGATAAGACAGCCATTTTCAGCCTGTTCTATATGCTTAAATGACCGATTCGGATATTTCCATAAGCGAAATTTCTGCTACCCTGAGGGTCTGAATCAGATCCTTTTGGAAACACCCGATGCTTTTAACCCTCGTCTATCGCAGCCACATCAGTGAACACGTGCAGTCTGACTCACTGGTTGAAATGGTGTCACAAGCCAATGTTAACAACGAACTTTTAAGCATTACCGGGATCCTGCTTTTTGACGGGATGCACTTCTTCCAGTTGCTGGAAGGGCCGGAAGAGGCAGTGGATGCCCTATACAGCTCGATTTGTCAGGATAAGCGGCACCACAACGTCGTGGTTCTCATGCGTGACTATGTGCAGTCACGCCGCTTCGGCAATGTCGGTATGGAGCTTTTTGACCTCAGACATCATCATGAAGATGAGGTGCTTCAGGCGGTGCTTGATAAAGGAACGTCTAAATATCAGCTCACTTATGAAGACCGGGCGCTTCAATTTCTGTGCACCTTTGTGCAGGCCCGTGAGAAGGAAAATTACCTCGAAATTCTTCCGGCAGATTCCTGGTCTTTCCTCGCCGATGAGCCTCTGAAACCCGAAGTAGAATTTATATTCCCTGAAATGCAGGACTACAGTTTTGCCTTCCAGCCGATAGTTGATCCGCTGAGTCGCGAGATAATTTCTTACGAGGCGACAATCCGCGGGCCGGAAGGTGGCTCAGCGATGGAGTACTATTCCCGGCTTTCCGGGATCACTATCTACGAGGCAGATCTCAAATCCAAAAAGCTGGCCTTTGCCATGGCGCAGAAAATTGGGATCAGCGACAAAACGATTTCAATCAAACTTTTGCCTATGACGCTGGTGATGGTACCGGATGCTGTCGGGTTTCTGGTCAATGAGATAACCGCCTGTGGCCTGGTGCCTGAACAGATTGTGGTAGCCATCACTGAGAACGGTGTCATCACCCGTGAGGATAAGTTCACAACCGCAATGAAACAGCTCAAAGCCTCAGGAATGCGTCTGGCAATTGATGATTTCGGTGCAGGCTCTGCGGGATTATTGCTGCTGACTCAATGCCAGCCGGACAAAATTATGATTGATCGCAATATGATCTGTGACATTCATACCAGCGGGCCGAAACAGGCTGTCGTTCAGGCCATCATTAGATTCTGCTCTGCGTTAGAAATCTCAGTCATCGCGACAGGGGTTGAAAAACCGGAAGAGTGGATGTGGCTGGATGCGGCAGGGGTGTGTAATTTCCAGGGCGAGTTGTTTGCTGAGCCAAGACTGAAGGGCGCGCCGGTAGTCACATGGCCGGAAGTCACTTATGAATATCAGTCTGGTCAACAGGCTCTCTGAAAACTTGCCGGCTGAGCATAATGTTTAAACAACTGAGCCCGGAAAAGGATATTTCCCGGGCTCAGTTCATCATGCTTTGCTGCTAATTTATAAAATATCATCATCAGGTGTGCGGTAAACGACATATTCAAGTGCTTCCAGATAAACATCCTGCTTATCTGCATCACTTTCCTGCTCAATTTTCTGAATCAGACAAAGAATAATATCTTTATGGGTAACAATTACTTTCTGTTTTTTTAGATTTTTATAAACACGGATGACTGTTTCGTTTTCAACCAGAAGTTCAGGGTCTTCTGGCAAAATATAATCAGCCAATGTTATATGAGTATAAGACACGTCATGCATTTTAATACCCTCCGCACTTGTTACTGCTAGTTGTTGATAAATTTCCGCGCCCGAAGTCAGCGACTGAGCGCGAGACATTAATGATAAGGCGGGAATGATAAAGCAGGCTATTCTTTAAGATTCAGAAACCGGAATCATCCGGCGTCACGCCCACGACCATTTCCAGTGCACCGCGCAGAATATCCAGCTGTACAATATCGGAAGTGGTTTCAAGCTGATTAATCAGGTGCAGTATAATGGCCTTATTGGTCACCGTGCCTTTATTCGCCAGAATAAGACGGATCGCCGCACCCAGAACTTCAGCTTCACTTGAATAGAGTTCGCTCACTTTAGAAAAATGTTGATAAATACCTGTTTGATTGACTGCGTCTGTCATCGACTGAGATGGATTTGATACAACCGAATCATTATGGATTACTGCGTATTCAGTTGATGTATCAATGTTTTTTCTGGTCATCGGACGGCCCTTCAGTGTTGAAAAAGTGTCGTATATTGTCGACGTCCCGTACTTCATAACTGACACGCGCACGCTTATCAGCCTGATCGTGGCGCATCTCATTAATGATCTGCTCCAGGGCGCTTTTTCGATTTAAGTTGTCAGCACTCACAGCCATAAACTGTAACTGCTTAATGAGTCTGTCAATTGATATTGGACTTTTCGATTTAAGTAAGGATATTACCGCCTCACCAATCAGCTTATCCGTTAATTTTTCTTCGTTGCTTCTGTACATAATATTAGCCTCTGAATATTCGCTGACCAAGGGTCTTGGGCAGATTAGCTTAAGGTTCAGAGTTATTACTTTATTCCATGGGAATGATGCCATTATTTCAATTGATCATGAATCACGCTCAAGAACCAGACGGATTAGCTTCATATAATGCTTTTCCTCTTCCTCGCTGCCTGCGGATTCAACACGATTCAGAAGTTTGGAACACAATGCTTTGCGATTAAGATTCCTGCCTGCTTCCAGAATTTCTACCACAACGCGTCCCATTGTTTCCTCTTTAGAAAAACCCTGACTATATAGAGAAGGGGAGGCTTCTGGTGACATTCCATCGTGCTGGTTCTGACGCATGACATATCCTCATGTTAATGTGTGCGTTGTTAATGATTACTTATGTGACTATAAAGTTATACAAGATGTAGAAAGTTGTACAGGTATTTTTAAGAATAATAACCCATAATACAGATTATTCTTAACCGGATACCCGCTGAACCGTGACAGTTTGCAACCGATACAAAGATTTTACCCTGTCCGGAAAACATCTTTCAGAAAGCATTTTGGTAAAGAATGGGTAAAAGGAGGCAACTTTTTCTAAAATCTGCCGTTAAACAAAGAATGTCCTTTTTGGAATAATCAGGAGCTAACGGTGGAAAATTCAAAACTGGCTTTTGAGGAAGCCTGCCGCATGGTGGGTGAGTGCTGTTTGATGTTCGCTCAAAATGGCCAGGAAATCAGCCGTGAGCGGGTGGCGTTGTGGCTGGGTCGTGTTCAGGAAGAGGCGGTTGATGCCGTGGGTGAGCCCAATGATGCACTGCAACTGGCTATCGAGCGACTTAAAGGCCGGTGATTAAATGATCATGAAATTTCCGTTTGTCCTATTTTCCAAAGCCTTCGTAAAGAGTGACTATACTTAACTCGTTAATCGTTAAGTCAAAACACCTTTCAGGAGGAAATGTATGAAGAGGAATAACCTAATCGCCGCATCACTGGCTGCCGTCTCAATTTTATTTGTGGCTGGCTGTGCTTCGAACCAGGCGATTAAAACGACGGACGGAAAAACCATCGTTACGGACGGGAAACCTCAGGTAGATGACGATACCGGTCTGGTGTCCTATAAAAATGCGGAAACCGGCAAGACCGAGCAGATTAATCGCGACCAGGTTAAAAATATGAGCGAACTGGATAACTGATTTATCCGGCAACGTATCATCAAAGGAGAAGGTCATGAAGATCAAGAATAGGACATTACTTTTACCCTTAGCGGCTGTGTTATGTGTGGCGGCCTTGACGGGCTGCACGCGCACCAGTTATGCCATCCAGACGAATGATGCGCGAACCATCATCAGTGACGGCAAACCCAAAGAAGCCGATTCCGGCTTGCTGGAATACACCGATGCCAACGGTGTAAAACAGCAGATCAGCAAAACTGAAGTGAAACAGGTGACAGAACTTCCGAAGTAAATTCGGTGCTGATTCATTTTTGTCTGACATTAAAACCCGCTCACGAGGCGGGTTTTTTATGCGCTGAATCGCAGGGCAGAACGGCGCTTTATGATACTTTTGGCCTCTGAAAAATTGTCACTAAGGAAGGTCACTGTGCGCCAGAGAACTATCGTCTGTCCGTTAATAGAACATGAAGGAACGTATCTGCTGTGCAAAATGCCCTCCGGTCGCGGTGTATTTCCCGGACAATGGGCCTTGTCAGGGGGAGGCGTTGAACCGGAAGAAACGATTGAACAAGCCTTGCTACGTGAAGTGCGGGAAGAACTCGGTGAAGCGCTGGAACTGACACATATCACGCCGTGGACTTTTCGTGATGATATCCGAACCAAAACCTATCCGGATGGACGGACAGAGGAAATCTACATGATTTACCTGCTCTTTCATTGCCATGCCAAAAATACCTGTGTCACCCTGAACGATGAATTTGAAGCTTATGCCTGGGTGCGCAAGGAGGATTTCACCCGATATGATTTGAACGAAGCCACGTGTATTACGTTAAAACAGCGCGGACTGCTGTAAACAAACCGCTGTGAAATAACTTGCTTAAGCAGGAATGCAGGACTCCCTGAGGGAAATCCTGCATTAGCCTTTCGCACCTAACTACGTTATCTCTGTGATGTCGCCACATTTCTCTTTAGTGCTTTTTCGGCCTGTGCCGCTTTTATACCTTTCTCCGCGCTGCGATGTAAAATCCAGCCGAAAAGCAGAATAGACAGGGCGCACAGCAGGAACAAAATGCGTCCCCAGAGTGGGTTCGGCACCAGTACCATCAGCAGTAAACCTGCACCCATGTACATCGAAATCCTGCCGATTTTATCGCGCTGTAACCGGTCAAACTCATCCTGTTCATGATCGGCATACACCGGCGTGTCCATGTCGGTGAAAAATTTCTGACGTTGGGTATTTCTCGCTGAGGCTTTTTCACGATAGAACAGCGTGGTAAGGCAGAAGAACCCGCCGGTAAACACCAGATGCGCAAAAATGTTCCACATAATCGCCACATCCAGCAGTTCTCGTTTCGTCAGGGTGATGCCCAGCAGGCGAGCGACGTCTGGCGCGGTAAACAGATTTGCCACCACGTACGATACGCATAAACCAAACAGCACGGTGACCCACGCCGCCCAGTCCGGCGTTTTGCGAATAAATACACCGAGGAACAGCGGCACGACAATCGGTGCCTGCATCAGCGTGCCGACTTTCATCATCAGGTCGAACAGGCTGACGGTCTGCATGGTGTGCATGTATTGCGCGACTAAAATGACCAGCACGCCGTTCACCACGCAGGCAATCTGACCGACGCGCAACTGATATTTATCGCTACGTTCGCTGTTACGGTTGACTATCGGCGTCCAGAAACTGCGCACGAAAATCCCCGAGTTACGGTTCAGCGCGCAGTCCATTGAAGACATGGTGGCGGCGAACAATCCGGCCATCAGCAAACCAACGGTACCCATCGGCATCGCGCGCTCAGCGAAAATCAGATACACCGCATCTGTGGCGTTTTTGCCCAGTTCCGGATGCGCGGTTGCCGCGTCAGGATAAAGGATCGCCACAGCCCACGGCGGAATGAACCAGATGATGGTGCCGACCAGCATCAGTACCAGCGCAAACAGCGCCGCTTTTTTGGCATTGAAACTGTCTTTAGCATTCAGGAAACGGTAGGAATCCTGCAGGTTATTAATGCTCTGCACGTTCTTAATAAAGAAGAACAGGAAACAGGCTACCAGCAGGGAAATATAATGCGGACCCACGTCCGGACCGGTGATGAAACCGGAAGGGAATTCCGTCACCAGTTTCACCGGGCCGCCGACTTTAAACAACGCCACAACGGCGCAGGCGATGGAAATAATCGCGACCACCAGCGTCTGTACAAAATCACTCGCCACCACGCCCCACGCACCGCTCAGCAGTGAAATCACCAGCACCACGATGCCCGTCACCCATAATGTCAGCGTAATGTCGTGCTGGAATACTGCGCTGGCAAATACCGCCAGACTGTTCAGCCATACGCCCGCACTGAGGATGCTCAGCGGAATAATCATCCAGGTGAAAAATTGTTCGTTACCTTTGCCGAAGCGATGGTTAATCGCCTCTGTGGCAGTATCAACGCGCAACTGGCGAAAGCGGGCGGCGAACCACCACCAGGCGAGCAGATAGCCGAACACGTTACCGGCGAATACGCTGACCACGTTAAAACCGTACCGGTAAGCCTGGCCGGCGGCACCGGTAAACGTCCAGGCGCTGAACTGGATCATAAAGGCGGTTGCGCCGACCATCCACCAGAGCATTCGCCCGCCGCCGCGAAAATAGTGGCTCGAGGAGCCGGACGCCATCTTTTTGAACGCATAACTGATGGCAATCATTAAGACGAAGTAACCGATCATGACCAGAACGTTGATATCCATTGTCGTGACTCTCTCGTTTGTAGGGTGAGATATTTTTGGTTATGTATTGAGCAAGCGTAGAAGAGAGAAATGAAATTAAAAGTCGGACAAATAAGAAATGCTTAGTTTGTTATCAAATTGTGATTTCGGTCACTTGTTGGGCGTCTTGTGGGATTTTAAGTCAATTCTGACTGGCGAAACTGAACGTTCATTGCTTTATTAGTATGACTAAAGTGCGAAATTTCATCGGGACAATGGCACGGAGTCGGGAGAAAACATGAAGTTAATGCAGACCGAAAAGGTGAAGATATCGGTGAACGGAATGACCGCGGGTGCGATGCTGCTGCTGGCGCTGATGACAAGTTCTGCGGGCGCACTGGCAGCAGAACCGGCATTTTTGAATACGGCGCAAATGGCCGTTGTCCGTCAGCAATTGCACGACCACACGGCAGTGTCACAGACTACCGAAGCTTATAAACATCTGCTGGCGGCGGCTGATTCCGCGCTGAAAAAACCTGAACTGAGCGTGACCGACAAAGGTATAACCCCGCCGGGCGGCTCGAAGCATGACTATCTCAGCCTGAGTGCGTACTGGTGGCCGGATGACAGTAAACCCGACGGGCTGCCGTGGATCCGCAAAGATGGCCATGTAAATCCTGCCAGTAAAAACGACCAGAGTGATGGCGTACGTCTGGCCGATTTTACCGCACGGGTGCAGAACCTGACGCTGGCCTGGTATTTCTCCGGCGAACAGAAATACGCGGATAAAGCCGCCAGCCTGCTGCGCACCTGGTTTATCACGCCACAAACACGCATGAACCCGAACCTGAATTTCGCGCAGGGCGTGCCGGGCATTTCGCCGGGGCGCAATGCAGGTGTGCTGGATGGCCGCTATTTTTCCACCCGCATTGTGGATTCGCTGGTGTTACTGCGCGGTAATCCGGCGTGGACGGACAATGACGACCAGCAAATGCGCGGGTGGATGCGCGATTATCTGACGTGGTTGCAGGGCAGCAAAATCACCCAAAAAGAAGGGCGCACCCAGAACAATCACGGTAACTGGTATGTGACGCAGGTTTCTGGCATTGCGTGGTATCTGGGTGATAACGCGGTGATTGGCGACATGGCGAAGCTGATGAAAAGTAAGCTGGATGTGCAGCTGAAACCCGACGGCACACAGCCCGCCGAACTGGCGCGCACACGCTCTTTCCATTACAGCTATTTCAATCTACAGGCGATCAGCATGATGGCGGTGCTGGCGCAGAAAAACGGTATCGACCTGTGGCATTACCAGACACCGCAGGGTGGCAGCGTACTCAAATCGCTGGATTTCATGGCGCGCTTTACCGACCCGGCGGTGCCGTGGCCGTACAAATCTCTGGATCAGATCCGCGTACGTCCCGTGCCGTTACTTTCCTGGGCGGATAATTCTACCGGCGAGAATCGCTATGAGCAGCAAATCCGCCGCGCGACATTCAACTTGCCGGCAGCGGCGAAATCCGCTGCCGGTAGCTATCACGAAGACGTCACGCGTGGAGCGGTAATGGAAGCCGAAAGCGAAACCTGGCTGCTTTCCCTGCCATCGTTTGCGGCGGGATACGTGGCGGCACCTGCGCCGGAGAATAAAAAATGAATCACTGGCAGCCATTACTCATAAGCATCAGCGAAGCGGAGAAGCTCCGTGATCAGCTGGATGCGGATTCCCTGCTGGGTGCGGCGCTGCGGGCGCAAATCACCACGCTGGAAAAGATGCTCGCGCAACCGCTGAACATTCCCGGTCACGGCGAGGCGGGCGGTCAGGAGCATACACAGCACAAGCAAAATTATCTGGGCATAAATCTGGCCGGACGTTTATTTCTGATCACCGGTGAAACGCGTTATTTCGATTACGCGCTGGCGCTGCTGAACGGTTATGCCGCGGTTTATCCGGCGCTCGGCAGTGCCACCAGCAAAGACAGTAATTCGCCAGGCCGTTTATTCCATCAGACACTCAATGAAAACATGTTCTGGCTGTACGCCGTCGAAGGCTATCACTGCCTGATGCCGTCGCTCGATGCCGCTCAGCGGGAACATATTGAAGTGAATTTGTTTCGGGTGATGGCGGATGATGCGCTGCACCAGCATACCCAAGATTTCGATATCGTGCATAACCACGGCATCTGGTCAGTGGCAGCTGCGGCCATCAGCGGTTATGTGCTGGGCGACTCTTCGCTGGTGGAAAAGGCGCTGTACGGCCTGAAAGGTGACAGCGAAAGCGGCGGGTTCTTTGCCCAACTCAGCCAGCTTTTTTCGCCGGACGGTTATTACATCGAAGGGCCGTATTATCATCGTTTCGCGTTGCGGCCGCTTCTGTTACTGAGCGAGGCGATTGAACGTCGTCAGCCGGAATTAGAGATTTACCGGTTCCGTGACCAGATCATCCGCAAAACCTGCGAAGCCCTGATGCTGACGGCTTTCCCCGACGGTACCTGGCCCGCGCTGAATGATTCATCCAAAACCATCAATATCCGCGATGACGGCGCAGTGATCGCCGCCAGCGTCTGTTATTCCCGTTACGGCCACAATCGGCAGTGGATTGCCGCCGCGCAACAACAGCACACCCTTTGGGTCAGTGCCAGCGCGCTGGACTTATCCGACGCGCTGCAAAAATCGCCTGCGCAACCCCTGAACTGGGGCAGTGTTGCACTGCGCGATGGCCCCGAAGGGACGCAGGGCGGGATCGGGATTTTGCGCAGTGACGCAGAAAATCAGGATATGGCGCTGCTGTGGTACGGCCAGCATGGCAGCATTCCGCGTCTGCATTCGGCACTGAATCACGGCCACTTTGACGGCCTGCATCTCAGCCTTTTCAGCCGCGGACGCGAGTTCCTGCGCGATTACGGCTTTGGCCGCTGGGTGAACGTCGAGCCAAAATTCGGCGGGCGCTACATCCCTGAAAATAACAGCTACTGCAAACAGACGGTCGCACACAACACCGTGGTCGTTGACGGGCAAAGTCAGAATCACGGCGACAGTCTGGAAGCCGAAAAACGCTGGGGCGAACCGCATTTCTTCGTGACGAAAAATCCGGCAGAACAGGGCATGAGCGCCCGGTTGAAAAACTACACGCCAGGTGTCGGTCAGCAACGTACGGTACTGATGCTCAGCCTGCCGGAACTTTCATCACCCCTGATAGTGGACGTCTTCCGGCTGAACAGCGCACAGCCACATCGTTACGATTATTGCCTGCATCATCTCGGGCAATTTGTCCGCACAGACGTCGCGCTGAAAGCCGCCAGCACGCTGAAACCGCTGGGCGAAGACCACGGTTATCAGCATTTATGGGATTGCGCGCGTGCGCAAATTGCAGCCGGTGATTCGGCGTTATTCAGCTGGCTTGATGGCGACAGTTACCACACGCTGGTCAGCGCATTCCCTGAAGGCGGCGAGCTGATTATGGCGCGCACCGGCGCGAACGATCCGCATTTCAATCTGCGCAGCGAACCGGCTTTACTGCTGCGAACGCACGGCACGAACGCCATTTTTGCCAGCGTGTTTGAAACGCACGGTGTTTTCGATGAAGCGACTGAAACATCCCTCGATGCACGCGGCAAGGTGGAGCGTGTCAGCGTGGTCAGTTATGACGACGAACAAACCGAACTGAATATTTTCTTTGCCGCCAGCCGGACGTTGAACGTTCGCATCAGCAACCGCGCCGCACCGGCAGCGCAAGACGCGTTCAGCGTGGCGTGGCAATCCGTCTCACCTCTGAACATCCCTGAATCATAAAGGAGTCATTATGTTTAACGATTTGAAAGGTCAGCGTGTTTTGATTACCGGTTCAACCAAAGGTATCGGTCTCGCCGCGGCGCAGGCATTTGCTGCGGCGGGCGCGAAGGTCGGGATTAACGGCCATCGCCATGATGCCAGTCTCGATAAACTGGCGGCAGAGATTGCTAAAAATGGCGGCGAAGTGGTGTACTTCGGCGCAGATGTGACGAAATCGGCTGAGTGCGAAGCGCTGGTAGCCAACTTTGTCGAACGTTTTGGCGGCATCGACGTGCTTATCAATAACGCGGGCGGTCTGGGCGGACGTCAGGGGCTGGAAAATATCGACGACGAATTTTACGACCATGTCATGGACTTAAACGCCCGTTCGGCGCTGATGGTGACAAAATTTGCCATCCCGCATTTACGTCATGCGGCGAAACAGAGCGGCAAAACCACGTCGGTGATCAGTACCGGTTCGATTGCCGGACGCGAAGGCGGCGGGCCGGGAGCCAGCCTGTACGCGGCGTCAAAAGCCTGGCTGCACAACGTGCATCGTAACTGGGTGAAGGAATTCACCAAAGACAATATCCGCTTCAACGTGATCGCACCGGGTACTATCGACACCGTTTTTCACGCGGATAAAAGTGCGGAAGTGCGCGAGAAAATCGCCGGTTCTATTGCGATGGGGCGTTTCGGCACCTCTGAAGAACTGGCACCGTCGTACCTGTTTTTCGCTTCGCACGCCTGTAGCGGTTACATCACCGGACAGATATTAGACGTTAATGGCGGCCAGATGGCGCCATAGCGCACAGTTTGGGCGTTTCAGTGCGGCGGGCGCATGCAGCGCGCCGTCGCCTGAACTATGATGTCGGCAATCTGCACAGTAAAAAGGGAAGAATATGACGATGCAGTTTGAAACCGCCGCAGGCATGACCCGTGGCCTGAATACGCATATCGCCCGCGATATCGCCCGCAAAATTCTGTCGGGCGAACTGGCGTCGGGAGCCATCCTGCCGAGTGAAATCGAGCTCGGTGAACAGTTTGGCGTCAGCCGCACCGCGCTGCGCGAGGCGCTGAAACTACTGACCTCGAAAGGATTACTCGAGTCGCGTCCTAAAATTGGTACCCGCGTTAAAGAGCGCGCGCAATGGAACATGCTCGATCCGCAACTGCTGGAATGGATGCAAGGCATGGAAGCGACCGAAGAAATCTATCACCAGTTTCTGGAGTTTCGCAAAGCTATCGAACCGCACGCCACCGCGCTGGCCGCCGTTAATGCCAGCAAAGAACAGCGCATCGAACTTTCGCGGATTTATCGCCAGATGTGCCATGTCGCTGAAAATTTTGATGCTGAGCAGTGGGTGGATATCGATACCAAATTTCACCGGATGATATTTATTGCTTCCGGCAACTGTTTTTACGTGCCGTTTGGCAACGTGCTGACCACCATTTTCAAATGGTTCTTTGAGTATTCCTCAAAAGAAGGCGGCATGTGCCTGAATGAGCATAAAAGGATTTATGAAGCCATTATGGCCGGAGATGAAGGTGCCGCATTTTCAGCGTCGCTCAGCCTGATGAAAGGGCATAAGCATCGGCTGAGTCAGGCGTAACGTTCAGCGAAACTGTTTCATTTTGTCCCCGATGCGCAGCTCAGTCTGCGCATTTTTTTGTCATGTGATCCTGAAATGGGATTTCTGATACAAAAATGAAACAAACGTCACGGGCAGTTACGCCACAGTGCCAGTTCGTCGTATAGACTTGTCATAATTATTACGGTCTAATCTTTTTATCGACAGGATATATTTAATGATGCTCGAAAATAGCAAGCCGGTAATATTAATTATAGGTTCGGTGAATGCATGAAAACACTTAAGGTCAGTGATTTCTTTCAGTCAGAACATCATGCTTTTAGTTTATTCGATATGAACTGTCAGTCGATGGAAGATGTCCATGAGCATGAGTTTGATGAGCTGGTTATTGTGCGTAATGGCAGCGGATTTCATATCATTAACGATCAGGCGGAATTTATTCATAAAGGTGATTTTTTCATCGTCAGCGCGCATGACGTTCACTGTTATGAATCCACCAATAATTTATCGATCACCAATATTTTGTTACACACAGAGCGGCCGTTTCATTTTATCAGTAATATCGGCGTGCTGACGGCGGGAATTAAAGACTATACAGCCTCGATGAAAAAACGTCGCGCCGGCTTAACGGATGAAGAACTGGCGAAAGTTATTGAGCTGACCGATAAAATAACTCGCCGGTGTGATGCCCGTTATGACAATACTTACTTTGCTACGGCGGAGTCCTATTTATTATCAATGATTGTCATGTTGTATCAGTGTGCCACACGCAGGGAATACCGTATCAGCCCGACAGATTCCGGCAAGCGACATTTACTCAACTATTTGCGCGAGAATTATACGTGCAGTATTAACTGGAATTATTTGTGTGAAGAAAGTGGCGTGGCCAAAAGAACCATGTTCCGGTTTGTAAAAGAAATCACCGGATATACGCCAGAGAAGTTCCAGCAGCGTTATCGGTTATTGAAGACGCAGGAATTACTTCGCACCTCTGATTTAACTATCGGGAAAATAGCTACATTATGCGGATTTTCCACCACATCCAGATTAACGGAAGCTTACAAGAAACAATTCAACCGCACCCCCACTCAGGAACGGATGCGGGTGAGTAACAGTGTTATTGCAACGCCGAAAGGTTTATAAGGTCGCGATATTTATCAGCAGTAATAAATAATCATAAGAACAGTAAAGGAAAGGATCTCTCACGGACTCATTAATTCACCGTTACCTCTGAAGGACATAATTATGTCAACCACTAAACAACTCAATCCCTGGTACGTCGGGGTGGTATCCGGTATGGCGTCATATATTGATTCTGCCGCGATTGTTTCAAACGGAACTGCGCTGGTGATATATCAGAAAACGATCGGCACCACTGTTGTTCAGATAGGCATACTTTCCGGAATATTAACGCTGAGCATTGCGCTGGGCGCACTGACAGGCGGAAGACTGGGCGACTGTTACGGCAGACGCAAAGTGTTTATTGCTACGATGGCGATGATTATTACCGGCACGTTATTGCTGGCATTCGGCGATACCTTCCCGCTGTTGCTGGCCGGTACGTTGCTGGTCGGGCTGGCAACGGGCGCGGATTTACCGGTTTCTCTGGCGACAATTGCCGAAGCGGCAACCGATAAAAATCGCGGCAAGATTATCGGATTGTCGAACCTGCTGTGGTTTTTAGGCATTGGCACCACGATGGCGATTTCATCCATCGTCGGCGGATGGGGACGCCCCGGCGCGCAGATTATGTATCTGCATGTCTGCACCGTGGCTGTCGTTTTGCTGGCTTTGCGCTGCACAATTCCGGAATCGCCTTTATGGCTGACGGCGCGTAACGAACGGCGGGCGGGCATTGTGACGGTGCGCGCGCAAAAAGCGGCGTTTAAAGATCTCCTGCACGGAAAGTATCTGTGGCCGTTTATTGCTCTGTGCCTGTTCTACGCTTTTACTAATCTCGCGGCGAATACCGGCGGTCAGTTCGGCACGTATATTGCGGTGAATGTAGTGGGGATTTCTGTCGAACAGAATTCAATGTGGAACTTGCTGACAATGCCGGTCGGGGTATTTTCTGGGATTATGTTTATGCGGTTTGTTGATACGCCAGGACGTATTCCGGCATTTATTCTGGGTGCCTTTTGTTTCGCGGGCGGATTCTTCCTGCCGGTAATATTTAATTTCTCGCCGGTTTCCTGGTTCTGTTGTTTATTCTTCACCGCGATCGGCAGCGGACTGGCCTTTGAAGGAATAATGAAAATCTGGTCGCAGGAATCCTTCCCGACCATGCTGCGATCAACGGCACAAGGCGTGATCGTGGCAGTCTCCAGATTATTATGCGGCGTGCTGGCATTTATTACGCCGCTGTTGCTCGAAGCCGGGCCTCAGGTGCTTTATTCCCTGTTATCCGCGACGGTGGCGTGCGGGTTATTCATCGGCTGGATCTGTTTCCACGGCAAACAACGAAACGAATTTAACAGCGAAGCCGGTGTGCTTATTAAAGAACCCGCGTCCGAATATCCGGCTTCTGCCATAAAACAACTTTAGTTATTTATTTAATTACTCAGAATATTACATGAGGAGTCACGAATTATGCTTGCAGTCACCCGACTTACACTCAATCAGGAGTCCGCATTATCAGGTGTGCAGGAACTTCCTGTACTGGGCTGGAAAATTGAAAGTGCTGACAGGAACGTCCGGCAAACTGCATATCGGATCCAGGTCAGTCATGAACAGAGTTTCGATCCTATTTTGCTTCACGGTGAATGGCAGGAATGTGAATCATCGAATAATGTCGCACTGACTGAACTGATGATGACGTCCTCGCAGCACTATTTTATTCGCGTTCAGGTGCGGGATAATTATGGCAAGACCAGCAACTGGAGTCCGGCCGCTGAAATGATTTCCGGCGTGCTTTACCCCCACGAATGGCAGGCTGAATTTATCTCTGCCGAAACGCCCGTCGATAAAGATCATTCCGCTGGGACATTATTGCGAAAATCATTTGTCCTCAACCGTGCGCAAGATATTCAGTCAGCGTTTATTCATGTCAGCGCGCTGGGGCTTTATGAATTACATCTCAATGGCCGTAAAATCGGAGAAGATGCCCTGACACCGGGCTGGACGAGTTATCACAATCACTTACTTTATCAAACCTATAATCTGACCGATATTTTGGAAAAGGGTGAAAATGTCCTCGGCGCAATAACCGGTGCTGGCTGGTACAAAGGAGATATGGGCTTCAGCCGTCATCGGAATTATTATGGCGAACAAACTGCGCTTATTTCCCGGCTGGTTATTAATTATAAAGATGGATCGCAGGATATTGTGGTCAGCGATGAAAGCTGGAAAGCGCATGATTCCGCCATTCTGTTTTCAGAAATTTATGACGGTGAAATTTATGATGCGCGCAGGGAAATCTCCGGCTGGTGCGCGAAAGGTTTTTCAGCGGACGGCTGGCGTCCGGTGAGTGTGGTGACGCATGAAAAATCCACGCTGGTCGCGCAGGGAAGTAACACCGTCAGAAAAATGGAAGAACTCAAACCGGTTCAGCTTATCACCACGCCGCAGGGCGACACCGTGATTGATTTCGGTCAGAACCTCAGCGGCTGGGTTGAGTTTAAGGTCTGCGGCAACGCGGGGGATAAAGTGGTGTTGCGCCATTTTGAAGTGCTGGACGCACAAGGGAATGTGTATCTGGATAACCTGCGGACAGCCACGCAGCGCACGGAGTATGTGCTCAAAGGTGAGGGCGAAGAAATCTGGCATCCGCACTTTACCTGGCAGGGATTCCGCTACGTGAAAGTAGAGCAGTATCCGGCGGCGCTGGATCTGAATAATTTCACAGCCATTGTTTTGCATTCCGCTATGGAACAGACCGGTTATTTTGCCTGCTCAAATCCGGGTCTGAATCAGTTACATCACAATATTTTGTGGGGGCTGAAAGGTAACTTTATTGATGTGCCGACGGACTGCCCGCAGCGTGACGAACGTCTCGGCTGGACGGGCGATGCGCAAATTTTTTGCCGAACGGCGAGCTATCTGATGCAGACCCGCAATTTCTTCGCCAAATGGCTGACCGATCTTCGTTATGACCAGACCCCAGAAGGCGGGGTACCGCATGTGATCCCGGACATCCTGACCGGCTACTGTGGCAAAGACCGTTTGCTGTCAGAAGGCGGAACCCATTCCGCCTCGGCGTGGGCGGATGCAGCCGTGATCAATCCGTGGACGATGTACCTGATGTATGGCGATACCCGGGTGCTGGAAAATCAGTACGACAGCATGAAAGGCTGGATTGATTTTATGACAGCCCATGCCGAAAACCATATCTGGCACTATAAATTACAGTTCGGCGACTGGGTGGCGCTGGACGCTAAAGAGGGCAGTTACTTCGGGGTCACGCCAAACGATCTGACCTGCACGGCGTATTACGCTTATTCCACGCAATTATTCGCCAAAGCGGCCAAAGTGCTGAAACGCGATGCGGACTATCAACATTACAATGCCCTGCATCAGGCGATCGTAAGACGTTTTCAGGAGGAATTCTTCACGCCTTCCGGCCGTCTGGCAGCCAGAACGCAAACCGCACACATTCTGGCGCTGTATTTCAATCTGGTGCCTGAGGCATTTCGCCAGAAAACAACCGATACACTGGTCGAATTGCTCAATGAACACAACGGGCATCTGGTCACCGGTTTTGTCGGCACGCCGTATTTCTGCCACGCGCTGAGCCAGAATGGTCGCATCAGGGAAGCCTGGGATTTGCTGCTGAAAGACGATTTCCCGTCATGGCTGTATCAGGTGAAAGCCGGTGCCACCACTATCTGGGAGCACTGGGATGGCATTAAGCCGGACGGCAGCATGTGGAGCGCGGACATGAATTCCTTCAATCACTACGCTTACGGCGCGGTCGGCGAATGGCTTTACCGCGTGGCGGCGGGGATTGAAGCGGACGAAGAGCAGCCAGGATTCAAGCACTTCATCATTAAACCGCTGACCGGCGGCGGTCTGAACTGGCTGGAAACTCGTTACCAGTCGGTTTATGGCGCAATAGGCGTTCGCTGGGAAGTCAGTGGTCAGGAAGTGAATCTTTGTGTGAAGGTTCCGGCGAATACTTCCGCCACCGTAGTGCTGACGGGCGGTGAAACATTGCTTGAAGCGGATGGCGTTGATTTTATCCGTAATGCAGAAGGGTTTACCGCAGAGGTGGGCTCAGGAGAATACCGGCTGAAATATCACGTAGCGGGATAAATGGGTCAATAAGCAGATAGCTTAAGAAAAGCAGACAGCTGAAAAACACCTCCTTTGCGAAAAGGAGGTGTTTTTGTTTTATTTGCAGATGAATTACAGGTAACGGTTTTCCAGATGCGCGCGGAAGAACGCCGGGTTCAGCGTTTCGCCGGTGGCATTCTTAATCAGCTGATCGGTCGAGAAGCGGCTGCCGTGCTGCCAGATATTTTGCTGCAACCACTGGAACAACGCCGTCAGGTCACCGCGCACGATATCATCCTGCAACGTTGGAATCGCTTTGTTGGCTGTCTGGAACAGCTGCGCGGCGTACATGGCACCCAGCGTATACGTCGGGAAATAACCAAAACCGCCGTCGGTCCAGTGAATATCCTGCATACAACCGTCGCGGTAGTTGCCGACCGTATCAATGCCCAGATATTCCTTCATTTTGTTGTTCCATAAGGCCGGAATATCATCGACTTCGATTTCACCTTCCATCAGCGCTTTTTCGATTTCATAACGCAAAATCACGTGGGCCGGATAGCTCAGTTCATCAGCATCAACACGGATGAAACCGGGCTGAACGCGCTGATTCAGCTTCATGAAGTTGCTTTCATCCAGCCCTTCACGATGACCGAACTGCTCGATAACCAGCGGATAGACAGATTTCAGGAACGGTTCGCTGCAACCTAATTGCATTTCAAACAGCAGGCTCTGGGATTCATGTACGCCCATTGAACGGGCGTTAGAGACCGGCTGGCCGAGCCATTCTTTCGGCAGATTCTGTTCGTAACGCGCATGACCGGTTTCGTGGATCACACCCATCATGGCGCTGAGGAATTCTTCTTCGTTATAGCGCGTAGTGATGCGCACATCCTGTGGCACGCCGCC
The DNA here is from genome assembly GCF_003602095.1 of Rahnella woolbedingensis. GTDB lineage: Bacteria > Pseudomonadota > Gammaproteobacteria > Enterobacterales > Enterobacteriaceae > Rahnella > Rahnella woolbedingensis. The sequence continues at coordinate 113,652 of NZ_RAHH01000012.1, read as the reverse complement.
GCAGAACGGATGTGCGCTGACATCCAGACGACCGGCATCAAAGTTAAAGCCCAGACGCTCCATCACTTTCAGCCCGAGCTGGCGCTGTTTTTCGATATCAAACGGGCCTTGCGGCGCGATGCGGATTTCAGACTTTTGCTTTTCGACCACGGTCTGCAACAAATCCGGCAACCAGGTTTTCAAATCGCCAAACAAAACATCGAGCTTTTGCGAGGTCATACCCGGTTCGTATAAATCGAGCAGGGCGTCATAGCGGCTGATACCCGCGGCTTCTGAACGCAACTGCGCTTCCTGACGGCTCAGTTTCACCACTTCTTTCAGGTTATCAGCGAAACCTTCCCAGTCGTTGCCTTTGCGCTGAATACGCCAGGCCTGTTCGCAACGTGCGCCCGCCAGGGATTTTGCCTGCACCAGACTTTCCGGCAGCAGAGCGGCCTGCTGATAATGGCGGCGCATTTCACGCAGGTTTGCCTGCTCGACGTCATTAAGCTGCTCGCCGCTTGCCTGTTCCAGCCATTCACCCACCTGTTTCGCAGTGAGGATCTGATGCGTCAGCACGCTCAGTTCCGCCAGCGCTTCCGAACGGGCTTGTCCGCCTTCCACAGGCATCATAGCGGCGGCGTCCCAGCCTGCGATTGCCGATAAATGGCCAAAGCGGGAGAGGCGGGCGAAAGTGTCGTGTAGTTTTTTATATGCGATGGTCATTATGGCTCCCTTCCTGATTTTCATTATTAGGCTGTTCGACAGCCAGATTAAATGTGGGTTTTACCGGCCAGCTGAAACGCATGCTGGCGCCGCCCAGCGGGCTGCTGTCTACGGCGATGCGCCCCTGATATGCCACGGCGATGGAATGAACGATGGCCAGCCCCAGCCCGCAGCCGCCGGTAGCGCGGTCGCGGCTCGGATCCAGACGCACGAACGGCTCGAAGATCCGCTGGCGCTCTTGCGGCGGAATACCCGGCCCGTCGTCTTCGACCTGCAGGCTGGCCAGTTCTCCGTCGAGCCACAGACTGACGCGCAGGGTTTCCTGCGAATAACGCAGACCGTTATTGACCAGGTTGTCCAGCACACGCTCCATCAGACGTAAATCCACGCCGCCGAAATCACTGTTTTGCGGGGCGTCGTAAAGGATCGTGCGCTCGGTGATCATGCGGAAATCATCGACTTTATCTTCCAGCCATTCGGCCAGATTGACTTTTTCCAGATTCAGCGTCACCTGTGGCCGGTCAAGGCGTGCATACGTCAGCAGTTCATCAATCAGCGCTTCCAGCTGTCCGATATCCCGGTTGATGGCATTTTGCTCCGCCTCGGGTAAATTTTCGCTGATGGCCAGCCGGTAACGCAGGCGAACCAGTGGTGTGCGAAGTTCATGCGCGATGCCGTCGATCAGCAGTTTTTTACTGGCGACCAGCGTGCTGATGTTGTCCGCCATCTGGTTAAACGCCACGCCCAGCCGGTTCAGGCTGGAGGTCGAATCAAAATCAATGCGCTCGTCGAGATGCCCGTTACCCAGGCGCAGCGCCGAGTTTTCCAGACGCAGCAAATCCTGCCAGTGCGGACGCATCCACAGGAAGACGGGTAACGCCAGCGACAGACCGATGAGCATGAGCAGAACGAAATCGAGCACGCGCATTTCGTGCATATAAAACAGATACGGGATCGGCCCGACCACCAGCACGTAGTGGCTGCGCGGCACCCGCTGGATAAAGGTATATTCATCATCGAGTGCCACGATTTCGCCGTCTTTCAGGCGCTGATCAAGCAACGGGCTGAGTTTGCGTTTACCGAGGGGTTCAATGTGCAGCTTGAAAGACAGATTTAAGTCCAGCGTATTTATGGTCTTATTCCAGTCTTTTATCGGGATTTCTCTGAGCTCACTGCGCATTAAATACAGCGAACTTTTCATCAGGTCGTTCATGGACTGTCGGCCGGTTTTCTCAGCGGTCACTTTATAGACCAGCCCGACCAGCATCGCCATGACCATAAAGCAGACCAGCAGCAACAAAAAAAACTGGATGAAAAGCTTTTTCATTCCTGCAAAGACTCCCAGGCATTAGGGGCAAATAAATAGCCTTTGTTGCGCACGGTTTTGATGCGAAATGGCTCAAGGGTGTTGTCGTACAATTTACGACGCAGGCGGGAGATCGCCACGTCGATGCTGCGATCCAGCCCGTCATAGCTGACGCCACGCAGGTTTTTCAGCAAGGCTTCGCGATCCATAATGCGGCCGGCGTGAGTCGCCAGTTCCCACAGCAAATCAAAGTCAGAAGTGGAGAGCACAATCGTTTCATCGACCAGCGTCACTTCGCGGTTAACCGGATCAATGCACAACTGACCAAAGTGCAGCGCATTGCCGCCTTTCAGTGTCTGAACCGGTTGCTCGCTCTGAAGGGTTTGCGCCGGATTCTGGCGTAAATGCAGGCGTAAACGCGCCAGAAGCACCGCCGGAGGCGTGGTTTTCAGAATGTAATCGTTAGCACCCATTTCCAGCGATAAGATGTGGTTCATGTCGCTGTCGAGCGAGGTCAGCAACACGATTGGGCCCGGAAATATCGGCCGTAAATCGCGGCACAGTGTCATGCCGTCTTTGCCGGGAAGCATGATGTCCAGCAGGACAAGATCGGGTTTTTCTTTCTCAATGCGTGCCTGCGCGGTATCGCCACGTGGCTCCACCAGCACATCGATATCGTGTTTACCCAGATAGGCGGCGATCAGGTTGCCGACTTCTACATCATCTTCTACAAAAACGATTTTATTCATTGGCTTGCTGCTTTTAGAAATCCGGTGATTAGCATAGCGTGACCCGCCTGACGGCGCCATCCTGCTAGCGTAATAGAACATGTCAGTTTTGCGGCGTGAATTCCAACTCCGCGAAATACTTTCGATAAATTCTGAAATGACAAATTTTGTCTGCTCAGGCAATAACTGCTCAAACTTAAGCACCCAAACCGACTGGCAAAGTATCCGTGAATTATGCCATTATATAGATGAATATCTTCATCGTTACAGATTGATTTGCCTAATTGATTGGCCCTGACCAGGAAGAGGAATAGGGGATGAATGAAAACCGCCTGGTACCCGATGCGCGCAGTCAAAAAGCGTCCTTTGACTATATGGAATATTTGTCCGCATCCTGCAAAAAGAAATGGAGTTTTGTTGACGCGATTTATGGCGTGATGCCGTTCTTCGGCATGGTACTGAAATCCCGTTCTAAGAAAGAAAATTCCAGGCAGGAAGCCTTACGCGCACTGGCTTTACAGGTAGTTTCCACGCAGGTCAGCGATGAGACCAATATCGTCCGGTTGATTGAACTGGCCGAGCAGCAAAATATGTACAGCATTGATATCAACCTGCCGTACTCACTGACCGAAGAACAGCTCACCGCAATAAAAGTGGAATGCAAACATCTGGTGCAACTAAGCCAGAATAACGATCATCTGTTAGTGCAGATTATGCAGATGCCTTCCCAGCACTGATTTCTCTGTGATGCCTGCAACGTCAGGCTTGCAAAAATAAAGGCCGCTTCTGCGGCCTTTATCATTTCGACAGTTTCCTGTTTATTTCTTCAGTTCTGCACGCAGGTCTTTCACGTCGGAGGCTGACACCGGCGCGGCGGCATTTCCCCAGCTGTTACGGATATACGTCAGCACGTTCGCCACATCGGCGTCACTCATGTTGGCATCAAACGAAGGCATAGACGGCGCCGTCGGTTTGCTGTCGGTCGCGACCGGACGGCTGCCCGTCAGCACGACGCGGATAAGCGATGTCGGGTTGGTCTGATTGATGAGCGCTGAATCGGCCAGACGTGGGAACAATCCTTCCTGACCTTTGCCGTCCGGCGTATGGCACGCAGAACAACGGTCAGCATAGATGTGTTTCCCGGCCATCATGGCGTTATCTTCCGCTTTCACCGGCGCAGGCGCTTTATTCCCGCTGTCGTGACCGCTGTCTTTCAGATAAACCGCCACGGCTTTGAGATCCGCATCCGTCCAGTGTTGTGAAGAATTGGTGACTTCTTCTGCCATCGGGCCGGACGCCATATCGAAGCGGTTAGAGCCGGTCTTCAGATACTGCATCAGATCTTCCTGCGTCCAGTTGCCGATACCGGTGTGCTTATTGCTGGTGATGTCCGGTGCAACCCAGTTTTCCACCACGGCGCCTTGCAGGAATTCGCTGTCTTTGTCGCCGCCAGTCATATTTTTCGGCGTGTGACAGGTTCCGCAGTGCCCCAGGCCTTCAACAATATAAGCGCCGCGATTCCACTGTGCAGATTTATCCATCTGCGGTTTGAATTCGCCTTTGTTAAAGTTCAGCCAGTTCCAGCCCATCAGGCTGGTACGCACGTTGAACGGGAACGGCAGCTGGTTGGTTTCGACTTCGTGATGCACCGGCTGCAGGGTTTGCAGATAAGCCCAGATCGCGGCGTTATCTTCGCGGGTGACTTTGGTGTACGCCGTGAACGGCATCGCGCCGTACAGACGTTTTCCGCCGTGACCGATACCTTCAGACATCGCGCGCTGGAAGTCGTCGAAGCTCCATTTACCGATACCCGTTTGCGGATCCGGCGTGATGTTGGCGCCGACCAGACGACCAAACGGCGTTTCTATCGGCACGCCACCGGCAAAAGGTTTGGCGTCCGGCGTCGAGGCGGTGTGGCAGGCCGCACAGTCGCCCACGGTGGCCAGATAACGCCCGCGTTCTACCTGCTCGAAAGAGCCGTCGCCTGCGGCATGTGCCAGACCGGAAACGCTCAGTGCCAGTAATCCGAGTGAGAATGACGTTAACTTTTTCATGCGATCATCTCTCCCGGTTTTTTCAGATAGAAATTGCGGATGGCATGCGCGGCTTTAAACGCCAGCGCGCCCACGGTGCCGGTCGGGTTGTAACCCGGGTTCTGCGGGAACGCGGAAGCGCCGACCACAAACAGGTTGGGTACGTCCCAGACTTGCAGGTGTTTGTTCACCGAACTGGTGGACGGATCCGCGCCCATCACAAATCCGCCCACCACGTGTGAAGACTGATACGGCGTGCCGTTCCAGTGGCCTTTCATCGGGTTAGCGACCAACTGGCGCGGGTTCATCGCTTTGGCGATTTCAGCCACTTTACCGGTGCAATACGCGGCCATTTTCAGGTCGTTTTCCGGGAAGTCGAAGGTCACACGCAGCAGCGGACGGCCGAGACGGTCTTTGTAATTCGGATCGAGCGACAGATAGTTGGTTTTGGTGGTGTAGCTGCTGGCTTCACAACCAATCGACATCGAGCTGAGATAGTTAGCGACTGTGGCTTTTTTCCACTCGGAACCCCATTTTGGCGTTCCCGGTGGAACAGGTCGGTAACCGATAGGCGCGCCGCCAATTGGCGTGACGCGTATACTGCCGCCGCCGAAGAAGCCGAGACCGCTGTGGTCAAAGTTATCGTTGTTAAAATCATCAATGCCCATTCCGACCGCGCCTGCGCCGATGAACGGATTGAAGTTTTTGTCATCGAAGAACAGCTGCACGCCATTGGCGGTCTGATAAGCATAATTACGACCAGTGGTACCGCTTAACGTAACCGGATCGTAGGGTTTACCGATACCGGAAAGCAGCATCAGACGTACATTTTCAAAGGTGAATGCGCTGACAATCACCAGATCTGCTGGCTGTTCCCACTCATCGCCAGATGAATCGATGTAAATCACGCCGGTAGCGCGTTTGCCGGTGGAATCGGTCAGCACCTGCATGACTTCACAGTTGGTGCGGGCTTCAAAATTCTCTTTGCGAATAAGCGCCGGTAACACGGTAGTGATCGCGCTGGCTTTCGAATAGTTTGCACAGCCGTAGTTGGTGCAGAAACCGCAGTACGTACAGGGTCCCATTTTCACGCCGAGCGGGTTGGTGTAAGGCTCGGAAATCAGCGAAGAGGGCACCGGGAACGCTTTGTAGCCCATGTTGCGCGCTGCTTCAGCAAACAGCGTCGGGCCATAAGGCTGATCCATCGGACGGGTCGGATACTCAATTGAGCGCATCCCTTCATACGGGTTACCGCCGTCATGATGTTCGCCTTTCACATTGCTGGCTTTTCCGGAAACACCGGCCAGTCGCTCAAAAGAGGCGTAATGCGGCTCCATCTCTTCCCAGTCGGTGCCCCAGTCCTGCAACACCAGTTCTTCCGGGATGGCGTTAGCGCCGTAACGTTCGGTCAGATGGCTTTTCAGGCGGAATTCATCCGGCTGGAAACGGAAGGTAATTCCCGCCCAGTGATTACCTGCACCGCCGGTGCCATTGCCGGGATGGAAAGAACCCCATTCGCGCATCGGCAGGGCAGTTTGCGCCGGATTGTTACGGATAGTGATGGTGTTCTGGCGGGTGCGCAGCATCAGTTCCTGACGGCTGTTGTAGCGCAATTCGTCGGTGACAGTGGCCACGTTAAAATCACGGGCAGTATCGCGCCACGGGCCGCGCTCAATCGCCACCACATTCAGGCCTTCATCGCATAATTCATTGGCGATGATCGAACCGGCCCAGCCGAGCCCGATAACCACCACGTCGGTTTTAGGTAATTTCTTTGCCATAATGTTGTTCTGCCCTTAGCTTTTCATTTTCCATGCGTCGCCGCCCGAAATACTCAGCGGTTCCAGATCGAGTTTCTGGTTATGTTTGCCGACATATTCGCGGTAGTCGTAGCGTGCGCCAGGGAAGCCCAGCATTTTCCACGACACCATATTGCGGTTACCGCCATAAATAGGATCGGCGAAGAAACCTTCCATCGTATTTTTCAGCGCAATGGCGAAGAACAGTTTGGAATCGATCCCATCGAGAGCTATTTTTCCGTTTTCCAGGCCGGACAGAATTTGGTCCTGCTGATCTCCGGGCAAGTCCTTGAACAACTTCTGGTGCTGAGACTGGGTATATTTATCCAGCGCGGCCAGGCCGAGTCGGTAGCGTTGCTGGGGAACCAGCGGGGACTGATCGCCTTGTTCCGGCGTGCCTTCCTGGAAAGGGCCTTCCATGTAAAGGCGGGCGTAGGTGCCGTAGAAACCCGCCAGCTGACGGTCGATAAACACCGCGCAACCGGCTTCTTTGCCACCGGCACTCAGATTATCGGCAGGTACCAGACGGTCTACGATAGCTTCCATTGCAGCGGCTTCAGCGTCGGTGAAGAACGCCCAGCCATCGAGTTCAATTTGGGGCGGCGGGCTCGCGTCAAAGGGGCTCCACACGGGCGTACCTTTGAGCGTGACTGCGTTTGCGGCTTTGGCTGCGCCCAACACCGCTGAGGCTGCCGTGAACGAGAGGATCTGCCGGCGAGTGACACCGGGCAACGTTTTTTTGCTCATTTATGTTCCCTGTTTTTTAGAAGGGCTATGTGTTGCAACAACGGGCTATAAATGGCGTTCATCGGGTTGTTTCGGTCAGTGAAACATCCGCGGTGATAACGCCATTCTGATTTGAGATACGCTCTGCATAAGCAGTCGGGTGGCATCAAAAATCGTTAACCTGCTAAGAATAAATGAAAACACTCTGTAAAGAAAAATGGTTGATGTGTCAAAAATGTTATCAAATGTGTGTGAATTGGTGTTTTCGATGTAATTTTAGATGAAATTTTGTGATCTGATGACAAAGCATCCATATATTCATCAAGGAAATGAATTCAAATGATTTCACTTAAGAAGAGGGGGGGTGTGACCTTTTGTGGCATGAAGGTTGAATTATGCTGCTCGTGAGGTAAGATCGAATCTTACTGGCAAAATGTGTAAGGCATGACAAACGTCACAGATTTTTTTCCTGATTTATTGAAGCGTTACGCGGTCTCTGCCATCGTGGCAGCCGCAACGGCTCTCTATGCTGTAAGCGCTAGTGCGCTGACGGCAGACCCTGCCGAATACGGCGCTCTCAGCTATAACCTCAGCGGTTTTCTTCCCGCCAGCGATAATCAGTCAACGTTTAATACCGGCGCGGCACCGCAGACCAACACTCTGCCAAGCCTGGGCAGCCAGTACATTAAAAATGACACCGGGCCGAGCGCCACTGAAAAACAGCTGGCGACGACACTCAAAGAACTGGGCACCTCGACCAGCGACAGCGACGATCCGCTGCGCATTCAGGCCGAAACGCTGGCGCTGAGTCAGGCGGCAAAACTGGTCCAGAAAGAAACCAGCAGCTTACTTTCGCCGCTGGGCACGGTCAGCACCACGCTGGATGTCACCGGGCATAATCTTGACGGCAGTTCCGGTCAGCTTTTCAGCCCGTTATACAATTCTGAAAACAATCTGGTGTACAGTCAGATTGGCCTGCAAAGCGCGGCTGACGCCACGGTCGGTAATTTCGGTCTGGGTCAGCGCTTTAATACCGGCCCGTGGATGCTGGGCTACAACGCTTTTATTGATAATGATTTTGACCATCAGCTGACGCGCGGCAGTCTTGGCGCAGAGGCGTGGACGGATTATCTGCGCTTCTCAACCAACTATTATCAGCCGTTTTCCTCCTACAAAGCCGACAGCAGTACGTCTGCACAACTGCGCCGTCAGGCACGCGGTTACGATATTTCGACCAAGGGCTATTTGCCGTTTTACCGCCAGCTGGGCGCTTCGCTCAGTTACGAGCAGTATTTTGGCGATCAGGTCGATTTATTCGGTAACGGCACGCGCCAGAGTAATCCGTCGGCGGTTTCATTCGGACTCAATTACACGCCGGTACCGCTGGTAACGGTGATGGCAGAACATCAGGCGGGGCAGGACGGTGATAATCAGGATCTGGTCAAACTGACGCTCAACTACCGGCTGGGTGTTCCGCTCGCTCAGCAACTGTCATCGCAGAATGTGGCGGCGGCGCGATCGCTTCGCGGCAGCCGGATGGACATGGTAGATCGCAATAATATGCCAGTGATGGAGTTTAAACAGCGTAAAACGTTATCGGTGTATTTAGCCACGCCACCGTGGTCATTGCAGCCGGGCGAAACGGTGCCGCTGAAGCTCCAGTTACGCGCGGTGAATTCCATCGTGGCACTGAGCTGGCAGGGTGATACGCAGGCACTGAGCCTGACGCCACCGGCAAATAACCGCAACCCGGAAGGATGGAGCGTCATTGTGCCGCAGTGGGACAATTCGCCGGGTGCGGCTAACAGCTACCGGCTTTCCGTCACGGTCGAAGACAGTAAATCACAGAAAGTCACCTCGAACTGGATCACCCTCAATGTGTCCCCGCCACTGACTGCTCAGCCGCAATACGGCGATGACGCGGGGCTGAATTTTTAGAGGCTCAAACCTAAAGCACATTACTCTGCAACACCCACACGGCGGCTTCGACGCGGGATTTTAGCTTCATTTTTTTCAGCAGATGTTTGACGTGAACTTTCACCGTGCTTTCGGTGATATTCAGACGGCGGGCGATCATTTTATTCGGTAAGCCTTCGGCAATCAGCTTGATGATGTCACGCTCGCGCGGCGTCAGGGACTGAATGTCGCGGTCTCCGCTCGGGCGGCTTTCCCGCAGGCTGGCGGCCAGCACCGGTGTCAGAGCTTCGCTCAGTACCATTTTCCCCGCGGCGGCGTTGTGCAGCGCCGTCAGCAAATCTTCCGGCTCCATATCTTTGAGTAAATAACCGTCCGCGCCGCGCTTGAGCGCCGTCACCACATCATCTTCATGATTGGAGACGCTGAACACCACAATGCGCCCGGAAAGCGAGGTCTGGCGCATGCTGTCCAGCGTATCGAGACCGTTCATGCCCGGCATGTTCAGATCAAGCAAGATCAGGTCGGGATCGAGCTGTTTCGCCAGTTCCACTCCCTGTTCGCCGTTGCTGGCTTCGCCAATCACCTTCAGGCTGGTATCCAGCGCAATCAGCTGTTTAACGCCATTGCGCAGCATCGGATGATCGTCAATCAGCAAAATAGTGGAAGGGGTCATGTCGTTCATACTTGCTCCTGGGGATTAATGGGCAGGGCTTCCGGACGAAAACGGACCGTCACTTCGGTGCCGCCGTCCGGGCGTCGGGCAACCCGACATTTACCGTGTAAGGTGCTGGCGCGATCCTGCATGATGATCAGGCCATAATGATTTTGTCGTTCGACATTCGGCGAAATACCCTCGCCGTTATCGCAAATACGCAGGGTGATTTCACCGTTATCACAATGCAGGGAAAGCGAAACCTGCGTAGCCCGGGCGTGCTTATACGCATTATTCAGCGCTTCACGCGCGATATGCAGCAGATGAATACCCTGATTAGCCGGTACTGAACGCGGCGGGATCTGATAATCGAAATCTATCGTCAGACCCATGCGGCGTGAGAACTCATCGGCAGTATGTTGCAGCGCCGCCCTCAGGCCGGGGGTATTCAATGTAAGGCGGAAGGTGGTCAGTAACTCACGCAACTGACGGTAAGCGGTGCTCAGTTCGTCACGCATCTGTTGCAGCAGATTCTGATCTTCTTCGCTGAAATCACCGGCGTGCATTTGCAGACAGGCGACCTGAATTTTCAGGCATGAAAGCGACTGGGCCAGTGAGTCATGCAGCTCACGCGCAATCGCCGAACGTTCTTCCATCAGCATCAGCTGTTGCTGATGTTCGGCCTGACGCGCCAGCATCAGCGTACTGGTCAGTTGCTCAAGCAGGGTGCTCACCAGTTGTTGCTGGGCGTCATTCAGATTTTCACCCGGCGGCAGTTGCGCCAGTAATACGCCGTAATTTTCACGCTCATCGCGCAGACTCCAGCTCAGTGACTCGCTGTTATCATCGGTATGCCCGCCTTCTTGCGGACTGAGCGGCGGGCGTGACGAAGTGTTACTCAGCTCATGAAACACGCCGGCATTAAACACTTCGGCGCTGTTATTTTCGTACTGACGTAATTGCACACCGTTCAGCGGCGTCAGTGATTGCAATTCTTTCAGCACCGGCTCCATGCGCGCTTCGAGCGGCTCGCTGGTGTGAAGCTGACGGCTTACGCGATACAGATAATCCAGCATCTGATTTTTCTGCTGCAAATCGGCGGTTTTCTCCGCCACGCGTTGCGCCAGATTATCGACCATCTCCGCCAGCGCCAGAGACATGCTGTTAAGGGAATCGCCGAGAATATCCATTTCGTTATGGGCATCACCGTTGGCGACCCGGTTGCGCTGATAACGATGGCTGAAATCACCGGCGGTGATGGCACTGGCCTGAGAAAGTAAACTTCTCCACGGAGCCAGCAGGTGACGGCGCAGGAACCAGATCGTCAGCGCCAGAAGCAAAAGGGTCACGGTGACCAGACCGCGCTGGATTAGCGAAATCTGTTGTAAATGGTATTCAGTTTTATGTTCCAGTTCGGTGACCAGCGTATCGAGCTGACCGACGAATACCGCGATATTGGCAGATACATCCTGCGGACGCTTCGCGTTCAGAATCTGATCCCGCAGCGTCGTCTGCCAGTAATTACGCAACGCCAGGAATTGCGGCTGCAGGTTTTCCCGCTCAACCGCCACAAGCAAATCTGCACTGTTCTGGTCGGCTTCAATCTGGCGAATATAAGCGAGGCTTTTATCTTTACCTTCGAGCGGCACTTCGGACAACAACCGGTAGCTTTGCATGCGCAGCGAACCGGCTTTATTGATCGCGTGAGCATTGCCTTCGATGCTCCCCGCCATCCATGCGGCCATACTCATCCCGCCAATACCCAGCAGGCCAAGCAGCAACATCAGTAATGTTGTCTGGCTGACCAGCGAAAGTGAAGGCAGAACACGTTTAAGCATGGAGAAATTTCCTGGAATTTATCGGGACATTGAAAAGGTGTGGATAACCACAGCCTTGTACGGAGTGGGCATTTTTTATGATCAGGGGGAGTTTCCCTATACCTCTTTATGATTACTCCTTTATTTCCATCCTGAACGGGTCGGCAAAAATGAGGCAGGGATCTCTATATCAACTTTATGAATAATAGCAGTTTATTGGAAACCCGCCGAATACTCATAAAGGATTTGTGGTCATTTTTACGCCGTGATCCACCTGCTGTTGCGTTGATTTGCATCAACATCGGGAGGCGGGGCTCTACCTAGTGTGTGCGACATAACTTAATCATTACAACAACAATGCGTTGCCACCCGAGGTACACATGTCACATACATCAGCTTCACCGGCGGAAAAACCGTCACGCCTGTTACAGGACTGGCGTCCGGAAGATCCGGCATTTTGGGAAAAAACCGGTCATAAAGTTGCCAGCCGAAATTTGTGGATTTCTGTTCCCTGTTTGCTGCTGGGTTTCTGTGTCTGGATGCTGTTCAGCCTGGTTTCGGTCAATCTGAACAAAGTCGGTTTTAACTTCACTACCGACCAGCTGTTTATGCTGACCGCCATCCCGTCAGTTTCCGGCGCACTGCTGCGCGTGCCGTACTCCTTTATGATCCCGTTGTTCGGCGGTCGCCGCTGGACAGCAATCAGCACCGTTTTCCTGATCCTGCCATGTGCATGGCTGGGCTTTGCGGTGCAGGATACCAGCACCTCTTACAACGTCTTCCTGATCATCGCGCTGCTGTGTGGTTTCGGTGGCGCAAACTTCGCGTCGAGCATGGCCAATATCAGCTTCTTCTTCCCGAAAGCGAAGCAGGGCGGCGCGCTGGGTCTCAATGGGGGTCTGGGCAATCTGGGTGTGAGCGTGATGCAACTCGTCGCTCCGCTGGTGATTTCTCTCGGCGTTTTCGCGGCGTTCAGTGATAAACAAACGCTGGCTAATGGCTCAGACATGTGGCTGCAAAACGCCGCGTGGATCTGGGTGCCTTTCCTGCTGATTGGTACCATTGCAGCCTGGTTCGGAATGAATGATCTGGCGTCTTCTAAAGCGTCAATCCGTCAGCAATTGCCGGTACTTAAACGCGGCCACTTGTGGATCATGAGCGTGCTGTATCTGGCGACTTTCGGCTCCTTTATCGGTTTCTCTGCCGGTTTTGCGATGCTGACCAAAACCCAGTTCCCGGACGTCAATATTCTGCAATTCGCCTTCTTCGGCCCGTTCTTTGGTGCGCTGGCGCGTTCTGCGGGTGGCATGTTGTCTGACCGCCTTGGCGGTGTCCGCGTGACGCTGGTGAACTATATCGTGATGGCTATTTTCGCCGGCCTGCTGTTCCTTACCCTGCCGGTTGGCGGCGTGGGCGGTAACTTCCCAGCGTTCTTCGGGGTCTTCATGGTGCTGTTCCTGACGGCCGGTCTGGGCAGTGGTTCTACCTACCAGATGATTGCGGTTATCTTCCGTAAACTGACCACCGATCAGGCGAAAGCACGTGGCGCAAGCGACGACGAAGCCTTGCGTGAAGCCGTGACCGATACCGCTGCGGCGCTCGGTTTTATCTCTTCCATTGGTGCTATCGGCGGGTTCTTTATCCCTAAAGCCTTCGGGACTTCACTGGCGATGACCGGTTCACCGGCGGGCGCGATGAAAGTCTTCCTGGTGTTCTACGTGGTTTGTGCGTTGATCACCTGGCTGGTTTACTTACGTAAACTGAACAAAGGTTTTGCGACCAAACAAGTCAGAAAGTAATCGCGAAATTGCAGTGAATGAAACAAGGGGCTTCTGCCCCTTTTTTGTTTTCTGGTCAACATGAAATACTGAACGTAAACAGGTATAAGCCATAACTATTCAGGCTTTTTAAAACCGGCGCAGGGCGTTATAAATAACAGGGTAAATCATTTCTGATAAGGATCCCCTGATGAAAACTGCCCACCTGGTTGACCCTGAACTGCGCCCGTTACTGGAACAGATGCCGGATCGCGTTCTTGAAGTCTCTGTCCTGCATGCCATGCGCGGGCAGCGTCAGGCGGCGGCGCTGGAAAGTCTTTTACAGGACGACGGCCTGCCCGTGACCCTCACTCAGCACAACATCTGGGGGGGCGAAGAGGCGCCTGCGGTGCGTGTGGTGGTGATTTCGCCGCAGCATGAGCGAAAAGGTCGGATGGGTATTTTGCATATTCACGGCGGCGGTTACGTGCTCGGCAGTCCGGAACAGTCGACGCCCTTGACGCGCCCGACAGCGGCACAACAAGATTGCGTGATTGTTTCGGTGGATTATCGCCTCGCGCCACAAACGCCTTTCCCCGGCCCGCTGGAAGACTGCTATGCCGCGCTGGTGTGGATGACTGAACAGGCCGATGAACTGGGTATCGACCCGGCGCATATCGGTGTGATGGGCGACAGTGCCGGAGCCGGACTGGCGGCCTCGCTGGCATTACTGACCCGCGACCGTGGCGGTCCGAAACTGGCGTTTCAGAATCTGATGTATCCGATGCTCGACGACCGCACGGTGACAGATCCCAACCCTAATCCTGTGACCGGCGAATTCTCCTGGACGCGTCAGGACAATCTTTTCGGCTGGCACGCGTATCTCGGTCATGAAGCGGGTTTACCGGACATTTCCTGCTACGCCGCCGCTGCCCGCGCGCAAGATTTGGGCGGATTACCTCCGGCCTGGATAGGTGTCGGTTCAATTGATTTATTCCTCGACGAGAATATTGAGTATGCCCGCCGGTTAATCCGCGCCGGTGTACCGGTGGAGTTCAGCATCTATCCGGGCGGATTCCACGGTTTCAACGGCGATCCGGCTTATGCGCTGGCACGTCGTGCCCGTAAACAGCGTCAGGATGCCTTAGCCGGTTTTAATCCGCTGCGTCATACCCATGACTTTGGCTTATAATGGGAAACACTCCATCAGGCAAAACCACCGGCTAATCAGACACTAAATTGGATATCAAACAACTCATCTACCTTTGTAATCTCGAGCGTGAACGGCATTTTGGCAGGGCGGCGCAAGCCAGCTTTGTCAGTCAGCCGACGCTGTCGATGCGCCTCAAGAATCTCGAAAAAGAACTCGACCTTAATCTGATTAACCGCGGTAATAACTTTGAAGGTTTTACCGCCGAAGGCCTGCGGGTACTGAGCTGGGCGCGGGAAATCGTCGCCGTCTATGAAGGGTTGAAACTCGAGGTTGAATCGCTGAAACAGGGATTGAGCGGTACATTGCGTATCGGTGTTATGCCGCAATGCAGCGTGTCGCTGGCGCAGCTGATTAAAGCGGTCAGCGAAGCGCATCCTGGACTGGATTACCGGGTTTCAGAAGTCAGTGCCGATCAGCTGATTGAAGCGCTGAGCAGTCATTCGGTGGATGTGGGTATCGGTTTCTTTGAGTTCTCGACGCTGAATGAGCTGCGATTTCAGCTAGTGCCGCTCGATGACGGCGGCGTTGACGTGGTGTATCACCCGGACCATTTCCCGCACTTGCAGGGCATTGAACTAATGACCGCTGAACAGGCGGTGACATTGCCGTTATGTCTTTCTGAACCGAGCCGCTATTTCCGTCGTTATCTGGATAATTTTTTCCGTCAGTCCGGGCTGGAATTGCATCCGACGCTGGAAAGCACGTCAATTTTTCAGCTGATGCAGGGCGTATTTGTCGGCATCGGCTGTGCGCTGGTGCCGCGCGGGCATCTTATTGATGAAATGCATCCTGCACTGAAACGTTGTCCGCTGGATATCACACCCATGAGCCGCCACGCCGCACTGGTGGTCGCCGAAGGGGGAAGGGCTACGCCACTGGCTCAGCACTTCTTCACCGCCGCCGGTGTCTGGCTGGCGCAGCAGCAAACGCTTAAAGCCGCTAAATAAACATGTTCAGGCAATTTCCCTCCGGTATTCCTATTGATACGGTGAATGTTTAAGCCCAAAATTTGCCGCGATACTTATTTGAAAAGGATGGAGTAAGACATGAAAACTTTGAAAGCGGTTGTTCTGGCGATGGCCTCTGCGGGTATTTTGCTTTCAGCAGGCGCACAGGCCTCGAATAATCTTCTGGGACAACTGCAGCAGGCTGCCAACGACGGACTGAATGGCACCAGCAGCAAAACCGGTTCTGCCGGCACCACTTCTTCGCTGACTTCCCTGCTCAGCGGCGGCGACAGCGCACTGACCTCGACCAGCGCGTCAAACGCGGCGGGTGTTTTGCAATATTGCGTGAAGAATAATGTGCTTTCTAAAGCCAGCACCGACAACGTGAAGGACCAGCTTCTGGACAAACTGGGGATCCAGAGCGCGTCCGGCGCAGAAAGTCAGGATTATCAGCAAGGGCTGGGCGGTTTACTGAAAACCGGTAAAGATCAGAGCGTGGATCTGAACAACCTCGGCAGCGGGCTGACGCAGGTGAAAGACAAAGTGAAAGCCAAAGCGTGTGATGTGGTACTGAAGCAGGCGAAATCGTTTATTTAATTGCAGAGGCCGCTGCAATGGCGGCTTTCAAATTCAAGTTCAAGTTCAAGTTCAAGGTCGTGGGCGTCGGCCCACACCGACAAAACCTTGGGTTGCCACCCAAACTGGCCTTAAGAGGCGCCTATCGCCGCGCCTCTTAAGAATCTCCGGCTCTTTCATTGCGCGCTCTGCTCGCTGGCTATGTTTCAGGTGCCGTGGCGACAGCCGCAAAATCCCGCCGCTGCGCGGTTCCCTTCGTTCGGGTTACAACCCGCGCAAACTAACGCGCGGTTTTCCACCTCTCCTCCGGCGTGATTTTGGAACCGGCCTCAGACTTATACTTCACAACCTCACTATCTTAAATTTTTAAAAAAGCCGCGGGCGTTTCAGAAAGCTTGCTGAATGAGAGGTTGCAGACCTGAGGCTGCAATCGTGAAATGAAGGCACCGCGCAGCGGCAAGATTTCCAGCCTGTCGCTGGGGTTGCTGAAATATAATTTGCTCAATTCTATTTGACGACATTTAAAGGGATCGCAAGGGAAGCCCTTTCACTCCGCATAGACCTTCTCTTTGCTCTCGCACAGGTCCTCAATCAGACAGCTCCCGCATCGCGGTTTGCGTGCAATGCAGGTATAGCGACCGTGCAAAATCAGCCAGTGGTGGCAATCGAGTTTGAACTCTGCCGGCACCACTTTCAGTAATTTTTCTTCGACGTCTTCCACCGTTTTCCCCGGCGCAAACTTTGTCCGGTTACACACGCGGAAAATGTGCGTATCGACGGCAATGGTCGGCCAGCCGAAGGCGGTGTTAAGGACTACGTTCGCGGTTTTACGGCCGACGCCCGGCAGGGCTTCCAGGGCAGCGCGATCTTCCGGTACTTCGCCGTTGTGCTTTTCCAGCAGGATACGGCAGGTTTTAATCACGTTTTCGGCTTTAGAATTGAACAGGCCGATGGTCTTGATGTATTCCTTCACGCCGTCCACGCCCAGCGCCAGAACGGATCCAGGGGTGTTGGCGACCGGATACAACTTTGCCGTCGCCTTGTTCACGCTGACATCCGTGGCCTGCGCGGAAAGCAGAACCGAAATCAGCAGCTCGAACGGTGTGGTGTACACCAGTTCCGTGGTCGGATGCGGGTTGTTGTCCCGCAAACGGCTGAGGATCTCGACGCGTTTTTCCTTATTCATGCACACTTCCCTTTGGCAGACTTTCTTTCGCGGCAACCTGCTGCACCGCTTTACGCGCTTTCATGCGCTGATCAATCATGTATTTCCCCGCCAGCAGCAGTCCGAGGCCGATAAAGGCGCCCGGTGGCAGCATCGCCAGCAGGAACGGGTTATCCAGATGAATCACTTCCACGCGCAGTACTTTCGCCCAGCTGCCGAGCAGTAAATCCGCGCCATTGAACAGCACGCCGCTGCCCAGAATTTCACGCATCGAACCGAGCACGAACATCGCGCAGGTGGCACCCAGACCGGTCATCGCACCGTCGAGCGCAGCCAGATGGACAGGGCTGCTGGCGGCGCAGGCTTCGGCGCGTCCGACCACAATACAGTTGGTCACAATCAGCGGGATAAAAATCCCCAGCGCCTGATACAGACCGAACGCATAGGCGTTAATCAGCATCTGCACGGTACTCACGACGGAGGCGATAATCAGCACGTAAATCGGGATGCGGATTTCATCCGGGATCCACTTACGGAACGCGGAAATCATGGCGTTGGTACAGGTCAGCACCAGCGTGGTGGCCAGTCCTAAACCGAGGGCGTTGGTGGCGGTGGACGTCACGGCCAGCAGCGGACAAAGCCCGAGCAGCTGCACCAGCGAGGAGTTATTGGTCCACAGACCCTGAACGATTATCTTTCTGGCTTCACTCATCACGGGCTCCACAAGGGGTGAGGTGGGAAAGCTGAGACGGTACCGTCCCGATAAATAATGTTGTGCGTTTTACCGAGCGTACAACGGCGCGCGGAGTAATGGTCGCGCCGGTAAACTGATCAAACATACCGCCATCTTTCTTCACCGCCCAGCGCTCATCGCTTGCGCCATTAACGGTCTGATTGGCGAAATGCTTGATCCAGTCGGAAATACGTACTTCAATTTTGTCACCCAGCCCCGGCGTTTCATGCTGTTCCAGCACGCGGGAACCGTAAACTTTGCCATGAAAATCAGCGGCAACCAATAACTGAATCGCACCGGAATAGCCGTCAGGTGCGGTGGTTTCGACCACAGCCGCCACCGGTTGCCCGTTCTTACGAGCCAGATACATCCGGTGCGGCGTGGCGGTTCCCAGTGACGTATCAGTGACGTTGTAACATTCATTCTGCAGGTCGTTATCGTAGACACTGGCCGGGATCACCTGATCAAACAGCGATTTTTGCTGTAACAGTGCCTGATGGGCAATCGTCGGTTTGGTCATCAGATTGACCAGCGCCGTCATGCCGGTCATCAGTGCGCCAAAGAAAGCCAGGATCAGGCCGTGGCGTCGCATTGTAGCTAACATAATTCTTCCTCAGCGATGCCCGTAAACACGTGGTTGCGTGTAGTGATCAATCAGTGGCACGGTAATGTTGGCCAGTAAAACCGCGAAGGCGATACCGTCCGGATAACCGCCGTAACTGCGGATAAGCCACACCAGTAAACCAATGAGCGCACCAAAAATCAGGCGGCCTTTCGGCGTGGTGGAAGCGGTCACCGGATCGGTTGCGATAAAGAACGCGCCAAGCATCGTCGCGCCGGAGAACAGCCCGACCAGCGGCGAGGAATAACTTTCCGGCGACAGACCCCATGCAATACCTGAGCAGAAGACCAGCATACCTAACATCGCCACCGGGATGTGCCAGCTGATGATTTTGCGCCACATCAGGAACAGGCCACCGGCCAGGAACCCGAGGTTAATCCACTGCCAGCCCAGACCGGCCAGCGTGCCGCCAAACAGCGGTGTGCCCAGAATTTGATCAGCGGTATGCCCGGAACGCAGACCGGTTTTAAACGCATCCAGCGGAGTCGCCTGCGTCACGCCATCCACATTCATGTTCAACTGATACGCCGTCAGGCTCTGACTGTTGTGGCCGGTAAAAATGGTCAGCAGCGTGTCGGTGAATCCGACGTGATGATGTTGCAGGGCATCCGGCGGCAGCCAGGTGGTCATCTGCACCGGGAACGAAATCAGCAGCACCACATAACCGACCATCGCCGGGTTAAACGGATTCTGACCCAGACCGCCGTAGAGCTGTTTGGCGATGATGATGGCGAAAATCGTGCCGAGCACTACCATCCACCACGGGCCGAGCGGTGGCAGGCTGACGCCGAGTAAAACCGCGGTCAGCAGGGCGCTGTTATCGCCCAGACGTTTTTTCACCGGCAGTTTGCGCAGCTGTAAAACCGCGCCTTCTGCCAGCAGGGCAATCACGATAGCCAGCGTCAGTTGAACCAGCGTGCCGTAACCAAAAAACCAGACCTGAGCTGCCAGGCCGGGAATACACGCCAGGATCACCATCATCATGATGGTGCTGGTATTCTGGCGGTTATGCGTAAAAGGTGAACTTGCGATCCTGAAGGCCATCTATTCCTCGTTCGACATTGTCTGAGCGGCTTTACGGGCCTTAACTCGGGCGATCGCAGCAGCCACAGCGGCTTTGCGTGGATCACTTTCTTGTTGTGATGTTTCTTTTTCTTGCGGTTCAGCGTCCTGCGCTTCACTCAGTGCGGCGGCTTTCTTCGCTTTGGCACGGGCGATAGCCGCTGCCACTGCCGCTTTACGTTTGTCGTCAGCCGTGAGTTCTGCTGGTGACGTTGTCACGTTTGCTTCGGCATTTACCGATTGTACGGCGGCTTTTTTAGCTTTCACACGGGCGATGGCGGCGGCAACGGCGGCCTTACGGTCATCTTCCGCCGGAGCCTGCGGGGCCACGGCCAGTTCGCTTTCTTTTGCTTCAACGACGACGCCGGTATTTCCGGCTTTCTTGGCTTTCACGCGGGCGATAGCCGCCGCCACGGCAGCTTTGCGGTCATCCTCCGCCGATGGCGGTGTTTCAGGCACCGGCTCGGAAGCCACCGGAATTTCCTGTTCAGCTGCGGCTTTTTTCGCTTTAGCACGGGCAATAGCCGCGGCCAGCGCGGCTTTACGCGGATCGGCTTCGGCAGGTTCTGACACCGCTTCAGCGACCGGCGCTGCTTCCACCGGCGTTTCGTCCAGCTTCACGGCCGCTTTCTGATGTTTCTCTTCACGCGCTAACTTCTCGCGTTCCATGCGCGCCTGTTTGGCTTCGAAGCGGGCTTTGGCTTCGGTAGCGCGGGCGGTTTCGCTGTCGATGGCGCGGATTTCGGCCTTTTCCTGCCGGTAATACTGCACCAGCGGAATGTTGCTCGGGCAGACGTAGGCACAGGCACCACATTCGATACAGTCGAACAGATTATGCTTACGCGCTTTCTCGTGTTCTTCGCCTTTGCTGAACCAGTAAAGTTGCTGTGGCAGCAGACCCGCCGGGCAGGATTCTGCGCACAGGCTGCAACGGATACAGGCTTCTTCCTGCTCGGGCTGACCGAGTTCGGATTGAGACGGGGCCAGCAGGCAGTTGGAAATTTTGACCACAGGCACATTGAGCGACGGCAGGGTAAAGCCCATCAGCGGGCCGCCCATAATCACCATCTTTTTGTCGCCCTGCGGCTGCAATTCACCTTCACGCATCAGATGTTCAATCGGGGTACCCAGACGCGCCCAGACGTTGCCGGGTTTTGCCATCGCTTCGCCGGTCAGCGTGACTACGCGCTCAATCAGCGGTTCGCCGTCGATAATTGCGCGTTTAATGGCAAACACGGTGCCGACGTTTTGCATCAGCACGCCGATAGAAGAGGAGTGATGACCTTTCGGCACTTCGAGACCGGTCAGAATTTTGGTCAGCTGTTTCGCGCCGCCGGAAGGGTATTTGGTCGGGATCACCCGCAGCTCGATGCGCACACCATCAGCCTGTTCGGCTTTGATCGCCGCTTTAAAAGCCGCAACGGCCTCGGGCTTATTATCTTCGATGCCGATCAGTACGCGTTCGGGATGCAGCATATGGCACAGAATGCGCGTGCCCTCGAGGATTTCGGCGGCATGTTCCTGCATCAGCCGGTCATCAGCGGTGATGTAAGGCTCGCATTCGGCGGCGTTAAGGATAAGCGTGCGCGTGGACGTCAGGCCGCCTGCCAGTTTGCTGGCGGTCGGGAAACCTGCACCGCCCAGCCCGGCGATACCGGCCTGGCTGATTTGCTGATTCAGTTCATCGGCAGAAAGCGCGCGATAATCGGTAATGAATTCACGCTCGCACCAGGTATCAAGACCGTCGGCTTCAATCAATACACACAGTTCTTTCAGGCCGGAAGGGTGCGCGGTGATGTGCGGTTCAATGGCAGTGATGACGCCCGACGTCGGCGCATGTACCGGCACCGTACGGCCACGGCCTGTGGTCAGTGGCTGACCTTTCAAAATACGGTCGCCAGCTTTTACACACAGCTCGCCCTCAGGGCCAAGATGTTGCTGAAGAGGGATGATAAAGCGCTCAGGCAGCGGCACGTTGCGCAGCGGAACGTGGCTCGACTGAGTCTTCATTTCAGGCGGATGAATCCCCCCGTCGAAGTCCCAGATTTTGTCTTTTTTGAGCGCGGCAAACAGATTAAACATGTTACTCCGCATGGATGACCTGAACCGGAATGGACTGCAAATCCCACTTCCAGTTTGCGGTGGTGGTTTTTACCGG
Organism: Rahnella woolbedingensis; assembly: GCF_003602095.1. Lineage (GTDB taxonomy): Bacteria > Pseudomonadota > Gammaproteobacteria > Enterobacterales > Enterobacteriaceae > Rahnella > Rahnella woolbedingensis. The sequence continues at coordinate 91,736 of NZ_RAHH01000012.1, read as the reverse complement.
CAGCATTTCAATGCAGTCGGTCGGACACGGCGCGACGCAAAGGTCACAGCCGGTACATAAATCGGTGATCACGGTATGCACGGCGCGGGTGGCGCCGACGATGGCATCGACCGGGCAGGCCTGAATGCACTTGGTACAGCCGATGCAGTTACTCTCGTCGATGTAGGCGACTTTGCGCACCGGCACAGCGGCAGCGGCATCTTCGCCCATCGGTTGCGGCTCTACATTCAAGAGGGTGGCAAGCTTGAGCATTACCGCTTCGCCGCCCGGCACGCATTTATTGATGTTGTCGCCATTAGCGACCGCTTCGGCGTAGGGTTTACAGCCGGGATAGCCGCACTGCGCGCACTGACTTTGCGGCAGGATATCGTCAATCTGATCGACAACCGGGTTGCCTTCGACGGCAAAACGGCGCGATGCGTAGCCCAGCAGCAGGCCAAAAACCAGCGCCAGAGCGGTCAGTGCGCCAATCGCTACCCATAATTCAAACATTAGAATTTCACCAGACCTGTGAAGCCCATAAAGGCTAATGACATCAGGCCAGCCGTGACCAGCGCAATCGAAGAACCTTTGAACGGCGCAGGGACATCAGCCACCACCAGACGTTCACGAATGGCGGCGAACAGCACCATCACCAGCGAGAAACCGAGCGAGGCGGCAAATCCGTACAGAGCGGACTGCATAAAGTTGAACTGCTGGTTGATGTTCAGCAGTGCCACGCCCAGCACGGCGCAGTTAGTGGTGATCAGCGGCAGAAAGATACCCAGCAGGCGATAGAGCGACGGGCTGGTTTTGCGCACCACCATTTCGGTGAACTGCACGACAACGGCGATCACCAGAATAAAAGCCATGGTGCGCAGATACACCAGACCCAGCGGCATCAGTATGAAAGTGTTCACAATCCACGAGCAGATATTCGACAAGGTGATCACGAACGTGGTCGCCAGCCCCATGCCGATCGCTGATTCCAGTTTCTTGGAAACGCCCATAAACGGGCACAGGCCAAGAAACTTAACCAGTACGAAGTTATTTACCAGCACAGTGCCGACAAAAAGTAATAAATAAGAGGTCATGACAATTGCCCGGACATAATAAACATTAAAAACTTCAGGGTTATTCCGTGAAGGTTTCTTTTACCCGCAATGAGCGCTTGAAATAAGGCACAAAGACAGCGGCGGCCAATAAAGGTAACAATAAGTTACGCACGGCCAGGTCATCTGTAACTGGCGAGAATGCAAAGGCTTTTACCGCCAGGAGCACCGTACACAATAACCAGATAATATACATTTTCGGTAAGGCTCTTGCGCGCTTACAGAATTGCCACAGTACCGCGACGGTAAATGCCCCCATCGCCAGCGTGGTCACCACGGAGAAATACCATTGCAGGGTAAAAGCCTGCGAGTTGGTGAATAAGTATTCACGAGATTCCGGCACAAATAATGCCATTGAAAACAGGAACAGCATTAATACGACGCTCAGCAGCGTCACAATCAGATACGCCATCGGGGCCAGTAACCACCCGCCAATACGTTTATAGCCCGGATTATTCGACATAAAAGCTTTTCTCACGCTGGTTTCGCCATCAAATCAGCACAGGGAGAGTTCCCCGACCTTCAAGGCGCAGTAGCTTAACCTGTGAGAGGCATTCTCGTTATCGTATTTATGTGATCAATACCTTTATCCTTCACGCCGTCTCTGCGTTGGCTGCCTTCACGCGCCCCGGTCACATACTTTTGTATGCTCCCGGGGACTTGCTCAGTTGCCGCCTTGATACAACCTGAATGATTCAGGTTGTAAAATCGGGGAGGGTCAGTGCACCGGCACCAGAATTTCAGTGGCGACAACCACCACAATCAGGCCGACCAGCACGGGAACGGAGGTCCGTTTTACCACTTCGAAAGGGGATATTTTTGCCATACCGGCCACGGCCACGACGACGCCGGAAACCGGTGAAATGGTGCGTCCCAGATTGGACGCCTGCAACATCGGGATAACCAGATATTCAGGGTTGATGCCCATTTTGGCGGCCAGCTTCGGAATCAGTTCGACGAACGCATAGAATGACGCATTACCGGAGCCGGTGGTCATGGCGGCCAGCACGGTGATCACCACCAGAACCAGCATCATCACAATGCTGCCGGAACCGAAGTTTTGCGCCAGTCCGATCAGGCTGCTGATAAATCCGACAGTGCTGAGCCCCTGCGCGAATACGCCAGCCGCGACCAGCAGCATCACCACGTTGGCGAAGGCATCTGCCATGCCGCGATAAGCCACGTCCAGACCGGCGAAGACGGCTTTGCCGTTACGGTTACGCAGCGTTTCAATGATGGCGGTCAGCAGCATACAAATCACCAGAATGGTGATGATATGCAGATTCGGGCCCCATTTACCGTCAAAAATCAGCACACCGATAATCGGCGTGAAAGGCAAAATGGCGTAGAAAGCGGGCGCATTGGTTTCCACCACATCGTCCGCATTGGAATCGATGGCATCCACCTGCGTCGTGGTATCGCGTTTATCCAGATAGCGTTGCCAGAAGAAGTGCGCGACTGCCATCGCCACAATGGCAGCAATGGAAATCGGCAGGGTGACTTTAAAGGCAAAATCCACCAGCGGCATGTTTGCTGCCTGCGCCGCCAGCACCACATCGCCGGACGTCGGGGAAAGAATAATCGCCGCCGGAGACGCACAAATCGCCGCCGCCGCGCCACGGCTGATGCCGACGTTGACCATAATCGGGAACAGCGTCGCCATCAGCAACACGCCCAGACCGGTCGCCGAAGACACCGCCAGTGACATCAGACAGGCCAGAATATAGGCCGCGACCATCAGAATATAAGGGGAGTTAATCATCTGCAACGGGCGGGACGCCAGTTTGACCACCACGTCGTTGGCACCAATATGCGTCATATACGCTGCAAATCCGCACAGCATCATAATCATCATGCCGAGATCGCCGCCGCGGCTCATCAGCAGAATTTTGACGTATTCAACGATATCCGTCGCATTCCAGCCGGTACTTTTGGTGCCTTCCGGCAGGATACTGTGACCCATAATGGCGCTGATGATCAGCAGCAACAGCCCGCCCACCATGAGAACGCCGGTGGGTGAGTAACCTTTGATGATATACCGCCCGACAAACACGGCGACCACCAGTCCGATGAGTAATTCCAGCATATTTATATTCCCCGAGATGAAATTTGGATCCAAGTGAAAGGCGGGCACTATGCCGAAATAGCTCACCGGGCGTAATGACGCTTATCAATTATGGGTGATGAAAAGGCGGGGAATATTAAAATATGTGATGTTTGACGGACATCACCAGGGCCGTTTAAAATAACTTCAAGGTCGTGGGCGTCGGCCCACACCGACTATTTCAGGTTTCGAGCCATAGGTCTCGAACCATTCATTCGGTGCCATTTTTGATCACGCCAATATACTTATCTAAAAGATTAATCCATTCCATTTTTGAATTTAAAATCCTGCGGGCGTTTCAGAAAGCTTGCTGAACGGAGCGGCTTCGAGACCTGTGGCTCGAAGACCGAGTGAAGGAACCGCAAAGCGGCAAGCTTTCAGCCTGTCGCCGTGCTACCTGAAACATAGCAAGTGAGCGGTAGCGCGCAGTTAAAAAAGCGTGGAGTCCAGAGGCCCGCGCGTTACCGGGTCTCTGGTCGGTGTGGGCCGATGCCCACGACCTTGATCTTTGGGCCAGTTTGGGTAGCAAACCCAAAATCAAAGCTTCGGGATCTCCCGGTAAAACCCGACTCCGATCAGGCGTCCAAACAAAAAAGGGATAAATTTCCTGCCCCGCAGCCACAGCTCCATACGGGATGGCGGTCGGGTGTGTTTCTTCTGTCCCGCCTTGCTGATCATTATCTGCAAGGCCTGCGTCGCCCAGGTCGGGAACGTCCGGCGGCGCTGGATGCGTTTTAAATGCCGGAGCGTCAGGCGCCCGGTTTTCAGCGGCTCGGCGATAATATTCGCTGTCGCGACAGCGTCCTGAATCGCCAGATTCACGCCGACGCCGCCAATTGGCGACATCGCATGGGCTGCGTCGCCGATGCACAGCAGCCCCGGTTTCGCCCATTGTTTCAGGCGGTCAATACGGATCACCAGCAGACGCACGTCGTCCCAGCTGAGAATATCCTCCGCTAAGCGCGGACGTTCAAACGGCGACACTTCGGTCAGCAGGTCAAGGAAGGGCGGGATGCCCTGTGCTTTGAGCGTATCCAGACTGTCTTTGGGGATCGAATACCCGCACTGCCAGTAATCACCGCGGTCGATCATGATGAAGTTTTTCTTCGGGCCGCGATGCCCCATCGACCACTGCGGATCGTCCGGCCGTTTATGGATTTTCAGCCACAACACGTCACGCGGTGCGCCGTAACGACGGATTTCCATCCCTGCCTGTTCGCGAACTATGGAGTTACGTCCGTCGCAGCCCACCACCAGACTGGCATCGAAACGCCGCGTTTCGCCGTTCACTTCGGCCAGAACACCGGAGACCTGACATTTATCTTCCAGTAACGACAGCACCTGCGCGTTGTGGATCAGCCGGAAGTTTGGCAACTGCGCGGCCTTGCTGGCGATAAAGTTAAGGAAATCCCACTGCGGCCTAAATGCGATGAATTTGCACTGCGTCGGCAGATGGGTGAAGTCCGCCAGCGTGGTTTCTTCGCCGTTGATTTCGCCGTAGAGCTTTTCCGCACGCTGATGTGGCAGGGCGAGGAACTCCTCAAGAAAACCCAGCTGCCAGATGATGTCCAGCGTCGATGGATGAATGGTATCGCCGCGAAAATCGCGCAAAAAGTCACGATGCTTTTCCAGCACGGTAACGTCAATTCCCTTACGCGCCAGAAGATACCCCAGCATTAATCCTGCGGGACCGCCGCCGACGATGCAGCAGGACGCTGCTGCACAGGACTCAGTGTTCGGTGTCATGCCAACCTGCCTGACCGGATGAATTTACATGATAACAATTATCATTTGCGTCAGTGTGCGTCAATCCATCCTGTGCTACATCACAGAACATTTCCTGCACAGCGCAATAACAAACCCCCGTCCTTTTGCACCACTGCGATCTGACCTTTGCTGTCCGTTTTGGGCGTCATTCACTCAATGTGTCTGTAAATCATCCGGTTAACGGTTGTTTTTAAAACTGGCAGACAAATTGCAAAGTGGTCCACAGGTTGAGTTGTTGGGCCAATTCTGGCCGGTACTGCACAAGCCCTGTCCGGAGAAGCCCATGAGCGGCGAAATGAATTTACTGCATCCGATCGCGCCACAACAGAGCGACACCCTGGTGCTGGATGCGCTGACCCGTTATGTGGCGCAGTCCGGCACCCGCATCGGCGAAAAATTACCGCCAGAGCGCGTGCTGGCCGAAGGGCTGGCGGTGAGCCGCAATACCGTGCGCGAGGCGCTGAAACGCTGGGAGGCGCTGGGGATTATTGTGCGCAAAAAAGGCAGCGGGACGTTTTTGCAGTCTGAGATAGCCGCCAATGACAGCTTTCTGTCCCTGCGCTTTAAAAATGACTCCGCCACCATGCTGCACGCGCTGGAAGTGCGCCGCATCATCGAATGCGAAGCCTCGGCGCTGGCGGCGGTGCGCGCCACAGAAAGCGATTTGCTGTTTATCGAACAAAAACTCGATGTGATGGAAAAAGTGCATCTGAGCGTCGGTTCTGCCGGTGCGGAAGACTGGCAGTTTCACGCGGCGATTTACAGCGCGGCGCACAATCCGCTGCTGTTGCAGATGGTTGGCGGTATCTACGATCTGCTGCACGCCTTTTTCGAATCACCGCCTGAGCAGGCGCTGTTCAGTGACTCTTTTCCGCTGCACCGCACCTTATTTGAAGCCATTGCGCGTCGTGAACCGGAGACCGCGCGCAGGCTGAGCAACGACATTCTGAACATAACTGAACGTGACATGAAGGAAGTGATCAATGCAGCAAGATGATAAGAGCCAGCCTGTTGAGTTAAGTGAAAACACCCGTCTGGTACACGATGCCCGCCACGATCGCGGGGCGATTTCACCGCCGATTTACCAGTCCTCATTATTCAGTTTCACCGATTATGACAGCATGATCGCCCGTTTTCGCGGCGACAGCGATCACGCACTTTATTCCCGGGTGGATAACCCGACCGTCGTCGAGTTGCAGAAAAAGGTGGCGCAGCTGGAAGGCGGCGAAGCCTGTCTGGCCTTCGGCAGCGGGATGGCGGCGATCAGCAACGCCATTCTCAGCGTGGCCGGTCCCGGCGACAAAGTCGTATGCGTGAATCACGTTTATCCCGACACTTACCGCTTCCTGCGCGGGTTCTGTACCCGTTTTCAGATTGAATCTCACTTCGTTGATGGCGGTTCTCTGCCCACGCTGGAAGAGGCAATTCAGGGCGCGAAACTGTTGTATCTCGAAAGCCCGAACAGCTGGGTGATGGGCGAGCAGGATCTGCGTGCCATCGCGGAGCTGGCGAAAAAATACGGCGTCGTGACAATGATCGACAACAGCTGGGCATCGCCGGTCTTCCAGAAACCGCTGGCGGCGGGTATCGATCTGGTCATTCATTCTGCATCCAAATACATCAGCGGGCACAGCGATGTGGTGGCGGGTCTGGTGATTTCGAGTCAGGAACGGATCAGCGCCATCAGCCGTTATATCAGCCCGTTTTTAGGCGGCAAACTTTCAGCGAATGAAGCCTGGCTGCTGCTGCGTGGTCTGCGCACCTTGCCGCTGCGTATGCGTCAGCATCACGAAAGTGCGCTGGAACTGGCACGTCGCTTACAGGGTTATTCGCGCATTACGCAGGTGAATCATCCGGGGCTGGATCCGCTGCCGACCTCCACGCTGACCGGCTACAGCGGTTTGTTTTCTTTTGAGCTCAGCGACGGCATCGACATTCCGAGGTTTTGTAACGCATTGAATTTATTTCGCATGGGCGTCAGCTGGGGCGGTTTTGAAAGTCTGGTGATGCCCGCCATTTCTGTGCTCAATCAGGCCGGTGAATTTAATTCGGCGATTGATTTCGGTGTCTCACCGCGCGTTATCCGCATTTCTGTCGGGCTGGAAGATGCCGAAGATTTATGGCGTGACCTGAAAAACGCCATCGAAAGCGCCTGTTCCTGAAGCCATTTCTGCACGCTTTTCCTGTGTTCCGCCTTTTTTCACCCTGGAGAATCAAGATTATGCGACACCCGAAACGTCATTTGCTTAACCTGCTGGTGCTCAGTGCCGGTCTGTTTTCCGGCATGAGTTCTGCCGCCACCAAACTGACGCTGGTGGAAGTGATCACCAGCCCGGCGCGTACCGAAATGCTGCAAAAAATGTTAACCGCCTACAAAACGCAGCACCCTGATGTTGAGATAGAAGTGGTGTCGCTGCCGTGGGGGCAGGCGTTTGAAAAGCTCGGCACCATGATCCAGAGCGGACAATATCCTGATGTGGTGGAAATGCCGGACACCTGGCAGGGGCTGTACGCCAGCAACGGCATGCTGGCCGATCTTGAACCGCGCCTGAAAGGCTGGGCAGGCACGCTGGATCTGACCGACAAAACGCTCACCATGGCGCGCTCTTCCGGCGGAACCGCCACGATGATCCCTTACGGTTTCTATCTGCGGGCGATGTTCTGGAACAAAAAGCTGTTTAAGCAGGCCGGTCTGACTGACGCACCGAAAACCATGGATGAGTTTATGGCGGATGCTAAGAAAATCAGTGCGCTGGGTAACGGTATCAGCGGCTACTGCATGCGCGGTGGCGTCGGCGGCACTAACGCCTGGATGATGTTTATGGCGGCGATGAATGGCTCGCCGGACTTCTTCGACAAAGAGGGCAACAGCACGCTGACGGATCCGGGTGCTGTCAAAGGCGCGCAATTCCTGGTGGATATGTACCAGAAAGGTTACGCGCCAAAAGACAGCGTGAACTGGGGCTTTAACGAAATCGTCTCCGGTTTCTACTCCGGCAAATGCGCAATGCTTGATCAGGATCCTGACGCGCTGATCGCCATTAAAAACAGCATGAATCCGGATGATTTCTCGGTTGCGCCTATGCCGCTCGGGCCGAACGGCAAAGCCTATCCGACCATCGGCTACACCGGCTGGTCGATGTTCAAACAGAGCAAAAATCAGGATCAAAGCTGGGATCTGATTTCCTTCCTGAGTAACAAAGAAAACAACCTGACGTGGTCGAAATTTGTCGGCACCTTACCGATTTATAAAGGCGCTGAGCAGGATGTGTATTACCACGCGCCGCAGTTTGCCGGCTGGTTTGCTGAGCTGAACAGCCCGAATTACATCCCGCTGACCATGCCGACGCACCTCAAAGGCTGGGGCTATTTCAACTCAGTGATTGTGAAAGACAGTTCTCAGGAAACGCTGCTCGGCCAGAACGACACCGAAAGCATGGTGAAAGACTGGGCGAAATACCTGACGAAAGAACAGAAAGCCTGGCTGGCTGCGCAGAAGTAAACCGGCTGACTCCGGCATGAATCTTCTGCCGGAGTTCCACATTTCTCTCAATGGAGACGCGTCATGATGTTGGATGTTTCAGAGCCAGACACCGCTGGCGCGCCGCGCTTCCCCCGTTTGCGTGCGCTGCTGGAACCCTGGGTTTATCTCAGCCCGACGCTGGTGCTGATTGGACTGTTTATCTTTGTCCCGATGGCGATCGGCATTTCGTATGCTTTTCAGAACATCCAGTTGCTTAATCCTTTCGATACCGGCTGGGTGGGGCTGGATAATTTCCGCACCATGTTTGATGACCGGCATTTTTATGCCGCGCTGCGCCACACATTCAACTGGACGCTGACCTCGCTGGTATTGCAGTTCGTACTCGGGCTGGGATTAGCGCTGTTGCTTAACCGTGAATTTCCCGGACGCCGCTGGGTGCAGGCGCTGGTATTTCTGCCGTGGGCGGTTCCGGCATTTCTTTCCGGCCTGACCTGGGCCTGGTTGCTCAATCCGGTCATTGGCATTTTGCCTTACTGGCTGACCGATCTGCATATCATTGCCGAGCCGTACAATATTCTCTCTGACCCGCAACTGGCGCTGTACGGCCCGGTGGTGGCGAATGTCTGGTTCGGCATTCCGTTTTTCGCCATTACTTTGCTGGCGGCATTGCAGTCGATTCCGAAGGATTTATATGAAGCGGCGTCGATGGACGGTGCGACCGGCTGGCAGCAGTTTCGCAAAGTCACGCTGCCGTTTCTGGCACCGATGATTGCGATTACGGTGATGCTACGCACCATCTGGATCGCTAATTTCGCCGATCTGATTGTGGTCATGACCGATGGTGGCCCGGCGAATTCCACCTCGATCCTCTCGAGTTTCATCTTCACCACGGCGTACCGCAAACTCGACTTTGGTTATGCCTCGGCGATGGCGGTTTTCCTGCTGGTGCTGATGACCTTTTACGCGCTGGTGTTACTGCGCATCCGCCAGCAGTTGCTGAAATAAGGAGCCTGCAATGAATGCACTGTTATTAAACGCATTACTGCGTAAAAGCGGACACCGGCTGGGGATTTTGTTTTATCTGCTGTTCGCGCTGTTCCCGATTTACTGGCTGATCAAAATCTCGATCACACCGGACAAACTGCTCTACAGCGAAGGCGTGCGGATGTGGCCGGGCGAGATGACGTTTGTCCATTTTCAGCGCGTGTTTACCGAAAGCCAGTTTCCGCTGTATTTCTTCAACAGCCTGATTGTGTCTTTCGGCACGGCATTTCTGACCACCATCATCGCCGCCGGTGCGGGTTTTGCGTTTTCCCGCTTCAGTTTTCGTGGCAAAACGGTGATGGCCGCGCTGCTGCTGTTTACGCAGATGTTCCCGCTGGTGATGATCCTCGCGCCGATTTACAAAGTGATGGCCCCGCTCGGGCTGACCAACAGCCTGCTGGGGCTGGTGCTGATTTACACCGCGTTCAACGTGCCGTTTGCCACGTTTCTGATGCAGTCGTTTTTCGACAGCATTCCTAAAGATCTGGAAGAGTCCGCGATGCTGGAAGGGTGCAGCCGTTTTATGGCGCTGCGTAAAGTCATCATCCCTCTGACCTTGCCGGGCATGGCAGCCACTTTAGGGTTCGTGTTCACCGCCGCGTGGAGCGAACTGCTGTTCTCGCTGATGCTCATCAACAAAAACGAAGTGATGACCTTCCCGGTGGGATTGCTCAGCTTTGTGTCGAAATTCGCAGTTTCCTGGGGCGACATGATGGCAGCGGCCGTGCTGGCGCTCATTCCTGCCTGTCTGTTCTTTGCGTTCATTCAGCGTTACCTGGTTCAGGGGCTGACTGCCGGTGCGGTAAAAGGATAATTTTATGGCTCAGATTACGATTTCCGATCTTCAAAAACGTTACGAAAATGTCGAAGTTTTGCGCCACATTAACCTGACCATCAAAGACGGCGAATTTGTGGTGCTGGTCGGGCCATCGGGTTGTGGCAAATCGACCCTGTTGCGCACCATTGCCGGGCTTGAACTGGCGACGGCGGGGGACATTCATATCGGTACGCGCCTGATGAATCAGGTGGCACCGAAAGACCGCGATATCTCGATGGTATTTCAGAGTTACGCGCTGTATCCGCACATGACCGTGGCGCGCAATATGGGATTCAGTCTCGAAGTGCAAAAACGCCCGAAGGCTGAAATCGAGGCCGCCGTGAATAAAGCCGCCGATATTCTCGGACTGACTGCGCTGCTGCATCGGCGTCCGAAAGAGCTTTCCGGCGGACAGCGCCAGCGCGTGGCGATGGGCAGGGCGATCGTGCGCGAACCGCAGGTATTTTTATTCGACGAACCGCTTTCCAACCTCGACGCTCAGCTGCGCGGGCAGATGCGTATTGAAATCAAAAGTCTGCATCAGCGGATGAAGAATACCATCGTATATGTGACACACGATCAGGTCGAAGCCATGACGCTCGCCGACCGCATCGTAGTGCTCAACCACGGCCTTATCCAGCAGGTCGGCACGCCGCTGGAACTTTACGACACACCGGCCAATAAATTCGTCGCCAGCTTTATCGGTTCGCCTTCGATGAATTTCATCAACGGTACGCTGGAACTGGGTGATTCTGCGCCGCAGTTACGAATCAATGCGCAATTAACGCTGCCGGTTGATCCTGCGATTATGACCCTGCAAAGCGGCGCAGAGGTCATTTACGGGGTCCGTCCGGAAGCCATCGTACTGTGCGAAGAAAGCGCACCCGGCGCGGTGCCGCTGGACATCACGCTTATCGAACCGACCGGCCTGAGCGAACTCATCCACGGTAAATTTGGCAGCGAAAGCCTGAGTGTTTACAGCATGGTGAGATCGAATGCCGCACCCGGCGACCGTGTATGGGTACAAATTGATACCGCGCGGATGCAGTTGTTTGAGGCGGATAGCCAGAGACGGCTGGGGAAAATGGGAGAATGAAAGCAGCAAATTTTTCGCACGAAAATAAGTGAATCTCGGTCGGCTCCCTCCGCTGCGAAGGGGAGGGTTGGGGTGGGGTATTAATGATTAATCAATGCATTGAAGTGTTCTTTGACAAGGTGTTAGCCTTTAGCCCCCCTCCCAACCTCTTCCTTCGCAGGGGGAGGCGCTAACCCGTTAAACCGCTTTTGCCTCAGCTAATCTCATCAGCTTAAACCCAACGCCAACTCCAGCAATCAGCATCAGACTGATAAATCCGGTGATCCCATACCATCCGTAGGCGTGCCAGAAAAAGCCGCCCAGCGTACCGGCGACGCTTGATCCCGCGTAGTAGCTGAACAGATATAAAGACGAGGCCTGGCCTTTCGCACGGCGCGCACGGCGGCCGATCCAGCCGCTGGCGACGGAGTGGGCGGCGAAGAACCCGCCGGTCACTAAAATCATGCCGATGAAAATCAGCCACACCGGTGAAAAGGCGGTAATCAAAATCCCCAGCAGCATCAGCACGGTGGCGCCGATTAATACCGGACCACGGCCATAGACGCCGGTCAGCGCGCCGGCTTTCGGCGAACTGTAAGTCCCCATCAGGTAAACGATGGAAAGTATCCCGACAATCGCCTGACTCAGGTTGTAAGGCGATGACAGCAGACGATAACCGATGTAGTTGAACATGGTGACGAAGCTGCCCATCAGCAGGAAACCTTCCGCGAAAAGTAACGGTAAACCGCTGTCACGCCAGTGCAGTTTAAAGTTAATCATCAGCTTGCGAGGTTTGAGTGAGCTGGCGCGAAAATGTTTTGAGGGCGGCAGGATGCGCCAGAACATAATCGCTGAGGCGAGGGCGAAGAGGCCGACAACGGCGACGGCGATACGCCAGGAGAAGAAATCGGTCAGAACACCGCTGACTAAGCGTCCGCTCATGCCGCCGATGGAGTTCCCGCTGATATATAAACCCATCGAGAAGGCGACCACGCTCGGGTGAATTTCCTCGCTCAGATAGGTCATCGCCACCGCTGCTACGCCGCTGAGGGAAAGGCCGATCAGCGCGCGCATGATGAGAATGCCATCCCAGCTCTGCATAAAGGAACAGACCAGCGTGCAGCCTGCGGCGAGAAGTAACGCCACCACCATCACCGATTTGCGCCCGACGGCGTCCGAAACTGGTCCGGTAAACAACAGGCCAATCGCCATCAGGCCGGTTGATAACGACAACGACAGGCTGCTGGTGGCCGGAGAAACGCCGAAATCATGGGATAACACCGGCAAAATCGGCTGCACGCAATATAACAATGCAAACGTTGCCAGACCCGCAGAAAACAGAGCGAGCGTCACGCGGATAAATTGCGGCGTACCACGTTTGATAAAAGGAGTTTTCAGACCAGAGCGGGCGGCAGGCGATTCAGGATTTAATTCGTCGTCATTAACAGAATCTTGAGCAGGTGCAGCGGAAATCCGCCGGAAGGTTTTCACTGTCATTCCTTAATTCGATGGGCTGTAAAACTAAATTTAAAAATGTATGAAAATTTTAACAGTGCCCGTTGTATTGTCTAATATATTAATCAATTGAAAACGATATGTTTAAAGTATCAATCAGAATGAGGCGGGCATTGTAGTGAGCCAAATTGAGTTGCGTCATTTACGTTATTTCATTGCGGTGGCGGATGAACTGCATTTTGGCCGGGCGGCGGAGCGTTTGCATATCTCCCAGCCGCCGCTGAGCCAGCAAATTCAGGCGCTGGAGGCGCATGTCGGTGCGGCGCTGTTTTACCGCAGTAACCGCAGCGTACGCCTGACGCAGGCCGGTCAGGTTTTTTTGACCGAAGCGCGGCAGATTTTACAACGGGTGGATGATGTTTCGGCGCAGGCGGCGCGAATTCACCGGGGAGAATCCGGTAATCTGACGCTCGGGCTGACCTCTTCGGCGCCGTTTTTAAGCCGGGTTTCCAGCACATTGCATCATTTTCGCCTGACCTATCCGGACGTGAATATCCGCATCGAACAGCTCAACAGCAAACAGCAAATCGACCCGTTGCTGGAAGGCAGGCTTGATCTGGGGATTATGCGTAACGGCGAATTGCCGCCGGAACTGGAACATCATCTGGTGCTGACTGAACCTCTGATTGCGGTGGTGCATAAAGACCATCCGCTTAACGCACTGGCTGACGGCGAACTGACGTTTGAGCATCTGGCCGATCAGCCGTTTGTGTTTTTCTCCAAAGATGTCGGCACGTCGCTGTACGACGATATTCTCGGGCAGCTGAAAGCGCAGGGGATCACGCCCTATATCACGCAGGAAGTGGGAGAGCCGCTGACCATTATCGGGCTGGTGGCGGCCGGGCTGGGCGTGTCGATTTTACCGGCGTCGTATCTGCGTATTCAGGTGGAAGGTGTCCGCTATCTGCGCTTTGGCAATCTGCATGGCACCACGCAGTTATGGCTGGTGAATCACGCGACGCGGCCACTCACGGCGGCGACCCGCACGTTTATGGCATTGTTGCTTCACGATGACTGACGGACTACTGATGCCGAAGATGCTGTATTTCCAGTCAATTCCGAGGGTGTTTTCATACAATTTGTGCACCAAATCACATAACGAATCAAATAGTTGACGACATATGACAAAAACTCCAACATACCCCCTAATCTTTATTTTGAAGCGCGAAAATAACAGGAGCTCCTTGAGTGATCCCCGACGGGCAACCAGGACATATCGACCAGATTAAACAAACCAATGTCGGTGCTGTGTACCGCCTGATAGATCAGTTTGGTCCCATTTCGCGTATCGAGCTTTCGAAAAAAGCACAGCTGGCTCCGGCCAGTATCACCAAGATTGTCCGCGAGTTATTACAGGCTCATCTGGTGCTGGAAACCGAGTTTCAGGATCCCGGTAGTCGCGGGCGTCCGGCTATTGGTTTAGCGCTGGATACGCAGGCCTGGCACTATCTTTCTGCCCGTATCAGTCTCGGCTCTATTACCCTGGGTTTGCGTGATCTGAGCAGTAAACTGGTGGTGGAAGAAGTGATGCCATTACCGGAACAGGCTCCGCAGCCGCTGCTCAAACGTATTATCTCTGAAATCGATCAGTTCTTTATCCGCCATCAGCGCAAACTCGAACGCCTTACCGCCATCGCTATTACCCTGCCGGGAATGATTGATGCGCGCCGTGGCATTGTTCACCGTATGCCGTTTTATCATGACGTGTTTGATATGCCGCTGGGCGATACGCTTTGCGCGCACACCGGTCTGCCGGTGTATGTGCAGCACGATATCGGTGCCTGGACGCTGGCGGAAGCGCTGTATGGCGCTTCCCGCGGCTGTAAAAACGTCGTTCAGGTGGTGATTGACCACAACGTCGGCGTGGGAGTGATCACCAGCGGACGCGTTCTGCACGCGGGCAGCAGCAGCGTGGCGGAAATCGGTCATACGCAGGTGGATCCTTACGGCAAACGTTGTTATTGCGGCAATCACGGGTGTCTGGAAACCGTTGCCAGCACTGACAGTATTCTCGAACTGGTGCGTCAGCGTCTGACGGTACCGGTTCCGGCGAGTTTACTGCATGGGGTTTCACTGACCATTGAAGCCGTCTGCGATGCCGCTAACCGTGGCGATCAGCTTGCGCGTGATGTGATTATCAGCGTCGGGCAGAGCGTGGGACGAATTCTCGCCATCATGGTGAATTTATTTAATCCGGAAAAAGTGCTGATCGGCTCACCGCTTAATTTATCGCAAGATATTCTCCATCCCGCGATAATGTCCTGTATTCAGCAGCAGTCACTGCCCGCATATAGCGAAAATATCAAACTCGAATCCACGCAATTCTATAATCAGGGAACCATGCCCGGTGCGGCATTAGTGAAGGACGCTTTATATAGTGGTTCACTGATAATAAAATTACTGCAAGGCTAATATCCTTCATACTTGAAATTATCACTGCGTTGGCGGCATTCGTTCGCCCGAATCACTGACTTTAGTCAGCTCATCGGGATTTTCTCACTTGCCGCCTGGCGCTAATCACAATTATTTTGGATATGCCTTTAACGACTGTTTTTAAATAAAAAACATATAAAGCCTGGATAATTACTGCTCACCGAGTCGACAAAACATTGCGCTAACGCAATCCGCTCTCATCTCGCATCGCCTAGACTTTCTGTCGATACTTTGTCTCCGGCGGTGTTTTCTTACCGGAGACTATCTTTCAATAAGACGGAGAGATCCCGGAGCCTGAATTCCATGTTAACGCATTTTTTCGTCACGGGTACGGATGCCCGTGTAGGTAAAACCATTGTCACACGTGCCTTGCTTCAGGCTTTAGCCGCGCAGGATCGCTGCGTTTCAGGCTATAAACCTATTGCAACAGGCAGCCAGGAGTTGGCCGACGGGGTTCGAAATAAAGATGCGGTAACTCTCCAGCAGTCATCTTCTATTTCTTATCCTTTTAATAAAATAACCCCGCTGGCGCTGGCGGATGAAGATATTTATGCCAGCCAGATCCCCGAAAATGTTTTTGAAATAATGACTAACGGCCTTAATTTCATGCGCCAGGAGGCTGATTCGGTGGTTGTTGAAGGATGTGATGGGTGGAGAACGTTGATCACTCCGCATCTTTTTTATTCTGACTGGGTACGCCAGCAAAATATGCCGGTGGTATTAGTGGTCGGTATTCAGGAAGGTTGTGTCAGCCATGCGTTATTAACGGCGCAGGCGATTATTGCAGATGGTTTGCCGTTGCTGGGGTGGGTGGCGAATCGCATTAATCCTTGCCTTGCTCACTATCAGGAAACTATCGAAGCGATCAGCACCAATATTTCGGCGCCGTTGCTGGGTGAAATTCCTTATCTGCCGCGTGCAGAAAGCCGCGATATGGCGAAGTTTATCGATCTCTCCAGCTTCAATCTTAAGACGCTGACTAAAGCCTGACGGTGACGTTGTCACATAATTTCTTCATGCTGAGGCTCTGAGTGCAAAAACTCAGAGCCTTTTTTATGACTATAATTAGCCATCTGCCTGAGTGCGCTTCTCAAAACATTTCGCGTACATAAAAACTATTTTAAGAAAATAAAGAACATGGCCGTCAATCATTCCGAAATCAAAACATCTGCTGTAAAAGCTTCTCACCGCCCGCTGATCCTGACTGCCTGCATGTTGTCGATGTTTATGGCCGCCGTTGAAGTGACGATTGTCGCGACTGCGATGCCGACCATCATTGGCGATCTCGGCGGTTTTTCGCTGCTCGGCTGGGTGTTCGCCGTCTATCTGCTGACCCAGGCGATCACCGTGCCCATTTACGGGCGGCTGGCCGATTTATATGGCTGCCGGAAAATGTTTTTCATCGGCACCACGCTGTTTCTGATCGGTTCTGTTCTGTGCGGATTCGCGCCATCGCTGGGCTGGATGATTGGTTTTCGCGCGTTGCAGGGGCTGGGTGCGGGTGCCATCACGCCGATTGCCACCACCCTGATTGCTAATGTGTATGGTCCGCAGGAAAGGGCAAAAGCGCAGGGCTATCTGTCCAGCGTGTGGGGCGTTTCAGCGATCGTCGGGCCGCTGATGGGAGCGTTTATTGTTTCTCATTTTCCGTGGGCGGTGGTGTTCTGGGTGAACGTACCCATCGGGCTGGTGGCGATGGCGATCCTTATCAAATACCTGCCACCGGACGGACAGCGTAAACAGCATCAGCTGGATCTGGCCGGCACCGCCTGTCTCACGCTGTCAGTCGCTGCTTTATTACTGGCGTTGTTACAGGCTGAAGCACTGGGGTACTGGGCGCTGGCATTACTGGCGTTCGCCGTTCTTTGCGGCGGGTTGCTGGTACGTCAGGAACGTAAAACGCCGGAACCGTTATTCCCGCTGGCGTTGTGGGACAGCAAAGTGATCATTGCCGGGAATATTGGCGGCCTGATTATCGGCGCGACCATGATGGGGATCAGCGCGTTTCTGCCGACTTATGTGCAGGGTGTTCTGGGCGGCACACCCTTGCAGGCGGGTACCACGCTGGCGCTGATGTCAGTGGGCTGGCCGCTGGCGAGTATGTTCAGCAGCCGCATGATGCAGGCGACGTCATACCGCATCACTGCCGTGACCGGCGCATTATTGCTGGTGGCCGGAAGTCTGGCGCTGTTACTGCTTTCACCGTCTTCTGGCTTGTGGATGGCGCGACTGGCAGCATTTTCTATCGGCGCAGGAATGGGTCTTTGTAACACCACCTTTATCGTTTCGGTGCAGAACAGCGCAGAACCGGCGATACGCGGAATTGCCACTGCTTCGACGCTGTTCACCCGTATGCTCGGCTCGGCCATTGGTACGGCGGTGCTGGGCGCCACACTGAATCTTAATCTGGAATACCGGCTGCCGCAGGTGAACGATCCGGTGCAACAGCTGATGGAAAAAGCCACGCGCAGTGCGATGGACAGCGGCCTGCTGAATCAGCTGACAGAAAGCGTTGCCGCCTCGCTGCATTGGGTCTTTATAGTCTCGGCGGCGATTTCAGTTCTGGCGGTCGCCGCCGGTTTACTGATCCCCTCCGGCGACCGCCCGCACCGCGAAGCACAGCGCGAAAGTTAAGACGTCTGGCGCTGCTGTAGCCTGAATGCGATTAACATCAGCGTCAGGCTCAGCAGTACGGCAATCGACGCCATCGCCATGCCGTCGCCCACCGAACCCTGTTCAAACTGCCGCCAGACATAGACCGACACGGTCTGCACGCCAGCCGGTGACAGCAATAACGACGTCACCAGTTCCCGTGAAGCGACCGCAAATACCATCATCATTGACGCCAGCAGGCTCGGAAATACCAGCGGCAGCAGGATCATACGCAGCGCCTGCGCAGCGGTCGCGCCGTGCACCCGCGCCGCCGCATCGAGATTTGCGCCAATCTGCCTTAACGCTGCGCTGACATAGCGCACCGGATAAGGCAGCAGCAGGCAGCAATATGACAGCAGCAGGATCCCCCAGGTGTTGTACGGAGTGACCGGCCAGAAACTGCGGTTCCAGGCCAAAATCAGCCCGACACCCACCACGATGCCCGGCAGCGCCGCCGGAAACAGTGACAGTCCGTCGATCAGCGCCGCACCGCGAATCTTCTGTGCCACCACCAGCCATGAGGCCAGAAAACCCGTTGCACCGGCGACAAGCGCCGTACCCAGCGCCAGACTGAGACTGGTCGACAGCGCACTGAGCGCATCGCCGTGCGAGGCAAACAGATTATCAAAGTGCCGTAATGTCAGATTGGAAAGTGACAGACCGCCGGAAAGCGTACCGGAGAATGCCGTGACCAGCGTCGAGACAATCGGCAGCGCGACGGCAATCAGCGCCACGAGGATAAATAACGCCAGCACCGGCAGCGTCCAGCCCGCCAGCGATTTTTGAGTCACATCCGCCGGTTTACCGGTCATGCTTTCGACATTTTTCCCGGCCAGCACCGCGCGCTGAACGCTGTAGGCGCATAATGCGATAGCCACCAGCAGCAGGGAAAGCACCGCCGCACCCGGCATATCAATCGGCCAGTCGGCCAGACGCTGCTCGATTCCGGTAGTCAGCATCAGAATGCCGCTGCGCGAACCTAACGCGCCGGGCACGCCGTACTCTTCTATCGACAGGGTAAACGCCAGCAGCAGGCTGGAAGCAATGGCCGGTAACGCCATCGGCAACGTGATGCGGATAAAGGCCCGCCACGGCCCCGCGCCATGAATGCGCGCCACGTCCGCCAGACGACTGCCGCTGGCGGCCATGCTGCGGGATACGGCGAAATAGACCACCGGAAATACGTTGAGCGTCATCACCACCACCATCCCCGGCAGTGAAAACAGAAAATCATTCAGATGCATCCCCGGCAGCAACTGCTGGACATAACCGTTGGTCTGCAACGCCAGCATCCACGCCAGCGCGGCGATATAAGGCGGTAATAAAAACGGGATCAGGAATACCACATCCCAGAGCGCGGCGCCGGGCAGGGCGAACAGTCCGCGCAGTGCCCCGAGCGGGACGCCAATCAGCGCGCTGCATAACGCCACGCCGAGCCCGACCTTCAGCGTCGTGGTAATCAGCTCCCTCAGTGCCGGTTCGGCAAAAACGCGGGTAAAAGCGCTGAACGGTGCCGAATAACTGCCGGTATCGAGATGGGGAAAAACCGCCTGCAAAACGACAAATGCCACCGGCACTGCGACCAGTAACAGCAGCGCAATGCCCGTCACGCCCGGTAAAAAAGCGTTTCTATTCATTGATCAAATCTCAGAAGCGGGCTGTTTTATCAACAGCCCGTGAAGGGATTATTGCTGGCCGAAAAGCTTCGCAAAGCGGTCGAGGACGTCTTTGCGTGACACGCAAGCCTGTGAAGCCTCCGGGAGTAACTTTAGTGATTTGAACAGCGGACGTTTGGCGTCGATATCCGTACGAGCGGGCATCAGCCAGGCATCGGCGACCAGTTTCTGGCCTTCAGGTGACAGCGCGTAATCGATAAACGCTTTGGCTTCTTTCTGCTGCTGGCTGGATTTGAGGATCATCATCGGGCGCGGGGCAATCACTGTACCGCTGCTCGGGAAAATCACTTTGACCGATTCACCATCCTGCACGCTGGCATAAGAAACGTAGTCCACCGCACCAAAGACGGCGGCTTTCGCACCCTGCAGAACCGGCGTCAGCGCCTGCGCGTTAGGTCCAGCGATAATCATGCCGTTGGCTTTCAGATCCTCAAACAGCTTCCAGGCCTGCTGCGCGTGGGCATTTTGTAACCCGATCAGCAAATCTAAAGAGGCACCGGAAAGCGACGGATCCGGCGTGGTGACTTTGTCTTTGAATTCCGGTTTGGCTAAATCGCCCCAGTCTTTCGGTTCGGTGGTGCCGCTTTTGGTGTTCCATACGATACCGAGTGCGGAAATACCCTGCGCGACGTAATACGGCGTTTTGAATTGTGCCGGCACCTGCCCGGAATTCGGGCTCTGATATTCCAGTAACCAGCCGCGTTGTTCGAGATCGGTGGCGGTATCCCAGGAAGCGGAGATTAAAACGTCGGCACGCGGATTGGCCTGTTCAGCTTCCAGACGTGCCATCACTTTGCCGGTGGTGGCCTGGAAAACATTGACTTTTACGCCGGTTTGTTTTTCATAGCCTGCCGCCAGTTTTTTTGCCAGTGAGCCCGGCCCGGCGGTGTAAAGCGTCAGCGCCTGAGCGCTGCCTGCTGCCATTGCGAGAGAAAGAGTCATTGCTGTCATTACGCCTGTTTTGATACGGGAAAACGTTTTTGTCTTTGTGTTGTGTGTGCGGTTCATCATTTTCATTCCATCAAAGGTTAAGCAACAAAAGGTGAAACAACGGAAGGGTCAGTCGGGTCAATACTGGCGATCGCGCCTTTGTCCATGCGTGCAATCCGGTGAGCGAGGGTGCGGGCTTCATGCTGATCGTGGGTGACGTACACCGCCGTGGTGTGGAGCTGGCGCAACAATGTCGCCATCTCCTCGCACAGACTTTCACGCAGGTCGCGGTCAAGATTGGACAGCGGTTCGTCGAACAGCAGAATGCGCGGCTCGGCGACAATGGCGCGGGCCAGTGCCACACGCTGTTGCTGACCGCCGGAAAGCTCAGAAGGGCGGCGAGAGACAAAATCCGCCAGCCCGACGCGTTCCAGTGCGGCCATCACTTTTTCGTGTTGCACCGCGCCACGAATACCGCGCATCTGTAAGGGAAACGCGACGTTCTGGCGCACTGTCATGTGCGGCCACAGAGCGTAATCCTGAAACGCCATCCCGAGATTACGTTTTTCCGGCGGCAGGCTGAGTTTTCCGCTGGCGACGATTTCACCATCGAAACTGATTTGTCCTGACGCCGGATGCAGTAACCCCGCCAGCATTTTCAGCAGCGTGCTTTTCCCGCAGCCCGAAGGGCCGAGCAGGGCGAGGATCGTACCTTCCGGCACGGATAAATTGACGTGATTGAGTACCTGGTTGCTCCCAAAGAAATGGGACACCTGATGTATGGCGATGGCGGGAGGAGAAGGCATGCGCGCAGGCGCATCCCCGCCGTGATGAGCTGGAATGATCATGGTTGGTACTATCCTCTTTGGGACTTAATTGTGCTGGTGAGCGTAAAGGGGGAATGTGACGGATGGATGACAAAAACCTTGGGTTGCCACCCAAACTGGCCTCAAGGTCAAGACCGTGGGCGTCGGCCCACACCGATAAGACCTTGGGTTGCCACCCAAACTGGACTCCGCGCTTTTTTCACTGCGCGCTGCCGCGGGTATGACGGACATGTTCCTGTGCAATAGTGAGTGGCGCAAAATGTCATCGCTTCGCGATTTCCGAATTTCAGGTGTCGAGCCTTTGGTCTCGAACCATTCATTCGGTGCCATTTTTGAGCACGCCAATCAACTTTTCTAAAAGATAAAAGACATTTTGCCTTTGAATTTAAGATGGTGCGGGCGGTTCAGAAAACTTGCTGAACGGAGCGGCCTGGAGACCAGAGGCTCCAGGACCGAGTGAAGGTACCGCGCAGCGGCAAAATTTCCAGCCTGTCGCTGTTGTTTCTGAAACGTAGCCAGCGAGCGGAGCGGGGAGTTTAAGACGTGGAGATTCCAAAGAGGGCTCGTCTTAGCCCTCTTTGGTCGGTTTCGCCGCGAAAGCTACAGTGATAACTGTTATTGAAAAACCGAAATTTACGCTAACTCGCTTTAGCATTGTAAGCCGCCATTGCAGCGGCCTTCTGCAAGCAAATCAGCGACTGCACAATTTGTAATAAACCTCATTCCAGCGGATCTGATTCTTGAAGTCTGGCAGCGTTGTATCGTTATCAATCACCAGCAGCTCAATATTGGTCAGCTCTGCGTATAACCGCATTGCGTCCAGATCCAGGGCCTGCGAGAACACGGTGTGGTGCGCGCCGCCGCCGAGGATCCAGGCTTCTGCTGCTGTCGCCAGAGAAGGCTGGGCTTTCCAGATAGCGCGGGCGACCGGCAGTTTTGGCAGCGGATGCGGCTGTTCAACGGTATCGACCAGATTGACCAGCAGACGGAAACGATCGCCCATGTCGATGACGCTGGCGTTAACCGCCGGGCCTGCCGGAGTGGAGAAGATCAGACGCGCCGGATCTGCCTTGCCGCCTATGCCAAGATATTGCGCATCCAGCAGCGGTTTTTCTTCTTTGGCAATCGACGGGCACACTTCCAGCATGTGCGAACCGACCACCAGATCGTTACCCGGCTTGAAGTGATAGGTGTAATCTTCCATGAAAGATGTGCCACCTTTCAGACCGCTGGCCATCACTTTCATGATGCGCAGCAAGGCGGCGGTTTTCCAGTCGCCTTCGCCGCCAAAGCCGTAGCCTTTTTGCATCAGGCGTTGTACTGCCAGCCCCGGCAGCTGTTTCATGCCGTGCAAATCTTCAAAGTTGGTCGTGAACGCGCCGAATTTACCCTGTTCGAGGAAACGCGTCATACCCAGTTCGATTTTCGCCGCATCCAGCAGATTCTCACGACGTTCGCCGTTGAGTTTGACCGCATCGGTCAGGCGATAGGTGGCTTCATATTCTTCCACCAGTGTGTCGATATCGCCCTTGCTGACTTCGTTGATGACGCTGACTAAATCGCCAATGCCGTAGGCGCTGATGCTGTAACCGAACTGGATCTGAGCCGCCACTTTGTCGCCTTCGGTGACTGCCACTTCACGCATGTTGTCGCCAAAACGCGCCACTTTCAGGTGCTGACTTTCGTTTTTCGCGGCAGCTACGCGCATCCACTGAGCGATGCGACGATGCGATTCACCGTCCTGCCAGTGACCGGCAACCACGGTGTGTTGCTGACGCATACGGGCACCGATGAAACCAAATTCACGGCCACCGTGAGCGGTCTGGTTCAGGTTCATGAAGTCCATATCCATGGTATCCCACGGAATTTCAGCGTTGAATTGCGTATGGAACTGCAACAGCGGTTTATGCAGGATGCTTAAGCCCGCAATCCACATTTTGGCCGGAGAAAAAGTGTGCAGCCAGGTGATGATGCCCACGCAGGCGTTGTCATAGTTGGCGTCGCGGCACAGCGCTGTGATCTCATCCGGTGTGGTCACCAGCGGTTTAAGCACCAGTTTGACCGGCAAACCGGCTTCGCTGTTCAGGCTACTGACCACCTTTTCGGCGTTCTCTTTTACCTGACGTAGGGCTTCTGGTCCGTACAGATGCTGACTGCCAATAGCGAACCACACTTCGAGATGTTTAAACGCGTCCATTTGTGACTCCTGAATATCGGATATGTGAAATAGCAATTTATGAGATAGCAATTTATAAGGTAAAAACTAATGCGCCAGTTTCGCTGCAAACAGCGGTTCAGTCGTGGCACACCATTGCTGATAACGTTCGTACAGGCGCTGATACAGTTCGACGCGCTGCGGATCCGGCAGCAAAGTACGTTCGATGCTGCAGGCCATTTTTTCCTGTGCGGCAGGCACGTCGCTGAATTCTCCGGCGGCGACGGCGGCAAAAATCGCCGCACCCAGCGCGCAGCACTGATCGGAGGCGACAATTTGCAGCGGACGGTTCATGGCATCAGCGCAAACCTGCATAATGACCGGCGATTTACGCGCAATGCCGCCAAGTGTCAGGACGTTTTCCACCGGAATATCCTGCTGTTCGAAACACTCCATAATGGCGCGTGCGCCAAAGGCGGTGGCGGCGATAAAGCCACCGAACAGTTCGGGGGCCTGCGTGCCTAAATTGATATCAGTGATAACGCCTTTCAGACGCTGATTGGCGAACGGTGTCCGGCGGCCGTTGAACCAGTCGAGTACCAGGGGCAGGTGATCGAGTTTCGGATTAGCGGCCCAGGCTGCAGTCAGATCGGTCAGCAGATTTTTTTGCAGACTTTCCAGCTGAGTTTTCATTTCAGGATGCGCTTTGGCGGCCTGAATCAGCGGCCAGCTCAGCAGACGGCTGAACCACGCGTACATATCGCCGAAAGCCGACTGTCCGGCTTCCATCCCGATCATATCCGGCACTACGCTGCCTTCGACCTGACCGCAGATCCCAGCAATCGCGCGGTCGTTCACGCGTTCTTTATCGGCGATCAGAATGTCGCAGGTGGAAGTGCCAATCACTTTGACCAGCGTATAAGGCTGTGCGCCCGCGCCAACTGCGCCCATATGGCAGTCGAAGGCACCGCCCGATAGCACGACGGAAGCGGGCAGGCCAAGGCGCTGCGCCCATTCCGGCGTCAGGGTGCCGACCGGCTGTTCAGCGGTGACGGTATCGGTAAACAGCGGATACGGCAGATGTTCGACCAGCAGCGGATCGAGTGCGGCAAAGAAATCTTTAGGAGGCAGACCGCCCCACGAAGGGTGCCAGAGCATTTTGTGTCCGGCGCTGCAACGTCCGCGCATGACTTTGTCCGGTGCCGTGGTACCGGAAAGCAGGGCGGGCACCCAGTCGCACAGTTCGACCCAGGACGCAGCGGCTTTTTTCACACGCTCATCGGCGCGGGAAACGTGCAGAATTTTCGCCCAGAACCATTCTGAGGAATAAACGCCGCCGATATAGCGGGAATAATCGGGGAAATCGCCGCTGCGGCACAGGCGGTTAATTTCTTCGGCTTCTTCTATTGCCGTGTGATCTTTCCATAATACGAACATGGCGTTCGGGTTTTCGGCAAATTCCGGATTCAGCGCCAGAATATTGCCTTCATTATCTACCGGGGCAGGCGTAGAACCGGTGGAATCGACACCGATCCCCACCACGCGTGCCGCCCGTTCAGTCCCCAACCGTTGCACGACATTTTTAATTGCCTGCTCCATCGCCTCGATATAGTCGAGCGGATGGTGACGGAACTGGTTTATTGCCGCGTCACAGTAGCGGCCTTCATTCCAGCGCGGATAATAAACCACGTCCGTTTCCATCTCCGCACCGGTCTGACAATCCACAGCCAGTGCCCGGACAGAATCGCTGCCAAAATCAAGACCAAGAGCAATCGCACCTTGCGTCATTCTTTCTCACTCCTTCAGGTTTGCCGTAGTCATTACGGCGGCGAATCGAATTGCTCTAACAGTAGGAGGATGCAAAAAAGTGAGTGAGGAGGCGTTAGCTGGAAGTATGCACAAATCTGCTCCCAATGATGTTTCTGTGAGGTTGGTCAAATGTTAGCATTTGGCTAAAATCGCTATATCTATGTACAAACCTGCTGTTTTCCCGCCGTGTGATAGCGCTCTACATTCCGCTGCAAAATTACCGCTAAAACTTAACCCGTCTTACAAGAGAGTGTGACGTAAATCCGCTATATATATGACTTCGCCGCACTCTCACTTTGTTTCTTTACACTACTGATAACGTTTTCACGATGGCGGCTAGCCAACAAGTTCCGGGCCGGGATCGCGAGAAACAACAATAAAAGTCGGAGAACATCATGCATAAATTCACTAAGGCGCTGGCAGCAGTTGGGTTAGCGGCTGTTATGTCACATTCAGCTATGGCAGCCGATAATCCGAAACTGGGTTTTCTGGTTAAACAGCCGGAAGAACCGTGGTTCCAGACCGAATGGCGCTTTGCAGATAAAGCCGGTAAAGATCTGAACTTTGAGGTCATCAAAATTGCTGTGCCGGACGGTGAAAAAACGCTGAATGCCATCGACAGCCTGGCGGCGAACGGCGCGAAAGGTTTTGTTATCTGTACGCCGGACCCGCGTCTGGGGCCTGCGATTATGGCCAAAGCGCGCAGCTATGACATGAAAGTTATCCAGGTGGATGACCAGTTTGTGAATGCCAAAGGCAAACCAATGGAAGAGGTGCCATTAGTGATGATGGCGGCGACCAAAATTGGCGAACGTCAGGGGCAGGAACTGTATAAGGAAATGCAAAAACGCGGCTGGAAAGCGGCAGATACCGGCGTGATGGCGATTACTGCAGATGAGCTGGACACCGCACGCCGTCGTACCAGCGGTTCTATGGATGCGCTGAAAGCGGCCGGTTTCCCGGAAAAACAAATCTACAAAGTGCCGACGAAATCTAATGATATTCCCGGCGCACTGGACGCGGGTAACTCCCTGCTGGTACAGCATCCTGAAGTTAAAAACTGGCTGATCATCGGCATGAACGACAACACCGTTCTGGGTGGCGTGCGTGCAACAGAAGGTCAGGGCTTTAAAGCCGCGAACGTCATCGGCATCGGCATCAACGGTGTGGACGCGGTGAATGAGCTGTCAAAAAGCTCACAAACCGGCTTCTACGGTTCTCTGTTACCGAGCCCGGATATCCACGGTTATAAAAGTATCCAGATGCTGAACGAATGGGTCACCAAAGGCGTTGAACCACCGAAATTCACTGAAGTCACCGATGTGGTCCTGATCACCCGTGACAACTTCAAAGAAGAGCTCAAAAAGAAAGGTCTTATGTGATCTCCTGAATCATTTAAAAGAGCATTAGATAACGCTGCTGCAGAGTGGACGACAGGGAGACGTTGAACTGTTTTCTGCTGTGCAGTGGCGTGCATTCAACTTTACTTAATTTCCAGGTAGCCACTATGACTCAGCAATCTTCAAACAAGACGCCTTTGCTGACGCCGTCACTGACGGAGTTTGATGCGGCCACGCCGTATCTGGAATTCCATGACATTGGCAAAACTTTTCCGGGCGTGAAAGCGCTGGACGGGATTTCCTTCAATTGTTATGCCGGGCAGATCCATGCGCTGATGGGCGAAAATGGCGCGGGTAAATCCACGCTGCTGAAAATCCTCAGCGGTAACTATCAGCCTTCGCAGGGCAATATTCATATCCGAGGGCAGCAGGTCGCTTTCAACAACACCACCGATGCGCTCGACGCCGGTGTGGCGATCATTTATCAGGAATTGCATCTGGTGCCGGAAATGACGGTGGCAGAAAACATTTATCTCGGACAGTTGCCCAGCAAATACGGTTTTGTGAACCGCAAATTGCTGCGCTATGAAACTAAAATTCAGCTCGAACATCTCGGGCTGGATATCGATCCGGATATGCCGCTGAAATATCTCTCCATCGGCCAGTGGCAGATGGTGGAAATCGCCAAAGCGCTGGCGCGTAACGCCAAAATTATTGCGTTTGATGAGCCGACCAGTTCGCTGTCTGCCCGTGAAATCGAACAATTATTCCGGATTATCCGTGAGTTGCGCGCAGAAGGTCGGGTGATTTTGTATGTGTCACACCGTATGGAAGAGATTTTTGCATTAAGTGACGCCGTCACCGTTTTCAAGGATGGCCGCTATGTGCGCACCTTTGACGACATGACGCAGGTGGATAACAGCAAGCTGGTGCAGGCGATGGTCGGCCGTAATCTGGATGATATTTACGGTTATGCGCCCCGTCCGCACGGCGAAGTGCGTTTACAACTGGATCAGGTGAAAGCGCCGGGGGTGAAAACGCCGATCAGTCTGAGTGTCCGTCAGGGCGAAATTGTCGGTCTGTTCGGGCTGGTGGGGGCCGGTCGCAGTGAGCTGATGAAGGGATTATTCGGCGGCACGCGCATTACCGGCGGCACACTGCGGCTCGACGGCAAAGTGATGAATATCCGCAAACCGGCGGACGCGATCCGCCAGGGCATTATGCTGTGTCCGGAAGACCGCAAAGCTGACGGCATCATTCCGGTTCACTCGGTGCGTGACAACATCAACATCAGCGCCCGCCGCAAAACAGTGATAGCGGGGTGCCTGATCAACAACGACTGGGAAGCGAAAAATGCCCGCAAGCACATCGAGGCGCTGAATATCAAAACGCCGGGCGATCAGCAACTGATCATGAACCTTTCCGGCGGTAATCAGCAAAAGGCCATTTTGGGTCGCTGGTTATCGGAAGACATGAAAGTCATTTTGCTCGATGAACCGACGCGCGGAATTGACGTAGGTGCCAAACATGAAATCTACAACGTGATTTATTCACTGGCGAAACAGGGCATTGCCGTGCTGTTTGCGTCCAGTGATTTACCGGAAGTGCTGGGTCTGGCAGACAGAATTGTGGTGATGCGCGAAGGCGCAATTTCCGGCGAACTGTCCCATGACGAAGCCACCGAAGAAAAAGCGCTGGGGCTCGCCATGTTGCGGACACCAGACCTTGATTCTGCCCCTGACGCTGCCTGACTGAGGAGCAAAAATATTATGTCGAGTATGACAACCAATTCAGCCAAACCGGACCAACCTTCAGCGGCATCGCGCAGCGGACAAGGTCTGATGCGTATCTGGGACACTTACGGCATGTTAGTGGTGTTCGCCGTGCTGTTTCTCGCCTGTACTATTTTCGTGCCGAACTTCAGTTCTTTCATCAACATGAAAGGACTGGGGCTGGCTATTTCGATGTCCGGCATGGTGGCGTGCGGGATGCTGTTTTGTCTGGCATCCGGTGACTTCGACCTGTCTGTCGCCTCGGTCATAGCCTGTGCGGGCGTCACCACGGCGGTGGTCATCAACATGACCGAAAGCCTGTGGATTGGCATCGCGGCCGGTTTAGTGCTCGGGATGCTGACCGGTTTGCTCAATGGTTTTGTTATCGCGCGCCTGAAGATCAATGCGCTGATCACCACACTGGCCACTATGCAGATTGTGCGCGGTCTGGCGTACATCATTTCGGACGGTAAAGCGGTAGGCATCGAAGACGAACGCTTCTTCGCGCTCGGCTATGCCAACTGGCTGGGGCTGCCAGCACCTATCTGGCTGACCGTCGGCTGCCTGATTATCTTTGGTCTGCTGCTCAATAAAACCACTTTTGGCCGCAATACGCTGGCGATTGGCGGTAATGAAGATGCGGCGCGTCTGGCCGGTGTCCCGGTGGTGCGCACCAAAATCATCATCTTCATGTTGTCCGGGCTGGTGTCGGCGGCAGCGGGGATCATTCTGGCTTCGCGTATGACCAGCGGACAGCCGATGACGTCGCTGGGCTTTGAGCTTATCGTCATCTCTGCCTGCGTATTGGGTGGTGTTTCCCTGAAAGGGGGGATCGGTAAAATTTCTTACGTGGTCTCGGGGATCCTTATCCTTGGTACCGTAGAAAATGCCATGAACCTGCTGAATATTTCCCCGTTCTCGCAGTATGTGGTACGTGGTCTGATCCTGCTGGCCGCCGTCATCTTTGACCGCTACAAACAGAAAGCCAAAAAGACCGTTTAACAGGGTTTTGTGATAACGTTTTCACAGCATATTACCTGCGGCATTTAACGCTCACACCGGTTAAATGCCGCAAAAACGCGTGTTTGTTCACAAATTAGTAACCTTTACTGGCAGCGTTTTCACCGCCGATTAGAATAGATGAAAAGTCCATAGCCACGTGAAGTTTCAGGAGGTTCGATGTATCACCGTATGATTCAGGATCAACAGCAAAATCCGCTGTTACCGGGTTACAGTTTCAACGCCTATCTGGTCGCCGGTATGACACCGATCCTCGCTGACGGGCCACTGGATTTCGCCATCGACCGTCCGGGGGGCATGAAAGGTTTTATCCTTAACCTGACGGTAAAAGGGCAGGGCAAAGTCTTCGACGGCGAAGACACGTTTTACTGTAATCCCGGCGATCTGCTGTTGTTCCCGCCGAAAGCCCGCCATCTTTACAGCCGTTCCGCCAATGCGGATTCCTGGTATCACCGCTGGGTGTATTTCCGCCCGCGTGCTTACTGGGCTGACTGGCTGGAATGGCACACCAAAACTCGCGACGTCGGGCGTCTGTCACTGCCAAATAACACGCTGTTGCTGGAATTCGACCGTCTGTTTGCCAATATTGAGCAAACGCAAAAGTCCGGACGTCGTTTCTGCGAAGAGCTGGGGATGAACCTGCTGGAGCGTCTGTTGCTGCGCGCAATGGAAGAAGATCCGCAGAGTCCGCAAAAGATTATGGATCCGCGCGTGATCGAGGCCTGCCAGTTCATCACCGGTAATCTGGCCGGAGAGCTGCGTATCGACGAAGTGGCGCGTCACGTCTGTCTGTCGCCATCGCGGCTGGCGCATCTGTTCCGCGAACAGGTGGGGATTAATATTTTGCGCTGGCGTGAAGACCAGCGGGTGATCCGCGCCAAACTGCTGTTGCAGACCACACAGGAATCTATTGCGACCATTGGCCGCGTGGTGGGTTATGACGATCAGTTGTATTTCTCGCGCGTGTTCCGCAAACGGGTAGGGGTAAGCCCGAGTGATTTCCGCCGCCGCAGCGTGGAGATCAACTATCCGGCTAAACCGTATAAATCACATCCGTGGCCAGAGCAGGAAAACGCAGTGGCATATCATTTTTGAGTTTGCAGAGGGGTTAAGTTCAACACCTTGGGGTGCCACCCAAACTGGCCTTAAGGTCAACACCGTGGGCGTCGGCCCACACCGACCAGAGACCCGGTAACGCGCGGGCCTCTGGACTCCGCGCTTTTTTCACCGCGCGCTGTCGCTTGTATGACGGACATGTTCCGGCACATTGGTGAGTGGCGTAAATTCAGGTGCTTTGCACTGCCTTCTCTCGGTCTTCGAGCCTATGGTCTCGAAGCCGCTCCGTTCAGCTGAATTTTGAGCACGCCAATATACTTATCTAAAAGATCACAACATTCTGTCTTTGAATTTTAGATCGTGCTGGCGATTCAGAAAGCTTGCTGAACGGAGCGGGCTGGAGACCAGAGGCTCCAGGACCGAGTGAAGGCACCGCGCAGCGGCAAGCTTTCCAGCCTGTCACTGTCGTAACTGAAATATAGCCAGCGAGCGAAGCGTGCAGTTCGAGACGTGGAGATTCCAAAGAGGGCTCGTCATAGCCCTCTTTGGTCGGTTTCAGCGCGATAAGGCCGGGTGATAACCGTTATTAAGAAACCGAAATTATCTCAGTCGGAAGTTAATTGATCCCGAGAGTTTACTCGGCAAAGAAGCTCTGTTTCAACGCCCGCTCCACACCGCG
Organism: Rahnella woolbedingensis; assembly: GCF_003602095.1. Taxonomy (GTDB): domain Bacteria; phylum Pseudomonadota; class Gammaproteobacteria; order Enterobacterales; family Enterobacteriaceae; genus Rahnella; species Rahnella woolbedingensis. The sequence goes on along the minus strand of NZ_RAHH01000012.1, from coordinate 60,490 downwards.
AAGTTCCGCTAATCCGCGCAGGCGTCCAATCGCCGAATACCCCGGATTAGTTTTCTTATGCAAATCATCCAGCATCTGATGGCCGTGATCCGGACGCATCGGGATGGCGCGCAGATTACCCGCGCGGCGGCGGGTTTGCTCTTCGGTCAGAATCGCTTTAATGACCGCGACCATATCCACATCACCGTCCAGATGGTCGGCTTCATGGAAGCTGCCCGGCACTTCTTCGCGCTGTGTGGCACGCAGGTGAATGAAGTGCACGCGGTCGGCGTAATCAGTCATCATTTTCACCAGGTCGTTATCTTCACGCACGCCGTAAGAACCGGTACAGAAGCAGAAACCGTTGTGAATACTGTCGACGGTTTCTTTCAGCCACTGCATGTCTTCGATGGTGGAGATAATACGCGGCAGGCCGAGGATAGGGCGCGGAGGATCATCCGGATGAACCGCCAGACTTAATCCACATTGCTCTGCTACCGGTACAATACTGCGCAGGAAGTGCGCCATGTTTTCGCGCAGTTTGGCTTTATCGATTCCGTCGTAAGTCGCCAGACGGGCGCGGAACTGATCCAGCGTATAGCCTTCTTCTGCACCCGGCAGACCGGCAATGATGTTCGAAACCAGCTGGTCTTTATCTGCCTGCGTCATCGTCGCAAAGTATTCCGCTGCCTGTTCCTGTTCTTGTGCACTGTAATAAGTCGTGGCGCCTTCGCGTTTGAGCAAATGCAATTCAAAGGCTGCGAAAGCGATATGGTCGAAGCGCAGGGCGCGGGAACCGTCCGGCAGCAGATACCCCAGATCGGTACGCGTCCAGTCGAGAACCGGCATGAAGTTATAGCAAACCGTATCGATGCCGCATTCCGCCAGATTGCGGATGGATTGCTGATAGTTAGCAATGTGCTTCTCAACATCTCCGCTGCGGGTTTTGATTTCCTCATGCACCGGAATACTTTCCACCACGGACCACACCAGACCTTTGGCTTCGATGATTGCTTTACGTTTTTTGATCTCTTCTACCGGCCAGACTTCACCGTTAGGAATATGGTGCAGGGCGCTGACCACGCCAGTTGCGCCAGCCTGACGCACATCATCAAGCGAAACCGGATCGTTCGGGCCGTACCAACGCCATGTCTGTTCCATGTGTTTTCCTTAAATTGTTAACTGACTCTCTGAATGTAGTTGACGCATGGCCGGTGATAAGTTCAATCTTAATGCGCGGTCTGGTCAGGTGGTCTGCTGGTCAGGCCATCAGACCGACATATGATTCAGTATCAACCCGATGATTAATGTGACCTGGATAACAGATCTGCCATTCAGCAAGAACACGGAGACAATAATGGAATTACCAACCCTGAAGGTGGAACGGCTGTATCGCCAGATTTCAAACGTACTGATTAACTGCATCAATACCGGACAGTTTGCGCCGGGGGCGATGATCCCGTCCGAACGCGACCTTTCCAAACAGCTGGGCGTCAGCCGTTCTTCCATTCGCGAGGCGTTGATTGCATTGGAAATCACCGGCTGGGTGGAAATCCGCACCGGTAACGGCGTGTACGTCAGCGACCCGCTGCCACTGACCACGCCAGCGGCGCAGACGGTCAGCAGCGAAGAAGAATTCAGCCTGCAATCGCTGGTGAAAGCGCGTCAGGTATACGAAGCGATGACGGCGGAACTGGCAGCGATCAACGGCACCGACGAGCAGCGAGTGAAGCTGAAAGAAATTGCCGATGAGTTAAACAAGCTGAATGCCAACAACGACGCTTTTCTTGAAGCCGACCGCCGTTTCCATATGATGATAAGTGAAATGACCGGCAACGAAGTGCTGCACGATATGATGGGATACCTGTGGGATAAGCGCCGCTCACGCCGTTTTATGCGACTGGAAAGTCATTACACTGAAGTCGATTTTGCCCGCGAAATGAATGCCGATCATCAGGGGATCCTGGATGCCATTCTGGCGAAAGATGGCGCAGGGGCGAAGGCAAGAATGAGCCGACATTTACAACATGTTTATGACCAGTTATTTGCGGAGTGACCGTGTCAATGCCGGACACAGGCAAAACCTTGGGTTGCCACCCAAACGGGCCTCAAGAGGCGCCTATCGCCGCGCCTCTTAAGAATCTCCGGCTCTTTCACTGCGCGCTCTGCTCGCTGGCTATGTTTCATAAGCCACAGCGATAGCCGCAAAATCCCGCCGCTGCGCGGTTCCCTCCCTTCGGGTTACAACCCGCGTAAAAGACACGCGGTTTTCCACCTCTCGTCCGGCGGTATTTTGGAACCGGCCTCAGGCTTCTACTTCACAACCTTGCTTGTTTTATTTTTGATTTTTTAAAAGCTGCGGGCGATTCAGAAATCTTGCTGAACGGAGCGGCTTCGAGACCTGCGGCTCGAAGACCGAGAGAAGGCACCGCGCAGCGGCAAGATTTCCAGCCTGTCTCTGCGGCACCTGAAACATAGTGTCCAGCGATAGCGCGAAGTGAAAAAAACGCGGAGTCCAGAGACCCGCGCTACCGGGTCTCTGGTCGGTGTGGGCCGACGCCCACGGTGTTGACCTTAGGCCGTTTGGGTGCCCGTGTGGGCGGCAAGCCCACAAAATAGCATCAACTCGGGTACGGCACCCATCCCCCGCCGTTCAGGCGGATATAAATTTTTCCCTGATATTCCATCACCACCGAGTTTTCATTTTCAGAAACCAGCGGAGTTTGCGGCAGGTTCGAACCGAAGGTTTTCCAGTCCATCGTCTGAGTGGTGAATACTTTACCGTCCACCGCACGGGCGACCATTTCAGAAATCGCCTGATAGCTGCTCTTTGCGTCGATTTTCATTGGCGATGGTGCATGCGGCGCCTGCATACCAAAGAACTTCACACCGACCGGTATGTGAGTAATGCCCGGACTCGGGATATCACGCAGGCCGGAAATCTGCATCTTGTCGCCCACCAGCGCTGCGCCATGTTCAGGCACCACCACCAGCATCACTTTACGACCGGATTTATCCAGCTGATCCATAAAGGTGTTCAGCTGATTCAGCAGCGTCTGGGCGCGGTTATGGTAGTCCGCTCCTTTATTACTGCCGACGTAACGGTTGCCGTCATGCAATGGGATCAGGTTGAAGAAGGTTGCGGTGCGCGCAGTACCGGCTTTTTCCTGATTTTCCAGCCAGCGGGAGAACAGCTGACCGTCGTTGAAAATCGGCGACCCGTCGAAAGAGGTCAGTTCATAACCCAGACCCGCCTGCGACATCAGCGGGGCTTTCATGTCAGCATCATCCCGCAGATTGCCGATGTAATTACCGAACTCACCGGTGTGATCCATCGCCAGCTGCGAGGTGAATCCAAGACGCGCCAGATCGTCAAACAGATAACATTGCTGACCGGCAGGCTGATACAAATCGTGGTGCGACGGCTGACCGCAGCTGGCGCGCAGCAGACGAATCGACGCCGGACCGCTGTAAGCGGTAGCTGAGTTGAAATTGCTGAACACATAGTCAAAGCGCGACCACAACGGGGAAGTCGACAGATTTACGGCGTCCAGATCTGACCAGGCCAGTGAACAGATGTTAATGACCAGCAGATCGAAAGGCTGAGCATCGGCAGGCAGGGCATCAGGAAACTTCGTCGCCTTGCGGCGTTCGTTTTGATAGAACTTGTCCAGATAAGCATTCAGATTGGCATTGGTCGGTGGCCCGCTGACAGTATTATCGGTCCCGGAAGGTGTCACTTCTGCCGGAGCGGCAGCCGTGTTTTGCGCCACAACTGGTGCCGGCGAGTGCGTTAACAGTGGCGTGATCAGGCCGCTGAAATTCACCCACAGCAGGGCAATCACCGTGAACGTGGTCAGACGCAGCCATTGTGAAATAAACAGATAGCCGACCAGCAGGGCGAAACCCACGGCGATCCACTGCCAGTTAATAAAGCGGTCGGCCAGTTCCAGCAGGTAGCTGACGCTGAAACCTGCAACGTCCGCCCCCTGATTCACAATAGAATGCCAGCCCGGCAGCCAGGTATCGTGATAAAGCAGCGCCAGCCCGAATGGCAGGGCAACCCATTGCCGCCAGCGATGCAGACGCAGGGAGCGCAGCGGGAATAACAGCACCGCCGCAAAAACCAGATTGCTCAGTGCGTCAAAATTCAGATAACCCTGTGAAAGCAGAACGAATTTCAGTAAGAAATAGTAGTTCCAGGCGCCGAGACCACGCCAGGATTGCCAGATCCGCAAACGCGGTGAAGAGGAGTGCGATTCGTTCATAATGAAGTTTTGGATTTCCCTGTAGCCGCTGAATTATCAGGCAAAGTAGCGGATCGTTTCCGGCTTTTATTGATGGTGCTCATCGTCATCGGTGTTAAATAACGCGGCGAAAGAAAACGCGTCGCAAAACGGTTTATCCAGCGCGGCAAACGGCTGCGCAGGGCATATCCCAGCGGGATAAAAATCACCGCCGCCAGAATAAAAATTTCGATAATGTCCTGAATGTCCATTTCTCTTACTCCTGCGTGTAAATAACGGGGGTATCGCTCACGGCAAGCGTCACAGGAACGGGCTGATGAACCGGTGCCCGTTTCAGCGGTTCAGTTTTATGCGGCACAAATGACTGCGCGGCTGACACCGGATTTGCCACCGGCGGTTTGGCGGCCAGGCGGCGGACTTCGGTCTGAATATCCAGCTCGTGACTCCAGAAGGTCTGACTGGTAAAGACTTCTTTGACCGGCAGATTAAACAGGAATGCCAGCACGTTTTCGACATCGCTGACCTGACAGTTTGACAGGAACAGATACAGATGACGCTCGGTCACGGTGAGAATATCGCCGTCACGGCGCAGCGAACAGAGTGACATCGCCTGCTGCGGACTGATCCCGGCGGCAGGGCGCAACGAGATTAAAATCCCGCGTGATTCTGTCGCCAGCGCGGCATGATTCCAGATATCGCGCATCACCTCGCAGAATACCGGCAGTGGCAGGTAACCCTTATGATGCGTTGGCAGGCGGCTGTCGAGCAACACGTCGATATCCTGTGGCACATGGCGGGTAAACGTCAGGTTTTGCAGATCGTCCAGCAAGGTCAGGAAATTGGAAAGACGCGCAGCGTGTGGCACGACCAGATTAGCACCACAAGCTTGCAGCAAACGCTGATCGACATAACGCAGGGAAGAATTCATTTCACGTACGACAATTTTCAGACCATTGCCGCGCTGAATACGTAAAAGATGGATCTGACGCGCCAGCACTTCCACTTCGTCATTCCCGCCCAGCGCAAAAATCACCGTGGCGGAACGGGCGTGCGTGCCTCTTTCAGTCAGCGCTTCATTACCATCGAACAGGAACCAGCGTTCGGAAAGTGCAGGCGCACCTTCAAGGACTGAACGCTCAGCCAGCAACATCCACTGGTCATCACCGGTTTGGGCAGATACCTGAGAAGGGGCGTCTTTCTGGATTTCCCAACCGTTCTCGCGAGGGGTGATGGGATAAAGCGTATTTGCCTCGGCACCCAGACTGTCATGCCACCATGAAATGCCCCACTGATTCGGTTCCACATCAGTTTTTAAATCGGCAAGGCCGTATATATTGCGATGATATAAATGTAAACGGGATTTAACCGCATTAATGCCAGCGCCGTAACAGATAATAAGGAGCGTGGCTCCTTTGCTATTTGCGCCTGTCCGGATTTCACTCAGCCAGCGGGAAAGTTGTTTATCATTTACTTCCTGACAACGTGTTGCAGGAAGTAATAAAATCATTAAGGAGGCAGCATAACCAGGCAAACGATTAATATCGGCGGGCAACCCAAGAAACGCGTTTTTCCCCTCGGCAAGCTGGTAATAAAACGTGTGCTTCGGGTGATTGCGCAAATGCGTCAGAAGAATATTGTCGTCGGCTAGTCTATTTTCATCTTCAGCGCAAATTAAATTGTGCTGCGGGAAAAACAAGCTAACAGGGACTTCTCCCCGCTGAGCTTCAAGGACTTGTCCGCTCAGACGATATGCCGCTTCCTGGCTGTCAGTGTTGACCCAGTAAAGTCCCTGAGCCTGCATCTGGGCTAAACCATTCCAGAATTGCTTCATGCCCAATGAAAAGGAGAGTGCCATATAGTTAATCTGCTTCTGTTCAGTTTTGATTAAAAGACGGTTTTGATTAAAAGTCTGCTGGGACACACTGGTAAATGTGAGTATAATAAATTCTATCATTGCTACATTAAATAATCATAATTCTTCACAATATTGTTTGATACTAAAATACCTAAGAGTGCAGGGCAATTTGTCAGCGAAAAAGTATCAACATTTGGATTGAAGCAGGGAGATAAAGGGTGAAAGCCGATATTTTAAACCTGGAAGGATCCGAACCCAGCGAAGATGATGACTTCTTTGCGTTAAGTCACCTTTTTTCTTTGTCAGAATTAAATTACGTTGATGTTGCACGTCGAGAAAAAATTCCGCAACTAATGTCCCGCTGGCCATTATTGGCCGAGTTGGCACAATACGGTGAACGCGGCGCGGAGAAAAAATAATATGGCTGTCATCACGTTACAAGGTTTTCGTGGCGGTACCGGCACCACCTCGGTGACTGCGGCGCTGGCCTGGGGGCTCGCGCAACTGAATGAAAAAGTTCTGGTGATCGACTTTTCACCGGAAAACATACTGCGGTTGCATTTTGGCATGCCTTTCGCTCAGACGCGTGGCTGGTGCTCAGCGCACAAAGCCGGAGAAGCCTGGCAAAAAACAGCAATGCGTTACCACTCCCATCTTGATTTTCTGCCTTACGGCCACGTTACTGGCGAAGATGTCAGTCAGGCTGACTTCGACTGGCCAAAAGCCATCACGCAGCTCAAAAATACCGGTGTTTATGACTGGATCCTGATTGATTCACCGGCGGCTGATCCTCTGCCTGCGCAGGCGTTAGCCGACAGCACGGTGGTGCTTTTGCACGCCGATACCCAGTCTCACATTCGTTTGCACCAGCACGCACTGGCGGCGAACGGTCGTTATCTGCTCAATCAGTTCATTCCCTCCAGCCAGTTACAGCAAGACATTCTGCTGTTGTGGCAAGAAACTTTGCCAGCCCTGATCCCGGTGATTTTACACCGTGATGAAGCGATGGCGGAATCGCTGGCGGCGAAGCAACCGGTCGGAGAATGGAAAGATAACAGCAAGATAGCCCGTGAAATGAATACGCTGGCGAACTGGTTCCTGCTTAATCTTCGCCAGCCTCACGCGGTGCGGAGTCCTGCAAAATGAACGGCCTGCTGAACGTGTTTCTTGTGCCTCCGGTGATGCAGGAATTGCAGCACCGTTACCGCCGGTACCGCCAGGCAAACTCCTCGCGTATTGCTTCCGGCATGATGATTTTTTGTGTCGCGGTGTGCTGGCTGGTGTTGCGGTTTGAATCACCCTCCTGGCAGCGTGTCGGGGCGCAGCGCACCCGCTGGTATCCGCAAATTTCACCCTCCCGTGCGCGTCTGGCGGATCCGCTGCGATACCTGGTTCAAAGCTTGTGGTTGCTGATTATTATCCCGGCCGGGAAAGCCCGCGGGGGCATCGTTTATACCCAGTGGCCGCAAAAGATGCGGGAAAAAGTCCACAACTGGCTGGGATCTCTGCCAAAACAGGTTAAGCAAAATTCGCTGGAAAATCGTATCACGCGTCGTATCGGCAAAATGAATCGCATAGGCAGACGCGTTCTGATGCTGATGGCGGGGCTGGTCGCGTTTACGCTGGCCATGTTCTGTATTTCTCAACCTTTTGGTTATCTCGCTCAGTTTATTTTCGTCGTACTGCTGTGGAGCATTGCGATGATTATCCGCCGTATTCCGGGGCGTTTCCCGGCGCTGATGATGATCGTTTTGTCGCTGACCATTTCCTGCCGCTATTTATGGTGGCGCTACACCTCAACGCTGAACTGGGAAGATCCGCTGAGCCTGATTTGCGGTTTATTATTGCTGGGGGCGGAAACCTATTCCTGGACCGTGCTGGTGCTGGGTTATATCCAGACTATCTGGCCGCTTAACCGTAAACCGGTGCCGATGCCTGAGGATATCTCGACCTGGCCGACGGTTGACCTGATGATCCCCACCTATAATGAAGATCTCAGCGTGGTGAAACCGACGTTGTACGCGGCGCTCGGGCTGGACTGGCCTCGTGAAAAACTCACCATTTACCTGCTCGATGACGGCAACCGTCAGGAATTCGCCGATTTTGCCCATGAAATTGGTATCAAATATATTGCGCGTGAAACGCATGAGAATGCTAAAGCCGGTAACATCAATAACGCGCTGAAACAGGCGAAAAGTGAGCTGGTAGCGATTTTTGACTGCGACCATGTGCCGACCCGTTCTTTCCTGCAACTGACCGTCGGCTGGTTCTTCAAAGATAAAAAACTCAGCATGATGCAGACCCCGCACCACTTTTTCTCACCGGATCCGTTCGAGCGTAATCTGGGACGTATGCGGCGCACGCCAAACGAAGGCGAATTGTTCTACGGTCTGGTGCAGGACGGTAACGACCTGTGGGATGCCAGCTTTTTCTGCGGGTCCTGCGCGGTGTTACGCCGTGATGTGCTCGATGAAATTGGCGGTATTGCGGTGGAAACCGTGACCGAAGATGCTCACACTTCGCTGCGTATGCACCGCCACGGCTACAGTTCAGCGTATATCCGTATTCCGCAGGCGGCGGGGCTGGCGACAGAAAGTCTTTCAGCTCACGTCAGCCAGCGTGTCCGCTGGGCGCGCGGAATGGTGCAGATATTCCGCCTTGATAATCCGCTGTTTGGTAAAGGATTAAAACTGGCGCAACGGTTATGTTACGCCAACGCCATGTTGCACTTTCTGGCGGGGATCCCGCGGCTTATCTTCCTGACCGCGCCGCTGGCGTTTTTGTTATTACACGCTTACATCATTTATGCCCCGGCGATTGCCATTGCGCTGTATGTTCTGCCGCACATGATCCACGCCAGCCTGACCAACTCCCGCGTGCAGGGGAAATACCGTCACTCCTTCTGGAACGAAATCTACGAAACCGTGCTGGCCTGGTATATCGCCAGGCCAACTACCGTGGCTTTATTTAATCCGCACGCGGGTAAATTCAATGTCACGGCGAAAGGTGGCCTGAACAAACACGCCTACGTCGACTGGAAAATCAGCCGCCCGTATCAGATCCTGATGCTGCTCAATCTGGCCGGTCTGTTCTTCGGGATTTACCGTATTATTTATGATAGTTCGGATGAAATCCTGACCGTACTGGTGAGTATGGCGTGGGTGATTTACAACATGATTATTCTCGGCGGAGCGATTGCGGTGGCGTTTGAATCGAAACAGGTGCGTCAGGCGCACCGCGTAGAAGCCAGAATGCCCGCATCGCTGTTAAAACCGGATGGTCACATTTATGTCTGTACAGTGCAGGACTACTCTGACAACGGCGTCGGGCTGGAAACCGAAAGTGCCAGCCAGTTTAAGGCTGGTGACAACGTCACGTTACTGTTGCACCGTGGGCAACAGGAATACACCTTCCCGATGCAAATCAGCCGTGTTTTTGGCGCCAGCATGGGTTTGCAACTGCTGCCTTTAACCACTCAGCAGCATATCGATTTCATCCAATGTACCTTTGCCCGTGCTGACAGCTGGGTATTACGTGAAGACAGTTTCCCTGAAGACAAACCAATGGAAAGCCTGCGTGAAGTACTGGGGCTCGGTATTCGCGGTTACCTGCGGATGCTGGACATCGCGCCGCAACGTTTGCGTCCGCTGGCCTCCCGCACCCAGTCGTTTGGCGGCTGGCTGCTTTCTTTTGCGCCGCGAAATCCACCGCTGTCCGTTCAGCCTGATGAACCCAACCTGATGATGACGAAATAATGAAAAGACTTCCTTTAACAATTTTGATGACATCCGCATTGATGTCATTGGCAGTGGGTTCAGCGGCTCCGGCCTTCAGTGCACCGGCCTCCATTTCACAGGCTCCGGCGGGTGCTGGAAATCCGCTGGCTCCGGCAGCGGTTGCACCGATTATGCCCGCACCTCAGGTGAGTCTGCCGGTGGTGGCGCCTGCGGTCAATCCGATGATTATTCCGGGCGCGCCGGTGCGCAATGTCACGCTGCCTTTTGCGGATGTGGCACCGACGCCGGGGGCGATAACCCTGCGCGGCATTCAGCCTAACGGCCAGATTGAATTTGGCATACGCAGCGACGAGGTGGTGACGCAGGCCACGCTGAATCTGGAATTCACACCGTCGCCGTCGCTTATTCCGGTACAGTCGCATCTGAAGGTATATCTCAACGACCAGCTGATGGGCGTTGAAGCGATCGACAAAGATCAGTTGGGTAAGAAAAATCACTTACAGATGGCGATTGATCCGCGCTATGTCACGGACTTCAACCGCATCCGCCTTGAATTTATCGGCCATTATCAGAATGTGTGTGAAAACCCGGCCAATACCACGCTGTGGCTGGAAATCAGCAAGGGCAGTTCGCTGAGTCTGCAAATCCAGAAATTACCGCTGGGCAACGATCTGGCGCATTTCCCGGTGCCGTTCTTTGATGCCCGTGACAGCCGTCCGTTGAATTTGCCGATGGTGTTTGCTGCTTCGCCCGATGCTACCCAGCAACAGGCGGCAGCTATTCTGGCTTCCTGGTTTGGTACCAAAGCGCAGTGGCGCGGTCAGGCGTTCCCGACGCTGTACAACCAGCTGCCGGACAGCCATGCGGTCGTATTCGCCACGAACGACAAGCGCCCGGATTTCCTGAAAAACATGCCGCCGGTGAAAGGGCCGGTGGTGCAGATGGTCAGCCGCCCGGACAATCCGTATGTCAAAATGCTGCTGATCTTAGGGCGTGACGATCAGGATTTGCTGACCGCAGTGAAAGGCATCGCGCAGGGGAATATCCTGTTCCGGGGCGAAACCATCGGGGTGGATAAGGTAGATCAAATTCAGCCACGCCTGCCGTATGACGCGCCAAACTGGGTACGCACCGATCGTCCGATGAACTTCGGCGAGCTCAAACAGTATGCCGAACAATTGCAATCGGACGGGATCCAACCGAACCCGATTACGCTCAATATCAATCTGCCACCGGATCTGTTCCTCATCAACAGCACCGGTATCGATATGCGCCTGAAATATCGCTACACCTCGCCGCAGCTGAAAAATACCTCGCGCCTGAGCATCAGTCTGAATAACCAGTTTGTGCAGGACCTGACCCTGAAGACTGGCCACGATCAGGGTTCACAGCTGTTGCGTCTTTCCCTGTTACAGGGGCTGCTGGATGGTAACAAAGACCTGAATATTCCGGCGCTGAAACTCGGTGCCGTCAACCAGATGCGCTTTGATTTTGATTACACCTCGTTGCTGGCCAGCGGCGTCGAGGGTCGCTGCGAAACCTACACCACGGTACCAAACCATGTGGTGATCGACGACAGTTCAACCATCGACTTCTCCGGCTACCGTCACTTTATGGCGATGCCGGATCTGCGTGCTTTCGCTAACGCCGGTTTCCCGTTCAGCCGCATGGCCGACTTGTCCCAGACTCTTGTGCTGGTTCAGCCACAACCGCAGCCGGTACAGCTGACGACCTTGCTTGACGCGATGGGCAATATTGGTGCTTTGACCGGTTATCCGGCGCTGGGTGTGAGCCTGACCGAAGACACCGCGAAAGCGAAATCAACCGATGCGGATTTACTGGTCATCGGCAATCTGCCGGATGGGCTGCGTGATGACAGCATGCGCGATGATAAAAAAGCCAATTTGCTGATCAACGCCGCGCGCGATGCCGTGAATACGCCAATCCGCCAGACGCCGTTGCCGGACAATATTGCACCTGCGAGCGATGCCCGCGTGGATTCCAGTTCGCAAATCACTGCTCAGGGTCCGATTGCTGCGGTAGTCGGCTTGCAGTCACCGTACTTTGAGCAGCGCAGCGTGGTGGCGCTGATGGCCAACAGCCCGCAGGGCTTCACCATGCTCAACGCGTCAATGCTGGACAGCAAACAGCGTGCGCTGGTCTTTGGATCCGTCAGCGTGGTGCGTGATTCCGGCGTGAGCAGCCTGAGAGTGGGTGACTCGTATTATGTCGGCCATCTGCCGTGGTGGGAGCGTGTGTGGAATGCCCTGGCAACCCATCCGGTACTGCTGGCCGCGATGGCGGTGATTGTGGTTATCCTGGCAGCGATTCTGTTGTGGACCGGCCTGCGTTCTCTGGCGCGTCGTCGTCTGTCTGATGATGATCAGGAATAAGCCCGTGAACACCCGCCCCAAATTGCATGTTCCTTTCAACCGGCTGGCCCTGACGTTAGGGCTGGCGCTGATGGCTGCGCCTGCGGTATCAGTGCCGGTGGTCTCTCCCGAACAGTGGCTGCTGGAGCAGGTGCGGATCGGGGAGGCCAGTCATCAGGATGATTTAGTGCGCCAGTCGCTGTTTCGTCTCGAACTGATGGATCCGCAAAACCCTAAGGTGCTTTCAGCCCGTTTACGTCTGCTGCTACGTGAAGGTGATCAGGCCAAGGCGCAGCAGCAACTGGAAAAAATCAAACAGGTCGCGCCTGGTTCTGACGATTACCGGCAGGCAGAACTCAGCCTGAAAATTGCTTCACCGGAGATGCAGCAAAAGCTGCAACAAACGCGACTGCTGGCGACAGCAGGGCGGCTGGATGAAGCCAAATCGCAGTACGATGAACTTTTTGGCGGCCAGCCTCCGACGCTGGATCTGGCCGTTGAATACTGGCAACTGGTCGCGCGAATGCCGGGACAGAAAGCCCGCGCTCAGGCACAGCTTCAGGCGCTGAATAATCAGTATCCGGGTGATGTGCAACTGCGTCTGCAACTGGCGCAGATGGCCTTTGAACAGGGCGACAATGCCAAAGCGGTTGAGCTGATTAAACAGGTTGCCTCCACCAACGAAGGGCGTTCGCCTGCCGCGGACTTATGGCTGGCGCGCATTAAAGACCAGCCGGCAGGCAACAGCAGCGTTGACGCGCTGCAACAGTTTATCGCCACCTTTGACACCGGTCCGCAGGTGATTGCGGCGCAGCAGGAACTCCAGCGTCAGCAGGGGTTACTGGCCGATCCGCGTTATCAGGCGCGCATCCGTGGTCTGGCGCAGATTGACAAAGGTGGTTCAACCGGCGCGATTGCTCCGCTTAAACAGGCTTTGCAGGCCACACCGAATGATGCCGAAGTGTTGGGCGCAATGGGGCTGGCCTATTCCCGTGCCGGCAACCGCCAGCAGGCGCTGACCCTGTTCCAGCGCGCTAAAGCGGCGGAAACTGACGGCTACAACGCCGGAAAATGGAACAGCCTGATCCAGACCAACAGCTACTGGCTGAAAATCGATCAGGGCGATAAAGCACTAAAAACCGGACAGCTGGCACAGGCCGAAGCGGCTTATCAGCAGGCGCAGCGCCTCGACCCGCACGATCCCTGGGCACCCGTCGGGCTGGGTGATGTAGCGGTAGCGCGTAAAAACGATCCGCTGGCAGAGCAGGCTTATCGCCGCGCGCTGATGTCTGAACGTGATAACAGCAGCGCACAGCGCGGGCTGGCGAACATTTATCAGCGACAATCGCCGCAAAAAGCCCTCGATTACATCAATTCTCTGACTGCGGCGTCGCGGGCAAAACTCAGCGACAAACAGCGCGGTTTGCAAGGTGACCTCCTGACCTCGCAGGCGGAAAAATATGTCTCTGAGCGAAACTGGAACCAGGCCGCGAACCGCTACGCCGAAGTGTTGAAACTCAATCCTGACGACGTTTGGGCGACCTATCACTACGCCGATGCGCTGCGGGAAGCGGGGGAACCGGTCAAAGCTGACGCTGTTTTCGCTCAGTTTTCGGCGAAGCATCCTTCCGACCCGCAACAGGTTTACGCTTATTCGCTGTATCTCTCCGGTTCGGATCGCGATGATGCGGCTTTGCGTCATCTGCACACGCTGCCGGAAGCCAAATGGGACGACAACATGCGCGAAATGGCGCAGCGCATCCAGCTGGATAAAACGCTTACTGCGATTGATACCTCGCTGGCGGCGGGGAATACCCCGCAGGCGAAACAGGAATTACAACAGGCTAATCTTCAGGGGCTGAGCCTGAATCAGCAGCGCCGTGTGGCAATGGCGTGGCAGGATGTCGGTGAAACCACCAAAGCCGCCTCGCTGTTACAGCCGCTGAAAGCCGCCGCGGCGTCACAACCTGCCGGGCAGGACAAAGCGCTGATTTATCGTAATGCCGCTAACGTTGAACAACAGCTCGGGCAGCCGGATGTGGCACGTCAGGATTACGAACAGGCGATGGTCGCCAGCGGGATCACTGATAAAGTGCCGCAGGACAACGACAGTTATACGCGACTGACGCGCAACAATGCCGGTGATGACTGGCTCAAACGTGGCATCCGTTCCGATGCGCATGATTTGTATCGCCAGCAGGATGTGAATTTCACCGTAGATACGGATTCCTGGACCTCAAGCGGAACGCCGGGTAAATCCGATCTTAGTGCAAACACCACCATGTTCCAGGCCGATATGCCGGTTTATCAGGGGCGCGGATTCCTGCGTGCCGACTTGGTGCGGATGGATGCCGGAACGTTTGACAATGAAAACGGCAACTATGAGGCAAGCTTCGGCACCTGTAGTGATCAGAGCTGCCGCAGCTACCGCAGCTACCGCAGCCAGACAGCGAATGGCCTCAGTCTGGGCGCAGGCTGGGAAAATGACAAATGGAAAGGGGATCTGGGTACCACGCCACTCGGTTTCCCGGTCGTCAACTGGGTCGGCGGACTGGCTTACAGCGGTGACTGGGACAATATTGGCTGGACGACAACCGTCTCACGCCGTCCGATTTCCAGCTCGTTACTTTCATTTGCCGGAGCAAAAGATCCGGGCACAGGGACTACCTGGGGGGGCGTTATCGCCACCGGTGGCAGCCTGGGTTTAAGTTACGATCAGGGGCAGGCAAACGGCGCCTGGGCTGATCTGAGTGCGCATAAGCTGACCGGTGAAAATGTCGAGGACAACACCCGCGAGCGCCTGATGGGCGGCTATTACTACAAGGTCATCAATGAGGATAACCGCCGGGCGACCGTCGGCCTGAGTTCGATGGTCTGGCATTACCAGAAAGATCTCAGCGGTTATACGCTGGGACAGGGCGGTTATTATAGTCCGCAGCAATATTTCTCGCTCTCTGTGCCGGTCAGTTATCGCCAGCGCACTGAGAACTGGTCATGGCAGCTGGGTGGCTCGGTATCCTGGTCCCGTTCTTCGACCAGCGATCAAAAGCGTTATCCGATTCAGAACCTGATCCCAGATTCATTACCGGATAAAAGTGCTATAGAAACCGGCAGCAGCGGTTCTGGCTTTGGTTACACCCTCCAGGCACTGGTGGAGCGCCGCATCAGTTACCACTGGACCGTCGGCGGAGGTATCGATATTCAGCAGGCAAAAGATTACACACCAAGCCATATCCTGCTTTACGTGAGGTATTCAATGAGCGGATGGCAGGGGGATCTGGATCTTCCGCCGCAGCCGTTAGCACCCTATGCGGACTTTAAGTAATGCCAGACGGGGCATTAGGGCGGTTTTTCGCTGGCGCGAGGCTTTTCTCGCTTGCAGAGAGAGGGAACGCTTGCAGCGAAGGCTTGATCGAGACAATTTCGGTTTCTTAATAACGGTTATCACTCGGCTTTTCTCGCCGAAACCGCCCAAAAGGGGCCATCACGGGCCCCTCTTGGATCTCCCACGTCTTAAACTACGCGCTATCGCGGGCATGACGGACATGTTCAGTAGCAACAGTGAGTGGTGCAAAATGTCATCGCTGCGCGATCCCCGAATTTCAGGTGTCGAGCCTCTGGTCTCGAACCATTCATTCGGTGCCATTTTTGAGCACGCCAAACAACTTTTCTAAAAGACAAAAGACAAAAGACATTTTTCCGTTGAATTTAAGATTATGCGGGCGGTTCAGAAAGCTTGCTGAATGAGAGGTTGCAGACCTGAGGCTGCAATCGTGAAATGAAGGCACCGCGCAGCGGCAAGATTTCCAGCCTGTCACTGCGATACCTGAAACATGATTTACAAGCGATAGCGCGCAGTTAAAAAAGCGCGGAGTCCAGAGGCCCGCGCGTTACCGGGTCTCTGGTCGGTGTGGGCCGACGCCCACGGTCTTGACCTGCAAGTGAAAGCGAGATTAAACAGCGCCCTGTTTATACCTGTCTTCCCCCCATCTCACCATTCCCTCCAGCAACCGCTTCAACAGCTCCTGTAATTGGGCCGCCTTATCAGGCGCAAAGGCGAACGGCTCAAGCTCTTCCATGTAATTCACCTGTGCCAGCTCGAGCTGAACGGCGTGAATATCCCTGTCCGGCTGGCCGTAAGCGCGGGTGATGTAGCCGCCTTTGAAGCGGCCATTGAGCACATGACTGAAACGGGTTTGCTGGTTACAGGTACGTTCGAGAATCTCACTCAGTGCCGGTGAGCAACTGGCGCCGCTGTTGGTGCCAAGATTCAAATCCGGAAGCTGACCGTCGAACAGGCGCGGGATCACCGAGGCAATGGAGTGCGCATCAAAAAGTAACGCATAGCCAAATTCCTGCTTCATCCGTGCCAGTTCGGCCTGGATTTTCTGATGATACGGTTGCCAGATTTGATCAAGATACAGCTGACGCTGGGCATCCGTCGGGGTCATTCCTGGTTTAAAGGTGTCGCGCCCGTCGAATAACGTATCGGGATACAGGCCGGTGGTTGCAGTGGTATACAACGGTTTATCGTCTGAAGGCCGGTTCAGGTCGATCACAAAACGCGAATACTGACCGACCAGAATGCTGGCACCGAGCGCTCGTGCAAAATCGTACAACTGTGGAATATGCCAGTCGGTATCGGAAAGTGGCGGGGCAGCATCACTCAGGCCGCTGGCCACTTCGGGTGTCAGATGCGTGCCGGCATGGGGAATGCTGATTAACAGGGGCGCGGTGCCGGAGATAAACTGGTAAGGCTCGGCGATAACAGTGTCGGTTGACGGGCTCATAAACGAAACTCTCCTCGGACTTCTCCACGAAAAACTACGGTGCAGGGCAGCTGACCGCCCAGCCAGTAAACCAGTTCAGCAGGACGCGACAGCGGCCAGTGAATGAAGTCTGCGACTTTTCCCGGTTCCAGCGTGCCATGCGTTTCCTGTAAACCCAGTGCACGCGCACCGTGACAGGTGATCCCCGCCAGTGCTTCTTCCGGCGTCAGGCGGAACAACGTGCAGCCCATGTTCAGCATCAGACGCAGGGAAAGCGCCGGAGAAGTGCCGGGATTGGCATCACTGGCCAGCGCCATTGGCACGTTATATTTGCGAAACTCATCAACAGGCGGGCATTGCGTCTCACGCAGTAAATAATAGGCACCGGGTAACAAAACAGCGACGGTACCACTGGCGGCCATTGCCTGTGCATCTTCTGCAGTGGCGTATTCCAGATGATCGGCTGATAACGCATGGTACCGCGCCGCCAGTGCGCTGCCATGCAGGGATGAGAGCTGTTCCGCGTGCAGCTTCACCGGTAACCCCAGGGCTTGTGCGGCAATAAAAACCCGCTCAACCTGCTCCGGGGAGAACGCCAGATGTTCACAAAAGGCATCCACCGCATCGGCTAAATTTTCACTGGCGACCACCGGCAACAGGGTATCGCAGACCATCGCAATATATTCATCCGTCCGGCCTTTAAATTCCGGCGGCAGGGCATGGGCGGCCAGACAGGTGGATTTCACTTCAACTTGCAACATCACCCCCAGACGGCGGATCACGCGCAGCATCTTCAGTTCACTTTCGATACTCAGTCCGTAACCGGATTTAATCTCAACGCAGGTCACGCCTTCGGCCAGCAGCGGCTGTAAGCGAAACAGCGCCTGTGCCAGCAGTTCGTCTTCAGTGGCCTCGCGGGTAGCATTGACGGTCGATAAAATTCCGCCACCGGCCGCCGCGATGTCAGCATAACTTACGCCATTCAGGCGCTGTTCAAATTCTTCGCTGCGGTCGCCGCCAAAAACCAGATGCGTATGGCAATCGACAAAGCCGGGCGTGATGATGCCACCCTCAAATTCATGCACTGCTGCACCGGGAAAATCCGGGCAGTCCGCCGCGCTGCCGGTCCAGACAATCTTGCTGCCGGTGACGGCAATCGCGCCGTCTTCAATCAGGTTGTAATGCCCGTCACGCATGGTCACCAGCGTGGCGCCACGCCAAACGCTGTGGCAGTCGGAAGGCGGTTCGGAGGAAATCTGTGGGGAAAGGGCTACCGGCATGACAGGCTCCAGGCTGAATTCATCTTGTATAGACAACTAAAGTCAACCTAACGCATAACCCGCAAACCGGCAAGGCAGCCAGCGATAGTTTTTTCTTATTACGAGACGTCTTCCAAAATTTGAACGAAGAGATAGCGGCTGTTCAAAGCCGCTATTAAGGTGTGCCGGGATCAGCCGTGGCTGGTGAAACGTCCGAATAACTGATAGCGGGAACCCGGATAAATCAGGCGCGCAGAAGTGACCACGCGGCTGCCGCTCCAGGTACGGCGGTGGATCAGGAGGCAAGGCTCATGCTCGTTCAGTTGCAACAATTCGCGCTGCTCATCGCTGGCGCTGACTGCTTCTACGCGATGTTCACCCGCCGTCAGCGGGGCAATTTCCATCAGGTAGGTATAAGGCGTCTGCTTGTTCAGCACCTGTTGCAGATAATCAGGCGCGGTTTCGGGATTCACAAACCGGTCTTCGATTTGCACCGGCACGCTGTTTTCGTAATGCACAATCTGCGAATAAAACAGCAGGGCGCCGGTAGCAATTCCCAGCTGAAGCGCCTGATCGGCACTTGCCAGACGAGCTTCGCACACCAGAATTTTGCTGTCGTGGCGATGCCCACGCTGCGCAATTTCATCGGCAATGTTATGCACTTCCAGCATCGGGGTGTAGGCCTTGGCTTCGGCAACAAAAGTGCCGACCCCCTGCATGCGGATCAAAAAGCCTTCGCTGGTCAGCTCCCTCAAGGCGCGGTTGATGGTCATACGGCTGACGCCAAGCTCGTTCACCAGTTCGCTTTCAGAAGGCACACGCTGGTGTGGTTTCCAGACACCGGCACGGATCTGACTGATGATCGCCTGTTTCACCCGCTGATAAATCGGTGCAGGCGTATCGCTCATCGCGCCCGCCAGTTCGGACAATGTCTGCTGGGACACGCCCTGTTGCGCGGCACCAGACTGCGAAAGGGGGGTGGGCTCCGACATGTCTTTTCTCTCACTCAACTTTTGCCTCACTTAATCAGTATCCGGGCATTTTGTGGAAGTGTTTCAGTCTGCCCGTTAGTTTCCCCCAGAGGAAATTAAACGGAAAGGGCGTGACGGAAAACTAATTTTATAAAAAAAGGATTGTTGCAAGTTTACAGCGCAATCAGGCATATGTATATGTATAGACAAGTCGCTTAAAAGTTTCGCAATTGTTTCTCAAAAATTGCGTTTATGTTTTTTCTTGCTGACCAGGAACGCTGTTATGCCTGCTTATTTTGCTACACGCGCCTTACTCGCCCACGGCTGGGCACACAATGTGCGCCTGGACGTGGATGTTACCGGAATTCTCTCTGCTGTGACGCCAGACAGTGACCCGCATGGCTGTTCGCGTCTTAACGGGCCGGTGGTACCGGGAATGCCAAATCTGCATTCCCATGCGTTTCAGCGGGTGATGGCCGGGCTTGCCGAAGTGGCAGGCAACCCGCAGGACAGTTTCTGGACATGGCGTGACCTGATGTATCGCATGGTACAGCGTCTGACCCCTGAGCAGGTGGGCGTGATCGCCCGTCTGTTGTACATCGAAATGCTCAAAGGCGGTTATACGCAGGTGGCTGAATTTCATTACCTGCACAACGCTATCAGCGGGCAGCCTTACGCCGATCGCGGTGAAATGACTGCGCACCTGAGCAATGCCGCCGCGCAGACGGGCATTGGCCTGACGATGCTGCCGGTGCTCTACAGTTACGCCGGATTTGGCGCTCAGCCCGCGCAGGCAGAGCAAAAACGGTTTATTCAGGATGCTGACAGCTACCTGCAACAGCAGGAGATTATTCGTAAACAGCTCACCGGTAATCCGCTGCAAAATCAGGGGCTGTGTTTCCACTCCCTGCGTGCCGTAACGCTTGAACAAATGCAGCAGGTGCTGGCAGCCGGTGACACAAAACTGCCGGTTCATATTCATATCGCTGAACAGCAAAAAGAAGTGAATGACTGTCTTGGCTGGAGCGGTCAGCGCCCGATCACCTGGCTTTATGACAATCTGGATATTGATGCGCGCTGGTGTCTGATCCACGCCACGCACGCCGACCGTTTTGAACTGGCAAGCATGGCAAACAGCGGTGCCGTTGCAGGGCTTTGTCCGACCACCGAAGCGAATCTTGGCGACGGGATTTTCCCAGGTGTGGATTATCTGACACACGCGGGTCGCTGGGGCATTGGTTCTGACAGCCACGTTTCGCTCAATGTTGTGGAAGAGCTGCGCTGGTTTGAATACGGCCAGCGTTTACGTGACCAGCGACGCAACCGCCTGACCACTTCTGCACAAAACTCGGTGGGCGATGTGTTGTATACGCAGGCATTGCAGGGGGGGGCGCAGGCCTGCGGCGCGGCCATCGGACAGCTTTCGGCAGGGTATCGCGCCGACTGGCTGGTGCTCGACGGTGACAGCCCTTATCTCGCCGCTGCAAAAGACAGTGAACTGCTTAACCGCTGGTTGTTTGCCGGTCATGCCGGACAAATCCGCGATGTGTATGTCGGTGGTGTTGCACGTATTGAGTACGGTCAGCATGCAGATCAGCAGGCTGCGGCGGCTGATTTCCTGAAGCTGTTGCATCAGCTGGCGGAGGACGCGGTATGACAGACCGCAGGCATTTCACCTTCGCCGGTCTGCCGGTCAGCCCGTGGCGCAACGGTGGCGGCGAAACCCGTGAAATCATCAGTTATCCGCCGGGCAAAAGTGATTTTGACTGGCGTATCAGTATCGCCACTATCGCACAGGACGGCCCGTTTTCAGCCTTTGGGAGCATTGACCGTTCTATCACTTTGCTCAGCGGCGAGGGTGTGCATTTGCAGGCATTGCCAGACATTGATCACACGCTTGATACCTGCGGTGTGCCTTTTAGCTTCAGCGGCGATATCGCGCTCAGCGCCCGTCTGCTGGGTGGCGTGACAACAGATTTTAACGTGATGACCCGTCGCACGGTGTGTGCTGCCCGTGTGATGACGACCGGAGAAACCCTGCGAATCAGCCCTGAAAAGGGGGGCGTCATTTATGTGATACGCGGTGAATGGCAGTTGCCGGATGGGACGGTGATCGGCGCGGGCGAGGGAATAGTGTGGTCTGACTGTGCGCCATATGACCCCGATTTTAGCGTGGCGGGCAAACACTCTGACGGCCTGCTGCTGTGGGCGGCTATCACGGAATAACACGACACAAACATTGCGCTAAAACAGAGCACAGGGCGCACTGAATTGATTCACCAGAAGGCAAAAAACGGAGCGTGACAGGCGAACAGTATGGGAAAACCGCCACTGCCGGAACTGGCATAAAGCTTGCTTTACTATCGTTGAATGACTTGTATAGACAAGACTATACAGAAACGTCATCAGTAGCGTAATTTGCCTGCGGCAGCTGACTGCCACAGGCATTCCCCGAGACAGGTACTTTGGCAGGAGTGGCAGATGAGCAAGATGATTTCCAGGGCTGTACTGAAACGTTCGTTGTCTTTGTTAGGGCTGGCGGTAGCGCTGGGCAGTGTGGCTGTCAGCGCGGCACAGGCGGCTGATACGCCGGTGGCTATCGGTATCTCAGGGTGGACCGGTTTTGCGCCGCTGACACTGGCAGATAAAGCCGGCATTTTTAAAAAGAACGGTCTTGAAGTCACGCTGAAAATGGTTCCGCAGCAGTCCCGTCATCTGGCGATTGCATCCGGTTCATTGCAGTGTGCGGCGACGACGGTGGAAACCTATCTGACCTGGAACGCCAGTGGCGTGCCCATCAAACAAATCGTCCAGCTCGATAAATCTTACGGTGCGGACGGTATCGCCGTGCGCAGCGGGATCAACAAAATCACCGACCTGAAAGGCAAGACCATAAGCGTCGATGCGCCGGGTACCTCTTCTTATTTCCTGCTGGCGTGGATACTGGATAAAAACGGCATGACGATGAAAGACGTCAAACTGGCGACATTAGGGCCGGATGCGGCGGCACATGCTTTCATCGCCGGACAGAACGATGCCGCCGTGACTTACGAACCTTATCTTTCCAACATCCGTCAGAGCCCGGATAAAGGCAAAATTCTGGCGACGACGCTGGAATACCCGATGGTGATGGACACGCTGGGGTGTACGCCAGACTGGCTGGATAAAAATCCCAAAGCCGCGCAAGCGCTGGTCAACAGCTACTTTGAAGCGTTGGATATGATCAAGAAGGAGCCGGACAAAGCTAACGAAATCATGGGGGCAGCGGTGAAAGAAACCGGCAAACAGTTTGCCGAAGAATCCAGTTATCTGCGCTGGCAGGACAAGGACGCTAACAAGAAATTCTTCAGCGGCGAAATCGTTACGTTTACCAACGAAGCCGCCCGTTTGCTGACTGAAATGAAAATTCTGCGTAAAACGCCGGATATCAACAGCTTGTATGACGCGAAATACGTGAAATAGCCATGAAGGACCGCGATATGAACAGTCCTGTCAGTCAGGTCACAGAACAACACGTAAACACCCGTTCAGTCTTGCGCGAGCCGGCACCCTTGCCGGCGAGCAAAAAAGTCTGGCATAACCCGATGATGGTGCCATTACGGCCGGTGGCCTCAGGGCGTCGCGGGTTCCTCGGGTTCTGTTTCTTTGTCCTGTTCTTTGCCGTATGGGCGCTGGTGACGTTTACCGGTCTGGTGTCGCCGACATTCCTGGCCAGTCCGGCCAGCATGTTGCAGGAAGGCATTTTACTGTTTACCGATTTCGATTTTACTACCGACATCGGCATGACCGTGATGCGTGTGCTGGGCGGCTTTATTCTGGCCTGCGCCATTGCTGTGCCGCTGGGCATTCTGATGGGCTCCTACAAACTGATCGAAGCCTTCTTTGAGCCGTTTGTATCGTTCTGTCGCTATCTGCCCGCATCGGCGTTTGTACCGCTGCTGATCCTGTGGGCCGGTATCGGGGAGATGCAAAAAATACTGGTGATTTTTATCGGTTCGTTCTTCCAGATAACGCTGATGGTGGCGGTCACTGTCGGCGCTGCGCGGCGTGACCTGGTGGAGGCGGCTTACACTCTGGGCGCCACCAACCAGAGCGTGGTACGCAGGGTGATTATTCCCGGTGCAGCGCCGGAAATCGCCGAACTGCTGCGTCTGGTGCTCGGGTGGGCGTGGACGTACGTGATTGTGGCGGAGCTTATCGGTTCATCGAGCGGTATCGGGCACATGATTGTTAACAGCCAGGCGCTGCTCAATACCGGGCAGATGATCTTCGGGATTATCGTGATTGGTTGCATCGGTTTGCTTTCTGATCTGTTGTTTAAAGCGGCCAACCGTCGCCTTTTTGTCTGGAGTTCACTGTGATGAGCCATCCGAAACTGAGTATCCGGCAGGTTGAACGTATTTTTACCGGCCCGAAAGGTGAGAAAACACAGGCGCTATTGCCGGTGGATTATCAGGTTAACGAAAACGACTTTATAACCATTCTCGGGCCTTCCGGCTGCGGAAAATCCACGCTTTTGCGCATTGTCGCAGGGCTGGATCAGCCGACGCGCGGGGAAGTGTGGCTCGATGGTGAACGGGTCGACGGGCCGGGTGCCGATCGCGGCATGGTTTTTCAGAGCTATACGCTGTTTCCGTGGCTGACCGTCGAACAGAACATTCGTTTTGGTTTGCAGGAACGCGGCGTCAGCAAAGCGGCGCAAAAAGAGCGCAGCGACTATTTTATTAATAAAGTCGGCCTGCGCGGTTTTGAGCAGCACTTTCCGCGCCAGCTTTCAGGCGGAATGCAGCAGCGTACCGCCATCGCACGTGCGCTGGCTAATGACCCGAAAATCCTGCTGATGGATGAACCTTTTGGTGCGCTGGATAACCAGACCCGCGTGATGATGCAGGAATTGTTGCTGTCGATTTGGGAATCCTCCCGCAAGACCGTGCTGTTCGTGACGCACGATATTGACGAGGCGATCTTCATGGCCAATAAAGTGGCCATTTTCAGTGCGCGTCCGGGGCGGATCAAAACGGAGGTTGCCGTTGATTTCCCGCATCCGCGTGATTACACCCTGAAAACGTCGCCGGAATTTATGGCGCTGAAAGCCCGGGTGACAGAAGAAATTCGTACCGAAACTTTGCAGACGATGGATCACTGATTTCATCCCTGCGGGCAGATTTTAACGGTTAAGTGTTAAGCAATGCATAAGCACCCGGCGGGCAGAGTCCTTAGACGGGTTTACTTCCAGTTTCACTTGTCTATACAGGAATAGATTATGGCTTCTTCATCCACTGAATTTACCCTTTGCCGCCTGCAACCGGGTCATGTAGACCTGCCGATGCTGCGCAAGATTTATCAGGGCAATGTCCGCCTTGAACTGGCTGAGGAGGCGCGTGCTGGTGTGCTGGCATCGCAGGAAACGGTCACCCGCATCGTTGAGTCCGGCAAAGTGGTATATGGCATTAACACCGGTTTCGGCAAGCTGGCGCAGACCCGTATTCCGGCAGAACGTCTGGCGGAACTGCAACGTAATCTGGTGCTGTCGCACAGCGTGGGTATCGGCAAGGATCTGGCGGATAACGTGGTACGTCTGGTGATGGCGACCAAAGTGCTGAGCCTGTCACGCGGCCATTCCGGTATCCGCATTGAAGTCATTGATGCGCTGATTACGCTGTTTAACGCCGGTGTTTATCCGTGTATCCCTGAAAAAGGTTCTGTCGGCGCTTCCGGTGATTTAGCCCCGCTGGCGCATCTTTCCCTGATGCTGATTGGTGAAGGCCAGGTGACGGCGAAGGGTGAGAAAATGTCAGCCATCGAGGGACTGGCCACCGCCGGTTTGAAGCCTTTCGAACTGGGGCCGAAAGAAGGGCTGGCGCTGCTCAACGGCACACAGGTCTCAACTTCGCTGGCGTTGTCCGGTCTGTTCGAAGCCGAGCGTGTCTTCTCCGCCGGGCTGGTGGCAGGCGCGCTGTCGCTGGAAGCTATCAAGGGTTCGGTGAAACCCCTGGATGCTCGCATTCATGAAGCCCGCGGACAGGCCGGGCAAATCGCCGTGGCGGCGGCGCTAACCGACATTCTCAATGGTAGTGACATTGTCACGTCTCATGCCGATTGCGGGCGTGTTCAGGATCCTTATTCCATCCGCTGCGTTCCGCAGGTGATGGGGGCCTGCCTTGATAACCTGCACCATGCCGCGCGCATTCTGCGTATCGAAGCTAATGCGGCTTCCGATAACCCGCTGGTCTTCTCTGAAAACGGCGATGTGATTTCCGGCGGTAACTTCCACGCTGAGCCGGTGGCGTTTGCCGCTGACATCATCGCGCTGGCTGTTGCCGAAATCGGTGCGATTTCAGAACGCCGCATGGCGCTGCTGCTCGATACCGGCCTTTCCGGTCTGCCACCTTTCCTGGTCAACGACGGCGGGGTGAACTCCGGCTTTATGATTGCGCAGGTCACGGCTGCCGCGCTGGCCTCTGAAAACAAATCCCTGGCACATCCGGGCAGCGTCGACAGCCTGCCGACCTCTGCTAATCAGGAAGATCACGTTTCGATGGCGACCTACGCCGCGCGCCGTCTGGGCGACATGTGTTTTAACACCAGCGTCGTGGTGGGCATCGAAGCGATGGCCGCGGCTCAGGGCATCGACTTCCACCGTCCGCTGCAAAGCTCCTCCACGCTGGAGAATGAGATGAGCGCCATCCGCGAAAACGTGGCGTTCCTGGAGAAGGACCGCCTGATGGCGCCGGACGTGGAAATGATGCGTCTGTGGGCTTCCCGTGAACACTGGCCGGCCGCGATAGAAGCGCTGCTGCCAAGCTTTGCCTGAATCTGATCCCGAATCTGAATTAAAGAGGAAACGACAATGAACGCTCCACAAAAAACGGCTGTAGCCCGTGTTGTCCGCGCTCCGCAGGGCACGGAACTGAGTTGCCAGAACTGGCTGATTGAAGCGGCTTACCGCATGATCCAGAACAATCTCGATCCGGATGTCGCTGAGCGCCCGGAAGATCTGGTGGTCTACGGCGGGATTGGCAAGGCGGCGCGTAACTGGCCAGCCTTCGAAGGTATTCTTGAAAGCCTGCGTAAACTGCGCGAAGACGAAACGCTGCTGGTGCAGTCCGGCAAACCGGTGGGCATTTTTCGTACCCATACTGACGCACCGCGCGTGCTGATCGCTAACTCTAACCTGGTACCTCACTGGGCTAACTGGGATCACTTCCACGAACTCGATAAAGCCGGACTGATGATGTACGGCCAGATGACCGCCGGTTCCTGGATTTACATCGGTGCCCAGGGCATCGTACAGGGCACTTACGAAACCTTCGCCGAAGCCGGTCGCCAGCATTACGACAGCAACCTGCGTGGCAAATGGATCCTCACTGCCGGGCTGGGCGGAATGGGCGGGGCGCAGCCGCTGGCAGGCGTGCTGGCCGGTGCCTGCGTTCTGGCAATTGAATGTCAGGAATCGCGCATCGATTTCCGTTTGCGCACCCGTTATCTCGATTACAAAGCGCACAGCATTGATGAAGCGCTGACGATGATCGAAACAGCCTGCGCCGAGAAGAAAGCGATTTCTGTCGGGCTGCTGGGCAATGCCGCTGAAATCATGCCGCAGCTGGTGGCGCGCGCCAAAGAAGGGGGTTTGCGCCCGGATATCGTCACCGACCAGACCTCAGCCCATGATCCGCTTAACGGCTATCTGCCGGAAGGCTGGAGCCTGGAAAAATGGCAGGAGGCGCGAAAATCAGATCCGCAATCGGTGGTGAAAGCGGCGCGTGCGTCGATGGCCAAACATGTGCAGGCGATGCTGGATTTCCACGCCATGGGTATTCCGACCGTGGATTACGGTAACAACATTCGTCAGGTCGCTAAAGACGAAGGCGTGACCAATGCCTTCGATTTTCCGGGCTTTGTTCCTGCCTACATTCGTCCGCTTTTTTGCGAAGGTAAAGGCCCGTTCCGCTGGGTGGCGCTTTCCGGTGATCCTGAAGATATCTATAAAACCGACGCCAAACTGAAAGAGCTGTTCCCGGATAACGCCAATCTCATCAACTGGCTGGACATGGCGCGCGAGCGCATCGCTTTCCAGGGCTTACCGGCGCGTATCTGCTGGCTGGGACTGGGCGAGCGGCACATTGCCGGTCTGGCGTTCAATGAAATGGTACGCACAGGCGAGCTGAAAGCACCGGTGGTGATTGGCCGTGACCATCTGGATACCGGTTCCGTGGCCTCGCCAAACCGTGAAACCGAAGCCATGAAAGACGGCTCCGATGCAGTTTCCGACTGGCCGCTGCTGAATGCTTTGCTTAACACCGCCGGTGGCGCCACCTGGGTCAGCCTGCATCACGGCGGCGGCGTAGGCATGGGCTTCTCGCAACATGCGGGTATGGTCATTGTGGCCGACGGGACTAAAGAAGCGGCTGCCCGTCTTGAACGCGTGCTGTGGAATGACCCGGCAACCGGCGTGATGCGTCATGCGGATGCCGGTTATGAGCAGGCGCAGGAGTGCGCGCAACGCAATCATCTGAATTTACCGATGCTCTGAAAGTCGTGATGTTAAGTGATTAATTCATCATGGGATTAAGCGGTAAAAACCTTACGGGCAGTGGCGCAGGCCGTTGCCCGTTTTGTTTCTAAATCATTCGAAAAATGCTGCAAAAAGTGGCGAAAAACTCCGCTGATTTACGGCATACTCAAAAGCTTATTAACTGCGTGAGGTGAGTAATGGCTTCAGATTTAGCAGTGCCTGATACGACGATTGATAACCAGCAACAGCTTTTGAAAAATCTGGCAAGACCGGCCACGCGCTCGCTGGGCGCTTACAATGCCGGGCTGTCGGCGGAGGCCGTGCAGCAAAAATATGGCGCTGCCCGTATCGCCAAACTGGCCAGTAACGAGAATCCGCTGGGTGCCAGCCCGCAGGTGGTGGCGGCATTAGAAGCTGATGCCCGTTTCAGTGCGATCTACTCTGATGCCTCAAGTGCGGCGCTGTGTGATGCGCTGGCGCTCGATTCCGGCGTCGCGGCAAGCAATATCATTATCGGCAACGGCTCCGAAGACATTCTGCATATGCTGGCGCTGGCGTTTCTCAGCCCCGGCGATCGCGTGGTGACGCTGATCCCATCCTTTGGCCTGCACGAAATTTTCCCCCGGATGATGGGCGCGGACGTCACGATGGTAGGCGTCAATGCCTATCAGCAATTTGATACACAAGCCTGGGAAGCGGCGCTTTCCACACCGGCCAAAATGGTGATTTTCAGCAATCCTTCCAATCCGGTGGGCTGCATGCTTAACCGCGAAGGGTTCGCCCGCATTATCGAGGCCGCGCCGCAGGACTGTGTGCTGGTAATTGATGAAGCCTATTTTGAGTATTGTGAAACCGACGCGGATTACCCTGACAGCCTGCGGGTGCTGGCGGAGCAGTCACGCCCGTGGATTGTGTTACGCACGTTCTCGAAAGCTTATGGTCTGGCAGGGCTGCGGGTCGGATACGGTCTGGCCTGTCATGCGGAACTGGTCAGTCTGCTTGACCGCGTACGTACGCCTTTCAATATCAACCGTTCGGCGCAGGTGGCAGCGGTCGCGGCATTGCAGGATAAACAGCACGTTCGTGACAGCATTGCGCAGGTGACATCCGAGCGTGAAAAGGTCAGGGCAGAGCTTTCCGCTCTCGGTTTTCACGTCGCGCCATCTTATGCCAATTTCCTGTTCTTCGACTGCGGGCAGCCTGCCTCCGGGCTGGCTGAACAGTTGCTGACGTATGGCGTGATCATCAAACCCTGGCGTGAGCCGGGTTATGAACAGTGGATCCGCGTGTCCATCGGCAATGAGCAGGATAACCGGCAGTTTATCGACAGCCTGAAACGCATCCTGGCGGAGGACGCGGCGTGAAGCGTATTGCGCTCAATATTGATGATTTACGCCATCAGGCGAAATGCGCATTGCCCCGTTTTGCTTTCAGCTACGTGGAAGGTGGCGCTGATGACGAACAGACGCTGGAAGATAACCGCGAGGTATTCAACCGCTGGCGGTTTATTCCGCCGGTGCTCAATGATTCCAGTCAGCGTGATCTCTCGGTCACGCTGTGCGGGCAGCGTCTGGCGGCACCTTTGCTGATTGCACCGACCGGCTACAACGGCATGCTGCGTTTTGGTGCGGATGCCATGCTGGCGCGGACGGCAAAACGTGCGGGTATCGGATATATCCAGAGCACGGTATCGACGGCTTCCATCGAAGAGATTGCCGCTGAACAGCTGCCGCAACACTGGTTCCAGCTGTATGTCCTGAAAGACAGCACGGTCACCACCGGTTTGCTGGATCGGGCGAAAGCCGCGGGCTGCACCACGCTGGTGGTTTCCGTCGATGCGGTGCATTTTGGCAACCGCGAAAAAGATAAACGCAATTACCGCCGTCCGATGAAATTATCGCTCGCCAGCATGATAGACGTGGCGCTGCATCCGGGCTGGGTATGGCGCACGTTAAAACCTGCGGGAATGCCCGGTTTCGGCAATCTCAAACCCTATGTTCCGGTAGATAAACAGCGCGGAGCGGGCGGGGCGAGTTACTTCTCGCAGCAGATGGATACCCGGCTGAACTGGGAAACGCTGAGCTGGATCCGCAGCCAGTGGCAGGGGGCGCTGCTGATTAAAGGCATTCTGGCGCCGGAAGATGCGCAGCGGGCTTTTGCAACCGGTGCCGACGGCATTGTGTTGTCCAATCACGGCGGGCGTCAGCTGGAGGGTTCTGTCAGTGCGATGGAGGTCTTAGCGGAAACCCGTCAGCTGTGCGGCCCGCAGGCTACAATCCTGATCGACAGTGGTTTTCGTCGTGGCACGGATGTGGTGAAAGCACTGGCGCTGGGGGCGAACGCCGTTCTGCTGGGGCGGCCAATGCTCTATGGCGTTGCCGCCGCCGGTGAAGCAGGCGCACAACGCGCCCTGGAGATCATCTTGCAGGAAGTCGACCGCACGATAGCGCAGCTCGGCTGCACGTCTGTCGGCCAGCTGGGGCCGCATCTGTTGCGTGCGCAGCGCTAAGCATTCAGTCATTTTTTCAGATAAACGCATCCGGAGAATCAGCTATGCAGGCACAGAACATTATTTTCCCGGCGCAAATTCTGCGCGGCCCCGGCGTTATTTCAAAGCTTGGTGATATTTGCGCTTTACTGGGCACGCGTGCGCTGGTGATTGGCGGTCATCGCGGCCTGAGCGCGACGGGGGATAAAATCCGTCATCAGCTGGAAGCCTCTGCGGTAGATCTGGTGGGCAGCGAATGGTTTGGTGGCGAAAGCAGTGAGGCCAATATCCGCCGTCTGGCGAAAATCGTGAAAGAGAAAAGGGCAGATATCATTATTGGCGTCGGTGGCGGAAAATCGCTGGATACCTGCAAAGCCGTCGGGGTGGAAACCAGCGTGCCGGTTGTCACAGTACCGACTATCGCCGCGACCTGTGCGGCAGTGACGCCGCTGACTATCCGCTATCACGACGACGGCCATTTCCGCGATTTGTTCCCGCTGCCACAGGCACCGGCGGCTGTTATTATCGACAGCGAGATCCTTGCCGCCGCACCGTTACGCTGGCTGGCCGCCGGGCTCGGCGATACGCTGGCGAAATGGTATGAGTTTCGCGCCATCAGCGGGCATCACGGTCAGCTTAGCGGCGTTGCGCGCTCTTCCAGCGCTAACAGCCGGATTTGCTATGACCTGATTGAGTCTTATGGTTCTGCGGCCTGTGACGCCGTCCGCGCCGGTAAACCGAATGCTGAACTGGATCAGGTTCTCGACGCCATCTTTATGTTTGCCGGTCTGACTTCGCTGATGAGCAGCGGGGCGCACGCCGCCGCGTCTCATGCCATTTACGAAGGTTTTACCGTCTGCGACAAAACCCGCGCGTTCGGCCACGGCCTGCTGGTCGGTTTCGGCAATCTGTGCCTGCTGGCGCTGGAAAACCGCAGCGATGAAGAACTCCTCGAAGCGATCACACTGGCAAAAGCCTGCGCCGTGCCGTTGCGGTTGAGTGAGATAGCAGATCTCAATGAGGATGAGCTGGAAAGTATTGTGCAGGCATCATTACATGCGCCGGATATGGCGAATATGCCGGGGAGGGTGACGGCAGAGGCATTGTATGCGGCGATTTCGCGGGTGGAGGACATGGGGGAACGGGGGTAATGCCATTTGGAAAT
Organism: Rahnella woolbedingensis; assembly: GCF_003602095.1. Taxonomy (GTDB): domain Bacteria; phylum Pseudomonadota; class Gammaproteobacteria; order Enterobacterales; family Enterobacteriaceae; genus Rahnella; species Rahnella woolbedingensis. Next base: position 29,133 of record NZ_RAHH01000012.1, on the reverse strand, counting down.
GGCGGAAACTTTCCTTTCAACTTCAACTTCAACTTCAACTTCAACTTCAAGGTCGTGGGCGTCGGCCCACACCGACTTGGGGGGCGGCCTATCGCCGCCACCCCCCAAGACCCCCCGGGCTCTTTCACTGCATGCTCCGCTCGCTGGCTATGTTTCAGCCACCATTGCGACAGGCTGGAAATCTTGCCGTTTCGCGGTGCCTTCATTTCGGGATTGCAGCCTAAGGTCTGCAACCTCTCACTCAGCAAGCTTTCTGAACCGCCCGCAGCTTTTTAAAAGATAAAGAAAGTAAGGTTGTGAAGTATTACCCGGAGGCCGGTTCCAAAATTTCGCCGGAGGAGAGGCGCAAAACCGCGCGTCTTTTTGCGCGGGTTGAAGCCCGAACGAAGGGCACCGCGCAGCGGCGGCATTTTGCGGCTGTCACAACGGCTGATGAAACATAGCCAGCGAGCGAAGCGTGCAGTTAAAAAAACGCAGGATTCCAAAGGGTTTCGTTTAAAACCCTTTGGGCCAGTGTGGGCGGCGAGCCCACGGTGTTGACCTCAAGGCCAGTGTGGGCGGCGAAGGCCACCTTGAGTGGCCATTCCCGTCAGCGTGCAACGCAAATCGTCTGACATCATACGAGCCCCCCAAGCCACCCGCTGAACTCATCCCTGTCTTCCACCGGTTCACTCCCCAGCATTACCGCCATCGCCAGCCCGAGGGCGGAACTGGTCGGCGTATGACCGCTGAAACCTCCGGCGCGCAGATCGAGGACCAGCGTCGGACAGCAGAACATCGCGAGGCGGAAAATTCGCTGCCAGTGGGGCGGCAGCCATCCACGGCGAGCGAGCTGGGCCAGTAACGGCTGCCAGTATTCCTCGCCTTTATAACGCAAAAATGCCGCACGCAGCGGGGTTAACTGCCAGTTGTGATCAACGAAAAGCGTATCACCACGGCGCATGACGGTCACTTTGTACAGTTCGCCGCAGCGCGACGGCTCGTACAGCCACAGCGGGTGGGCGAAGATGTTGTGGAATGTCGCTTTGATCTCCGCCAGCAGTGCGGGAATATTGCGCCCGGCGAACGCGGGGTCAAAACTCACCAGTTGCGGGATTTCCTCATGGGTGTCGTACCAGACGTTGGCATTGTGCGCGTCACCGTGGGCGGTGATCACCCCGTGACCGGCCAGCGCCGCCGGGGCCAGACGAATGCCCGCCTCGGCGAATAATTGCCGCAGACTGTGCTGATACGCCACGCCGTTGATCACCCAGCGCAGGTTACTCAGCGTTTGCCATTCCAGTTCCTCGTCTTCCAGCCGGAAGGTTTTATCGACATAAAACCGGGCTACACGGCCACCGAAACCGGCGGTGATTTCCGGATTATCCGGTGATATCAGGCGATGGTGAAACAGCTGATGGATGGGTTCAGCGGCAACCGCGCTCACCGTTGCGGCTTTCAGCGTCGGCAGAGTGTGCGTCAGAATATCCCGGTCGGCGCGCCGCTGAGCCTCTTCAATTTCTTCTTCCTGATCCCAGGCCTGCTGTTGTTCGATGTCGCGACAAATATCCGCCATCCGGCGGTCGTGGCGCAGGGTGTACATCAGGATCTGACGTCCCGGCTCGCCGCAAGCGTAGACCGGCACGTCTACGCGAAATCCGCTTTCACGCAGCAGTTCAGCGTTGTAGTACTCCTCGATGGTTTTGTCTTCGCCTTCTTCATTGTGATATTTGAAGAACAGGGCGCGGCCATCGTCGAGGGTGACCGTGCCGTTCAGCGAATTGAGGCTGTACTGGTCGCGGTTGATGGTCAGCTGACCGGCCGCCACGCCGGTCACTTCGCTGATGAGCTGACGTAATGCGTCAGCCGCCTGCTGCCATTCCCCGGCCTGCACTAACTGGCGCGCCCGCGCAGCCAGCGGTTCACTGCCCGTCATATTGCTCATCGTTATTGGCCTTTTTTGTTGAGGATCTCAGTGCGTAATGGCGATACCGCCAGTGCGTGTCCTGGGAATCCTTCGTAGAGGGCAAATGCGTGCGCCTTGTCGGCCAGCGGCTGATAGCCTTCACGGGTGACATAACCGACCGAGATGCGTTTCATATAGTCGAACACCGAAAGCGGCCCGACTGTTTTAGCGGCACCGTTGGTCGGCAGGACCGCGTTCGGGCCCAGCACGAAGTTGCCGAGGGTGATTGGCGTGTAATTGCCTAACAGAATTTCTCCGGCATTGCGGATTTTGCCCATCACCGCCATCGGCTCTTCGGCCAGAATTTCCAGATGTTCCGGGGCGTACTGATTAACGAATTCCACGGCGGCATCAAAGTCGGCGGTCAGAACCACGCCGCCGTGCGTTCCGCACAGGACTGCCTGCGAGAAACCGGCCCGTTTTTCACCGATCTGTGCCCAATAGCCGGGCAGTGCGGCGATGGCTTCTTCAGCCACGCGACGGCTGCTGGTGACCAGATAAGCTGAGGAATCCGGACCATGCTCTGATTCGATGATCAGATCCAGCGCCGCCAGCGCGCCGTCCACGCTGTCATCGGCGAGGATCAGGCTTTCGCTGGGGCCCGCCGGAATACCGGGGTCGATACGACCAGAAAGCTGACGCTTTGCGGCCACTACCCACGGGCTGCCGGGGCCCACAATTTTCAGGCATTTCGGCACGGTTTCAGTGCCAAACGCCACCGCCGCCACGCCCTGTGCGCCACCGCATTTATACACTTCGGTGATGCCGACCAGACGCGCGGCCACCAGCGTTGCGTCATCCACTTTGCCGTCGGGGCCGGGCGGCGTGATCACAATGGCGCGTTTGACCCCCGCAACCACGGCAGGAAGGGTGGTCATCAGCAATACGCTCGGGAAAGAGCCTTTACCGCGCGGTACGTAACAGGCCACAGAATCGATGGGCACATGGCGGTCACCGGCGTAAGCGCCTGGGCGGATTTCTTTCATCCACATGTCTTCCGGTTTCTGCGCTTCGTGAAACGCCCGGACGTTTTCGACCGCAAAGCGGATCGATTCCACCACCTGCTGATCCAGCCGCTCGAACGCGGTGGCGAATTCGGCGTCTTCCGCCATGATGCTCATTTCCGGCGTGGTGACACCGTCAAATTCCTGCGCGAAACGCAGCAGGGCGGCGTCGCCCTCGGTGCGTACCGCTTCAATAATCGGCGCGACGCGTTCGGTGAAAAATGACAGATCGGCTTCGGTGCGATTGAACAGCTCCGGTGGCAGTTCCGATGCGTCAGTCAGATCATGAAAAGTCACGGCTTGAAAAGATTCAGACATGGTAAATCTCCGGTTATCAGGCCAGCGCAGCGCGGGTGTGTCCGCTGCGGATTGTATGCAGAACCTGGCGTTGCAGGTCAGTAAATTCAGGGCTGGCGATCAGTTCCTCGCGGCGCGGACGCGGCAGCGGCACGTCGAAAGTGGTCTGGATCGTGCCGGGCCCCATCACCACGATGCGGTCAGAAAGATAAACCGCTTCTTCGATATCGTGCGTGACGAACATCACTGTCAGCCGGTGCTGTTCCCAGATGCCGGTCAGCAGTTCCTGCATCTGGTGGCGGGTCATGGCGTCGAGCGCGCCGAAAGGTTCGTCCATCAGCAGGATTTTCGGACGATAGGACAGGGCGCGGGCAATGGCGACGCGCTGTTTCATCCCGCCGGAAAGTTCTGACGGCCAGGCGTCGGCAAACTGCGTCAGCTGCACCAGTTCGAGATGCTGATCGGCTTTTTCACGGCAATCTGCGCGGCTGAAACCGGCGGCTTTGAGCGCAAACTCAATATTCTGACGGGCAGTCAGCCACGGCAACAGGGTGTAAGACTGAAACACCACGCCACGGTCGATGCCCGCGCCGCGAATGGTTTTGCCATCCACCTGCACATCGCCGCTGTCGTAATCTTCCAGACCGGCAGCAATCGACAGTAATGTGCTTTTGCCACAGCCGGAGGTGCCCACGACGGAAACGAATTCGTTATCGGCCAGCGTCAGGCTGATATCGTGCAGCACTTCACGCGTCTGTTTGCCCACCTGAAAGCTTTTATGCAGACGGGAGATGGTTAATACCGACATCAGGATCGCCTCTTGTTATAGCGGAACAGGACGCGCTCGAGAGCACGCATGATCTGATCGCTGATTAAGCCCAGAATGCCCAGCAGCAGGATGTAACCGATGATGGTATCGGTCTGGAAGAACCGTTGTGAGACCACAATGCGGTAACCGAGACCGGACGTTGACGCCACCAGTTCGGCCAGGACCAGCCAGGTCCACGCCCAGCCGAGGCTGATGCGCAGTGCGTCCCAGATCCCCGGCAATGCGCCCGGTAAAACGATACGAAAGAGAATTTTGCGATCCGGCATACCCAGCGTGCGGCCCAGCCCGACGAAATCCCCCGGCACACGTTTCACGGCATCAATCACCATTAACACCTGCTGGAAGAAGGTGCCGATCCAGATAATCAGGAATTTCTGTACGTCGTCGGTGCCGGTCCACAAAATGGTCAGCGGCACGAACGCCACCACCGGCATATAGCGGATGAAATCCACCAGCGGTTCGGTCAGCGCTTTGAAAAACCCGTAACAGCCTGCCAGCACGCCAATCACAATCGACATCACCGAGGAAATGGCGAAAGCAATACTGATGCGGTACAGGCTGCTTTTGACGTCGCTCCACAACGTCCCGTCCTGCGCCAGACTGACCATTTTCAGCCAGACATCGGTCAGTTTCGGCAGAAAGATTGGCGCAATAGCGCCGCTGCCGGTCGCCAGTCCCCAGGCCAGAAACAAGATAACGAACAACGCGACCGCAATGCCGACGAACACTTTGCGCGTCGGCAGACGGCCAATCACCATCAGATTGAGCGGTTTACGACGCGAACTCATGGCAGGCTGTTCACGAAGCTGGCATCAATGACCTCAGCGGCAGTGACGGGTTTCGGGATAAGTCCGGCAGCGGTGGCGGCTTTCAGCACATGGGCAAACGTCTGGTCAGAGAAAGAATGACTGAGTACCTGTTTGTTTTCGGCCAGCGAGTAGTATTTCACGCCGTCAAAAGCGGATTCCAGATCGGCTGGCGTGGCGCCGACTGCTTTGGCGATAAGGGCGCGGTCGGCGACGGTATTGGCCTGATAGTGGGTGAGTGCGGCGTCCCAGCTTTTGATCAGCGCCGCGATTTGGCCTGGTTTTTCTTTGAGCACGGAATCACGTACCACCAGCACGTCGCCTATCAGGCCGGGATCAGAAGAGCCGCTGTAAAGCATTTTCAGCGTCGGATCCTGTTTCTTGGCGGCAGAAATGTAGGGCTCGTAAGTCACCGCCGCCGTCACGCGTTTGGCAATCAGCGCGCTGCCAGCGGAATCAGCAGGCATCGGCACCGGCGTGATATCGCTCCATTTCAGGCCAGCGGCATTCACGGCGCTGTGCAGCAAAATGTCGCTGGTGGTGCCTTCTTCAAAGGCCACCTGCTTGCCTTGCAGATCTTTAAGCGTGGTGATGTCTTTGCCGACCAGCAGGGCGTCGGCGGTTTCACTTTGATCGAGCAGCAACACGACTTTAATGGGTAATCCGGCAGAAACCATCGCCATAGCGGTATGCGTCGCAATATTCGCGCCGTCTATCTGACCGCTGGCCAGCGCGGCGTTGATATCTTTATCTTCGGCGAAGTTAATGATGTCGACCTTTTCCAGCCCCTGCTGTTTGAAAATGCCCTGACTTTGTGCCACATGCCACTGGCCATAACCGAGCCAGGGTTCGATGCCCATTTTGAAAGTGCCCGCTTCGGGTGCAGCGGCAGAAGCGCTCAGGCTGAAACTGCCCAGTGCGCCGAGACAACAGGCCAGAGCCAGTTTGTGTTTGATCAAGCCCGTAAAGGTCTGAGAAGGTGACATAATTTCCTCGCTTGGTGTGGGAAGAGAAAAAGACGGCTAATAAAAATCCTAATGTGCAACCCTGTATAGACAAGCTGTTGAAGCAATTACCACGCCACAGTTGAAATCGCGGAAGGAATTCAGGCAGGGCCTTGATGTTATACATTTTTAGATATTTGATGAGAAGAACGTTAACGAACTTATAATTAAAAGTGATGACCTGCACCACAATATGACTTTCCCTGCTCTGCAAAGGTGCTGCTGCGGGCAGATTCAGAAAATTCGGGTGACCGGAAACAGAAATTTTCGGCTGCGGCCATCCGCAATGGTGAAATGTCTTGTCCGGCTTTATAAGCTGGTGTCAAATCAGGTTATTCGTGCCCGGACGGGCAGACCGTAAACAAAGGAAATTCCAATGACTGATCCCCTTCGCGTTGGCCTGGTGGGTTATGGCTTCGCCAGTAAAACCTTTCATTCTCCGCTGATCGACGGCACGCCCGGTCTGGAACTGGCCGTAGTTTCCAGCAGTGATGCCGGTAAAGTCCACGCCGATTGGCCGAACGTCGCGGTCGTGGATTCGCCTGAAAAGCTGTTTGCGGATGCCTCCATCGATCTGGTGGTGATCCCGACGCCCAATACCACGCATTTTCCGCTGGCGAAGCTGGCGCTGGAAGCCGGTAAGCACGTGATCGTGGATAAGCCTTTTACGGTGACGCTGAGCGAGGCCCGCGAGCTGGATGCGCTGGCGCGTGAAAAAGGCAAAGTGCTGTCGGTGTTCCATAACCGCCGCTGGGATTCTGATTTTCTTACGGTCAAAACGCTGATTGATGAAGGAACGCTGGGCGATATCGTCTATTTCGAATCCCATTACGATCGCTACAAACCGCAGGTGCAGCAGCGCTGGCGCGAAAGCGATGCGCCGGGCAGCGGTATCTGGTTCGATTTAGGCTCGCATCTGCTGGATCAGGCTTTACAGTTATTCGGACTGCCCGAAACGCTGCAGGCCGATCTGGCCGTGCTGCGCCCCGGTGGGAAAGCGGTGGATTATTTTAACGCCGTGCTGACCTATCCCCGCCGCCGCGTGGTGCTGCACAGTACCGTCTACGCAGTGGCAGAAACCGCCCGTTTTATCGTGCAGGGCGAAAAGGGCAGTTACGTGAAATTCGGGCTGGATCCGCAGGAAGACAGACTGAAAGCGGGCGAACGTCTGCCGCAGGCTGACTGGGGTTATGACCGGCGTGACGGCGTGATTACGCTAAGTCACAACGAGGTGCTGGCCGAGAAGTCGTTGATGACTGTTCCGGGCAATTATCCGGCCTATTATGCTGGTGTGCGCGATGCCATTCACGGCGCGGGTGAAAATCCTGTTCCGGCAGCGGACGCCATCCGCGTGATGGAAATGATCGAACTGGGGATGCAATCCTCAGAACAACAGGCGACGCTGAAAGTCATCAAGAACTAACAAGTCGTCTGCGTTTATGAAGTGTCGCTGCGGTGACACTCTTATTTTCTTTTGTTATTCACTTTGCAAGGAAGGTTCATGTCCTGGTTACAACGTCTGAAAATCGATAAATTTTTGCTGATCCTGGTTTGTGTGGTGCTGGTTGCCTCGTTTTTCCCTTGTGAGGGGATTTATAAAACCATCTTCAGCTATCTGACCACCGCTGCCATCGCATTGCTGTTCTTTATGCACGGCGCGAAGCTGTCGCGTGAAGCGATTATGGCGGGTATCAGCCACTGGCGCCTGCATGTGGTGGTATTTCTCAGCACCTTTGCGCTGTTCCCGCTGCTCGGTCTGGGGATGAAATGGCTGGTGCCGGTCGGTATTCTGACGCCGACGCTGTATTACGGTTTTCTGTATCTTTGCGCACTGCCTGCGACCGTGCAGTCGGCGATTGCCTATACGTCCGTGGCGGGCGGGAATATTCCGGCGGCGATTTGCAGCGCGTCGGCGTCCAGTATTCTCGGCGTGTTCCTGTCGCCGGTGCTGGTGGGGCTGCTGATGCATACACAGGGCGGCACCAACGATACCCTGCACGCGATTGGTTCTATCGTTTTACAGCTGATGGTGCCGTTTATCATCGGGCATCTGTGCCGTCCGCTGATCGGTGCGTGGGTACAGCGTCACAAAAAAATCGTCAATATTACTGACCGTTCTTCGATACTGCTGGTGGTTTATGTGGCATTTAGCGCCGCCGTGGTTGAAGGGATCTGGCATCAGATCGACGGATGGTCACTGCTGGCGATCCTCGGTTGCTCAATCGTGCTGCTGACCATTGTGCTGATTATTAACACTTACGTGGCGCGGCTGTTTGGTTTCAATACCAAAGATGAAATCACCATTGTGTTTTGTGGCTCAAAGAAGAGTCTGGCGAACGGTATTCCGATGGCGAACGTGTTGTTCCCGGCATCGGCCGTCGGGGCGATGGTGTTACCGCTGATGATTTTCCACCAGATCCAGCTGATGGTCTGCGCGGTGCTGGCTTCACGCTATGCCAAACGGGTGGCGCGTGAAGAAGCGGAAGCGGTGGTGAAGAAAGAAGAAGTCAAAACGGTTTAACGGACTGAATGAAAAAGAAAAGGGCGGGAGATAATCTCCGCCCTTTTTTATAGCGAAAGAAAGGGTTACGCAGACACTTTATCGCGAATAGCCTGCTTTTCCGTTTCGGTCAGGAACGCCATCGTCAGGCCGTTCTTCTGTGCCTGGCGGATTTCTTCCTGAGTCAGTCCCGCAGCTGGTGCGGCAACGTTATATTCATTAGCAATTTCGATACCCTGAACCGCCGGATCATCGGTATTGATAGAAGCCAGTACGCCGTGGCGCAGGAAGACGGCCAGCGGGTGGTGTTCGAAAGCGCCGACGGTGCTGGTCTGAATGTTGGAGGTCAGGCAGGATTCGATACCAATCTGATGCTTCGCCAGGAAATCCATCAGTTGCGGATCCTGCGCGGCTTTCACGCCGTGGCCGATACGTTCTGCGCCCAGTTCACGGATTGCCTGCCAGATGCTTTCCGGACCCGCCGCTTCACCGGCATGTACGGTAATGCGCCAGCCCGCGTCACGCGCACGGTTGAAGTGGCTGAGAAACAAACTGCCGGGGAAACCGAGTTCATCACCGGCCAGATCCAGCGCGGTAATGCCGTCGCGGTGCGCCAGTAAACCTTCCAGTTCCTGCAGACAGGCGTCTTCACCAAAGGTACGGCTCAGAATACCAATCAGACGCACATCGATATCATGATGTTGCTGACCTTCACGGATCCCTTCAATCACTGCTTCCACGACACCCGCGACCGGCAGTTTGTGGTTCATCGCCATGTAGTAAGGGGAGAAACGCAGTTCGGTGTAATGCAGACCGGCACGCGCGGCATCTTCGACGTTTTCTTTCGCAATACGGCGGCAGGCATCCAGGTCGCCCAGCACTTTTACCCCCCAGTCCAGTTTTTGCAGAAAACTCACCAGATCAGGTTCGGTATGCATCACCTGCACGTGCGGGCGCAGGGCTTCGAGTTCATTGGCAGGCAGGGTCAGATTAAACTGGCGGCCTAAATCGAGAATGGTTTGAGCGCGGATGTTGCCATCAAGGTGGCGGTGAATGTCGGTCAGGGGAAGGCGTGTGTCGATCATGATGTGCACTCATTATTTTTGAAATGTGCGGGGCATTATAACGGGAGAATCACCATGAATGAAATGTTGTTGCGCAACTTAGCTCCTCCCCATTCGCAGGGGGAGGGAGCCGTACGGTTATTACTGTAAGTTTTGTATTGCGCGGATCAAAGCCTGCACACCCGTTTCCACCTTCGATCTCGGGCATCCGACGTTCAGGCGCAGGAAGCCGTTACCTTCTTCGCCGTAGGTATAACCCGGCATGATCGCGACTTTTTGATGTTCGATCAGCTCATTTTGCAGCTGTTTGTCATCCAGACCCAGCGGACGTAAATCAATCCATGCCAGATAGGTGGATTGCGGCGGTTGCCAGTTCAGCTGCGGAAAAGCGGCATTCAGCTGGTCGGCGACGTAGCGCAGGTTGGCTTGCAGATAATCTCTCAACGCATCCAGCCAGGGTTCGCCGTGGTGATACGCCGCCACATGGGCGTGAACGGCCAGCACCGCCGGAGACGATAAGCCGTCGCAGGCTTTCAGCTGATGCAGGTAAGCTTCACGCTGCGCCTTGTGGCTGATCAGCCCGTAAGCGCCGGTCAGCGCAGGGATGTTGAAACTTTTCGAGCCGGACGTCAGTAACGCCCATTCGCCGCGCGCCACTTCATTCCATGGCGTGTGCTGATTTTCACCCCAGACCATATCCATGTGGATTTCGTCACTGATTACGCGCACGTTGTGGCGTTCACACAGCTGTGCAATCAGCGTCAGTTCTTCACGCGTCCAGACTTTACCGGTCGGATTGTGCGGGCTGCACAGCAACAGCAAAGAACAGCCGGGTTGCGCCAGCAGGCTTTCCAGATGCTCTGCGTTGAGTGACCAGTCATTAGCGTTTTTGGTCAGCGGACAGGCCAGCATCTGGCGCTGATTGCCGTCCACCACTTTGAAGAATGCGTCGTAGGCAGGCGTAAATGTCACTATGCCGTCACCTGGCTGGCTCCACTGGCGGATCAGTTGCGCAACCATGTAAATCACCGACGGGCCATACACCACCATCTCACTGTCAATCTGGCTGTTAAAACGTTGCTGATACCAGTGCGCGACAGCGCCGAGGAAATCGTCATGATGCCAGCGGCTGTAACCGAGAACACCGTGTTGCAGGCGCTTTTGCAGTTCACTGAGAATGCAGGGCGCAGCGGGGAAATCCATGTCGGAGATAGTGAAGGGCAGTAAATCTGCGCTGCCAAAACGGTCGGCGACATAATCCCACTGGGTACACCAGGTGCCGTGGCGGTCGGTGACGGTATCGAAATCAAAAGAAGCTGAGGACATACATTTCACTCCCTGAATAAAGCAGAAAAGGGCGACATAAGTCGCCCTGTTAATCAGAATGTTACGCGATGACCGGTTCCGGTGCACTGTTACTGGCCGCGGTGCGGATCAGGTAATCCAGCTCATCTTTGACCGACTGCACCTGAGGGCCGATAACCACTTGCAGGTTGTGCTCGTTAAGATGCACGACACCAATCGCACGGTTAGCTTTCAGCGTAGCATCGTCAACCAGCGACATATCCGCAACTGAAAGACGCAGGCGGGTGATGCAGTTATCCAGTGACACGATGTTACCGGCACCGCCCAGCGCGCTCAGAATAACCGGCACGTTGTAGCCCGATTTGCTGGAAGACGGCACGGCTGCGGCAGCAGGCATATTCTCAGATTCACGACCCGGCGTTTTAATGTTAAAGCGCATGATGGAGAAGCGGAAGATAGCGTAGTAAGCCGCGAACCAGATAGCTGCCACCAGCGGCACCAGATACCACTTGGTCGCGGTACCGTGCAGAATACCGAAGACCACGAAATCGATGATGTTGCCGTCAGTATTACCGATGGTCACACCCAGAACCGACATGATGGTGAAGCCCAGACCGGTCAGCAGTGCGTGGATAACATACAGAACCGGTGCCACGAACAGGAACAGGAATTCGATCGGTTCAGTTGTACCGCCAACCACACAAGCCACAACGCCGGAAATCAGCAGGCCTTTAATTTTATGACGGTTTTCTGGTTTCGCACAGTGGTACATCGCCAGTGCCGCACCCGGCAAACCGCCGAGGAAGGCTGGCATTTTACCCTGAGACAGGAACTGCGTTGCGCTTTCAGAGAAACCGTGAGTCGTCGGACAGGAAAGCTGCGCCTGGAAGATAGTCAGTGCGCCGCTCACTTCGCGACCGCAGACATCCAGCGTGCCGCCTGCTTCGGTGAAGCGGATCAGGGCAACCAGAATGTGGTGCAGACCAAAAGGTAACAGCAGTCGTTCGCCGGAACCGAAGATCATCGGACCAAACACGCCCGCGTCCTGGATCAGACGGCCAAGACCATTGATCCCTGCGGCAAAGAAAGGCCAGATCAACGGGATAATCAAACCGACCAGACCCAGCACCACGGTCGTCACGATGGGAACGAAGCGGGTACCGCCGAAGAACGCCAGCGCATCCGGCAGACGGATGGTGTTGTAACGTTCATGCAGGATGTAAACGATGATACCGACGATGACTGCGCCCAGAATACCGGTGTCGATAGACTGTATACCCAGGATCATCTGAATGTTGTTGGCTTTCAGAATCGCCGGATCCACTGTCGGCAGGGTGCCGTTAGCTGTCAGGAAGAAGTTGATGGCCAGGTTTAGCACCGCGAAACCGACAAAGCCGGAGAACGCTGCGACACCTTTGTTTTCACGCGCCATACCCAGCGGGATAGCGATGGCAAACATCACCGGCAGGAAGCTGAACGCGAAGGAACCGACTTTGCTCATCCAGATGAAAATCAGCTGGAGAATGGGATTACCCAATGCCGGCAACAATGTAATAACGTCGTGGCTGCTTAACGAACTGCCGATGCCCAGCATGATGCCGCAGAACGACAGCAGGGCGACCGGCAACATGAAGGTTTTCCCTAAACTTTGGAAAAACTCCCAAAGTGTGATTTTTTGTTTTTTAGTGGCAGGCATACCCGCTCCCTGAGTTGTTTTATTAGGCTGTGTGTTGATGGCGGCTAAGATAAAACGTTTTACCTAAATAATACGTGTTGCACTTCACAATATTCGATCATGACTGCACTGCATGGGTAAAACGGAGGTTAAACGTTTTACTCATTAAGTCGAATTAGGTATAACTGTCTGACCACGCTAATTTTTCCTGTGATTGAATTCAGGGGGAATAAAGCGGACGGGAAAGGATCCCGTTTCATGGAGTTTGAAATGAACGACAACGTCTGATGAATCATAAAAAAATAACCATTATCGATGTAGCGCAGCATGCCGGTGTTTCGGTCACTACCGTTTCACTGGTGCTCAGCGGCAAAGGGCGCATCTCTCAGACCACGGCAGAGCGGGTGAACCGCGCCGTGGATGAACTGGGTTTTGTGCGTAACCGCCAGGCCAGTACGCTGCGCGGCGGTGAGTCCGGTGTCGTCGGGCTGATTGTGCGCGATATCTGCGAGCCGTTTTATGCCGAAATGACCGCCGGTCTGAGTGAGATGTTTGAAGCTCAGGGCAAGGTGTTGTTCCTGCTGCAAAGCGGTTCAACCGGCAAAGGGCTGATGCGCTGCTTCGAAACCTTACTCACGCACGGCGTGGACGGTATTGTGATCGCCGGTGGGGTGAATTCTGTTGCGGGCCTGAAAGAAAGAGCCGAAGAGCAGGGCGTGCCGCTGGTGTGCGCCGCGCGTTCCGGCGGTATCGAAGGTCTCGACGTTGTGCGTCCTGATAACATGCTGGCCGCCAAAATGGCCACAGAATATCTGATCAAACACGGCCATAAACAAATTGCCTATCTTGGGGGCGAGAGCCATTCCTTAACCCGCGCCGAGCGTCTCGGTGGCTTTTGCGCCACCTTATTACAATACGGCCTGCCATTTCGCAGTGAATGGATTATCGAGTGTGATTATCAGCAAAAAAGCGCTGCCGATGCGGCTGAAACTTTACTGTCGCACTATCCGAAAATCAGTGCGATTGTTTGTCACAAAGCTTCTGTCGCGCTGGGCGCTTATTTTGGCGTGTTACGCACCGGTGCTCAAGTCGGCGGCGGGGCGGTAGACAGTTTTTATCAGCAGAAAATCGCCCTGATCGGCATGGAAGATGCGCCGGAATCGGAACTGACCGAACCGCCGCTGACGTCCATTGCTAACTCAGCGCGCGAAATTGGTCATGCCACCGCGAGACGGTTGCTGTTAAGGATTGGCGGGCAGAATCTGGAAGCACAAAATATCATTGTGCCTCCGGCGCTGGTGGAAAGAGAATCCGCTTAGCAGGGGGAAGATTTATGGACTTCCACCAAATCTAATCCTTCTGCTATCGCTGCGGCAAACGCATCGATGGCCGGGATCTGACTGGCCGGTACATTCGGATAGATAAGCCACAGCTGGCTGCGCGGCGCGAAATCCTTCAGCGCATACAATTCCAGCTGATCGCGCAGCGCATGATGTTCAACCAGGGCGCGGGGCATCAGTCCCAGCCCGCGGCCTTCGGCGATCAGCGATAACTGCAATGTCGTTCCAAACGCTTCGAGATTAATCAGCAGCGGCAATCCCTGTTCTGTCAGCGCCCGTTGTAACGCGGCGCGAAAACCACACCCTTGCGGATTCAGGATCCATCCGCGCTGATAGCAATCTTCCAGCCTTTGCGGCAACGCCTGCGGATCCTTTGGCCCGACGACCACCAGATCCACCGCGCCCAGCGGTTGGTTTTCTACACCTTCCGGAAACTGTTTGCTCAGCGGGAACAGCACGACGGCGGCCTCAAGCTCCTGGCTCTGCACGCGCAATAACAGTTCCTCACCCCAGCCGCTCGATAAACGCGGCTGAATCTCCGGAAACTGTGACGACAGTTTTTTCAGCGCGGGCAGCAGACTGCTTTCACTCAGGCTTTGTGGCACGGCAAGGCGCAGCAGGCCGGACGGCGGGCTGTCGGCGGCGACCAGATCGGTCAGGGCATCCACTTCACGCAAAATATGTCGACATTGCTGATACACCCGGTTGCCCATCAGCGTAGGTTTCAGCGGTTTGGTCTGGCGGTTGAGAAGCGCAATGCCCAGTGATTCTTCGAAATTCTGTACGCGGCGGGTGATCGCCGGTTGCGTCAGTCCCAGCTCATCGGCCGCGAGGCGGGTGGATTGCAGGCGTATCACTGCCACAAAGGCAGTCAGGTCTTCAATTTTCATCGGCACTTTCATCGGCACTCTGTGTCAGAAAACAGTCATTGTCCATTTCTGCAGGATAAAACAATTTTCAGCGGGAAGCTGGATCCGGATGCACATTTTTATGTGTGATTTGCATATTAGCTTATCCATAAAATGAATTTTGGTTGTGTTTCGCCGGTGCTAGCCTGTGGTGATAACGGTGTTGATATGACGCTGATGAGCCAACGTGAAGAGGAAAGCGATGACAACATTACAGGTAGCGCCGCTGCGACAATTCCTGGCGGATTTCACGCGGCTGGTGCAGGAACCGCACGGGCAGACAGAAATTTTGGCGCAGGGAAGTCATCTGCTGGGCGAACTTATCCGCCATGATGGCTGGCTGCCCGAGGCGTTTGCTCAACCGCATCCTGAGCATTATCAGCAATATCTGTTGTATGCCGATCCGCTTTCGCGATTTTCTGTCGTCAGCTTTGTCTGGGGGCCGGGGCAAAAAACGCCCATTCATGACCACCGTGTCTGGGGGCTGATTGGCATGCTGCGGGGCGCAGAAGTCAGTCAGAACTATGCTCACCATCCAGACGGCACACTGCAACCGGAAGGCAAACCCGTCACGCTGCAACCGGGAGACGTCGAGAAAATCGCGCCGGATGTGCTGGATATCCATCAGGTGAGCAATGTTTACAGCGACCGTATTTCGGTCAGTATTCACGTTTACGGCGACAATATCGGGGCGGTCTCGCGGGCGGTGTATCTGCCAGACGGGACTGAGAAAACCTTTATTTCCGGTTATTCCGCTTCATATCTTCCCAATATCTGGGATCTGTCCAAAGAGAAAACTCATGACTGATTTGCATTCGTGGCCATTGCGCCATTTTTCGAAGCTGCATGATGCCCTGCGCGAAGGGCAGGAAGTGGCACTGGTTGATGTGCGTGAGGAAGCGGCATTTGCCACCGGACATCCGCTGTTTGCCGCCAATCTTTCCCTGTCGAAGCTGGAACTGGATGTGCTGGATCGTATTCCTGAACGCCGCACGGCCATTACTTTGTACGATAACGGCGAGTTTTACGATGAGGCCCGCGGCGAGCGTAAAGCCGTGCGTGCGGCAGAATTTCTGAAATCACTGGGTTATCAGAATATCGCTTTGCTGGCCGGTGATCTTGCTGGCTGGCGCGAAGCAGGCGGCGAAATTTTTATTGATGTGAACGCGCCGGGTAAAGCCTTTGGTGAATGGGTGGAACACCATTACCACACGCCGTCACTGAGTGCTGAGCAGGTGCTGGCGCTGCAACAGCAGGGCGCAAATATCGCTGTACTGGATGTTCGCCGTTTTGACGAGTTTCAGACCATGAGTATTCCGGGCGGAGTCAGCGTTCCCGGCGGCGAACTCGCGCTGCGTATTCGCGATGTGGTGCCCGATGAGAAAACCCATATTGTCATCAACTGCGCCGGACGCACCCGTAGCATTATTGGCACGCAGTCGCTGATCAATGCGGGGGTGACTCAGCCGGTGACTGCTTTACGTAACGGAACCATTGGCTGGACGCTGGCGGGTCAGACCCTGGCCAATAATCAGCTGGCGCATTTCCCGCAACTGAGCGAAAGCGCCAGGGAATTTGCCCTGGAAGGTTCGCAGGCGCTGGCGATTCGGGCTGGTGTCCGCTCGGTGACGTTGTCACAAATTCATGACTGGCAGAGCGATGATTCACGCACGCTGTATCTGTTTGATGTGCGCACTGCCGAGGAATTCCGTGCCGGTCATCTGGCCGGATCACGCCATGTTCCGGGTGGTCAACTGGTTCAGGAAACCGATCACACGGCGTCAGTGCGCGGTGCCCGCATCGTGCTGGTGGATAATGACGGCGTACGTGCGCGGATGGCGGCCTCGTGGCTGGCGCAAATGAACTGGGAGGTGTACGTCGCCGACGTGCAGCCAGAAAATCTGACTGAGCAGGGCGACTGGCAGGCGCGGGTGGCGCCTGCTCCGGCGGTAGAGTCCGTTAAACCGGAGCAACTGCTGAACTGGCTGAGCGACGAAAATACCGGTGTTCTTGATCTCACCACCAGCGCAAACTTCCTCAACCGGCGCATTCCCGGTGCTGTCTGGACGACACGCGCTAACATCCCGCAGATTATCGCCGCACAGCCTGATAAACAGCGCTGGGTGATCACCTGCACCAGCGGATTACTGGCACGTTACGCTGTCACTGAAGTGGCTGCGCTGACGGGTAAAGAGGTTTATTTGCTGGAAAAGGGAACGGTAGGCTGGATTGCGGCAGGTTTGCCTCTCGAGCGCGGCGAATCAGAGTATCTTGACAATGCGCAGGATCGCTATAAGCGTCCGTATGAAGGGACTCATGTCAGCCCGCAGGCCATGCAGGATTATCTCGACTGGGAATATGGTTTAGTGGCGCAGCTGGAGAAGGACGGGACACACGGTTTTACGTTATTAGCGGGTCAGGCTTAACGCTGTGGCCTCTGCGTGAGGAACGCAGAGGCTCTGTTAATGCTTAACGACGGCCACGCGGATGGGTGCGGGCTGTCCAGTCATAGGTTGCGGAGGTACTTGGAACGGCTTTATTACGACGTTTTTCAGCACGGGCTTTAGCGGCCACTTTTTCTTTTTCTGCCATCAATGTATCGATGTAATCATCTTTGATTCGGTTATTTTCCGAATTCGTCAGTTCACGGCCCTGTGCTTTGCGGGCTTTATCCAGCAGAGTTTTCAGCTCACGCTGCTCGCTTTCCGTCATATCTTGTTGAGTCAGTCTTTTCATGGTTACTGCATCCTGTGAGGAAAGTGGCTACCAGTGTAGTCGAATTACGCTCCGGCGTCGCTGCGGGCGCTGACTTTATCTCTGCTGCTGTTCTGTTGCCGTTTTGTCATCGTCCCGCTCCTGTGCATTGCGACATTAATCGATAATCATTATCATCTCAACCTTTGCTATTGATCGACCTTTTGTTGATCCCGTCGTTATAGATTCAGGGGTGTTATGCGTAAATTCAGTACGTCACTGTGGGTTTCCTGCCTGTTATTCGTGGGGCAAGGCATGGCTGGTCTGGCGCAGGCCAGAACGGTCACGGATATACTCACAGGACGGTGGAAGTGCCGGATAATCCGCAGCGTATCGTGTTGGGTGAGAGCCGGATGCTTTACACGCTGGCACTGATTCAGGACGGCAATCCGGTGCAGCACGTGGTGGGGTGGCCGGGAGACATGGCGCAGCTCGATGCGCAAAGCTGGGCGCTGTATGTGAAAGCCTTTCCGCAAATTGCCGATATTCCACTGCTCGGCCAGAACAACTTCACGCAGATCAATGCCGAGAAGGTGATTGCGCTTAAGCCGGATCTGGTGATCCTGCCGGTGTATGCTAAAAAACAAACTGACCGTGACCAGATGGAAATCGCCCTGACAAATGCGCAGATCCCGGTGATCTACGTCGATCTGCGGGTAGATCAACTGCATAACACCATTCCCGGTGTGAAGTTACTGGGCGATGTGCTGAATAATCCGCAAAAGGCGGCGCGGTTTATCGCCTTTTATCAGCAGCATATGGACAGGATCCGCGAGCGTACTGCTGCTTATCAGGGGAAGCGGACGACTGTCATGTTGCAGTTACATCTCGGCAGGCGCGAAGGCTGTTGTACGACCGTTTCTCACGGCAATCTGGCAGATTTACTGGCGTTCGCTGGCGGAGACAACATTGCCAAAGGCGCATTTGCAGGCGTTTACGGTGACCTGAATGCTGAGAAAGTGATCGTGGCGGATCCTGATGTGTATATCACCACTGGCATGGCGGGCCCTGAAGGTAAAAGGGTGTCTAATCTGATGCTGGGGCCGCAGGTGACGCAACAGCAGGCAGAGCAGAGTTTCCGTGAGGTCATGGATAAGCAGCCGGTGTTATCCACGCTGAAAGCCGTGCGGGAAGGGCGTGCTTACAGCGTCTGGCATAACTTCTACCTGAGCCCTTATCATATGGTGGATGTGGAAGTGTTTGCGAAAACGATGTATCCGCAGTTATTCGCTGATGTGGACCCACAACAGACGATGAAAGATCTTTATGCTCAGTTCCTGCCGATCCCTTTCAGCGGCACTTACTGGGCGACGTTGCCCGCTAAAACAGCAAAATAACGCCATTCAAAATAAACCGGCACAATACCGGCACAACGCTGTGCCGGTATTGTCTTAGAAACCAAAATTTTAGAAACGAAGGTCTTAGAAATCAAGAGCCTTAGAAATCCACCGCTGCCGACAACACCACATTGCGCGGTTCGCCTTCAATCACACGTAAGTTGCCTGCGCTGGAAGAGTAATACTCTTTGTCGAACAGGTTGTTCACGTTCAGTTTGATCTGAGTATGTTTGCCCAGCAGCTGATTATCCCAGGCGACAAAAGCATCCGCCACGGTGTAATCAGGCATGGTGAAGCTGTTCTCCGGATCGCCCGCACGGCTGCCCACATAACGCGCGCCGCCACCCACTCGGAAATCCCCCGGTAAAATCTGCCAGCGCATCGTATGGCTCAGATACAGACTGCCCATATTGGTCGGCGCATTCACCAGACGGTTGCCAACGTTGGATTTGTTGACATTATCTTCGGTGATTTCGGTTTTGTCGTAGCTGTAGTTAGCCGTGATATTCCAGTCCTGAACAATTTCTCCGTTCAGTTCCAGTTCCGCACCGGCAGAGCGGGCTTTCGGAATGTTGCGGGTCACGCCATTGATATAGACCGACATATCTTCTTCATCAATACGATATACCGCAAGCGTCGCGTCCAGACGCGGCGAAATCTGCCATTTGCTGCCCACTTCATAGGTGGTGCCCAGCTCAGGCTTTGCCACATTCCCGTCATCGTCGGTATCTGTGGAAGGGGTGAAAGATTTGCTGTAGTTGGCGTAAAACGACAGGTCATCGGTCATTTTATAAACCACGCCGACCTGTGGCAGGAACTTGTTATCGGTATCGTCCAGACTTTGCGTCGGCGTCACAAATCCCGACGTTTGTTTCTGGTTGTAGTGCTGATATCGGCCACCGACCACGCCGATCCATTTATCCGTCAGATGGATACTGTCTTTCAGATAAACCGATTTGTTATAGAGCGTGTTACGCAGATTGCTGTTGCTGTCTGAATAGGTACTGCTGTTGGTGATGGGTTCAACGCCATACACCGGATCGTACATATTGAACGTGCTGAAGGTTTTTCCGCGATAGGAATACTGCTTATAGGTTTCGTTTTTCTCGTAATCGACGCCAATCAGCAGGTCATTCATCATGCCGAAAATGTCCTGATTACCGATCCAATCCCATGACGTATAACGGGTCTGATGGTTAAATCCGCGGTTGGCATCGGCCCGGCGGGTAACGGCACCGGTTTCGGTATTCACGGCGGTGGCGCGAACTTCATTGCTGTCGTAACGACGTTGCTGCCAGGCGTAAGTCAGACGGGTTTTCCAGTCATCGCTGACCTGATATTCCCACGTAGAATTAAGCCGTTTGGTTTTGCCCCAGGCATGGTTGGCCAGTTCATCCAGACGGCGGTTATAGGGAATATCCACCGGTTTGCCGTTGATAAACGCCGTACCTCGGTCGTAAGGAATGTCGTACTTATATTCCTGATAGCTGATATTGAAACTGGCCTTATCGCCATACCAGCTCAGAGAAGGCGCCAGCAGGGTATGTGAGTTACTGCCGAAATTGCGCCAGTAATCTTCGTACTGACGTTCTGCAATCATGCGAAATGCAAAACCGTTGCCAAGCGGGCCGGTGACATCCAGAGTACCCGCGCCGCCGCCAAATCCGCCCGTACGACCGCTGACCCGGGTATTCCATTCATACTGCGGTTTTTTGCTGATCATGTTGATCACGCCGCCCGGATTTTGGATCCCATACAGCAGGGAAGCCGATCCTTTCAGCACTTCAATATGATCGATGGTCGAGTCAAAGCCCAGCCCCTGATTACTGCGCACGCCGTCAATCAGAACTGAGCCGTCACTGTTCGCGCCAAACCCGCGTTTAACAAAGCCGTCCTCCGTACCGCCCAGCGTATTGCCCTGAGTGACGCCACTGACAAACTTCATCGCGTCATCCAGGGAAGTGACGTCGTAATCCTGGATCATGGATTGCGTAACCACGCTGACCGATTGCGGCGTTTCATTGAGCGGAGTATCGCTTTTGCTGGCCGTTGAACTTTGCGTCGCGCCGTAATCGGTCGTATCCAGGCTGTCTGTCTGCCCGTTAACGATAATCGATTCTTCAGACGTTGGCGTGGCAGCCAGAAGGGGGGTGCAGTGGAGGATAGCGAGTGCGAGAACGGATTTTTTCAATCCGCAGACAGTCCTGCGTGGGGCTGTATTAGAAGACATGTGAACATTTCCCTGAGAAAAAAAGCAACAAATGCAAATGATAACGGTTTGCATTTTAATTCGCATTTTTACAAAGAGAAATAAAATCAGATCTTTTATTACTTACAAATAGGTCACCCTCCCCGAAGACAGGGAGGGAAACACTTATTCGACGGTGGAATACTTCACATAATGGTTGGAACAGTTGAAGTGCGCGACATAACTCAGCGTACCATTCGGGCCTTTAGCGCTGAAGGGGATGTTGTAAGTCCCTTTGTCTTCTTTCACGTCATCGCTGATAAAGTTCAGAACCGGCACGGACGTCCCCATGTTGTCTTTATCATTACCCCAGTTCGGGATGCGGTTTTCCATATAGTCACGGGTCACGGTATCAATGGCGTTATCTTTGGTTAACTGAGCACATGCGCCTTCAGTTGAACGCTGCATCCACCACGGATAAACGTAGACGGAACCCAGCATCAAAACCATCAATACAAAAATGACTGAAATGATCCCGATTAAAACGACTTTACTCATAATGCTTGCTACTCCTGAATATTATCAGTCAAATCATAAGCTGCCCGGATAAATCACGGCCACGCCCAGGCACGAAAGCGCGTATGTTACGCCACTTAGTCGGCATAGGTTAAGTAATATCAGCCTTTCTGTTGCATTCGCTTACAGAAGCCACTATCGCGGTAAAGTCCTGTGGTGTTAGCCTTTTTACATTATTGATTGTTTACGCAAGGAGTAAGGCATGAGTCAGCAAACCTGTCAGCAACAACCCGTCGTCGCAGTGCTGGGACTGGGCGCAATGGGGCATGCATTTGCCGCAAATCTGATTAAAAAAGGATTCACCACTCGCGTGTGGAACCGTACGGCTTCCCGTGGTGATGATTTAGTGGCTGCTGGCGCTTTGCGTGGACTGACTCCGCGTGAAGCCGTACAGGGCGCGGATGTGGTGATCACCATGCTGTCTGACGCGGCAACCTCACTGGAGGTTTATCAGGGGGATAATGGTTTGCTTGCCGGTCTGAAACAGGGCGGGATTATCGCGCAGATGGGGACGCTCGGCGTGGAAGGCACCGAATCTCTGATTGCCTTGATTAAGGCGCAACGGCCGGATGTCGTGTTCTTTGATGCACCGGTTTCCGGCACGAAAGCGCCGGCAGAACAGGCGCAGATTGTGGTGCTTGCCAGCGGCGATCGCGAAAAGGGTGCTGCGGTGGAGCCGGTTTTTGCTGCTATTTCTAAAGCCACCAAATGGCTGGGCGAAGCCGGGCGTGCCTCAAAAATGAAGCTGGTCGTCAATGCCTGGCTGATTGCCATGATGGAAGGGATTGCAGAAAGCACGCAGCTGGCAGAAGAGCTGGGATTCACTACCGATGATCTGTGGAATGTGCTGGAAGGAGGGCCGCTGGCCGCGCCTTATATCAAAGGTAAAATGGAGATGTTCAAAAGCGGTGATTATACCCCGCAGATGCAACTGACCTGGGCGCTGAAGGATATCAATCTGGCGATTGATGCGGGCAGCAAGCTTGAGTTACCGGTGATGAAACGCATCAGTCAGACCTGGCAAAGTGCCGTTGATGGCGGTTACGGCGATCAGGATCTGGCGGTGGTTTACCGCTATCTGGGCAGCAAATCGTCTCAGTAAACCCTCAACTGGCTCACGGAAGAGCCGGTTATTCCTGTGCTTTTTCGTGTTTTTTCAAAACCTCGCAATATAAACCAGATCATCTGGCTATTGGTCATCCGTTCGGACGTTGTAATAGCGTTGAGTTATGGAAGCAAAACGCCACTTACAGTGCGGCGATATTGGCTGTGATACAGGCGAGAACGCCGCGTGCGATATCAACGTTTTCCGGCGCAATGCCTTCCATCACGCGGATAAGAATATCATCGGTCATACTGCGAACCTGATTGGCGAGTTCGGTGCCGGCTTCGGTCAGCTTAATGTCTTTTGAACGGCGATCTGTTTCACCGGGGCAACGTTCCAGCAGACCCAGTTCTGCCAGGCTGTCGAACAGGCGGATAGCGGTCGGGTGTTCCACTTCCAGCAGCGTGGTGAGTTCACCTTGTGGCAGGCGGCCATTGGCGGCTTCCAGATGTAATAACACCTGGCCACGGGCCAGAGTCAGGCCAATGGTTTTGAAGCGGGCATCACAATATGTGCGCAACTGGCGACCAATATGGATGGTTTCCGGTAAAAAACGAACGGTGGGAGAGGTTGCTTCCGGGCGGCGGCGTAATGTGGTCACTGGTTCCTCACTGTCGGAGCGTAAGCAAGTTTTTAGTCGCGTCAGAGTAGCATGATGGGCAACATTTACCAGAAAAGGGAGGCGGTTGTTAACATTTTGAGACAAGTGGAAGCAGGATCTAAGCAAAGTATTTAGAAACTATTTATGCTGTCAGAAAGGCCTTTCTCATCACTACTTTTATCCCTCTGACGGAGAATAACGATGCAACCTGTCATCAACATGATCACTTTGGGCGTTAAAGATTTAGCCGTCGCCACCGAGTTTTATCAGCACGGGCTTGGCTTCCCGAAAGTGGCTATCGATTCTGACGGCGTCAGCTTCTTCGAATTAGCCGGTGCCTGGTTATCATTATTCCCCTGGGAGGAGCTGGCAAAGGATGCGCAGGTCAGCGCAGACGGGCAAGGATTTCGGGGGATGGCACTGGCGCAAACCGTCCCCAGTGAAGCTAAAGTGGATGCCGTATTAGCGCAGGCGGTGAAAGCGGGCGGCAAACTGATTAAGCCCGGGCAAAAAGTATTCTGGGGCGGATATTCAGGCTATTTCGCCGATCCGGACGGACATCTATGGGAAATTGCGTATAACCCGTTTATGCAGATTGGCCCGCAGGAAGAATGAATCCTCGTTTTCCCGGCGCTGAGCAGTGCCGGGAAGTTCTTCGGCGAATTGCGATCCTGCTTCCAGATTTTTAATTTTGTGATTTTTTTGCCACACATCTTAGTTTTTTGGCCTTCACGCAAAGGTACAAGGGCATCTCTCTCCTTAGACTCATCCTCAACGGGTTATTCACAGTTGAGGAAAAACGATGCGCAATTCACGACCGCTTAACGCGGCCTTATTCGGGATAGGGTTGAATACCTACTGGCCACAATTCACCGGACTGGAAGCGCGGCTGACCGGTTATCTTGATGAGATCGAGAAGAAGCTGGCTTCGCCGCAAGTCATCATTCATAACGGCGGGCTGGTCGACAGCGTGGAAAAAAGTGACACGCTGGCCAGCGAGCTGAAACAGATTTCCCCTGACGTTATTGTTATCGCTATCAGTACTTATGCACTGAGCTCAACGGTGCTGCCGCTGGTGCAGCAATTTCAGGTTCCGGTGCTGATCCTGGCACTTCAGCCTGAACGTAATCTTCCGTATCAAATTATCCGCGAGATGACCGATCGCGGAGCGCGCACCGGCGAATGGCTGGCACATTGTCAGGCATGCAGCGCACCGGAGCTGGCTAATGTGTTTAACCGCGCGGGTATTACTTACGAAATGATAGTCGGCGCACTCAATAATGATCCGTATGTCTGGCAGCAAACACAGCAATGGCTGACTGCGATGACTGTGAAAAATCAGCTGAGTAAAAGCACTGTGGGTGTGCTGGGGCATTATTACAACGGTATGGTGGATGTGTATTCCAACATGACCAATCTTTCGGCCAGATTGGGCGTCCGCTTTAAACCGCTTGAGATGTGCGAGCTGAACAGTTTGCGTGAGCAGGTCAGCGACAGACAACGGGAAGCAAAACAGCAGGAAGTCGGGGAAAGTCTCCGCATTGATGCCAGTTGCGATAAAACCGAGCTGGAAAGGGCAGTGACAACCGCCGTCGCGCTTGATCAGCTGGTCGGCAATAACGGACTGGATGCTCTGGCCTATTACTATGAAGGTGCGCCGGGCAATGCTTATGAGAATATTGTGACGTCGGTGATCCTCGGTAATACGCTGCTGACAGGGCGGAATATTCCTGTTGCCGGGGAGTATGAAATCAAGAATGTTATTGCGATGAAAATCATGTCGTTGCTCGGGGCGGGCGGATCATTCTCAGAGCCCTACGGCATTGATTTTGATGATGACGTTGTGCTGTGGGGCCATGACGGACCGGCTCATCCTGTGATGGCGGAAGGTGACGTACGGCTGGTTCCTTTGCCTGTTTATCACGGCAAACCGGGCAAAGGAATTTCAATTCAGATGAGTGTCCGCAAAGGGCCGGTAACCTTCCTTTCAGTTATCGAAGACGTTAATAATCAGGTGATTTTACAATACGCTGAAGGGGAGTCGGTCGAAGGCGAAATCCTGGATATCGGTAATACCAACAGCCGTTACCGTTTTGCATTGTCTGCGCGGGAATTTACCAAAAACTGGTCGTGTGCAGGACCCGCGCATCATTGTGCGATAGGAATCGGACATCAGGGGGAGATTATTGAAAAACTGGCAACAGTACTGGGAGTGGTAGCACGGCGGATCTGTTGAAAAATCAGCAGGAACAGTATTATTAGTTACAACATACAGTAATGTTCTTTAATAATGGTGACAGTCTGTAAGCCATATAAAAACACCGCCATACGGCGGTGTCTGTTATTGGTCTCGCAGGAACTAAAGGGATTATAAACCACGTTTTTCCATCAACAGGGCCAGGTCGACCAGGCGATTTGAAAAACCCCATTCGTTGTCATACCAGGCCAGAATCTTCACCAGTTTGCCGCCAATCACCAGCGTTGAAAGCCCGTCGACAATAGAAGAGCGCGGGTCGCCGCGATAATCACTGGAAACCAGAGGTTCTTCGCTGTAACCGAGGATCCCTTTCAGAGGACCGGATTCAGACGCCTTACGGAAAGCGGCATTGATTTCCTCAACGGTGGCTTCACGTTTCAAATTCACTGTTAAGTCAACGATAGAAACCACGGGGACCGGCACACGCAATGAATAGCCCGTCATACGACCATCCAGTTCCGGGATGACTTTGCCGATAGCTTTTGCCGCGCCGCTGGAATAGGGAACAATCGAAACAGCCGCCGCGCGTGCTCCGCGTAAATCTTTTTCCGGCTGGTCATGCAGCGCCTGACTGTTGGTATAGGCATGCGTGGTATTCATCAGTCCATGTTCAATGCCGAATGTCTGATGCAAAACCTGCGCTGCAGGAGCCAGACCGTTGGTGGTGCAGCTGCCGTTACTGACGACTTTATGTTTTACCGGATCATACTGGCCATCATTTACACCCATCACAATAGTGATGTCGTCGTTTTTGGCCGGAGCAGAAATGATGACGCGTTTAGCACCGCCTTTGGTGATATGAACTTCCGCTTTTTCTTTTTCAGTGAATAAACCGGTGGCTTCGATGACGATGTCAACGCCCACACTGCTCCAGGGAATAGCGGCGGGGTCTCTTTCAGAGAACACGCGGATAGTCTTGCCATCGACCTGTAACTGACCTTCGCCAGCTTTTACATCTGCCTGTAATGTGCCGGAGAGAGAATCATATTTGAGAAGATGGGCCAGTGTTTTGCTGTCAGTCAGGTCGTTAATAGCGACAACCTGAAAATCATCGCGGCCGATTGCAGCGCGCAAAACGTTACGTCCAATCCTGCCGAATCCGTTAATACCAACTTTGACCATGATGAACTCCTTAGTTATCTGACTTGCGGTTAATATAGTCCGGAGGAGGGTTGGCGTAAATGACAACAATAGATCTATTTACGCCAACATGCGTGAGCAAAAGCGTTCTCTGTATTCTGTGGGTGTCAGTTGCAAATTTCTTTCAAAAACACGACGTAAATTAAGGCCGCCACCGAACCCTGTGATCACTGCAATCTGCCCGATGTCCTGGGTTGTTTGTTCCAGAAGCTGTCTGGCAGCATTGAGGCGAACTTCTTCGACATATTTCGCCGGCGTGATACCCGTTTCGCGTGTGAAAACCCGGGTAAAATTACGCGGGCTCATTGCCACTCGCCCGGCCAAACCTTCAACGGATAAATCGGCGTTAAGATTTTCCGGCAGCCAGGCCTGAAGTTCACGAATAGGGCCTTCGCTGGCCTGATTCAAAAGATAGCGACTATACTGAGACTGTCCACCCGGACGGCGGAGAAACATCACCAGATTCTGCGCGACGTTTTTGGCAACGCTGAAACCGTGGTCATCTTCGACCAGTGCCAGAGTGAGATCAAAGCCGGAACTGACACCGCCCGATGTCCAGATCTCTCCATCCTGAACATACATCGGCCCGCGCTCGACTTTGACCAGCGGAAACTTCGCCTGCAAAGTATCAAGCAACCGCCAGTGTGTGGTGGCATGGCGACCATTGAGCAGCCCGGCGTGAGCCAGCAGCATGGCACCGCCGCAGATAGACACCACGCGCCGCGCATGGGGTGCGGCTTGTTGCAGCCAGCTGACAACGCTCGAACCTTCTTCCTCAGTCAGCCCTTTGCCAGTGACCATTATTGTGTCCCGGGGCAGCGTAGGGTCGAGATCGCAAAGCCGGTGATCGGCCAGCAGATTCAGGCCTGAAACACCATGAACTACGCGGTGCGGTTGCGTGGTTGCCACCGTCACCTGATAAGGTGAATTTGAGGCAGCATCCGGCAACAGCTGATTGGCCTGCATAAGGATATCGGCGATGCCCGCCGCTTCAAATAACATGCCCCCGTCAGGGACGATAATCAGAATTGCCGTCATGGCGTTAAAAATACCTTTCATACATAATGAGCCAGAATTAAAGTGTATCAGATAAGCCTGGGCCCTGGCAGTAATTAGCAAGAAAAGGGCGCAGATGCCAAATTTTTAATGCCGGTCACAAGTTTTGGGGTAAAAAAAAACAGATTTATGCATGATCCTGAGGGATGATAACGGTATCTTATCAGCGCTGAGACTCACTTATTTAAACCGTGGAAATTCATGATTTCTCTACAAAAAAAACCTTTCAGACTCAGTATGATTATCATGCTGATGATTTTGGCTGGCTGCTCGAGTAAGCCCAAGTATAAGAAATACGATTCGCATGCCTACGATGATGAAATTGAGGATGCCGCTGACCAGTATAAAGTCGACCGTAAACTCGTTAAGGCTATCATTCAGGTCGAATCTGGTTTTAATCCAAAAGCTGTAAGTCCTTCAAACGCCATTGGTTTGATGCAACTTAAAGCCTCAACCAGCGGTTGCGATGCATATCGTTATAAAGGTAAACGCGGATGTCCTGATGATGACGATTTGCTGGATCCGGAAACCAACATTGACCTGGGAACGGCATACATCAGCGCATTGCAGCGTCAGCAACTCAACTGGATCAATGATCCGCTGACACGTCGATATGCAACCGAAGTGGCATATGCCAATGGTGCCGGGGCATTGCTGCGAACTTTCTCTGCGAACCGGCAGACCGCGATTCAGATGATTAATCAGCTGTCGCCAGAGGCCTTTAACTGGCATGTCCGCCAGTACCATCCGGCGCCGCAGGCTCCGAGATATATGGCCAAAGTCGAGAAGGCGTATGCCGGTTTATAGCTTTGAGGTGCTGAAAAATGGATGCGCTACGTAAAATCTGCAGCATTATGGTACTGCTGTAATTTCAGAATTCACCTAGCGCGATCAGTTCAGAATGCGATTTTTCAGCCCAAAAGGTGGATATCATGGTGACGAATCTCTTTAGCCATTTTCCTATCAGTGCGCAGGACGGAAAGGAAGAAACATTCGAGTTATTGCTGACGCGGCCAGATATCCGTATTGAGAGGATTATTTCAACCGGTCAGGCGAGTCCGCCTGGTTTCTGGTACAGTCAGCCGCGAAGTGAATGGGTCACAGTGCTCCAGGGTTCGGCGGGTTTGAAATTTGAAAACGAAACAGAAGTGCGCGTGATAAATTCGGGAGACTTCGTGAATATACCGGCGTTGTGCAGGCATCGTGTCGAATGGACAAGTGCTGACGAACCAACAGTCTGGTTAGCCATTCATTATGGTGAAGAGACGCAAATGGGAGAAGGAGAGGTGTGAATAAAGGAATAACGGGATTGGATGCGTAACCTGATATCTTATTTAACATAATATACATTATGCGCACTGCGTATGTCAGCGCAAAGCGATAATGTCGTGTTCTAGCAAAGTTAAAATGTCGTACTCCGGTTAGCCTGTTCTTATTCAGGC
>NZ_RAHH01000011.1 GCF_003602095.1 Rahnella woolbedingensis | reverse complement strand
AGGGGAGGCGGGGAGGGGGTTTTAATGGCATCTCCCCCTCCCTACGACATGATTTCATGCATTTTTCCTCATCCCCGTAATACGCATCCGGCCCGTGTTTACGGCTGAAGTGTTTTTGCAGCAGGTAATCATCCATCGGGGTTTGGTTGCGCCGGATTGAGCCGGTGATCCATGCCATTTTGGCGACTTCTTCCAACACGACGGCGTTGTGAACCGCCTGCTCAGGCGTGGTTCCCCAGCAGAACGGGCCGTGCTGGGCGACCAGAATGCCGGGCATATGCAGCGGGTCGGTGCCGCTCAGTGCTTCGACTATCACTTTGCCGGTTTCCAGTTCATATTCCCCGTTCACTTCGTGGTGCGACAACGGTCGCGTACAAGGGATCGCACCGGCAAAATAATCGGCGTGCGTGGTGCCGAGCGGCGGGATGGCAATACCGGCCTGCGCCCACGATGTCGCATACGTAGAATGGGTATGCACGATGCCGCCAAGCTGCGGGAAACGGGCGTAAAGCTCAAGATGCGTGGCGGTGTCGGAGGACGGTTTGTAGTGCCCTTCCACCACTTCGCCTTGCAGGTTCAGCACCACCATGTCGCTGGCCTGCATTTTTTCATATTCAACACCGCTCGGCTTGATGACCACCAGTCCGCGCTCGCGGTCGATACCGCTGACGTTACCCCAGGTAAAGGTCACCAGACCAAAGGCAGGCAGCGCCATATTGGCCTCGAAAACAGATTGTTTCAGTGTGTCCGTCATACTGTTTCCTCCATATTCAGCCCGGCTTTCTGCATTTTATCGACCACCCAGGCGCGCGCATTACGCACTTCCTGCAGCGGATCAGCAGCGGTTTCGCTCCACATCTCGATCAGATAAGGCCCGCGATAGCCGCTTTTTTGCAGCGTGGCAAAACAGCGCTCAAATTCCACGACACCACTGCCGAACGGTACGTTTTTAAACACGCCGGGCTGCGTATCTTTAATATGCACGGCGACGATATGTCCTGCGCCGCTTGCCAGTTCCATCTGCACGTCATTGTCCCACGCCGACAAATTGCCGATGTCAGGATAAAGCTGAAACCACGGATTATTCAGGTAGTGCGTGTAACCGAGCGCTTTACTGATCGAATTCATCAGCGGGTAATCCATGATTTCCATCGCCAGCGTGACCTGCACGCGGCTGGCCATTTCGACCGATTCCTGCAAACCGTCGCGAAAACGTTCGCGGGTATGGTCGTTGGCCTGCTGGTAATAGACGTCGTAACCGGCGAGCTGGATCACGCGGATACCTAAATCCTGCGCCAGCACGATGGCTTTGCGCATGATTTCCAGTCCGTGATTACGGGTTTCATCGTCTTCTGCCCCGAGCGGAAACCGCCGGTGTGCGCTCAGGCACATCGACGGAATACGGATGCCAGTGCGCGAAATCGCGTCCACCACGCTCAGTCTTTGCTCGCGTGACCAGTCAAGCCGCGCCAGCCGGTTGTCGCTTTCATCCACCGACATCTCGACGAAATCAAAGCCCAGCTCTTTGGCTATGGTCAGACGCTTCAGCCAGTCTTCTCCGGCTGGCAGCGCTTTTTCGTAGATCCCGAGTGGAACGGCTTTATGCATCATGCGCGGTTCCTTAGCCCCAGAGCTGGCGGATGGATTTTTTGAACTGACGCGCCGCATCAACCGGATCTTTCGCATCACGGATACTGCGTCCGGCAATGAAAACGTGTACCGGAATGTCTTTAAACAGCGGCAAATCTTCCAGTGCAAGCCCGCCGGTGATGGTGACTTTAAAGCCCATGCCGGAAAGACGTTTAATCGCCGTGATATCAGCATCGCTCCACGCCACACCGGCGGCCTGCGCGTCGCGGCTGCGGTGATAGACCACCTGCTGGATGCCGGCGTCGTGCCATTCTTGCGCCTGTTCCCAGGTCCAGAAACCGGTCAGCTCAATCTGCACGTCGCCGTTGAATTCCTTCGCCACTTCCAGCGCGCCTTTGGTGGTGTTGATATCGGCACAGCAAATTACCGTCACCCAGTCGGCGTTGGCTTCAAAGCACATGCGCGAGAGGATTTTTCCGGCATCGGCGATTTTCGCATCAGCCAGCACGATTTTTTCCGGATACAGCGCTTTAAGATCACGCACCGCCCGCACGCCTTCTGCGACACACAAAATGGTGCCGACTTCGATAATGTCGACTTCGCTGGCGATCAGACGCGTGGTTTTGTAAGCGTCAGCCATTGACTGGTTATCCAGCGCCACCTGCAACATCGGTAATGAATGAGACATAATGAATTCCTTCTCTGCTAACGAATTAGTGAACCGCCGCGGCGGAAGTCTGGTCGATCAAATCCAGCACCTGCTGCGCGGTGGTACAGGCGCGCAGGCGGTCAAAATTGGCTTCGTCATCAAACAGGTTCACCACCTGCATAATGCCGATTTCCTGATGCACGTTGGAATCCACCGCCGCCAGCGTGATAAGGATATCCACCGGATCGCTATCCTCATGGTTAAACACCAGCGGCGTTTTCAGCGTCACCAGCGCGAAGCCGGTTTTCAGCACACCTTCTTCCGGACGGCCATGCGGCATCGCCAGACCCGGCGCTATGACGAAATACGGCCCGAACTGTTTCACGCCATCCAGGATTGCCTGGTAATAACGCGGCTCAACCACACCGGCTTCCACCAGCATATCGACGCCAATTTTCACGGCGTCCTGCCAGGTTTCTGCTTCTGCGTTGAGGCGAATTGAGTTGTTTTCAGCCAGTGAATCTCGCAGCTTCATAAATCACTCCTTACTTTTTCAGCGACGACGAAAAATGCGCGTTAATCACTTCCATCACTTTCGGGCCAAAATCTGCCGCCGATAGCATGTTGCGCACGCCAACCACATATTTATTGCCGCTGACGGTGATTTCATCCGCCACGTGAGTGGATGCGACAATAATGTCGGCTCCGCTCAGTTCTGATTTGTATTCCCCCACCGCGCAACTGTTCATGGTGTGATCCACGCCTTCCTGCGTCAGAAACTGACCGATTTTCATCTTCATGATCATCGAACTGCCCTGTCCGCAACCGCATACCGCCAGAATTCGTACTGTCATGGGAACCTCGTTGATTTTTAAAAACCATTAATGAGAAGTGGACTGATTAAGTGCCTGTTTTTCAGCGTCTTCTTCAGCACGCAATGTGCGACCGGCGAAGAACATGTAGAGCAATGCGATCACCGCGATGACGCCCATAAAGGCCATGCCGATGCTGAAGAAGCCCTGCATCATTGGCGGTGCCAGAATCGACCAGTCGGCCATGCCCATCCAGGCGCTCAGGCCGGTGAGTTTGATGGCCCAGACGCAGCCGAAGATTTCGATCATCCCCATCACCAGACAAATTTTCAGCGCCGCGCGCCAGCCGCCGAAGTGGTTGGCGAACACGCCAATGGTGGCGTTGGAGAAGAACATCGGAATGAAACCGGGAATGATCATGATGGAAGAACCCATGCCAAACAGAATGGCGACGGCAATCAGCTGGCCGATGGTGCCCCACATAAAGCCCCAGACCACTGCGTTCGGCGCAAAGCTATAGATAGCCGCGCAGTCGATCGCCAGAACTGCACCTGGGATCAGGCGCTGGGAAATGCCGTTAAAGGCTTCCGTCAGTTCAGCGACGAACATACGCACGCCCTGAATAATGATGAAAATCGCCACCGCAAACATCAGACCGGTTTGCAGGATGTAAATCGTCCAGTGGGTTTTACCGGCCATTTGCTGCAAGGTATCGAGGCCGAAGGAACAAAGAATAATGCCGAAGAATACGGTCATTACGATGGCAGTGGAGACGATGTTATCGTGAAAAATATTCAGCCAGCCCGGCAGTTTCAGGTCTTCCACGCTCTCTTCTTTCTTGCCCAGATATGGCGCGATTTTATAGGCAATCCATGAGGCAAATTGCTGCTGGTGACCAATCGAGAAACCGCTGTTTTCGGTCACGGACTGCGTCGGTTTGTACATCATGTTCGACGTAATGCCCCAGTACAGCGATACCAGGATTGCCGTCGACCAGATAGTGGTCCACATCGGATAACCCATGATGAAGAAGAACACCGCAATCAGCCCAGCCTGCTGGAACATGATGTGCCCGGTGAGCATGATGGTGCGAATGCCGGTAATACGGCGGAAGACCACCATCAGAATATTCAGACCGAGTGCGATAAGCACCGCATACCCGACCCAACTGTAGGCGTCGCCCATACGCTCGACCGTGGCCATCATCGAGGCGTAGGTATCTGATATCGCACCGTTGATGTGGTAAACCTCTGAGAGTTTTGCCACCACCGGTTTGAACGTACCGGTCAGAATGCCGGACCCGGCCTGCAGCAACATAAAGCCGATAATGGTTTTGATCGTGCCTTTGATGATCACCGTCGCGCTCTTCCTGAGCAGGATGTAACCGAGCATGGTCACAATACCCAACAGCAACGGCGCGTTGGTCATTACCTGATTAAAAAATACGGTGAAGATGGTGTAGAGGAATTCCATAAGACTCTCCGTCTGACCTTGTTTGATCTTCCTGGCGCTGCACAACACGCTAAAAGTGAGGGACAGACGCACTCTAATGCTCACATCAAATCAGATAAAGATTCACAATGATTATTTGTGAGCAATCTCGCAAGATATCGTCATTGCCATGAATTCATCGGATAATGGATAACCTAATATTAACGATATATTTCAATAATATAATTATATTATGAATCATAATTTCGCACTTCAGCCTGCCTCATCCGCACAGACCACATTGCGGATAACGAGAGAAAAATCTGCTCTTAAATCATTGTAACAATGAATTTTCAGTGATAACTTCCTCACCATAAAATCATATGTAATCACATAATGATTTATTATGACGCAATATTTCAAACCCAACTCAGATGAGGGAATACCATGAGCAAAGTAGAAACGATCAGCCGCGAGTCCTGGATCCTCAGTACTTTCCCGGAATGGGGCACCTGGTTAAACGAAGAAATCGAGCAGGAAAAAGTCGCACCGGGCACGTTTGCCATGTGGTGGCTGGGCTGTACGGGGATCTGGCTGAAGTCTGAGGGCGGCGCGAATATCTGCGTCGATTTATGGTGCGGCGTCGGCAAGCAAAATCACAGCAGTCCGCTGATGAAAACCGGCCACCAGATGCAGCGCATGGCGGGCGTGAAGAAGCTTCAGCCTAACCTGCGCACCACGCCGTTTGTGCTCGATCCCTTTGCTATCCGTGAGATCGACGCGGTGTTATCCACACACGATCACAACGATCATATCGATGTGAACGTCGCCGCCGCCGTCATGCAAAACTGTTCTGCCGATGTGCCGTTTATCGGTCCGCAAACCTGCGTAGATTTATGGATAAGCTGGGGCGTTCCTGCCAGCCGCTGCATCGTGATGACACCTGGCAAAGTAGTGCGGATCAAAGACGTGGAAATTCACGCGCTGGATTCCTTCGACCGCACGGTGCTGATCACCCTTCCCGCTGACCAGAAAGCCGCTGGCGTACTGCCGGATATGATGGATCAGCGTGCGGTGAATTATCTGTTCAAAACGCCGGGCGGAAACCTGTATCACAGCGGCGATTCCCATTATTCCAACTACTATGCTAAGCACGGTAACGAGTATCAGATTGACGTGGCACTAGGTTCTTATGGTGAGAACCCGCGCGGCGTGACCGACAAAATGACCAGCGTCGATATGCTGCGCATGGCGGAATCACTGAATACCAAAGTCGTTATTCCGTTCCACCACGACATCTGGTCGAATTTCCAGGCCGATCCGCAGGAAATCCGCATGCTGTGGGAGATGAAAAAAGATCGCCTGAAATACGGCTTCAAGCCGTTTATCTGGCAGGTCGGCGGTAAATTCACGTATCCAAATGATAAGGATAATTTCGAATATCATTATCCGCGTGGATTCGAAGATTGCTTTACGACAGAAACAGATCTGCCGTTTAAATCGTTCCTCTAATACAAAATTTAATGAAGCGGAGGAATTCACTCCGCTTTTTCATTAACAATGTAATTGCCATTACTGCTCGTTTATAATCATGGAATAATCATTGAACGATTTTGCCCGGAGCCACCATGACTGAGCCACAACGCCACAATGCCATTCTCGATCTCCTGCAACGTCAGGGGCAGATTTCCGTCGCGGATGTGATTGATCACTTTGATATCTCACCGGCCACGGCACGTCGTGACATCACCAAGCTCAACGAACTGGGCAAATTGCGTAAAGTGCGCAACGGCGCTGAGGCCGTGAATCAGCCGCGCCAGAACTGGACGCCGCTGAACATCCATCAGACCCACAATCTCAACGAGAAAATGCGCATCGCCAAAGCGGCCGCCGGACTTTGCCAGCCGGGTGAAAGCGTGGTGATCAACTGCGGGTCGACGGCGTTTTTGTTAGGCCGCGAAATGTGCGGGAAAGATATTCAGGTCATCACCAATTATCTGCCGCTGGCCAATTATCTGATTGAGCAGGAACACGACAGCGTGGTGATCATGGGCGGTCAGTATAATAAAAGTCAGTCTATTACCCTGGCCCCTCAGGACGGCGACGCCAGCCTGTATGCCGGACACTGGATGTTCACCAGCGGCGCAGGGCTGACCACTGACGGCCTGTATAAAACCGACATGCTGACGGCGATGGCTGAGCAGAAGATGCTGAATTATGTGGGAAATTTGGCGGCACTGGTCGACAGCAGCAAAATCGGCCAGCGCGCTGGCATGCTCTTTAGCCGCACTGAGCAGATCAACGTGCTGATCACCGGTAAAGAAGCTGACAGTAAAATTATCGAACAATTACGCCAGAAAGGCGTGAAAGTCATTCTGGTTTAAGCATTACCCCTTCACTTTCTCTGGTCTTCGTCGTGCGATTATTGGGTAGAATGACGGCATATCCTTTTATGAGGCACGACCAGAATGGAACAATTTGAAGCAATCAGCGTAGAAAAAGCGCATTCCCGCCTGACATCAGGTGAAGCCGTGATGGTCGATATCCGTGACCCGCAAAGCTTTGGCGCAGCCCATGCACCGGGCGCTTATCATCTGAGCAATGACAGCCTGCCCGCCTTTATCCAGCAGGCTGACGCTAAAACGCCGGTGCTGGTGATGTGCTATCACGGCATCAGCAGCCGTGGCGCCGCGCAATTCCTGATTTCTCAGGGTTTCGAATCGGTGTACAGCGTTGACGGCGGTTTCGAAGCCTGGTCAAAAACCTTCCCGCAAGATATCGAAGCCTGATCCCTCCCTTTATTTGCTTACGGCGCAGGCTATAGTCTTTATAGGACGAGTCTTTATAACCAGGATAATAGATTTGCGCCGAAAATGTTCTTAAGCTGAAAAAGCTACCTTTCTCCAGTGTTGATATAATTTCCGCCTACTATCGACAGGATTTCAAGATGAAAAATCTGAACACTTCACGTTCTTTAGGGTTGCGTACGCTCGCTGTTCATGGCGGACAACAGCCCGACAGCCTGACCGGCGCGATTGCTACGCCAATCACCGCCACGTCGGCATTCTCCTATCCGGATTTTGACAGCGGCGCGCTTCGTTTCAGCGGTGAAGAACCGGGCTATATGTACAGCCGTTTCGCCAATCCGACCGTGTCCGTTTTCGAACAAAAAATGGCGGCGCTTGAAGGCGCAGAAACGGCTGTGGCGAGTGCCAGCGGCATGGCGGCGATCAGCGCCACCCTGTTTGCCCTGCTGGTTCCCGGCGATGAAATCATTCACATCGGTACGCTGTATGGCGGCACCGAAGGCGTGGTGCGCAACCTGCTGCCGCGTTACGGCATCAAACCGGTTCACGTCGCGAATGTCAGTGAACTGGAAGCCGCATTCACCAAAAACACCAAAGTGGTGCTGGTGGAAACGCCCGCGAACCCGGGGCTGGATATCGCCGATCTGGCGGAAATCGCACGCCTTTCCAAAGCCGCCGGTGCGGTAAGCGTGGCCGATAACACCTTTGCCACGCCGTACCTGACGCGTCCGCTGGCGCTGGGCATCGATATCGTTTTGCATTCCGCGACCAAATACATCAGCGGTCACGGCGATGCGACCGGCGGCGTAGTGGCCGGTTCTGCGGCGTTAATCACGCCAATCCGCACGTTGGGTCTGAAGCAGTTCGGCGGCAATCTGAGCCCGTTCGAAGCCAGTCTGCTGATCCGCGGCCTGAAAACCCTGCCGCTGCGCGTCGAAGCCAGTTCCCTGAGCGCACAGGCAGTGGCGGAATTCCTCGACGGAAACAGCGCTGTAGACACCGTGTTTTATCCGGGACTGAAACAACA
Organism: Rahnella woolbedingensis; assembly: GCF_003602095.1. Classification (GTDB taxonomy): domain Bacteria; phylum Pseudomonadota; class Gammaproteobacteria; order Enterobacterales; family Enterobacteriaceae; genus Rahnella; species Rahnella woolbedingensis. Next base: position 180,688 of record NZ_RAHH01000011.1, on the reverse strand, counting down.
TCCGGGACACGACACTGCATCTAAACAAATGAAACTGTTTGGCGGGATTATGGCGATTGAGCTGAAAGGCGGGCTGAATGCGGCGCGGACTTTCCTCGATAAACTGAGCATCATCACCCAGGCGGTTTCGCTCGGCGACACTGATTCGCTGGCGTGCCATCCGGCATCGACCACGCACAGCGCTGTCGCGCCGGAAATCCGCCGTCAGAGCGGAATAACAGACGGACTGGTGCGCATCAGTATCGGTATCGAAGACACAGACGACCTGATAGCCGACCTGCAACAGGCGCTGGAAGGGCTGTAAGTTCTCAAGATTTGCAGCACCGTCCACCGGCGGTGTTGCAAAAGACTTCGATCCCTATCACATCACTACAATTATTCTGTTTCCGGTAATGACACCGCATTCGTAATTTCCCCTTCCCGCCCCTTCTGACGTTATAATCGACTTCCTTGACGCTGGCAGATAAGGTGTTGCCCTAAAATGACGGCAGCAAATCAAACAATTAGGGAAACCGTTTAACGCTATGGTGCGCATTCTAAATCTGAACAATCCCCGTCTCGCTCAGGCGTTTGTCGATTACATGGCAACCCAGGGTTTTACACTGACCATAAAACTTGAAAGTCAGGAGGTTCAGCTCTGGCTGGAGGACGAATCCCGTCTGGAAGAAGCCGAAAAACAGGTCGCGCTGTTTGTCCGTGACCCGCTGCACCCGCGTTATCAGGAAGCCAGTTGGAAAACCGGAAAAGCGCAGCCGCATTTAAAAATGTCGCACACTCCTTTTCTTAAAAGCCTGCGCAGCCGTGCGGGCCCGCTGACCATCGGCATGATCGTCTTATGTCTGGCGGTGTTTATCGTGCAACAAATGGTCGGTGACGAATTAGTCATGAGCTGGCTGGCGTGGCCGGACAGTTCGCGCGTCTTCCAGGTCTGGCGCTGGTTCACACCTGCCCTGATGAATTTCTCCTTTGTTGCGCTCCTGATCAACCTGGCCTGGTGGTGGTATCTGGCCAGCCAGATTGAAATGCATCTGGGCAGCGGAAAACTATTCACCGTCACCTTAATTTCTGCGTTAATCAGCGGCTGGGGCCAGTCGATGGTCAGCGGCGTCTGGTTTGGCGGATTGTCGGGCGTGGTGTATGCACTGATGGGTTACGCCTGGCTGACCGGGCAGCTGAAACCGGAAAGTCGCTTGTACGTGCCCGGCGGGTTGCTGGTCATTTCTCTGATCTTAATGTTCATCGGTTATGCCACAGGTGGCGCAGCCGTGGCTAATGCCGCACACGCCTTTGGCCTCGGTCTGGGTCTGGTGATGGCATTTGTTGATACGCGCTCACCGCGCAAAAAACGCAAGTAAGCAGGGGATTCGGGTGAAACAAACACAACGCCATGATGCGATTATCGATTTAGTCCGCCAGCAGGGTTATGTCAGTACCGAAGAGCTGGTGGAACATTTTGCCGTCAGCCCGCAAACTATTCGCCGTGATCTCAATGACCTGGCCGAACAGAATAAAATTCACCGTCACCACGGCGGTGCGGCATTGCCTTCGAGTTCGGTTAATGCGGCGTACAACGACCGTAAAGTGATGTGGTCAGAAGCGAAAGCGCGCATTGCCGCACGCGTTGCCAGTCAGATCCCCGACGGTTCGACCTTATTTATCGATATCGGCACCACGCCGGAAGCGGTGGCACATGCGCTGCTTAATCATAAAGACCTGCGCATCGTCACGAATAATCTGAACGTCGCCACGCTCTACAGCGCCAAAGATGACTGCCGGCTGTTCCTTGCTGGCGGCGAAGTCCGCGCCCGCGACGGTGGGATCATGGGCGAAGCAACGCTTGATTTCATCTCCCAGTTCCGCCTTGATTACGGCATTCTCGGCATCAGCGGCATTGATATGGACGGTTCACTGCTCGAATTCGACTATCACGAAGCGCGAACCAAACGCGCGATTATCGAAAATTCGCGCTGCGTCATGCTGGTCACCGACCACTCTAAATTTGGCCGTAACGCCATGGTGAACCTCGGTAAAATGGATTTAATCCACTATATGTTTACCGACAAACAGCCGCCGGACAGCGTAAAACGCATCATCGAAAAATACGACGTTCATCTCGAGCTTTGCTGATTTTGCCTTTTTGAGGAGCGCGAAATCCGCGCTCCTGCATTTCGTCCCCTTCTCCCCTCCCTTTAAACGAACAATTTCGAAAAATTCCACGCTTCATCGCGTTCGGTTTCGTTCCCTCTTTGCCGTTTTGCTCGAAACCGACACAGAAATGTTACCTTCATCACGCAAAATTGTTTTTATTTGGTTAACGCTTGGCTTGTTTGTCGATTCTCGATTACAATCGTGAGCGAAAACGAACATAAAAGAGCTATTGCGAACATCTGGAGGAAGATGACGTGGAAACCAAAGACTTGATCGTAATTGGTGGCGGTATTAATGGTACCGGCATCGCAGTAGATGCAGCTGGCCGCGGGCTGTCTGTTCTGCTGCTTGAAGCGCAAGACTTGGCCTGCGCGACCTCTTCGGCCAGTTCGAAACTGATCCACGGTGGCCTGCGCTATCTGGAGCATTACGAATTCCGTCTGGTCAGTGAAGCGCTGGCTGAACGTGAAGTACTGTTGAAAATGGCACCGCATATTGCTTTCCCGATGCGTTTCCGTTTACCGCATCAGCCGCATTTGCGCCCGGCCTGGATGATCCGCGCCGGTCTGTTCCTGTACGACCATCTGGGCAAACGCACCAGCCTGCCGGCCAGTAAAAGCCTGAAATTCGGCAGTGAATCCGTACTGAAACCCGAGCTGACCAAGGGTTTTGAATACTCCGACTGCTGGGTTGATGATGCGCGTTTAGTGGTCGTCAACGCCCAGGAAGTGGAAGAGCGCGGCGGCGAAGTCCGCACCCGCACCCGGGTCACCCGCGCGTGGCGTGAAGACGGCCTGTGGATGGTCGAAGCCGAGGATATCGACACTGGCAAAACCTACACCTGGCGCGCCAAAGGTCTGGTGAATGCCACCGGTCCGTGGGTAAAACACTTCTTCGACGACGGCCTGAAACTAAAATCGCCATACGGCATTCGTCTGATCAAAGGCAGCCATATTGTGGTGCCACGTGCGCACAATCAGCCGCAGGCCTACATTCTGCAAAACGAAGACCATCGTATTGTGTTTGTGATCCCGTGGATGGATGAATTCTCGATCATAGGCACCACCGACGTGGAATATCACGGTGACCCGAAAGACGTGAAAATCGATGATAAAGAAATCGGTTATCTGCTGAAGGTCTACAACGACCACTTTAAGAAACAGCTGACCAACGAAGATATCGTCTGGACTTATTCCGGTGTACGCCCGCTGTGTGATGACGAATCGGATTCACCGCAAGCCGTGACCCGTGACTATACGCTCGACGTTCACGATCAGGACGGCAAAGCACCGCTGCTTTCCGTGTTTGGCGGTAAGCTGACCACCTACCGTAAACTGGCGGAACACGCGCTGGAAAAACTGGTGAAGTACTATCCGAAAGCCGGTCCGGCGTGGACCAAAACGGCCGTGCTGCCTGGCGGTAAGCTGAATGGTGATCGTGATACCTACAGCGCCAACCTGCGCACCCGCTTCAAATGGTTACCGGAATCGCTGGCCCGTCGTTATGCACGCACGTACGGCAGCCAGACGGAGCTTTTCCTTAATGACGCGACCAGCCTGGAATCGCTGGGCGAAGATTTCGGTCATGGTTTCTACGAGGCTGAACTGCGTTATCTGGTGGAAAAAGAGTGGGTTTCACAGCTTGATGATGCCATCTGGCGTCGTACCAAAATCGGCATGTGGCTGGACAAAACCCAGCAGCAACGCGTCGCCGAGTGGCTGGAAACACACAAACAGCAGAAGAAACATTTGTCGCTGGCGTCTTAAAATCATTGGCCCCTCCCTACGGAGGGCGGGTTTTTTAGCTTCCCCCCTGCGAAGCTGTCTCTTGATCAGATCTCCTGATCAAGAGACTTCGCAGGGGAGAGAGCTACATCACTACAACTTCACCGGCTGAATATTCCAGATCTCATCGGCGTATTCCTGAATGGTACGATCCGACGAGAAATACCCCATGTTGGCGATGTTGTGCAGCGTGCGGCGCGTCCACTCTTCCGGCTCTTTATACAGCTCATCGACTTTATCCTGCGTATCGACATAGCTGCGGTAATCCGCGAGTACCTGATAGTGATCCCCGAGATTGACCAGCGTATCGAACAGGTTGGTGTAGCGCTTCGGCTCGGTCGGGCTGAAGACGCCGGTCGCGATTTGTGTCAGTACCTGATGCAGTTCGGCATCCTGCTCGAAGTACGTATGCGGGTTGTAGCCTTTACGGCGTAATTCCTCGACCTGCGGCGTGGTATTGCCGAAGATAAAGATATTCTCCTCGCCCACATGTTCGAGCATTTCGACGTTTGCGCCGTCCAGCGTACCTATAGTCAGCGCGCCGTTCAGGGCAAATTTCATGTTACTGGTGCCGGATGCTTCGGTGCCCGCCAGTGAAATTTGTTCGGAAAGATCGGCCGCCGGGATGATCAGCTGCGCCAGACTGACGCTGTAGTTCGGAATGAAAACGATCTTCAGTTTATTGCCGATACGCGGATCACTATTGATCACCGTCGCCACGTCGTTGATCAGCCGGATGATCTGTTTGGCAGCGTAATAGGCCGATGCGGCTTTACCGGCGAAAATCACCGTGCGTGGTACCCACTCGGCGTCCGGCTCTTCCAGAATACGGTTATAACGCGTGATGACGTGCAACACGTTCATCAGCTGACGTTTGTATTCGTGAATGCGTTTAATCTGCACGTCGAACAGACTTTTCGGATCCACCACAATGTTGAGCTTCTGGGCAATATACAGCGCCAGCCGCTTTTTGTTGTCCAGCTTGGCTTTGCGGATTGCCTGCAGAAAACTCAGGTAATCCAGATTCTGTTTCAGTTCCTCCAGCTGGCTGAGGTCTGAACGCCAGGTCTGACCGATGGCATCATCAATCACCGCCGATAACGGTTTGTTGGCCAGCGCCAGCCAGCGGCGCGGCGTCACGCCGTTGGTTTTATTACAGAAACGGTCCGGATAAATGCGGGCGAAATCAGCAAACAACGACTGCACCATCAGTTCGGAATGCAGCTCGGACACGCCGTTGACTTTATGACTGGCGATGACCGCCAGCCATGCCATGCGCACCTTGCGGCCATTCCCTTCATCGATGATCGAAACACGCGACAGCAGGCCGTTATCGTTGGGGATTTTCTCCGCCACTTCTTTGAGAAAGTGATCGTTAATCTGGAAAATTATCTCCAGATGACGCGGCAGGATCTTGCCAATCATATCCACCGGCCAGGTTTCCAGCGCCTCGCTCATCAGCGTGTGGTTGGTATAAGAAAATACCCGACACACCGTCTCCCACGCGTCTTTCCATTCGAATTTATGCTCGTCGATAAGCAAACGCATCAGCTCAGGGATCGACAGCACCGGGTGCGTGTCGTTGAGGTGTATGGCAATTTTATCGGCCAGATTGTCGTAGGTATGGTGCGTGGTGTAGTGGCGGTTGAGGATGTCCTGCACGGTCGCCGACACCAGGAAATACTCCTGACGCAGACGCAGCTCACGGCCCGAATAGGTCGAGTCGTCGGGATACAGAACGCGCGATACGTTCTCGGAGTGGTTTTTATCTTCCACCGCCGCGAAATAATCGCCCTGATTAAACTTACCCAGATTGATTTCATTACTGGCCTGCGCGCCCCACAAACGCAGCGTGTTGGTGGCGTCAGTGTCGTAACCGGGGATCACCTGGTCATAGGCGCAGGCGATGACTTCTTCGGTTTCCAGCCAGCGGGTTTTGAGGCCTTCATGCTGCACACGACCGCCGAAACGCACTTTATAACGGGTGTTGTAGCGCTGGAATTCCCACGGATTACCGTATTCCAGCCAGTAATCCGGGGCTTCTTTTTGTTCGCCATTGATGATGCTTTGCGCGAACATGCCGTATTCATATCGGATACCGTAACCACGTCCCGGCAGCGCCAGCGTGGCCAGCGAATCGAGGAAACACGCCGCCAGCCTTCCGAGGCCGCCATTGCCCAAACCGGGGTCATTTTCTTCGCCGATCAGTTCTTCGAGATCAAAGCCCATTTCATCAAGCGCGCTTTTCAGGTCGTCATAAATGCCCATCGCCAGCAGCGCATTGGAAAGTGTGCGTCCGATGAGAAATTCCATCGACAGATAATAAACTTGCCGCACATCCTGTGAGGTCTGCGCCCGATTGGATCGCAGCCAGCGTTCCACCATACGATCGCGCACCGCAAATAATGTGGCGTTCAGCCAGTCATGTTGCGTCGCAATGGAAGGATCTTTGCCGATAATAAACATCAGTTTATAAGCAATAGAATGCTTGAGCGCTTCGACACTGACTGTCGGTGAGTTGTAATTAAACGGTGAAGTCATAACGTTACATTCCCGATCAAGTTAGCTACGTTCAGGGGTTCAGGACATCAGGCGGTTATACAGGACGAGATATTCCTGTGCAGCCACCTTCCAGCCAAAATCAATACCCATGGCGTGTTGTTGTACGTGTCGCCAGTGCTTAGGACGGCTCCACAAAACAAATGCGCGGCGGATCGCATTACCCAGCGATTTCCCCGTTGCTTCTTCAAAGACAAAACCACTGGCAGTTCCGTCGGCCAGATTTTCCAGCGCACAGTCGACCACCGTGTCGGCCAGTCCGCCAGTACGGCGCACCAGCGGCAGGGTGCCGTATTTCAGTCCGTAAAGCTGGGTTAATCCGCACGGTTCGAAACGACTCGGCACCATGATGACGTCCGCCCCGCCGATAATGCGGTGGGAAAACGCTTCGTGATAACCGAGCTGCACACCGACCTGGCCCGGATTATCCGCCGCGGCCGCCAGGAATGCCTGTTGCAGCACGGCGTCACCTGCGCCCAGTAAAGCCAGCTGGCCACCGCGTTCGAGTAAATCAGGTAATGCTTCGAGCACCAGATCCAGCCCTTTCTGGCTGGTCAGTCGGCTGACGACCGCGAAGACCAGACGCGAATCATCCACATCCAGCCCCATCGCCCGTTGCAGATAAGCTTTGTTGACCGCTTTCGAGCGCAAATCATCAGCGTCATAACGCGCCGACAGCAGCGCGTCATCGCGTGGCTGCCAGATGGCTTCATCCACGCCGTTAAGAATACCGGTCAGCCGCCCCTGCATTTCCCGCTCCAGCAGCAGCGATTCCATGCCGTAACCAAACTCCGGACGGGTAATTTCTTTGGCGTAGGTCGGGCTGACGGTGGTGACGTGATCGGAATAGAACAGACCGGCTTTCAGGAAAGATATCTGGCCGTAGAATTCCAGCCCGTGCATCTGGAAGAACTCGCGCGGGATATAAAGCTCATCGAGATGATGCGCGCCAAACAGCCCCTGAAACGCCAGATTGTGTACTGTGAAAACGGTCCGTACCGGCGCGTTACGGGCGCGGATATAGGCGGAACACAGCCCGGCGTGCCAGTCATGAGAATGGACGATATCGGGTTTCCAGTGCGGGTCGAAATTCAGCGCCAGTTCGCAGGCCATCCAGCTCAGCAAGGCAAAGCGCAGATGGTTATCCGGGTAGGCAAAAGAGGATTGATCGTGATACGGGCTGCCGGGGCGATCATACAAACCAGGCACATCAATCAGATAAATGCCCACGCCATCAAAATAGCCCAGTGAAAGGGTGACATGCCCCGCAAAGGTCGCCAGCGTACCGATTACCTGCGTTTCTCCCAGTCCTTTTTTGACATCAGGGAAAGCTGGAATGAGTACGCGGACGTCCGCGCCCTCCGCAATCTGAGCAGCGGGCAATGCGCCGGCGACGTCAGCAAGGCCGCCTGTTTTTAACAGCGGAAACAGCTCGGAACAAACATGTAAAACCTGCATTCGCGCTCCTGATTATCCCGGTCATCCCGGCAAAACCGGGATGACGAAAAGTCGTGCTTTCTAACGTCTGTTTATAGTTTCGCCAGCATCGCGCGCGTCACCAGCACCACGCCCCCTTCGGAACGATAGAACCGGCGGCTGTCTTCATCCGCATTCTCGCCAATCACCATGCCTTCGGGGATCTGACAGGCGCGGTCGATGACGCATTTACGTAAGCGGCATGAACGCCCCACGTTCACATCCGGCAAAATAATCGTCGAATCTATGTTGCAGAAAGAGTTGACGCGTACCCGCGGGAACAATACGGAATGCACCACCACTGAACCGGAGACGATAACGCCGCCCGCCACCAGTGAATTCATGGTCATACCGTGGCTGCCCGAGCGATCCTGCACAAATTTGGCCGGTGGCAATGGCTCCATATGCGTGCGGATCGGCCAGTCGCGGTCATACATATCCAGCTCGGGCGTAACCGACGCCAGATCCAGATTCGCGCGCCAGTAGGCGTCGAGCGTACCGACATCACGCCAGTACGGTGGCAATTCATCGTTTTGCGTCACGCAGGAAAGTCCGAACGGATGCGCGCGGGCAACGCCCTGACGGGTGAGTTTCGGGATCAGGTCTTTGCCGAAATCATGGCTGGATTCCTCACTCGCCATGTCTTCTTCGAGCATACGAAACAGATAGTCCGCATTAAAAATGTAGATGCCCATGCTCGCCAGCGCCATATCGGGATTACCAGGCATCGGCGGCGGGTCTTTCGGTTTTTCGACGAAACTGGTGATGTGGTAATCCTCTGTGACGCCGATAACCCCGAACTCGCTGGCCTCAGCGCGCGGCACTTCCAGGCAGGCGACGGTACATTCACCGCCCTTCTGCACGTGGTCGATCAGCATCCGCGAATAGTCCATTTTGTAAATATGGTCACCCGCCAGGATCACCACAAATTCGGCGTCGTAGCGGCGGATAATATCCAGATTCTGATAGACCGCATCGGCGGTGCCTTTGTACCAGTGCTCGGTGCCGTGGCGTTGCTGCGCCGGGAGTAAATCCACAAACTCGTTCATTTCTTCGTTGAGGAAAGACCAGCCGCGCTGGATATGCTGAACCAGCGTGTGCGACTGATATTGCGTAATGACACCGATGCGGCGAATGCCGGAGTTCAGGCAATTCGACAGGGCGAAATCAATGATACGGAATTTCCCACCGAAGTGGACGGCAGGCTTGGCGCGGGTTGCGGTTAAATCTTTCAGTCTTGAACCACGGCCCCCGGCAAGGATCAATGCCACGGATTTAAGCGGCAACTGTCGTGCCAGCATAACCGGGTCCCGGTTGTCTAATGTCGCCATATCTGACTCCTTCGTTTTTATAATGACCGGCTCTGTGGAGTGAAATCTTGTAGGACACAGAGGGTTTTTGCTGCTGCCCGCCATTGCGAGCCTTCCATGACACGCCGGGGTTCCTCATCAAAAAGCACGCTGTTGAACGGTGCAACCGGCTGCCAGTTTCCCGGCGGCAGCTGCAAATCCACGTCGTGCAGCGAGGCATTGACGATCAGTAACCAGCGCTGAGACAGACAGATTTGCAGCCACTGCTGCGGTCCCTGTTCCCAGTCGCCGGGGCTCATCGGTTGCCCCTGTTGATTCAGCCATTGCACATCTTCGCTGCCTTCCTGCCACCAGCGGTTTTGCGTCAGTGCCGGAATTTTCCGGCGCAGCGCAATCAGCGCAGAGGTATAGGCCATCAGGCTTTCATCGGCATTTTCCCAGTCGAGCCAGGTCAGCGGATTGTCCTGACAGTAGGCGTTGTTGTTGCCAGACTGGCTGTTACCCTGCTCGTCACCGGCCAGCAACATCGGCGTGCCCTGTGACAAAAACAGCGTCGCCAGCAAAGCACGCTGGCTGAGACGGCGCTGCTGCTGTACTTCTGCAGACGCCTCCAGCCCTTCTTCGCCGTGGTTTTGGCTGAAATTTTCGTTGTGGCCGTCGCGGTTTTCTTCACCGTTGGCCTGATTGTGTTTCTGGTTAAAACTCACGAGATCGCGCAACGTGAAACCGTCGTGTGCCGTCAGCATATTCACGCTGGCGTAAGGTTCGCGTTGAGCGGGACTGAATTTGTCGGCAGAGGCCGCAAAACGTCCGGCAAAATGACCGAGAGAAATATCGCCATGCAGCCAGAACTGGCGCATATCGTCGCGCCACACATCGCTCCATTCGGCAAACGGTGACGGGAAATGGCCGAGCTGATAGCCGCCGGTACCGATATCCCAGGGTTCTGCGATCAGTTTGACCTGCGAGAGAATCGCATCCTGCTTAATGGCGTTAAACAGCGGCGATTGTGCGCTGAATTCCGGCGTTCTGCCGAGTACGGTGGCTAAATCAAAACGGAATCCGTCAACGTGACATTCGCGCACCCAGTAATGCAGGCAGTCGAGCGTCCAGGCGATAACGTCGTCATCCATCAGGCGCAGCGTGTTGCCGCAACCGGTCATGTTGTTGTCAGAGCCGTCTTCGTTGAGCCAGTAATAACTGGCGTTATCGATACCGCGGAAAGAGATAAATGGCCCGTCGATATCCAGCTCCGCGCTGTGATTAAACACCACGTCGAGGATCACCTCGATACCGGCCTGATGCAGCGCTTTGACTGCCGATTTAAACTCATTCAGCGCCGACACACCGCCCAGCCCGCTGGCATAACGTGGCTCAACGGCGCACGGCGCCAGCACGTTGTAGCCCCAGTAATTGCTCAGACCCAGCTTTTGCAAACGCGGTTCATCGGCATGATGTTGCACCGGCAGAAGCTCGATTGCGGTCACACCGAGATGCTGTAAATACTCAAGCATGACCGGATGCGCCAGTCCGGCGTAAGTGCCGCGGATAGCCGCCGGAATACGAGGATGCTGGCGGGTCAGACCACGCACATGCGCTTCATAAATCACCGTTTCGCCCCACGGTCTGGCGGGCGGTCTATCATCGCCCCAGTCGAAATTTCCGGCGACGACGACAGATTTCGGCGCCACCACGGCGCTGTCTTTGTCGTCCGGCGCGTCAGTGCCACCGGTAAAGCGCGCATTGTCATGCAGAACGCCGTCAACAGCCCGCGCACTGGGGTCGATCAGCACTTTTTTCGGGTTAAAACGATGGCCGTTTTTCGGGTCGAACGGCCCGTAAACGCGATAACCGTAGCGTTGTCCGGCTTTGGCATCGGGCAGAAAACCGTGCCAGAGATTGCCGGTATGTCCCGGTAAAGGCAGATGCTGCTCGCTGCCGGTCTCATCAAAAAGACATAACTCCACTTTTTCCGCATGCGCGGAGTACAGGCAAAAATTGATGCCGTTATCTCTGAGATGCGCACCAAAAGGTGCGGGCTGACCGGTCGCGAGCTGTTTCATTACGCCTCCCTTCGCAAATAAACCGTCGCCAGCGGCGGAATGGTCACGCTGATCGAATGTTCGCGCTGATGATGACCGATGTTTTCACTGTAAACGTCGCCGCTGTTGCCGACATTGCTGCCCCGGTAGAAATGCGAATCGGTGTTAAGAATTTCGCGGTAACGGCCAGGGCGGCCAATGCCGATACGGTAGTGTTCACGGGGCACCGGCGTGAAGTTACTGATGACGATGACTTCGCAGCCGTTTTCGTCCCGACGCGCAAAGGCAAAAATCGAATTTTCATGGTCATCAACCACCAGCCATTCGAAGCCGCGCGGGTTGTAATCGAGCTCATACAGCGGCGCGTTGGCCTGATACGTCAGGTTCAGGTCGCGAACCAGATGCTGCACGCCGCTGTGCCAGCCAGACGCGTCGTCCAGCAGATGCCAGTCGAGGCTGGCGTCGAAATTCCACTCGCGCCCCTGCGCAAATTCGCACCCCATAAATAATAATTTTTTGCCCGGATGCCCCCACATAAAGCCGTAATAGGCGCGCAGGTTGGCAAACTTCTGCCAGACGTCGCCGGGCATTTTATCCAGCAGGGATTTTTTGCCATGCACCACTTCATCATGCGACAGCGGCAGCATGAAGTTCTCGCTGTAGGCGTAAAGCACGCCGAATGTCATGAGATTGTGGTGGTATTTACGGTGAACCGGATCGAGCTGCATATAAGACAGCGAGTCGTGCATCCAGCCCAAATTCCATTTGTAATGGAAGCCCAGCCCGTTGGCGTCCGGCGGCATGGTAACGCCCGGATAATCGGTCGATTCTTCCGCCAGCGTCACTGCGCCGCCGAGTTCCCTGCCAATCGTATGGTTGGTGTATTTCAGGAAAGAAATGGCTTCGAGGTTCTCGCGGCCACCGTAATAGTTAGGGATCCACTCGCCTGCTTTACGGCTGTAATCGCGGTAAATCATGGACGCCACCGCATCTACACGCAGGCCATCAATACCGAAGCGCTCAATCCAGTAAAAACCATTGCCAGCCAGATAGTTACGCACTTCATGGCGGCCATAATTATAAATCAGCGTGTTCCAGTCCTGATGATAACCTTCGCGCGGATCGGCATATTCATACAGCGCGGTGCCGTCGAACTGCGCCAGCCCGTAGGCATCGCTGGGGAAATGCCCCGGCACCCAGTCGAGGATCACATTCAGTCCGGCGTTATGCGCAGCATCGACAAAGGCTTTGAAATCCATCGGCGTACCGAAACGGCGGGTCGGCGCATACATGCCCAGCGGCTGATAACCCCAGCTGCCGTCGAACGGATGCTCATTCACCGGCATCAGCTCGATATGCGTAAAGCCCATCCATTTGGCGTAGGAAACTAATTGCTCAGCCAGCTCGCCGTAGCTGAGCCAGAAATTGTCATCGGTATGACGACGCCAGGAACCCAGATGCACTTCATAGACGGAAACCGGCTGATTCAGCGCGTTGGCTTGCTTACGCGCTTGTGAATGTGGCACAACGTCCGGCAATTTCCGCACACATGAGGCGGTATCCGGGCGCATCTGCGCCTCAAAAGCGTAAGGATCGGCACGCAGGGTGACATTGCCGCGGCAGTCGATAATTTCGAATTTATACAGCTGACCTTCGCGCACGGCAGGGATAAACAGTTCCCAGATGCCATTCTCACGACGCTGGCGCATCGGGTGACGGCGGCCATCCCAGAAGTTGAATTCACCGACCACGGAAACCCGCGTGGCATTCGGTGCCCAGACGGCAAAACTGACGCCTTCGACATCGTCCAGTGTTTGCAGATGCGCACCGAGTTTTTCATACGGCCGCAGGTGTGTACCCTCTGCCAGCAGCCAGATATCCAGCTCCTGCAACAGCGTGCCGAACCGGTAAGGGTCGTCAATCACATGGAGATTCTCGCCCCAGCGGACTTCCAGCTTGTAGCGAAATGCATTTTTACGGCGTGGGATCAGGCCGACAAAGAAACCGCGGTCGTCATAACGACGCAGTTCCGCCACCTGCTTGCCTTTTTCTACATCAATAACCCAGACCTGATCAGCATCTGGCAACAGGGCACGCACTTCGAGCCCGGCGGCCACAGAATGCATTCCCAAAAGAGAAAAAGGATCAGCGTAGTGGCCAGATATAATTTGATTAATGACGTGCTGATCGGGAAGTACAGACATGTATTTCGTCCTATGATTAATTAAATCAATAAATCCAATAAAATCATTCAGGTATTCAATACGACATGTAAATTAAGTGTGCTCCCCTTTTTGTCGTTGCATTGTGATCTGGCGGTACTTCACTTTGGCAAAAAATGCGCCAGTGCGCCTTTGTTCACAATTTCCAAATAAGTCTCTAATTCCGCTTCTCAAAAAGGCAGAGCTCTTCTACTAAGCATAGACAAAGATTAAAAAAGGCAGGGCGTTAAGGAGTTCAAAAATGGACAAATTTTTGAAAAAGATAAATACAGTAAAAAGCGCTGCGGGTGATGGGAGAAATGGCGGAAGTTATTGAAGGTTGAAACAAAAACGGGACACCGTGCTGGTGTCCCGCAGGGGAAATATTTACAAAGAAAACAGGGCAGTTTTCAGCTTACAAAAGAATACGCAGCATACGGCGTAAAGGTTCTGCCGCGCCCCACAGCAGCTGATCACCGACGGTAAACGCCGACAGATATTGCGGCCCCATATTCAGTTTGCGCAGACGGCCAACCGGGGTGTTCATCGTGCCGGTAACCGCAGCTGGCGTCAGTTCACGCATCGACAGCTCCCGGTCGTTCGGGATCACGCGAACCCAGTCGTTGTGCGAAGCCAGCATCTGTTCGATTTCAGGGATCGACACATCTTTTTTCAGCTTCAGCGTGAACGCCTGGCTGTGGCAGCGCAACGCGCCGATACGGACACAAAGGCCATCCACCGGAATAATGCTGGAAGTGCCGAGAATTTTGTTGGTTTCCGCCTGACCTTTCCACTCTTCTTTGGTCTGGCCGTTATCGAGCTGTTTGTCGATCCACGGGATCAGACCGCCAGCCAGCGGAACACCGAAGTTATCGGTTGGCAACGTACCGCTGCGGGTCAGCGCCGTCACTTTACGTTCGATATCCAGAATGGCGGAAGCCGGGTTTTCCAGCTCTTTCGCCACGCTGTTATGCAGCATGCCCATCTGGGTCAGCAGCTCGCGCATGTGACGCGCACCACCGCCGGACGCCGCCTGATAGGTGGCGACAGACGCCCATTCGATCAGGTCATTGGCGAACAGGCCGCCGAGCGACATCAGCATCAGGCTGACGGTACAGTTACCGCCCACAAAGGTTTTGATGCCTTTGTCGATACCCTGATGTATCACTGCGCTGTTGACCGGGTCGAGGATGATTATCGCGTCATCTTCCATTCTCAGAGAAGAAGCTGCGTCAATCCAGTAGCCGGACCAACCGATTTCACGCAGCTTAGGATAGATTTCATTGGTATAATCGCCGCCCTGACAGGTGATGATAATGTCCAGCGCACTCAGTGCGTCCAGATCATAGGCATCTTGCAAGGTACCAGACTGACCCGTGAAAGAAGGCGCGGCCTGACCGTGCTGAGAGGTGGAGAAGAATACCGGACGGATAGCGTCGAAATCGCGTTCTTCAATCATGCGTTGCATGAGTACAGAACCGACCATTCCACGCCAGCCTACGAAACCTACATTTTTCATAATATCTGTCCTGCCCTGAGGGTGATAACTGCTTAAAACGGCTTAAACGCGCGTTTGCACTCAGTGAGTGCCTGTTTTGATGCACTGTGCCCCGTTAGCGCGCGGGTCTACCACCTTACAAAATGCACCAGAAGTGGCAAGTTAATTTAATCAATAGTGCAGCCTTTAATAGCAGCACGACTTATAACAGGCGTTTTTTATCATTCTGAGGTAGTCATGACCGAAATGATTTCAGCAACGATTTTGCTGTTTTTAATTATGGATCCGCTGGGCAACTTACCGATTTTCATGTCGGTCTTAAAACATCTCGACCCGAAACGCCGCCGTGTGGTGTTAATCCGCGAAATGCTGATCGCACTCCTCCTGATGCTGATATTCCTGTTTGCCGGGGAAAAAATCCTGTCGTTCCTGAATCTGCGTACAGAAACCGTGTCGATTTCCGGCGGTATTATTCTGTTCCTGATTGCCATCAAAATGATTTTTCCGTCGGAAGAGAAAAGCAGCAGCGGTTTGCCTGCCGGTGAAGAGCCATTCCTCGTCCCGATGGCGATCCCGCTGGTCGCCGGCCCGTCGATTCTCGCCACCCTGATGCTGCTTTCGCATCAGTACCCGAATCAGATGAGCCACTTAACGCTGGCGCTGTTTATCGCCTGGGGCCTGTCGATGGCAATTCTGCTGCTGTCGAATCTGTTCCTGCGACTGCTCGGCGACAAAGGCGTCAGTGCCCTCGAACGCCTGATGGGCCTGATTCTGGTCATGCTCTCGACGCAGATGTTCCTCGATGGGATCAGGGCGTATTTGAAGATTTAGCGACAACATAAAACGAAAAAGGCTAGCCATCTGGCTCGCCTTTTGTACATCTGTTTAAATCGTTTTCAGCGTCTGGATAATTTGCGGATTCAGTTCCAGCATTTTCAATAACTTCAGTGCTGCGCCATTTGGCAAACGTTTTTGTTGTTCCCACGCCTGAACAAGCGAAGGGGAAACGCCAAGCAACCGTGCGAATTCATCTTGTTTAACTCCCGCCTTGGTTCGAATTTGTTTTACTTCAGGCATCGCAACATGCGTGATATGCGCGGGTGCCATTTCACCTTTGCGGATGGCGATCATCTCTTCGGCCGATTGCCGCAATTCGTCGAATAATTCTTTATTCATGGTCCATCTCCTGTGTCACGACAGACTTTGTACGATATTTTTTAAAATCGATTTTTCATTTCCCGTCAGAGAATCTTTCTCGCTCTTCGGATAAACCAGCAGCATGAAAATCTGACCATCAGCGCACAGGTAATAATAAATCGCCCGCACACCCGCACTTTCCCCACGCTTTTGATAACCCCAGCGGATTTTTCTGCATCCTCCCGTCCCGACAATCAAAGCGCCTGCATCGGGATAATGCGAAAGGTATTCCTGAAACTGGCGATACTCGTCCTCAGTAAGCAGTTCTTTGCATTGACGACTAAACGTCGGGGTTTCGATAAACTCCAGATATTCCATATGACTCATTCCATGACTCAAGATGGCGGGATAACACTCTCACAGGGTAAGAGTTCAACGCGAGGTTTTTCTCGTCAGAAACGAAAAGGCGAGCCAAATGGCTCGCCTTTTTTATGCTCACAATTTGTCGTCAGACGACCATCGACAGCAGCAGGCATCCGGCCAGACCGCAGAGGGAAATGATGGTTTCCAGCACCGACCAGGATTTGAACGTTTCGACGATGGTCAGGTTGAAGTACTCCTTGAACAACCAGAAGCCCGGATCATTCACGTGAGAGAAAATCACGCTGCCGGAACCGACGGCGATCACCATCAGCTCAGGGCTGACGCCGGTAGTCGCAATCAGTGGTGCGGCAATGCCGCCCGCGGTAATCGCTGCGACAGTGGCAGAACCCAGTGCGATACGCAGCACCGCCGCAATCGACCAGGCCAGCAGGATTGGCGACAGGTTGCTGCCATTCATCAGGGCGGCGATGTATTTTTCAATACCACTGTCTACCAGTACCTGTTTGAACGCACCGCCACCGCCGATGATTAACAGCATCATCGCGATGATTTTGATGGAATCACTCACGGTCGCCATCACTTCATCCATCTTACGGCCACGGTTCAGGCCGAAGGTGAAGATAGCGATCAGTACCGCAATCAGCGTTGCCATTACCGGGTCGCCGAAGAATTCAGCGTAAGACAGCACCGGATGGCCTTTCGGTAAGATCATTTCGCAAACGGCACGGAACGCCATCAGAATGACCGGTACCAGTGACGTCGCTACGCTGACGCCAAAGCCCGGCATTTCTTCTTCAGTGAAGGTTTTCGGGTTGAACAGACCTTCAGGAACCGGTTTGTCGATCCCTTTCAGGAAACGTGCATAGACCGGACCGGCGAGAATGACCGTTGGCACCGCCAGCAGTGAACCGTACAGCAGAGTTTTGCCCATATCTGCGTGGAAAATAGTGGCAATCGCCGTCGGGCCAGGGTGCGGAGGCAGGAAACCGTGCGTGACGGATAACGCAGCCGCCATCGGCACGCCGACATACAACAGTGGCAGACGCGCCGCCGCCGCCACGGTAAAGACCAGCGGCAGCATCAGCACGAAGCCGACTTCATAGAACAGCGCGAAACCGACGATGAAACCGGTCAGCACGATTGCCCACTGAATGTGTTCACGGCCAAACTTTTCGATAAGCGTGGTCGCGATACGCTGTGCGCCACCGCAATCTGCCAGCAACTTGCCCAGCATAGCGCCGAAGCCCATGATCAGAGCCAGACTACCGAGCGTGCCGCCTACCCCGTTTTTGATCGACGTGATGACTTTGTCGACCGGCATTCCCTGCATGATGCCCACCGCCAGCGCGACCAGGATCAGTGCAATGAAGCCATTAAGCTTAAATCGGATCATAAGTAACAACAGCAGTGCGACGCCCACCGCTACAATAACTAATGGCATATTCTTCCCCTCATGCGGTCACCGTGGTTTAGCGTTCGACCCGGTGACGCATTGTTTTTAATTTTCATGATGTTGTAGGAATTAACAGTGCAACGGGTACAGACCGCGACCGCTAAAACAGCAGTGCATTCCTTTGTGATATTAGTCACATCTCCATTTGTTACCGGTATCATGATACCGGTAACATGCTAATATTAGGACTCACTACGCAGTCAAAATGTTCATTTTGGGATAGAGATCATACTTATGGCAGGACAAAGCATCATTCTGATGGGCGTGTCAGGCAGCGGTAAATCCACCGTCGGCGCGGCACTGGCCCGTGAACTTAACGCGAAATTCATCGACGGTGATGATCTTCATCCCCGCGCCAATATCCAAAAGATGGCCAGCGGCACGCCACTGAACGACGACGATCGGGCGCCCTGGTTATTGCGTCTGAACGACGCGGCCTACAGCCTGCGCCATAAAAATGAAACCGGTATTATTGTCTGTTCCGCGCTGAAGCGCCGTTACCGCGATGCGCTGCGTAAAGACAACGAAGGCATGGTCTTCATCTACATGAAAGGCAGTTTTGATGTGATTGCCGACCGTCTGAAAGCGCGCGCCGGACACTTTATGCCGACCGATTTACTGCGCAGCCAGTTCGATGCACTCGAAGAGCCGGGCGAAGATGAGCCGGATGTGTTGCGCGTGAATATTGATCATAAGTTTGAAGGTGTGGTTGATCGCTGCGTTGCCGCACTGAATAACCTTCGTACTTGAAGCTGCTGCGCCGTTAGCGGCTCTCGTTCACCCGAATCACTGACTCATGTCAGCTCATCGGGATTCACTCGTTTGCTGCCTTGCCGCAACTCCAATTACTGGGTTCTTCGATTTTATTACAAAAGATCAGATGCTTCCGCCTGCCGAGATGGTAAACCCTACATCGACCATTCTCGGCACCACTTCTTCGCCACGAAGTCTCGCCAGCAGGCGTTCGGCGGAAATCTGCCCCATTCTTTCGCGCGGTGTGAGCACACTGGCGAGCGGGGGTTCCATCGCCTGCCCCATGTTGTGACCGTGGAAACCAGCAATCGCCATTTGTGACGGAATTTTCAGCCCCTGACGCTGGCACTCAAAGAAAGCGCCCGCCGCGAGGTCATCGTTGGTGCAAAAGATGCTGTCGATTTTCGGCCAGTCTTTTTGCGCCTGACGCAGCAGTTCCGCGCCCGCGCTGTAGCTCGACGACCGGCTGGTCATCACGCTGTAAGGTTCGAGCCCGGATTCGCGCATTGCCTGCTCGTAACCCTGTTGTTTGATGAGGGTACGTTCGTCCTGACGCGCGCCGAAATACACCACATGGCGATGCCCGCGCGCAATAATTTGCTGGGTCATTTGTCGTGCGGCTTCGAAATTGTTGAACCCGACCGCCAGATCCACGCACGGTGACACGCAGTCCATCATTTCCACTACCGGAATACCGGCCACTTCAATCATTTTCAGCGTACGCGCCGTGTGATGGCGTTCGGACAAAATCAGCCCGTCGATATTGTAGGAAAGCAGCGACGTCAGACGCTGTTCTTCGCGCTCCTGGCTGTAACCGTAATGAGCCAGCATGGTCTGGTAGCCGTGAATATCGGTCACGCTTTCGATGCCGCGCAGCACTTCGGCGAACACCTGGTTAGTCAGCGACGGCAGCAGTACGCCGATGGCGCGGCTTTTCGCATTGGAAAGAATATCCGGTGCGCGGTTGGGGATGTAACCCAGCTCATCGAGCGCCGCAGAGATCTTTTCCTGCAACGCGCCGGAAACCTGTTCAGGATTGCGCAAATAGCGGCTGACCGTCATTTTGGTGACGCCCACCTTGTCGGCAACATCCTGGAGTACGGGCCTTTTTTTCTTGATATTCATCAATGAGATGGTGCCGCTGAAAAGGTTAAGGGATCAGAGAGTGATGTTAGCAAACAATCGCGCAGGCGGATATCCGTTGCTGCGCGACATGAGAGGTTTGTCAGGAAGGTAACGAGAGCTGACCGCGAACCGGTGCGCTGATGTTCGCTGAGAACTGCCCGGTCAGCAGCGCCATCGCGCGCTGTGCCAGCGTTTCCAGCGGATAGGCAATCGCCGGGATCGCCGAAACACCCGGAGGCAGCGTGCTGTCGAGGCTGAAAACCATCACGCTTTCCGGCACGCTACGCCCGTGCAGCGCGAGCTGACGCAGTGCGTCCTGCGCGGTGGCATCGTCCGGCACCAGCAGCGCATTAAACGGCACGTTCTGTTCCAGCAACTGCGCCAGCGCCTGACTGCCGCTGTGCACCAGACGCCGGTCATACGGCAGCAAAAACTTCTCCAGCGCCAGATGATAGCCCTGCAGGATTTGCCCGGCCGTTTCGCTGTTTTCCGCGTTAATTAGCGCAATCTGTCTGCGTCCTTGCTTGAGCACATACCGACAGGCAGTTTCGGCAGCAAAACTGCGGTCAAAATGAATGCTGCGTTCTGAATCCGCATCCAGACAATCAATGGTGATGACGTTTTCAGGTAAAGCAGGCAATGGAAAACGCGCACCAATCACAATCATCGCATCGCACAGACCACGGCCAATTTCGGCCACAGAATGCGTGAGGCTCGCCGCATCTGTCGCGAACCGCAGCAGCAAATACTTTTGGTTCAGCCGCAGTTCTTTTTCCAGCGCATGCAGATAACCGGTGGACTGGTTGATATTTTCCGCCGCACAGATCACGCCGATACACCCGGTGGATTGCGTGGACAACGACTGCGCAATCACGCTCGGTTTGTATTGCAGCGTTTCCACCGCCTGCATCACGGCCAGACGGCTCTCTTCTTTGACTCCGCGGCTGCCACTCAGGACACGGGACACTGTCGCTTTCGACACCTTCGCCAGCCGCGAAACGTCGTTAATGTTGGCCATGTCTTTCCTTGTGTTAATCGAAACCGTTATTTTTAGAAACCGCCGCGAACCACTCGCCGCTTTTCTTCACCGTACGTTTCTGGGTTTGCAGATCCAGCTGGATGAAACCATACCGGTTTTTATAGGCATTCATCCATGACCAGCAATCAATAAATGTCCACATATGGTAGCCGAGACAGCCGCTGCCTTCCTGCAACGCACGGTGCAGCCATTTCAGATGCCCGCTGACAAACTCGATGCGGTAATCATCATCAATCCGTCCGTCCTTTTCGAAGCGCAGTTCATGCTCCACGCCCATGCCGTTTTCAGAAATGAAACAGCGCGGATTGCCGTAGTTTTCACGCAGATTAGTCAGGATATCGTAGATCCCCTGCTCGTAGATTTCCCAGCCGCGGTGCGGGTTCATTTTGCGCCCCGGCATGACGTAGTTATCGAAGAACCATTCCGGCATAAACGGACTTTCAGGATTGACCATGCTGTCGCGGCACTGAATGCGGCGCGGCTGGTAATAGTTGATGCCGAGTAAATCCACCACACCCTGTTGCAGGAGCTCTTTATCGCCCGGCTGACAGGCCGGAAGCTGATCGTGTTTTTTAAGGAGTTCCACCAGTTCCTGCGGATATTCACCGCGCAAGGCGGGGTCCAGGAAACTGCGGTTAAACATCAGATCAGCAATATTCGCCGCTTTCAGATCAGCCGGATTCTGCGAGCGCGGATAAGACGGCGTCAGATTGAGGATAATGCCGATTTCGCCGCCGAGATTGCGCGCACGGTAGGCTTTTACCGCCAGAGAATGCGCCAGCATGGTGTGAAATGCCACGGTTGCCGCACGTTTGAAATCCACCACATTCGGGTAGTGGAAGTCATACAGATAGCCGCCTTCGACCGGCACGACCGGCTCGTTAAAGGTGAACCAGTGCTTCACGCGGTCACCGAACAATTCAAAACAGGTATCGGCATATTTTTCGTAAGCCTGCACCACTTCGCGGTTTTCCCAGCCGCCGATTTCCTGCATCGCCATCGGCATATCAAAATGGAACAGATTAATAAACGGCTGCACGCCCTGCGCCAGCATTTCGTCAATCACCTGATTATAGAAGGCGACCGCTTCCTGATTCACTTCACCGCGTCCGTTGGGGATCAGACGCGCCCAAGAAATGGAGGTACGGAAGGTGTTGTGGTTCAGCTGTTTGAGCAGCGCAATGTCTTCGCGCCAGTTTTTATAAAACGTCGAGGTATCCTGCGGACCGACATCGTTATGAAAACGCGTCGGTTGCTGTGAATACCAGTGATCCCACACCGTCGCGCTTTTACCGTGGCTCAGGGTTTCACCTTCCGTCTGCGGCGCAGAGCTGGCGCTGCCCCACCAGAATTCTTTTGGAAATGCGTATTTCATTGTCATCCTCGCTGTCCGTTAGCTTTACGTTTTTAACTGTGACTTTTTCAGTGAATGTTCAACTGTTTGCCGGCACGGCATTGCCCGCCGTTTGTGCCGTGGCTTTTTCCGCTTCCTGTTTCAGCAACGTACGTTCATAGGCTTTCAGGAACGGATAGTACATTACGGCTGATAACACCATACAGAACAGGCACATAATTACCGGACTGAACGCCCAGTTTGCGGCCCATGACGCACCAATTGGCGCCGGCGTTGTCCAGGGGGTGAGCGACACCACTTGTGCCACCCAGCCAAGTTTAGTGGCCGTGTAAGCAAAAATGGCATTGAGCATAGGGACGAGAATAAACGGCAGGAAGAACACCGGATTCATGATAATCGGCGTACCGAACAGGATCGGTTCGTTGATGTTAAAGAAGCTCGGCACCACGCCCATCCGTCCGATCGTCCGCAGATGCACGGCCTTGCTGCACAGCAGCAGAATCGCCAGCGGCAACGTCGAACCAACGCCACCAATCAGCAGATAGTGATCCCAGAAGCCTTGCAGATAGATATGTGGCAGCGGTTCGCCAGCCTGTAATGCGCTCTGGTTGAGCGCCAGATTGGTCATCCAGAACGGGTTCATGATGCCGGTAACGATCAGCGCACCGTGAATACCCGCAAACCACAGCACCTGGCAGATAAACACCGAAATCAGGATCGCAGGCAGTGAATCTGAGGCCGAAACCAGCGGCGCCAGCAGATGCATGATGGCTTCAGGAATGATCATGCCGGTGGTGGACTGAATAAACAGATTCAGCGGATGCAGCGTCGCGACAATCACCACCACCGGGATCAGAATTTCAAAGGAACGCGCCACGCCGGTGGGGACTTCTTTCGGCAGGCGGATCGTGATGTTGCGGCGTTTGAGCAACGCATACACTTCGGCGGCATAAATCGCTGTCAGGATGGCAGTGAAAATACCTTCGCCGGAAAAGTATTGCGTCGAGATTTGCTTGTCATGATACGGCGCCGCCACCAGCAGGAACGCCATAAACGCCAGCAATCCGGTCATGATCGGGTCGAGTTTGTAATGTTTACCAAGACTCGCGCCAATGCCTACCGAAATGAAGAACGTCATTACGCCCATACTCAGATACCACGGCAGCATCAGTTGTTCGCGATATTTCATCGAGAGATCCAGCCAGCCGCGCGCGAACCCCCAGGTGGTGTCCGGCGAGAAGGGTGGAAAAATGAAGACCAGCATGAACGAGCCGATGATCATAAAAGGCAGCGCCGCGATAAACCCGTCACGAATGGCGATCACATGCCGCTGCTGGCCGACGCTGCCCGCCAGGGGTGTGATGTGTTTTTCGATGACGTTAACCATCGACTGATAGAGGCCACTCATACGGGGCTTCCTTCCTGTGCGATCAGGCCATAGGCGAAGTCCAGCACGTTGTCGCCGCGCTGCATGCCATAATCCATCATGTTGATGGTTTCGACCGGAATATTAAATTCTGCCGCTCGTTTGGAGAGATCAGCCTGCATGTAACGAACCTGCGGCCCGAGCAGCACGACCTGATAATCACGGAACTTCTCGTCAAACTCGCTGGCCCCGAAGGCATCGATCTGCACTTCTTCACCGCGCTGTGCCGCGACTTCTTTCATTTTACGCACCAACAAACTGGTCGACATCCCCGCCGAACAACAAAGCATGATTCTTTTCATTTTTGCTTTACTCCCAGATGATTTATGTTCTGCCCGTTTCTTCCTGTCGGGGGTATTTGAGACACTTTGGAAACCGGTTTCCATCACTGTGACAGTGATGTGCGAACGGGCTCAAAATTTTAGAGCTAGATTTGCTGCGGGTGTGAATGGCGTCACGAAGCGGAAAAATTAAACAATGCAAACGCGGGGAAAAGGACTAAGGGGATGTGGCTTTAAAACCCAAGAAAAAGGCGACCGGAGTCGCCTTAATAAACGTGAATTTAATCAATATGAATGGTCAGACCGGTGGCAAGTCAAACAGCAGAATTTCACTGTCTTCGTCTGCATGAACTGACAGCGCCGTTTCATCCCAGATAGCCAGCGCGTCACTGGGTCCAGCTTTCTGACCGTTGATGGAAACCGTGCCTTTCACCACCTGGATCCACACGCGGCGTTCGGCCTGAATCTGATAAACAGACTGCTCGTCTTTTTTCAGCGCCCAGCGGGACAATTCCATATCCTGGAACACTTTCAGCGAACCGTCACGGGCATCCGGAGACAGCACCAGCTGGCGGCCCTGCGGCGCATCGAACATGCGTTGTTCATAACGCGGTTCCAGCCCTTTCTGATTTGGAATAATCCAGATCTGATACAGATGCAGTTTACTGTCGCTGTTGCCGTTGTATTCGGAATGCGTCACACCGGTACCGGCGCTCATAATCTGGAACTCACCGGCCTGGATCTGCTCTTTGTTGCCCATGCTGTCCTGATGTTCCACGGTGCCTTCCAGCACGTAGGTCAGAATTTCCATGTCTTTATGCGGATGCTTACCAAAACCCTGACCCGCATCGATGAAATCTTCGTTGATCACCCGCAGCGCGGAGAATCCCATAAAGTTAGCATCGTAATAATCGGCAAATGAGAAGGTATGCCAGCTTTCCAGCCAGCCGTGACTTGCGTGACCGCGTTCTTGTGCTTTGCGTAAGTAGATCATGTTCAACTCCCCTCAATGTTTTCTCTAGTCTAGTCAACGGCTGAGAATAAGAAAGCGCAAAAACTTCACCCCTCTGTTCAAAAAATATGAACAAATGCAGATGACTAAATTCAAAGGAATTGCTGGAGAGTGGGAGCATTTAGAACGGAGTTTTTCGAAATAGTTTGAGTTGTGGGACAAATCTTCCGGGAGCAGATTTGAACGCAGCCAACGCATCTGCCGCTCAAAATATGAAGAAAAAAAAGCCAGCGCATAAGGCTGGCTAAATAATACTGGAAGCAATGTGAGCAATGTCGTGCATTCATGGGGACCCGTTTGACCTTGGTGTGAGGCCATCCCCGGAACGCATGGCAATAATAATCATTATCATTCGCACTTGTAAAGCATTATTTTTCACCAAACATTCGATTGACAGTTTTCCTATTCCTGATAAATGTAGAGGATATTCAAACAGTAACCACAAAAAGAGGAGTGTCACCATGAGCGAAATAGTCATACGTCACGCTGAAGCCGCAGATGCAGAGGCGCTTCAGCACCTATACGCTCAGGTTCCTGTTTACAGCGACACCCTGCAACTTCCTTACCCGCCTGCCACGCTATGGGAAGACCGCCTTACTAACGCCGCGCCCGGCCGGTTCGCGCTGGTGGCGTGCATCGACGGCAAACTGGTGGGCAATCTCACCCTGATGGTTGAGCAGGCCTGGCGACGCCGCCATGTGGCAACGTTCGGGATTGGCGTAGATACGGCATTTCAGCGCAGAGGTGTGGGCAGCAAGCTTATCGCCGCTGCACTTGAGCTGTGTGATAAATGGCTTTACGTGAAACGCGTGGAACTGACGGTGTATGCCGATAACGAAGCCGCTATCAGCCTGTATAAAAAGTTCGGTTTTACGATTGAAGGCCGCAGCCCATGTTATGCGTTACGCGACGGTGAGTTCGTGGATACGCTGCATATGGGCCGCATCCGCGCCGTTTAATCACTCACAGTGGCGCGGGTTTCAGGCGAGGGCTGACGTACCAGCAACCGCACAACCAGCGCCATTGCTATCACCACCAGCAATGCCGAGCCGAGATAAATCGCATCAATTCCCGCCTGCGCCATCAGCACACCCGCCAGCGGTCCGGTGATCCCCAGTGATAAATCCAGAAACGCCGAATAGGTCGCCAGCGCGCTGCCCTGATTTTCCGGCGGCAGTTTCTTCACCGCCACCACGCCCAGCGCCGGATACACCAGCGAGAATCCCACGCCGGTAATAAACGCACCGCCCATCGCAGCCCATGCGTTCGGGGCGAAAAACACCATAATCAGCCCGGCGATTTCCACCACAAAACAGGCCAGCGCCACGCGCAGTCCGCCAAAACGGTTAATGCAATTGGGCAACAACAGACGCATG
Source organism: Rahnella woolbedingensis (assembly GCF_003602095.1). Taxonomy (GTDB): domain Bacteria; phylum Pseudomonadota; class Gammaproteobacteria; order Enterobacterales; family Enterobacteriaceae; genus Rahnella; species Rahnella woolbedingensis. The sequence continues at coordinate 154,330 of NZ_RAHH01000011.1, read as the reverse complement.
CCAACAAACGCTACGCTGAAAAAAGTCAGGGAGAACGCCGCGCCGGACCAGCCTTTAGCGGCATAAAACAGGGTGATAAACGTGGCGATCACGCCAAAACCGGTGGAAGCCAGCGCCAGCATCATGCCGTAGGGCAGGATTTTACCCAGCACCTGACTGAACGGGATTTGCGTCGATGCGGTGCCAGTGACCGGCGGTTTGCGCGAGGCGGTGATTAACGCCGCCAGCGCCACCAGAATGATGCAAACCGACAACAGCATCAGGCCGCCGGCGCTGAAAATCAGCACGCCGAGCGGTGCGCCAATCGCCATCGCGCCGTAAGTCACCACACCACTCCACGAAATTACTTTGCCGATATGCACAGAGCCGACCACGCTGATGCCCCACAGCGTCGAGCCGGTTCCGGCAAAACTTTGCCCGGCACCCAGCAGAAGGCGTCCGGCACACAACAGCCCGAGGCTCAGCGCCGGTGAGGCATCGAACCACAGCGCCAGCAGATAGAAAACGCCGCTGAGCAGACAGCCACTGAGCCCGAACATCACCACCCTTTTCGGCCCGATTTTATCGGCATAACGACCGGCATACGGACGGCTGAGCAGCGTGGCGAAATATTGCAGGCTGATCACCAGTCCCGCCCAGAATGCGCTGTAGCCGAGATGTTCATGCACATAGCCCGGCAGAATCGCCAGCGGCAGGCCGATGGTCAGATAGTTGGCAAAGTTGAATACCAGAATGGAGAGAATTCGCAGCGTGGTCTTTGACGGGCTGGCAGCAGTAAGGTCGGGCGAAGCAGGTTCAGGCATGGAAATTCGTGTCTCACGAAGAAGGTTCAGGCGTGTTACGAAGCCGTAAATGAGTCTTTGACTTTATTAGCAATTGATTACTTTCGCAACAAATTGAACCGTTGTTTTACTCAGCCTTCCCGGTACTGCCATCAAAGTGACACATCACTGTCATCTGCCCTGCTTATGGTCGGGATACTTCAACCGGAGGACATCCTATGTTCAGCATGGATACCCTGTTTCAGGATCTCGACCCGCAGCACAAAACCCCTTCCTGGCAACGCCGTCTGTTAAAAATCTTATTCCGCGAAAAAGAATTCCACCGCTTTGCCGGCGAGTATCAGCACCTGAAAGGGATTGATATGGCTGAGCAGGTACTGGAGCATTTTACTATTCGCTGTGAACTGACGGAACGCGACCGGGAGCAGATCCCGAGTTACGGCCCGGTAGTGATTGTGGCCAACCATCCGATTGGTACCCTCGACGGTCTGGCGCTGCTGCATGCGGTGGCGTCGGTGCGTCCGGACGTCAAAGTGGTGGCGAATCAGCTGCTGTCGCTGGTGTCCTCGCTCGGCAGCCTGATGATCCCGGTGGATAATATGGGCAACCGCACCCGGCGCAATCAGGTGACGCAGATGCAGGAGCATCTGGAGAATCAGGGCGTGCTGATTGTGTTCCCGGCAGGCGAAGTCTCACGCATGAGTTCCAAAGGCGTGCGCGATGGCAAATGGCATACCGGTTTTCTGCGCCTGGCCGCCAAAGCCCGTGCGCCGGTGGTGCCGGTGCATATCAGCGGCAGCAACAGCGCGCTGTTTTATCTCAGCTCGATGATTTACCGTCCGCTCAGCACCCTGCTGCTGGTACATGAAATGTTCGGCCAGCGCGGCAACAGCCTGACGCTGAAAATCGGCGCGCGCATTCCTTATTCCAGCTGGCATGACGGACAAATGCAGGCGGGCGATCTGGCGGCACGTTTTCGCAAACATCTCTACCGTCTCGGCGCAGGTAAACCGGGGCTGTTCCACACCGAAACATCGATTGCCCGCGCTGAAGATCGCGCCGTACTGAAGCACGCGCTGGAAGCCAGCGAAGTGCTCGGCAAAACGCCGGACGGCAAAATGATTTATCTCTATCGTCGCCATGGTGAGGATTACGTGCCGGTTCTGCGCGAACTGGGACGCCTGCGCGAAATCGCGTTCCGTGCAGTCGGTGAAGGCAGTGGCCGCCGCCGTGACCTCGATGGCTACGACGACGATTATTATCACCTGGTGTTGTGGGATCCACAGGCACTGGAAATCGTCGGTGCTTACCGGTTTATTCCCACGGCAGAACAGGTCGCCAGCAAAGGGCTGAACGGGATTTACAGCCAGAGTCTGTTCCAGTACGGCCATCAGATGGACCCGATTCTGGCGCAGGGCATTGAGCTCGGGCGCAGCTTTATTCAGCCCGCTTACTGGGGCAAACGCGGGCTGGATTATCTGTGGCTGGGTATTGGCGCGTATCTGGCGAAATATCCGCAGACGCGTTATCTGTTTGGTCCGGTGTCGATTTCCGGAGGAATGCCGCTGCCTGCCCGCGATTTGCTGGTGGCGTTTTACCGGCTGTATTTCGCTCCGGCGTTGCCGCTGGCGACTTCGCGCCGCCCGTATCCGGCCTCGCTGCCAGACGTGTTGGCGCAGTTTTGCGGCGACGATTATCAGGAAGATTTGCAGCGGCTGAAGCGTTTGCTGGCGAATCTCGGATGCAGTATTCCGGCGCTTTATAAACAGTATTCAGAACTTTGCGAAACCGGCGGCGTGCAGTTCATCGATTTCGGCAGTGATCCGGAATTCAACAACTGCATCGACGGCTTAGTATTGGTCGATCTCAGCCAGCTTAAACCGGCAAAATTTGAACGCTATATTGCGGTGCATCAGGACATTTCCTCTCCTCTCTGATTTGCATTTCTGATGCCTTCGGACGCGTCCTACACCACTGTAGGCCGCGTCCGACTACTGCTTTACCTCCGGTCTGAATATATTTCGTGACAGCAAATTCCGCGGCTATTTGTCACCCAGTCGCTGAGTTTTTCCTTTTGCAGCCTGCTGCCACGAAATGAGTAAAACAGACATGAACAAAATCTATCGCGTCATCTGGAACCGCGCCCTGCGCTGTTTTATGGTCACTTCTGAACTGGCAACAGGCAAAACCAAATCCCGTTCAGCCACAGGTTTGGTGACCGCTGCCGCGCTGATGACGTCATTTTCCGTGACCGCTGAGGTTAATGGCCAACTGGTGATCGACGGCATTACCGCTAATTACGACGATTATCACATCGCCACAACAGGTACGTCGCAATATGCCCTTCAGGTTATTAATGGCGGCGACCTGACGTATTCCAACAATCAGGCCACCACCACCGGCGGCTCAGCCTATGCAGCGCTGGTACAGAGTGGGTCCGCGCTGTCACTGGATAATGTTGCCCTCGGCACTTTTGCCGCCAATACCCACGTGCTGTATGGCAGCGGTGGAGCGGTGATCAATGCCAATAACCTGCGTCTGATGGCGGTGGGCACCGGTTCTTACGGCATCAATCTGCTTAACAACAGTCAGTTCACCGGGACCGGCGTACAGATACTCAGCACCAACACGGGGATCCTGGTGGCTGATTCAAATCTGAATATCGACACACTGAACATCGTTACCAGCGGCACAAACTCTTACGGTGTCCGTTATACCAGTGCCGCAGACGTGACGCTCGCTAACGCCACAGCGACCACGTCCGGCACCGGTGCACACGGTATCCTCGGGGAAGCAGGCAACCTGACTGGCAATAATATCGAACTGAATACCACCGGCGACGGCGCCCGCGGGATTATTCTTCAGGGCACGGGGACAGGGCTGAATATAGACACCCTGAACGTCAGCACGCAGGGCACCAGCAGCTATGGTGTTCAGGTGGCTGGCACGGCGAATGCTGTTCTCAGTAATGCGACGATTAACACCACCGGCAACGGCGCGACCGCCGTCCGGTTGCAGGGTGGCGTCACCACGCTGAACAACGCGAACGTCTCTACTACCGGCAGCGGAGCAGGCGCAATTTATGCCACCGGTGCAACAACGTCGCTGAGCATTGACGGCGGAAGCGTCACCACTCAAAGCGCCGGATCCAGCGGCATCCACGCGATTAACGGTGCCACGATCCAGGCCAGCAATATGGATATCACCACGTATTACACCGGACAATTCGATGCTGGCGGTACATCAGCACTGGTCGCGACCGCAGGCGGCGTGATGAAGGCAGACAACATGAATATCACTGCCAACGGCAACGCGGTATGGGTTGTGGACAGCCAGTTTGATGGTAATAACCTGAATATTAACAAAACCGGGGACTATCACGGTCCGGCGGTCTGGAGTTTTGGCACGTCAACGCTGAATCTGTCTGATAGCCAGATTACCCTGAACACACCGGCATCTTATGGCGTGGTCAGTGATGGCGCGTTCACCAACCTGAATAATGTCAGCATTAAAAGTGATGTCGGTGGATATGGCGTGGAAACCCGCTATGGCTCCATTCTTTCCGCTAAAAATGTGGATATCGTCATTAACAACGCCAACGGCGAACTGACTGACTTGCCGGAAGCCGGGATCTGGAACCGGTTTGGCACGGGCAATACCGTCGCCAGCTTTGAAGATTCGCGGGTTGTGGTGAACGGCAGCAATGCTACGGCGATAATGGCGAGCACCCGAGCGCAGACCATTAACTTAAAAAACACCTTAATTTCCAGTGACAATACGGCCGTGACGGTCAATGCGGGCTCCGCGCTCAACCTGACCGCTGACGGTTCGGTGCTGTCTGCGAAAACCCTGCTGGCGGGCGGGCAAGCTAACGATGCCGGTGACGTCGTCGCAGACATCAATTTCAACGCCACAAATGGTTCTCAGCTGACCGGCGACGTGAGTATCGATCGTGATTTCACACTCGACAGCACGCTGGCGCTGGATGCCTCTCAATGGCAGGGAGCTTCTTCCGGCCTGCAAACTCTGAATCTGAGCAATAACAGCCAGTGGAATATGACCGGTGATTCCAATGTGGTGGATCTGAATCTGAATGACAGCACCGTGGTGTTTAATCACGACACCGACAGTTTTAAAACACTGACTGTAGAAGGTGATTACACCAGTAACGGCGGCACACTGGTCATGAACAGCATTCTGGACAATGATGGCTCGGCGCATGACAGTCTGGTCGTCAGCGGCAACACGTCGGGCGAAACAAACGTCGTCATCAACAAAGCGGGCGGAACCGGTGCAAAAACGCTGAACGGCATTGAAGTGATCACCGTCGGCGGTGAATCAGACGGCGAGTTTACCCAGCAGGGCCGTATTGTGGCCGGTGCCTACGATTATCACCTGACACGCGGCACTGATGGTGCGGCCAAAAACTGGTATCTGAACAGCGAGGCGAATCCTGTCGATCCGGTTGTTCCGATCGACCCGATCGATCCGGTGAATCCCACTGATCCTGTGGATCCGACAATTCCTGTGGATCCTGTGATCCGCCCGGTCGAGCCTGCCAAAATGATCAGCCGTCCGGAAGCGGGCAGTTACATCGCCAACATGGCGGCAGCCAGCACCCTGTTTAACCTGCGCCTGCATGACCGTGGTGGCGAAACGCGGTACACCGATGCCATTACCGGCGAGCAAAAAGTCACCAGCCTGTGGATGCGTAACACCGGCGGCCACAACACCAGTAAGGACAGCAGCGGTCAGTTGGATACGCAGACCAACCGCTACGTATTGCAACTCGGCGGCGACCTCGGTAAATGGACGTTTGACGGCACCGACAGCCTGCACGTTGGCGCACTGGCAGGTTACGGGAACGCGCAAAGCACGACAGATTCAAACGTGTCCGGTTACCGCTCGAAAGGCCAGGTCAACGGCTACAGCCTCGGCGTATACGGCACCTGGTATCAGAATGCCGAAGCGCAAACCGGCGCGTATCTGGACAGCTGGGCACAATACAGCTGGTTCAACAACAGCGTGAAAGGCGACGGTTTGCCACAGGAAAGCTATAAATCCAAAGGGGTGAGCGCATCACTCGAAGGCGGATACAGCTGGAAACTGGGCGAAGACGCGAAGAAAAATAGCTACTTCATCGAGCCAAACGCGCAGGTTATCTGGAGCAATATTCAGGCCGATTCACTGACAGAGAACAATGGCACCCGCGTCAGCACGCAGGGCAACGGCGACGTCCAATCCCGCGTGGGGATCCGCGCCGCGATGAAAACTCCTGGCGAAAACCAGCAGCCGGTATTCCAGCCTTATCTTGAAGCGAACTGGATCAACAACAGCCAGAATGCGGCCAGCACGATGAATGGCGTGACCATCGAACAACGCGGCAGCAAAAACATTGCAGAAGTGCGCGCCGGTGTGGATGGCAAGATCACCGAGCGCGTTAATCTCTGGGGCAACGTGGGCCAGCAAATGGGCAGCGAAAGCTATCGCGATACCAGCGCCATGCTGGGCATTAAAGTCAGCTTCTGATTTTTTCCTTGCGGAAATCGGTTGTGAAATCCAGCAGATACGGTAATCCCGACTTATCATTAATGGAGATTGCCGTATCTGTTTTATGTGTCAGCGTAGTCATAACACCCGTAACCTGAAGGATGTGAGGTAAATGTATAAGGCACTGATAGTTGACGACCATCCGGTCATCAGGATGGCGATAGAAATACTGCTCAACCGCAATAATATTTCTGTCGTCGGCAAAGCCGGAAATGGTGCCGAGGCCGTGCAAATGGCAAAATCGCTTGAGCCCAATTTGATCATCCTGGACATTGCGATCCCGGTGCTGAACGGGCTGGAAGTGATTAGTCGCATCCGCGCGATCAGCCATTCAATGAAAATTCTTATCCTCACCTCGCAGCTGGCATCTTCATTCTCCGCGCGCTGCCGTCAGGCAGGTGCTTCCGGGTATGTGGAGAAAACCGAAGAACTGAACGAACTGCTGGACGCCATACGCGCCATTCGTTCCGGCTATACCTATTTTCCGGCAGAAAATATCCCGGTGGGACACACGAAAACCTTATCTGTTGGCGATGAGGCCGAACGACTGGCCTCGCTTTCTGATCGTGAAATGATAGTGCTGGTGTATCTGGCTAAAGGGTATAGCAATATGGAGATCGGCGAGATGCTGACCCTGAGCAACAAAACCATCAGTACCTATAAAACCCGTCTGCTGATGAAGCTGGGCATGAAAACGCTGGTTGATCTGATTAGCCTGGCGTTTCGCCACAAGCTGGTCGATTAAACGTTGCCATGAAAAAAACCTTCTTCAAAGCAGGTATAACAGCGCTGTTATTGTTCGCCGGATTGGCACTGTACGACACGTCAGTACCTGCGGCAGAACCGTCGGCAGACGTGAACCTGCTGAGCCGTTCGCCACAACTGGCGCACCCGCCATCGCAGCAATTTAACGCCCGCCAGCAGGCGTGGCTGGCCGGCAAACCGAAATTGGTCGTTGGCGTCGCGTTGCCGCAATACCCGCCATTTACCGTCATCAACAATAAGTCAGAGTTTGAAGGCATCACCGCAGATTATGTCGGGTTGCTTTCGACTTTGCTGGAAAAAGATGTACAGGTAAAAGTCTTCAATAATCTGGTTTCAGCCCAGAGTGCACTGCAAAAACACGAAATCGACCTGCTCGGCTCTGTCACACAGTATGAGCAGTATCGCCGCCCTTTTTTACTTTCTGACCCCTACGCCAGCGAACAGGCCATTCTGGCAACCCGCACCAATGAAAAACGGCCACTGCCACCTGGCCTGTCAGACCGTAAAGTGGCGATGGCCGAAGGTTATCTGCCGATCGACTGGGTCAAAAAACAGTATCCGCTGGCCCATGTCACTGCCTATCCGAGCTATCAGCAGGCCATCGGGGCGGTGGCTTTTGGTGAGGCGGATGTCTTTTTGGGCGATTTGTACCCGATCAACCGCAATTTCCTCAATAATATCCGTGTGGTGAATTTTGCCAATTTCCCCACACGCTCGCTGTCTTTTGCTGTCGCGGTTGATAACCCGACCCTGCTGGAAATCGTCAACATTGCCTTATCAGATGTCAGCACGGAAGAACGGCTGAATGTTCTGCAGCGCTGGCATGTAGGTCGCAGTGCCAGCGTGTTAAGTCAGCAGGTTTTCGAACTGACGGAGGAGGAGAAGCAGTGGATTACCCGTCACCCTAAGGTCACTGTAGCGGCCATTGATGGTTTCGCCCCGCTGACTTTTACCGATGACGACGACAATTATCGCGGTATTACCATTGATATGCTCTCGCAAATCCGTTTGCGAACCGGGTTGGATTTTGAAATCAAAAGTGCCGACAGCGTCAGCGAAATGATGCAAATGCTCAGTCACGGCAGTGCGGATATGATTGGCGCGCTCACCCCCAGCCCGCAGCGGCAATCCGGGTTGACGTTCAGCCGCCCCTATCTCACCAGCGCCTTTGTGCTGGTCACCCGCCAGACTAAGGGCGCACCTCGCAGCCTGGCCGAAATGAGCGGTAAAAAGCTGGCGGTGATCTCGGGTTCTGATATTAATGAAAATCTTCAGGCACAGTATCCGCAGACCAAGCTGGTCAACGCCAGCAGCGCCGTTGATGCGCTGTCGATGCTCAACAACGGTGACGTTGATGCTGCCATCAACACGCTCTCGAATTCTGAATATCAGATTGCCCGGTTCTACAAAAATCGCATGAGAATTACCGCCACACTGGGTGAAACCCCGGCCTATCTGTCGTTCGCTGTCCCTGCAAACTCACCGGTTTTGCTGTCGATTATCGACAAAGTCATGCTCAGTATTCCTCCGGATGAAATGGATGTAATCGGCAATTTATGGCGGCCGAACAATATGGTGTCTGGCGAAAATTTCTGGCGGGATAACCGGTTGTACATACTGGGAGGTGGCGGCACGGCACTGGTGGTGATCCTGATTGCCGTTCTGTGGGCTGGCTGGCTGAGACGCCAGATTGCTTTTAAAAACCGGATACAACTGGCGCTGAATCTTGCTAAAGACCAGGCCGAGCAAGCTAATCTGGCGAAAACGACCTTCCTATCGACGATGAGCCATGAAATCCGTACGCCGCTGAACGCTGTGATCGGCATGCTGGAAATGGCACGTAAAGCGGGTGAGAAGAATCGTGTCGATATGCAAGCGCTCGACGTAGCTTACGATTCTGCCAACGGACTGGTGGAGCTGCTCGGCGATATTCTCGACATCGCCCGCATCGAATCCGGGAAGCTCAATCTTGAACCCCAGCTCACTAATATCCAGCCCGTCAGTGAGGCGGTGATCCGCGTATTCTCCGGGCTGGCTGAGCAAAAAAATCTCTCTCTGGCACTCGATATCGCCCCGTTGCCGGTACCCGATATGCTGATCGACCCGCTGCGCTTTAAGCAGATCCTCTCCAATTTGCTGAGTAATGCTATTAAATTTACTGAGCATGGCGGTGTGACGGTAAAAATCAGCTTCACCCCGGACGAGCCTTCTCAACGCTGGAAAATCACGCTGACAGTGACCGATACCGGAAAAGGGATCAGCGAGGAAGATCAGAAAAAGCTGTTTGCGCCCTTCAGTCAGGTGGGTCGCCATGAGAGTCAGGCCCTGCGTGGCACCGGCCTCGGGCTGATTATTTGTAAAACGCTGTGTGAAAAAATGGACGGGCAAATTTCCCTGCACAGCGCGCCCCTGCGAGGTACAAGGATAGTGGCCGAGGTTTTTGCCGCCATGACGGACGGCTCGCAAAAGGCGGCGGAGGCGGGACTGGCAACGCCTCAGGCGGCAGAAAAAAGAGCACTGAACATTTTGATTGCCGACGATTTCCCGGCCAATCTTCTGTTACTGACCAAGCAGTTACACTTCCTCGGGCACCAGGTGACACAAGCCAGAGACGGCGCTGAAGCGCTGGAAAAATGGTGTTATGAGGGACATTTCGATGTGGTGATCACTGACATCAGAATGCCGGGGTTAACCGGTTACCAGCTGGCGCAGGCCATTCGCGAAGAAGAAAGTAAAAGGCAGGCTCCCCCCTGCATGTTGCTGGGATTCACGGCCAATGCGCAGAACGATGAGCGGGAACGCTGCATGCAATCAGGCATGGACGAATGCATGTTTAAACCCAGCACGCTGGAAGATTTGCAGCAGGCATTATCCAGCGCCGGCACCCCGTATTCCGGGGGGGCAGAACCTGGCAATCTGCTGAAACTGACCGGAGGGGACGAAAGTCTCGCCACGCAGCTTCAGGCAGAAATTACCGCCAGTCATCAGGAGGATATCCTTACCCTGACCATTGCACTGGCTGAAGACGACCGTCAAAATCTGGCTGAACTGGCACATAAAATTAAAGGGGGAGCGCGGATCACCGGCTCACAGGAACTGGTCAGTGCCTGTGAACATCTGGAAGAAGCTTGTCATCAGGAAAGCCGCGAACAAATCCTGCTGGCCGGGCAACACTTGTTGAGGATCCTGCGAAAGAGATCACTTTCTGAGTTTTGACGCCCGATACAGCGCCCAAACCGGCAAAATTTGAACGCTATATTGCGGTGCATCACTGACTGAGCAGGCTGGTCACCAGATTTTTAACCGCGTCGTTGTCGCTGTGCGCGATGTTAAAACGCATGAAGCGCAGACCTTCCGGCCCCTGACAAAACAGGGTGCCGGGAGCCAGCGCCATGCCCTGTTTTAAGGCCTGATCGGCCAGCGTTTCGCTGTCGATCTGCTCAGGGAGTTCCACCCACAAAAACAGCCCGCTGGAATTCTCCACCGGAAAACGGCATCCCGCCGCCTGCAACCAGCGTTTCACCCGCGAAGACGCATCACTCAGATTGCTCGCCAGTCGCCGCTGATGGCGGTTATAGCTGCCATCACGGAAAAACTGGTACAGCGTCTGCTCAGTAAATTCACAGGTCACGCCGCCGGTCAGCGATTTGAGCTGCGCCAGCTGTTCAGCCAGTTTAGGGCTGGTTGCGATATACGCCACCCGCATATTGGCGCTCAGCAGCTTGGAAAATCCGGAAATATAACTGGCGTTCACCAGTCCGGCTAAGGCTGCCATCGGCTTCGGCGCCGGCTCCATCAAATCATGATAAAGGTCATCTTCAATCAGATGGCAATCGTATTGATTTAACAGAGTAATCAGGGAAAACATCTCTTCCAGCGTGTAGCTGTGACCGGTCGGATTGTGCATCAGCCCGGAGGTCAGATACACGCGCGGACGGTGCGTTTCCAGAAGTTTTGCCAGCGCCTCTTTACTGACGCCCTGATGGCCGCGTGGCGCGAAAATCACATTGGCATGATGCTGCCGGAGACTGGCGTGAAAATTGAAATAACAGGCGTCGTCCAGTAATACCGTATCTCCCGGCTTTAACAGCACGCGAAATAACATATCAATGGCGTTCATGGTGCTGTTGGTCAGAATAATCTGGTCAACCGGAACGCTTATTCCCGCCTCGCTCATTTTCATTTGCAGCGTCTTTCGAAGCGGCAGATAACCCATCGGATTACCATATTCAGAGAACTTCAGTTGCGGTTTGCGAATAGTCTGACGTAAGGCTTTACGAAATAACTCCGTGTCCAGCCAGTTTTCAGGAAAGAAACCGCAACCGGGTCTGAGCACGTCGGTATTTTTGATAAATGCCCGTTTCAGGCGGGAGTGTAAATCGGAATTAACGATTGATACCGGTTTATCTAATTCATTATCCGGATTAGCCCGCGTGCGGCTGACAAAATAACCCCGTCCCTGAATAGAAGTCACCAATCCGCTGGCACGTAAACGCTCTAAGGCCTCCACCATCGTGTATTTGCTGATCGAAAGTTGCTCGCAAAAAACACGTAAAGAAGGGAGACGGCTGCCGGGTAATAAGCGGCCATCGGCTACAGCCTCGCTAATAAAATCAACGAGCTGACGTACTTTAGGCGTTCCTTCCACTAAGTGGAATTGGGATAAGCTAAAAATGGTGTTTCCTCTGCTTGAGACGGGTATTCACTTTACCGGTGTTTTGACCAGTAAGGACAGCCAATGTTTCGTTCAGCATTCTATGACCAGTAACGAAATAATACCTTATGTTTTCGGGCACAGACTTAGCCAGACATAAGACAACCCGATGAACCGCTGTAAAGATTCCGATAAATCGTTAAAAAACAGCCTGTTAAAATCAGGTAATGCGCAACTTTTGTTGTTGCGGATGATCTCTGCCATCGCCCTGTTTTCCTTACTGGGGCAGGCCAATGTCTGGCTGGACGCCACCAGTAATGCGCTGCTGGCCTTCGGGTACCGTTTTCTGTTGATCCTGACTCCACTGACTCTGGCGTTGTTCGGAAAACGCGCGTTAATTGCAACATTATTCGCCTCTTTGCTGGGTCTTATCTTGCTGTCGCTCAATATTCTGGCCATCTTCAACTGGCTGGCCGTGATTCTGTTCAGTTATGGCGTGGCGGTATTGGGTTTTATCGTCAAGAATGATGCGGCGAAAACCCCTGCCGGAGCGGCAAACAACAAAATAATGCTCAATCTGGGCAGCTTATGTGCCGGGTTGTTATTACTTTATCCACACTGGATGCCGGTCGAATTTTATCTGATTATGGGTCTGCTCCTGCTGCTTTGCCTTCCTGCGGCGCGCCGGTTCAGCCTGTCGGGTGAAGTCACCACGCAGAGCATGATTAAATCCAATGCCCGTAAACCCGGCAAATTTAAATGGGTACTGGCCGGTGTGGTGACGGGTATTAAATTATTCGCTGTCTTCTCCATACTGCCGCAGGAAATTCTCGCTCACCGACCACAATTGCCAGGCTGGTACGGTGTGATGATTATTCTTAACAGCGCGATTGTCGCCCTGCTGCAAATTCCGGTAATGAAACTGATTGAGCGCAGCGGCTCACGGGCTATGTTGTTATCAATGGCCATTATATTATCCGGATTAATTGTTCTGGCCGTGCCAGGATTATTTCAGGTGCATACTTTTGCAGGAGCATTTGTGTGGCTGGCGTTTCTTTCGATTGCCGAATGCGGGCTGAGTTATATCGATTATTGCGCCGCACAGGACAATGCACTCCTGATTAAAGAGTTGTCAGTCAGCATAGGTGCCGGATTAACCGTATTAGTCATGCGTTTTTTCCCGGTATCGGTAAACACTGAAATCCTTTCGGTTATTTCCATCGCCGCATTATTTATCTGGCTATGGCAATACAAATATCCGCCTGAAACAAAACATGAGGAAAGTGCTGATGCCCTCAGTGACGTTTACGAAAAGTGAAACGGAATTTACGTTCAGAGATGTAATCAGTCTGCTGGAATGTCGGGATAATATGAAGTTTGGATGTAAAACGGGTAATTGTGGATTATGCCGGGTGAAAGTTTTATCCGGCATAGAAAACATCACATCCATCACCACTAAAGAAAGACGCCTGTTTAAAGTTCTTGAAATCGAAGATCCTGATATACGACTGGCCTGCCAGTGCAAAATAACCGGTGATGTCACCTTAATTGAAAATTTTCTGGAGTAATTTCATGAGCAACCGTATTAAAGATACCGCTATTGTTCGTCGCGCACCGTTTCTGAATCTTGAAAGAAGCCAGCAGGTTAAGCGTGAAATTGATGACTTCCTCGATACAAAAATTATCGAATGGAACAATACCGTGCCTTCGGCTAAACATCTCGAAAATAAAGAGATCAATCAGGATTACTATAAGCAAACCCTGATCGAGCACAGCTGGCGTATCCGTCTGATGCGTACCGTACAATGCAATGCGCTGCACAAAATCTCCCAGACCAATGCCGAAGCCGCGCAACTTTATGCCGCCTATCAGGATGAAGAAATGCTGCACGACACCCTGTTCATGCAGGATGCCGAAAGCTTAGGCATTGCCAAAGAAACCATTTTCAACACGGAACCAAGCTTCTATACCCGTCTGCTGAGCGGCTTTCTGTATTTCATCGCCGAACATGAAAAGCCGGTCGGTGTGGTGTGTTACAGCTATCTGGTGGAATACACCACGCAGAAAATCACGCCAAAACAAATTAAGGCGCTGTCAGAGTCCATTGGTAAAGACAAAATCAGCGGTCAGGCTGCCCATCTCAATACCGACCTGGTAGAAGATCACACGCAGGACATGTGGGATATTCTGAGCAAACTCATCGAAAGCGAAGAAGATATTCAGGATGTAAAACGTTATTTAGCGGAAATTCAGGAGCTGCTGAAAATGTTCTTCGTAGATATGCATAACAAATATATTAAAGAATAATTCATTAAGACTCAGTAATGATGCAATTCAGGTTGCAGGGTTTTCTGCAACCTGAATAAACGAGTCAATATGGCGGAGCAGGCGAAATGGCAAAAGCAATTCTTATTTTATCCCATCAGTTACTCTCGATGGTTGAACCGATTAAACACATTGCAGAAAAATCAGGTTATACCTGTTTCATTCTTTCTTCCGCCTCAGAAAGAATTGAGAAGCCACAGTGGTCTTTTGATAAATACTCTGTTCATGTGACAAATTCGCTGCATCTGATTCATGCGGATATTGATCAGTTCCTGACAGATTACGGTCAGGGAATCGATTTCGTCGGATGTATCAGCGTGTGGGACGGCTACCGCGAATTAATGGCGTACGCCAATCAGAAACTGGGGGCTAACGATATCAGCGAAGACGTCGTCGTACGTTTACGCGATAAGCTTGCCATGCGCACAAGACTTCGGGAAGCCGGTCTGTCAGCGGTTTCCTGCCAGTTACTGAACGAAGATATTTATCAAAGTATCACTACGCCGGAAAACTACTTTATCAAGCCGCGTACCGGTCTGGCCTCAATGGGCACCTTTCCTGCGAAATCCCTGACGGCCTATTCCCAGCTTGATGCGTTGTGGGCCAGCGCCGCCGCTGACCGCAATTACGATGGTGTTTTTTCAGCGGATAACGGCTTCATCATCGAAGGCTTTATCAGCGGCACCGAATGCAGTTTTGAAGTCAGCGTCAGCGACGGGCAATCGGATGTGCTGGCTGTCCATGAAAAACTCGATGTCGTACAGGATACCTGGTCGGTGCTGGAAGGCGCCTGTATCTGCCCGCCCCGCTCGCTTAATGCTGAACAAACCGAAGCCGGTAAAGCTTTTCTCGGCAAGGTGATGCAGACACTCGGCGTACACACCGGCGTTTACCACGTCGAGATGAAATGCGACGCCAGAAATCGCTGGGAAATCATCGAAATCAATCCGCGCATTGGCGGTGCTTACATTGTGGACAGCACCCGGGTCCACTCCGGCGCCTGCCTGCTGGAAACCTGGCTGCGGCTGATCACCGGCAAACCCGCTCAGCGTGGATCCCGGCACGAACGCACCACGTTCTTCCGGGTCTTTTTCGGTCAGTCCGGTCGTACCCTGCAACGCATTGAACGCAACGTCACTGAACCGCAGGTGCTGCTGGACAAGGTGCTCTACAAACCCGGCGACCGCCTGCCCCGCGTGGAGCGCGAGATTTTCCTCGGCATGGCGCTGTGGGATATCACCGAAATGGCCGCCAGCCAGCAGCCCGACTTTTTCAACCAGACCAACGATTATTTGAAAACGGAGTATCAGCCATGAAAATCATCGTTCTGCATCGCATCCCGTTTGAAAAAATTCGCTACGACCAGATTATCGATAGCCGCCTGCATGAGGTGTATTACTTCTGTCTGCCGGGCCACAGCAGCGACCTGCCCGACGACGCTAACGTGATTATTGTTAATAACGACACCTTCCTCGCTTCAGAACTGATCGAGCGTTATACCTCGTTGCTGGTGGATGCCGACCGGGTGATCTCCCGTTCGGAGTACGATCTGATTGAAGCCGCGAAGATCCGCGAATTCTTTGTGATCCCGGGTGATACCCCTGCTGAGATCTTACCGCTGAGAAATAAATGGACCATGCGATATCGCTGCAAACAGCAGGGGATCCCGCAGCCTGATTTCTGGCATCCGCTGGAATTTATTCAGGGGCCTCAGCGCGAAGGAAAATTCCTGCTCAAACCACGTGCGGAAGCCTCCAGTAACGGCATTCAGGTGGGGGATTATGCCGCCATCAAACAGGCTATTTTCGCGCTGAAAGACGATGAAACCATGATGGTGGAAGAGTTTATCGATGGCGTGATTTATCACTTCGACGGCTGGCTGAATAAAGGCGAACCGCTGGCGTTCGTCAGCAGCCACTACATTCGCGACTGCCTGAGTTTTTCGGGCGGTACGCCGCTGGGCTCAGTTCAAGTGAGTACCGAAGCGGCGCACGTCACACTGGTGACCCGTACCCTGGCGGCACTGGGTTACGAGAATGGCAGCTTCCATTTTGAAGCCATAAAAGATGCCAGCGGTCAGTTCTGGTTTCTGGAAACAGCGGCCCGCGTGGGCGGTGCCGGCGTGGCTGAAACATTCCATCTGCGCACCGGCCTGAACTTGTACCATGCCGATTTGCGTTATCAGATTTACGGCATGCCACCGGTCTGTGTCCCGCTGCTCAATGGCGTATTTTACGGCTGGTTTGTCTATCCCGCCCACCGTTTGCACTCCGATTACACCCTCTCCTTCTCGCCTGCAAACTGGAGTGAGAATTTACTTCATTATCAATGTAATGCAGGCATCTGTTCCAAAGGCACGATTTCATATTCTCCGGATCGCTCTCCGCTGAGCGGCGTGGTGTTCGGCGGGCAGGAACAGATTTCTCAGACCATTGAGTCGATTTTCAATGTATGCACAGTGGTGGAAATATCATGAGTACTCCGTGTTTTGTGGTGGTGGGTTATAACAACGTCCGCATTTATGACGTTGAGAAAATGCGTAAAGAAGCCTTAAAAAATTTCGATGCCAAAATGGTGCTGATCACCGAGAAAAAAGGAGCGACCGACGACGAGTTTGCTGATCTGGTGGTGGAAGCGTCGTTCGACTCTGAGCGGCTCCATCAGTCCTTATGTTCGGTGAGCGATGCACTGGCCAAAAGCGGACTGTTACCTGTCGGGATCCTGCCCTTTTCTGACCGCGGCGTACCGCTGGGCGCGCTGCTGGCAGAGAGCTTTTCACTGCACGGCGCAACGCCGCAACAGGCTCTCGCGGGGCTGGATAAACAGATTTTTCGACAACTTGACGCGCAGTCCGTCTCGCATCCGGCCGGATACCGCACCGTTACCAGTCAGCAGGTGAGCTCGCTGGAGGACCTTATCAGCCGGGTGAAAGAACTCGGCGGCAAAGCCTTTATCAAACCGGCGAAAGAAGGCAACAGCCGTGGCTGTCAGGTGATTGAAAGTGTGGAAGATTGTCAGGCGGTCTGGCTCTCTCTCACGCCTTATCACGAGGCGGGCGTACTGGTGGAAACGCTGATTGAAAGTGCCAGCGAATTCAGCTGGGATTACGTTGCAGGAAAGCAGTGGATCACTGAGAAGCACACCACGCAAGGGCATTACCGCGCCGAATATCAGCAGGTGGTTCCGGCCTGTTTGTCACCGGAAGACGAATCATTGCTGCGCCATGCGGGCGAACATATGCGTCATCTGGTTTCTCCGCAAAATGGCGCGTGGCATAACGAGATTTTCCTGTTACCGGGAGCGACGGCGGCAGTGGAAACCAATATGCGACCGGCCGGAATGCATATCTGGGATCTGGCGATGCTGAGCTTCGAGAACTTCAATCCCTGGCAGCTGTGGCTGAGCTGGGCGGCGCAAGGCACTGTCGCGTCAGAGCCGTTACGTCAGACGCATTACGCCGGTATCCGCATGCTGCGTGCCCGCCAGAGTGGCACGCTGGTGTCATTACCCGATGGGAAAAAGCTGGCAGAAGAACTGGGGATCAGCGCGCATCAGGTGAAATTCTCAGCAAAACCGGGCGACATGCTCAATGATGAAATCAAAAGCAATGCGGATTTCATCGGTCAGATCATTCTTCGTGATACTGACCACGCTCAGCTGTTGAATTCTCTGAACGCGCTGGCAACCACTATCGAAAATGCCGCTGAAATTGAGTAAGACGCAAACAGTAACGGGGCCAAATAGCCCCGTTTACTTGTAGCGCCAAAACTTACTGCGCCGAAGCCACATTCATCAGTGTGATGGTGTAAATCACGACAGTATCCAGCGGCGATTCACCGTTGTCGTCTTTGACTTTTTCCACCGTCGCAGGTGGGATCACCACTGTAACCTGACCCCCTTTGCGGATCAGTTTCACGCCGTCACGCAGTACCGGTGGCATGTTAGCGACGCGGAAAATTTCATTCGCGTTGTCGATCTTTGGTCCGTCAACCACGGTGCCATCAACCAGCGTGCCCTTATAGCTGACCTCAACGTTATCGGTATCTTTCAGCGCCGGGCCATCGCCCTTCTTATCAATCCGATACAGCAGACCCTGTTTGGTCTTTTTCACCCCTTCACGTTTGGCAAAGGCTTCCACATAGGCTTTGTCTTGCGCCTGTTTTTTCTGATTCTGCGCCAGCGTCAGCACCTTAACCTGCTCATCAAACACAGTCATCGTGGTGTGGACTTCTTCATCGCTCATCTTCTCCTGATGGCTGAACGTATCCGCAATACCGGCCAGCAGGATGTTCTTATTCAGGGTGATGTGCAGGCTTTTCTGGTTAGCGAGCTGCTCTTCGATAAAGTGCGCCAGCATGACACCGCTGGCATACGCGCGTTTCTGCTCTTCACTGTCCAGCATCTGCGCCGGTGCAGGCACAATCCCGGCCGCTTTAATACTGTCAGCGGTCACTTCTTCCGGAATGTCTTTTTTCACGGGTGCATCAGGCACTGCTTTTGCAGCCGCGGTCGGCAGCGTAGTTTCAGCCACTGGCGTTTTTTCCGGCGCTGTCACTGGCGTCGTTGCCTGAGTTGGGATTGCTTGCGGCGTTTTTTCCACCGTCACGACCGGAGCAGGTGCAGCATCTGCCGGTGCAGCCGGAGTGGCGTCTTGGGTTTGTGCCACAGCCGGTGCGGTCGCTGCAGGGGTTGCCACAGCCGCAGCCTGTTCAGCCGCGCTGGCAGATAAAGTCATACCCGACATCATCAGAGCACTGAACAGGTAAAGTCCTTTTTTGTAAGAGCGAGGCATAAAGATCCTTTCAAAAGTGAGTGTTATGAACCTGATAATGTTGCATAACTTACGCCATGCAAAAATTATAACGACTCATAACGATAGAATTATGAAGGCACATAATAATAGTAGATTAAAAATACGAACAATCAATTATGTAAGACTTCATATATTAATAAGTCAACGGAATAATGTGACGACATAAAATAATTACAACAAATGAATATGATACTTCATTAATGGGATTTTTTTTCATCAGTACAGCGTCCCTGATAATCGTCTGCCATCGCCATTTTCAGCAACAAATCATGGCCAAGATAATTACTCCAGTTGAAAGAGTTTTGTAACACAACAATGGCATTTTTATGTTTCTTATCAAAGCCAATATAACTGGAGTAGCCGCCGATATACCCGACCTGATAGGTGATAGTCTGGTTGTTTTTCGTATCAGATATCCAGGCAATATTGGCGGCTTCAATCTGCCGCTGAAAATACACTTTTTCCACTACCTGGAAAGCGGTATTGAGATCACCAGGCTTCTCATCATCAAGGTGGGCGCGAAGATATTTAAGTAAATCATCCACATTGCTGTAAAGGCTGGCGGCAGCAACCATATTATTATTAAACGACCAGTCCGGGACCACTTCGCCACGACGGATAAACTTGGGCTGATCACCTGCATGCCCTATCGCGCGGTAAGGATAGGCTTTCAGTCTGTTGCCATAGAAACTGGTATTGCCCATTTTCAGCGAGTCGAAGATAAAATCATAAGCCAGCTGCTGGATATCTTCGCCGGTTTTTAATTTAAGAATATACCCAAGCAGCGCGTAGCCCAGATTGGAATATTGCGGTGCCGGATTTTGCGGTTTTTTAAATGAAGACAAATCGTTAAGTACGTCGTCACTGTCCAGCTCATGATAGAAATTATCGCCGGTATAAAGATATTTCAGGAAGTTTTCCAGCATATCTTTCGTCATATTCTGACGCGGCAGACCGGACGTATGCGTTGCCAGCTGCAACAACGTGATATTTTTGGCATCTTCACTCAGCACAATATTTTTCGGCAGTAAATCTCCCAGCTTGTCATCCCACCTCAGTTGGCCTTTATCCACCAGCCCGGCCACCACTTCTCCCGTGACTCCTTTACTGACAGAACCGAGCGCAAACAACGTTTCGCCATCGATTTTGTGGCCGTTCACCGCGTTGGTATAGCCATAACCCCAGGTCTGAGCGGCACCGTTATTTCTGATAATGCCAATCGCCACACCTTGAGATTTTTCCTTGCGCCGGTAGTGGCTGACAACGTCATCCACCATGCCGTTAAGATCGTCAGTACAGGCAAGCTGTTTCGCATCTTGCGGATTTTCGTCGACATGCATGTCAGACAATGTCCCGCATGCACTGAGAAACAGAGGGAGGAGAAGGATAACTCGGTGAGACTGAATCATGCTGCTTTCATTTTTCTGCTTTTGATCGGGTTGAAAAAGTGTGGGCGCATTCTATAGTGCTTAATTAATAAATGACAACTGCCCGTTGTTTAATTTTGAATTTCTTTAGCGGTTATTTTGTTACATTTATTCTGTACGCGAGTTAAATAGGTCACTGCGATTGAGGTCACGTTATATCCGGGAGGAAAACTCATTACTGACAACGCCGAAGTGGTGCCAAACGCGGCGTGAACACTTATAGGGAGAAATAAAAAGCAGAAAATAAAATGAGCAATGTCATTTAAAATGAATATTCAAAATTTTTATTGTTAACAATTAAAAATATTCATTTTATTCAGACATATTGACTCGTGTGCAGACCTTATTTTTTTATTTGCCCGACTCAGCCACCAAATCCTGCGCACACGCCCAGGCAGAACTCCAGGCCCACTGGAAGTTGTAGCCGCCGAGCCAGCCGGTCACATCCACCACTTCGCCGATGAAATACAAACCGGGGACTTTTACCGCCGCCATCGTTTTTGAAGACAACGCTTTGGTATCGACTCCGCCGAGTGTCACTTCCGCCGTGCGGTAACCTTCGGTGCCATTAGGTTGCACCTGCCAGTTTTGCAGTTGTTCCACCAGTTCGGCCTGCTGCTGAGCGTTCAGTTGCTTAAGCGTCACATCTGGCAGCTGGCCGAGTGTTTGCAAACATTCCACCAGACGCTTCGGCAGTTGCATCGCCAGCGTGTTTTTCAGGCTCTGGTTCGGATGTTCCTGACGTTGCGTATTGAGAAACGCCGCCAGGTCTACATCAGGAAGTAAGTTAACGCTTACAAACTCACCAGGTTGCCAGTAGCTCGAAAGCTGCAAAACAGCCGGACCAGAAAGACCGCGATGGGTAAACAGAATGCTTTCGCGAAACACAGTCCCATCTTCCGCAGTCAGAACCGCGGGCACCGAGACACCGGAAAGGGCCTGTAAATGATCAAGCAGCGGCTTATGCAGGGTAAACGGCACCAGCCCCGCGCGGGTTGGCAGTACTTTCAGCCCAAACTGTTCGGCAAGACGATAACCAAATGGCGACGCGCCCAAACCCGGCATAGAAAGTCCGCCGCTCGCGATAACAAGTGAGTGAGTACTCACAGTTGAGCCATTCATCTTGATAATAAAGCCTTCTTCGGTTTTCTCCACGTCGGTAATTTCACTGCGCAGGCGCACATCGACGTTACCCAACTCGCACTCTTTATCGAGCATCGCCACAATCTGCTGCGCGGAGTCGTCGCAGAAAAGCTGCCCGAGTGTTTTCTCATGCCAGGCGATGCTGTAGCGGTTGACCATATCGATAAAATCCCACTGGGTGTAACGCGCCAGCGCGGACTTACAGAAGTGCGGATTCTCAGAAAGATAGGCAGCAGGTTCAGCATAAAGATTGGTGAAGTTGCAGCGTCCGCCGCCTGACATCAGAATTTTACGTCCGGTTTTTTTTCCGTTATCCACCAGCAGAACCCGGCAGCCACCCTGTCCGGCCTGTGCTGCACAAAACATGCCTGCCGCACCTGCACCAATGACTACCACATCAACCTGTTCCACTTTTGGCCTCTCTTTACGAAAATTCGACTACGTTTTAGATAGGGTCTGCCCCGACTGAATGGGCGTTGTGGCCGCATACGCCGCGGATTGTAAGGGAGAGGCACGCCTTAAACCAGCAACACAGTCCGCTTTTTGAACGTCGTAAGTAAATGTTTCAGCCGGGAAAGCAGGATTAAGATTTTGATTAATAAAAATTAAATTGAATAACGTGCGATAAATAAACTATTTTTAGTCAAAAAAATGTCATATTTTCCTTTTCCCCTCACCCTGTTCTCGCAGATAATGCGCGGCGTTCATGACCACTAACTGGCGTAACAATTATGCTGCATCTATTTGCCGGGTTGGATATTCATACCGGTTCTTTATTGATTCTCGCGTTACTGTTTGTTCTGTTCTATGAAGCCATCAACGGCTTCCATGATACGGCCAACGCAGTAGCAACCGTCATCTATACCCGGGCAATGCGTTCGCAATTAGCGGTCGTGATGGCAGGGGTATTTAACTTCTTTGGTGTCCTTTTTGGTGGCTTGAGCGTGGCCTATGCCATTGTCCATTTACTGCCAACCGATTTGCTGCTCAATGTAGGTTCCGCACATGGCCTTGCCATGGTGTTCTCTATGTTACTGGCGGCGATCATCTGGAACCTCGGCACCTGGTATTTCGGCCTGCCGGCGTCCAGCTCCCATACGCTTATCGGCGCCATTATTGGCGTAGGGCTGACCAATGCATTAATGACTCACACTTCTGTGGTCGATGCATTAAACATACCTAAAATGATTGGAATTTTCGCCTCTCTGATTATCTCACCACTGGTCGGGATGATTATGGCGGGTACCATGATTTTCCTGTTGCGCCGTTACTGGAGTGGCAGCAAGAAACATGCCCGTATCCACCTGACACCTGCTGAGCGTGAAAAGAAAGATGGCAAGAAAAAGCCGCCATTCTGGACACGTACCGGTCTGATTATGTCGGCTATCGGCGTGAGTTTCTCTCACGGCGCTAACGATGGTCAGAAGGGGATTGGCTTGATCATGCTGGTTCTGATTGGTGTGGCACCCGCGGGTTTTGTGGTGAATATGAACGCGACCGGTTACGACATTACCCGTACCCGCGACGCAGTCACGCACCTCGGCCAGTATTATCAGCAACATGTTGATGCCGTGCCGCACGTGATTGCCCAGACGCCGATAGTGCCTGCGCCTGACGTTAATATCGCACCGACCGACGAGCCTATAGTGTTCCACTGCGACAGCAGCCACGCACTTGACGCTATCGGTCGCGCGCAAACACTGCTGACCAATCTTCAGTCTTACAGCAACCTGTCACCGGAAGAACGCAGCCATATGCGTCGCCTGCTGATGTGTGTTTCTGATACCGCGGATAAAGTTGCCAAGCTGCCGGAAACCTCTGCAGCGGACAAACGCTTCCTCGGCGATCTGAAAACAGACATTCTGCAAACCGTTGAATACGCTCCAATCTGGATCATCGTTGCTGTCGCTCTGGCGCTGGCACTGGGTACCATGATTGGCTGGAAACGCGTGGCGACCACCATCGGTGAGAAGATTGGCAAGAAAGGCATGACTTATGCACAAGGCTTGTCTGCACAGGTGACGGCAGCCGTTTCCATCGGCGTTGCCAGCTACACCGGTATGCCGGTTTCCACCACACACGTGCTGTCTTCTGCGGTTGCAGGGACCATGATTGTGGATGGCGGCGGTGTGCAGTCGAAGACCGTGAAGAATATCGCAATGGCGTGGATCTTAACTCTGCCAGTGTCGATTGTGCTTTCCGGCGTGCTGTACTGGCTTGCGCTGAAGCTTATCTGATAGCTTTCTGACCGGCATTAAAAAGGCGACCATGCTCAGCATGTCGCCTTTTTTGTTTCCTTTTTCACACATCCTCCCTCACGTTTCCTTCAGGTTTTAATACCAAATGAGCATCGCAATCATGCTCATCAATATCAGTCCGACCAGAGCAGTCGTAAGCACAAACTGACCGCGAACCCTTTCACAGCGGCGGATAAACTCAGGATCGTGATGTTCAACATAGCGCTGAGCATAAATATAGCGCACCAGTCTTATTTGCTTGCTGGGCTGACCGTGCGACGTGAAAAAACCTCCGCCATCGACGTACTGATACAGCAGTGGATCGCACCCGCGCAATACCACCAGCAATGCGCGCAAAGAAGAGTAATAACGCAGCATATTCACGACACACACAAAACATAAAGCCCAAAACAGCGCAACGGGACTGATCATGATTCCCCCTCAAGGCGAACTGACACCGCGCAATGCACCGGTAAAATAGCGGCACATCCCCGACGTTTCGCCCTGCCTTTCCGCAATTTCACACCCCCGGGCAAACTGCGCCCGCCCTCTTTTCGTACCACAGAAGATTGCTAAAGCAGGAGAAGCCTGCATTATTGAGTGTAGGAAACGAATCCCGAACTGTTCATATTATTTGTATCTATAGATGCCCGGATTTGGAAATGGGATCTGTATGCTTGATTTCTCTCACCATTTTGGCGCTATACTAAAGTCATGACATTCGCATGATGCTGATATTGCTATTAACCGACTTATGGAAGGAGTTTTCTTATGGCTTACAAACACATACTTATTGCTGTTGACCTCTCACCTGAGAGCAAAGTTTTAGTCGAGAAAGCGGTTTCCATGGCGCGTCCCTACAACGCCAAGGTGTCCCTGATCCACGTTGATGTGAACTATTCTGACCTGTATACCGGTCTTATCGACGTCAATCTGGGTGACATGCAGAAACGTATTTCCGAAGAAACTCACCACGCGCTGAACGAACTGTCGCAAAACGCCGGTTACCCGATTTCAGAAACTCTGAGCGGCAGCGGTGATTTAGCGCAGGTGCTGGTGGATGCCATCAACAAGTACGGCGTGGATTTAGTGCTGTGCGGCCATCATCAGGATTTCTGGAGCAAACTGATGTCCTCTGCTCG
Organism: Rahnella woolbedingensis; assembly: GCF_003602095.1. Lineage (GTDB taxonomy): Bacteria > Pseudomonadota > Gammaproteobacteria > Enterobacterales > Enterobacteriaceae > Rahnella > Rahnella woolbedingensis. Next base: position 129,492 of record NZ_RAHH01000011.1, on the reverse strand, counting down.
CCAGCTGATCAACACCGTTCACATCGACATGCTGATTGTGCCTCTGCGCGATGAGGAAGAAGAAGCGTAAGACGTATTCTTGCGTTTACGCTGACATAAAAAATGCCCGCAGGTGGAAACCGGCGGGCATTTTTTTATGACTAAAACAGAAGATGCTAAAGCGCCAGCTCGTTACAGCGGCGTATAAATATCAAACCTGTGACTCTTGGTCACGACGGCGGCCTGTGCGGCGATATCGGCCATTGGCGGGGCGTAGTCCGGGCGTTTTACCACAATGCGCTTGGTCGCTAAGCGGCGCGCCGGTTCCAGCAGACCGTCGGCATCTTCATCCGGGCCAACTAATCCCTGAAACACCCGCATCTCTTTCTTCACCAGCGCACTTTTTTGTTTATGCGGATACATCGGGTCGAGATACACCACTTCCGGCTTTGGCGAAAGCTCAGCAAGCGCCGTCAGGCTCGAGGCGTGCAGCAGCGTCATGCGCTCACGCAGCCACGGACCGATCTCCGCATCGCGATAGCCACGTGCCAGCCCGTCATCGAGCAATGCTGCCACTACCGGATTACGTTCCAGCATCCGCACCTTACAGCCCAGAGACGCCAGCACAAAGGCATCGCGGCCCAGGCCTGCGGTGGCGTCAACCACATCCGGCAGATAGCTGCCTTTGATGCCGACGGCTTTAGCTACCGCTTCACCGCGTCCGCCGCCGAATTTACGACGATGCGCCATGGTGCCACCGACAAAATCGACAAAAATCGCGCCGAGTTTTGGCTCGTCACGTTTGCGTAATTCCAGACGTTCAGGCGTCAGCACCAGCGCCATAATGGCATCCGGATCAGACGTCAGACTCCAGCGCTGCGCCAGAACAGATAAGGCGCCTTCATCGGCGCCTTCTTCACACAGTAAACACACACTCACAGGCAGAGGTTATCCTTTGATTCCGTAGTGGCGCAGCATAGCATCCAGCTGCGGCTCACGCCCGCGGAAGCGTTTGAACAACTCCATTGGCTCTTCAGAACCGCCACGCGACAGAATGTTATCCAGGAATGACTGACCGGTTTCCCGGTTGAAAATCCCTTCTTCTTCGAAGCGCGAATACGCATCGGCAGACAGCACTTCCGCCCACAGATAGCTGTAGTAACCGGCTGCATAACCACCGGCAAAAATGTGGCTGAAGGCGTGCGGGAAACGTCCCCATGAAGGTGACGGCACCACGGCAACTTGTTTCTTAATTTCTGCCAGCGTTTGCAGGATTTGCGCGCCTTTGGCCGGGTCATATTCCGCATGCATACGGAAATCGAACAGACCAAACTCTAGCTGACGCAGAATAAACAGCGCCGCCTGGTAGTTTTTCGCTGCCAGCATTTTATCCAGCATTTCTTTCGGCAACGGTTCGCCGGTTTCGAAATGGCCGGAGATAAACGCCAGTGCATCCGGCTCCCAGCACCAGTTTTCCATAAACTGGCTTGGCAGCTCGACGGCATCCCACGGCACACCGGCAATACCGGCGACGCCCGGGGTGTCGATGCGGGTCAGCATATGATGCAGACCGTGACCGAACTCATGGAACAGCGTGGTGACTTCGTTGTGCGTGAACAGCGCCGGTTTATTGCCGACCGGGCCGTTAAAGTTACAGGTCAGATAGGCGACCGGTTTTTGCAGTTCGCCGTCAGCTTTACGCATACTGCCGACACAGTCGTTCATCCATGCGCCACCGCGCTTGTGCTCGCGGGCATACAGGTCGAGATAGAAGCTGCCGCGCAGGTCGCCGGTTTCATCGAACAAATCGAAGAAACGCACGTCTTTGTGCCAGGTTTCTACGTCCTTACGCTCTTTGGCAGTGATGCCGTAAATGCGTTTCACCACTTCGAACAACCCTTCCAGCGCGCGCTGTTCAGGGAAATACGGACGAAGCTGCTCGTCGTTGATGGAGAACAGATGCTGTTTCTGTTTTTCGCCATAGAACGGCAAATCCCAGGCTTCCATTTCATCCACGCCGAAATGATCTTTGGCGAAGGCACGCAGTTGCGCCAGCTCCTGCTCACCCTGCGGACGCGCACGAGTTGCCAGACCGCTCAGGAAGTCGATAACCTGTTTCGGGCTTTCCGCCATTTTGGTGGCGAGCGACATATCCGCGAAGGAGTCAAAACCTAACAGCTGAGCCAGTTCGTGGCGCAGCGCCAGTTCTTCAGCCATCACTTCGCTGTTATCCCACTTACCGGCATTCGGGCCCTGATCGGACGCGCGGGTACCGAACGCGCGGTACATTTCTTCACGCAGCGCACGGTTTTCGCCGTAAGTGATCACCGGCAGATAGCTCGGGATATCCAGCGTTAACAGCCAGCCTTCCTGCTCTTTCGATTCTGCCAGCGCTTTTGCGGCGGCCAGTGCGCTTTCCGGCAGGCCTTTCAGGTCGTTCTCATCGGTGATGAGTTTGCTCCAGCCCATCGTGGCATCGAGCACGTTGTTACTGTAGGTCGAGCCCAGTTCGGACAGACGTGCAGAAATTTCACCATAACGCTTTTGTTTGTCCATCGGCAAACCAATGCCGGACAGTTCAAAATCACGCAGCGCATTATCAATGGCTTTTTTCTGAGCAACAGACAGCGTGCTGAAATTTTCGCTGTCTTTTAAATCGCGGTATGCCTGATATAAACCGGCGTGCTGGCCGGTCCAGGTACTGAACTCAGACAGAATGGGCAGGCATTGCTCGTAAGCTTCTCGCAGTTCCGGGCTGTTTTTCACAGCATTGAGATGACCGACCGGCGACCAGATACGGCTCAGGCGGTCGTCACTTTCGGCCAGTGGCTGACACAGGTTTTCCCACGTGTAAGGCGCGCCCTGCGCGACGACACGTTCAATGGTCTGACGGCTTTCTTCGATCGCGGATTTCATCGCAGGGACAATATGTTCAGGCTTGATCGCAGAGAAAGGAGGCAGGGAGAACGGTTTTAAGAGCGGATTCGACGCGTTTTGCAGTTCAGTCATAGGGCCAGTCCTTCGTAATAGCGTTTGGGGCTGATGCGCCTGTGGCGCACCACGCCGTGAATTCGGGTCGTCTTAAAGATGACGTAACTTCTAACATGCGGTCAAGTTATGGGGAAATCAATGGGGGAATGCCTCTTCATTGCTCAACCATGTCGCGATCACGCTATATTAAGTTAACTCAGCAAAAGGGCGTCATTAATGAAAGCAAGAACGATGGGTTATTTAGCCGGTGGTCTGCTCGCGCTGTCACTCGTCAGCCAGACAGCCAGTGCCAGGGAAACTCTGATTTTTGTCCGTCACGGGGAGAAACCCACCAGTAACAGCGGGCAATTGACCTGTAAAGGGCTGAACCGGGCACTGGCATTGCCCGGTGTTTTATTGTCGCGTTTTGGTCATCCGGATTTTATTTTCGCCTCAGGTCCGAAAGAACAAAAACCCGGCGATTCTTTACGCCCGCTGTCAACCATTATGCCGACGGCGGTACGCCTGAATCAGGCGATTAATATTGCGTACAATGCCGATGATGCGGATGGCGTAGCCAAAGAATTACAGAACGATAAGTACCAGAACGCCCTGATTTTTGTCGCCTGGGAGCACAAGAATCTGGACAAAATCGTCAAAAAGATTGTGAAAGAAAATGGCGGCGATCCGAATAGGGTGCCTGAATGGCCGGGCAGCGATTTTGACAGTATTTTCATTGTGACACTGGATAAATCCGCACCGACACAAAAAGTCAGCTTCAAAAAAGAGGCTGAAAACCTTAACGGCGTGTCTGAAACCTGTCCGAACGCGTCATAGGATGGCAGCCCGTCTGGCGATTTGAGCAAGGCTTTTGCCATTTTCATCGCCAGACAGTTTATACTAAGCCGTATTAGAGGCGTGCCGCACATCATGGCCGCTTGCCGCTGCATCCCAGTACAGTATAAAAATCCGGTAACCCACTGATTTTACTGTCTACACCTATCATACGGAAACGTAAGACCTATGTTGAGTTACCGCCACAGCTTCCACGCTGGCAACCATGCTGACGTACTGAAACATACCGTTCAGAGCCTGATCATTGAATCCCTGAAAGAAAAAGAAAAGCCCTTCCTTTATCTCGACACCCACGCGGGTGCCGGGCGCTATCAGCTGAGCGGCGAACACGCCGAACGCACCGGCGAATATCTGGAAGGCATCGCACGCATCTGGCAGCGGGACGATATTCCTGAAGAACTGGCGGCGTATATGTCGGTCGTCAATCACTTCAACCGCAATGAAAATCTGCGTTATTACCCGGGTTCGCCGCTGATTGCCCGTCAGTTATTGCGCGAAGACGACAAACTGCATCTGACCGAACTGCACCCGAGCGATTTCCCGCTGCTGCGCAGTGAATTCCAGAAAGATGACCGTACCCGCGTTGCGCGCGCCGATGGTTATCAGCAGCTGAAAGCCCAGTTGCCACCGCTTTCACGCCGTGGTCTGATCCTGATGGACCCGCCGTATGAAATGAAAACCGATTATCAGGACGTGGTAAAAGGGATTCAGGAAGGCTACAAGCGTTTTGCGACCGGCACTTACGCGCTGTGGTATCCGGTGGTGATGCGCCAGCAAATCAAAAAAATGCTGCGTGATCTCGAAGCCACCGGCATTCGCCGTATTCTGCAAATCGAACTGGGCGTGCGTCCGGACAGCGATCAGCGCGGCATGACCGCTTCCGGCATGATTGTGATTAACCCGCCGTGGAAACTCGAGCAGCAGATGAACAACGTTCTGCCGTGGCTGCTGAAAGTGCTGGTACCTTCCGGTACCGGTCATACTACGGTTAATTGGGTAGTGCCTGAGTAAGTAAAGCTTTTCCCCTGGCTGAGGCCTTTTTCTAAGGTCTCAGCTATCAAACCTATTGCAACCATCGATCCAATCTTTGCGACAAAACGCATTCACGCGCTAAACTCTCAGACAATTTTTAAGATTAGCGACGCTGGTATGGCGTTCTTCATTTTTGACAACTCATGGAAAATCCGATGACCAAACATTATGACTATCTGGCAATTGGCGGCGGCAGCGGCGGTATCGCATCAATCAACCGTGCAGCCATGTATGGGAAAAAATGTGCGCTGATCGAAGCTAAAGAGCTTGGCGGCACGTGCGTCAACGTGGGTTGTGTCCCGAAAAAAGTGATGTGGCACGCCGCGCAAATCGCTGAAGCCATCCGCAATTACGGCCCGGATTACGGTTTTGATACCACCGTGAACAGCTTTAACTGGAAAACGCTGGTCGCCAACCGCACCGCTTACATCGACCGCATCCACACCTCGTACGACAACGTGCTGGGCAAAAATAAAGTGGACGTGATCAAAGGCTTCGCGCGCTTCGTTGACGAACATACCGTTGAAGTGAACGGCGAGAAGATCACTGCCGATCACATCCTGATCGCCACCGGTGGCCGTCCGAGTCACCCGAATATTCCGGGTGCAGAATACGGTATCGATTCCGACGGTTTCTTTGATCTGACCGAAATGCCTAAACGCGTTGCGGTTATCGGCGCAGGTTACATCGCGGTAGAAATCGCCGGCGTGATGAACGCGCTGGGTGCTGAAACGCACCTGTTCGTGCGTAAACACGCGCCGCTGCGTACCTTCGATCCGCTGATGGTCGAGACGCTGGTTGAAGTGATGGAAGCTGAAGGCCCGGTGCTGCATAAAGAATCCATTCCGAAAGAAGTGGTGAAAAATGCCGACGGCAGCCTGACGCTGAAACTGGAAAACGGGAAAGAGTTTGAAGTCGACAGCCTGGTCTGGGCGATTGGCCGCGAACCGGAAACTGACAACTTCAACCTGAAAGCGACTGGCGTGAAAACCAACGATAAAGGTTATATCGTCGTCGATAAGTTCCAGAACACCAGCGTAAAAGGCATTTACGCGGTGGGCGATAACACCGGCGCAGTTGAACTGACACCCGTTGCCGTCGCTGCGGGCCGTCGTCTGTCTGAGCGTCTGTTTAACAACAAACCTGACGAGCATCTGGATTACAGCAACATTGCCACCGTCGTGTTCAGCCACCCGCCAATCGGCACGGTCGGCCTGACCGAACCGCAGGCGATTGAGCAGTTCGGCAAAGACAACGTGAAAGTGTATAAATCCTCGTTCACCGCGATGTACACCGCTGTCACGCAGCACCGCCAGCCGTGTCGCATGAAACTGGTGTGCGTCGGTGATGAAGAGAAAATCGTCGGCATCCACGGCATCGGATACGGCATGGATGAAATGTTGCAGGGCTTCGCGGTCGCACTGAAAATGGGCGCAACCAAAAAAGACTTCGACAACACCGTCGCCATCCACCCGACCGGCGCGGAAGAATTTGTGACCATGCGTTAATTCGCCCTTCAGTAAAAAATATAAAGGCCTGAGATCGTTGGATCTCAGGCCTTTTTTCTATATTTTTCTTAGATTAATGTAATCTTATTTTGGTTATTAAAAAATTATCGAAAATAATTTAAATTTAAAATCATTTTATTTCATAGCGTTATCTATAGCTCTAAAAAAAACGCAGCCGAATTAGTTAACTAGCTAATTAAAAGAGCATTTCAAATCCCTATCTTAGTAAAGGACAGTGCAATTCTGTGCTGACATTAAAGGAATTAATGAAATGCCTAATTCAGATTGGAAATTAGTGAACACCGGAAAAAAAGAGTCATATGAATTAGAACACTGGCTTAAGAAAAAGGAATATTCAACGAGTGAAGACAATTTTAATAAGTTGACTAAAACCATTGAGACTAAAGTTAAAAAAGGTTATTCAGAAAAAATCCTTGAATGGTCAGAACTTGATACTGCATTGGAAAACCACCCAAACTGGTTCAGCGATTTGGCACCCATGGTACACAAGAAATAATAATCAACTCGCTCAGCAGATATTCCTTGCTGATTAAAAATACACTTAGGAGATTGATATGAGTATCAAAACCGGACCAAAACCAATTGCTGAATCAACAGGAAAAGAAGACAAAAGACAAAGAGTCACGCCAGAAAACAAACCTAAACATCCGGGTTTGAAAGAGCATGATCACAAGAAAGGCAAGTAAAAGAGGCGCCTTCTCGCGTCTTACCCCGAGTGAGCTAACGGCTCACTCGTTTTCATGATTGCTAGGTTAATCTAGCAAAATCACTTTAGGGGTGTCCGCCGCGAACATCGGTTTGCAGAGAATTTTATAACTGTCGCGGTCAAAATGCGGGACGGCGAGATCAAATTCGCGGGCCGCTTCCAGCGTTTTCACCGTGCCCAGATAGAACCAGTGATTGATGACGTGGTAATCCGTCTGACCACTGGCTTCTTCGACGATAGCGATCCGCCCCGGATACGGCCAGCTGCGGATTTTCAGCGCACTGAGCGCATCCCGCAGACGCGCCTGATGAGCCTCCGGCGATTCTTTGCCGCAACAGACACCGGCGCATTTCCCCAGCGAGAAGCGAAAACACGCGCGGTTTTTCGCCAGTTTTTCCAGCCCCAGCGCGCCGTAACACAGCTGCTCCTGATCGGCGATATCGCGGATTTTCTCGATTGCGGACATTTTGGTTTTAAACAGGCCAAACATATCTTCGCTGTGGGAAAAATCTACGTCATCACTAAAAACGATTTGCGCGCTAAATTCCAACAGCCTGATTGAACAGAGTTTTCGCGCCACACGCAGCCGCTTATTGAACAGCGGACGACGGGTTTTAATCAGATCTGATTCCAGCAATAACGCCCCGACTTCACCGATGGTTTCGATATATTCGATATCGCGGGTCATGTGCAGAAGTTTGGCTTCGGCAGGATTGCGAAAATGCGACATCACGCGGCTGCGGATATTCACACTTTTGCCGATATACAGCGGAAAGGCGTTATTGTCGCCATAAAAAATGTAGACGCCGCTGCAGTTAGGTAAGTTTTCTAAGGTATGACGTAGATGCTCAGGGTACTGATAGAGCTCGGTAAAAAGCTCTTTTTCGGGATTCCACAAAATAGCTGACCTGTTTTCTTTGCTAATTTTTCAATAAAAATGCCGTATAAAAAACAGGCGAATCATACTGGCGTTTTATACAGTCTTCAACCTTTGCAGAACAAACCTTGTGTAAATTTTGGGCAGCAAAAATTATGCCTGCATACGCATCTCAATATATTCCTGTCCGTTCAGCAAGTTGGCGAGCGTTGCCTCACGGATTTCGCGCTGATCTGATTGTATCCACTGATACAAATGATCAATGTTATTGAAGCGCACCAGCAGCGTGTAGATGGTTTCACCGTGAACCGGTCGCAGTACGTTAATACTCTGATAACCGGCAAACCTTGCGGCGTCAGCTATCAGATTTTCCAGCCAGAATTCGTATTCCCCCAGCTTATCCCGCTGTACGCCGTGGGTGATCACCAGGGTAATGTGGTCAGATTGATGAGGATAAGTCACAGGATGTTCCTTCTGATTAACCCTTGTTCTGGTTAACTGAATGTTGCGTTATATTCATAAACGATACGAAATCGGCACGGCGATTGATAACGGAAATATTTTGGGTTGTTGTTAAACAATTTTTGGGGTGGGGAAAATAATGCGATTAAGCCTTGAAGCACTGCTGATCCTGGATGCACTGGACAGACACGGCACCTTTGCCGCAGCGGCCGCCAGACTGTTTAAAACCGCTTCAGCACTGAGTTATACCGTGCAGAAAATGGAAAGTGATCTGAATATCAAACTGCTGGACCGCTCCGGCCATCGCGCGACATTCACCCCCACCGGTCGTCTGATGCTGGATAAAGGCCGCGTGCTGCTGCGTGCCGTCAGCGAGCTGGAACAACAGGCTCAGTACGTCGAAAGTGGCTGGGAAAGCAAGCTGACCCTCAGCGTGGATGCTTCCGTGCCGTTCGCGCTGCTTGCGCCGCTTGTCGACCGCTTTTACGCAGAGCATCAGCATACCCAGTTATTATTCCGCCACGATGTGCTCGCCGGTTGCTGGGAGGCGCTCAGTTATGGTGAAGCTGACATTGTATTTGGTGCCGTGCAGGAACCGCTCACGCGCAGCGGCATTGAATATCGCCCTATCGGCTGGCTGGAATATGTGTTTGCCGTTGCACCACACCACCCGCTCGCCTCGATGCCGGAACCGCTGGTGCGCGAACAAATCCGCCAGTATCGCGCGGTCGTCGTTCACGACTCGTCCCGCCACAGTACAGGCGCTGATTTACGCGTACTCGATGAGCAGAAAATGCTCAGTGTTCATGATTTTAATGCCAAAGTTCATGCGCAAATTGCCGGGCTGGGTTGCGGCTATCTGCCCCGTTATCTGGCTGCGCCGCACCTTGAAAGCGGAATGCTGGTGGAACGCCGTCTCGATACCGAAACCCGCCGTGATCAGGCGTTTATGGCCTGGAACGAAAATGCTACCGGCAATGCAGCGATGTGGTGGCGGGAGAATTTGCAGGATTTCGACGGACTGAGCACCGTATATAGCCCGGAATAACCGGGCTATATATTCAGAAATTAACCCTGACGCTGCGGCGCTTTGTGCACCATGGTGTAGGCATAATCGACACCCATACCGTATGCACCGCTGTGTTCACGCACCAGATCCATCACATCGTCGTATGTCTCTTTGCGTGACCAGTCGCGCTGGTATTCCAGCAGAACTTGCTGCCAGGTTACCGGTACCGCACCGGCCTGCACCATACGGTCGATGGAACGTTCGTGAGCATCCACGCTGGTGCCGCCGGAGGTATCCGTCACCACATACACTTCATACCCTTCTTTCATTGCCATCAGGGCCGGGAAAGTCAGACATACTTCGGTCCAGAGCGCGGAGATAATCAGTTTTTTACGCCCGGTCGCTTCCACCGCTTTCACGAATGCGGCGTCTTCCCAGGAGTTCATGGAAGTACGTTCAATCGGCTTCACATCCGGATGCACTGCCAGTAATTCCGGCCAGATATAGCCGCTGAAGCTTTCCGTTTCGACCGAGGTGTAAATCACCGGCACGTTAAAAACTTTGCCTGCTTTAGCGAGGGCGACAGTATTATTTTTAAGCTGCTGGCGATCGATATTCGCAACGCCGAATGACATCTGTGGCTGATGGTCGATGAAAATCAGGGTGGAGTTCTGTGGATCCAGCAGATCGAATTTAGACATTTTCATTTCCTCTCAGAGTGCATTGTTGGGTTGTGAGTTTTATTTAACGTTGTGTTGTTGTGCTGCTGGAATTAACAATAAGACAGGACTTCAAAAGCGGATAGCGGAAAGAATTTGGCAACTTGTTCAGATTTTTTTGACAGACATTCCTCTCTATAAACAGTCGTGAAACGTCATAATTTTCAGCCTGATAGAAACCCAAAAATCTTGGCACCCGTAAATCAGAACCTCAGTTCTGGCTTTTGTTTTTTTCCGTCTTTATTCTTCACCATCCATACGTAGAATGGTTTTGCCCCCGCCGTGAGGGTTTAATGACTGAGGATTTACTATGCCGATGATCCGTTTGGAAATGCTGCCAGGCCGTACTGCTGAGCAGAAACGCGACTTTGCCCGTGAAGTGACCCGCCTGGCGGTAGAAACCCTGAAATGTAAGCCTGAAAGTGTGGATGTGGTGATCACTGAAATACCAAAATCACATTGGGCAAAAGGGGGAGTGTTACCGGAAGAATAATAGACGGAGTAAATCGCCTTCAACAAAGATACGTATTCTGTTGCCGTCGCAAACAAAAAAAGCCAGAACAGAAGTTCTGGCTTTTACGCTGACAGATATCTGCCTTCAGTTCTGAGCAACGTTTTTCACTTCAACGTTTTTCACTTCAGGCGTTGTGGTCATCACGGGTTTCTCCGCAGATTTCACTTCCTGAACTTTCACCGTGGTCTTCTCAACAGGTCGCTCTTTCTTAGCGGTCTGTTTTTTACGATCTGACTGCTGATGACTTTTTTTAACCTGATGCACTTTTTGGGTGACTGGTGCAGCTGGCTTCGGATCTGCTTTCGCAGTCACTGGTATTGCGGCAGGCTCAGTCAGGATAGCCTCCGTTTTCACAGCCTCCGGCAGATTGTTGCTGGCATGCGGAGTTTCAAAATCCGATTTTGGCAGCTCCTTCCCGGTGACGATGAGATCGGCACCCAAAGTAGCAGGCACGGATTTTGGCTGCACATCGAGAGTGGAATGTATCCGCTGGTCAGATTTTTTGTGTTTTGCTTTTGCTTTCTTCGGCAACTTTTTAACCGGTGCAGACGCCTTGGTGACAGTTTTTGGCGCTTCAATGTTTTGTGGTTGCGCAGTCAATGCTGGAGAAGTTTTAATTTCCTCCTGAACCACCGGTTTTTGAGACGACGGGATCAAGTGTTCCTGCTGAAGCATATCCAGCAACTCTAAATTATCGGCCCGAGCCCCCTGAAATGCGGTCAGCAAAAAAATAAAAATAACTGATGTTATTTTGCTCATCATATTTTATTAATTTCCTGGGAGCGTTCGTCCATATTTTTAAATACAGCACCTTTCACGCGGGCGCAGATCATCTTTAATTTTGACTGCAATTCGATATTAAGAATTTCCTCGGAATCTTTATTAATAGCTCCATTATTTTTTCTATATACATCGTAAGCATTAGTCAGTTGCGTAAACTGTGACTGGTAAACTGCAAAATCTCCAGGAGAAAGACTTTGCAACGCTTTGAATTCATTAATGCATGTCACTCCCTCTCTTTGCGCAATCGGGGAGTTACTTTTTGCCGGATCGGTTTTATTTACACAACCTGTTAATATGATTAACGTTGCAATAGAAAATGCTGCTAATTTTAAACCACTCATTATTTATACGTTCCTGTAAGTTTATCCTCTAAAACGTCGCATTATCATTCCTTTAATTAGAGTATGTAAACGTACGGTTTCTGAATGATTATTTAAGTTACACTAAACTAGTTAAAAGTCTCTTTTAATTCAGTAAGTTATTTCAATAATGGGGGGGGGGGTTAATGAATGATTAAGAAAATAATTCTTCTGAAATAAAATAAAGCAGGGTAACGAAGACATTACCCTGCTCATAATTTATTCATTCGTGTGTAGGCGAATTATTATTGCAAGGATTTCGCTCGCTGCGCAAAACTCTTGCGCAGTTTTTGTAATTTCGGCGGGATCACCGCCATGCAGTAACGGTTCTGCTGCCCTGCGCCATCCCAGTAATTCTGGTGATAACCTTCAGCCACATACACTTCGCCCAGCGGTTCGATGCTGGTGACTATCGGGTCACTGTGGTCATGCTGCGCGCGCAGAATTGCCGCTTCTGCATCCGCCTTTTGCTGTTCATTCGCCGGGAAAATCGCCGAACGGTATTGCGTTCCGACGTCATTCCCCTGGCGGTTAAGCTGGGTCGGATCGTGCGTGACAAAATGGATATCCAGCAAATCACCGTAGGTCAGTTTTTCCGGGTCGAAACCGACACGGATGGCTTCCGCATGGCCGGTCGTACCGGTGCAAACCTGTTCATAATTCGGATTCGGTCGACGCCCGCCGGTGTAAACACTTTCCACCGACTCCACGCCGATGACGTCTTTGAACACCGCTTCTGTACACCAGAAACAGCCGCCACCGAAAATAGCGTATTCGATTGTCATACAGACTCCTTCACTCAGGGGGTAGAGGAAATATGGGGACGGATAATGCTGAGATAAAGGTATGCCATTAAAAAAACAGAATGTGAAATTCTTATGACCCGAAAATTATAATATTTTGTGATCGATAATTTCCCCTGTAAATAGTACTGATATTGCGTCTGATTGATCTGCTTTTTTTTTCATGGCAGACTCACTGGCATTGAAATACATGGAATTCCCCTATGAAAGACGTAATTGAAGGTTTTCTCAGATTCCAGAAAGAAGCGTTTCCCCAACGCTCTAAGCTCTTCAAAAAGCTCGCATTAAATCAAAATCCTAAGACCCTATTTATATCCTGTTCTGACAGCCGTTTAGTGCCGGAATTAGTCACGCAGCGTGAGCCGGGCGAACTGTTTGTTATCCGTAATGCCGGTAACATTGTGCCGCCATTCGGGCCGGAACCGGGCGGCGTTTCTGCCACGGTCGAGTACGCGGTGATGGCGCTGGGCGTAAAAGATATCGTGGTCTGCGGACACTCCAACTGCGGCGCAATGAGCGCAATCGCTAACTGCACCTGTCTGGATCACATGCCTGCGGTCGCACACTGGCTGCGTTATTCTGATGCGGCGAAAGCCATCAATGAATCCTTCGAACACGAATCGCCTGAAGCGCGTGTTAACGGTATGGTGCATCAGAACGTGGTCGCGCAGCTGAGCAATCTGCGCACCCATCCTTGCGTGGCGGTGGCTTTAGCGAAAGGCGAAGTGACCCTGCACGGCTGGGTATATGATATTGAATCGGGTTCAATTGAAGCCTTTGACTCCAAAAGCAGCACCTTTATTTCCCTGTCAGATAATCCTGAAGTCAGGGCCAGCTGATAAGAAATACCGGCATGATGTCGTGCCGGTATTTAATGCGGAACAGCTTTAACTCGGTTGCGCATTATAAACCGGCCATTTAACCAAATTTATAATTTCAGCCGCACCTTTAAGCCGACAATATTTCCCCACCTGTACGACACTTAACCGCTTTCTCCTTCAATGCCATAGCGAGAATAATTCATGCCTGTTATCACGTTGAACCGTCTGGCCGATTGTCCTGCTGCACAGTGGGATGCGCTGGTGCCTGCGCAGCAACCCTTTCTCAGTCATGCTTTTTTATCCGCTCTGGAAGACAGCGGCAGTCTGGGGCCCAATTCCGGCTGGCGTCCGCAACATCTGGCCTGGCAGGAAAACGGCGAAATCCGCGCCGCCATTCCCGGCTACCGTAAGCGACATTCTTACGGCGAATACGTGTTTGATCAGGGCTGGGCAGACGCCTGTCAGCGTTCCGGCATTGCTTATTATCCGAAGTGGCTCGGCGCCGTGCCGTTCAGTCCGGTGACCGGCGCACGGCTGCTGGGCGATGAATCTGCTGCGGTAAGCCTCTTACAGGCACTGCCGGATTATCTGGAAGAAAATGGCCTGACCGGCGCGCACATCAATTTTACCGACGAACGCGCCAACCGGATTATCGGGGCTGAACCCGTCTGGCAGCACCGTCAGGGTTTGCAGTATCACTGGCAAAATCGTGACTATCGCGATTTTCAGGATTATCTCGACGCGCTCACGTCGCGCAAGCGTAAACAGTTTCGCAAAGAGCGCGAGCAGGTGGCATCACAGGGCATCGAATTTATCTGGCGGGAAGGTGCACAGGTGACTGAAGCGCAATGGGATTTCGTCTATGCCTGCTACAGCAACACCTATCATATCCGCGGCCAGTCTCCCTATCTGACCCGCGCGTTCTTCAGCCTGCTGGCAGAACGTATGCCGGAGGCGATCCGCGTGGTTTTCGCGCAGCAAAACGGGCGCGATGTGGCGATGGCGTTCAGTTTAATCAGCGGCGATACGTTTTACGGACGTTACTGGGGCTGTCTGGCAGAATTCGACCGGCTTCATTTCGAAACCTGTTTCTATCAGGGAATGGAATACGCGATTGCCAGCGGTCTGAAACGCTTTGATGCGGGCGCACAGGGCGAACATAAACTGCTGCGCGGCTTTGAGCCAGTGATCACCGACTCCTGGCACTATTTACGTCATCCGGGTTTACGTGATGCCGTGGAAGATTTTTTAGTGGAAGAACGTGCCGGCGTGCAGCGCTGGGCAGATGAAGCCCGCGAAGTGCTGCCCTACCGGCACGAATGATGCCTTAGTCCATGCCGACAAAACCGCCGGTCTGATGCTGCCAGAGGCGCGCGTAAAGCCCGCCATGGGCCAGCAGTTCGGCGTGATTCCCCGTCTCGACAATTTGCCCTTTTTCCAGCACCACCAGACGGTCCATTTTGGCAATCGTCGACAACCGGTGCGCAATCGCAATCACTGTTTTGCCGCCCATCAGCGTCTCCAGACTTTCCTGAATCGCCGCTTCCACCTCAGAATCGAGCGCCGAAGTGGCTTCATCCATAATCAGTATTGGCGCGTTTTTCAGTAACACGCGGGCAATGGCAATACGCTGACGCTGACCGCCGGAAAGCTTCACACCGCGTTCCCCGACATGCGCATCCAGCCCCGTTCTGCCCAACGAATCATACAGTTGCGGAATAAATTCATCGGCCCGCGCCTGACGGATGGCCAGTTGCAACTCCTCTTCCGTCGCGCCCGGCCTGCCGTAAAGCAGGTTATCGCGGATAGAACGGTGAAGCAGCGAGGTATCCTGCGTGATCATGCCGATTTGCGCACGCAGGCTTTCCTGCGTGACGTCGGCAATATTCTGCTGATCAATAAGAATGCGGCCACCGTCGATGTCGTACAGGCGCAGCAACAGATTCACCAGCGTGGATTTCCCGGCGCCGGAAGGCCCGATCAGGCCGATCTTCTCACCGGGACGGATGGCCAGATCCAGATTGGGGATCACCCTCCCACCTTTTCCGGCGTTCTCTTTGCCATAATTAAATTCAATGTGATCAAAGTGGATCGCACCCTGATCGACTTTCAGCGCTTTCGCCTGGGGTATATCGGTGACGCTCAGTGGTTTCGCAATGGTGTGCAGACCGTCCTGAACCATACCGATATTTTCGAAAATACCGTTTACCACCCACATGATCCAGCCGGACATATTCACGATACGTATCACCAGACCGGTCGCCAGCGCGATGGCTCCGACGCTTATCAGTGACTGCGTCCACAGCCACAGGGCCAGACCGGTGGTACTGACAATCAGCAGACCGTTGAGCGTGGTGATCGACACGTCCATGCCGGTCACCAGACGCCCTGCCAGCTGAGTTTTCTCGGTCTGTTCGGTAATCGCTTCACGGGCGTATTTCTGCTCCAGATCGGTATGCGCGAACAGTTTCAGCGTGGTGATATTGGTATAGCCATCGACGATGCAGCCCATCAGTTTTGAGCGCGCTTCCGACGACTGCACCGAGCGTTGTTTCACGCGTGGCACAAAATAACGCAGACAAACGCCGTAACCGAATATCCAGATAATCAGCGGGATCATCAGTCGCCAGTCGGCTTCGGCGAACAGGAATAATGCGCTGGCGGCGTAAATCACCACATGCCAGATGGCATCCACCGCCTGCACCGCAGAATCGCGCAGCGAGTTACCGGTCTGCATAATGCGCTGGGCAATACGTCCGGCGAAATCACTCTGGAAAAAATTCAGGCTCTGCCTGAGGACATATTTGTGATTCTGCCAGCGGATCATGCTGGTCATGCCGGGGCTGATTGTCTGGTGAACCAGCAAATCATGCAGCCCGATAAATATCGGCCGCAGGATCATCGCCACCGCCGCCATCCACAAAAGCTCGCCCATATGGTCGGTGAAAAAACTGCCCGGCGGCGTGTCTTTGGTCAAGTCGATAATCTGGCTGAGATAGCTGAACAGCGAGACTTCAATCAGCGCGCCGATCAGCCCCACTACCAGTAAAATCGCAAAACTTGGCCAGACCTGGCGCAGGTAATAAAGATAGAAAGGCAAGACCTGATCCGGCGGCTGAGCAGCCGGTGCCTCACGGAAGATGTCGATCATTCGCTCGAAACGGCGAAACAGCATGGCGCACCTCTTAAATTGTTCATCGTCAAAGCTATCCTGCTTTGATGTTCTGGTTCGGAGAATCTGACAGAACCTATAAGAGTAGAGTATTTCTGCCGTTCGCCCCAGAAATTAGTATTCTTTTCGCTTACAGATAGAATTAAGCCAAATTGAAATTAAATATATTGATGAAAAGGCATTGAATTACAGATGCTGCTTAGATCTTATTTTTAAGATCATTTAATGATATAACAGCCGGGCAATATAAATACGCTCAGAAACTTATTCAGAAACAATAATTACTTTTAGAAAGGAAATCTAATAATGTCAAACTGTACCTATCTGTCACTGACAGGAAAGACTCAAGGACTGATATCAGCAGGATGTTCAACGTATAGCTCGATTGGTAATCGCTTTCAGGCAGGCCATGCAGATCAGATACTGGTGTATTCATCCCAACATGATATTACCCGGGAAATGAACGTGAATCATCACCCGATAAGGATCACCAAGCCTATTGATAAATCAACACCGCTATTACTGGTGGCAATTTCTAATAATGAGATTATTCAGTGTATTTTAACTATTACAGAACATCACAATATGGTACTCAGGAGAAATATCTCACCATAAAACTGACCGATGCCACTCTGGAAAGTATTTCCTCAACCTGCCCGAGCACATTACCAGGCGGAGATGCACAGCCTTACGAAACTCTTTCACTGCGCTATGAAACCATTGATGACCCATCATATAGCCGGGACTTCGGGCTATAGCCTATGGATTGACAGAGTCATGTAGAACAAACTAATGCCATTTGCGGAACTTCAAATGGCATTAGTAAATGAATTTTGAAATTAATGCATGATACCCTGATCAGTAGCGATAATCTTATCATGTAGGGAACATTTAAATTCCAGATTTGAGATACATCATTTGATGCTCCTGAGTCAGGACGTAACGTATAAATATAGTTTCCGTTTTTGAATTCAAACCCCCTAAAATCATGACTGTAATAGTTTGTGAGAACCCGACCTTTCAGATGAAGCCTCTCTCCTGTCTTCTTGTTAATAGCCTCATAGCTCACGTCGTTACATGCCAGACGGGTTTCAGGACAATGCGCCTTCAGTTCGATCTCAAATTTTTGTCCCTGAAATGTACGAATACCCGGGTGCAGTTTATATCCTTCAGCGTGAGAATCGACAGAGAGCAAGGTAATCAAAGAAATAACTTTCAATGATCTCATCGTGCGCAGACTCCGTTGAGGAATAAGTTCTCGCCAAAATAACCGACGTTCCTGCTTAATGATGAAGGCATACCAATATCCTTATTGTTATGAAGTCACGCACCGTGAATTATATTTCACATCGAATTAATTACGATAATTCATTCATTGCACATATAGATTATTAAGAAGAAATAATAACAGAGAAAAGTCAGAAAGGTATTTTATAAATATCAGAAATAAGGGGGGGGAAATTATTGATCATTCTTTCTGCGGCATGAATACTCAACGCCTCGCCACAGAAAGAAATTTAAACTCGTCACTATTTCTTCAGCACCGCATCTTTTTGCAGCAGTGAAAGGACAAACGCCAGCACCATTACGCACGCGGCAATCAGATACACCGAGTGCAGCGCCGAACCGAAGGCCTGTAAATAATCATCACGGATGGCGGCCGGGAGTTCCTGCACCGCCTGCGCGCCCATTGAACGAGGAAGGACAGTGCCTTCCGGGATCCGCGCTATCAGTTGGTCACGCAGCACGTGGGTAAATATCGCGCCAAACATCGCCACGCCAATCGAACCGCCAATCGAGCGGAACAGCGTCACACCGGACGTCGCCACGCCCATCTGTTTCATCGATACCGAGTTTTGCACCGCCAGTACCAGCACCTGCATCACCATCCCCAGACCGAAACCGAGCACGCCGATGTAGAGATACAACATATGTACCGGCGTACTGACTTTCAGAAAGCCCAGCAGCACCATACCGGCGAAACTCAGCAGCGTACCGATAATCGGGAAGATGCGATAACGACCGATACGGCTGATCAGACGCCCGCTGATAATCGAACTGACCAGCAATGCGCCCATCAGCGGCAGCAGCTGCATCCCCGCCTGGGACGGCGACGAACCTTTCACCACCTGCAAATACAGCGGCAGGAAAGTCATCGAGCCCATCAGCGACATACCGATAATAAAACTTATCGCACAGCTGAGCAGGAACGTCCGCTCGCGAAACAGGCCGAGCGGGATAATCGGCTCGGCCGCCAGCGTCTCTTCATAAATAAAGCCACCCAGCGTTACCAGCCCGAAAGCCAGAATGCACCACAGCTGTGGATCAGACCACTGATACACCGTACCGCCTTCACTGGTGAACAAAATGATGCTGGTCAGCGCCGCCGCAAGATAACCCGCGCCGAGAAAATCGATTTCATGGCGAATACGTGCGCTTTGCGATTTCAGTGCCACGCCGATAACCAGCAGGGCAAAAATACCCAGCGGCAGGTTGATGTAGAAAATCCAGCGCCATGACATGTGTTCAACCAGAAAACCACCAATCAGCGGTCCGATGACCGTCGCCAGACCGAATACGCCACCGAACAGCCCCTGGTATTTCCCGCGTTCAGAGGGCGAGATGACATCGCCGACCGCCGCCATACTGACCACCATCAGCCCGCCGCCGCCCAGCCCCTGCAGGGCGCGCATCAGGATCAGCTGCGTCATATTTTGCGCCAGTCCGCACAATACCGAACCGAGAAGGAACACGACAATCGCCGTTTGCAGCACGATTTTACGCCCGAGCAGGTCACCAAACTTGCCGTACAGCGGAACTACTATCGTGGAAGCCAGCAGATAAGAGGTCACAACCCATGAAAGCTGTTCCAGTCCGCCGAGCTCGCTGACGATGGTCGGCAACGCGGTGGACACAATGGTCTGGTCGAGGGCGGCCAGCAGCATCACCAGCATCAGCGCGGAGAACAGCAGCTTTATCGATGGCTTCTGTTCCGTCACTTCGCTCTGTGCCGAATTTATTGTCGTCATAAATGACATCCTGACTTGTAATTAATTAACTGTATAATTAATATTGAAGCATCAAATTCATCTGGTCAATGGATCAAACACCTTATGGCAGACAGAAAAATCTCAGAAACGACTAAATCCGCACAAATGGATCAAAATCCGGAGACGACAACCGTGCGTCGTCCGGGGCGTCCGCGCAGTGGGAAAACCGGAGCGGATAAACGTGAACTGTTGCTGGATGCCGCCCTGAAGCTGTTTGCCCAATACGGCATTGCCGAAACGCCGCTGAGCATGATCGCCAAAGAAGCGGGCGTTACCACCGCCATGTTGCATTACTATTTCAAGACCCGCGAACAACTGCTGGACGTGATGATTGATGAGCGTTTTCAGCCGGTTCGTGCCGGTTTTACCGACATTTTTGAAACCCACGCCGACGATCCGCTGATGGCGATCACTAACATGGCGCAGTGCATGATTGATGCGGCAGAAAAATATCCGTGGGTGGCGCCGCTGTGGGTACGTGAAGTGATCAGCGAAAGCGGCATGCTGAAAAAACGCATGGAAGAACGGAACGGCGATAAGAATCGCAAAATTGTGCAGGAATGCATCAGCCGCTGGCAGTCCGAAGGACGGCTGAATCCGGATCTGAATCCGGCATTACTGTTCATTTCACTTTTTGGTCTGACGCTGTTCCCGATGGCCTCAATGAAAATGCGGCAGGGAGATGCATCGCCGATTTCTCCCGATATGCTGCGCAAACACGTCGCCCTTTTACTGTTTCACGGCGTTGCACCGCAGAAGCCCTAAGCGAAATTCTAAGGAGTGCGGGTATAGCCGCGCAACTCACTTAAATCCCTTTATTTTGTAATGAAAAAAACTGCGCAGACTACTTTATGATGTAACGAAAATGTTGCCGTTACTCAGGGAATGCCGTTTAACATGAAGGGAATGCCACCACTGATCCTCGCTTTGCTCACCAGTTCGTTAGTACTTACTATCGGACGCGGTGTCACGCTGCCGTTTATCACTATTTATCTGACCGAGCATTATCATCTGTTGCCCAAAAGCGTCGGGATTATTCTCGGAGCCAGTCTGGCAATCGGTATTCTCAGCAGTCTGTACGGCGGCTATCTGGTGGATAAATTCAATCACCGGACGCTGATAACCGTCTCTGTCAGCCTGTTCGGCCTGAGCTTTTTACTGTTGCCGTTTCTGCCCAATGTGACCGGTGTGCTGCTGGTTCTGGCGCTGCTGAATGCCTCTTACGCCCTGCTCAGCATTACGCTCAAGGCCTGTATCGCCAGCTGGTTGCCGGTGGAAAAACGGGTAAAAGCGTTTTCGATGAACTACACGCTGGTCAACGTCGGCTGGGCGGTGGGATCATCGCTGGGTGTCTGGCTGGCGGGTTTCAGCCCGATGCTGCCGTTCGTGATTTCCGGCGTGCTGGCGCTGGGCACCGTGATTTCCCTGACCTGGGGGCTGCGGAATATTCCACACAAGCCTCCGCAAACCTCGCTGGAACAAAAACCGCTGCCCAAACCGAATCTGCGCCAGACGCTGAGTATTCTGTCTCATGACCGCCGCCTGATTTACTTCACCCTGGGCAGTACGCTGGGGTCAATCGTGTTCGGGCAGTTCGCCGGTTATCTGTCGCAGTATCTGATTCTGGTTTCGAATGCAGCCTTCGCGTACAAAATTATCGGCGCAGTGATGATCACCAACGCCGTGATTGTCATTGCCTTCCAGTACGTTTTAAGCAGCCGGATGAAGCAGAATACTTTGCTGAAATGGCTGCTGCTCGGCACCCTTTTCTTCATCATCGGCCTGATAGGCTTTATGACCGCCGGACAATCTGTACTATTCTGGGTGATCGCCATGGCGATTTTCAGCTTCGGCGAACTGATCGTCATTCCGGTGGAATACATGTTTATCGACTTTATCGCGCCGGAAAACATGAAAGGCAGCTATTACGGAATGCAGAACCTGAGCAATCTCGGCGGCGCCATCAATCCGGTCATGTGCGGCTTTCTGCTCAGCTATGCCGCACCGTCGGTGATGTTTATTGCGCTGATCGCCTCCTCAATTAGCGGCCTGGTATTCTTCTGGATGGGGCACCGGCTGGCGGCTAATACAACGCGCGTGCCTGCTGTTTAAGGGCCTCCATCAGTCCGATATAAGGATAAGGACCGTAGCTTAACCGGCTGATACCCGCATCGGTGAGTCCGGCCAATGGCGGGGTCAGGCTGTTAGCCATAATATTCACCGGCAGCGCAGATACGTCACAGAGTTCGGCAATCAGCGTCAGGTCGCTCAAACCCGGGGCAAAAAAACCGCTGACGCCCGCATCCTGATAAGCGGTGAGCCGCTTTTTGGCTTCGGCCATCAGCGCAGGATGTTGCGTGGCGTCGGGTTGCTGCAAAAAGACATCAGTTCGGGCGTTGATAAATAGCGTGCTCCCCTGAGAATCCGCCACCTGACGAAGCGACTTCAGGATCTCACTCTGCTCACGGATGTCGTTTAGCGCAGATAATCCCATTTGCTGATCTTCGACATTAATTCCCACCACCCCCGCCTGCAAAAGAGCGCTCAGATTATCGCGGCGGTTTGCGCCGTAACCAGTTTCAAAATCTACTGTCAGCGGCAGACTGATCACCGCAGCAATGCGTTGAACTGTCTGTAACAGACTGGAAAAAGACATGGTTTCGCCATCCTGATAACCCTGTGCCGCCGCACATGACCAGCTGCCGGTCGCGATGGCTTTTGCCCCCGCCTGCTCCACGGCCAGCGCGCTGCCCGCATCCCAGACGTTGTATAAAATGACCGGATTGTGTTTCTGATGAAGCTCTGAAAATGCCAGTGCCTGACTTTGCTGACTCATACCCTGCTCCTCGTTTAGCGGCTCAGCGCCATTCTTCGTTCGTGTTCAATCAGCCACCGCTTGCGCCATAATCCACCGCCATAACCGGTCAGCGAACCATCGGCACCGATTACGCGATGACAAGGGATCAGGATAGAAATCTGGTTAGCGCCATTCGCCCGGGCGACGGCGCGTGAGGCCGTTGCCTGCCCGATATCCGCTGCCAGCGCGGAATAACTGCGCAATTCGCCTGCCGGAATGGCTCTGAGCGCATCCCACACTTTACGGGTAAACAATGAACCGAACTCCGCCAGCGGCGTGACGAACGACTGTTTTCCTTCCGCAAAATAGGCAGCCAGTTCCTGTCCGACTTGTTCAATCAGCGGGTTGCGACCAAAAATAATTTCTGATGACGTCAGCTTTTTCAGCCGCTCAATTTCGTTGGGCAGCGCCGGACGGTCAATAAACTCCAGCAGATACAGCGCGTCGCGGCTGGCAATCGCCAGCATCGAACCGATCGGCGTATCCAGCCAGTCCGCTTTGAGAAACTGATGCTTTCTGGCCTGACTGGGATTGAGCCCGATTTGCCGGGTGATGGCCGCACGAAATCCGCTGCCAGATTCAAAGCTGGCATCCAGCTGAGCATCAATAACCGGCTCCCCTCCGGCCAGCGCATCGACACCTTTCCCGACCCTGCGCAGGCGCGCCATTTCCAGAAAAGTGATGCCAAACTGCCGCTTAAAAGCCCGGCGGACCGTCGAAGGGTCGACGTTCAGCGCCTGCACATCACCTTCACTCCATTTTTTGTCCGGTTCATTTTCCAGTGCAGCCAGTAATTTCAGCACCAGCGGGTCTTTTTCTCCGCCCTGCATCAGCGGACGGCAGCGTTTGCAAGGCCGGAATCCGGCTTCCATCGCGCTGACCATCGACGGATAAAACACCGAGTTCTCACGTTTGGGCTTGCGCGCCGGACAGGTCAGCCGGCAGAAAATCCCGGTGCTTTTCACGCCGACAAAGGCAAAGCCGTCATAGGCCGGATCACGGGCAATCAGCGCAGCATAGAGAACATCATCGTCAGGCAAATCGAAGAGCATGATTTAACTCGCAGACTGGAAACATTGAGGAAAAGCATAGGGGAATCTGAGCGGGAGTAGCGACGTTTTTCGGGCGTTGATTTTAACTATTTCTATTAACGCTTTCCGGCAAGAAAATCCGTGCCCGGCGCAATACCGGGCACGGCCATTTTTACTCTTCCAGACCGCGATTTTTCAGCATCGGCTCTATCGACGGCGCTTTGCCGCGCCAGGTTTCATAAAGCTTTTCGAGGTCTTCGCTGTTACCGCGTGAGAGGATCTCATCCCGGAATTTCTGACCATTTTCCCGCGTCAGCCCGCCCTGTTCAGTGATGCCCGCAAAGGCGTCATCAGCCAGCATTTCTGTCCACAGATAGGCGTAATAACCGGCCGCATAGCCGTTACCCCAGATGTGCTGGAAATAGCTGGAACGGTAACGCGGCGGAACGTAAGCCAGATTCACGTTGTCCTTCGCAAGCGATTCGGCTTCGAACTTATCAACATCCTGCTGCGGATCGCTCGCACTCAGGCTGTGCCAGTGCATATCGAGCAGCGCCGCGGCCAGCAACTCGGTCATGTCATAACCTTTATTAAACTTACTGGCCTTCTCGATTTTGTCCTGCAATGCCTGCGGCATCACTTCACCGGTTTGATAATGTTTGGCGAAGTGAGTAAACACTTTCGGGTCACTCGCCCAGTGCTCGTTGAACTGTGACGGGAATTCGACAAAATCACGCGGCGTCGCGGTGCCGGAAAGGCTCGGGTATTCCTGACTGGCGAACAGCCCGTGCAGGGTGTGGCCGAACTCATGGAACATCGTGATCACGTCATCCCACGACAGCAAAGCCGGTTGCCCCGCAGCCGGTTTCTGGAAGTTTGCCACGTTGTAAATCACTGGCTTATTGCCCAGCAGTTTCGACTGATCGACATAGTTACTCATCCACGCGCCGCCGCCTTTATTATCGCGCTGATAATAATCGGCGTAGAACAGTGCCATCGATTTACCGTCTTTATCGAACACTTCAAAAACCCGCACATCGGGGTTATAGACCGGCAGGTCTTTACGTTCTTTAAAGGTGATTCCGTACAGCAGGTTAGCGGCATAAAACACGCCGTTTTCCAGCACATTGTTCAGCTCGAAATAGGGTTTGATCTGCGCGTCATCGAGATCGTATTTCTCTTTGCGCACCTGCTGGGCGTAATGCTGCCAGTCCCAGGCCGCCACTTTGAAGCCGCCTTTCTGTTTATCGATTTCCGCCTGAATATCGGCGGCCTCACGCTGTGCGCGGGCGGTCGCTGCGGGCACAATTTTGTGCATAAAATCCAGCGCGGCCTGCGGCGTTTTCGCCATCTGGTCTTCCAGCTTCCACGCCGCATAGCTCGGGAAACCCAGCACCTGAGCCTGCTCAGCGCGGACTTTGGCCAGCTTCGCAATCAGCTCACGGGTGTCATTGGCATCCCCCTTTTCGGCGCGATTAACAGAAGCTTCATACAGCGCCTTGCGCGTATCGCGGTCGTCCAGCGACTGTAACAACGGTTGCTGAGTGGTGTTTTGCAGAACCAGAAGCCAGGCGTTATCCAGCTTGCGGTCTTTTGCAGCCTGCGCGGCTGCCGACAATTCGGCATCGCTTAGCCCGGAAAGTTGTGCTTTATCTTTCACCGTCAGCCCGCCCGCTTTGGTCGCGGCCAGTAATTTGTTGGTGAACTGGGTGCTGAGCGTTGCAGCCTGCTGATTCAGCGCCTTGAGTTTGTCTTTATCTGCATCAGAAAGATTGGCACCTGCCAGTTCGAAATCCTTAAACGTCACTTCAATCAGGCGTTGCGATTCCGGGGAGATTTTCAGGCTGCCACGCTGGTCATACACCGCTTTCAGGCGCGCGAACAGCTTGCTGTTGAGATGAATACTGTCGTCCATCGCGGCCAGTTTTGGCGAGGTGTCTTCATCGATTTTTTGCAACGTATCGTCAGTATTCGCACCGGTCATCGCACCAAAAACGTTCTGTACGCGCTGCAGCATGACGCCGGATTTTTCCAGCGCCACATAGGTATTTTCAAAAGTTGGCGGCGTGCTGTCGCTGGCAATTTTATCGACTTCCGCCAGCTTCTGGCGGATACCTTCGAGAATAGCGGGCTCGTAATCGCTGTCTTTATAAAGATTAAATTGCGGTGCCTGATATTCCAGGGGGCTGGGTTTCAGAAATGGGTTATCTGCATTGATGGCGTGATTCATAGCATGCTCCTGCGTGGCGGGCTGTGCAGCCCCTGCAAACTGGCTGAGTGCCAGGCTGGTTGCCAAAAAGAGAGATGACAAACGCATTTCAGTCTTCCTTATCTGAGTGAGAGAAGTGCTCCGTTAAGTCATTGAGAATAGACCTCACTTACCGATCCGGCAAAAGGCAAACGTAGGTAAATCGTGTTATTACGAGGCGTATTCCATATTTTCGATAAAATTTTTCTGTCAGGATACCGGTCTTAGTAAGGCATAAAAGACGACAGAGGATCCGATGATCAAAGACCAGACTTTCCGCGACCAGCGTTTTAGCATGAAGCAATTTACCGGTGAAACGCTGGAGAACTGTCGCTTTTATCGCTGCCGTTTCGACAGCGCCGATCTGTCAGAAACGGCGTTCGTCGATTGTCTGTTTTACGATGATGAAGAACAAAAAGGCTGCTCTTTCCAGCATACAAAATTGCAGGATGCCAGCTTCAAACGTTGCGACCTGACAATGGCGGATTTCAAAAACGCTCAGGCGCTGGGCTGTGAAATCCGCGAATGCAAAGCCACTGGCGCAGATTTCAGCGGCGCGAGTTTTATGAATATGATCACCTCACGCACCTGGTTTTGCAGCGCGTTCATGACCAAAAATAACTTCAGCTACGCCAACTTCAGCAAAGTCATTCTGGAGAAATGCGAGCTGTGGGAAAACCGCTGGACCGGCGCGAATGTGCAGGGCGCAAACTTCAGCGGCTCCGACCTTTCCGGCGGCGAATTCACCGAATTCGACTGGAATAACGTCAACATCACCCATTGCGACCTGACGAACTCAGATCTGGGCGAGCTGAATATCCGTAAGGTCGATCTTGATGGCGTGAAAATTGACGACTGGCAACAAAGTCATTTGCTGGAAAAACTGGGGATGATTGTGATTCATTCGAAGTAATATGATTAGGTATTGTATTTCGACCAAAAACTGTACTTACGCCCATGTTTCTCTTTAACCTTCAACATATAATCTGCATGGTTTGGCAACGCTTTGTAGGATGTCACCCTCTTATCCAACTGGTCTAATTCTTTAAGATAGTCGGCGGCGTGATGATAAGCCTGCGTTTTAGCCCGATGCAAAATATCCCCGAGCAGACAGCGCAACAGAATAATACGAACCAGAGATAAATCGTCAGGAGAAATTTTAAGTAAAGACAATAATGTCGTGTAACTACAGGCCTGCAACGTTTCAAATTCAGCCAGCGCCACACTCTCTGCCAAAGCATATTCCTCAAGTTGCAGTAACGGCGATAATTTCTCATAAATATCAGATTGTTTTAGTACCGAGGCAATAAAATTCACACGTAACTGCTGAGCCTCACCGGCAGAAACCAGCGGAAGCGTCTTCTGAAGATTATGATATGTCGGGCTGATATCTAACAGTAAGATTAATGTCTCCCGGCGTTTCTCATGCTGATTTAAAGCCAAATAACACTCTTCCAGTAGAGATAGTCGTTGTGCATTGGGCTTATCCCACCCGGTGTTTTTCCACTCATTTTCCAGCCATTTTATGGCCAGAACATATTCCTCGCAGCGCATGAAGAATCCTACCATATCGGCTATCTGCAGGTAATTGGGGGAGGGACTGACCAGCAGCGTACACCGTTGGTACATCTCGGGATCTTTTAATGCTTCAGCGATGCCATGAAGATTAACCGACCAGTGATTCGTACCAAACTCGTCCTTTTCCTTTTTTTCCAATGAAGTACGCAATCCCTCTTCATAATAAGCCGCTAACTGGGATAACTCATCTTCTGAAAGCAAAATATCAGCATTAGGCAATAACAAATCAAGCACACCATAATCATTATTATCTGCCAGTTTTCTGACAGTCTGCACCCAGCCTGATCTGGGTGCAGAACTCAAACTGGCTGCTTTTAACCACAACAAACATATCTTTCTGTAAACATCACCAATATACCCATCAGAATCATCGCATCGCTCCAGGCTATGTCCAGCCGTATTCAGTAAGCCATCAACGAGCTTAAAAGCCTGATCAGGTAACACCGGCAATACGTCATTCTCAATTCCCATGCTTATTTCATTAATTTCATGGGCAAAACCTGATGACTCATAATAATCAATATAACTTTTACTTCGCTTTAGTGAGGCTATCTCTTTTTTTAGCAATTTCGCTAATGCATCACTGTCACTACTCAATACCAGACGTTCTATTCTTGAGTCCAAAAAATCATCTTCACCATATAACGAGGCAATAAAATCGGCTAAAACCTGGCAATTGAGCGAGGCAAGATTTTTTACTAACTGATTTTCTTTTTCCATTTACTTGCTCCTTCCCGTTTATAAACATTCTAATGACTGCCATTCAGTAATGCGGCCGCCATACCATCCAGGTGCGTTTTCACCTTCTCCCAGTGCGGCATCACCTGCTTCATCAGGCGGTAAAACTGCTCGCTGTGATTGTGTTCTGCCAGATGACAAAGCTCGTGCAAAATCACGTAATCGATACTTTCACGCGGCGCTTTGACCAGATGTGGGTTCAGCGTGATGCGCCCCTGCGGCGAACAGCTTCCCCACTGCGTTTGCATGGTTTGCACCCGTAATGGTGGCCGTTCACTGACCCACAATGCCTGCCCGAGCATTTCTTCCAGCCGTCTGGCGAAAACCTCTTTAGCGCGATCTCTGTACCATTCATTGAGCAATACGCGGATACGCTCCGGGTTCCTTTCCCGCACGGTAATTTCCAGCCTGCCGCGCAGCATTTTAACCCGTTGCTTTTCCTGTGGCTCCACCAGCACTTTCAGCATGTACTGTTTGCCGAGGTAAAAGTGGCTTTCACCGCTGATGTACTGTCGTTCGGTAATATGTTGCTGCTGCGCGCGGAAATCCCGCAATTGTTGCCAGATCCAGCGTCCGCGTTTTTTCACCGCACCGAGCACGTCTTCATCGGAACTGTTTTCAGGCGCGGCGACCTGCACCCTGCAATCCGGGTGTACTTTGATCAGCACCTTGCTTTTCACACTGCGTCGGGCGCTGATTTCAAAACAGATCCGCTCATCGCCATAGTGAAAACAGAGAGTGGGAGAGTATTTTCTCGGGCGGGAAATCGCGATGCGTACGCTCATATTTGCCTTATGACACACCATTCAGGCCGACGCGGGTGATTTGCACCACGCTTTCGACAATCCTATTCACTTGATCGATACCCGCACCGACGTCCCTGCACTCATGAAACAGCATCGTCAGCAGATTTTTGCGGATCTCCGCTTCAATATTTTGCGTATTGATAGAGTTTTCAGTCACTGCGCGTTCGACCGCGGTATCAATGACAAAGGCCAGTTCTGTCCATTTCTTCTCGACTTGCGGGTCTGCCACGGCAAAAACCTGCGGTAAAGTTTTTTTGAACACGCCGTAATAAGCCTGCGCATGTTTATTACTGCCGAAGGCATCGGGGATATCCTGCAACCGGCGGTTTTCAACATCCTGCATAAACTCGGTATAAAGCAGATATTGCTTGGAAGGATGATCGAACTGTTTTTCCGCTTCCTCTATCGTTTTTAGTAGGAGAGCCGAGAATGCTTCCTGCGCATAAGGATCATCGTGCAATTCCTGCTCAATCATTTTGGTGACACGCGTTTTAATGATGTCAGTTTCGTTGCGGGTTTTATCTTCTGACCACGACGGATGTGGTGTTTTGGGCTTTTGCTGCCCCATTTTCGACACGTCGTACACGGCGTCAGGCTCTTTGATTTGCACGCCGACCACGTGTTTATCGAGCAGTTTTTTCACCTGTTCGGCGTATTCGTCGTAATTCACCGTTTCACCGGCATCGGCTTTTATTTGCTGGCGTAACTGCGAAAGCTGCCTGACGGTTTCTTTGTAACTTTTACGGTCGGCATCACTAAAACTGTTGTCTTCGAAGAACGTCGCCGATTGCAATGCCACTTTCAGGCAACTGGCAAACTCACTCAGTGCCTCGTAGAAATCTTCACGTGCCTTCAGGTGAATATCGACAAACTCGCCGTTGCATTGCTCCATTTTAGGTACCAGAGCCTGACGCAGCTGCTCGGTATCGCTTTTATTCGGCACCGCGTCGAAGATTGCCCATAACGTTTTATGCAATAACGGCAAGCGCTTATATTCGCTGCTCATCTGATGATAAAGACCGTCGAGATCATTGATGTCATAGCCGCCCTGTGTGCGCGAAGCCAGGTCCTGATATTTGGCGATGGTGGTGTCCAGCTCCGCCAGTACACCGCGATAGTCGATCAGCAACCCTTCTTTCTTCTTATCATGCAGTCGGTTAACGCGGGCAATGGCCTGAATGAGGTTATGCCCTTTCAGGGATTTATCGATATACAACACAGCATTAAGCGGCTCATCGAAACCGGTCAACAACTTGTCGACCACGATCAGCAATTTCAACTTTTCGTCTTTCTCAAAACGCCCAATCAGTTTCTGGGTATATTTCCGCTCATCCTCACTGCCAACGTTATCTTTCCACCATTTCGACACTTCCGGCTGGGTTGCTTCATCAATACTGGTATTACCTTCGCGGGTATCCGGCGGGCTCATCACCACGGCGGACTCAAACAAGCCCGCTTCGTCGAGGTACTTTTTATATTTGATGGCAGACAGTTTGCTGTCACACGCCAACTGACCTTTTAGCCCCTCGGTGATGTGTTTACTGAAGTGATTGGCGACGTCCAGCGCGATTAAATGAATACGATCGTCGGCGCTTTGCACTGCGCCTTTGCGGGAATATTTACGTTTTAAGTCGGCGCGCTGCGCGTCGCTCAAACCATCAGTAATACGATCAAACCAGCTGTCGACGGCTTTCTGATTAACGTTCAGTTCTGGCGGGCGCTCTTCATATAACAGCGGCGTGACGGCTTTATCTTCCACCGCGCGCTGCATGGTATAGGCGTGAACAATCGGGCCGAATTTGTTGGTGGTTTTATCGTCTTTGAGCAGCGGCGTGCCGGTAAAGGCCACGAAAGCCGCGTTGGGCAGCGCCAGCTTCATGCGGATGTGATTTTCACCGCCCTGGCTGCGGTGGCCTTCGTCGATCAGCACCACGATATTGGCATCGTCGTTATGGCACTCGGGTAATTCGGTTGCCGAGGTAAATTTCTGGATCAGCGAGAAGATAATCCGCTGTTTACCCTGGCCGATTTGCTGCGCCAGACGCGCGCCCGACGTGGCCATCGCATGCTTATAATCATTTTTGCCTGCCAGCTCGCCGCCCGACACGAAGCTTTTGCTGAGCTGGCTTTGCAGATCCACGCGGTCTGTGACGACGATGAAACGGCAGGCTTTCAGTGATTCATCTAACAACAGCGCTTTGCTGAACAGTACCATCGTCAGGGATTTGCCCGAACCGGTGGTATGCCAGATAACGCCCCCTTCACGACCGCCCTGCGCATTTTTGAGTTTGATACGATCGGTGAGCCGTTTGATGCCAAACACCTGTTGATAGCGGGCAATCACCCGGCCCACTTTTGTGTCGAACAGCGTGTACAGGCGAACCATCTCCAATAAGCGCGCCGGTAACAGCAGGCTGATAAGCATCTGGTCCTGTCCCGTCACCGCCAGATGGCCGCCGGCAATCAGATTCTGATACCAGTGTAAATCTTCCGGCTTACGGTGGCTGAACAGGCCGGAAACCTGCTGCGGGTTCAGTCTTTTGTTCTTCACCGCCAGCATTTCAGCGTCGGTAATATCTTCTTCGCGCCAGCCACCCCAGAATTTCAGCGGCGTGCCGCAGGTACCGTAACGCCCGTCGCTGCCGTTAATCGAGAGCAAAATCTGGCTGTAGACGAACAGATGCGGAATTTCGTCGTCCATCTGATTACGCAGGTTTTGGGAAATACCTTCCTCGATAGTCGGGCCTCTTTTGCCCTGGCTGACCGGGCGTTTAGCCTCGATCACTACCATCGGAATGCCATTCACAAAACCGACGATATCCGGTTTGCGGCAATCATAATGCGATGAGCCAATGCCGCCGGTGCGGGTCACGCGAAACTCTTCGGTGACCAGAAAGCTGTTGTTGGCGATATTTTTCCAGTCGACCAGTTCAACGGTCTGGCTGGATTTACGCCCATCAACAAACTCAGTGACCGTTATGCCGTACAGCAAGTGGTTGTGCATCCGCTGATTAGCCGACATCAACCCTTCATTCAGGGCCGGGCTGCATACTTCGCTAATAATATTTTCAATGGATTTTTCAGACAGCGGATACACTTTCCCCGCGTAATGAAAACGGCGGGTTTTCAGCATCCGGTGCAGTTCATCACGCAATACCACCTGATCCAGCTTGCCGCCGCGTGCCGCCAGCGCCTGAGCGGGCGACAGAAACGTCCAGCCCATGTGGGTCATCAGCGTCAGCGCCGGTAATTTGGCGATATATTCTTCTTCAAACTTCGGCAGGGGGTGTGGTTCAGGCTGTGACATCCGTTAGTCCTTTTTCTTCTGTAAACGTTTCTCGAGTTGATCCAGCTGTTCCAGCTCAGCCCTGTCAGCTTCCAGTGCATCCTGCTTTTTACGCTGCTGATCAAATACTTCATAGCATTGATGTGCTTTTAACGTCATTTGCTCACGGCTTATTGAACCCGCACGTTTTAATATCGGCTGATCGTTAAATGCCATGAACTTATCGATGTACTCTTGCCAGTCGCTCAAAACTAAATGTTGTTTCCTCTCGGCACGGAATTCTGCGAATTCAAAGAACATGGAAACCTGCCGGTTGAGGCTGTCCAGTTCATCGTTATTCAGATAATTTTTGGCCACTACAACATCCGCTTTGCGCACACGCTGCCCTTTGAAACTGAATAAGTTCATATTCGGTTTATTTGGGTCTGCTCTTTGTACAATTAACTCGGCAGCTGTAAAACCCGTCACGGCAAAAAACAACTTATTTTGAACTTCGGCAAATAATAATGAAGTCTCTTTCTCATTAGCCCGGTAATCTTCTGATAATGCCAGCAAATCACGTATTTTTTGATAGAAACGTAATTCGGAAGAATGAATTTCGCGGATACGTTCGAGGAGTTCATCGAAGTAATCCCACTTGGGATCTTTAAGGCGCTCGTCATCCATCACGACGCCTTTAGACAAATATTCACCCAGAGTATGCGTCGCCCACCGTCTGAACTGTGTGCCGCGCGTCGAACGAACCCGATAGCCTACGGCGAGGATCAGTGGCAGAGCATAAAGCTGGGTCAGATACTCTTTTCCGTCACCCGCAGTTGTCAACTTACGGTTGACAACTGCCTCCTCAACCAGCTCCTGCTCTGAGAAAATGCTTTTCACATGCTTACTGATATTTTGCTTGCTAGTCTGGTAAAGTTCCGCCATTTCGAGCTGTGTCAGCCATACCTGCCCACCCAGCTGACGCAGAGTGAACTGCGCCAATCCATCTTCACTGGTATACAAAATCACATCATTTTCAGGCATCCATGCATTCCTCTGTAGCGTTGATTTTCACGCGGCGCTTACCGGTCAGCAATTGCTGCATCAGCGCGGTTTTCTCCTGCTTCAGGAACACCAGTTTCTTTTGCAGCAGCTCGATTTCGTTATCGGCAGCCGTGAGGATTTGGGCGATTTTTTGTTGTTCAGGGAGAGAGGGAACGGGCACTTTAATTTTCCCAAATTCATCCCAACGCAAACTCCCCCGGCGGTCAACCGAAGCGTTTGTTGAAGCTGAAAAAATTTGCTTGTAATGATCTGTTTTGAATAATGCGTATAAATATAAGGATGAAATGAACTTTTCATTTACTCCAAAAATTATATAAATAGGGCTAACAATTCCGACCTCATATAAATCCTGAAGCCCGATAGACCCCTCCTCAATATGATTAGATGGAAAACCAAACCATCCTTTTTTTATTATTTTGTATCCACTAGTATTATCACTATAGACTTTTTTATTAAAATATTTTAAAGAGTCTATAAACCCACTATGTTTTGAACATGAAAGAACAGGATAGTCTTTACCTTCTTTATTCTTTATAGATATATTTTTAGCAATATCATCGATCTGTTTAAAACCCCAATCTAAAGGTATTTTTCCATATCTTGTAGTTTGATATTCATTCAATTTCTCAAACCCCGGCAACCGCTTCTTACCCGTCAACAAACTCTGCATCAGCGCTTTTTTCTGCTGCTGGCTGTTGCCGATCAGTTGTTCAGTGGTCGCAATCGCCTTATCCCAGGTTGAGAGGATTTGGGCGATTTTGGTTTGTTCTGGGAGTGGGGGGACAGGCATTGTGATTTTTTTAAGTAATGCACCACTTAGATTACTCTGCCCCGCCGAATTGCTAAATTTACGAATAGCTTCGTATTGACTTAGTAAAAACTGGAAATAGAAATCAGCATCAGAGTTAGAATCAAAAATTGCAATTCCACAGTTTTGATTTGTACAAGCAGGAAGCTTCAATATAGCCACTTGTCCACGAGTTTTACCTTGACCTATCATTGCAATCAGTACGGAATTTTCAGGTACAAGTTTTGCTGATGAATTTTTAAGCCCGTCTTCAGTAATAAACTCCTTTATATCATTATAATATAAAGGACAGTTTTTAACCTCTGTAGTTCGAACCCAAGGTATTGCGCCGTTCCAGTACTCAATATTATCTCTGCTTGGTGTACCGCCAGACGTTACTGTCGCAATATCACCCAAATTTTTAACTTCCCACCCCGCCGGAACCTTACTCATAACCCAGCTCCTTCAGATATCCCGCCATTTCCGCTTCCAGCGCATCCAACTGAGCAGTTAATTCTAAGCGCTCTGTGCGCACCGCCACCAGATCGATTTCATCTTCTTCTTCGAAGGTATCGACATAGCGCGGGATATTCAGGTTGTAGTCGTTATCCTGAATATCTTTCAGGCTGGCGATATAGGCGTATTTATCGACAGAGCCGCCTTCACGGTAAGTCGCGATAATTTTTTTAATATTTTCCGGGCTAAGTTCGTTCTGGTTTTTACCGGATTTATATTCCCGGCTGGCATCGATAAACAGCACGTTGTTGTCGATTTTGTCTTTCTTAAAGATAAGGATCGCCGCCGGAATACCGGTGCCGTAAAACAGTTTTTCCGGCAGGCCGATCACCGCGTCGAGCAGGTTTTCTTCAATCAGCTGCTGACGGATTTTCCCTTCACTGGAACCCCGGAACAGCACGCCGTGCGGCACCACCACGCCCATGCGACCGGTGGCGGGTTTTAGCGTTTGGATCATATGCGAGATAAACGCATAGTCGCCCTTGGTTTTTGGCGGCACACCGCGATGGAAGCGATCAAATTTATCAGATGCCGCATCGTCGTGGCCCCACTTATCGAGGCTGAACAGCGGGTTGGCGGTGACGATATCAAACAGCATCAGGTCGCCGTTTTTATCCAGCAATTTCGGGTTGCGGATGGTATCGCCCCACTCGATTTTGTGGTTGTCTTCGCCGTGCAGGAACATGTTCATTTTCGCCAGCGCCCAGGTGGAGCCGATCGCTTCCTGACCGTACAACGCGTAATGCTTCGAACCGTGGTTGGTGCGTACACGGGCACCACATTTGATAAGCAACGAGGCGGAACCACAGGCGGGGTCACAAATGGTATCGCCCGGTTGCGGATCCAGCAGTTCAGAGATTAAATCCGACACTTCCGGTGGGGTGTAAAACTCACCGGCTTTCTGACCGCCGTTAGACGCAAATTTCTTGATCAGGTATTCATAAGCGTTGCCGATCACATCCAGTGTGCCGACGCGGCTCGGTTTAAGGTTCAGCTCAGGTTTATCGAAGTGCTCGATCAGTTCACGCAGAATGCCGTTCTTCTGCTTCTCTTCACCCAGTTTATCGGTGTTAAAAGAGATATCCTGGAACACGCTCTTTCCGGCGTCTTTCAGCTTGGTGCCGTTGGCTTCTTCAATGGCGTGCAGCGCCTGATCGATACGCTCACCGTTTTTGGCTTCATGGCGGCGGGCATAAATGGCGTAATAGCTGGCGTCTTTCGGCAGAACAAAACGCTCACTTTTCATCAGCGCTTCAATCAGCTCCGGCGAGTCGCCGTGCTCTTTGGCGTAGGTGTCGTAATGATCCTGCCAGACGTCGGAGATGTACTTCAAAAACAGCATCGTCAGGATGAAATCTTTGTAGGTGTCCGCGCTGATGGTGCCACGGAAGGTATCGCAGGCGTCCAAAGGGCTTTGTTAATGTCGTCTTGTTTTACTTTATCGGTCATTCGGGTCAGCCACTCTTAATAGGTCATGGAAAAGCATGGCGGCAATCTACCCTTATCGCTCCCCGGCCAAAATAGTGCTGTTGCCATAACGTCCGGTACGCCGCAGAAAATGCTCTGTTACATCCGTCACTCTCAGAATTTCACACGGATATGCTATAACAGGCGTTCGCTTTAGCCACTAAATTAACCCTTTGAAAGATAATAGTATTTATTCCCCGCAAGCGTCTGTTCCACAACAGTCACGGGTGCTGGGCTGGTCTGATTTATTCTCGCTGTGGTTCTCGCTCGGCATGGGCCTGATGGTATTGCAGGCCGGTGCGATTCTGGCGCCCGGCCTCGGGCTGGCGGGCTCACTGGCGGCGATTGTGCTGGGATCCGCCGTCGGTGTTGCCCTGCTGGCGCTGGTCGGCGTGATCGGCGGGCAAACCGGTATGTCATCAATGGCGTCGCTCAGATTAAGCCTCGGTAAACACGGCGTGGCGCTGCCGGTGCTGTTCAACCTGATCCAGCTGATCGGCTGGGGCGCGTTCGAAATTGTGGTCATGCGCGATGCGGCCAGTTTGCTGGCGCAGCGGGCCTGGGGCGGCGGCAGCTTTTGGGCAAATCCGATGCTCTGGACATTTATTTTCGGCGTCGTCGCCACCCTTCTGGCGGCCAGCGGACCACTGGCATTTATCCGCGTGGTGCTGCGCCGCTGGGGGATCTGGTTGCTGCTGGCGAGCTGCGCGTGGCTGACCGGCTATCTGTTCCTGCATGCGGATTTATCCACGCTGTGGCATAAGGCCGGAGACGGTTCGATGCCGTTCGCGCTGGCCTGCGATATCGTGGTGTCGATGGCGTTTTCGTGGTTGCCGCTGGTGTCGGATTACACCCGCTTTGGCAAATCTGCGCGGCAGAATTTCTGGGGAACCGCCTGCGGATATTTCCTCGGCAGCGTGTGGATGATGTCTCTCGGGGTGGCGTATACGCTGGCTTTTGTCAGCACGTCGACCGATGCTAATGCACTGCTGCTGGCGCTCTCAGGCGTTGCGCTGGGTATTCCGCTGCTGCTGATTCTGGTAGATGAGCATGAAAATGCTTTTGCGGATATTCACTCGGCGGCGGTTTCAGCGGGGACATCTGTCCCCGTCAGCGTGGGTAAGCTGACGCTGGGCATCGGCCTGCTATGCACGTTGATTGCCTGGGCGGTGCCGCTGACGCAATACGAAAACTTCCTGTTGCTGATTGGTTCAGTATTTGCGCCGTTGTTCGGCGTGGTGCTGACGCATCATTTTGTTCTGCGCCGTCAGACTACTGAAAACCTGAATCTCCGTTCTGTCGCGGCCTGGTTTATTGGTATCGCGGTCTATCATCTGATGGCAAATCTGCTCCCTGACGTCGGCGCGACCATTCCGTCGCTGCTGGTAGCAGGGCTGGTATGCTGGGGATTAGGGCGGGGGAAAAGAGCGATTTAAAGACGATGCCTGGCGGTCTGATAAACCTCAGACCGCCCACGCTTTCCAACGGACAAAACCAAAACAATGATTTGCGCATCAGTCACCTGATACACCAACCGGTAACCCGAAGCGCGCAATTTTATCTTATAGCAGTCGGGTAATCCGCGCAGACGGTTGGCGGGTATATGCGGTTGCTCTAAAACTTCAGCCAGTTTCTTTTTAAACTGAAGTTTTACCGGCTCGCCCATTTTCTGAAATTCCTTGAGTGCCCGTGAATCAAACTCCAGGTTATAGGTCCTCAAGGTTAACCCTGACACGCTTATTCTTACCGTTCATTCGTGAACGGGCTATTTCCCCCAGTTCCATATCCTCTAAGTATTCAGACAGCATTTCCCATGTTTCGGCTGAGACGTAATAGCCGGAAATCTTGCCATTGGTGAGTACGGCAACCGGCTGCCCGTTGGATTCTTTCAATACGGCATTCGGTGATTTTTTAAAATCGCTGATACTCACGGCAGCATTGGCATAAACGGGTTGGACTGGCATAGAGACCTCTTCAGCAAGATTTAAATACTAAATTTAGTATCATAAATCATACCATCTGAACTCTCTTTTTGTATGATATTTACGCTATCCATGTGACTCGCCTTTCTCCCTAAATGTAAAATCGTCCTTATCATTTGTCTGGCAGGAGAAAGGATCCACATATTCTGATGATATGTTTCACGATCTGGAAGATACCTTCCAGATCATGAGGTTTTGTATTAAAAATTCAGCCCGTTCCGTCTCACTTACCCTGCCCGAAAAAATCGTTGTACAGCATATAAAGATGCGCCGCGCTCCAGGAGAAGTTGGGTGCACCCTGTTGCTGACCGTTGAGCGGATTGTAGTTTTCCCGGATAGGCGCATCCGAAACCAGGCCATCGGCGTGTTCGAAGAATGCCTGTGCCATTTTCACGGCATCTTCGCGGTAACCGTATTGCTCCATGCCTTTCAGGCCGAAATACAGCTGGTCGACCCAGACGCGGCCGCGCCAGTATATATCTGCGCCGAACGCGGGATTGGTCAGTGCGGCGGTGCCGAGCGGCACATAGGTATTGAATTCACGCACGTCTTTCATCACCTTCACAACCGCGTCGGCATGCGCCTGCGTCGCCGCGCCGTTAAACAGAGGTGACCAGCCTTCAGGACCTTTGCCGCGCTCAACAATCGGCTTGCCCGCGCAGCCGTTGGCCAGCGGTTTATCTTCAATCCGGATGTCGTAGAAGAAGCCGCTGCGGCTGTCGAACATGCAGGTATTGATGTAACCGGCCAGTTTTACTGCCTTCGCCCGAAAATCTGCGGCTTCGGCTTTCTTGCCCAAAATGTCGGCGATTTCGGCCATGTACTTGTTATCGCTGTACATATAGCTGGCTTCATCGACCGACTCTTGCAGCAGGGAATATCCCAGCAACGTTCCGTTATCAGAACGGTTTTCGGCGAATTTGACCTGCCAGTCCTGTTTTTTACCGCCATTTTTGATGTATTTCGCCAGCTGATCGGCATCGATGAATCCAAAGGCTGCCGCATCGTCGCGCCCGGATTCCCAGGAAGCGGCCACCTGCGCCGGGATTTCTATGCTGTCGTACTGACCAGATTTCACCACGCGGTCGTAGTTTTTCAGCCCGGATTCGGTCTGTTCTTTCTTCCCTTCCGTGACGGTAAACAGCATTTTGCCGTCAGCAGTGTTATGCGCTTTATCGCGCGTTGCGCCATATTCCGGCACGCCGTTATGGTTGTGGTCACGGTTGCGCAGCCACCAGTCGTGATAAGCGACCAGTTTCGGATACATTTCGGTCAGCCATTGTTTATCGCCGGTGGTTTTGTAGATTTCCATCACCGACCACGCTGCCAGACTCGGTTTGGTGTTGCGTTCGTTCCAGTTAGTCCCGTCGCCACCACGTTCGGCACTCGGATTGTAAGCAATAAGATCAGGCACAAAACCGGCGTCCCACGGGCGCACTTTGTCGCCGGGTTGGATCTGAAATGCAAACACGGCACGGATATTGTCTTTCGCCACGTCGGGATTGAAATGCGCCATCGCATACGCCTGTTTCCAGGTGTCCCACGGCCAGGTCTGATTGCCGGAGAACCAGCGGCCGGTGACTGATGGCGTCACCGAATCAAACTTCATCGCACCTGCCGCACCGCGCCAGTTACCGGTTAATGTTTCGATGGCTTTCACCGCCACACGTTCCTGATCTTTCGTCGCTTTCGGGTTAGTCAGCCCCGCATTGAGATACCCTTCCCAGCGCTTTTGCGAGGCATCCAGATAAGGCTTGGGATGCGCCAGAATATCTTTAATTTTCGGCTGCTCTTTCTGAACTTCGGCAGCCGTCAGCAGATGCGAATAAGTGGTGTAAATCGTGGTGGAACCGGTGATTTTAGCTTTGCCGGTAAACTGATGCCCTTCAACCGTCGTCTGCATAGGCAGGGATTTGTGGATCTGATATTCAGACTCGCCGGACGTCATCAGGCTGGATGCCTCACGCACTTTGCCGAAAGTCACTCGCAGGCCATCAGCGACAGGCAGGATCTGGCGTGTATACGCCGGATATTCCTGCTCAATCGTTTTATCCGACGGCGGTTTTCCCTCCTGAGCGCGGAGTTTTTCCAGCAGTTCGCCGTCCCAGACCAGTTCGAGCGGGGAATCGGTAGTGATTTTCGTTTCCAGCAATGAAGTGCGTGACGTCACGAAACGTAACGTCATGTCTATGCGGATGCCGGGCGCGGTCAGCGTCTGGATAAGCGCGCCGGGAATGCTGTAAGCATTCATGCTCAGCGCAACTTTTTGCCCTGCTTTATACACAGTCAGCCGGTCAAAGTTATCGGCCATAAAGTTGATATATTCTTCGGTCAGCAGCGCCGGTCCGGGGAATCCGCCCATGCCTTCCGGGCCAGCTGGAAGTAAATGCCCGTGCCAGGCACCGTCATCAAATAAAGGATTAAAACGCTGATGCTCGTCGAAATCATAATCGAGCATATAATGCGGTGCGCCGGTGCGGTTAATGACGTTTTTAAAAGAATCAGCCCGTAAAGTATGGGCTGTTTCTGCCGGTGCCTGTGCGGAAATAAATAAAGCAGCGCAGATAATGACACTGAGCGGCTGACGCGAATTAATTTTTTTCATTATGATTTACCCCAATAGAAATATTGCATAAGAAATACCGAATTGCTGGCGCCGGTATTGTCATTGCTCATATAGAATTTGCTGTCCAATGCCGTCGCGAACCGGCCGCCGTAATATTCATACCAGATACCGGCCTGTGCGTAAGACGTGGTGGTGTCGAAAGTATTATCCCGCGAATGTTCGGCGTAACTGTACGCTGTCGATAAATAGAGACCGGAGGCCGCTTCGACCATGGCGCTGACCATCATTCCTGATTCGTGGCCTGAATGGCTGCTGTCGCCCTTGCCGGTATGATGCCATATGCGCCCCGCCAGATTTTTGCCCTGCAAACCCACAAGGAACAATTGCCCCGTGCCGTCGGTAAGTTCAAGACCGTTGAGCAGCGTCAGCCCCTGCGCCAAATCATATTGCGTGTAGCCGTTGACCATCGCCTGATAGGTGTATTTATCTGAATAACGGTCGTATTTTCCGAAATGAAGTAATGCGGTGCTTTCGTTAACACGGCTTTGCGGCGCAGCGGTCACGCTGTAGCGAAACTTACCGGTCAGGTTTTGCACCTTTACCGCCTGCGTTAAATCGCGGGTATTAGGAATAACGTAGCCGTATTCCGGCGTGAAATCGCCCCACCATTGCAGGTCATCCAGCGAAGAATCATTGCGCATACTCAGGATAAATTCGGTGCCCTGATCGGTACGGTAACCGCCGTAAAAACGGTTCAGCCCTCCCTCAAATCCGCCCCAGCTGTGGTCGGGCACCCAGGCATTTCCCTGATGGTCGGCCTGCACCGTCCAGCCTTCACCATAAATAAGCCCGAACCAGTTGCCGTGCTTTATTTCCAGGCCGCCTTCTATATAGGTTCCGTCGCTGTATTTATGCTGATCTTTACCATTTAAATACACGCTGCCACCGCCCCCCATTTCGCCATAAAAACGATAGGCGGTGGCATCGGGGGTAGCCGGGGTTATTTGCGGCGGCGTTAATTCATTATGTTGGGCAGGGACAACCGGTTCCTGCGCCAGCAAATTCATCGGTAAGGAGAATAATAAAAGTAAGAATATTTTGTTGAGTGATATGTTCTTCATTGTTATGCGCTTCACTGTTTTGATTATTATGAATAGGACAAGCAGAGATAAAACGCATACTAGTAAATATTTTACTAAAATATACTTAAAATTAGGTAAAGCGTTAACTCTGTCACAGTGAGATTTTGCGGGCAGGCAGACCGGTGAGCGGTGTACATAAGGCGCTGATCACATTAAGCTACGGCTTTGGTTTACCTGATTATGAGACGCTGATGGCTACTTTGAAGGAAATCGCTGAGGCCGCGAACGTATCCGTTGCGACGGTTTCACGTGTGCTCAATGACGATCCGAGCCTGAGCGTGAAAGCGCAAACCCGCCAGAAGATTTTAGAAACGGCGGAACGCCTGGAATATAAAATTTCTCCCTCCCGGCGCAATGCCACCCAACGCATGACGTTTGCCGCATTGTTCACGTACCGCCAGGGGCTGGAAATTGATGATCCTTACTATCTCTCTATGCGCTATGGCATTGAAACGCAATGTGAAAAACTGGGTATTACCCTGATATCCGGCTATGACTTCACCGGCGAAAAAGCGCTGCCTTCGGCGGACGGTTTTCTGGTTATCGGGCAACCTCAGGCCGCACTGCATACCCAACTCGCGCAACAATCTACACCGGTCGTTTTCATTGATGGCGTAATGGAAGACCCGCAGTCTGACTGCGTAAACGTGGATTTATTTAAGATCAGCCAGAAGGTCATCGACTTCTTTATCGGTCAGGGATATTCCAGGATCGGCTTTATCGGCGGTCGCGATCACCCTGAATTCCCGGATCAGCGCGAGCAGGCCTTTGTGGAATATGGTCGTGCGAAAAACGTCGTCCAGCCAGATGATATCTGGTACGGCAATTTCACCAGCCAGTCCGGCTATCAGTGTGCGAAGAAAATGTTGCAGCAAAATGCGCCTTATCCCCCGGCGCTGCTGATTGCCACCGATACCATTGCCCTGGGCGTGACCCGCGCGCTGCTGGAACACGGGGTGAAAATCCCGGAGCAAATCGCGCTGATCAGCGTCAATGACATTCCGACAGCACGCTTTGTGTTCCCTTCGTTATCGACAGTGCGTATCCATTCCGAAACCATGGGCGCTCAGGCGGTTAACCTGCTGACCGAACGTCTGCGTGACGAACGCACCGTGCCGCTGTCGGTATTTGTGCCGGGATCGCTGCAACTTCGGGACACCACCCGCCGGTAAAATTTAACTGCATGATCCGCAGACCGATTTTTTATTTTTTGTGATCTCTCTGACAATCAGTAAATTTTTTTAGTTATTTTTACTAAATATTTACTATCTTCTCTCCCATAGAAACACGTCTCAGGAGAGATCACGTGAATAATTGGGAAAATATCGAGAAGCAGTCAGAGAACCGTTTACCGCCACGCGCCTCCTTTTTCAGCTATGAAAACCCGCAGGAGGCGCTGCGCTTCGATCGCGCCGCCAGCCAGTACTTTCAGTTGCTCAGCGGCAGCTGGCAGTTCCGCTTTTTTGAGCATCCGGCGTTAGTCCCGGAAGAATTCTACCGTCAGCCGATGACGGAATGGGGCACTGTCACCGTTCCCGGCATGTGGCAGATGGAAGGCCACGGTCATCTGCAATACACCGATGAAGGTTTTCCCTTCCCGATCGACGTTCCTTACGTTCCCACAAATAATCCCACCGGCGCATACCAGCAGCGTTTTACCCTCGATGCATCCCGGACAGGCAAACAAACGCTGATTAAATTCGACGGCGTGGAAACCTATTTCGAGGTGTATGTGAACGGGCAATACGTCGGATTCAGCAAAGGCAGCCGCCTGTGCGCAGAGTTCGATATCAGCGCCTGCGTTAAACCGGGTGAAAACCTGCTGTCCGTGCGCGTTTTACAGTGGGCGGATTCGACTTATATCGAAGATCAGGACATGTGGTGGATGGCCGGAATTTTCCGCGATGTTTATCTCACCGGCCAAAATCCCGTTCATCTCAACGATTTCACCGTGGTCACCGCGTTCGATGAAAACTACTGCGACGCCGTGCTGAACATCGATGCCGTTCTGTGTAATACACGCGAGCCGGTTTGCGGTTATCGCCTGCACGCGCAGTTATTCGACGATGGCCTCTGCGTGGCACAAATGTCGGCAAATAACCTGAATATCGGCGATGAAACGCGCTGCCGGCTGGAAATTCCGGTCAGTCATCCGCGCCAGTGGAATGCCGAACATCCTGAGTTGTATCAGCTGTTACTGACACTGTATGACGACGCGGGTCAGGTGATTTCGGTCGTGCCGCAGCGCGTAGGTTTTCGTGATATCTTCGTGCGCGACGGACTGTTCTACGTCAACGGGCGTTATCTCAAGTTGCACGGCGTGAACCGTCACGACCACGATCACCGCAAAGGCCGGGCGGTCGATATGGCGCGGGTTGAGCGCGATATCATCCTGATGAAACAACACAACATCAACTCGGTACGCACCGCGCATTACCCGAACGATCCTCGCTTTTACGAGTTGTGCGATATGTACGGTTTATTCGTAATGGCCGAAACGGATCTGGAAAGTCACGGTTTCGCGAACGTCGGGGATCTGAGCCGCATCACCGACGATCCGCGCTGGGAAAACGCCTATGTGGAGCGCATCGGGCGTCACGTGATGGCGCAGAAAAATCATCCGTCGATCATCATGTGGTCGCTCGGCAACGAATCCGGTTATGGCTGCAATATCCGCGCGATGGCGAAGCGCTGCAAAACCCTCGATCCGACGCGGCTTGTTCACTACGAAGAAGACCGCGACGCCGAAGTGACCGACGTCATCAGCACCATGTATT
Source organism: Rahnella woolbedingensis (assembly GCF_003602095.1). GTDB lineage: Bacteria > Pseudomonadota > Gammaproteobacteria > Enterobacterales > Enterobacteriaceae > Rahnella > Rahnella woolbedingensis. The sequence goes on along the minus strand of NZ_RAHH01000011.1, from coordinate 85,027 downwards.
CCCGCGTACAAATGATGAATGCATTCGGCGAATACCCGCACGCCAAACCGCGCATCATCTGCGAATACGCACATGCGATGGGCAACGGCCCCGGCGGATTAGCCGAATATCAGGCCGTTTTTAATCGCCATGACAACCTTCAGGGCCATTACATCTGGGAATGGTGCGATCACGGATTGCTGGAAACCGGTGAAAACGGCCAGACGCGTTACACCTACGGCGGCGATTACGGCGATTACCCGAACAACTATAACTTCTGTATGGACGGGCTGATTTACCCCGACCAGACGCCCGGCCCCGGCCTGCGCGAATATAAACAGGTGCTGTGCCCGGTCGGCGTCAGCCTCAGCGGCGACGCGCTGCGCATCAAAAACCGTTACTGGTTCAGTTCACTGGAAGACATCACGCTGTCGCTGACCCTCCAGGTCGCCGGACACTGCCTCGAAACCCGTGAAATATCCCTGCCGCACCTGCAACCGGGCGAATGCGAAACACTAAAATTGCCGGAGTTTTCCGCCAGCGGGCAGGAAATCTTCCTTAATGTTGGCATCCGCAAAAACAGCCAGACCGCATACAGCGAAGCGCAACATTCACTCGGACATTACCAGATGCTGCTGCAGGCAGCCCGCCCCTTTGCCGCAAAACCTGCGCCACAAAAAGCCGCAACGCTGTTATGTGATGAGCAAAAACATCAGCTTATCGTCAGCGGCGATGGCTTCCGGCTGGCATTTTCACGTCTGGATGGTGAACTGAAAAGCTGGCAAGCAGATGACGAAGAAATTGTCGGCCGCGCGCCGAAACTCAATTTCTTTAAGCCGGTCATCGACAATCATAAACAGGAGTTTGAAGGCCTCTGGCAGCCCAATCATCTGCATATCATGCAACAGCATTTCCGGCAGATGCACTGGGAACGCCAGCAGGACGACGTGGTGATTGAAGTGCACAGCATCATCGCGCCGCCTGTTTTCGATTTCGGTATGCGCTGCATTTATCGCTGGCGGATATCGCCTCAGGGCGTGGTGAGCCTCGATTTATCCGGCACGCCTTACGGTAATTTCGATTCAATTATCCCGAAAATCGGCCTCGATTTTGGCGTCAGCCGTCGTTTCACGCAGGTGGAATATTACGGTCGCGGGCCGGATGAAAACTATCAGGACAGCTGTCAGGCCAATCTCATCGGACATTATCAGCAGCCGGTGAGCCGTTTATTTGAAAACTATCCGATGCCGCAGGACAACGGCAACCGGCAGGATATCCGCTGGCTGAGTCTTCGCGACGGTGCAGGAAAAGGGATTTTCATTCAGCCACGCCAGCCGTTCAATTTCAGCCTGTGGCCGTACAGTTCGCAAATGCTGCAACAGGCGCAGCATATCGATGAACTCACGCCGGACAGCTGCCTGACGCTCAATCTCGACCACAAGATTTCCGGACTGGGCTCCAATTCCTGGGGTTCCGAAGTGCTCGATTCTTATCGCGTGTATTTTTCGACATTCCGCTACGGCTTCACGATGGTGCCGTTCAGCCAGAATGACACGGACAGCCAGCACCTTGCGGAATTCACCTTTCATCCCGGGGAGGAAAACTGATGATTATTCTCGATTCTTTAACCGAATTTCAGCGACTGTACCGCAGCGGAAAAAAATGGCAGCGCTGTATGGAAGCCATTAATAACCTTGAAAATATTCGTCCCGGCGTTTTCCATTCTGTCGGCGATTCGCTGGTTTACCGGCTCGCCAGCGGCAGCGAAAAGCCGCGGTCGGAATTCGAAGGTCACCGCCGTTATTTCGATGTGCATTACTACCTTGAGGGCACCGAAGAAATCGAGTTTGCCACGAAATCAGCCCTGCACAGCCTGGTGCCTTATGACGATGAAACCGATCGCGAACTTTTTAGCGGTCAGGGTGAAACGGTAAAGGTGAATAAAGGCAGCGTCATCATTTTTGAAAACCACGAAGCCTGCCGGTTCAGGCCGGAAAAAGACGTCAGCAAAGTCATCTTAAAAGTGACCGTCGAAGAGAGTTATTTCGTTAATAAATAATAAAAAAACTAAAACCACTTACCCTACAAACATCGCAGTTGGAGAGTATTTATGGCCGGGTCCAGTCGAAATACCATAGGCAAATTTGGATTGTTATCCATGACATTTGCCGCCGTTTTCAGCTTCAATAACGTCATCAACAATAACATCCAGTTAGGCATCGCCTCGGCACCGGTATTTCTGGTGGCGACCCTCATTTACTTTATTCCGTTTTGTCTGATCATCGCCGAATTTGTCTCGTTAAATAAGAATTCGGAAGCCGGTGTTTATGCCTGGGTGAAAAGCGCCCTCGGCGGCCGCTGGGCATTTATGACTGCCTATACTTACTGGTTCGTGAATTTGTTTTTCTTCACGGCGCTGCTTCCCCGCGTGATCGCTTATGCGTCTTACGCCTTCTTAGGGCACGATTATATTTTCACGCCCTTCACGACCGCGATGATCAGCATCTGTCTGTTTGCCTTTTCCACGCTGATTTCCAACAGCGGCGCGAAATTACTCGGGCCGATGACCTCGGTCACGTCGACATTAATGCTGCTGCTGACGTTCTCTTATATCGTGCTGGCAGGCGCGGCGCTGATAGGCGGCGTAGAACCGGCGGATCCGATTAACGTTCAGGCGATGACGCCGCATTTTAACTGGGCATTTTTAGGCATTATTGCGTGGATATTCCAGGCAGCAGGCGGCGCCGAATCGGTCGCGGTTTACGTCAATGACGTCAAAGGGGGCAGCCGTGCCTTCGTGAAAGTCATCATTATTTCCGGGCTGGTGATAGGCGTGCTGTATTCCATCGCCTCATTGCTGATTAACGTCTTCGTGGCACAATCTTCGCTGCATTTTACCGGCGGTACGGTGCAGGTATTTGAAGGTTTATCCGCGCACTTTGGATTACCGGCCGTGCTGATGAACCGTTTCGTCGGCGTAATTTCCTTCACCGCCATGTTCGGTTCATTACTGATGTGGACGGCGGCTCCGGTCAAAATCTTCTTTACTGAAATTCCTAAAGGGATTTTTGGCGAGAAAACCATTCGCCTGAATAAACACGGTGTACCGACACGCGCGGCGTGGATCCAGTTTCTCATCGTTATCCCGCTGATGTTAATTCCGACATTAGGCTCCAACAGCGTGCAGGATTTAATGAATACGCTGATTAACATGACCGCCGCCGCATCAATGCTGCCGCCGCTGTTTATTATGCTGGCGTACCTGAACCTGCGTCTGAAATACGACAGCGTTGAGCGTGATTTCAAAATGGGATCGAGAATGCAGGGGATCACCATCGTCAGCACGCTGATTGTGATTTTCACCGTCGGGTTTATCGCCTCAACCTTCCCGACCGGAGCCAGTATTATCACGATTGTGTTTTATAACGTCGGCGGGCTGGTGTTGTTCCTCGGCTATGCCTGGTGGAAATACAATAAATATTCCAAAGGACTGGACGATAAAACCCGTTATCACGAAGACACGCCGCTGGCGAGAATTGTGCTGGAATCACAAACTGAAACTGCACGGGTGAAAAAAGAGAATAGGGCAAAGTCGCTTTCCGGGGCATAAAACTGCGGCACATTAAGAGAAAATAAGGACATAAAAAAACCGCCTGAAAAGGCGGTTTTTGTTTTTCTGCTCCCGAAGTTACGCAGAACTTACAACGCAATATCCGCAGGCTGTTTCGGCTCTTGTTTCGCCTGAACGTCGAGCGGGCGCAACTGAACCACTTCGGCCACCGGCGTGGTGATCATCGACGGCGTTTCCAGTTGCAGGATACGGCTGGTTTCCAGCAGCTCTTGCTCAGTCGCTTCGATATTGCCATTCAGCCTGGTGCCATAAGACGGGATGATTTCGCGGAATTTGGCCTGCCATTTGGCACTGGCGGCTTTCTCTTTAAAGACCGTTTCCAGCAGTTTCATCATGATAGGCGCGGCGGTTGAGGCACCCGGTGAAGCACCCAGCAAGGCGGCGATACTGCCGTCCTTCGCGCTGACTACTTCGGTGCCGAGACGCAATACGCCACCGTGCTTGCCATCTTTTTTGATGACCTGCACGCGCTGACCGGCCACCCAGCGTTTCCAGTCTGTCTGCTCGGCCTGCGGGAAGAATTCCTTCAGCGCGGCATGGCGGTCTTCATCGCTGAGCATGACCTGCCCGACCAGGTATTTCACCAGATCGAAATTGCCCATGCCCACGCGGGTCATCGGCAACAGGTTAGAACTGTTCACACTGCCGAACAAATCCCACAAAGAACCATTTTTCAGGAACTTGCTGGAGAAGGTGGCGAACGGCCCGAACAGCAGAACCTGTTTACCATCAATAATACGGGTGTCGAGATGCGGAACAGACATCGGTGGCGCGCCCACGGCTGCTTTGCCGTAAACCTTCGCCAGATGGCGTTTCACTACATCCTGATTTTCAGTCACCAGGAACTCGCCGCCGACCGGGAAACCGCCGTATTCACGTGCTTCCGGAATACCGGATTTTTGCAGCAGCGTCAGTGAAGCGCCGCCCGCGCCGATAAACACAAATTTCGCATTCACGACATGGTGCTTGTGGCTGTGTTTGAGACTGGTAATCGTCACGCGCCAGCTTTTATCCGGATTGCGCTGGATGTCGCGCACTTCCTGACCGTTTGCCAGCGTGAAATTGGATTTTTTCTGCAGCGCCTCAACCAGCTGGCGGGTGACTTCGCCGAAGTTCACGTCGGTGCCTGCGGTGGTGCGGGTTGCGGCCACTTTTTGCGCCGGATCACGGCCTTCCATCACTGCCGGGATCCACTGTTTGATTTGTTCCGGGTCTTCTGAATATTCCATCCCGCGGAACAGGGTACTTTCCTGCAACGCAGCGAAGCGTTTGCGCAGGAAATCGATGTTGTCATCGCCCCAGACAAAGCTCATGTGCGGCACGCTGTTAATGAACGAGCGCGGATTATTCAGCACACCTTTCTGCACCTGATACGCCATAAACTGACGGGAAACCTGGAAGGCTTCGTTGATCGCCACCGCTTTGGTGATATCGACAGAACCGTCGGGCATCAGCGGGGTATAGTTCATTTCTGCCAGTGCGGAATGGCCGGTACCGGCGTTATTCCAGCCATTGGAGCTTTCCAGCGCCACGCCGTCCATGCGTTCAATCATATGGACTGACCAGTCCGGTTCGAGTTCCTGGAGGTAGGTCCCCAGGGTGGCACTCATAATTCCGCCGCCGACCAGCAATACATCAACGGATTTTTCGTCTTCTGCGGCCGCAGGCTCGCTGGCACCCAGTGAGTCACGGTTGAGAAGCATACCAAGTATCTTTCTCATGACGTCTGTTTCTCTAAATGTTCAGTTCTGTTTTTGGCGATTCGTTTAAGAATATTGTTATGTTTGTCGAACAAGAAATTAGCAAAAAAACACGTGGGATCGTTACTGAAACTTCATTTTTTAAACTACTGGCTACGAATATAACATTATCACTACATAATTTAAAAAAGGATTTAACCTTTCAAAAAAACAGGCAAACGGGATGTCTGATAGCAGCTCAGACCGTGCCACTGCTGGATTTAAGGAGTCATGAAAGGGAGTTTTGAAGGGCTTTGGGACGTACAAACAACGAGCTATTCGTGCTAAATCGCATTTTAAAGCGAAAGTGGGATGTTAAAAAGGCGCGGTTGCCCGCGCCTCTGAGGATGAAACGACGTTACAGCTTAAAGCGCGACGTCAGCCACCACTTTTTGCTCTTTCTTCGGTGCAGAAGCCTCGGCTGCCGGAGCCGGTTCCGCCGCTTTTGGCTGCGGATTATCGAGCATCAGAACGCGGCTGGTGTCACCGAGTTCTTTTTCTGTCGCGGCCACGTTGCCGTTCAGTTCAGTGCCGTAAGAAGGGATGATTTCTTTCAGTTTGGCCTGCCATTCCGGGGTCGCGACTTTGTCTTTAAACACTTTTTCCATCAGGTGCAGCATGATCGGTGCCGCGGTGGAAGCACCCGGTGAGGCACCCAGCAGCGCAGTAATGCTGCCATCTTTCGAGCTCACCACTTCGGTGCCGAGGCGCAGAACGCCGCCTTCTTTCTCATCTTTTTTGATGATTTGCACGCGCTGACCCGCTTCCCACAGACGCCAGTCTTCTTTCTTCGCATCCGGGAAGTATTCACGTAACGCATCGAAACGGTCGTCGTCAGACAACATCACCTGGCTGACCAGATATTTCACCAGATCAAAGTTGTCGATACCCACGTGAGTCATCGGCATGATGTTGGAAAAATTCACGCTGCCGAACAGATCCCACAGGGAACCGTTTTTCAGGAACTTGCTGGAGAAAGTGGCGAATGGCCCGAACAGCAGAACCTGTTTACCATCCAGAATACGGGTGTCGAGGTGCGGGACAGACATCGGCGGTGAGCCGACAGACGCTTTACCGTACACTTTTGCCAGATGGCGTTTCACCACGTCCGGATCCTCAGTCACCAGGAATTCGCCGCCGACCGGGAAGCCGCCGTAGTTATCCGCTTCCGGGATACCGGATTTTTGCAGCAACGTCAGTGAAGCGCCGCCTGCGCCGATAAACACGAATTTCGCTTTGATGACGCTTTCTTTGCTGCCGTTCTGCAGGTCAGCGACGGTCACGTTCCAGGTGTTATCAGGATTACGTTTAATGTCGCGGACCTCATGGCCGAGACTCAGGGCAAAATTAGGTTTCTTTTGCAGGGAGGCCACCAGCTGGCGGGTGATTTCGCCGAAGTTCACGTCGGTACCGATCGGAATACGGGTCGCGGCAACTTTCTGCGCCGGATCACGCCCTTCCATCACCAGCGGGATCCACTGTTTGATTTGCGCCGGGTCTTCTGAATATTCCATGCCGCGGAACAGCGTGCTTTGCCCAAGCGCCGCAAAACGTTTACGCAGGAAATTGATGTTGTCATCGCCCCACACAAAACTCATGTGCGGCGTGCTGTTGATGAAGGAGCGCGGATTGTGCAGCACACCGTTCTCAACCTGATAAGTCCAGAACTGACGGGAAATCTGGAAGGATTCGTTGATTTCGACCGCTTTGGAAATATCGATGCTGCCGTCGGCTTTTTCCGGCGTGTAGTTCATTTCTGCCAGCGCAGAGTGGCCGGTACCGGCGTTATTCCAGCCGTTGGAGCTTTCCAGCGCCACGCCGTCGAGGCGCTCAACCATGTCGATTGACCAGTCTGGTTCTAATTCCTGAAGGTATGTCCCCAGCGTCGCGCTCATAATGCCGCCGCCGATCAGTAACACATCAACGGGCTTTTCATCTTCTGCCCGTACGGACTGGCTGAAGGCCACCACGTTAAGGCAGAAGATCATGGCAAGTATCTTTCTCATGACGTCTGTTTCTCTGAATGTTTAGTTTTAGTTTTGCAGGTGAAAGCTATCCAAAATTCCCTGGATAAACGAAATCAACAACCCGGTGAGCGGGAAATAAGCGATTATTTCCACAGAGTATGAAAGGACAATAATGGGGAGCAACGAAACAGCGGCGCAGAACGACAAATCAACCACATAAATGTTAACGAATACTCATATTATCGAGATTTCGTAAACAATTTAACATTGTGGTTACGTCGATTAAAAATTGTTTAATACTTTAAATAATTACATAAGTTAGTTCCGTTACGAAACTACCTGCCGGATGTTAGCCTGCAACGCCATGGCGTGCGCGGCCATTTCGCTGGCAGGACTGTGGCCGATCAGCATGAAGTTGTAACCGGCGTGACGCCAGTAAACCACGTTCATCCCCCGGCGGATTTCACTTTCCTGCGCGGTCGTCCCGCGATGTTCGCTGCGCGTAATACATAACGCCATCGGGCCATATTTCCGGTCGAGATAGGTGATTTGCGCGATATCGTAATCGTCATAATGCAGCATCCGTGCATCTTTCAGGCTCGCCCCCTGTACCGCCAGCCCCGCCGGGTTTAACGCAATTCCTAAGGCATTCCGCACCCGTGAAAGCTGGATTTGCTGCTGTCCGGCAGAGTCGTAAACGTCCGCCAGCGTCTGCGCGGTATACAGCGACATGTAATCCGCCACGCGGGCACGCCAGCCATCGTCGGCTGCAAAAAGCGTGGAATAGCGCCCGGCCAGCAGCCCGACAGCCAGAAAACTGACCGATGCAGCGAGCAGTGCGCGACGACTGAAACGGCGCGAACCGGCAGCCGGAACGTCAGGAATGGCATCCAGCGCAGCCTGTAATTTCGCCACCGGCGCATCCTGCAACATCGCGCCAAAAGCGTCGTGGAACGGTAAATTGCTGCGCGACATCTGTGCCAGACGCTGCGCCAGCACGTCATCCTGCGCCAGTTGCGCTTCAAGTTTTGCGCGCTGCGGTTCGCTTAACTGATTGTCGAGATAAGCGACCAGCGTTTCATCGGAATAAGGCGCAGACGGGATTTCACGGGTCATTTATTCTCTCCCTGCTGCGGTTGTGTGGCGGCACCGGCGTCTTTTGCCAGCGTCAGCCGTGCGGCCGCCAGACGGCTCATGATGGTGCCCGCAGGCACACAAAGCGTCATTGCCGCCTCCTGATAGGTAAAACCTTCGACGTAAACCAGAAACACCGCGTTGCGCTGGGCCTCCGGCAAGCGGTTCACCCGCTGCATCACCTGCGTATGCCAGTGACGTTCTTCGAAAGACAGCGTATCGGCAGGTGACTCCATTTCCCCGACATCGACAAATCCCTGGCCCTGACGGACGTGCTGCGCCCTGAGTTCGTTAACCCATATCGAGTGCAGAATTGAAAAGAGCCAGCGATCCACGCCGGTGCTGTCGGCCACCTGCGCGCAGCGTTCCAGCGCCCGCACGCAGGTGGATTGCACCAGATCGTCTGCCACATCGTGCTTTCGCGATAACACCATCGCGTAGCGCCACAAACGTGACAGGTACTGGCTCAGTTCAGAACGTAAGTCTGCGGGTAAGATTTATCGTTTCTCCGTATTCAGGATTCCGGATGACCGTCGATAGCGGCGCTCAGGTCGCGGTACTCTTCGCAGCCGGTGCCGCATAAGCCTTTGATGGTCGACAGCTGGGCTTTGGCGAGATCAGGACGCCCTTTAATCATATAAGCCTCGCCGAGATATTCCCGGACTTTGGCGTAATTGGCGTCAATCGCAATCGACTTCTGATAATAGCCGATGCCTTCATCGGTACGCCCGAGTTTACGCGTGGCGTAACCCCGGTAATTCCAGGCCTCTTTGGTGTTCTGATCTTTGAGCGTATCCAGCACGGTCAGCGCTTCCTGATATCGGCCGGTTTTCGCCAGGTGGTAGGCGTACTGGGTTTTATCCTGATCGGAAATCATGCTGCCCTTATCCACCATGCAGCTTTTGGTTTTGCTGTCATAGATTTGTCCTTTCGGGCAGTCCGGCGTTTTCTTCGCATCCGAATCGTCGCCCATGGCGTTAGCTGCGGCGCTGAACCACAGCAGATTGCCAGCCAGACACACAACTGACAGCGCCTTTATTACCGTTTTTGTCTTCATGATGATGTCCTGTAGGGATTGACTGATGACTTACGGGCGGCCTTCGCTGCCCGGTAACATGCGGCGCAAAATGCCGTCGCGGAGAACGTAATGGTGGAAAAGCGCCGCAAGCGCATGCACGCCAGCCACAATTATCAGCGCCCAGGCAACGTTGTTATGCAGCGAGCCGAAAGTTTTGGTCATGATGCTGTCGAAATTAAATACGTCGGGAATAGGGAATAAGCCGAAGAAATAGAACGGCTCCGCCTGCGACCAGCGGAACAGAAAGCCCAGAATGATTTGCGCAACCAGCAATAAATAGAGCGCCAGGTGGGTCAGATGTGCGGCGGCTTTCATCAGCGTCGGCATGGCGACCGGTTGCTGTTTGCTGCGACCGGTGCTGACGGTAAACAACCGCCACAAAAGACGACCGATGATAATCGCCGCCAGCAAAATGCCGACCGAGATATGCACCGATTGCAGCCCTTTGCGCAGCGGCGTGCCGCGTTCGAGAATTTCCCAGATATGCGCGCTGGCAAACAGGAAAATCACGGCCAGCGCCGTCAGCCAGTGCAGCAAAATAGTCAGCCCGTCATAACGGCTGCGAAGAACTGGAGATGAGGTTTGCATAAAAAACAGTGTCCCTAAGTGTTCGATATAAGGTAAACACCCGAACCCCGGTTTTTATTCGGTGGAAAGTGAAAAATATTTTGTCGGCAAAGCGGGAAGGGTTAATTCAAACACTCGTCGTTCTGTCTGGATTAATACAACACCGTACAGGAATCCATGAAAGTCTGGGTTGGACAGGCAGGAAAATAGCCTTCAGGAGTGTGAAAGATAGCCTATATATAAAGACAGGGAAGCGCACATGACGTGCCCGCCGCCCTGAATTTCCCTTTGGGAGCATCAAAATACCCGTTATTACACAATAAAGTTTTGTTCTGAGTGGCCGATAAACCGTATTGGGCGCCTTACACGTCAACGGCTGCGCCATCAATTTGCATTTATTTCTTATGAGGTGTGGCAGGTGAGCGAAGTATCTAAAGAGTCGTTTGCTAAGCGGAACACGCTGGCAATCTTGTCCGTTCTGCGTGACTTAAAGAAGAACCAGACGCTGGTCATGGTCAGCCATTCCCGCGGGCAATTTATCAGCAAAATTCTGGATGTGAATTCCGACGATCATCAGTTCTTATTCGATCTGGGCAGCTCAGATTACGAAAACGGTCTGGCGATGGAAGCAGAATCACTGAGTTTTGTGGCGGAGCCTACCGGTGCAAAAGTCGAGTTCTCATGCAGTAAAGTGCGTCAGGTGACTTACGAAGGGCTGCCGACGTTTACCTGCGATATCCCGCCGGTTTTGTATTCCATTCAGCGTCGTGAGTATTTCCGCGTGAATGTGCCGTGGCTGCCGGATTACCGTTGCAGTGGAAAACTGCCTGATACCACTGACTTTGCTTATCGGGTCAGGGATATTTCCCTTGGCGGGCTGGGGCTGGAGATTGACGGCATGACGCCGCCGGAAATCAATTCAGGCGCGGTGCTGAAAGATTCCCTGATTGAACTGGCTGAACTTGGGAAATTCAAAGTCGATTTGCAGTATATCGGCGCGATGGCGCGAAAATCGGTGAGCAATAAAGGCGAAACTGTCAGCACGCAGCGGCTGAGTTTTAGGTTTCCGCATTTATCGCCCGCGCAGGAACGCGACCTGCAACGGGCGATTTTCGAGCTGGAAAAACAGCAGCATATGAAAGCGAAGCGTTTCCAGCACGATTAAGTTTTAGATGAACATACCGCCTGACGCTTCCACACGCTGGGCGGTCATCCAGCCTGCTTCATCACTGAGCATCATCGCCACCATCCCGCCAATATCGTCCGGCAGACCGGCACGTCCCAGAGCCGTGTTCCCGGAGACAATTTTGTTCACTTCCGGGTTATCACGCACCATACCGCCGCTAAAATCGGTTTCAATCGCTCCCGGTGCCAGTACGTTAACGGTGATGCCGCGCGCACCCAGCTCTTTTGCCTGATAGCGGGTCAGCACTTCAACTGCGCCTTTCATGATGGCGTAAGCCGAAGAGCCCGGCAGGGCGAAACGTGCCAGTCCGCTGGAGACGTTCAGAATGCGGCCGCCATCACTGATCAGCGGCAGCAGTTTTTGAGTCAGGAAGAACGGCCCTTTCAGGTGGACATTCATCATCAGATCAAACTGATCTTCGGTAGTAGTGGCAAAAGATTCGTGAAGACCAATACCGGCATTGTTGACCAGAAAATCAAAAGTATCGCGCTGCCAGACCTGTTGCAGCTGGGTTTTCACCTGCGCCACGAAAGTATCAAAGCTGCCAGACTCCCCGGCGTTCAGCTGCAATGCAACGGCTTTACCGCCCAGCGCTTCGACAGATTGCACCACCGCCTGCGCTGCTTGCGCCTGGCTGTGGTATGTCAAAATGATATCAACGTTATTTTTTGCCAGCTTTTCAATGGCATTCTTGCCTAATCCACGGCTTCCGCCGGTCACAATAGCGATTTTACGATTCATTTCAGACCTCTTTGGCTTTATGTCACGACGACACTGGTTGAAACATAGCCTATTGGATTACGACAGCGCGATAAATGGTTCATAATGAGTTTCACTGTCTCATCTCCAACAACAATCAGGCGAAATGTGGATAAAATTCAATCAATGCAGGTTTTCGTACGTGTGGCAGAGCTGAGTAATTTTACCCGTGCGGCTGAAAGTCTCGGTCTACCCAAAGGCAGTGTGTCCCGACTGGTGCAGCAGCTGGAAACGCGCATGTCAGCACGCCTGCTGCACCGTTCCACGCGCCGTGTGCAGCTGACGCAGGACGGGCAGCTGTTTTATCAGCGCTGCAAAGAGCTGCTGGCAAACATGGAAGAACTGGAGTCGATGTTTCAGTCTAATCCTGCCAGCGTCAGCGGACGGTTGCGGGTCGATATGTCCACCGGTATGGCGACGCATCTGGTTTTACCGCGTCTGGCTGAATTCCTTAACCGTTATCCGGCGCTGGAAATAGAGCTGAGTTGTACCGATCACCGGGTGGATGTGGTGCGCGAAGGCTTCGACTGCGTGATCCGCTCCGGGGTGCTGAAAGATTCCGGGCTCATCGCCCGCCCGCTCGGACAACTCAGCGTGGTGAACTGCGCCAGCCCCGGCTACCTGCGCCGCTATGGTACGCCGGATCACCCTGACCAGCTGGCCCAGCACGCGATGGTGCATTACGAACAAACCCTCGGCAGCCACACGTCGGCCTTTGAATATCTCGACGGCAAACAGGTGAAAACCGTTAAAAGCGGTGGCGCGGTGACAGTCAACAGCACCGAAACCTATGTGTCGGCCTGTCTGGCCGGACTGGGGATCATTCAGGCGCCACTGCTGGGTGTGCGTGATTCGCTGGCGAGCGGTCAGCTGGTGAGTATTCTGCCGCAGTTTCGCGCACCGCCGATGCCGGTGACGCTGGTGTATCCGCACCGGCTGAATCTTTCCCGCCGCGTAAAAGTGTTTATGGACTGGCTGACGGATCTTACCCAAACGTTCATTGCCTGACCTTTAGGACGCCTCTGGCATATCCCTCACCGCTCAGGGGTCTATACTTGAGGCTGGATGAAATTTTAAGGACAACATGGATCAATGCCCATCACTTCTAAACAAGAAACGAATACTCAGGAAAAATCCGAGCCGCTGATTAATATCAAAACCGGCAATTTAATGGTGGATAAAAACATCGGCAGATTTTCACGGCTGGTGGAATACGTTCAGTCCTGGGGCTGGGTCGCACACCTGCTGCGGACGACGGAACGCTTTAACGACCGCCTGGGCAGCCAGTTTGGCGCGGCAATCACCTACTTTTCCTTCCTGTCACTGATCCCGATCCTGATGGTGTCCTTCGCCGCTGTGGGTTTTGTGCTGGCCTCAAATCCCGACCTGCTGGCGGAGCTGATTAATAAAATAGTGAACAGCATCAGCGACCCGAATCTGGCGAATACACTCAAAAATACCGTAAATACCGCCATTCAGCAGCGTACTGCGGTGGGAATATCCGGTTTGCTGATTGCGCTCTATTCCGGTATCAGCTGGATGGGGAATTTGCGTGAGGCGATCCGCGCACAATCGCGCGATGTGTGGGAACGGAATCCGCAAGATCAGGAGAAGATTTACCGCCGTTACATCCGTGATTTTATCTCCCTGACCGGGCTGGTGCTGGCGCTGATTATCACGCTGTCGCTGACCTCCATTGCCGGTGCCGCGCAAAAAACCATTGTCGATGCCCTGGGTCTTGGCGGCATCGACTGGCTGCGTCCGGTGATGACCAGCATCACGCTGGTGATTTCTATTGCCGCCAATTATCTGCTGTTCCTGTGGATTTTCTGGATGCTGCCGCGCCACAAACCACGCAAAAAAGCGCTGCTGCGTGGCACATTGCTGGCGGCGATTGGCTTTGAGGTGATCAAATTCGTGATGACCATGACGCTGCCGAAACTGGCGACTTCGCCTTCCGGCGCGGCGTTTGGTTCGGTGATCGGGCTGATGGCGTTCTTCTATTTCTTCGCCCGTCTGACGTTGTTTGTCGCCGCGTGGATTGCCACCGCGAAATACAAAGATGACCCGAAGATGCCGGATCCGCGTCACAAGGCAGGCAAAAATGAGAAAACCGCCACGGAAAACGACAGCGAATACACACCTGACAACCTCATCGTGCCAGATGAAATGCATATAACCGCCGTTAGTTCTGATAACAAGCCGGATAAGCAGTGAATTATGCCATTTAAGGTATTACACCATTGCTAAAACCAGAATAACTGACTGAGGCCGCACTTTTATTTCGCGGTTTTGCAGTCAGTTACTCTGCTTTTTATCTATTCGACAAACTTATGATTGGTGAAATCCCGCCCCGTTAAAACTTTCCCCCGTTCCGGCTTTACCCGTCGTTTTTCAGGGCTTTCGCTGCGTTGAAATACCGCCCTGCTCTGCATAAGATGCCTTTTCGATATACATTTATTTACATTAGATCCCTCCCACTCATTACAAATAAGAAACACTTATGCAAGCCACTATCACTCCAGAATTAGAAGCTGACGCCAACCTGGTGAGTCAGAACTCCCGCGGCAAAGTCATCGTGGCATCGCTAATCGGTACGGCCATCGAATTCTTCGACTTTTATATTTACGCCACGGCCGCGGTAATTGTTTTCCCGCACATTTTCTTCCCGCAGGGTGATCCGACTGCCGCCACGCTGCAGTCTCTCGCCACTTTCGCCATCGCTTTTATTGCACGTCCGATCGGTTCCGCACTGTTCGGTCACTTCGGTGACCGCGTCGGGCGTAAAGTCACCCTCGTAGCCTCTTTGCTGACGATGGGCGTATCTACCGTAGTCATCGGCCTGCTGCCGACCTACGCCACCATTGGCGTCTTCGCGCCGTTGCTGCTGGCATTAGCGCGTTTTGGTCAGGGTCTGGGGCTGGGCGGTGAATGGGGCGGCGCGGCATTACTCGCCACCGAGAACGCACCGGCGAAAAAACGTGCCCTGTACGGATCTTTCCCGCAGCTCGGCGCGCCGATTGGCTTCTTCTTCGCCAACGGCATGTTCCTGCTGCTGTCGTGGCTGCTGACCGACGAACAGTTTATTGCCTGGGGCTGGCGTGTGCCGTTCCTGCTTTCTGCGGTGCTGGTGATTGTCGGTCTGTACGTGCGTGTTTCCCTGCACGAAACGCCTGTGTTCGCCAAAATCGCTCAAGCCGGCAAACAGGTGAAAGTGCCAATCGGCACGCTGTTCACCAAATACAAAAAAGCGACGCTGCTGGGTACTTTCATCATGGTCGCGACTTACACGTTGTTCTATATCATGACCGTCTATTCCCTGGGCTACGGCACAGCCGCACAGCCGGTCGGTCTGGGCATTCCGCGTAACGAATTCCTGCTGATGCTGATGTTAGGCGTGATCGGTTTCGGCGTGATGGTGCCGGTTGCCGGTCAGCTGGCAGATAAGTTTGGCCGTCGCAAAACTATGATTTGCATTACGCTGCTGATGATTGTCTTCGCGCTGTGCTTCCCGACTATTCTGGGTGCCGGTTCTCAGGCGCTGGTGATGGTATTCCTGCTGTGCGGATTTATGGTGATGGGGCTGACTTTCGGTCCGATGGGCGCGCTGTTGCCGGAACTTTTCCCGACAGAAGTCCGCTATACCGGCGCATCCTTCTCCTATAATGTGTCTTCGATACTGGGTGCGTCCGTCGCGCCGTATATCGCCACCTGGCTGGCAACTCATTACGGGTTGTTCTACGTGGGCGTGTATCTGGCCTCGATGGCAACGCTGACACTGATCGCGCTGCTGTTGTCCAAAGAAACCGCCCATCAGTCACTGTAACTGACCCGACACCGTGCCCGGTACGCGCCCGGCACGGTGCCTTCAGCGAAGGTTTCTTATGCGCTTACGACGACTTATCCTGCCCGTCCTGATCCTGCTTATCGTTATTGCTGCGGCCTTCTGGTATTTCTGGCCACACACTTCAAATCCCAACGCCCTGTGGAACATCATCAGCAAGAAATGCGTGCCAAATCAGCAAAGCACGGGCAAACCCGATCCCTGCGCGCAGGTCGATGAACAGCAAGGTTTTGTGGTGCTGAAAGACCTGAACGGTCCGCTGCAATATCTGCTGATGCCGACCGCGCGGATCACCGGCATGGAAAGCCCGGCCCTGCTGGAACCCGCCACCCCTAACTTTTTCAGTCAGGCATGGAATGCGCGGCATTTTATGGCGGATAAATACGGTAAGCCGATTGATGACAGCAATGTCTCGCTGGCGATTAATTCGCAATACGGCCGCTCGCAAAATCAGCTGCATATCCATATTTCCTGCCTTCTCCCGCAGGTGAAAACCACGCTGAGTAAAGACGGTGCCCAGATGGGATACAACTGGCAGGCACTGCCGGATAAGCTGCTCGGGCACACTTATCTGGCGCGCAAAGTGACACAATCTGAGCTGAATGAGAAAGGTGCTTTCCGTATTCTGGCCGAAGGCGTGCCTGAAGCAGATAAGAAGATGGGGCATTTCGGCATGGCGATGGTCAGTTTGCCTGGCGGCGACTTCCTGCTGCTCGCCAGCGAGCGTGATTTACTGAAACTCAATAACGCCTCAACCGAGGAAATCCAGGACCACAAGTGTGCGGTTCTGGATCCGGTGCCGACGTCTATCCAATAAATAGCGCGGAAATCGCAAAGCGGCTTCGGCTAATGATCTCATTGTAATCAGATGCATTCTTCCAAAAGTTGACAACCTGGCAACAGCATAATATCGCATCGCCAGGTTGCCAATATGGCAACTTAACTCCTGTTACTTCTCTTTCATCTGCTGCAATATCGGGCCGCACTGATTTTCTTCATTGTCGCTTGGGGAAATCAGGGCGAGTAAGGCAGCGGCCGGAGCCACTACAGCGCCGAGCGCAACGGCGGCGGCACCACGGGCGATCAGCGGCCCCGGTTTCACACCGGCATCCGGATTTTTATAGGTGCCGCGAACATACAGCGGTGAACGCAAGGTCAGGATACGCACGCCCTTACTTTCCGGGTTGATCGACAAATCAAGCCGCTCGGTCGCCATATTGGTGTTACCGGTGATGTTAATGACCGCATTTTCGGTATCGAACACAAACAGCCTTGGCGTCACCAGCCCGTTCTTCACGTTGACGTTGGCGGCCGCACAGTTGATCGCTACTTCGTCATCGCCAAACAGTTTGCTGACCACGTAGTTACCGACATTCAGCCCTGCCAGCTCCATCAGCCCGCGGCTGATCACGCCGTCGTTGATGAGGATTTTCATGTCACCGTTGCTGGTGCCAAGAAGTGCTGCGACAGAATTACCGGTACCGGTCAGCGTGGCATCGCCGTTCAGATCACCCAGACTGCGTTCCATCGACTGGACACTGGGCAACAACTGTTTCAGTTTCAGATGGCGTGCGTGGATGTCGGCACGTGCCTGCATCGGCGATTTATCCCCTTCCAGACGGATAGTGGAATTCAGGTTACCGCCCGCCACACCGAAACGCAGGGGATCGAGCAGGATTTCCCCGTCGGTCAGTTTCAGGTGCGTACTCAAATCGCTCAGCGGCAGAGATTTACCGTGTTCGATGCGTTTGGCGCTGAATTTCACATCGGCATCCATTACGCGCCAGCTCTTGGTATCGAATTTCTCCACCGGCAGCACTTTATCGGAAGGCTGACGGGTAGTTTCCCCACGCTTGGCTTTATCTTTGTTGGAATCCGCACCAATCAGCGGCGCGAGATCGGCAAAACGCAGCTGTTTGGATACCACATCACCGGTCAGTTTAGGCCGTGGTTTGCTGGCCTGATAGGTCAGTGAACCGTGAATATCGCTGTCGCCAATTTCGCCGTTAAAGTTCTGATAACGGTATATTGCGCCGTCTTTACCGTGCAACGTCGCCGATAAATGGCCATCAGTAGAATATGGCGGAGTTTGCGGCAACAGTACGCCGGTCAGACCGTATAAATCAGACAGCGTCTGACCGGAGAATTTCAGGCGTAAATCCAGACCGCCGAGGTTCATTGCATCCTGCAAGGTACCGGCTACCGCCACCCGCGTATTACCGGAGCGTACGTCGGCCTGTAACGGGAACAGCGCATCAGGGTCTTTGAGCGCCAGCATGCCGCCGATTTTACCGCTGCCAGAGAGCGATTCGCCGTTATATTTTCCGTCGACTTTCCAGCCAAAAACGTACGGAGGAGTTTTGGTTTTCGGCGCGTCTTTTTTATCGCCAACCACTTCGGTAAACGGCAGCGGTTTGCCCAGCGGATCAATCACGGCGCGGAAATCGGCTTTCAGCTTCGCGTCTTTATAATCGATTTGTCCGCGGTCAAACACGATGTCATTGAGGGTAAATGACCAGGCAGAGGGTGGCTGCGCCGGATCTTTGGTGTCGCTGTTGGCGAGATTGAACGTCCAGTTGTTTTTGCCGTTATCCAGGCGCAGCAGCGACGCATCCGGCTGTTTCAGCCAGATACGTGGGATCAGCACTTCTTTATGCAGCAACGCGAGTGGAGCAATACTGGCGTCCACGCGGGCAAGTTTCACTATCTGCGCGTCTTTTTCGCCGGTTTGAACGTCTGAAGGGTTGCCGAGCACAATATTCTCGGCATGAATGTGCGGCCAGGGGACCCACGCACGCCAGCCCGCCTCGTCTTTCTGACGCGACCAGTCCACGCCTAAATTGCCGCGAATGGCGAAAGTTCGGTTCAGTTCAGTGCTGACCTTTTGATTGATGGTTGGTTTGAGGCGGTTCCAGTCGAAGGTCGCGATAAAAATCACGATAGCGATCAACAGAATGACAATGATGCCCACAATCCAGGAGATCACTTTACCTGTGCGCGTCATAAAGCTGTTCCTTTCAGACAGTTAACGAATCCCAGAGTTTAACCATAGTTGAATTCGTCGCAGCTTGCCGGAAACGGCATGGGTAAAGGAGGTAAAAAAAGCAGGAATGTTGACTATAAAATTATATAAATCAATAAAATAACGAGGGATCACACCACTTCTGCGCACCGGGCAATTTGAGACTTCACCTCAGCGGATAAGGTGTGATCCATTATCCTTTGAAATGTATTGGCAGGTTATCGAGATTGTCGAACGTCGCCGGACGCGCCAGATAATACCCCTGGGCGGCGAGCGCATCGGAATTACACACCATCGCCCATTCCGTAGCAGTTTCAACCCCTTCGATGATCACGCCTTTGCTGTAGCGGTTCATCAGCGTCACCAGCGTGTAAAACAGGCGCGAGCCCTCTTCGCTCTGTCCCAAAAGAATAAACAAATCGCGGGCGATTTTGATGTATTCGTAATGCCAGGTGGTGAAAGAAGAAAAGTTAGCGATCCCCTGCCCAAAATCGTCGAGCCATAAACGATCAGATTGCTCAATTTGCGACAACGGAATGCTCAGTGCGTGTTCAGCACTTTCGACCAGTTCAAAACGCACATAAGGCATCGCGCTGATTTGCGCACGCAGCGCTGTGTCAGACTGCAACATTTCCAGCACCTGACCATCGACGTTAATAGAAGCCAGTAACTCATGGTCGATAAACAGACTTTGCCAGCGCTGTAACAAGTCGAGTTGCTCCTGCACAATTTGCAGACGCTTACCCACGGCTATCGCAACGAAATATTCTTCAGGCGAAATAAATTTGTGCGGATTCGCAGGGTGGAAAACCCCGGTCAGCAATTCAATCCCCAACAGTTTTCCTGTCGTGCGATAAATAGGCTGAAAACGGTACACTCTCTGACACTGACGCCAGTAAGACTGTGCTTTTACGCGTTCAATCGCGGTAAAAGAAGGCGTAATCAGCCCTAACATCATCTTAGTTATCATATTTTTCTGCCGTCATGAATAAGAATCAGATCATCAGGTGACATGCGGCAACATGTGTTGCGTGACTACAATGGGTCCCATGTCAACAAACCGGACTTCAGGGAAGCACGGCGTTTCATAGCGGCAAAGTAGCCCGGTTTCCTGGCTTTCATTAGTAGAGTTATCTATCGGCGTAGCGCGCAGAAACTTTAATCACTCCGCATTTCTCTGCAAGATTTGCGCATAAATAACCCGAAAACCGGGCTGGAAGTTCCTTTGGGCAGGCTCTACATTGGGAAGGATGAAACATTTAACTAACGTCTTATTCACAATCCGGAGAGAAAAATGCCTTACGTAAATATCAAAATCACCCGTGAGGGCGCGACGGCAGAACAGAAGAAAGCCCTGATTGCCGGTGTGACCCAGCTGCTGGTGGATACGCTGGGCAAGAACCCGGCCAGCACTTTCGTCATTATTGATGAGGTCGATACTGATAACTGGGGTCTGGGGGGCCGTCCGGTGACTGAACTGCGTCAGGAAAGTCAGTAACATCCTCAGGTGGAAGTGCTGCTGCTTCCACTTTCCCCTTCGTTTTTGTTTCGCTTTTTCTTCTTTTTTCTATCTTCCGCACAAAAAATAAAACCTCGTTTTAATTTGTTTGACTGACCGCATTCTTATGAAGAGACTAGAGCGCAATAATGACAGTCTTTTCTTTCCTTTCGTTTTAATGCTTCAGACATAGGCCAGGTACAATGACCCGCAAAAACATTGCCGTTATCGGCGAATGCATGATCGAACTATCTCAGAAAGGCGATGCCCTGCACCGCGGTTTTGGTGGCGACACACTCAATACGTCTGTTTATATCTCCCGTCAGGTTTCCTCTGATGCGCTGAACGTGCATTACGTTACCGCGCTCGGTACCGACAGCTTCAGTAATGAGATGTTGCAGGCGTGGCAGGAAGAAGGCGTGAACACGAATCTGACTCAGCGTCTGGAAAACAAACTGCCCGGTCTTTATGTGATTGAAACCGACGCCACCGGCGAGCGCACTTTTTACTACTGGCGCAATGATGCTGCCGCACGTTACTGGCTCGACAGCCCGCAATCCGAAGAGATTTGCCAGAAGCTGGCAGAGTTCGACTATCTGTACCTGAGCGGTATTAGTCTGGCGATCCTTAACGATGAAAGTCGCGACCGCCTGATGACCCTGCTAAAAGCCTGCCGTTCACGCGGTGGCAAAGTCATTTTTGACAACAACTACCGTCCGCGTCTGTGGGCCAGCAAAGAACAGACGCAGTCCGCCTACAACGCGATGCTTTCCTGCACGGATATCGCCTTCCTGACGCTCGACGACGAAGACATGTTGTGGGGCCAGAAACCGTATGACGAAGTGATTGCGCGCACTCATGCGCTGGGCGTCAGCGAAGTGGTGGTGAAACGCGGAGCCGACAGCTGCATCGTGTCCAGCGCCGAAGGCGAGCAGCATGATGTGCCAGCGGTGAAATTGCCGAAAGAGAAAGTGATTGATACGACCGCAGCAGGCGATTCCTTCAGCGCCGGATATTTAGCCGTGAGGCTCACCGGCGGCAGCGCAGTGGAAGCAGCGGTTCGCGGACATGAAACGGCAAGCACCGTTATCCAGCATCGCGGGGCGATCATCCCGATGGAGTTTATGCCCAAGCACGTATAATCGTTGCTCCTCCCTGAGAAAGTGAGGGAGCAGACCGGGTTGTATTCGCTTTGGTTTTACTCCTCCCCCTGCGAAGGGGGAGGTTGGGAGGGGGTTTTACAAACCTAAACAACTGTCAAAGCACAATTTAACTGCCTGATTTGACTTTAATACCCCACCCCAACCCTCCCCTTTGCATGGGAGGGAGCAGACCGAACTTTTACTTAACTGCCTGCCATAAACCTTATTGCGCACTCGTCGCCGCCGATGCCGCTGGCGCATCCGTGACCGGGGCATCCGCAGACGGAGCTGCCTCCGCCGGGGCCATCACTTTGTCATACACAGCCCGCAGTTCACCGGCATTCAGTTCAGGCTCGCCTTTCGGTTGTGCAATCAGCATGGCGGGTTCACGGGAAAGCTGCTGTTTCAGCTCCTGATTCAGTACCGGCAACGTCAGCGTGGAAAGGAACTGCTGACGCAACTGCTGGTATTGCTCAGGTGCGATATCCACGACGCCGTTCTGCTGAGAGCGTAAACGCTGGCTCATCAGCACATCCGTATCGGTACGCGCATAGGTCGCGAAGAGCTTGCTCAGTTGATCGTTTTTCTGCGCAATCAGCGCATCAAACTCAGCCTGTGAAATGCCTTTATCACGTACCACCAGCAACTCTTCGGAAAGTCGCTTAAACAGCTCCGCAAGTTTCTCCTGCGGGGCTTCGATGCGGATAGCACACTGGGCGCGCTGATACTGCACGTTGCAGTCAAAGCCCAGCGCCGGGCCCGGTGTGGTGGCATCTTTCTTCGATTCGAAAGCGCTTTTCAGAGCTTCCTGCAAATGCCAGAACAGCGCCTCACGGGCTAAATCACTGCGCCAGTAAGCGGAAAGCGCCTGTGAATCCTGAATCGGCTGCCAGGCGTTGTCCCACATTAATGAGAGACGATCCTGAGTCAGGTTTTCATCCATCACAGTCATCGACTTGGTGGTGACTTCAGACAGCGTCGGCAAAGTTTGTGGCGTCTGACGGCTGCCCTTAAGAACGGAGAAAGTCCGGTTGATTTGTTCGCTCAGACCACGGCCATCGACATTGCCGACCACAAACAGCGTCATCGCATCAGGGGTATACCACTGATGATAGAACTTCGTTAACGCTTCGATATTGACGGGTTTTGTCGGTAACTGATCGGGACTGTGGCCGACCAGCGTCGAACCCGCCATACGCGCACGCCACCAGGCATCCTGCGTATTTTGCGGTAACGAGCCCACCGGATCCTGAGATTCCTGACGCGCGGCACTCACCAGCGCCGGTGTGACAGAGATTTTACCGGCAGTGTTCGCCAGCCAGTTCAGCGCATCCTTGAGAAGATCTGGACGGTTATTGGGCAGGCTCAGGTTGTACATGGTGAAGTCGTAAGAACTGACAGCCGGTGGCAGCGGGCGCTGCGGATTAATACTTTGCTGCCATAAAGACTGTAACTGAGACGTGCTGAATCCTTCGCTGTGCATCAGTGCCAGACGCGGAAGAAAATGGGCATAGCCCGATTGCTGGGCAGATTCTGCCAGCGAGCCGGTGCGGACCACCAGGCGTAATTCGATACGATCGCTCGGGCGTTGCGGGGTGGTCAGCAACTGCCAGGTAAATCCATTGTTCAGCTTGCCCTGCTGCCAGGCAGGATCAGGCTGTAATGCTTCAGCTTGCACATGACTTGCGGCTGCTGCCAGCAACAATCCACCAATGAGTAAACGGATTTTGGTGCCCTGCATGTGAACCCCTACGTAATGACAATCTAATTTTAAATTTGCTGTCCTGCCGGTGTCAGTTGACTCGCCCACAGGAACTGAATGCGTAAGTTTAAGGACGAAAAATACAGCCCTTCGTTAGACCGCGCTTTTCCTGCAAAGTCGCGCAGTCATCAAAAATATTCTGGGAATGATCGCCGGATGCGGCGTTCTGGAACATATTATGAAGATAATCCACCGGTTACATCAAGTAACCGGTGGATTATAGGGGGGTTTGAGACTAAAAAGATGCGTTTTAGAAACGTTTAACAATATTTCCAGCCATTCTCAGGCCTTTTTCAGAAACCTGAAGCGGACTTCTCGGCCTCTGTCAGACCTTTCTGGCCGTTTAATGTCGCTTTTAACTGCCCTTCATCGAGCTGATCGCACCATTTTGCTACCACGATAGTGGCAACGCCGTTACCCACTAAATTGGTCAGCGCGCGCGCTTCAGACATAAACCGGTCGATGCCCAGAATCAGCGCCAGACCCGCAACCGGCAAGTGCCCAACGGCTGACAGTGTGGCCGCCAGCACGATGAAGCCACTGCCGGTCACGCCCGCTGCGCCTTTTGAAGACAACAACAGCACCACAATCAGGGTGATCTGATGCCAGATATCCATGTGAGTATTGGTGGCCTGAGCGATAAACACCGCCGCCATGGTCAGATAAATCGAGGTGCCATCCAGATTGAAGGAATAACCCGTCGGGATAACCAGACCGACCACCGATTTTTTACACCCCAGACGCTCCATTTTATCCAGCATACGCGGCAGTGCGGATTCAGAAGACGACGTTCCGAGCACGATCAACAGTTCTTCTTTTATGTAATTCACAAATTTGAAGATGCTGAAACCGGTGAAGCGCGCGATAAGCCCGAGCACCACCACCACGAACAGAATACAGGTCAGGTAGAAGCACAGGATCAGCTGGCCGAGCTGTACCAGGGAACCGACGCCATATTTACCGATAGTGAACGCCATCGCCCCGAAGGCCCCCAAAGGCGCCAGACGCATAATCATATTGATGATGCCGAAAATGACCCCGGAGAAGCTTTCAATCACATTGAAAATCAGCTGGCCTTTGTGGCCCATGCGGTGCAGCGCAAAGCCAAACAGCACAGCAAACAGCAGCACCTGCAAAATATTACCGCTGGCGAACGCACCAATCACACTCGATGGGATCACATCGAGCAGGAAAGGAATGATGCCCTGGCTTTGTGCCTGCTCGGCATAAACCGCGACAGCTTTGGCATCCAGCGCGGCGGGATCGACATTCATCCCGGCGCCCGGCTGCACGATGTTAACGATCACCAGTCCGATAATCAGCGCCAGAGTACTGACGATTTCAAAATAGAGCAGCGCGATGGCCCCTGTGCGCCCCACCGCTTTCATGCTTTCCATGCCTGCGATACCGGTGACGACGGTACAGAAGATGACCGGCGCGATGATCATTTTGATTAACTTAACAAAACCATCACCTAACGGTTTCATTTGCGCGCCGATATCCGGATAGAAATGCCCCAGCAGCACGCCCACAGTAATTGCTAAAAGAACCTGAAAATACAGACTCTTGAAGAGTGATTTTTTCATGAATACCCATCCTGAAGTGAGTGCATCGCCCTTGGTTTTTTAAGAGTAAAGATAATGAGGCGAGTGCATTGAAGTAACATCAACACAACATGATGGAAATATTTCGTTTCTCTGCGCAATGACGACTCATTAAAAACCAGAGCGGAAACCATTCAGCGCGGATTTAAGTAAGTAAAGAAATTAAAGAGGGGCAGAAAAAAGCCGGCAGGAGGGAATTTCCTGCCATTCAGGGCAGTCAGGAACGCTGACAGAATTTGCGTTCGAATTCTTTTTTAGAAAGCGGCGGAGAGAATAGATACCCCTGCCCGAGGTGAATATTTGCATTCAGCAGCCACAAACGCTGCTCCTCGGTTTCGACGCCTTCGGCGACCAGCTGGATATTCATTGCACGCCCGATGGAGGCCACAATGTTCACCATCACTTCATCTTCAGGCAGAACGCTGACAAAGCTGCGGTCGATTTTGATGACATCAATCGGCAGAGAACGCAGGCGGTTGAGATATTCCAGACCAGAATAACCCAGGCCAAAATCATCCAGCTCAATCGATACGCCCGCTGCGCGTAATTCACTCAGCAACACGAGTGCGCGATCCAAATCTTCAATTCGCGCTGTTTCGGTAATTTCCAGAACCAGCTGTCCCGGATTGATTTTGTAACGGCTCAGCAGGCTGCGCAGCTCCGGCAGGAAATTACGCTGCTGCACCTGAACACCGGAAAGATTAACCGACAGGGGCAACGTGATACCGCGCTGCTGCCAGTCCGCGAGTATCTGGCATCCGAGCTCAAGAATTTTGTAACCCAGCAGGCTCATCACGCCAATTTCTTCGGCCAGCACGATGAAATCACTTTCCAGCCCGTAGCTGCCGTCGGCCATTTTACGGCGCAGCAAAGCCTCTGCGCCGACCACAGCACCGGATCTCATATTCATTTGCGGCTGGATAAACAGCGTGAAATCGCTTTGCTCCATGGCGTGCAGAATTTCGTTTTCCTGCAATAAGCGTTTCTGAATCTTTTCTGTCAGCTCCGGCTCAAAGAACAGGATCTGATTTTTACCCTGCTGACAAGCGGAAAGTCTGGCGGCACGCGCGTTAGACATCATCTGTTGCGCACTCACCGGGAATTCATCCGTGTGCTGAACAATGCCGATACTGCCCGTCGGATGCAGCGACATATTCCCCGCGTGACTTTCCTGCGGCGCGTTAATGCGTTCCATAATTTGTCGTGCCAGCCGCATCGCCATAAAGGGACGCGCAATGTCCCCCGCGAGCAGGGCAAATTCGTTGTAACTCAGACGTGCCATCAGACAGTGTTCTGGCAGCACCTCCATAACAGAAGAGATCAGCGGGCAATCGACATGGCCGTCATCGCGCAGGCTTTCGATGCCGATCAGCAGCAGGTGGAAACCTTTTTCCGACTCCGCTGAACTGAGCCGTTGTTGCAGATGCTGTATGAACTGTTCTTCATTATTCAGACCGGTTTCGGAACGCGGCAGCGCGCCTTCACTATTTTGCGGTAACTTTTCACGCTGTTGCTGATTGCGGTTGTAGCTGCGTACCAGCATACCGATTTCGTCATCTTCATGACGTTCAGGCAGTGTCAGCTGGTGATAAGGGATGTCGCTTTCCGGCAGGGATTCCAGTTCACTGGCAATCGTGCGCAGCGGTTTAACGATCAGACGATTGATCACCCAGCTCAGGGAAATCGTCAGGATCAACGCCAGCAGCAGATAAGTTGTCAGCATGGTCGACAGGGCGCTGACGATAAACTGATACATGCGGTAGGAATCGGCCTGAAGAACTAAAAAGGCCAGAGGCTTAGGCGCTTTGGGGCTGGCGGCAGCAGAATAAAGAGGAACTGAAATGGTCACCGGTAAATTAAACCCGCGGGTAACCCATTGCGGTACCGGGCGGCCAGGCGGGAAATGCGTATGCAGCGCCGCGATTTGGTTGGGCATCACAACATCGGCACGACTGAGAATGCCCACCGGTTGCAGCGTATTCAGGATGTCCTGAGTTTCTTCCAGATCGACATCCAGCACGGCTTGCGACAGCGGCTCACGGACAGAATGTGCAATATTTTCAAGTTGCTGGGCGTAATCGTCCCTCCGCTGTTGTACAAAGTGAAACAGCTGGATGACGATAAAGATACAGATAGTGAATACAGCGATGCCTGATACCGCCGCCATCTGTTTGATCGTTAATGAACGCCTGACCCGCAACTTAATTCTCCATTCACCGCAGACACGATTTTCCCCGCACACTTTATCAGGAACGGTACTTATGCGCAGTATACCTGATAACCGGTAAAGACCACGTCAAACTCAATATTTTGACTATAAAAAACAACACGTTTGAAAGAAGCCCTCTACACTAATTAATCGTTGAGCCTATTCACTTACGAAAAACATACATTACGGGACGTAATCGAAAATCACTCAAAAAAGAACCTACTAACTTCAGCGCAACTGATGAAGTTTGTGTGCTATTGATCACATCAAAGACGAACATTTCAACTGCTTTAACACAAACACGCAGCAAATAAATGCTAAAAGCCTTTTGTGACAATCATTTATAGAGGTGACCTTTTTATACGGGAAAATCCTATTTTTTGTAAAAAACGCTCTATGCTGTAAAAGAACTGATATATTAAGACAAGTCTTATTCCCACATAAAACTTTAAAAAAATTAAACTTTTTCACACTCTTTGTTAGCGGCCATTCAGGGTCGTTTTGACGTCCAGAAAACACCGAAATATATAATCCTACCGGGCAGGATTTATGAATAAATATGACGACATTAAACGTTTTATGGATAAGACGAAGTTGGAAAATCTTGATTATAAAGAGCTTAATGAAAAATCGACCGGTGAATCCATTACCGGTTCAATGAATCAATGGACACTGATTAAACAAGTCTCAGCCAGCGAAGAGCCTGCGGGTCCCCTCGATAACGGCCGTTCGACGCAACCCACTCCCCAAGCCATTTCTGCGGATGAGTTTTCTCTATCTGTTGCACAGCCTGTGCCTGAATACCAGGCAGCACAACGGCCCGTAACGCACGCGCAAAGCGCGCCGCTGTCATCGGAAGTGCCTCCTCCGGCTGCCGGTTTTGGCTTGCTGGATGCCCTGCGTGAAACGCTGCCGCCTGCCGCAGCAAAACCTGCGCCAGCACCGGTTCAGCCCGCACAGCATCAGCCGGTTCATACGGCTCCGACGCTGCATGCACAGGCTGTCATTCCTGACAGCGGTTCGGGTTTACTCGATTCGCTGCGTAAAGCCATGCCTGAAGCGCCAAAATCTCCGGCGCCTGCTCCGGCTCAGCCCGCGCCGGTTCAGGCATCTCAGCCAGTACAACAACCGGCCGCGACGGTGTATCACCAGCCGCCGGTACAAAATTCAGCGCCCGCTTACCCCCCTGCGCCCGTGCACAGTCCGGCGCCCGTGATGCCTGCGTCCCCGTCGTCTGCTGATGTTAACCAGCGCTTTAAACAGATGTTTAAACAGCGGGCTCCGCAGCCTGCCAGCGCTTATTTACATCGCGACACACCGCTTCAACCATTGTTAGAGATGATTGCCTCATGCCGTTAGTTTGCGTTTGTTCACCGAAAGGTGGAGTAGGAAAAACCACGGTGGCCTCCAATCTGGCCTATTCGCTTGCCCGCAGCGGAAGCAAAGTGCTGGTCATCGATTTTGATGTGCAGAACGCCCTTCGCCTTCATTTCGGTGTGCCTATTTCCGATACCCGCGGCTTTGTAGCGGGTTCAGGTAATGAATCCGACTGGAGCCAGTTTATTCTCAAGGCGGGTTCCAATACCTTTGTATTACCTTACGGCGAAGTCACCGAAGACCAGCGTCTGGAATTCGAACACCAGCTGGCGACCGATCCGCATTTTTTACAACGTGGATTAAATACCGTCTTAAATTATCCGGGTTTAATTATTATCGCCGATTTTCCTCCGGGCCCGAGCCCGGCATTAAAAGCAGTTCAGGCGATTGCCGATTTACATGTGGTGGTCATGCTGGCAGATACCGCGTCATTATCTTTATTGCCGTTAATGGAAAAGAACAAATTAATAGGCACTCCTCTTAATAATAAGAAGGGTGAATATTACGTTGTTAACCAAAGTGACACCCGCCGGACTTTAAGCCGCGACGTCACACAATTTTTTGAACAGCGATTAAACGAAAGGTTATTAGGCACAATCCACAGGGATGAATGCGTGCCAGAGGCCAATGCCTCGCAGCGCTCTATTATTGATTTCAGTCCGGTATCTGCTTCGGCATTTGATATTGAACTGATCAGCAAAAAAGTCGCCGCCATTTTAGGGATTAAAGTTGGTGATGGTGAATTACACGCCGCGCCTAAATCTGGCAGTTATTAACTATCACTGTTAACAGCGACCCCAAAGCGATGAATAAATTCCTGTTTTCCCTGCTTTTGCTTCTGCTGTTGCCTGTGGCAGCAGTCATTATCATCACTCCGATGGACAGCCAGAAGCAGTACATTTTTGGCCTGATCAGCATCGGGCTGTTATTCCTGCTCGGCATCAGTAAAAGCCGCCGCATTAGTGTGGTCATGGTCATCATGTCCATAATAATGTCGACTCGTTATATTTACTGGCGTGCGACGGAAACGCTGCATTTTAATTCGACGATTGAAGCCATTTTAGGGATTGGATTATTCCTCGCAGAACTGTATGTCTGGCTGATTCTGTTGCTGGGCTATCTGCAAACCACCTGGCCATTAAAACGCACTATCGAACCGTTGCCGGATGACACCAATTTGTGGCCCACCGTCGACGTGTATATTCCTTCTTATAACGAAAGCCTCGACGTGGTTCGCGATACCGTTCTGGCGGCGCAGTGCATCGATTATCCAAAAGATAAAATCAAAATTTACGTCCTCGATGACGGTAAACGCGACGAATTTGCGGTGTTCTCGGCGGATGCCGGTGTCGGTTATATCACCCGTAACGACAACTCCCACGCCAAAGCCGGTAACCTGAACCATGCGATGAAACTCACCAAAGGCGAGCTGATTTGCGTGTTCGACTGTGACCACGTAGCCACCCGCGCGTTCCTGCAGGCCACCGTCGGCAGCTTCCTGAAAGATCCGCGCCTGGCGCTTATTCAGACGCCTCACTATTTCTATTCGCCTGACCCGTTCGAACGTAACCTTTCCGCCGGACGCACCATGCCCAACGAAGGCGCGCTGTTCTACGGCCCGGTTCAGCAAGGTAACGATAACTGGAACGCAACCTTCTTCTGCGGCTCCTGTGCGGTTATCCGCCGCGTAGCGCTGGAAGAAGTGGGAGGGTTTGCGGTAGAAACGGTCACCGAAGATGCCCACTCCGCGCTGAAGATGCAGCGCCGTGGCTGGAACACTGCGTTTCTGGATATCCCGCTGGCTGCCGGTCTGGCAACGGAACGTCTCGGCCTGCACGTCATTCAGCGTACCCGCTGGGCGCGCGGCATGACACAGATTTTCCGCGTCGATAATCCGCTTTTTGGCCGTGGTCTGAAATGGCAGCAACGTCTGTGCTATCTGAACGCCATGCTGCATTTCCAGTTCGGTTTACCCCGCGTGGTCTTCCTGACCGCCCCGCTGGCGTTCCTGCTGTTTAACCTGAACATTATTTCCTCATCCGCCAGCCTGATTTTCGCTTACGCGCTGCCGCATCTGGTGATGTCGCTGTACATCAACTCCCGTATGAATGGCCGTTTCCGTTACACCTTCTGGGGTGAAATTTATGAAACCGTCATGGCGTTCCACCTGATCCTGCCAACGATTGTGACCCTGTTCGCGCCCAAACGCGGCAAGTTCAACGTGACGGACAAAGGCGGTTTGCTTGATGTCGGCTTCTTTGACTTCAACATCGTAAAACCACACCTGATTGTCGCCATTCTGATGATTATCGGCATCGGCTATGGCGTGGTGCGCGCCATCTTCCACGATTACTTTGCCATTGATCCCAACGTTATCGCACTCAACGTGGCGTGGGGCAGCTTCAGCGTGCTGATCCTGCTGGCGGCGATTGCGGTGGCAAAAGAAACGCGTCAGGTGCGTAAAACCATCCGTATTGATGTGGCGATCCCGGCCATCATTCATTACGCCAACGGGATTTCGCTGCGCACCACCACAATTGATATGTCGATGGGTGGCGTACAGCTGGTCACGCCGGATGCGCGTTATCTCGAAGAAGAAATTGAAGAAGTGGAGATCCAGCTTTCATCCGGCGCCGAAAGTTTCCCGGTCAGCCAGGTGAGCGGTAACAAAGAGCGCATTCGTCTGCAATTTGAAAACCTGCCGCTCTCGAAACGTCGTGAACTGGTGCGCGTGGTGTTATGCCGTGCGGATGCCTGGATTGGCGAAGAATACCCGCCGGATAACCCGTTCAAGTCATTGCTCAGCATCATCCGTTGCGTGTTCGAATTGTTCTACAACACGTGGAAAGAACGCCGCGCTAAAAATAAACCCGCTGACGCCACCAGCAAGAGTGAAGCAGCATGAACCGACCACGTAAACCGACCGTAAAGCGCCGTTTCTCTGCTGTGCCGGGCTCATCCCTGCTCAGGAAAATCACCACCGGTTTGTTGCTGACGTTCAGCAGTCTGCCGTTTACGCAGGCGGAGGAAACGCCTGCTCCGGCGGTTGATCCTGCCACCAGTTTGCCTGCCGCGCCGTCGTGGCTGCCGCCGGTGACACCGATGCCAGAAGACAACGCGCCCACCAGCAATGCTGCAACGTCCACTCCGGCACCTTCCGCGGACTTGCCGCAGGCCGATACCACGCCGGTGAACAACAGCAGCTCACTTTCCGTACCTGTGGCTCCGGTTACCGATCCGGGGGCAGCGTCAGCGCCGGTGATCCCGCTGGTTCAGCCGGTCACCAGTAATATTACCGTGGCAGAAATGGGCCAGCCAAACGGGCTGACGCTCAGCGGCGGCCAGTTGCAGTCCGGTATTCTCTTTACCTTGCCTGCGGACGAAGTTGTTACTAACGCCCATCTTTCTCTGGCTCTGAAAATTTCTCCGGCACTGATTGCCCGTGATACCACGCTCGAGCTGATGCTCAACGGCCAGCCGCTGGGTAATCTTCCGCTGAATCAGAGCAGCAACGGCGGCGATGTTTACGATCTGGATATCCCTTCTGCGATGGTGGTGTCCAGCAACAACCTGAGCTTTCGCGTGCATGACAGCAACACCATGACCTGCGAGAAAGATCAGTCGGATAAATACTGGGTCACGATTTTGCCGACCACCAGCATTGGTCTGGAAGGTCAGCAGCTCAATATCGGCCGCAATCTGGGTAACTTCCCGCGTCCGTTCTTTGATGGCCTGCAAATGCAGGAGTCCAAAATCACCATGGGCTTCTCGGCGTCAATGAAACCCGGCGATGTCAGCGCAGCGGCGATGGTCTCTTCTTATCTCGGCATGTTGTCCGATTATCGCAGCGTTGATTTCCCAGTCATTCTGAATGATTTACCCGACCAAAACGGCATTCTGTTCGGCAGACCTGGCGATAAAATTGGTTCGCTGACGCTGCCACCAAGCAACGGCGCATCCATTCAGATTATCGATAACCCGATTAATCCGGTCTACAAACTGCTGCTGGTGCTCGGCAATGACGACAATGAACTGCGTCAGGCTGCATACCGGCTGATCAATGGCGGCATGCCGAACAATACCGATCATCTGGATGTCGCGCAGCAAACTATTCCATCGAGCAAACCGTATGACGCGCCGCGCTGGATAGATACGTCACGTCCGGTCACGCTGGGTGAACTGGCGGGTAAAGATCAGGATTCACTGATTTCCAACGGGATTTATCACGACGGTATTCAGGTGGCGTTCCGCGCCGCGCCGGACTTATTTATGTGGGATGGCCACAATATTCCGGTGCGCATCGATTACCGGTTCCCGACGGAAAACTGGATTGATGAAGATAACTCGAAGCTTAATGTCTCCATCAACAGCAACTATCTGCGCAGCCTGACGGTCAACAAAGTCGGTCTGGTGGAAAACATCTGGCGTCGTCTCGGCGGTGACAGCCGTCAGGAGCGCTACACCATTCAGCTCGCGCCATACCTGATTTACGGTGATAACCAGTTGCAATTCTATTTCGACATCAAGCCGAAAAAAGATGCGCCGTGCAGCATTCTGACCAGCGATAACATCAAGAGCCGTATCGATCCGAAATCCTTCATCGACCTGAGCGGAAGCTATCACTTCGCCCAGTTACCGAACCTGTCGTATTTCGTCGGTGCGTCATATCCGTATTCCAAACTGGCTGATTTCTCCGACACCCTGATGCTGTTGCCGCAAACGCCGACGGCGGATGAAATCCACACGCTGCTAAACCTCGCGTCGCGCGCCGGTAAAGCCACCGGTGTGCCGGTCAATCACGTTCAGGTGGCCTTCGGTCTGAAAGGTGATGAGCAGAATAACCCGCTGTTTGACCGCGATATTCTGGCCGTCACCACGCTTGGCGATACCCCGTTCAATCAGCAACTGCTGGCTGACTCGCCGTTTAGCGTCAATGCCGGTTCGATGGGCGTGAAAACACCCACCGAAGTGCAGCGCCTCGTGGCCTGGCTGACCGGTGACTGGTACCGCCAGCCGGTGGATGCTGACCGTTATCTGTCCTCGACCGGCGCATGGCGTGGCTTCGTCAGTTACCGCTCACGCTGGTCTAACGATCACGTGGTGGTGGTAGCGACCGGCACAGACGATCAGCAGTTGCTGAAAATCCATAACGATCTGAAATCGCCAAAAATTAACGCCAACGTGCGCGGTGACCTGGCGATCATTACCGATGAAAACGGCATCCGCAGTTTCTCCGTCGGCCAGCAATTCCCGACCGGACAAATGCCGTGGTACATGATGGTGCTCTGGTACGCCAGCACGCATATCGTGATCCTGTCGCTGATTGCCACCCTGCTTTCGCTGGTGATCGGACTGAGCCTGTTCGTCGTCCTGCGTCGTCATGCGGCTAAACGTCTGGGTCAGAAATGAAAAGCATAGGCTGTATAACAAAAACAATGAAAGTCGCCTGTATTTCAGGCGACCCTCTGGCGATTACCGGAGCTGGAAAATGAAAAAACATAAACTGTCCCTGGCGGTGATCAGGGCTATTTATCTGGTAGGGATCGCCGGAGTCGCAAGTTTTAGCGCCGCTACGTTTGCAGCGGACACCTCCAATCCGGCCATGAAAGCCCTGTTTGATCAGGCCGCTTACTGGCACGAACGCGCGCATGACGATCTGGCTAAAGACGCCCTGCAGAAAGTGCTGCTGGTTGAGCCGAACAATGCGCAGGCGATGTACCTGATGTCGCTGTATTCCATGCAAAGTGGCGATAAAGCGGCGGCTAATCAGTGGCGCGAAAAGCTGGTCAGCGTATCACCGGACGATCCGCGTCTGGCGTCCCTCAACAGCGCCAAAGCGATGCAGTCCATTCCACCGGCTCAGTTGGCTTCTGCCCGTCAGATGGCGGCACAAGGGAACGTCAGTGGTGCGCTTTCGGCCTATCGCACTATTTTTAACGGCAACCAGCCGCTCGACAGTCTGGCGACCGAATATTATCTGACGATGGCGGGTGATAAATCGCTCCAGCCACAGGCGATTGCCGGATTACAACAGCGCGTCGCCGCACGTCCGGATGACACGCAGGCGCGTCTCGGACTGGGTAAAGTGCTGACTTATCAGGAATCGACCCGTCGCGATGGCATTAAGTTGCTGAGCACCATGGCCGGTTCCAGCACTGAGGCTGACCGCTCTTTGCGTCAGGCTCTGTTGTGGATGGCGCCGCAGGAAGGCGACCGTGATTTGTATCAGGGTTATCAGGCGCGTCATCCTAATGACACCAGCGTGATGGCCTATTTCCAGAAAAACATTGGCGGCGCGGCGAAAGGTCAGGGCTTTACTGCCCTGAACAGCGGCGACGTCACCAGCGCAAAAGCCAAATTTGAAACAGTGCTGGCCGATAACCCGAACGATGCCGATGCTCTGGCCGGTCTGGGTTATATCGCCCAGCGCAGCGGCAACTTTGAACAGGCGTCGCAATATCTGAGCAAAGCCGCCGCACAGGGTGGTCCGAACAGCGCGCAGTTGAGCAATCAGGCGCAGGATTCGGCGTTTTACGCGCAGTTAGCCAAAGCCAAAGAAGCCGCCGGTTCCGGCAGTTACGACGCGGCGCTGGCCGCTGTCACTCCTCTGACCCAGGTCGGTGGCGAGAAAGGTCAGTCTGCCAGCTTGCTGCGTGCGGATATTCTGCGCCGCAAAGGCGATCTGCCCGGCGCGGAGCAGCAATACAGTGCGCTGGGCGATAATGCTGATGCCCGTGCCGGCTTGTATTACGTGCTCCGTCAGCAAAATAAAACTGCCGAAGCTAATCAGGTGCTGAAAACTCTGCCAGCCGGATTGCAGGCGAAAATGAACCCGCCGACCGTGGCCGATGTTATCGAGCCGATGCGCCGTCAGGCCGCACAGGCAGTGGCGAACAACGATCCGCAGCGCGCACTTAATATTCTGCAACAGGCACAGGAACGCCAGCCGTCGAACGTCTGGGTGAAACTGGATATGGCGCGCATCCTGCAATCGCAGGGACAAACCGCGCAGGCGCAGTCGATCATGGCGCCGTCTTCGCGTCCGGGAGCGTCTTCCGCCGATTTGTACGCAGCAGCGCTTTTTGCTTCCGAAACCAAAAACTGGTCCACCGCCAACGCCCTGCTCTCGCGCATTCCGCGCAACAGTCAGAATCAGGGGATGCGTGAACTGGCGCAGCGCGCCAACTTCAATGCACAAATGGCCGATGCCGAAAGCTATCTCCAGCAGGGCAATACCGCCGCGGCGTCGAATACGCTGCGCGCACTGGCACAAAATCCACCCACCGCACCGGCGGACGTCGGTGCACTGGCAAAAAACCTCGCGGCGTCCGGTCAGCTTCCTCTGGCGGTGCAGCTGGTTCGGCAGAATATGCGTCAGGGTGTTAAAGGCAATGCCGGTGATTATGCCGATCAGGTTACCGTGCTCAATCAGGCGGGTCTGAGCAATGAGGCGCAAGCCTTCCTGCAAAATCCGCAGATTCAGTCCGGTACTTCACCAACGGCGCTGGCAAATCTGCGTAACGGTTTCGTGATTACTCAGGCTGATCAGCTGCGTGAGCAGGGTCAGTACGCTGCGGCTTACGACAAACTGGTCGTCGCATTGCAGGCAGATCCGCAAAACCGTGATCTGATGCTGGCGATGGCGCGTTTATATCAGTCCGGAAAACTCAATAAACAGGCGGGTCAGGTTTATAACTACCTGATGAGCAACGATACGCCGACGCAGGATGCCCGCGTGGGGGCGATTAACGTGGCGCTGGGCGAAGGCGATAACCAGCGGGCGAAAACCCTGATGGAAGGCCTGACCGGGCCACGGACACCAGACCGTCTGCTGTTAGAAGCACGCGTCGCCGAAGCGCAGGGCGATCACCAGCAGGCGCTGGCGCTGTTGCGCTCCGCGAAGGGCAAGATGATCGGGCTCGAAGGCGCAGACAGTTCAGCGCAGGTCGCCGGATTGCAGATAAGCGACAACCCGTTCATCAACCGCTCGACGCGGACTTCGGCTTCACGTCCGGCGACACAGTCCTCTTACGGTACCGTGTTGCCGTGGCAGGTGTCTGATCAGGCTTCCACGCCGGGCAATATTCCGGCGGCTACCGCACAACCCACAGCCGTGGCGCAACGTAATGCGACTGAAAAACAGATCGACGAGATGCTCGACGATTTGCAGGGCAAAACGGCTACCTGGGCGCAGGGCAATATGTCGATTCGTGGCCGTGACGGCGAAAGCGGTCTGAGCCAGCTGACCGAAGCCAAAGCACCGATGACTTTTGCCTTCGTGCCGTTTGATACGTCACGTCTGAGCATCGGCGTCACGCCGGTTTCCCTCAGCGCAGGCAGCCCTTCAGGCACCGGCAATTCCCGCTTCGGACAGGGTGCACTGGCTGCAGCGCAGTCGGCGCAAAAAGATGTGGCCGCCGCCGCAGCAGCAGCCGGTCTGGATATCGCCAACTACAGCACCTTTGCCAAATTGCAGGCGGCAGCCGCAGCTAACTCCAGCACCAACTGTACGTCAGCCAACGCAACGTCCGATCAGTGCGTGGCGTACAACACCATTACCGGCACCGATCCGACAACCTATTCTGCGCCATCCGCTGGAAATCAGAGCGCGACCGGCGTGGAAGTGAACGCCGCGCTGACCGGCGAGAGCTATAAAGCTGATATCGGCAGTACACCGCTCGGGCAGGATCTGAACTCGCTGGTCGGTGGCGTGCAGTGGGCACCAAAACTCACGGACTTCACCACCCTGCGCGTGACCGCTGAACGTCGCGCCGTCACCGACAGTATTTTGTCTTACGTCGGGACCAAAGATAATTACAGCGGCAAGGAATGGGGCCAGGTCACCAAAAACGGCGGCAGTATCAATCTGTCCTACGACGATGGCGACGCCGGTTTCTATGCCGAAGGGGGTTACTACAGTTATCTGGGTAATAACGTGAAGAGCAACCAGTCGGTGAACGCCAATGCCGGTCTGTATGTCCGCCCTTACCGTTATGACGATCGCGAGCTGAAAACTGGTATCAACGTCGGCTATATGAACTTCGACAAAAACCTCAGCTACTACACCTATGGTCAGGGTGGTTACTTCAGCCCGCAAAACTATGTCAGCGTCTCCTTCCCGGTGGAATACACCCAGAAATATGACGACTGGGATCTGAAACTGTCCGGCGCGGTGGGTTATCAGTCTTATTCTCAGGATAAGAGCGCCTACTTCCCGAATAACCCGGACCTGCAGAAACAGCTGGAAGACCTGGTGGCAGAAGGTTACGGCACTGAAGCCTATTACGGCGGGAAAACGCAGAACGGCATCGGCTGGAACGCAGGCGTGGGCGGTAATTATCATCTGAATAAAAACATGCAGATTGGCGGCAAGGTTGGCTACGATACTTTCGGCGATTACAACGAAAGTACAGCACAGGTCTACTTCCGTTACCTGATGGGTCAAAATTAATCGCGGTGAAATAAAACCATGCAAGAACAAAACTATACTCAGGTCGCGCAGGAATATTATCGCCAGCGTCATACCACTCCGGGCTGGCAAAGCCTGGTGCAGGTGCTATTTTCAGGTATTCTGGCCTCCGCCGACGACGAAGATGGTCGTCGTTTCCTCACGCTGATGGGCAATAATCTGGCGCGTCAGCATCAGCTTCCTGCCTCTGCGACACTGGGGGAGCTGGAAGACAATATCAATCACATCCTCAGCCGCTTCGACTGGGGTGTGGTGAAACTGGAAGCCACTCAGCAACAGCTGGCGCTGGTGCACATAGCCTGGCCGGTGTCACCGCAGGGGCAGGATGATGAGCTCTGGCGCATTGCGCTGATTTCCCTGTTCGAAGGTCTGTATGCACAGTGGTTGTTATCACAGGGCGGACAGCCGTATGTTCCGCTGCGCTGGCAGGAAAGCACACCGGAAGGCGCGTTCGTTTTCCGTTATCAAAATGGTTTGTAAGGAATCACTATGTCGTTATTTCGGCGCTACAGTCTGGTGCTGTGGCTCGGCCTTGTTTTCGCTTTTTTCAGCTCTGCCGTAATGGCTCAGGACTCTGGCTGGTCAGCGTACAAAAGCCGCTTTCTGATGCCAGACGGGCGCATCATTGATACCGCCAATAAAAACGTCAGTCACACAGAAGGCCAGGGATTCAGCATGCTGCTGGCGGTCTTCAATGACGATCAGGCAACATTCGACAAACTCTGGCAGTGGGCGAATACCGCGCTTTACCGCAAAGATATCGGTTTGTATTCCTGGCGCTATGACCCGAACAGCACCCCGCATGTGGCGGACACCAACAATGCCTCCGATGGCGATACGCTGATGGCCTGGGCGCTGCTGCTGGCGGGCGATAAGTGGAACGACAGCCGTTACACCAAAGCTTCCGAAAAATTGCAGGCGGCGCTGATCAAATACAATGTGATTGATTATGCCGGCTATAAAGTGATGCTGCCGGGCGTGAAGGGTTTTAATCAGACCAGCAACGTGACCGTCAATCCGTCCTATTTCATCTTCCCTGCGTGGCAGGCGTTTTACGCGCACAGTCATTTAAAAGTCTGGAAGGATCTGGATGAAAGCGGCACCGCGATGCTCAGTAAAATGGCGTTTGGTGAATTCCGCCTGCCGACCGACTGGGTGGATATGCAGGCTGATGGCACCATGAAACCGGCAAGTCGCTGGCCGACGCGTTTCAGTTACGATGCCGTGCGTATCCCGCTGTATCTCGGCTGGGCGCATCCTGGCAGCCCGCAGCTGGCACCGTTTATCCTGTGGTGGCAGAAATCGCCACGTAACACTACGCCCGCCTGGATTGACGTTATGACCGGCACTAAAGCCAGCTACAACATGTCGCCGGGTCTTTTAGCCATCCGTGATTTCACTATGGCCAACGCCGGAGCCATCAGCCCGAACCTGGCCCCGAAAGACGATTACTACTCCTCAACGCTGCAACTGCTGAGCTGGTGGGCGAGTCATAAAGGGTAAATACCGTTTGAAAAAAACCTCACCATTTTTATAACGTATTGGGGTAATGAAGACATCGCCACAAAATGTATTTTAATATTCATTTTGTGGCTGCTTCACTATTTGTGAGTCATCTATCAAATAAGAAATTTTATTATTTTCATCATGGATGACTGTCATTACCTCATCATTTTCAAGGCATCTTTCCTCTGATTTAACTTCATCAAAACAATAAAGCTTTCTGTTATAAAAAGAAAACCAATTTGAATTATCTTGAGATGTTTTCTTAAATCCATTTCCGCCATCTATTACAGAGACGTAATAAACTCCATTTTCATCAGGCTTCGGTGAACCATATTTGTTTTTAATAGCACCTTCGTGAACTTCCCACCAGGTTATTTTACCTTCCTGGGTCAAAGGAGGTTGTTTGACCACAATAACCATTGTTCCTACATCTTGATCGACATAAATAATTTCAGGGCTTCTGGTTATAAGTCGAAATAAAAAAAGTGCAGCCAATAGAATATACACTGTGATGTTTTTTTTACTCCTCAGCAACTCACCAGTCCATTTAATGAAAAAGCGTGCAGACATTCTTATCATTTTTTTATTGTATTCCCGTCAATATAATAGACTGTTTTATTATCTCGTCCATTATGG
This sequence comes from Rahnella woolbedingensis, assembly GCF_003602095.1. Lineage (GTDB taxonomy): Bacteria > Pseudomonadota > Gammaproteobacteria > Enterobacterales > Enterobacteriaceae > Rahnella > Rahnella woolbedingensis. The sequence continues at coordinate 44,918 of NZ_RAHH01000011.1, read as the reverse complement.
ATCGTCATTAAATTATTTTTTTCTATGCACCTATTTTCTGATTTTATTTCATCGAAACAAATAAGATCATTTCTTGAAAAAGAATACCATGATGTAAAACTTACCTCTGACACTTTAATAAACCCCACTCCAACATCTTCTATTCCAACAAAATAGTTGCCATATTCATCAACATCAGACATCTTATTCCTTATAAGAGGGCTATCCTTATTAGTTTCCCACCAAATTATTTTACCTACCTGAGTCAGAGGGAAGTTTCTGACGACTATGTCTGTATCCCCTTTGACATGGTGTACGAAAATGATTTCTGTTTTTCTAAGTAACAGTAAATAAGCTGATACGGAAATGCATAGAACAGTGACTATCACTATTATCTTTCTCATGGTTTTCCACCTGACAGATGAATATCCGTTTCCATTTCAGTCACAAAAGGTCTGAATGCCAATTTTTCATAGTGTTGCAAAACAAACCAAATTCTGAAAAATCTCAGAGCGTTAAATTTCCCCTTTGAGATGTCATCTTTATCCAAACCGAAATGATCCTGAGACTTATAATTAATACACGCGTTGAATCCGCTGTTAGTAATTAAAAGTGATTTTAACGTTATCTAAGTGGCATAGGTGTCATGAACTGTAATCCCCATTCCATTAATTTTATCTTTAAATCGGTCAAATTTTGGAACAACCCCACGGTTTACTCCAAGAGTTAATAAACCTCGAGATGTTTCATCAAATACCTTTCCCTTCCAATCTATATTATCAATCAAAATTCCTTTTATTATTTTTAAGGTACTTCCCCCAGAAAAATCATGTCTGATCTGATCCTCAAGTGCCTTATTCAAAAGGTAATCGCTGAACGGCAACCCGCTGTTCTTTTGCATATGGTTGATCATCTTCACGATCAGTCCGCTATAAACACCATATAACGCGAAAGGCTTAGACAGTTCCCTCATTTCATCAAAAAGAATATCGCTGCATTGTTTCACTGAAAGCGTACTTTTTGTTTCCGGGTAAGGTTGAAGAAGACGTGACGTCTTTTTTGGAAAGTAATCGATGAGTAAAGAAGAGGGCCGGTCGGGGAAATTATAATCCGAAAAAGGAGAGGCTTTTATCTCTTCAATTTTAGTCAGGGTGTAAGGATTTACTCTTGCTGAAACATCATCCAGATGGTACACAGACCTGAGTTGTTGCTCCGTCATATCACCGTACTGCAAATCGTCTGAGGACCTCGCCCCTGCGGGGGTTGTATATATTCTGGCAGGCAGTCTGATTTGTGACATATAAATTCCTTTTATGTAATTTCAAACTACTCCATTCATAAGAGAATAGATAAAATTCGCTTATGTTAAAACACCATAAATTCATGCGGATAATGTATCGCGCAACTTTATGGTGAACATTACATTAGTATTATTGTTTAAATAATTATTGATCTGGTTGGCAAAATCAAGAATTAGCCATCCGTCATTTCATGGCCAACCCCAGTGCTATCAGTCCGACTCTCGCACCGAAAGACGATTACCACTCCTCAACACTGCAACTACTGAGCCGGGACGAGTCAAAAAGGGTAAAAGCGGTTTTAAATAACCCTCACCCTTTTAGATAGCGTGTTGGGTTTATGAAGATCATTGCCACAGAATGGATTTTTATGAATGAAAATTAATTAATATATTCGCCATCGAACATATAACTCATTTCACCCACCTTTGTACTCATTATTTCCATAAGCACATTTTTTTCTATACATCTATTTTCTGATTTTATCTGATCGAAACATAACAGATCGCTTCTGGAAAGCGAATACCATACCGAAAAATTTTCCTCAGAGGCTTTTTTAAATCCATCACTTACATCTGAAATAGCAATATAGTAAACACCATTTTTATCACGCTCAGGTATTCCATATTTATATTTAAGCATATCCTGGTTATCTTCCCACCACGATACTCTCCCTCTTTGTGTCACTGGGAATTTTTTGACTACTATGTCAGTAACCCCGTCAATATGTTGTACAAAAATAATTTCTGCTTTTCTAAAAAATAAAAAATATGATGGTATTAAAACACTCAGAGCAGCGCATGTAATGATGACTGTCTTTTTTTTCATGATCTTCCACCTGACAGATAAATGTGCGTTTCCATTTCAGTCACAAAAGGCTCTGAATGCCAATTTTTCATAGTGTTGCAAAAAACCAAATCCTCAAAAACCTTAAGGTATGACCTACTATTTTCCTAACATGCCATTTATCTAGTCCGAAATAACCCTGAACTTTGCAATATATTATTTCTGACAATCGGATTTGTGACATACCATTCGTGTTAAATGAATACATCATTCTTTAAGTGGCATTTGTATTATTTCATCATTGCCAATACGGATCATTGCTTGCCCGTCTTGCCAATTTTCTATTTCCATAAATATATTTTTCTCAATGCAATTTTTATTGGAGTCTATTACCGAAAAACAGTAGAGATCATTGGTGCCAAGACTAAAAAGTGTTGAGCCTTCTGGCATCTTCTTAAAGCCACTACCTCCATCCCAAATAACTATATTATAGTTTCCATGCTGATCTGGCTTGGGGATTTGGTATTTATTTTTCAAAAACAATTTATTTTCATTCCACCATTTTATTTTTCCATATTTTGTTAAAGGGAAGTTTTTTGCCACTATATCTGTGTAGGTATCACTTTGTTGAACAAGCACAATCTCAGGAATTCTAAAAAAAATAAGATAAATAACTGTAATCACTAACGTGATGAGTGTAATCGTCATTTTGATTTTCATAACTTACTCCTTAAAAAAACCACATTATAATTATTCCATTTTTATAAAAATCTTTTCATTTAGTAACGTACTTCCCCTTTATAAAATAGTCTGTTTTATTTTGCATTCCGTTATTAATCTGCATGATGAAATTTTTCTCAATGCATCGATCCTCTGACTTAATTTCATTAAAACAATAGAGCTCGGTATGTTCAAAACTAAACCAATATAAATTAGCTTCTGTAACTTTCTTAAAACCATCACTGACATCTAATATAGCAACATAATAATTCCCATCAGAATCAACGCTGGGTAATTGATATTTTTCTCTAATTAAATCCTTATGATGTTCCCACCAGTCAATCTTACCCCGCTGCGTAATGGGAAAGTTTCTAACTATGATATAGGTACTATCTTCATCTTCGTGGACATAGATAATTTTCGGATCTCTTAAAACAAAAAAATAACGTAATATAATTATTAAAATCATTATGGGGATGACATGTTTTTTATTCACCGAATGCCCCCTTTAATAGTAATGTTTGCTTCCATCTCAGTCGTAAATGGTTTAAATCCCAATTTCTCCCAACGTTGCAAAACAAACCAAATTCTGAAAAATCTCAGCATTTTAAATTGAGAATTTGAAATATCTTTCTTATCCAACCCAAAATGATCCTGAACTTTATAATTGATAGTTGCCTTATATTCATTATTGTCAATCGAGAGTGATGTCAATGTTATCTGAGTGGCGTAAGTATCGTGAACGGAGATCCCCATACCATTAAAGTTATCTTTGAATCTTTTGAATTTTGGTAGAATGCACGACTGTAAATTTCTTCTAAGCAATGTTTCAGTATCTTGAGTGTAAAGATTTTTTCCCAATTTATGTTCTTCAGTAGTGTCTCTTTTATAGTACTTAAACTGCTAATCTGAGAAAAATCATATCTAATCTGTTCCTCAAGTGCCTTATTAAAAAGATAATCCCTGAATGGCAACCCGCTGTTCTTTTGCATATGGTTGATCATCTTCACGATCAATCCGCTGTAAACGCCATATAACGCGAAAGGCTTAGACAGTTCCCTCATTTCATCAAAAAGAATATCGCTGCATTGTTTCACTGAAAGCGTACTTTTTGTTTCCGGGTAAGGTTGAAGAAGACGTGACGTCTTTTTTGGAAAGTAATCGATGAGTAAAGAAGAGGGTCGGTCTGGGAAATTATAATCCGAAAAAGGAGAGGCGTTTATCTCTTCAAATTTAGTCAGGGTATAAGGATTTACTCTTGCTGAAATATCATTCAGATGGTAGACAGATCTGAGCTGCTGCTCCGTCATATCACCATACTGCAAATCATCTGAGGACCTCGCACCTGCGGGGGTTGTATATATTCTGGCAGGCAGTCTGATTTGTGACATATAAATTCCTTTTACGTAATTTCAAACTACTCCATTCATAAGAGAATAGATAAAATTCGCTTATGTTAAAACACCATAAATTCATGCGGATAATGCATCGCGCAACTTTATGGTGAACATTACATTAGTATTATTGTTTAAATAATTATTGATCTGGTTTGCAAACTTAATAATTAAATAAAAACCACGCCAAGTAAACAACAGATGTTGCATCCTTAGCTGCAATTTAGAAAAAGTTATAAGAATCTGTTACGATAAAAAGTAAGCTGGGCTTATTTGGCTATAATAGCTAACATAATGCTGTCTTTTGAAACGAGAATAAACCGTGAAAATAATGCCCCCCGAACGCCCGGAAGCGTCAATTCAGCGCCTGATTTCTGCCCTTATGCCGGTAAGTACACCGGTGAGCGTGGTGCCGCGCAAAAGATTGGCATGGTCATATCAGGGCAAACCTCAGTTTTACCTGTTTCTTGAAGGTGAAGTATCTGTCCTGCGCGCCACTGACGGGCTGGTGATGGCCACTGCCTATGATCCGCTGTTGTTTGGCGTGGCGGAAGCTATGCAAGGCGTGCACTGTCAAACCTTGCGGGTGGACACTCAGGCTACGCTGCGCCGGGTGGATGCCGAACAGGCCATGAACATTCTTACTGAAAAACAACTTTGGCAGGATGTCGCGAGCTCATTTTCCTATTTCAGCAGCTATCTGTTTTACCGCGACGCGCTGGTCGTGCAGCAGCGTACTTACTCGGTCATCTGCAACCATTTGCAGGAGATGATCCAGTTGCCTCTTGAGACCCGGTTACGGGTTTCCATTCTCGAATATATTCAGGAGAGGACGCATTTATCTCGCAGTACGGTATTAAATATCATCCATGCCCTTAAACAAGGCGATTATATTTCGACAAGCCGTGGCGGATATTTACTGGAACTGAATCCGTTGCCTGAAGAATTCTAATAACGTTGGGGGTGTGAATAATTCTCATTCTCCCAAAGTTTAGATTTAAACGGTTTACCATTTTAAAGAGTCTGCTTTTTTAATTAGTATCCCTGCCGATCAACATCACACGTAATTAAATTCTGTCCTGATGGGCAGAAAATAAAAATCCAGGGAAATTATGAAAAAGACTCTTGTCGCTTTACTCGTGTTAAATGTCTGTGCTGTTTCAACTGCCTATGCCGCCGGGGATGCGAATACCTGGTACGCTGGTGCGAAACTGGGCTGGTCACATTATTTTGACGCCAGCGGCAAAGGTAATTTCGATGATAACCTGAGCAAAGCCAATGACTTTGATTACGACAAAGATAATGTCAGCGGCGGCGTATTCGGCGGCTATCAGATTACTCCCTGGTTGGCAGTAGAAGGCGGCTACGATTATCTCGGCAATATGGATATTCACGGCAATCACGGTGCTCCGGGCGCAAAACTCGAAAGCCAGGGTCTGCAAATGTCCCTGAAAGCCAGCTACGGCCTGACCGATAGCTGGGACCTTTATGGCCGTGCAGGTGCGATGGCTTATCGCGCAGAAACCAAAATTGCCGGTCATGACAATTTTGAAACGGGTGTGCGCCCTCTGGCCGCGGTTGGTACAGAATATGCCTTCAACAAAAACTGGGCTGGCCGTCTGGAATACCAATGGGTCAGCAACGTAGGCAACTCCAATCAGATCGGTATCAGCAGCGATGTTAGCTCCGTGTCTGCTGGTCTGGTTTACCGTTTTGGTCAGCATGACGAAACCCCGGTTGCTGTTCCTGTCGCTGTTGCAGCAGAGGCGGCACCAGAAGTCACCACCTTCAACATGAAATCTGACGTCCTGTTCGCTTACGATTCAGCGACGCTGACGCCTGAAGGTAACGCGGCCATTACTCAGCTGTACAACAGCCCGGAAATGCAGGGTGCCAAAAACAGCTCCACGATGGTTATCGGCTACAGCGATCGTCTGGGCGCTGATCAATACAATCAGCAGCTTTCTTCAAAACGTGCTCAGGTCGTTGCTGATGCACTGATTGCTCAGGGCCTGTCAGCTCAGAACGTCAGTTCAGAAGGCCGCGGTAGCAACGATTCCGTCACCGGTACCCAGTGCGATAACAGTATGCCTTCCGCGCAGCTGAAAGATTGCCTTGCGCCAGATCGCCGTGTCGTGATTGAAATCACCGGTCAGAAATAAGTCCAAAATTGCCCTCTGCGGGCTGCTAAGTCACGAATTCATACCGTGCTCAGTAGCCCGCCATGCGGATAAATGAACCATTAATGTGGTAGCAGTAACCTCAATAACCGATCTTCCTTCACACTTAGATCGTAGAAATAGCATCCAAATTTTCATTAAGTCCCTTTGCCCAATACTCGTTATCGGGCTTTTTTTTGGGATTTATACAGGCTATACCTATGAAAAACCCACTTTCGTGGGTTTTTCATTTCTGCTGTTAAACCGGTTTTACGCCACAGTCTGCGTTGTCCCGGTTTCATCCTGATCGACAGCGAAACAGGCAACCAACTGGTCGCCATACTGTTTCAACTGAGGCTGGAACTGTTTGCAGGTGCCGAACGCACGGCGGCAGCGGGCGTTAAACGCACAACCGGCAGGCGGATTCAGCGGGCTTGGCAGTTCGCCGGTCAGCTTGATGCGTTCACGACGCTCGTCCGGATTCAGACGTGGCGTCGCTGACAGCAATGCCTGCGTGTACGGATGACGCGGATTGCTGAAGATGGCGTCTTTCGAGCCCTTCTCCACACAACGTCCCAGATACATCACCATCACTTCGTCAGCGATATGCTCCACCACGGACAAATCGTGAGAAATGAAGACGTATGACAGCCCCAAATCCTGCTGCAAATCCATCATCAGGTTCAGCACCTGCGCGCGTACGGAAACGTCGAGTGCAGATACCGGTTCATCGGCGATCACCACATCCGGATCCAGCATCAGACCACGCGCGATAGCGATACGCTGACGCTGACCGCCGGAGAACATATGCGGATAACGGTCGTAGTGCTCGGTTTTCAGGCCGACTTTCGCCATCATCGCCAGTGATTTCTCACGGCGCTCTTCGCGGGTCAGCTTGGTGTTGATCAACAGCGGCTCTTCGAGAATCTGCCCTACTTTCTTGCGCGGGTTCAGCGATCCGTAAGGATTCTGGAACACGATTTGGATCTTCTGACGTCGCAGCTTTTCAGCGGTCGCATCAGGTTTCAGCAAATCCTGACCGCGGTAATACAACTCACCGCCGGTCGGCACTTCAATCATGGTCAGCAGACGGCCCAGCGTGGATTTACCACAACCTGATTCTCCGACCACCGCCAGCGTTTTACCGCGTTCGAGCGTAAAAGAGACGCCGTCGAGCGCTTTCACCGTGCGTTCCTGGCCGAAGAGGCCCTTCTTCACCGGATAATGCTTTTTCAGATCAATCGCGTGCAGCAGCGGCTGCGATTGGGTGTTATCAGGACTCATGAGTAGGTCTCCCGGCATCATCCAGCGGATAATGGCACTTCGACTGACGACCGTTTGCGAGGTCACGCAGCGCAGGTTCTTCTTTACGGCAACGGTCAGTTGCATACGGGCAGCGCGGATTCAGCAGACAGCCGTTAGGACGGTCATATTTGCCCGGCACCACGCCCGGCAATGACTGTAAACGGGCTTTGTCAGTGGAGAATTCTGGCAATGAGCGCAGCAGCGCCTGCGTATACGGATGGCGCGGTGCACGGAAAATTTCCGTGGCTTTTGCCGATTCCACTACCTGACCGGCGTACATCACGATGATGTGATGCGCGGCTTCCGCCACCAGCGCCAGGTCATGGGTGATCAGCATCAGCGCCATGTTTTCTTTTTGTTGCAGCTCAAGCAGCAGCTCGATGATCTGCGCCTGAATGGTCACATCAAGCGCGGTCGTCGGCTCATCGGCAATCAGCAGTTTTGGACGACAGGCAATCGCCATCGCGATCATTACGCGCTGGCTCATTCCGCCGGAAAGCTGATGCGGATACACGTCAAGACGCGAAGCCGGGTCAGGGATCCCGACCAGATTCAGCAAGTCGATAGTGCGCTGACGACGGGTCTTTTTGTTGCCGCCCTGATGCACCTTGATAGCTTCCATAATCTGGAAACCGACGGTGTAACATGGGTTGAGGCTGGTCATCGGATCCTGGAAAATCATCGCGACTTCGGCACCGACAATCTGACGGCGCTCTTTTTCACTGATGCCTTGCAGGTTACGCCCGCCAAACTCCAGTTTTTCCGCCATCACTTTGCCGGGGAAGTCGATCAGCCCCATCAGTGCCAGTGAACTGACCGATTTACCGGAGCCGGATTCGCCGACGATCCCGACCACTTCTCCCTGTTTCACGCTGTAACTGATACGGTCTACGGCGCGGAACGGCGTCCCTTCGTCACCGAAGTGAACGGAGAGCTTATCCACGGTCAGCAATGTTTTGCCGACCTGAACGTCATTCGTTAATGTTGTTTCCATCTCCAACCCCTTACTGCTTGAGTTTAGGGTCGAGGGCATCACGCAGGCCATCACCCATCAGGTTAAATGCCAGTACCGTCAGCAGAATGATCACGCCAGGGAAGGTCACAACCCACCAGGCACTTTGAGCAAACTGTAAGACGTCCGACAGCATGGTGCCCCACTCAGGCGTTGGCGGCTGTGCGCCCATACCGAGGAAGCCCAACGCTGCCATGTCGAGGATGGCGTTGGAGAAGCCGAGCGATGCCTGAACAATCAGCGGCGCTAAGCAGTTAGGTAAAATATTGACGAACATCTGGCGGGCAGCACCGGCACCGGCAACGCGCGAAGCGGTCACGTAGTCACGGTTCACTTCCACCAGAACCGCGGCACGGGTTAAGCGGACATAGTGCGGCAGGGCGACAAAGGTTAGCGCCAGCGAGGCATTGACGATCGACGGACCGAAAATCGCCACCAGCACCAGCGCCAGCAGCAGGCTCGGCAGAGCCAGCATGATATCGACCACGCGCATGATGATGGCGTCAGTCACACCGCCGTAGTAACCGGCAAACAGGCCGAGAACCACGCCGAGGAGCAGCGACAACACCACGACCATACAACCGACCAGCAGCGATAAACGCGCGCCGTACATCAGCCGCGACATAATATCGCGGCCCACGTCGTCCGTGCCCAACAGGAATTTCCAGCTGCCGCCTTCCATCCAGACCGGCGGGCGCAGCAGCGCGTCACGGAACTGTTCAGCAGGCAGGTGAGGTGCAATCACGTTCGCGCCAATCGCAATGACCAACATGATAATGATGTAAACCAGGCCGACAACGGCCCCTTTGTTACGCTTGAAGTAATGCCAGAATTCGCGCAAAGGCGGCATCGGCACTGGCGCAGCCGTCACTAACTCGTTAGCGACCGGCTCAGTGGTTTGAGACATTGTGCGCCCCTTATTTCTTGTGGCGAATACGCGGGTTGACCACGCCGTAGAGCACATCTACCAGCAGGTTAACCACAATGATCAGAGTAGCGACCAGCAACACCCCGCCCTGCACGACCGGATAGTCGCGGCGCTGGAGTGCGTCGATCAGCCACCGGCCGAGTCCCGGCCAGGAGAAGATGGTTTCCGTCAGAATGGCGCCACCGAGCAGCGTACCGACCTGTAAACCAATGATGGTCACCACCGGCAACAGCGCATTACGCAGTGCGTGGATGACGATCACCCGCATACGGCTGACGCCTTTGGCGCGCGCAGTACGGATGTAGTCTTCGCCCAGAACTTCCAGCATGGATGAACGGGTCATACGCACAATCACCGCCAGCGGAATAGTGCCCAGGACGATAGCCGGTAAAATCATGTGCATTACGGCATCAACGAAATCACCCGGTTCGCCCCAGAGCAGCGTATCGATCAGCATAAAGCCGGTCAGCGGCAGGCTGTCATCCAGGAAAACGGTATCGTTTATTCGCCCCGATACGGGCGTCAGATTCAGCTGCACCGAGACCAGCATCACCAGCATGATCCCCCACCAGAATATGGGCATCGAATAGCCGGTCAGCGATATCCCCACAGCCGTGTGGTCGAATATCGATCCCCGTTTTACCGCCGCCAGCACACCCGTCGGAATACCGACAATGATCGCGAAAATCATCGCGCAGATACCCAGCTCCAGTGTTGCTTTAAAGCGCGGTACAAATTCCTGCCAGACAGGGATGCGGCTTTTTAAGGAGGTGCCCAGGTCGCCATGCAGCACCCCGTTCACGTATTTGAAATATTGCTGGTAGAGAGGCTTGTCGAGCCCCATATCTGCCATCAACTGGGCGTGACGTTCGGGGGAAACCCCGCGCTCGCCTGCCATGATGGTGACCGGGTCGCCTGGTATCATGTGTACGAAGGCAAAAGTCAGCAAAGTAATGCCGATAAACGTTGGGATAACTAACCCCAAACGTCGGAGTATGAACTGCAACATATCCCGTACTCTCTGTATAAAATGCCCGGAAAACCGTAGCTCGCCGGGCTTATGGATAGCTCACAAAACTATGTACCGCTGAACTAAAAGACGTAGTGAGCGCTCAGTGAGCAGTGCGGAGGAACATCGCAATTGAGGCATACCCTCAGGCAGGCAAAAATTGCGAGCACCTCACAACGCAGCTCCCGGCGCGCTCAGTAGTCGATCACTCCATGCTTACGTTTTCGAAGTGGTGTTTGCCAAGAGGATCAACGACATAGCCTTTGACTTCTTTACGAACCGGTTCGTACACAGTGGAGTGGGCGATGATCAGCGCAGGAGCCTGGTCATGCATCACAACCTGAGCCTGTTGGTACAGCGCAGCACGTTTAGCGTGATCAGATTCAGCACGGGCTGGCTGGATCAAGTCTTCAAACGGCTTGTAGCACCAGCGGGAGTAGTTGGAACCGTCTTTTGCTGCAGCACAGCTGAACAGGGTCGCGAAGAAGTTATCCGGATCCCCATTGTCGCCGGTCCAGCCCATCATGACAGACTGATGCTCACCGTTTTTCGCACGCTTGAGGTATTCGCCCCACTCGTAAGTCACGATGTTGGCTTTCACGCCAATTTTCGCCCAGTCAGCCTGGATCATTTCAGCCATACGGCGTGCGTTCGGGTTGTATGGACGCTGTACCGGCATCGCCCACAGATCGATAGTGAAACCGTCTGCGTGTCCTGCTTCTTTCAGCAGTTCTTTGGCTTTGGCTGGATCATACGGGTAATCCACCACGTCTTTGTTGTAGCCCCACATTGTTGGTGGGATCAGGTTTTTAGCCGGCTGGCCAGCACCCTGATAAACCGCTTCGATGATGGCTTTTTTGTTCACAGCCATGGTCAGTGCCTGACGCACTTTCACTTCATCCAGTGGTTTTTTCTCAACGTTGAAGGACAGATAACCCACGTTCAGACCTGGTTGTTGCATCAGGTTGATGGACTTATCTTTTTTCATTGCTGCGATGTCAGCCGGGTTCGGGTACGGCATCACCTGGCATTCGTTTTTCTGCAGTTTCGCGTAACGCACGGAAGCGTCAGGCGTGATGGAGAAGACTAAACGGTCGATCTGCGGCTTGGTACCCCAGTAGCCCGGGAATGCTTTGTAGAGGATGCGTGAATCTTTCTGGTATTGCACAAGCTGGAACGGACCAGTACCGATTGGGTCCAGGTCAACTTTCTCAGGAGTTTTCGCTTTCATCATGTTGTCAGCGTATTCCGCAGACAGGATAGAAGCGAAGTCCATCGCCAGGTCAGCCAGGAATGGAGACTCAGGGCGGTTCAGTACGAACTGCACGGTGTTGTCGTCCACTTTCACGATCTTGTTGATCAGATCGCCCATCCCCATACCTTCGAAGTATTCGTAGCTGCCGCCAGAAACACCGTGGTAGGCGTTATTTTTGTCCAACTGACGCTCAAAGGAGAACACAACGTCGTCCGCGTTGAAATCACGGCTTGGTTTGAACTCTTTGTTGTCCTGCCATTTCACGCCTTTGCGCAAATGGAAGGTGTAGGTTTTGCCATCAGCAGAGATGTCCCACTTTTCAGCCAGGCCAGGCTGGATTTCAGTGGTCCCGATCTTGAATTCAACCAGACGGTTGTAGATAGGCACGGAGCTTGCGTCATACGTGGTGCCTGAGGTGAACAGCTGAGGGTTGAAGCCTTCAGGTGAACCTTCAGAGCAATATACTAACGTTTTTGCCTGGACACTGGCCGCAACGGTCAGCGCAATCAGGCCCATACTGAATTTCAGTAGCCCCGACTTACCTAAAGAGATTGTCATCGCTTCTGCTCCATCGATTAATGGTGATGTGGATGTGTGTGTTGTGTATACAGCTCACGTCACCCTTTATTTTTATTTGCGGGTGACTGTGTTTGCTCGTGCGCTGCAATAAGTCCAACCAGCGCATGGTGAACTGCCATTTTTTTCCTGTGATCTGTAAAGTTGTGTTTACAAAACCGTACCGGAAATAATCACTGGTCTTCCTTGGGGCTATCAATTTGGCAACTCCTATCCTTGACGTCAATATAACCATCAGGCATTTACACAGACTGTGAGTTACAACAAACAAACATAAAAAAACATTTCGTTAACCAAATTAGGATGAATGTTCAGTTTGTTCCGGCAATAACCACATAATCCCCTCTGTAAAAGAATATTTCTGGCTCATTCGCCCATTTTAAATCCCTAAAAATTTCTGGCTAAATGATGAATATATGAACGGTTATTTTTGAGATAGGGGTGGAAACCAGCTGAAAATGCTGACAAGTGCAGTAAACGGCTGTGGCTTTACAGGGAACGTGTTTGCCCCGGCACCGGCAAAACACCCCAAAATAGCGCAAATGCACACTGGTGGTGCAGGTGATGATCCGTGCGGATTTTGGCTGCTTTGACGGCAGTAGGGATACGCCACATGGACATGGGTTGATACGAATAGGCTAACCAAATTTTAAATTTTGGCGTAGTTATTGCTAGTTTTTACGCGATGGTTTCCGACAGGTTTGCGCACGGGTATGCAGATTTAAACACGTATAACCAATGCATTTGCATTGGACGTGCAAATGCATTACGCTGACAAAATCGCTCAAATAAGCACCATCAGGGAGTCTCATTATGTCAGCCTCGGCAGTATGGGGAATCAAATTCAAAGCAGAATCTAAAGTCACCCGCCGTTTCCAGACCACCATTCCGGCTACTATTCGTAAGGCATTAAATCTCACCGAAAACGATCGTATTCAGTACAAGATTTTGCCGGACGGACAGGTGGTTATTTCGAGGCAACTCGAAGAAACGGAAGATCCCGTCATCAATGCCTTCCTCGATTTCGTTGCGACGGATATGCTCAATAGCCCGGCAAATATGCAACCGGTGACGTTATCCCTGCATGAAAAAATCAATGTACTGACCGCAGGGATGGCTATCGATCTTGAGAGCCCGCTTTCTGACGATGACGAGTAACGGATTATGCACAATCAGGCTCTGGAGATTAACGGATGGACCCTTCTCGCTCATCCACTGATCCTGCAACAGATACAGGAACTCACTGATCAGGTTGTTTTGCTACGCCGCAAAGATCCAGCTGGCTATAAAAGCAAGAATGCCACCAAACGGCTGGCCGCTATCAATAAGCTGATGTTTGACGCTATCCCGCAAGATCCGGCCCGCAGTGAATTCCGTCAAGGGGATACTTTAGGTGGGGAATTCTCACACTGGTTCAGGGCAAAATTCTTCCAACAATATCGGCTGTTTTTTCGTTATAACCTGAAAAGCCGGATCATTATTTACGCCTGGGTCAATGATGATAAAGAATTGCGGGCGTATGAGAGTAAAACAGATGCCTACCGGGTGTTCAGCAAAATGCTCAAAAGCGGCAAACCGCCCGACAACTGGCAGGCGCTTTGGGAAGAGTCGCGCAATGTTGTGACTCAGGAAGGGCAGCCCTAACCCTGAAATTCCATAAACTACAGGCGAAAAAAAACCTGCTTTTAAAGCAGGTTTTTCAAATGTGGTCGGCGAGAGAGGATTACGCGCATCTTCGATGCTTGCCCTTCGGGCCGTTGCTAAAGCAACGTGGTCTCGCTTCGCTCGGCTCAAACCTCCTTCGGAGGCTCTCATCCTCGTTTACTACAGGCGAAAAAAAACCTGCTTTTAAAGCAGGTTTTTCAAATGTGGTCGGCGAGAGAGGATTCGAACCTCCGACCCACTGGTCCCAAACCAGTTGCGCTACCAAGCTGCGCTACTCGCCGAATGGGGCGCATCTTACTGCGACCCCCTCAGAGCGTCAACGGCTTTTTATAACATCCGAACTGACTGACCAGATTTTATCCGAAACGCCGTCAAAACAACCTATGGCTTCTGTTCTGCCTGGGGTTTTGCACACCAGTTGTTCGCCGGGTTGATACCGCCGTCCGGCGAGGTATAGCCCAGGCAGCCCAAAATCGAGTCGAATAATTCAACGTGGCGTTTCTTCGCGCCCACCCGCTGTTGCGCCTGTAACTGCTCAAACGCCAGTTTGTGGTCCGGTTGCTCCAGGAAACTGTCGGATGCCCATACCATCATCGGCACGCGGAATTGCTCCGGTGGCGCCATTTCGCGTGGCGTACCGTGCAGGTGCGAATTCTCATCAATCGATTCACCGTGATCGGAGGCGTAAAACACCAGCGCTTTCTTATCACGCAACTGATCAATCACGCTGTCGATGAAGGTATCGGTGTACAACACGCTGTTATCAAAGGCATTGATCAGTTCCGCTTTGGTACAGGTGTTGCTCTTACATTCCGGCGTATAACGGGCATAACTGCGCGGATAACGTTGCGAATACAGGTAATGCGAACCTTTGGTATGCAGGATCACCAGATGCTTGCCTTTCGGGTGCGTCCTGAGCGATTCCTTTAACTCGTTGACCAGCAACATGTCATCGACCGGTTTACCGTCGTTGCGCTTCTCAGAGGCGATGATTTCACGGAAAGAGAAGTTATTGGTATCCGCGTTATTGTAGAACCACAGCTCGCTTTGCATGGCGAACAACTCTGAGGTGAAGCCCAGAGATTTCATCACTGCAAAAATGTTCTGCTCTTTCAGCGTACGCTGCGGGTTATCCGCCGTACCGCCTTCGCGCACAAACATACAGCGCAGTGAGAGCTTGGTGGCGGTATCGCAGGACGTCCCGCGGAACGCGACCAGATTCTTCTCTTTCGACAAACGCGGCGTGGTGTCACGCTCGTACCCCAGAATGCCTAAGTGATCCCAACGGGTCGTTTCACCGATGATAAACACGACGTAGGTATCGTCGATATCCGCGGGTGGCACATAGGTAAATTCCTTAGCCGGATCAAAGTAATTACTGGAGTCCTGGCTCTCATCAACCTGTGTATAAGCATATAAACCCAGCGCTGCCAGCCAGTTTGATGGCAAATAAGAGTGCGCGACGACGCCGCCATAGCTCGGCAAATCGACGTTGGTTTTCTTCTCATTCACACTTTGTTGGTGGTCGAGATAACGCAGCGGCAGCCAGACCAGCAATGCTGTCGCCAGCAGAACAATCAGCGGCAGCGCGCGTTGTCCCGGCGTTCTTATCTGCTCCATCAGCGTCAGACGCAGGTTGTTTTTCCAGATAAGGAATAACGGAACCGCACTGAGCAGCGCCATCCAGATAAACAGATGCCATCCGATGATTTCTTTACTCAGATCGATATCCGTGGTCATGACCGAAACGACAATGCCGTAGCCAATCACCACATTGAACATGACCATGTAATAACTGGCTGCGACCGAAATCAGCACCAGTAACGTGGCGATAATGCGGAAAAACAGTTTTCCCCCCAGCGAAATTAAACGCAGAACGAAAAAGGTAAACAACACGATGGCACAAACTTCGGTGACCGCTTGCAGCAGTTCAGTAGAAGTGAAGTGGTTAATTAAAGCGGCAAAGCGGCGTCGAAACACGGAGACATTCAGGAAAATGCCAATGTAAATCGCTAACAATATTGAGATATTTTGCTGCGATAGAGTCTTCACTCTATTCATGTAATGTAATTTTCCGGAAGTTTTTTGAAAGATTCTGAATCATTGTGACATGTTTCTGCTCGTCGAGTTCACGGAATATGCTGAGATTACGTTTATATACATACCTACATGAACCGCAGGACACAGGCGTTGCACAGAAAAATTAACAAAACCAGAGAGAGTATTTCAGACGTGAAAAAGGAGGCCTGAGCCTCCCTGAACTTTCTTAAAACGCCTTCTGGTGAAAGCGGTCTGATTAAAAATTACTTAATATTCAATGTTACATCGATATTGCCACGGGTCGCATTAGAGTACGGGCAAACCTGATGGGCTTTCGCTACCAGCGCTTCGGCTTCACTGCGCTCAAAGCCCGGCAAAGTGATATCGAGCTGTACTTCGATACCGTAACCGCCAGGAATTGCACCGATGCCTACCGCGCCTTCAATTTTCGCATCCGCAGGGATCTTAATTTTTTCCTGTGCTGCCACAGCTTTCAGAGCGCCGAGGAAACAAGCGGAATAGCCCGCTGCGAACAGCTGCTCAGGGTTGGTGCCGCCGCCCATACCGCCCATTTCTTTTGGAACACCCAGTTTGACGTCAAGAACACCGTCGTCAGAAGTCGCACGACCATCACGGCCGCCGGTGGCTGAGGCATGAGCACGATACACAACTTTTTCAATAGACATATTTCGTTCCTTAATCAGTGAGAGTTACAAAAATATTAAGCGATTTAATCGCACGCTACTTATTTGATTCTACCAGACGAATCCACGTTGTTCCTTCAGACTCGTCTGTTTAACACTCTTTGAGCAAAACGCGGTTTTACGCTTTGTCCTGAAGTTTAGATCGCAATACTTCCAGCTGCTGTTTGAGCGCGACAATCTCGCCTACCTGACAATCGGTCGCACACAAAATAGCATCGG
Organism: Rahnella woolbedingensis; assembly: GCF_003602095.1. Lineage (GTDB taxonomy): Bacteria > Pseudomonadota > Gammaproteobacteria > Enterobacterales > Enterobacteriaceae > Rahnella > Rahnella woolbedingensis. Next base: position 27,869 of record NZ_RAHH01000011.1, on the reverse strand, counting down.
GAATACCCTGCGCTTTCTCGCGTAACGCCCTGCCTTCTGCAGTCAGGGAGATAATCACCTGACGCTCATCCGCTTTCGCCCGCTGACGCATCAGTAAACCTGCGGTTTCCAGACGCTTTAACAGCGGCGTTAAGGTAGCAGAATCGAGAAACAGCTTTTCGCCGATTTCAGATACCGTCACTTCATCACGCTGCCACAGCACCAGCATCACCAGATATTGTGGATACGTAAGGTCGAGTTGCCCGAGCAACTTACGGTAAACCTTATGCAGCGCCAGATTCGCGGAGTACAGCGCGAAACACATCTGTTGATCCAGATGCAGCATGCCGTTTTGTGTTGAGTCGGTATCTGTTGTCATGTTCATGCCACCAATATATATAGTGTGCGATATAATCGCAAGCGCTTTCTTTTCACTACACCGGGGCGGGGCGGATCCCTTAAAGAAAGTTTGGCGCAAAGATTGAGTTAAAAAATATGCCGCTTCTGAGCAATAAGAGAAACACCATAATGTTATCAGGATTGGTGACGACGGCGCGAAGCGCAAATTTTCGCCCCATTTTTGTTCAGTTGCATGCCCTCTGTGGTGCAACAAATATACAACACGGGCATACAACAAAACACAAACCCAACAATATCAATGAATAATAATCTGGCACAGGCTTTGCTTAGATGAATTCAATCTTGTATACCAGATGGGATTCAAAACATGCCTCCAGCTTCAGATACCGTCGCATCACCCTTTCGCGGTTTTACCTTGCGGGAATGGCAGCAGCATTACCGCAGTGCGCCAGACAGCCTGCGCACCACGCTTTCTCTGGTTCTCGGGAGCCTGAGTGAAACAGACAATGCCTGGATTTATCTCGCCACGGCAGAACAACTTGAAGCGCAAATCATCCGTCTTGAAACCCTGCGTGCTCAGGCCGAAGGTTCGCTGAGCGCCCTGCCGCTGTTTGGCGTGCCGTTTGCCGTCAAAGACAATATGGATATCGCGGGCTGGCCGACGACGGCGGCGTGTCCGGCATTTGCCTATACCGCAGAAGCCGACGCCACCGTGATTGCTAATCTGAAAGCCAAAGGCGCGGTGGTCATCGGGAAAACCAATCTTGATCAGTTCGCCACCGGACTGGTCGGTACCCGCTCCCCTTACGGCGCGGTGCGCAATACCTTCAATCCTGATTACGTCAGCGGCGGTTCAAGCTCTGGCTCAGCTTCTGTTCTGGCCCGCGGTCTGGTCGCCTTTTCGCTGGGCACCGACACTGCCGGTTCAGGTCGCGTGCCGGCTGGCTTTAACAATGTCGTCGGGCTGAAACCGACCAAAGGCTGGCTGTCGAATACCGGCGTGGTTCCGGCCTGTCGCCTCAACGATGCCGTCTCCATTTTTACGCTCACCGTGGGCGACGCCCAAACCGTAGCCCATGCCGCAGGCGGATATGACGCCGCCGATGCCTATTCACGTAAAAATCCGCATACCGCGCCGGTGGCTTTTCCGGCACAGCCGCGCATCGCCATCCCTGACCGTGTGGAGTTTTTTGGTGATGATCTGGCACAAGCGGCTTTCAGCGAGGCAACCGACCGCCTGCGTCACCATGGCGTCACGCTGGAGACGATTGATTTCACCCCGTTCCGCGAGCTGGCGGAGCAATTGTATTACGGTGCATGGGTGGCAGAACGCACCGTAGCCGTCGGCGAAATTTTCGAAGAAAGCCCTGAGGTGATGGATCCGGTAGTCCGCGGGATTGTCGCCAACGGCCTGAACTACAGTGCGTGCGACGCCTGGCGCGCCGAATATTTACGCGCTGAACTGTCGCGTAAAATCAATCTGGCGCTGGAAGGATTTGACGCACTGGTCGTGCCCACATCCCCGACCATCCGCACGCAGGAAGAGATGGTGCAGGAGCCCGTGCTCTACAACTCGCAGTTCGGCATTTACACCAACTTCACCAATCTGGCTGATTTGTCCGCACTGGCGCTGCCTTCCAGTTTGCGCGCCGACGGCCTGCCCGCCGGTATCACGCTGCTCGCCCCTGCCTGGCACGACGATGCGCTGGCGATCTTTGGCCGCCAGTGGCAGCGCAGCCTGAACCTGCCGCTCGGCGCGACCGGGCTGGCGATGAAGCCCGAAGAATTTATGACCCCCGCGCCAGCCAGTGCTGCCAGCGTACGCGTCGCCGTGGTGGGGGCGCACCTGACCGGCATGCCGCTCAATTTCCAGCTCACCCGCCGAAACGCGGTGCGCGTCGAGCAAACCACCACCGCCGCAACCTACAAACTTTACGCCCTCGCCAACACCAAACCGCCAAAACCGGGGCTGGTGCGGGCTGAAAGCGGCAGCGCGATTATCGTCGAATTGTGGGATATCCCGCTGGCGCGCTTTGGCGAATTCGTCGCTGAAATCCCGGCACCGCTCGGTATCGGGTCGCTTGAACTGGCCGATGGTCGCATCGTGAAAGGCTTTATCTGCGAGCCATGGGCGATCCCGGAAGCCACGGAAATCACGGCATTTGGTGGCTGGAGAAATTACATCCAGAGCCTGAATTCTTCACCGGTAAAAAGCTGAGGGCGTGCACATGTTTAACACCGTTTTAATTGCTAACCGTGGCGAAATCGCCTGCCGCGCCATCCGGACGCTGAAACGCCTGGGCGTCACCAGCGTGGCTGTTTATTCCGACGCTGACCGCAACGCACCACACGTCACGCAGGCCGATATCGCTATCGCACTGGGCGGCGAAAAGGCCAGTGAAAGCTACCTGATGATCGACAAAATTCTGGCCGCCGCGAAAAAAACCGGCGCACAGGCAATTTATCCGGGATACGGCTTTTTATCCGAAAGCGCAGAATTCGCCGATGCCTGTGAAGCGGCGGGAATTGCGTTTATCGGGCCGACTGCCGGACAAATCCGCGAGTTTGGCCTTAAACACCGCGCCCGCGAATTAGCCGGGGCTGCGAATGTTCCAATGACGCCGGGCACCGGTTTGCTCGCAAGCATTGAAGATGCCGTCAAAGCAGCCGCAGACATCGGTTACCCGATCATGCTGAAAAGTACCGCTGGCGGCGGGGGCATTGGCCTGACACGCTGTGACGACGAAGAGGCATTGCGCGCCGCGTGGGACAGCGTGAAGCGTCTCGGCGAGCAGTTTTTCCGCGACGCCGGTGTATTTCTGGAACGCTTTGTCGATCGCGCCCGTCACGTCGAAGTGCAGATTTTTGGCGACGGTAAAGGCCGCGTGGTGGCGCTCGGGGAACGTGACTGTTCGTTGCAGCGTCGTAATCAGAAAGTGGTGGAAGAAACGCCTGCGCCAAATCTGCCGCAGGCCAGCCGCGAAGCATTACACCGCGCCGCCGTGCAGCTGGGTGAATCGGTAAATTACCGCAGTGCCGGAACCGTTGAATTTATCTATGACGCCGCGCGCGACGAATTTTATTTCCTCGAAGTGAATACCCGTTTGCAGGTGGAGCATCCGGTCACCGAAATGGTCACCGGTTTAGATCTCATCGACTGCATGCTGAAAGTCGCCGCAGACGAGCCTCTGGACTGGTCTGCGATGGAAAAAGCCCCGCAGGGCGTCTCGGTAGAAGTGCGTATTTACGCCGAAGATCCGCTGAAGAACTTCCAGCCAAGCCCCGGTGTTCTGACCGAAGTATTTTTCCCTGAAGACGTGCGTGTCGACGGCTGGGTTTCTACCGGCAGCGAAGTGTCGGCGTTTTACGACCCGATGATCGCCAAACTGATTGTTCACGGTACGGACCGGCAGGACGCGCTGGCAAAAATGTCTGCCGCGCTGGCTGCTACGCGTTTGCACGGCATCGCCACCAACATTGATTATCTGCGTCAGGTGGTCGCCACGCCGGTGTTCCGCGACGGAAACATGTGGACGCGGATGCTCGACAGTTTTGCCTATGCACCGAAAGCCATCGAAGTCATCGCGCCCGGCACGTACAGCAGCGTGCAGGATTATCCGGGACGTCTCGGTTACTGGGATGTCGGCGTGCCGCCTTCCGGCCCGATGGACGATTTTGCCTTCCGCCTCGCCAACCGCATTGTCGGTAATCATCTGGATGCCGCCGGTCTGGAGTTCACATTACAGGGGCCCGTGCTGCGTTTTCATTGCGACGCAATTATCGCCCTGACCGGCGCACGTTGTCCTGCCACGCTCAATGGCGAACCGGTTTCTTACTGGCAGCCGGTGGATGTAAAAGCCGGTCAGACGCTGACACTGGGGCGCGCGACGCAGGGTTGCCGTACCTATCTCGCGGTGCGTAACGGTTTCGACGTGCCGGTCTATCTCGGCAGCCGCTCCACCTTTGCGCTCGGGCAGTTTGGCGGGCACGCAGGCCGCACGCTGCGCGTCGCCGATATGCTGACCGTTTCGCAGCCGGAACTCGCCGCCTGCACCACGCCTGCCCCGGTTGGTTTACCACTGGCAGCGGCGGAAAATATCGTGCCGCCTTACGGTGATATCTGGAATATCGGCGTGCTTTACGGGCCGCACGGCGCACCGGATTTTTTCACCAAAGAATCCATCGACATTTTCTTTCAATCTGAATGGCAGGTGCATTACAACTCTAACCGTCTCGGTGTGCGGCTGGTCGGCCCGAAACCGCAGTGGGCGCGGCAGGACGGCGGCGAAGCCGGTCTGCATCCGTCGAACGTGCATGACTGTGAATACGCTATCGGCGCGATTAACTTCACCGGCGATTTCCCGGTCATTCTGACCCGCGACGGGCCAAGCCTCGGCGGTTTCGTCTGCCCGGTGACCATCGCTAAAGCCGAATTGTGGAAAGTCGGACAGGTAAAACCGGGCGATAAGATCCGTTTCCATCCGATCAGTTTTGAACAGGCGCAGGCGCTGGAACTGGCGCAGCAGGGCACGCTCGATTCGCTGATGCCGGTTAACGCGATGGCGCTGCCGGTGCCGTCGCTGCTGCCGGATACCACCGCATCCGCCACTATTCTTGCGGCCCTACCGGCCACAGCAGACTGTCCGTCGGTGGAATACCGTCAGGCGGGCGACGGCTACGTGCTGATTGAGTACGGCGATAACGTGCTGGATCTGGCGGTGCGTATGCGCATTTATCTGCTGATGAACGCCATCAAAGCCGCGGGCCAGCCGGGCATTGAAGAACTTTCTCCGGGCGTGCGTTCGCTGCAAATCCGCTACGACAGCCGCGTGCTGCATCAGACGGCGCTGCTCCAGCATTTGCTGACGCTGGAACACAACCTGACTGATGTCAGCCAGCTCAAAATCCCGACCCGCATCGTACATATGCCGATGGCCTTTGAAGATTCCGCCACGCTCGGTGCAGTCGAACGTTATCAGCAAACCGTGCGCGCCGACGCGCCGTGGCTGCCGAATAACGTCGATTTCATCCAGCGCACCAACGGGCTGGCGAGCCGCGAAGCAGTGAAAAACATCATCCTCGACGCCAGCTATCTGATCCTCGGGCTCGGCGATGTCTATCTCGGCGCGCCTTGTGCGGTGCCTGTCGATCCGCGCCATCGTCTGCTCAGTTCCAAATACAACCCGGCACGCACGTTCACCGCTGAAGGCACGGTCGGTATCGGCGGCATGTACATGTGCATTTATGGCATGGATTCGCCGGGTGGCTATCAGCTGGTTGGCCGCACGCTGCCGATCTGGAACACCTTCCTTAAAAATAAAAGTCTCAGCAACGAGCAGTCTAAAAACGGCGAGCCGTGGCTGCTGCACTTCTTCGATCAGGTGCGCTTCTACGAGGTCACCGAAGCCGAACTGGACATTCAGCGCGAGGCGTTCCGCGAAGGCCGCACACAAGTTCGCATCGAAGAGACCGAGTTCGATTTTACGCAATATACGCAATTTCTTGCTGATAACGCCGCCGATATTGCTGATTTCCGCACAAAGCAGTCAGAAGCCTTTACCCGCGAAGTTGCGCACTGGCACGAAGCGGAAAGCGCCGCAGTGGAAGCCGCCGCCAATGCCGTGCAGTGGGTGGAAGACGATGCAGGTCAGGACGGGCATTTAGTCAGCGCTGACCTCAACGGTAACGTCTGGAAAATCCTGGTGGAGCCGGGTCAGCAGGTCGAAGAAGGCCAGCCGCTGATCGTGGTCGAAGCCATGAAAATGGAACTCTCGGTGAATGCGCCATGTGCCGGAACCGTACTGAAAATCAGTTGCCAGCAGGGCCGTCCGGTCGGGCCGGGTGATGCCTTGCTGTGGCTGGACGCAGCCGTTTAACGCTATCGACAAACAGGGAATATTTCATGCAACTGACGGGCCCGAAATCTTCACGCAGTAAAAGCCGTCCGGAAGGACTGGCGGAACGTATTTATCAGCAGCTGAAAGACGACATTTTCAGCTTTCGTCTGCTGCCGGGCGACCGGTTCAGCGAAAACGACATCGCCGACCGGATGGACGTCAGCCGGACACCGGTGCGTCAGGCGCTGTTCTGGCTGGAACACGAAGGCTACGTCGAGGTGTTTTTCCGCAGCGGCTGGCAGGTTCGTCCGTTCGATTTCGACTTTTTCGAGCAACTTTATGATCTGCGCATCGTGCTGGAACTGGAAGCGGTGAAACGTCTTTGCGCCCTTCCGCCGTCCCTGCAGCCGTTACAACTTGCCGGGCTGAAAGCGTTCTGGATTGACCAGCCGCAACTCGAAGACGGTCAGCTGGTTTCGCGTTATGACGAAGAGTTTCACATGACGCTGGTGGCGGCCGCCGGTAACGCCGAGATGGCGCGAATACATCGCGAGCTGACGGAGAAAATCCGCATCATCCGGCGGCTGGATTTCACCAAAGGTGAGCGTGTGAACGCCACTTACAAAGAACACGCGAGCATTTTGCTCGCCATCATTCATCAACAAACTGAGGAGGCACAGCGTCAGCTACATGATCACATTGCCGTCAGTAAAGCCGAGGTGCGCAAAATTACTCTGCATATGCTGCACCGGGCGCGGGCGGAGAGTGACGAGGGCAACCCGTCATGACTTTTTTAAATGTTTTTTCGACTTTCACCATAACAGCGTTCTCTTAACTTATTTAAATCACAGCATTTTTACAGAGGATTCATCTATGCAACGTCGACGTTTTATTAAAGCCTTTGCTCTTTCCGCCACCGTAGTCAGCATGGGCTTAGCCTGGAGCGCCCAGGCTGCCGACACCATTAAAGTCGGTATCATGCATTCGCTTTCCGGCACCATGGCCATTTCAGAAACGCCGCTCAAAGACATCGCACTGATGACCATTGACGACATCAACGCCCACGGCGGCGTGCTGGGTAAAAAGCTGGAGCCGGTGGTAGTCGATCCGGCCTCTAACTGGCCGCTGTTTGCCGAAAAAGCCCGCCAGTTGCTGACGCAGGATAAAGTCGCGGTGGTGTTCGGCTGCTGGACGTCGGTGTCGCGTAAATCGGTGCTGCCGGTATTTGAAGAGCTGAACGGTCTGCTGTTCTATCCGGTGCAGTACGAAGGCGAAGAGATGTCGCCAAACGTGTTCTACACCGGCGCCGCGCCTAACCAGCAGGCTATTCCGGCGGTGGAATATCTGATGAGTGAAGACGGCGGTGCGGCTAAACGCTTCTTCCTGCTCGGCACGGACTATGTGTATCCGCGCACCACCAACAAAATCCTGCGCGCCTTCCTGCATTCCAAAGGCGTGAAAGACAGCGATATCGAAGAAGTCTATACGCCGTTCGGATACAGCGATTATCAGACCATCGTTTCCAACATTAAGAAATTCTCCGCCGGCGGCAAAACTGCGGTGATCTCCACCATCAACGGCGATTCCAATGTGCCGTTCTACAAAGAACTGGCGAACCAGGGCGTGAAAGCGACCGATGTGCCGGTAGTGGCGTTCTCGGTTGGCGAAGAAGAACTGCGCGGCATCGACACCAAACCCCTGGTCGGTGACCTCGCGGCATGGAACTACTTCCAGTCTGTTGATAACCCGACCAACAAGAAATTCGTGGCCGAATGGAAGGCCTACGCCAAAGCTCACAAACTGCCAAACGCCGATACCGCTGTCACCAACGACCCGATGGAAGCGACCTATGTCGGCATCCATATGTGGGCGCAGGCGGTGGAAAAAGCCGGGACGACGGATGTGGATAAAGTCCGCGCCGCCATGGCCGGACAAACCTTCGCTGCACCTTCTGGCTTCACACTGACCATGGATAAAACCAACCATCACCTGCACAAACCCGTGATGATCGGCGAAATCGAATCCAACGGTCAGTTCAACGTGGTCTGGCAGACCGACAAACCTATCCGCGCCCAGCCGTGGAGCCCATACATCGCGGGTAACGATAAAAAACCAGATACCCCGGTGAAGACGACTCACTGATAATTCATGAGTCGCCATTAATACCCCACCCCAACCCTCCTCTTCGCAGGGGAGGGAGCAGATCGGCGCTTTTCACTCCTCCCCCTGCGAAGGGGGAGGCTGGGAGGGGGTTTAGCAACGAACTCCGGGCAACAGGAAAATATCATGACGCATTTTTTATCTCACTTCAGGCCACTGCTTTTCCTGCTTTGTTGCCTTCCGCTTCTGGCCGAGGCGGGTGCGGCGAATGACTTTGCTGCCGCCAGCCGCAGTCAGCAGGCCACGTTATTACAGCTTTGGGCGACGGATCCGCAGCCGGAAAGGCTGCCGCTGCTCGAGGCGCTGAAGCAGGAAAACGTCGTCATCGACGAAGCAAAACACGCGTTCATCCAGAACGGCGATCATCTGACGCCGCTGGAGGGCGACGTCAAACCGCAGGGCGAGGCCAGGAAAGTCTGGCTGAACAACCGCCTGCGTATTTTGATTGCCAACGCGCTTTCCGCGCACCGTCTGGTCAGCAACGACAGCGCCGTTCGCTTGCAGGCCGCCAAATCCTTACAACGTGAAGCGCAGGCCGATCAGTTGCCGCTGCTGACGCATCGTCTTGAACTGGAAAAAGACAGCACGGTTCACGACGCCCTTTCCATCGCGCTGGCAAATTTACAGCTGGCCGATCCCAGCCCGCAGATACGTCTGAAAGCCGTTGAACTGCTCGGCACATCGGGCGATCCGGACACACAAGGCCGTTTGCAAAGTCTGACGGATCCGAAAACCGAGCCTGATGCCACAGTGCGTAACGCCGCGCTGGCCAGCCTGAAAGCCGTGCAGCATCGCCTGATGATCGGCGATTTACTTGGGCAGGCCTTTACCGGTTTATCGCTCGGCTCGATTCTGCTGCTCGCCGCGCTCGGTCTGGCGATCACTTACGGTTTGCTGGGCGTGATTAACATGGCGCACGGCGAGATGTTAATGCTCGGCTCCTATTCGACTTACATGGTGCAGTCGCTGTTTCAGCACTACACGCCGGGGCTGCTGGCACTGTATCCGCTGGTCGCGCTGCCGGTGGCCTTTTTCATCACGGCGGGGATTGGCATGGCGCTCGAGCGCACCGTCATCCGCCATTTATACGGTCGTCCGCTGGAAACCCTGCTGGCGACATGGGGCATCAGCCTGATCCTGATTCAGGGCGTGCGCGTGCTGTTTGGCGCGCAAAACGTCGAGGTGGCGAATCCCGGCTGGCTCTCCGGCGGAATTCAGCTGCTGCCCAATCTGGTGCTGCCGTACAACCGCATCGCGGTGATCATCTTTGTATTGCTGGTACTCGGCCTGACCTGGCTGCTGCTCAATAAAACGCGCCTCGGCATGAACGTGCGCGCCGTGACGCAAAATCGCGCGATGGCGGCCTGCTGCGGTGTACCGACCGGACGTGTCGATATGTTGGCGTTCGGCCTCGGTTCCGGTATCGCCGGTCTGGGCGGCGTTGCGCTGTCGCAACTGAGTAACGTCGGTCCGGAACTCGGTCAGGGCTACATCATCGACTCCTTCTTAGTGGTGGTGCTCGGCGGCGTCGGACAACTGGCAGGCACCGTGGTGGCGGCTTTTGGTCTGGGCATCGTGAACAAAATTCTTGAGCCGGAAATTGGCGCAGTACTGGGGAAAATCCTGATCCTCGCGCTGATAATCCTGTTTATCCAGAAACGTCCGCAGGGACTCTTCGCCTTCAAAGGCAGGGTGATTGACTGATGAGCCAGCCGCTGACGATTACCGGCGTACAAAAAGCGCCGAAGATTGCGATTTCGGTGGGCACGCTGGTGCTCATCATCCTGATTGTGATGCCGTTTCTGGCGCTGCTGCCCGCCACTAATCCGCTGGCGATCTCCACCTACACGCTGACGCTGCTCGGTAAGATCCTTTGCTATGCGATCGTCGCGATCGCGCTCGATCTGGTCTGGGGCTACGCCGGTTTGTTATCGCTCGGTCACGGACTGTTTTTTGCGCTCGGCGGCTATGCGATGGGCATGTATTTAATGCGCCAGGCCGCAGGCAGCGGGGTGCCGGATTTCATGTCGTTTCTGTCGTGGACTGAACTGCCGTGGTTCTGGGCAGGTACCCAGCATTTCGCCTGGGCACTGTGTCTGATTGTTCTGGTACCCGGCGCGCTGGCGTTTGTGTTCGGCTATTTCGCTTTCCGCTCAAAAATTAAAGGCGTGTATTTTTCCATAATGACGCAAGCGCTGACCTACGCCGGTATGTTGCTGTTTTTCCGCAATGAAACCGGCTTCGGCGGCAACAATGGTTTCACCGGTTTCACCACCCTGCTCGGCTTTCCGGTCACCGCCACCGGCACGCGTGTCGGCCTGTTTCTGGCGACGGTTCTGGTGCTGGTCGCCAGCCTTGCGCTCGGTTTCGCGCTGGCGCGCAGTAAATATGGCCGCGTGCTGACGGCAGTGCGCGACGCCGAAAACCGGCTGATTTTCTGCGGCTACGATCCGAAAGGTTTCAAGCTGTTCGTCTGGACGATTTCCGCCATGCTGTGCGGGCTGGCGGGCGCGCTGTACGTGCCGCAGGTCGGCATCATCAACCCCAGCGAAATGTCGCCAACCAACTCCATCGAAGCCGCCATCTGGGTGGCGCTTGGCGGACGCGGCACGCTGATCGGCCCGATTATCGGCGCGGGCATCGTCAACGGCGCGAAAAGCTGGTTCACCGTCGCCATTCCCGAATACTGGCAATTTGTTCTCGGCGGCATGTTTATTCTGGTCACCTTGTTTCTGCCGCAAGGCGTAATTGGCCTGCTGCGTAAGAGGAAATCCTGATGAGCCCGATGACCATGACCGAAGACCTGTTTACCCAGCCACACCTGGCGGACAAGCATCGCCGGCAAACCGATCCGATTTTGCAGCTGGAAAACATCAACGTCAGCTTTGACGGATTTAAGGCGCTGACCAATTTGTCGCTGAACATCGGCGTCGGCGAATTACGTTGTGTGATTGGCCCGAACGGCGCAGGAAAAACTACGCTGATGGACGTAATCACAGGAAAAACCAAACCGCAAAGTGGCCGCGTTTTTTACGATCAGCGCACCGACCTGACGAAGCTGGATCCGGTACGCATTGCGCAGTCCGGCATCGGCCGGAAATTCCAGAAACCGACGGTGTTTGAAGCACTGACGGTGTTCGAAAATCTGGAAATCGCGCAGAAAACTAATAAGTCGGTATGGGCGTGCCTGCGCGCCAAAATGAACAGCGAGCAGCGCGACCGCATTGATGAAATGCTCGGCACACTGCGTCTGGCGGCTGAGCGCCATCGCCTCGCGGGGCTGCTGTCTCACGGTCAGAAACAGTTTCTGGAAATCGGCATGCTGCTGGTACAGGAGCCGCATTTATTACTGCTCGATGAACCGGCAGCAGGCATGACCGACGCCGAAACGGAATACACCGCCGAGCTGTTCAAACAGCTGGCGGGCAAGCATTCGCTGATGGTGGTCGAGCACGACATGGGGTTTGTGGAAACCATCGCCGATCACGTGACGGTGCTGCATCAGGGGCAGGTTCTGGCCGAAGGTTCGCTGCGGGAAGTGCAGGCCAACGAGCAGGTTATCGACGTGTATTTAGGGCGCTGAGGAATTGCATTATGTTGCAGGTGAATGAACTGAATCAGTTTTATGGCGGCAGTCATATTCTGCGCGGACTGTCTTTTGAGGCAAAAATCGGCGAAGTGACGTGCCTCCTCGGGCGCAACGGCGTCGGCAAAACTACGTTGCTGAAATGCCTGATGGGGCTGATCCCGGCGAAATCCGGCACCATCAGCTGGCAGGATCAGGTGATCAATTCCCGCAAACCGCACCAGCGCGTGCAGGCGGGAATTGCTTACGTCCCACAGGGTCGCGAAATTTTTCCGCGCCTGACTGTCGAAGAAAATCTGCTGATGGGCTTATCGCGCTTTTCCGGCAGCAATGCAAAGCAGGTACCGGATGAAATCTACCATCTGTTTCCGATCCTGCTGGAAATGAAACATCGTCGCGGCGGGGATTTGTCCGGCGGTCAGCAGCAACAGCTGGCAATTGGCCGCGCGCTGGCGTGCAAACCGAATCTCCTGATCCTCGACGAACCGACCGAAGGCATTCAGCCGTCGGTTATCAAGGAAATCGGCGCAGTGATTAAACAACTCGCCGCCCGCGGTGACATGGCAATTCTGCTGGTCGAGCAGTTCTACGATTTCGCCGCAGAACTCGCCGACAGCTATCTGGTGATGTCGCGCGGCAGCATCGTCAAACGCGGCCGCGGGGAAGAAATGGAGGCGGAAGGCGTGCGGGGGCTGGTGGCTATCTAACGTTCATCACACTTTTTCGACAAAATTCTCCTCACAAGCGGCGTGTCAGCATCAAATTATTTTCTGCCCGCCGCTGCGGTTTGCGTCATCTCACACTTCTTTCCGATCGTCTGCGGCGTGACCACCGAATTGTGCGTAACCACCACCGTGCGCGAAGCCAATGACCGCGGTTTTGGATGCATTATTCCAGAAATCTGCACTAGGGATGATCAAAGTACAGGGCGCGATTTTTGGCTGGGTAAGCAACACGGACGCCATAGTCGGCGGCTTAAAGGCATAACGTGAAATTACGGGCATCTGGTTAAAGACCGGCTTACGCAGGCGCTGAAAGGGCATAGCCGCTTTCAGTATGCGATGAACCTGATGGCCGACGACGGGCATCTGCTGCCACTGCTTGATGCCAGCCGGTATCCGAATCTGCCGGATGCGGTGCGTGTTGATCTGCCACACGGCTGGGACTGGCAGCACATGACCGGTGAAATGAACGGGCTGGAGAATGCCCAAATCTGGCAGCCGGAAATCACACCGGTACCTTCCGGCCAGCGGCCGCAGCATTACGCGATTCTGGTGGACGAACTGAGCAGGCAGCCGGTAGACAGCGAACTGATGCTGCTTCCCGGCGGGTATCAGCTCATAAGAGTGATTCTAGTCCTGCGCAAAATGTTCAGGCTAAATCGGACTGCGATCGTAATAGCGGTTCAGGGGGATATGATCTTCTCTATCGAGTTTGTCCGTCACTTACTGCTTTACCTCAACAAACGCCCGCTGCTCAGCACTCAGCTCGTCTGGTGCCAGCTTATGCCAGGGCTCCAGCAGCGGCTCCTGCAAGGCGTCATGAATCCGCACACCCAAAAGCGTAATAATCACCAGAATCAGCGCCAGTAACAGTTTTTTCAGGCGTCCAGAACGACGACGAAGTTGTATTAATTACTTTTCCTGTTCCTTGAGTAACGCGGCTTTACACAAATAATAAAACATCAATTCGTATAACTACATACAGGCATTTCTGCCAAAATGTATTTATATTCTCCTGCAAATCACTGCCGCAAGCTATACGGTTGATATCAATCCCTAGTATTGTAATAAGAGGTTGGAGGCGTAAAAGATTCGAGGCGTGGTGGCGATCCAGGTTTATATTTTTTGGGCTTGATGGGCCACCCCACCGAAATCAGGAATGACAGTTGCCACATTTATGACAAAAAACGCCTATCTAGTAAGATACTTTTTGTGCTACTCCTGACACCCTCAATAATAATTGGTCTAACGAAATCTTTTACTCATAATGAATGTAGTTTCATCGATTCTTTTAGCTTTAGCAACATTTTAATAAAGGAAAACACGCTTTCGGTAATACAAAGATGGTTGGCTAAATCGCGACGAAATTCAGCACGACTCACCCAGAAAAATTTGATCCAATAGGTTTTAATCCTGAGATTTCAGAAAATATTCCCAATATACTAGCTTAAAAGGTTAACGAAATGATTTCAGTTATTGATTTTGGCGCTGTAGGTGATGGAGTAGCAGACGATTCCTTAGCTTTCCAAAGTGCACTGACGGCGGCTCATCAGTTAGGGGGTGGAAGTGTATTTGTACCCACCCCGAACGTTGAGTATCGTCTTACGTATCCAATTTTTTTATTCAGCAATACAGAGCTATTTGGTACGGGTTCTTGCTGTCGTATTGTAATGGAAGACCCTACATTTGCAATAAAGGGCCGTGGTTGTATAGTTATTGGTTCAAGTAATGAAATAAACCGAGATAAAGCTATAGCTTCATACAATGCAGGCACATTCCCACTTGCATCTGTTACAGATAGATCCTTCGTTAACCCTAAACTTGGCACTTTCTTAAGGGATAATCAACAGTTCGTCCAATCCTCGAAATGTTCCGTACATGATTTATACCTCGTAGCAAAATATACCGGAACCACCCTTGATGGTGGCTATGGCGTAAATATTGTCAATAGCCAATTTTGTTCTGTTTATAATATTTGGGGAGAAGGATGGACTCAACTTATCGGGATTGGTTCAGACGTTACTCCAGAGACTCCTTCTAATTATGAGTGCCATGCTTATGATTTACACGTCATTACTCCTAATCAAAGCAAAACATATTATTCTATCGGGTTCATAGCTAACTCCACAGACTGCTCCATCAAACGAGCCAAGCAAATTCAGCCAATGGCGTCGGGTACTGCTAATGGTTCAGGTGTTGCTACAAACGTAGTGGAAAATATAGAAATCGCAGATATATTCATTCCTAACTTAGGACGTACAAAGTCATCTGAAGGAATTTTACTTAATAATGCTAAAGGTTGCATCATTAGAAACATCTTTATTGGTAATGCCATCAATGCTGTTTCAACGTATTATACATTAGCCGACTTTAATGATGCATCGAGACCGAACTTTATTAATGGAGTGTCTGCCAATGGTTGTGACCATGCTATTAGCATTTATTCCAAAAACAATATCTTTGATAACGTAATGACAAAGAACTGTCTTTATGATATTTATTTTGGAAACCTTAATGCAACGGGAAACACTATTAATTTTGATGTGAAAAATTTCAAATTCAATACAGATAAATTACCTTCTGTATACTTACAAAATAACATCATAAAAGGTTGGAAATATCAATACAAATACCTTAGACCTGGTGATATTATGTTTAGCGACAAGTCAAATGCAAATATTGTCAACTTAAATAAAACAGTAGCAACAAAAGCGGGAACCGAAATATCATTTCTTTATAATATCCCAGACAACATGAAAGCCATTGCAGATGTGCGATGCTATTTAACTTTTGGAGAAAATGCTCTCACAGGTAACCCAGCGGGTGCATCAAGTGTAAATCTTTCACTAAGAAGAATGACGGCATTTGATGGGAATAGTAATACAACACCATTTATAGAGATGACAAATAATAGAAATGCTATCTCTGATATACCGATTGATACAAATCTTGTCACACAGGCTACAGCTACAACACCGGGATATATTCCTAATAAAACGTCATCTCACGGATTGGATAATAGTCTCGACGTATTAATTACTATGAAAAACAATGTCCTAAACAACGTGATGAAGGAGCTTCGCATCGCATACTATGGAGATTAATAGTTCATCGTGAGTCATAGTCGAAACTATCTAACGTTCATCACACTCTTTCGACAAAATTCTCCTCACCAGCGGCGTGTCAGCATCAAATTATTTGCTGCCCGCCGCTGCGGTTTGCGGCATCTCACACTTCTTTCCTGCTAAAAATCCCGCTGCAAAATATTCGGCGCTCACCGGAAAATCATTTCGCTGTCAGCCCCTTCTTCGCCTCATTATACTGGCGCGCAGGGACTTTATTACCTGCTGGATCCTGAGATTAAGGCGCAGCTGTGCGGGAAGTGAAATAGTTTTAAATTGATTGGGGATCAAAATGCCAAAAATCAAAAGTCACGAAGCCCTGGTGCGTCAGCGCAAGCGCTGGGTAACGCTGGCGGTACTGGTCGCGCTTATCACGGCAGGTTATCAGTGGTGGAAACAGGGGAAACTCGTCTTCGAGCAGTGGAGCCCGAATCAGCAATATGTGGTGCGTGAGTTCCGGACCTTCGAATTTATCCCACGCATGACCATGCCGGGTGATGGTGGGCATTATTCCGGTTATATGCGTGTGTACAATCGCGACGGCAAACAGTTCTACGAAGAGTATTCCGACCTGCTGGATTTTATCGAAGGGCCGTTCTGGGCGAAGGAAGGCGTTTACTGGATGGGCAATGATAATCAGGACATCGTGCGGCTGCCGACGTCGCCGGTGGAGTGAAATTGAATTGATGAAATCTCAGGCAATCTGAGGCTATCAGGCGTAAAATTCTTCGAATGAATCGAACGAAACATTCGAAGGAAGCAAAATGAAATCATTAAGCGCTAATGAAGTAAAAACTCAATTTGGCGATGTTCTTTTGAGCGTCCAGCGTGAACCTGTTCAGATCAATCGTAACGGCAAACCCGTCGCAGTCATGCATCACAGCCGTTCTCCAGCCGATATTCTTGCTATGAGATTGCATGAACCTGACGCCTGTTATCAGGCGATTCTTCAGGAGTAACAGACACAAAAAAGCCGCGACTTGCGCGGCTTTTAGCATTTCTACATAAGGCCGAAACCTTAACTTCTGACTTTACGGTAGATAAACAGAACCACAATCGCACCGATAACAGCGACAACGAAGCTGCCGAAGTTAAATCCGTCTACGCGACCAAAGCCGAAGAAAGTACTGATATAGCCGCCGATCACGGCACCGACAATACCCAGAACGACAGTCAGAATAAATCCGCCGCCATCTTTGCCAGGCATGATCCATTTCGCCAGAATACCTGCAATCAGACCAAAGATAATCCAGGATAAAATTCCCATTTTCGACTCCTCCGAATAAATTTCCGTTACCGTGAATATTGTTCAACCAAGTTAGCTAAACAAGAGCAGAACCGCTCCGGTTCTGCGAGCTGAAAGTGTGTTTTACACCCACGCCCCTCTTCTTGAACTGCAAGTAAAGTCTAGCACCCTTTCGACAAAACCGCCCAAAATCAGCAGGAAGGGAGAGAAACGCAGAGAAATCTAAGGCACTTTCAGGCTGTGTCAGCACGAATGCGGTTTCGTCAGCCACCCGCACGGGGACGTAAAATTGCGTAAAATATAGAACAAATATTTTGAACGAGATACTCAAATCAATCCGTTTTTCATCGTCCGCTATCCGGCCTATTATGCATCCATCGAAAGGCAAACACCTTTCACTCTCACAAACCTGAATGGATTAATCATCATGAAAAACGTCAAAATTTTTGCTGTAGCTGCAACCCTTTCCCTGATTTCTTTTGGTAGCTTCGCGGCTCAACAGATTACTCAGCCATCCAATGACATGCAGAAAATCGGCGTAATCTCCGCAGCCAACTCCACCACCCTCGGCGGTCTGGAAGCGAAATTATCTCAGCAGGCTAAAGACGCAGGTGCATCTTCTTACCGCATCATCTCTGTGACCGGTAATAACAAACTGCACGCTGACGCTGAAATCTATAAATAATCTCCGGTAATAAAACCCTCTGAAAAGCCTGTGGAAGCCCGACTTCCACAGGCTTTTTTATTTGCCCCGGCTTTAAACCACATTTTTTAACATTCTCATTGCATATCCTCTATCTCGTTAACTATTCTGTTTTTTTTGCCTTCGCTTCGCCACGACCAAACGTTAACTAAAAAAGGAATCTGTCATGAAGACCCGCCTCAGCCATGCCCCGACGGAAGACGATCTCGAGGAGATCAAAACTGGCATGCGTAATTTCAACCGCAACTTTATCCCGCAGTCGAAATTTCGTGCGTTAGGTGTTTTTGTAGAAGATGAAAACGGCAGCAAACAGGCCGGGATTGTGGCGGAAACGGTCGGTAACTGGATGTATATCCAAATGTTGTGGGTGGATGAGTCGTTACGCGGAAAAGATGTCGGGACACAGCTGATTGCAGAAGCGGAAGCAGAAGCCAAAACGCGGGGATGTCGCTATTCGCTGGTTGATACCTTTAGTTTTCAGGCCCGGCCATTCTATGAGCGGATGGGCTACCAGATGCAACTGGCGCTGGAAGATTATATCCGCGACACCCGCACGCCTGAAGATGCGCCGTCTACCCATACGCGGTATTTCCTGACCAAGACATTAGGCTAAATGATCAACGCGCGGCTGCACTGGCCGCGCAATGTTTCAGTTATTTAGCCGACAACGCCAGCCATTCCTGAACCGCAGGCCGTTGCCATTGTGCCTCAGCGTAAGCCGCCAGTATCTCCGGCATGGCATCGCCGTTAAGCCGCAGACGGTTCAGCATCAGCGCCAGATCCACATCCGCAATGCTCCATTCCCCAAACAAATGTTCTTTGTCGCCCAGCAAACGTTCGGCGGCGGCATACAACTTTTCAGCGGCCTGCTGGCCGGTTGCAGAAAGCGGCGGATATTTTGCCCCTGCAAACACTACTTCTGTTGAGCGCTCCTGACGGATTGGCATCAGATCACTGCGCAGCCACGCCTGCACTTCACGCGCTTTGGCACGGTTTTCCGGATCCGCCGGATAGATAGCCGGAAACGTCGGCGCAGGGAAAAGCTCTTCAACATATTCATCAATCGCCGAAGATTCGGACAACACAAAGGTGCCGTTGGTCAGCGTCGGAACCCGACGGGTCAGGGACAGCGCGGAATACGTTTCTTTCAGGTTCTCCGCATCGGCCAGGCTGACTGTTTCCAGTTCAAACGGGATGCCCTTTTCAGTCAGCGCCACAAAAGCAGACATCACGTAAGGACTGAAAAAATTAGCATCGGAATACAAAATCAGCGAAGACTGGCTCATGGAAATCTCCTGAAAAAATAAAGCAAAGGAAGAAAAACATAGCGCAGAAAGCGGGATGTGTCGTTAAAAAACCGGCCGGTAAAGATAAACGTTCGCATCCTGCCCACGTCTCCCTATACTGCTGTTATGTCGGCTGATTCAGCACCTTTCCAGGGAACTCCTATGAAGTCATGGCTCTTACCTCTTTTGCTGCTTGCCCCATTGTGTTCGCAGGCGGCTTCCACGCCGAAAGAAATCAAAGCGCGCTTCAGCCAGTTTAAGGTCGGGGATAAAACCATCTGCCTCGATGACGTGACATATGCGAACAACAGCAAAATGAAAGTCATTGAGAACGGCTTTGTCGTGTCGAAGCGGAAAAACGTGCTGATTTATCAGAGTAATACGCTGTTTTTGCTCGGCAATGACATTACGGTGAACATCAAGGCGATTATCGAAAGCCGCGCGGGGGAAACCTCTTTCAACAACCAATTCAAACAGGCCATGATTCAGGTTGACGGGCTTGACGATCCGGCGCGTGCCAATGAGAAGGCGAAAATCATTCAGTCATTCGAAGACGTGATTTCCGATAAGCATAACGAAACGCCTTACAGCTCCGTGGCGCTGACCGATAAGGGCTACATCATCACGCAAGTCGAAAGCCACTCCACGACCATCAGCGAATGCTATGTCACGCCTTATAAGAAACCGGAAAACACTAAATAAATCAGAGGGAAATGATGACCGTTTTAGTACCGATGAGTGCCGCGTTTTATCAGGATTTTGCTGGACAGCTGGCGAAGGATTATGCCGAAGAGAACGTGACCGCCGGTCTTTGGCAGGCAGAGTCGGCATTAGAACGTGCGTGCAGTTCAACGCAAAGTGCGCTGCCTCAAGGCATTGATACGCCGGATCATTATCTATTCGAGATCAAAGCCGAAGAGCACGGCGAAACCGCAGGTTATTTATGGTTTTCCAACGTGGAACGCTATGGTATGCGTAGCGCATTCGTGTACGAACTGACAGTTTATCCGCAATTTCGTCGTCAGGGTCATGCGGCGGCGGCATTCAGACTGATGGAAGAACGCCTGCGGGAACAGGGCTGTGTGGCAATCGAACTGAATGTCTTTGCCAGCAATCCCGGTGCACAGGCACTGTACGCCAGTCTTGGTTACGTCACGACCAAAATGAATATGCGTAAACCGATTAGCGGGAATACTTAATAAATTCAGTCAGCACGCCAATACGGTCGTAGAGTTTGCGGGCTGTATGGTTTGAGGTTTTCGTCGTCCAGTAGACATTGGCTTTGTCGTTCTGGTCGGCGTATGCGTAAACCGCTTCAATCAGTTTCTGCCCGATCCCCAGCTTGCGTGCAGTGTCATCGACATATAAATCCTGCAAATAGACCACCTGCTGCATGTGCCAGCCGTGATCGTGATTGATGCAGTTCACCAGGCCGACCAGTTTCCCCTCATACTCCGCCACATAACCAAACATGTCGGCATAGTCAGGCTGTGACAAACGCTGAAAAGTGTAATCAAACTGCGCCGGATCCAAATCTGACTGGTAAAAATCCAGATAATCACGCCAGAGAATTTCCCAACCTTCGCGGTCAGCGGGCGTTAACGGGCGGATCACAATATCTTGCGGCTGGCTCATCAGGTCATTCTCCTCAGGAAATAAAAACGTTACGGACGCGACTGCGGATAATGTATCAGGTCATGGAAACGCACGGAATGGCTGCTTTCGTTGCGGTAAGCGTGCGGGCAGTCGGCGGCAAAACGCAGGGCTTCACCGGCACCCAGTAAGCGCGTCACACCGTCGACGGTCAGCGTCAGCTCACCATCAATCACAATCACATGCTCAATAACCCCGGCTTCATGAGGCGTGGATTCGCTGCAACCGCCCGGTTCGAGATCGATAACAAACATGTCCATCCGCAAGGTCGTGTCGTAGGGAAATAACGGCACGACGCACATCCCCGAGGTTTTGCTGTTAAACGTGGTCAGTAAACCGTGACGATGCAACGCCGCTGACTGTTCAGGTGACGTTTCGAGAAACTCAGAGAACGAGACATTCAGTCCGCTGGCAATTTTCCACAATGTCGCCACCGTCGGACTGGACTCGCCACGCTCAATCTGACCCAGCATGGCCTTACTGACGCCGGTCTGCTCTGCCGTTTGAGTGAGACTCCAGCCGCGCTCGCTGCGTACCGCTTTCAGCTGGCTGCCAATATGACGGGTGAGTTCCTGCATTTTGTCTCCTCTGCGACGATGATCGTTCATCGCGATTGTGCGTTATAACGCACAGTGATATCTTGAGCGCATCATATGTGCGCTATAACGCACAACAGCATACCGCCAGCATCCGCTCACCCGAAGGATTTTCACAAATGGCCACACGTTTCAGTTTGCAGGATGTCACTTTTTCGGCGGTAATCGCCGGATTTGTCGCGGTTTTAGTCGGTTATACCAGCTCCGCAGCGATTATCTTTCAGGCGGCGGAAGCGGCGGGCGCCAGCGTGGCACAAATCGGCGGCTGGCTGAGTATGCTGGGGCTCGGTATGGGCGTCACCAGTATTGGCTTGTCGCTTTACTACCGCACGCCGGTAGTGACTGCCTGGTCAACGCCCGGCGCAGCGTTACTGGTCACCAGCCTGCCCGGCACCTCGCTTAACGACGCCATCGGTGTGTTTGTTTTTGCCACCGGCCTGATCCTGCTGTGCGGCGTGACCGGCCTGTTTGCCAGACTGATGCATTATATTCCGCAGGCGCTTTCGGCTGCGATGCTGGGCGGGATCCTGCTGCGTTTCGGACTGAATGCGTTTACCTCGCTGCAAAGCAATTTCGCCCTCGCAGGCACCATGTGTCTGGTGTATCTGCTGGCGAAACGTGCCGTGGCGCGTTATGCGGTGGTGCTCGCGCTGGCGGCCGGGCTGATCGTCGCCGGATTGCAGGGTGATATCGCGCTGCACGGCCAGACACTGACCTTCGCCGCACCGGCGTTTGTCATGCCGCATTTCACGCTTTCCTCCATTATCGGCATTGGCATTCCGTTTTTTGTCGTGACCATGGCCTCACAAAATGCGCCGGGGATCGCCACACTGAAAGCGCATGGCTATCACCTGCCCGTTTCACCGCTGATTTCCTGGACGGCGCTGACGGCGTTAATTTTAGCGCCGTTCGGCGGATTTACCGTGTGCATTGCCGCCATTACCGCCGCGATTTGTATGGGCGAGGATATCCATCCTGACCCGAAAAAGCGTTATATGGCCGCCGTCGCGGCAGGGGTTTTCTATCTGATTGCCGGCGTGTTTGGTGGCTCTATCGGCATGGTCTTTACCGCACTGCCTGAAGCGCTGATCCACACTATCGCCGGGCTGGCGTTGCTCGGCACCATTGCGGGCAGTTTGTACCGCGCGCTGGAAAACGAACGTCAGCGCGATGCGGCGATTATCACCTTTCTGATCACTGCCTCCGGCGTCACGCTGCTGGGTGTTGGTTCGGCATTCTGGGGGCTGGCGGGTGGCGTAATCACGCATCTGATCCTCAGCATTCCGGCGCGAAACCGTGATAAATCCGCCCGGGAAAGGTTGAGTCCGTTCAAGTTATGGGTAACAGGTTTTCGTAACACGGCGCAAAGTGACGACGATCACATTTTCTGACCGGCAAACCCTCTTTACTGGGCGCAATCAGGCCCTTTAAAGAGCGAGAATTCCATGACTATTGCCACACAATCCTGCGTCGTGACCGGGAAAAAAGACGTCTCGGTGATCGACCAGACCATCGACTACACAGGCCAGGGCACGCTGGTGAAAATCACCCGCGGCGGCATCTGCGGTTCCGATTTGCATTATTACGAACACGGCGCGGTGGGTGATTTCAAAGTGCGCGAGGCGATGGTACTCGGCCACGAAGTGGTCGGTGTGGTAGAGAAATCGGATAACCCGGATTTCAAGCCCGGCCAGAAAGTCGCGCTGAACCCGAGCAAGCCTTGCAAAGCCTGTAAATATTGTCTTTCCGGCGATGAAAATCAGTGCACCACCATGAAATTTTTCGGCAGCGCGATGTATTTCCCGCACATCAACGGCGCGTTCACGCAGTACAAAATCGTCGACAGCAACCAGTGCATTCCTTACGACAATCAGGTCAGCGACCGTCTGATGGTGTTCGCAGAACCGCTGGCCGTTGCCATTCATGCCGTGAATCAGGCGGGCGATATACATGGCAAAACGGTGTTTGTTTCCGGCGTCGGCCCGATTGGCTGTTTAATCGTACTGGCGGCGAAAGCCAAAGGTGCCGCGCAAATCGTGGTGACAGACCCCAGCGAACGCTGCCGCACGCTGGCACTGGCGGTGGGCGCAAGTAAAGCGCTGGATGCCGCGCAGGGCGATTTCAGCGAATATCAGGCGGATAAAGGTTTCTTCGACGTATCTTTTGACGCCTCCGGCCATCCGTCTTCCATCCGCCGTTGTCTGGAAGTGACCCGCGCACGCGGCACGCTGGTACAGGTGGGCATGGGGCCGGTGGTGAATGAATTCCCGCTGATGATGCTGATTGCTAAAGAGATTAACTGGGTCGGCAGCTTCCGGTTCACGGAAGAATTCAACACCGCAGTTGAATGGCTGGCGAATAAAACCGTCGATCCGATGCCGTTACTGTCAGCCGAATTCCCGCAGGAAAGTCTGGTCGAAGCACTGGATTACGCGATGGATAAATCCAAAGCATCGAAAGTGCAGCTGGTTTTCTAGTTCAGTCTGCAACGACACTCACAATATTAAAACATCGTTTCATTTTATGATGTCCTCTGATTTTTATCCTCAGAGGACATTTGCATTATGGTAAAGGACAACGTGAAAAAGCAGGTCGCGCTGCTGCTGGCCGACGGATTTGAAGAAGGCGAAGCGGTGATTGTGCTCGATATTCTCGAGCGACTGGAGATTCAGGTCACTACGCTGGCCTGCCAGAAAAGCCTGACGCTTCGTACCTATCACGGTATTCAGATGCAGGCCAACGAATTGCTTTCTGCACAGGGCGACCGTTTATTCGATGCCGTCGTCATGCCCGGCGGGCCGGAAGGTTCAGTGGCGCTGGCGGCCAGCAAAGAGGTGGTGGAATTTGTCCGGCGTCATGATGAAGCCGGAAAACTTATCTGTCCGCTGTGTTCCGCTGCGGCGCGCGTGCTGGGTGGGAACGGCCTGCTGAAAGGGCGACGCTACGTGTGTTCAGGCGATTTATACAAAGACGTGAAAGACGGTGTTTACGTCAATCAGTCCTTTGTGGAAGACGGCAACCTGCTGAGCGGTAAAGGATTAGGGCTGGCGTTTGATTTTGCTTTCCAGCTGGCGTACCGCCTGACCGGTGACGCTGCAACCACTAATTTCCAGGCTGACCATATCGATTATCACCACTGGCGCGCTGACCAGAATCTCTGATCAAAATGCTGTGATTAAAACACTGAACTGCCGGCGGATGGCATAAGTCGTCCGCCGCCGTCAGTATCATGTCCGTTTTTGGCATTCTCCCTTCTCTCTTTCAGGCGCACACTGACTTCACACTCATCAGACGGAGTCCGAAAATGACACACAGCGCCCTGTTAAATATCGACGTTCAGCGTTCCTTCGAAGAAAAAGATTTCTGGCAGCAGGATGATTTACCGGCTTTCAGAGCAGCATTAACCTGCCTGATCGACGGCTGTCAGACCCGCAACGTGCCGGCCATCGACGTGTTTCACGTCAATCCTGATGGCGTGTTTTCGCTAGATTCCGGTCTGGTGACACCAATGTCTTTTCTTACACACACGTCGCAACACGTGGTGCATAAACACGTGCACAATTCCCTGACCGAATCCGGCCTCGACGGCTGGCTGCGTGAAAACGGCATCACGCATCTGATCATCGCCGGAATGCGCACCGAACAATGCTGCGAAACTACGGCGCGCGTGGCGTCGGATCTCGGCTATTCCGTGACTTTTGTGACCGAAGCGACGCTGACTTTCCCGATGACCCACGCCAGCGGCGTCACGCTGAGTGCGCAGGACATTAAATTGCGTACCGAACTGGTTCTCGCCGACCGCTTTGCCACCATCACCGACGTATCCGGTGCGCTGGCGCAACTCGACCGCGCTGTGTGAAGATAGCGTTTTCTCCTGCGGACGGATGAACACTATGCAGCGCAATGTCTACTTTGTGACGCTACCCGGCGTGATGTCGTTAGACCTCACCGGTCCGGCGGAAGCGCTGCGCCTGAGCGGGCAGTTCCGCCTGCATTACATCGGGCCGCAGGCGGAAGTCATGATGTCGACCGGCCTGACGGTCAGCCATTTACAGCCGCTGCCCGAATGTCTCCCCGCAGGCAGTATTCTGATCATGCCGGGCGTGGCGGAATCCGCCGAAAACTTTACCTCGCAGGTGGCCCAAACTGCCTGCGACTGGCTGCATCAGCAGAAACAGGCGATTGAAACGGGGAGTTTAACGCTGGTCTGTATCTGTTCCGGCAGCCTGCTGGCCGGTAAAGCCGGGCTGCTCGATGGCTATCAGTGCACCACGCACCACGATGTGATCGACCGTTTACGCCAGCAGGTACCCGCCGCGCAGGTAAAAGATAACCGGATATTTGTCGAAGACCGTTTTGTGCTGACCAGCGCGGGCATCAGCGCCGGTATCGATCTGGCGCTGCATCTGATCGCCACGCATTCAGGGCCGCAGGCCGCGCTGGATGTCGCCCGCGAAATGGTGGTGTATTTCCGCCGTGGCGGCGATGATCCGCAACTTTCCCCGTGGCTGCGCTACCGCAATCACCTGCACCCCGCCGTACATCGCGCGCAAAACCTGATGGCCGCCGAACCTGAATCCGCCTGGCAGGTGGAAGACGTCGCCGCCAGAGCGCACATCAGCGGCCGCCACCTCACCCGTTTATTCCGCCAGCATCTGGGCATCAGCGTGCGCGACTACCACGAACAACTGCGCATCGCCGTCGCGCAGCAGCGCCTGCAACAGGGCGCGGGTATCGAAAAAGCCGCCCTCGCCGCCGGATTCTCGTCAGCAAGGCAATTCAGGCGGGCGCAGGAACGATGGGGCTGAAGGCGTTCAGCTCACCCAATTCCGCCGGTCTATTTTTCCCAGCGCCATCGCCAGTAATAAACCACCGCCCAGTCCGCAGGCAAACAGATACGCGACGTTCAGCAGCGGATATTGCGGAAAATCGAAGTGCTGACTGCGTAACCCGATGATGATCAGCGCGTGAAAGCCGTAGATAGCTAGCGAATAACGGGAGATAGGCGCAAATCCCGGCAGGATACGATGCGCCAGTCCGTTTTTGGAAACCACAAATAGCGACGTGGCGGAAATAAACACCAGCGGGCCGCTGTAGACGTAGAAAGTGTCGGCGAAATTCTGGTTAATTTGCATCTGCCTGTATGTGCCCGTGGCAATCGCCAGCGTGCTGAGAATAAACGTAACGCTGGCCGCCAGCGTGACCGCCGTTTTCTCAGTCTGAAGCTGGCTGATGGCGCGCCCCATCAGGGCGTAAAGGACGTAATAAAATGTATCGCCGCTGATGTACAAATCCAGCGGCAGAAGATGGATTTTCTGCCATGTCACTGCCGGAAGTTGCGGGTTCGCCAGCACGCCAAGCAGAAGCCCGGCAATAAGCAGGTATTTTCCGGAAACGGCTTTGACGTTAATCAGCGGGGAAAGCAGGTAAATGACGATAATCGCGTAGAAGAACCAAAGGTGATAAAACACCGGTTTTTCCAGAATCAGGCGCAAAGACGGCCAAAATCCGATTTTTGTCATCGTGAAAATGTAAATCAGCGAGACGGCGCTGTAGAACAACAGGCATAACGTGACGCGCAGGAAATGCCGTTTTTGTGCACTCTTCTCGCCAAAGAACAGCGCGCCGGAAATCATAAAGAACAGCGGCACACAGACCCGTGAAGCCGAATTGAGCAGATTGGCGACGGTCCATTCAGCCGTATGGACCGCAGCGAAATTCACCACCAGCGACGTGCTGGCGTGGATCACCACTACCATCATGCAGGCGAGCGCGCGCAGATTATCTATCCAGCTGATTTTTTGGCTCATTACCTGCAATTTCCTTCTTATCGATGGGTCTCTTTGCAGCGTAGCGAGCTTTCACGCGGCTAACAAGGCAAAAGCACTGATCTCAGATTGTGCTGAACATAAATCAGATGATTGCGTTGCGCTCAAATAATCGGCAAAATAGCCGGCATTACTGCCTCGCTTGCGAAACCCGCCCGGACAGTCTCTTATTTTTTGCTAATTTTCAACCAATTAGCCTAACGTCTGTGAAATAACTAAAAATGCATAATTCTCCAAATACTGCGTCCCTTCTGGGTCGGCAGGCGCTTTTGTTCCCTCTGTGTCTGGTGCTTTTCGAGTTCGCGACCTATATCGGCAACGATATGATCCAACCGGGCATGCTGGCCGTCGTGGCTAATTTTAATGCCGGGGAAGAATGGGTGCCGACATCCATGACCGCCTATCTTGCTGGCGGGATGTTCCTGCAATGGCTGCTCGGGCCGTTGTCAGACCGCCGCGGGCGTCGTCCGGTATTGCTGACCGGCGTGACCTTTTTCATCATTACCTGTCTGGCGATTTTATTCGTACAAAACATCGAACAGTTTATGGTGATGCGTTTCCTTCAGGGGATTAGCCTGTGCTTTATCGGCGCCGTCGGGTATGCCGCGATACAGGAATCTTTTGAGGAATCGGTGTGTATCAAAATCACCGCCATGATGGCCAACGTCGCGCTGATTGCGCCACTGCTCGGCCCGCTGGCCGGTGCGGCGCTGATCCATGTTGCGCCGTGGCAGGTGATGTTTGTGATATTTGCCGTGCTCGCCGCCATTGCGCTGTGGGGTTTATGGAAA
>NZ_RAHH01000010.1 GCF_003602095.1 Rahnella woolbedingensis | reverse complement strand
ACATAATGCATTTAATAAAATAAAAAATTATTCTATCGATGATCTTAAGTTATCATGGAACCCTACGCATGATGATATAAAGGGAAAACTAGAGCTCATATTTGACCTTTATCAGATAGATCAGTATAGCAAAGGATTGAACCGCCTTAACTCTAAATCAATAACCTACTATGCAGTTATTTTATCCAAATGGATGCATGGTAACTCATTAAGCGAAATCATCGCTGGTGCAATATCTTATTATAAGTCGAATAGGAGAGAATTATATTTTTCAAATGGAGTTCGAGAGTTATTTGATTCCGGCAATCCTACTCATATAACCAAGTTAGTAAATGATACTATAAAGGATATTGAGTTAAAGGTGGGTTATCAACTGCAAAATTATATATCACATTACTGCCAGCTTCTATCGCTAATATTTGAGAGCAATCCTGGAGCTAATTGGTCCCAGTTCATAGAATTTGGATCGAATGATCCAGTTGTTTGGCAATTGCAATTTATGGGATTCTCAAGGCATTGTGCTGTGTTCTTGAAAAATAATTTCCCACGTCATTTAAAAATTGATTCTGGAAATTCACAATTAAACATCTCTAATAGAGAGGGAATTAAATCAAAAGTGAAGCAAAGTCAATTGTATTGGCTTGAGATACAGGCATTACTTTAAATGTTGTTTTACTTTAATATTTGCTCTATCTTTCGTTCATAGATCAGCTTGTTTAGTGCGAACGGTAGGGCTTTGATTTAAAAGTGTTTCATCAATTAAATTTATTAATGAAGTATTATTTTTTGTAATTGGCACTGCTAACATTACTTCTCTTTAGATTGCCAAATAATCAAAAGCCAGACTAATTATCACCGAACTCATAATTTCAAGGGATTACCTATGCAAGATAAAATTACAGTATTTTTTAGCTCGATTAGTTAATATCTGACCTGTTTGGTATAATAAAAGCACCAGCAAGTTAAAGATCTACATTGCAGCTAAGATCACAAAATATCACGTACAACCTGTAATGAGCAGTAAAGAAAAGTTCTTAGGGGATAGAAGTACAGGTCAGATTTCATCAAGATAGTCTAAAACCTGCTGAGACCTACACCTACTGAAATAATGCAGGGTTTAACTATTCATGAGAAATCAACCTATCTTGTTAATTTAATGAACTTTATTATCCATAGCGAAGAGTTTTTTCATTAAAGCTATGCTGTTTTGTTCGCTAAGCATCCGAGTACTGCGTGTTCAAATCCTGCTGCTCGATAAATCCTCAGGCTCCTGTATTCATTGGGTTATATACATATGATTGTTGACTCGAAAAATGAAATGGTGTTTGATCCTATTGGTAGAGTATCCTTTATTAGACTATTAGCTTTTGAGGTGAAAAATGGAAGTCTATTCATCATTCTCTAACTCAATGAACTTTAGACGATCAAATATTCGTACGTCATCAATGTACAAGCGATATGCTTTACTGTTTGACCGGATTATTTTTAATAGGTTTGGCTGTCCTATCGGAGAACGTGATTTATTTTCTAACCTGCATGAATACGTTTCAACTCTCTCAAGCGAAGAGACAGATCTGAAAGACAAGCTGAAGCTTTCTAAAAACAAAAAATTTCAAGACTTATTTGTTGATTTATGGGACGTTGTAGAAAACCCAGAAGCGACACATAATGAAGCTCAAGAGTATGTCTTAGAATTTCACAGCAGTGAAATATCAAAATTCTCCTGGGGAAGAAATCTCATTGATGAAGAGATAGGGATCTATAATCATCATAAAGAGTATAAAGCAGCGGCAATAGTAGGTGGTGATATACGTTCTGATCTTGGCTTCAATTTTTTATTGAAAAACAGATTCAAAGACTTTCACGTAAATTTTGCACCAGTAGTTGCACAAGCGGTGAAGTCAGGATTGCAAGTGCCTGAAGTTGATAAATTATTTACAACTGGCCTACTTGTCCCAAACTTTGAAGAGTTAAGTTGGGATCAAATATTAGAGCTTAGGGAAGACAAAAATATTAAAGCGTTTAGACAAAAATTTTTCTCAGTTGATAACCAAGAACAACCTATAGATAGAGTTCTTTCTTCTTCCTTGGAATCATCACTATGGGATTTAGCTATGCAAATCAAACCGAGTATGGGTAAAAGTAGTTTTGAAGCAGTGGTGAGTAATTTACCCCTTCCCACCGTGTTAAATCCTTTCGGTCTTTACTATGGAGTTAAATCAGTTATTCAAAACTATGAAAACAAAAAGTCCCACTCATGGATATATTTCGTACATTCCATGACACTTAAAACCTAAAAATAAATTTCAGCATTGATCATTACTTCATAAATTTCGACGCCTCAAAGTCAATCATAATTGCTTAAATGCTGCCTTTGGTTGCCACTAAGGCTGAAGTTGAATTCAGTTTCAGCCTTAAGTACTATCGCATTTGGGTACTCCCTACTGATACTCCGTAAGGTTGTCTCAATTAGTATCATTTATAGTTTGAAACTATCTATAAGATACTGTATCATACAAGATATCTAAATGAGACAAAAGGGAAGAGTAATGATTTTTGGGTATGCGAGAGTATCGACAAAGGATCAGAACCTTGAACGTCAGCTTTCTGTACTGAATCCTGCCTGTGATAAAGTTATAACTGAAAAAGCATCAGGCAAATCCACCAGCGAACGTCCTGAGTTGCAAGTGTTGATTTCACACCTCAGAGAAGGTGATACGTTTATCGTAAAGTCCATTGACCGGTTGGCCCGTAATACTAAGGATCTGCTTGAACTAGTTGATAAGATGATTGAGCAGGGCGTTACGGTTAAGTTCCTGGATAACTCAATGAGCTTTGACAATTCACCAGCATCACGGCTGATTCTTACAATGATGGGGGCTGTAGCTGAATTCGAACGTAGAATAATTGCATCTCGTCGTGATGAGGGGATTGCTATTGCTAAAGATGCTGGCAAGTACAAAGGTAAGCAAAAGAATCAATCTCTTCACACTAAGATCATTGATATGCTTAAAACAGAAAAGTATTCCCCAGATGAAATAGCTAAACTTGCCGATTGTGGTAGAGCTACTGTTTTTCGTGTCAAAAAAGAGATGAAGATTACCGAACTGATATAGCGGCAGGGGGTAACAGAGGATATATAACAAATTGCTGTAAATATATCCTTTCGATATCTAACTAGATTATTTTTCTGATCTATCAAGTACTAAGTAACTTGGCTGGCACATACTACCTCGTTCCTGCAGCCAGTAGTAATCCAGATCAGCAACTCGGACATTCAGCCCTGAGTCAACACGGTTGATCTGTAACCGCAGCCCAACGGTATCTTTGTACGATAAACCTGATTTAACAATGTACTTGTACTTAACCCCTTTTTCTTCCTCATACGCCTTGATGAAAGGAGTTATTTTCTGCTGAATCTCTTTTAGACAAATCACTTCATTATCAATAACAAATGGTTTCTCCACTTTTCCATCAGGTACAGCCGCCATTGATGAAATTGAACAGCAGGATAAAAGTACCGCCATTGAATATTTTTTCAATTGTATTTCCTTATTGAAGATTCACATTTAATACTTCACCAGTATCTGCATTGAACGTGCAGGAGTACTCCACATTTTTAAATGCACCGAAACCGTTTTGAGCCTGTGCCCTATGCCCGTAAAGAGTGACTAATTTTCTATTTTTATCTTGCCAATTGTACGAAGAGAACTTTGGTTCAAGAACTCCATCAGTCCATTTAAACTGGTACTGAGCAGAGTTTTCAACGGCAACTTTACATATGTAATCCCCTGCTTTATGTTTTGACGCGTAACAATGAGCATCATCAAGGCATTGAGCCTCTTCTTCTTTTGCTTTCTGCTCTTTTTCAGCTGCAAGCAACGCATCATGAGCGGTCTTGTCTGCTGCTTTAATTCTTTGTTCTTCTTCATACTTTGCG
The DNA here is from genome assembly GCF_003602095.1 of Rahnella woolbedingensis. GTDB lineage: Bacteria > Pseudomonadota > Gammaproteobacteria > Enterobacterales > Enterobacteriaceae > Rahnella > Rahnella woolbedingensis. Next base: position 190,188 of record NZ_RAHH01000010.1, on the reverse strand, counting down.
TAATCGGTAGTATTTGTTATGTTGTTTTTTCGAGCAACAGAAAACTCTTTGCCGTCTTTAAAGCCAAGTTTTTCTGCTCTGAGTTCATCGCTTGAGGATCGGGCAACACTTGCAACTATGGCAAGCCCAATAATCAGTACCGGAACGGTGTAGTTATTAACAAATTTATAGGGTAAGTACTTTTCTTTGAGGGTTCCAAATGATAATACAACCCAGCTTATCGCGACCAAGGCAGCACCAAGCTGACAAACCCCAGCAGCAAAAAGCACCACTACCGACCAGAAACCAGTACCTGCGGCGAAAAAATCCCCAAACTTTTCCAGTGCCGCTAAACAAAGCAATATCCCCCAAATCCCGTAAATGCCTCTTTTTAGAACTTTATTCACTGTAATTATCCTTTTTTATACCTTTCAGGCCAAATATGATGTACTGACTCATCTATAAAATCGGCAATGATTTGCTCTCCTTTAGGCCAATGACGTTCAAGTGCGTTATAAAGTGTTCTTTCGTGGAACCCATTTGCCCTAGATAGTTGTGCTAGTGTTCCTCCTTTCTTCTTGATAGCTACAAGTATGTCGGCTCTGTGCCAATTCTCGGTACTGGCATTTTGCTCCTTTTTCTGACATCCTGATTCTTTATGAATACTCATAATGATCACTCGTTACTTATATTGAGAATATAATTGATCATTATAAGGTACATGTCAAATCATAATAAGGAACATTAGTTCCTTTAATTGAATAGTTGTGGGACGTAAATGGCTGACAAGAAAGAGAGCATTGTGCAATTTAGCGAGAGGCTGAAATCGATTGTTCCTTCTGGGTCTGGACGTGATTTCGCAAAGAAAGCGGGTATTGGTTACAGTACAGTGCATAACTATCTTCAGGCTGTCTCAAGCCCAACCTTAGATAATCTTGTATTGCTTGCTAAAGCTGGGAATGTCTCCGTGGAATGGTTGGCTACAGGCAAGGAGTTTGTGGTGACAGAGCTTGCACCAGCACACGAAATGAAGAACGGCAGAGTTTTCAAAATTCCTTTTTATAAAAACAGTGAATTCCTTTTATTGGATGCTGAAGCATTCTCATCCCTCCACGTTAACGCTGAACACCTCACTGCTCTTCGTGTTGATACCGACGTGATGGAACCTACGTTTACGACCGGTAGTGTTTTAATAATAGATCAAAGCCAAAAGCATCTTAAAGACAGCAAAGTGATTGTGATGAGTAAAGGGGGGAGCTACTTATATAAGCGAATCCAGATAGTTTCTGATGGGTATAGTTTATGTAGTGATAATATCAAATACAATGAAATAATTATCACAGAAGACTCGCTTTCTACTTTTGAGATTTTAGGTGAAGCCTTGATAGTACTGAACCGTGTATAACAAGTTCGTCGTCAAATATTAGGATAAGGGTGAATCTCACGATTCAGTACTGTTATAGTACTTTTATGAGTGGTACATTAGCTTTGTTGCACCACAACAATAACCAATTGATTAACCAACACAATTTAGTACTAACGGCTGATGGCAGGGCCTCCACCAATTTCAGGCCTCCCTGTTTTATCCATTCCCTTTTATTCCTGATTCATCACCCCCTCTTAGCCAAGCTGCGCCCATAAAAAAGGGCACGTTCTCCGCGCCCTTTGCTTACTGACTGTTTACCGACTTCCTTTAATGATGAACCAGCGTCGCAAAGTAATACACCAGCGGGATGGCGAGTATATAAAGCCCTAAAGGTACTTCGCGGACCTTTCCTGCCACCACTTTAATGATGATGTAAAACAGCAAACCACCGGCGATACCGGTACCGAAACTGTTGGAAATCAACGTAATCATCACCATCATCAGCACCGGCAAGGCATCAGTGAAATTCGCTAAATCAACTTTGCGAAGATTACTGAACATATTCAGGCCAATCAGAATTAACGCAGGTGCCGTCGCCTCTTTTGGGATCATCAGTGCAACCGGTGTGAACAGCAGCATCAGCAGGAACATCACCGCGGCAGAGAGAGCCGTCAGGCCTGTTTTTCCGCCCGCCTCTGCGGCAGCTGACGATTCTATCAGCGCCGTTGCAGCAGGGATCCCTACAATCGGACCCAGTGCGGCAGCAATAGAATCCACCATAAACGGGCGGTTGATGTTCTTCATATTGCCTTCTTCGTCAAGCAATCCGGCTTCTCCGCCTACGGCCAGAGTTGTGCCCATTGTCGAGAAGAATTCTGACGCAAAGAAAATGAACAGGAACGGCAGGAAAGCGATATTGATCGCGCCAATCAAATCGACTTTGCCAAACAGCGGAGCCATCGAGTGGGGCAGGGAAATCCATTGATCGGGCAGATGGGTCACGCCGAACGGGATACCGGCCACCGTCGCCAGCAAAATGGCCCAGAGAATGGCTCCCGGTACTTTGCGTGCCTGTAATCCCACGGCAATCAGTAAGCCCAGCAGCGCAATCAGCGCACCCGGTGCGGTAAAGTCACCTAAAGCCAGGGCATGTGTTTTGGCATTAGCCATTACCAGTCCGGCGTTACGAAAACCGAGCAGGGCAACGAAAATACCAATTGATGCCGTCAGCCCGAGTTTGATGGACTGCGGAACGGAACGGGTGACGACTTCCCGCAGACCAAAAACGGTCATCACGAAGAATAAGATGCCCGACCAGCAGGCAATACCTAATGCGATGGGCCAGGTGATGCCGTCACCCGCCAGCGTGATGCCGACCAGCACGGAACCGCCGATGCCAGGGCCGACCATAAACGGCAGGTTAGCGTAGAACGCCATTAATAGTGAACCCAGAACAAACACCAGGATCACACCGGTTGTCACCGCACCTTTGTCCATCCCGCTTACCGCCAGCAAACCGGGGATCACCACCAGCAAATACGCGGCGGCGAGAAATCCGGTGATCCCTGCCAGACATTCGGTTTTCACTCTGGTCTGGCGCTGATGCAAATGAAAGCGTCGCTGCAACCAGCTTTCACGCGTGGGGGTGGTGATATTTTTTACAGAACTTTCAGACATGCTTAAATTCCCCTGACAATAATTTTTATAATGTTTTGTTTGCTATCATTTTTGCATCCAGCTTGATGCCGGGCGTTTCAGACTTATTCCGGCCAGATTTCCAGAACCGGGTCGACAATTTCACGCAATCCGCCGTCAGTGAGGCCTAAATCAGTCAGATGCGGCCCGGCATTACACGCCAGACATGTCCCCTCGATGGCTTTAAACACGCGGTAAGGCGGTTCCCAGTCGGCTATCCGTGCGCTGAGTTCACGCAGATTTTTAAACTGTTCAGCCAGCTGCTCCGCCGGCAATTCAGAAAGCATTCCGGCAATGGGCATGTCGACTTTTGCCAGTAATGTGCCGTTCTGACTGAGTGCCATTCCGCCGCCGCTGGAAATAAGCTGATTCGCCGCCACAACCATGTCCGCGGGTGAGCGTCCCAGTACCACCAGATTATGGGAATCGTGCGAGTAGGAAGTGGCAATCGCGCCGCGCAGTTCACCCCAGCCTTCCAGCAATGCCATTTTTGGCGTGGCATCATGCCTTCCGTGACGGTGCTGTACCCAAATCAGGCTGAAGCCTTCAGGGAGTTGTACGACGCCGTCTCTGACATCTACGGTCACTTCGCTCCACTGTGTGAAGCGCGCGCCTTTGATATTGCGCAGGCGTGCTTTGCCGTTTTTCAGACCCGCAATTTTCATGCAGAAGTCTTCCGCACTCAGGGGGCTGAGACGCATCGTATTACGGGGAGGCGTAACGCCGCTCGCAGCCGCCGGCGTAAAGAGAAGTTTGCTCTCTTTTGCCACACAGTTTCCTGCTACGTAAACCGCGCGGGGATGCAGATTTTCCAGCGAATCAAACGCGATGATATCTGCCGTACGTCCCGCTGCAATCAGTCCTAAATCAGAACGCTGCATACGGATTGCGGCGTTGAACGTCGCCATTCTTAGTACATCTTCAACCCGTAGTCCGTATGAAATCAGCAGTTTCACTAATGCAATCAGGCCACCTTTTTCCAGCAGGTGGTCGGGCGGAACATCATCAGTACATAGCGTAATTTGTGAGGAAAGGTGTGGCAGCGCCTGTAAAGCGGCGGCGATATCCGGCAGAAGATAAGGATGTGAACCGCGGATTTGCAGTGTCAGCCCGGCACGCAGTTTCTCCAGAGCATCTTCAGCAGAGGTCAGTTCGTGATCGGAAGTGACGCCAGCCGCCAGATAGGCCTGAAGCTGTTCATCTTTCAGTCCGCGGGCATGACCTTCGATTAGCTTTCCGCTGTTTAAACCGGCTTCGAGAATTTCCAGCATCCGTCCGCTGCCATTAATGACACCGTGCATATCCATGACTTCTGCAACGCCAGCGACCTCCGGCCAGCTCAGCATCGTTTGCATTTCCTGACCGTTAAAGTCAGCACCGGACATTTCCAGACCAGGAGTAGAAGGGACACTGGAAGGTGCCGCGCAAATGACTCTCAGAGGCAGATTGCGGCTCGACTGCACGGCATACTGCACACCGGCGACGCCCAGCACGTTTGCCAGTTCATGCGGGTCCCAGAATACGGTGGTCGTCCCCTGAGCGACGACAATCTCGGCGTATTTTTCCGGTGAAAGGTGTGAGCTTTCGATATGCACATGAGTGTCGATAAGTCCCGGTGAAAGATAGTGACCGATTAAGTCATCAACATTTTCTGCCTGAGAAAATTTTCCGCGCGGGTGGACGCTGGCAATCATGTTGCCAGTGATCCCGACATCTGCTTCACGAATTTCTCCTGTCACCATATCGATAACGTTTGCGTTAATCAGCAGACGATCAAAAGGAATTTTCCCCAGTGCAGCCTGAACTGCGCGCTGGCGCTGAGGTAACGGAGCAATGTTTTCAGTCATGTCAGTATCCGAATTTGCAGAGTGATTGGGCTAATGTAGGGAGAGGAAACAACTTTGCACAGATGAATTATTTTATCCGTTTATAAGATGCGGTTATGCTGAGCAAACGTTTTCTATTTTTAGCGGGATCTCTGAATATTATGTCTGAACCCTGGCGTCGGTTGCCTGCGCTCTCCCTGAAGCAAATTCAATACTTTGTGACCCTGGCGCAGTTACGCAGTTTCACTGAAACGGCGAACCGTCTGGCGATCAGTCAGCCAGCGTTGAGCAGTGCACTGCGGCAAATTGAATTAGTGTTAGGGGGGAAATTATTAAACCGCACAGCGCAGGGCGTGAGTCTCACCGAACAGGGAGAAGCGGTTCTGCCTTATGCCGAACGACTACTGAATACGGCGCATAGTGCCTTCGATGATATGCAACAAATCATGCAACAGGGGGGGGATGGAACTTTACGTATTGGATTAGTCCCCTCAGTCAGCACGTTGTTATTTCCCGCAGTCCCGCAGTTATTATCGGAATATTTCCCTGATATGCGTGTGGAATTCCATGACCTCACGAATGATGCATTATTACTGGAACTGGAGAACGGTTCTGTCGATTTTGGTATCGGTGCGACTGACAGCACTGTGCCGGATTCTGTTGCGATATATCCGTTACTGGAAGACCCTTTCGTGGCGGTTGTCCGCCGGGATGACCCGTTATCAGAGGGGCATAATATTCCCTGGAGGCAACTGGTTAAAAGGGATATTGCATTGTTTTCTAAAGGGAATGTCAGCCGACTGGTGACTTCGTTAATAGAAAGCCACAGACTGAATTTGCGTGTGAGTTATCGCGTAGACTTTCAGGAGACGTTATACGGGTTAGTGCGTTCGCGTCTGGCATTAGCGATATTGCCTGAGTTATATACTGCAACACTTAATGATAATGAATTAACAGTGATTCATTTACAGCAACCGACATTGAGCCGAACGGTCGCGATGATGCGTAAGCCAGCGCCATTGCGTTCGCCTAAAACGGAACAATGTTTCCAGTTTCTTTTGCAAACATTTCACCGGCAAATCAAAGAGAAAGCAGAAAGAAATATCTGAAAAAATAGTTAAAAATCGCTTAAGTTATTTTGTACGAAATATGAGCGTCAGGCCGAAAGGTATTTCGACCTGACTCTGTCTGTCAGCGTACGAATTTCCAGACTGCTACCGGGATTTTATCGTACAGCTTGTTCATCGTCAGCTCCGCTAAACGATGGTCGGCCGCCGAGTAAAACAATTCCAGCTCGTCGTCGGAGAGTTCATACTTATTTTTCTCAATGACACGTTCAAGTGTATCAATTGTGGTGCATTTTCTTAAACGCATCAAATAGTCGATTTTGTTCATCTTAGCCTTTTCATTTTTATCTGATGACTGCATATAAATTATTACTCAAGTCTTCATTAGGGTACAGATGTAGTCCCCTGAGAACATTCTGAATAATCGCTTCTTGGTCTTTTGCCATTGGCGTAAATCAGAATCGTTAATTCCATAATTACTGAACAAGGTGTAGGTATCATCCAGATACTCTTCAACCAGATCACTTAAATGGGTATCATCCGGATACTTTATTTTAAAGCTCATCACAAAGGATGCGATGTGCTCAATCAGTTCGTTGAGCTGCAGGTTAACAGCTGAAGTGGGGTCGTTGACCCAACCGTGGTGACTGTCACCCAGTGTCGCGATGCCTTCATCGTAGAGCATTTCATTCAGGTAGCGTAACTGAGCGATATCGTGCCGCTTAGGCGAGTACTCATCCATATCATCCCCTCCGTAATGGTTTATTCGGTGTTGACAACACTCTGTGAGTAAACAACAAAACTTGATGGCTTACAGAAAACGGCTCTCACTACTAAAACGCTATGAACTGATAACGCTATGAACTGATCTATACATCAAAGACAATCGCAGTCTTTGAGATGGACTTTTCCGGACTTATTTGGAACGGATAATTTAAATATAATTCATTTTTAGAAAGCTGCGCAAACGTATTACTCAAACTTACAATTCTTCAGCAGTTGAACCTTTGAACAAATCAATAATATCAAACTCCAGGCCCTGAGGTTTAACAAGGAATGTGACACTTTGCGTCAAAAACTCATTGGCATTAATGTCCAGGCAACCGTTGAAAATCGTCCATGTGAACTGGTAGTTCATCGAATAACAATTTTCACCGACTGCAGCGATTGACACGATTTGCAAAGAATTCGGTTCATAACGTGCATTTTCTGATAAATAAGTTAAATCACCAATTAAGGGTTCTTCAATTTCAGATAAATAACGTTCAATAATCTGTATCAAATCTGAAGGTGTCAGATTTTCCCCATTAATAGGGTAGGGGATAAATTTTTTCACCGGTTTTCGCCTTTGGACTCTATACCTTTCTATTATTGCATACTTTTATGGGGATGTGTTTTGAGAAAAGAAAAAAAGTTGTAATGCGGAAAAATCATAACTTTCTGATTGTAATGGTAATTAGCTAATATTCATCAAATTTTACCCTTTTCTGACAATTTTACTTTGCCACAGATGCGCCTTCACGACCCGGGGGAGGGCATCCGGTAAAAAATCGAAACAGTTCACGTCTTGATACAAAATGCACTATGTGATGTTATATTGTAACGAATGGAGGGGCTATGACCAAAACACTCTTTACACTATCTTCGCCAGCGCGCTGTCTTGCCGTGCTGGCTGTGCTCGCTGTCTTATGGGCCGCAATTTACTGGGCAATTTCACTACCATGATTTTTGTTAATAATGTTGAAGTCGGCTATGACCGCCGGGCGGTCGCGATGCCAATCAGCGGGCAATTTCTTGCCGGTTCACTCACAGCGGTTATCGGGGCCAACGGGGCGGGTAAATCGACTTTCCTTAAAACGCTGGCAGGCCTTCAGCAGGCGGTTACGGGCAATATTACATTCAGCGCAAACCTGCGTCCGCGTCTGGCCTATTTGCCACAGCAGGCCGAACTGGATCGCGGTTTTCCGATCAGCGTATTCGATCTGGTCGCGATGGGATGTTGGCCACAGAGCGGACTTTTTGGCGGTATAAATCAGCAGTCAGCTGACGCCGTGGCGAAGGCGCTGGAGACGGTCGGGATGACAGAAATGTCGCATTTGCCCGTTGGGTCGCTTTCCGGTGGCCAGCTGCAACGCACTTTATTCGCGCGTTTACTGGTGCAACAGGCGCCTCTGATCATGCTTGATGAACCCTTTACCGGCATTGATACCCAGACAACGGATCTTCTGCTCAAGGTCATTGCCCAGTGGCATCAGGAAGGAAAAACCGTCATTGCGGTTTTACATGATATCTCAATGGTTGCCCGGCATTTTCCTCATGTGCTTTATCTCAGCGCGCAGCAGAATTTGTGGGGAACTGCCCACGACGTGCTGGGACACTTCCCGCATCAGGCACATGCCTGTATTTCGACCGAACCTTTTTCTCTTGTGGCGGGAGTCGCCAATTCATGATGCTTTTCCATTTGCTGGCCGACCCCTTTATTGAGTTTGGTTTCATGCGCCGGGCGTTAATTGCCTGCATAGCATTATCCATCAGCGCCACGCCTCTGGGGGTTTTCCTGCTATTACGCCGCATGAGTCTGGTAGGAGACGCACTATCCCACGCCGTATTACCGGGTGCGGCTATCGGATATCTGATATCGGGAATGTCGCTGGTCGCCATGGGGATCGGCGGTTTTATTGCAGGACTGGCGGTTGCGATGCTATCCGGGCTGGTAAGCCGCCGGACGCAACTCAAGGAAGATGCCAGTTTCGCCGGTTTCTATCTGGGCTCGCTCGCGCTGGGTGTCACACTGGTTTCCCTGCGCGGCTCGAGTGTTGACCTTCTGCACGTTCTGTTTGGCTCCATTCTCGCTATCGATTCTTCCGCCATGATTATGGTCGGCATAATTACCAGTGTGTCATTGCTGGTACTCGCCTGCATTTATCGCGCTCTGGTCATTGAATCTTTTGATTCGCTGTTTTTACGCGTCAGCGCGGGAAAATGGCTGGCAGCGATACACGGGATTTTCCTGGCGCTGGTGGTCGTGAACCTTGTCGCCGGTTTCCAGATCCTCGGCACACTGATGTCGGTCGGTTTGATGATGTTACCTGCGGCAAGTGCGCGTTTCTGGGCGCAGGATTTACCCCATACCTTGCTGAGCGCCATGATTATCGGCGTGATTGCCAGCGTCGTCGGGCTTATCTGGTCTTACTACGCTTCACTGCCCGCGGGTCCGGCGATCGTACTCAGCGCCACGGTGATCTTCTTTATTTCAGTTTTATTTGGAAAGCGTGGCGGGATGTTAACTGCCTCGCGAACGTAAGCAGTACCACAATTAAGGGGACATGATGAAAGTATTACCTGTATCACTCGCAGTCGCTGCCCTGCTGTCGAGCCCGCTGGCCATGGCGAAAACCGTCGAAGCGGTCGCCAGTTTTTCCATTCTCGGGGATATCGTTCAGGAGGTGGGTGGCGAACACGTGAAAGTCACGACGTTAGTCGGGCCGGACGGTGATCCGCACAGTTTTGAGCCTTCGCCAAAAGACAGTAAGGCGATTAACGCGTCTGATGTCGTTTTCGTCAGTGGGTTAGGGCTGGAAGGTTGGATTGATCGTCTGGTGACGGCTTCCGGTTATAAAGGTCATTTAGTGACGGCGTCGGAAGGCGTTAATTCCCGCAAAATGGAAGAAGACGGCAAACAAATCACCGACCCTCACGCCTGGAACAGCATGGCGAATGGCGTGATTTATGCGACCAATGTGATGAATGCGCTGATCAAAGCCGATCCGGAAGATGCTGACTATTTCCGTCAGCGCGGCACGGCCTACATTGAGCAACTGCAAAAACTGGATGCCTGGGCAAAAACGGAATTCACCGGCATTCCCCAATCAAAACGTAAAGTGCTGACCAGCCATGATGCCTTTGGTTATTTTGGTCAGGAATATCACGTCAGCTTTATGGCGCCTGTGGGTTTCTCAACCGAAGCTGAAGCCAGTGCCAGCGGTGTGGCTTCGCTGATTAAGCAGATCAAAGCGGAGAAAGTGAAAACTTACTTCATCGAAAACCAGACCGATCCCCGTCTGGTGAAACAGATTGCTGCGGCGAGTGGCGCGCAACCTGGCGGAGAACTGTATCCTGAAGCGCTTTCAGGTCCGCAAGGCCCGGCGACGACGTACATCAAAGCGTTCAAGCATAACGTTGAGACGATTGTTGCCAGTATGAAATAAGATTTTCCCTCCTCGCGGTTTATCTGTGAGGAGGTTTTACATCATGTCTAAACATAAGAAAAAGCCCCGTCGGGCAAGCGGCGGGGCTTTTGTTTTTTTAGGACAGGCGTAACGAAAAGGCGCGGAATTAACGCTTCTTCTTTTTGCCCTGGACTGCTTTAAAACGCGGATTACTTTTACAGATCACATAGACGCGGCCTTTACGGCGCACTACGCGACAATCCGGATGACGTTTTTTCGCTGAACGTAATGAACTCAGAACCTGCATAACAATTTCCCTGATGTTGTTTACTTCTTACCGAGGAAGCTGCCGAAGCGTTGATTGAATCGCGCGGTGCTGCCTTCTTTTGAATACTCTTTCTGCTTACCGGTGTAATACGGGTGGGAAGCGGAAGAAACTTCAATCGTGATGTAAGGGTAGGTGGCCCCTTCCAGTTCAATGGTGCGGTCTGTCGAGATAGTTGAACCGACCTTGAAGTACTCATCAGCACTGGTGTCGTGAAAAACCACGGTGCGATATGCAGGATGGATAGCGGGTTTCATATTGCCTCAATTTGTTATGTTATACTATAACAATTAGTATGCACCCATCTGTTTTCCGGTTCAAGACTCAGGCGAAAAAAAAGGCCGCATAAGCGGCCTTTCGTCAGGTTGAGGATCCGTTACAGCGTCGGATGCTCTGGTTTATGCGTATGTTCGATATCCTCGTTCTTCTTACCGAAGCGGCGACGAACCACCACGAAGAAGACGGGAACAAAGAAGATCGCCAGCAGTGTCGCTGTGATCATCCCGCCCATTACGCCTGTACCTACGGCGTTCTGAGAACCGGAACCTGCACCGGTGCTGATTACCAGCGGCATTACACCGAGGATAAAGGCCAGTGAGGTCATCAGTATCGGACGAAGACGCATACGAACCGCTTCAAGCGTGGATTCGATCAGACCCTTACCTTCTTTGTCCATCAGGTCTTTGGCGAATTCGACAATCAATATGGCGTTCTTCGCGGACAATCCAATGGTGGTCAGCAGGCCTACCTGGAAGTAAACGTCGTTACTGAGGCCGCGCATCGTTGCTGCCAGAAGCGCACCCACAACCCCGAGCGGAACCACCAGCATGACCGAGAACGGTATTGACCAGCTTTCGTACAACGCTGCCAGACACAGGAATACGACAATCAGGGAGATAGCATATAAGGCCGGAGCCTGGTTCCCTGACAAACGTTCCTGATAGGACAGACCGGTCCAGTCATAGCCGATACCGTTTGGCAGTTTGGAAGCCAGAGACTCCATCATCGCCATCGCTGCACCCGAACTTTTGCCCGGAGCTGGCTGACCCAGAATTTCCATGGATGGCAAACCGTTATAGCGTTCCAGACGCGGTGAACCGTATTCCCATTTCGCACTGGAGAATGCGGAGAACGGCACCATCTGGCCTGCGCTGCCACGGACATACAAGTTATTGATGTCTGACGGCAACATACGGTATTTATTTTCAGCCTGAACGTACACTTTCTTCACGCGACCACGGTCGATGAAGTCGTTGACGTAGCTACCACCAATCGAAGCACCCAAAGTGGTGTTGATGTCGGAAATTGAAACGCCAAGTGCCGTTGCTTTTTCCTGATCAATTTCGATTTTGAACTGAGGCGTATCTTCCAGACCGTTAGGACGAACCTGAGTCAGCAAGTCCGGATGTTGAGCAACCATGCCCAGCAACTGGTTACGTGCTTGTGTCAGTTTGTCATGCCCAAGGTTAGCCTGGTCAACCAGCTGGAAGTCGAAGCCTGTCGCCGTACCTAACTCAACAATTGCCGGTAAGTTGAACGGGAACACCAGTGCATCTTTGATGCCGGCGAAGGCATGCATCGCACGTCCTGCAATCGCAGGAACTTTGTTCTCGGAACCACTACGTTCAGACCAGTCTTTTAGACTGACGAACGCAATACCGGTGTTCTGACCACGACCTGCGAAGCCAAAGCCGTTAACCGTAAACACGGAGTTTACGTTAGCTTTTTCTTTATTCAGATAGTAATCGGTCACTTCATCGAGCACTTTCTGCGTGCGTTCCTGGGTTGCACCTGCTGGCAACTGCGCCATGGTCAGGAATACACCCTGGTCTTCTTCCGGCAGGAAGGAGGTTGGCAGGCGGATAAACAGGAATGCCATGCCGACTACGATCAGCAGATAAATCACCAGATAACGACCGGTGCTGCGCAGAATGTTACCTATGCTGTCGGTGTAGTGGTGCGTACTTTGGTCGAATTTCTTGTTAAACCAGCCGAAGAAACCTTTTTTCTCGTGATGCTCACCTTTGGCAACCGGCTTAAGCATGGTCGCACAAAGTGCAGGCGTCAGGATCATCGCGACCAGAACGGACAGCACCATGGCAGAAACGATGGTGATGGAGAACTGACGGTAGATAACACCGGTAGAACCACCGAAGAAGGCCATCGGGATGAATACTGCGGACAGCACCATCGCGATACCGACCAATGCCCCCTGGATCTGCTCCATGGATTTTTTGGTGGCTTCTTTCGGAGGCAGGCCATCTTCGACCATAACGCGTTCGACGTTCTCGACGACGACGATGGCGTCATCGACGAGCAAGCCTATCGCGAGCACCATCCCGAACATCGTCAGGGTGTTTATCGAATAGCCAAACGCCGCCAGAATTGCAAAGGTACCGAGCAAGACCACCGGAACCGCAATGGTCGGGATAAGCGTTGCACGGAAGTTTTGCAGGAACAAGAACATGACCAGGAATACCAGGACGATGGCCTCGAACAGCGTTTTACCTACTTCTTTAATCGAGATTTTTACGAATGGCGTGGTGTCGTATGGATAAACAATTTCCAGGCCAGCCGGGAAGAACGGCTGCAGCTTATTCAGCGTGGCTTTAACCGAAGCCGCGGTGTTCAGGGCGTTCGCACCGGTCGCCAGTTTGATACCCAAACCTGACGCTGGTTGTCCGTTGAAACGGGCAATAACGTCGTAGTTTTCACCACCAAGTTCGATTTTAGCCACATCTTTCAGACGAACCTGGGAACCATCCTGATTTACTTTCAGAATGATTTTACCGAATTCATCGGGTGACTTCAGACGGGTCTGCGCCACGATAGAGGAGTTCAGCTGCTGGCCCGGAACCGGTGGAGTACCACCGAGCTGACCTGCTGCAATCTGGTTGTTCTGAACTTTGATGGCGTTAATAACATCGACCGGCGTCAGCTGGTAGTTATTCAGTTTGCTCGGATCCATCCAGATACGCATCGCGTACTGAGCACCGAACAGCTGAACGTCACCGACACCCGGAGTACGGCTGATAGGATCCTTGATGTTGGAACCTACATAGTCGGCGATATCATCCTGGGTCATTGAACCGTTATTGGAAATAAAGCCCGCTACCATCAGGAAGCTGCTGCTCGATTTCTCTACCGAAATACCCTGTTGCTGAACTTCCTGCGGCAGCAAGGGTGTTGCCAGCTGCAGTTTGTTCTGAACCTGTACCTGCGCGATATCCGCGTCAGTACCGGAAGCAAAGGTCAGGGTAATCTGAACAGTACCTGATGAATCACTGGTCGACGCCATGTACATCATGTTGTCGATACCGTTCATGTTCTGTTCAATAACCTGAGTAACGGTATCCTGTACGGTCTGCGCATCCGCGCCCGGATAGGTTGCTGTCAGCTGAATCGCTGGTGGTGCAACGGTTGGATACTGTGCGATTGGCAATTTAAGTATTGCCAATCCCCCTGCCAACATGATGATGATCGCAATTACCCATGCAAAGATGGGACGATCTATAAAAAACTTAGCCATGAATTACCGGCTCCTATTAAGACTTCGTCGCTGTAGCGGGTGCTGCTGCGTTTTGATCGACTTCCTGTGCAGTAACCTGTACGCCTGGCTTAATTTTTTGCAGACCTGTCACGATAACTTTATCGCCACTTTTCAGGCCGTCTGTCACAACCCATTTGTCGCCAATCGCCTGCGTGGTGGTCACAGTACGCAGTTCAACTTTGTTGTCCGCGCCAATCACCATCGCCGTAGCATCACCACGTGGGTTACGGGTAATACCTTGCTGAGGAACCAGCAGAGCGTTGTCATTCACACCTTCATCCAGACGCGCGCGCACAAACATGCCTGGCAGCAAGGCGTCATTTGGATTAGGGAAGATGGCACGCAAAGTAATGGAACCGGTCGTTTCATCAACAGTCACATCAGAGAATTCTAATGTACCCGGCTGTGAATATTCTTTACCGTTATCCATCAGCAATTTGACCTGTGCTTTACCGTCAACTTGTTTCATTGCACCATCAGCGAGTTCCTGTTTCAGGCGCAGGAAATCGTTGCTCGACTGAGTGACGTCAACATAGATAGGGTCGAGTTGTTGCACAGTCGCCAGCGCGTTGGTCTGACCGTTAGAAACCAGTGCACCTTCAGTTACAGAAGATTTACCGATACGTCCGCTGATAGGGGAGGTGACTTTGGTATAAGCGAGATTGATACGTGCAGTTTCAACCGCGGCTTTCGCGCTTACAACGGCTGCATCAGCCTGAGCTGCCGTGGCTACAGCGGTATCGTAATCTTGCTTACTGATGTAGTTAGTACCGAGCAGTGGTTTGTAACGGGTGACGGTGAGGCGTGAAATTTGTGCGTTAGCCTGAGCTTTTACCAGATCGCCTTTAGCGCTGTCATACGCGGCCTGATAAGTGGCTGGGTCAATCTGATATAAGGAAGTTCCGGCTTTAATGTCGCTGCCTTCAACGAAATTGCGTTTCAAAATGATACCGCCAACCTGAGGACGTACTTCAGCAATGCGAAAAGCAGCAGTACGACCAGGAAGTTCGGTAGTCACATTTAACGGTGCAGTTTTGAGAGTAACGACGCCAACCTGCGGAGCATGAGGTGCACCTTGTTGAGCTTCTTTATCGTTACATCCTGTAAGTGCTAAGCTTCCGGATAGCATCAGAACTACCGCCAGAGGCGTTAACCCTCTGTTTTTGTTCATAAATAAACCTCAAGTGTCCGATTTCAAATTGTCCAATGGATCACAACATTCCAAATCCATTGCTGCGCTTTTAGTATGTGCGTGCTATGTTACATACATTCAAGAATGTATGTAAATCAAACTCCCCTTAAAGATAAACCTATGGCACGAAAAACCAAATCACAGGCGCTGGAAACCAGACAACAGATTCTGGATGCTGCTGTGCGTGAGTTTTCTGCCCGTGGGGTATCGTCGACATCACTGACTGACATTGCGAATGCAGCTGGTGTGACGCGGGGCGCAATTTATTGGCATTTCAGAAACAAAGTGGAACTGTTCAACGCGATCTGGGAAGCCTATGAATCCCGGATAAAAGTGCTCGAAGTAGAGTATCAGACAAAGTTTCCGAATAATCCACTGCGTATTTTGCGCGAAATCCTTATTTACATACTGGTCGCCACCGTGACCGATACCCAGCGTAAGGCATTGATGGAAATTATATTCCATAAATGTGAATTTGTTGGGGAGATGACATCCGTTCATGAAGCCCGCAAAGCGCTCTATATGGAAGGGTACGGTAAAATTGAACGTATTCTTGTTCATTGCATAGAAGAAAAACAGTTGCCGGCCGATCTCGATACCCGCCAGGCGGCCATTATTCTTCGGGCTTTTCTCACCGGACTGATGGAGAACTGGCTTTTCATCCCGGAAAGCTTTGATTTAGAAGGGAATGCTGGCAGGTTTGTAGATACGTATATTGATATGCTTCGCTATTCCGCGTATCTCACCGCTGTAAAATAATGCCTTAATACTTTCTGTTTAATTAATAAGCCTGCAAATATTTACCCTCACCTGATGATTTAATCAACGTCCAAATGTTGTATTCAGATACGCTTTTCTCCTTCCTTTCACCACGAACGCTGCTATTGTCATCTTTATATTATTCCTTTAGTAAATGAGCTGACGCTGACGTATGTTTATCCGGTTTTTTGCCGCCTCTTCTGACGTAATTCCCACCATGAAAATAAATGGGGTTTTGCGTTTTTTTACGTTTGTGATGTGCCTCGCACTGCTGGTGTTTTCCCTTCCCGGACAGGCCGCCACTAATGATGTTCCTACCCGCAATGAAGTTCAGAATCAGCTCGATGCACTCAATCGCCAGAAAAACCTGACGCCGGTCGATAAACTGTCCCAGCAGGATTTGATCCACACGATTGAATATCTGGATGCGCTGGACAGGGTGAAACAAGACGCCAGCCAGCTGCAAAAACAGGTAGCCGAAGCGCCGCAGAAATTACGAGTGGCGATAAGCGGTCTGGATCAGCTCAAAAACAATCCCAAAGATGATGCAGATAAAGCGCAGCTGTCGGCGCTTTCGTTACGTCAGTTGGAAAACCGCCTTAACGATACCCTCGACGATTTGCAGTCTTCGCAGGAAGATTTATCGACTTTCAACACCCAGCTGATTTCGCTGCAAACTCAGCCTGAGCGCGTGCAGAACGCGATGTACACTTATTCGCTGGCGATTCAGAAGATCCGAAATCAGCTCAATGGCATGTCGCCCGGTCAGCAGGATTTACGTAACACGCAACAAAACATGCTGGTTACGCAGCAGGCTTTACTGAACGCGCAGATCGACTTACAGCGTAAAAGCCTGGAAGCCAACACGACTTTGCAAGATTTACTGCAAAAACAACGCGATTACACCAACGCGCATATCAATCAGCTGGAACATACCGCGCAGTTATTGCAGGAAGTGGTCAACGGCAAACGACTGAATTTGTCCGAGCGGACGGCAAAAGAAGCGCAAACGCCGGACGACACCTCGAATATCCAAAATGACCCGCTGGTGGCGCAGGAACTGGGGATTAACCGCAAACTCAGCGAGCGCCTGATTGCCGCAACCGAAGAAGGCAACCAGCTGGTCCAGAAAAATATTACCGTGAAAAACTGGCTGGACCGCTCGGCTCAGGCAGAACACGACCTCAAAGAGCAAATCACCGTGCTCAAGGGCAGTTTATTGCTGTCACGCATTCTTTATCAGCAACAGCAAACTCTCACGCCGCCGTCCGGTCTGGTCACGGACATGAGCACGCGCATTGCTGATTTACGTCTTGAACAGTTCACCATCAACCAGCAGCGTGATGCGTTATTCCAGGGTGACAGTTACATTCAGGGCGTGGTCGGGAACAGCAAAGAAACGATCAATGCTGATATCAGCGATGCGCTGGATCAGATTGTCGATATGCGCCGCGAACTGCTGGATCAGCTGAATAAACAGCTCGGTAATCAGCTGTCGCTGGCCATCAATTTGCAGATTAACCAGCAGCAATTACTGAGCATCAACCAGTCACTGACAGAAACGCTGACGCAGCAGATTTTCTGGGTTAGCAGTAATAAACCGATGAACTGGGATTTCATTAAATCATTGCCGGATGATGTTAAAAACCAGCTCAGCAGCCTGAGCCTGAATATTCCGCCAGGTGAACTCATGCTGGGCGCAATTCATTCATTGCCGGTCACCATTCCTTTGCTCGTCGTGATCTTGCTGCTGCTGTGGCGGCGGAAATACATTAATCAGCGCATTGAAAAACTCACCAGTGATGTCGGGCAGCTCAAGCGCGACAGTCAGCTGCACACGCCTCAGGCGCTGTTACTGGTGGCCCTGAACGTCTTACCGGGCGTGTTGCTGATGCTGGGCGTCGGCTACTGGCTTTCGCAGTGTGATATCGAACCGAGCGATTTTTTATGGACGCTGGCGCAGCGGCTGGCCGTGTTCCAACTGGTGATGGGCTTTTGCTATCGTATTCTTAAACCGGGTGGGATCAACGAGCGACACTTCAATACACCTGCTGCTACCTGCGCGCATTATCGTCGTTCCGTCATTCGTCTGAGTCTGGTGATGTTGCCGCTGATTTTCTGGTCAGTGCGCGGCGAGAAAGCTCCGCTTGGTCTGGTGGATGACATCATCGGGCAGGTGGTGATTTTCCTGACGTTGCTGGCGCTGACGGTGCTGGTCTTCCCGATCGCACGGGATGGCTGGCGCGAAAAAGATTCTCACAGTATTCGTCTGGTCGTGGTCACGGCAATTGCGCTGGCACCGGCTTTCCTGGTCGGGCTGGTGGTTACCGGGTACTTTTATACCACGCTGCGTCTGGCGGGGCGCTGGATTGACAGCCTTTACCTGCTGATATTCTGGAACATTATATATCTCACGGCGCTGCGGGGATTAAGCGTTGCAGCCCGGCGTCTGGCTTATCGTCGTGCGCTTGCCCGCCGCCAGACAAATGTGGCGAAAGAGGGCGCAGAGGGCAATGAGCCGGTGGAAGAACCGCAAATCGGGCTGGATCAGATTAACCAGCAGTCGCTGCGTCTGACCACCATGGGGCTGTTCTTTATCTTCGCGACGGTGTTCTACTGGATTTGGTCGGACTTGCTGACGGTGATTTCGTATCTCGACAGCATTTCGCTCTGGCATTATTCCAACTCCGTGGCGGGCGCGGTCACTCAGCAAACCGTGACGCTGGGCAATTTGCTGCTCGGTTTCCTGGCGGTGATCGTGGCGTATGTTCTGACGCGCAACCTGCCGGGTCTGCTGGAAGTGGTGGTGCTCTCGCGGTTGCAATTGCGTCAGGGAACGTCGTACGCCATTACTACCATCCTGACGTATTCGATAACCGTGATAGGCGCCATTATGGCGCTCGGTTCCCTCGGGGTTTCGTGGGATAAATTGCAATGGCTGGTGGCGGCGCTGTCGGTCGGGCTGGGCTTTGGTTTGCAGGAAATCTTTGCGAACTTTGTCTCGGGTCTGATTATCCTTTTCGAACGCCCGGTACGTATTGGCGACACCGTGACCATCGGCACATTTTCCGGCACGGTCAGTCGTATCCGTATTCGCGCAACGACGATTATCGATTTTGACCGCAAAGAAGTGATCATTCCGAACAAAGCCTTTGTGACGGAGCGGCTGATCAACTGGTCGCTGAGCGATACCGTGACGCGCGTGCTGATCAAAATCGGCGTGGCGTACGGTTCAGATCTGGAAAAAGTAAAAGAGATCCTGTTGCAGGCCGCGCACGAAAACGCCCGTGTGATGAGCGATCCGGCACCGCTGGTGTTCTTCCTCAATTTTGGTGCCAGCACGCTCGATCACGAACTGCGCGTCTATGTGCGTGAACTGGGTGACCGCAGTTATACCGTGGATGAACTGAACCGCAGCATTGATAAACTTTGCCGCGAAAACAACATTAATATCGCCTTCAATCAGTTAGAAGTGTATCTGCATAATCAGGACGGCAGCGAGGTTCAGGAAGTTAAGCGCGTGTTGAGACAACCGGGTGATGAGCCGGATGCGTTGCCTCAGGGCTAAAGGTAATCGGGCAATTCAGGGGAATGCAAAGTTCCCCTGATACAGTCAGCCGGACGGCTTAAAGATAGCTGATGGACAGCGTACTTTTGCTGTTTTTCAGCTTTTCCTGATAATCGCGTTGTACGATTTCCAGTGCTGCAAGGGCGGTTGCGGGTGCAATTTCGTTGCACTCAAGCAGATAGATCAGATCAACAGCAAGCTGAAGTTCGGGAGGCGCATTTTCTACGGACATATTGGCCAACATTATTATTAGCAGGTTTTGGACTTACCATTATAGATAAGAAAATGCCGGGCCTGAATGCCTGATTAAAAAAATGTGATAAAGATTCAAAAACCTTTTTCCTGCCTCTCGATTTGCCTCTCAATTTTGGCCAGCGCCTGACGACAACGCATTAAGCGTCCTTCCAGTGCGGCCAGTTCCTTTTGCACCCGCTGCTGATCGCTGAACGTGGCGAGTTGCCCCAGCGTTGTTTCCCGGTCTTCAATCATGGCAATCAGGCGACGCTCGAACTGCTGAGTTTCCGCCAGTCTGGTATAATTATCATGGCTTTTGCGTTCCGGTGTCTGATGCGTTTTACGCAGCGTTTGCGTAGCCAGTTCCCGCTGCATGGCGGTGATTTGTGCCACCAGTCGCTCGGCGATAAAAGCCACCTGTGCAGAACGTTTCTCAACCACTTCCTGATTCAGTTGCTGTAAATTCACCTTAATTTCTGCCAAATAATCGCGCAGACGGGTGCCTTTGGTTGAGAAAAGGGCGATATCAAACCGGGCCTGCGAAGCGGAAACATGGCCGATCGGTTCGATTTCCCGCGCCAGAGTTTCTATCTGCTGATCAAGGACATGTAAAATTCGTTCAGTGCTCACAGGTTATCTCCATTAATGACATTCATAGCTTACCTGCAACCGGCGGTTATGACACCTTCGCTGCACTTGTATAAACTGGGGCGCTGAGTTTTTGGCAATTTGTGCGAATCAAAAGGAACTGCATGAAGCGCATATTACTGATTATGGTCGGCTGGCTGTGCGTGGTACTGGCCACGCTGGGCGTGGTGCTGCCACTTTTGCCTACCACGCCGTTTTTACTGCTGGCTGCCTGGTGTTTTGCCCGTTCATCGCCACGCTTTCATCACTGGCTGCTGCACCGCTCATGGTTTGGCCGCTATTTACGGCACTGGCAGGCACACCGCGCGTTGCCCAAAGGTGCGAAGCCGAAAGCCGTTGCGCTGATTGTGATCACATTCGCGATTTCGATCTATTTTGTCCCGCTATTATGGGTACGAATTTTATTGGTTTGCATGATGTTTGCGTTATTGATCATGATGTGGCGATTACCAGTGGTTGACCTTGAGCAATAAAACAGGCGATCATGTCCGGCTGCGGGTTGCTTTTTACAGCAGCTTTGCATAGATTTGGGCATCTCGTACGTCGGTGCGCTCCCAATTTCCTTCCTTGAACGACATGCTTTAAAAGGGCATGACGGGGGACATTTGACCGCCCGCGTTTAAGTATGAACAGCAGCTTTATCAGGCAATTAACATTATGACCGCTACCGCACAGCAGCTACAGTTTATTAAAGACAGTATCAAGACCATTCCTGACTATCCGAAGCCAGGCATACTGTTCCGTGACGTCACCAGCTTGCTGGAAGACCCAAAAGCTTACGCTGCAAGCATTCAGTTACTGGCCGATCGTTACCGCGATGCGGGTGTCACCAAAGTGGTGGGCACCGAAGCACGTGGCTTCCTGTTTGGCGCTCCGGTTGCGCTGGTTCTGGGCGTGGGTTTTGTTCCCGTGCGTAAACCGGGCAAATTACCGCGTGAAACCATCAGCGAAACCTACGATCTGGAATACGGCACTGACAGCCTCGAGATCCACACTGATGCCATTTTGCCGGGTGAAAAAATTCTGGTGATCGACGACTTGCTGGCAACGGGTGGCACTATTGAGGCCACCGCGAAACTGATCCGCCGTCTGGGTGGGGAAGTGACGGATGCCGCATTCATCATCAATTTGCCGGAACTGGGCGGTGAAAAACGTCTGAACGATTCCCATATCAACTGCTACAGCCTGGTGTGTTTCGACGGGCACTGATTCGACGTTTGCAGTGTGATGTAAAAAGGCCCCGCCGTTAACGCGAGGCCTTTTTGTTTTCAGCGTGACTCTTTGGCGCTTTCTCCTGTCCAGACCACCATCACTTTGTCGTCACCGTGCTGGCGGCTGAAGGCGTAATATTGCGCCGTCTGCTGTGATTTTTGTACACCCGCACCGATTGCCGGATGCTGCTCCCTGAATTTCCCCAGTTTTTGCCAGTGATTCAGCAACGCCTGTTTTGCACCGGTCAGCTCCTTCCAGTTCATGTCTGATCGCGTTCCCTGTAAAGGGTCTGATCCCGTCGGGCCGAACTGACGTCCGCTTTCATCACCGTAATAAATCTGCACTGCGCCCGGTGCCAGCAGTAAAAGATCCGCTGCACGCTGTTGCAGGGGAATTGACCCTTTGGCGTCATCGGCGAAAAACAATCGGGTATCGTGTGACGAGAGATAACTCAGCACATTGAAATCCTGCATTTTCTCCGCCATCTGCTGATACGTGGCGTCGATACTGGCAAAGCAATTCAACGCTGCCGCGGCCTGATCCTGAAAATCAAAGTTGATCATCGCATCAAAGCCGTTGGCGTAATAATCACTTTTCATCACACCATGACCCCAGGCCTCACCCGTCATCCAGAATGGTGCATCGTCCAGCGCCTGTGAGGGATTGGCGGCTTTCCACTGTTTGAGTGCTTCGGCAGAACGGGCTTTGAGCAAAGCCAGCGTCGGTTTTTCCACATGCTTGGCGGTATCAACGCGGAAACCGTCGATGCCGTAATCCCGCACCCACTGACTGAGCCAGGTCACCAGATAATCGCGCGGTGTTGCGTCCGGGATTTCACGGGCAGCGGTATCCGGTTTGTTGCGATAGAAAACGGGCAGGCCGCTGGCCTGTGTGGACTCGGTTTTGATATCCGGCAGGAACGCCAGCGACATGGCCAGATCGTCATAACCGGGTGAGTCATAATCGCCGATGTCGGTACGGATCCATTTCTTACCCCACCAGGTGCTCCAGCCGTTTTTGTCGCTGAAATTGATGTAATCATTAAAACTGTGCCAGTTCTGGCCGGGGCCGGGTTGCCAGTTGGTCCAGTTTTTTCCCAGAGTCTTTTCGATTTCATCGCCTTTGAGGTACAGCGAGCCGAAATGGAACGTTTGCATATCCGCCAGCGTGGCATAGCCGGTGTGATTGACCACGACGTCAAAAAGAATGCGGATCCCGCGTTTGTGCGCTTCGCTGACCAGCTTTTGTAAATCTTCGCCGGTGCCCATATTAGCGTCGAGTTTTGTCCAGTCGAGCGTGTAGTAACCGTGATAGGCATAATGCGGGAAATCACCTTTGGTGCCGCCGCCAACCCAGCCGTGGATCTGCTCCAGTGGCGAACTGATCCACAAGGCGTTCACGCCCAGTTGTTGCAGATAATCCAGCTTGCTGGTCAGCCCGGCCAGATCGCCGCCGTGGAAAGTGCCGATTTCCTGCATTCCGTCACTGTGGCGGCCATAGCTGTGGTCGTTATCCGGATTGCCATTTTCGAACCTGTCGGTCAGCACGAAATACACCGTGGCGTTGTGCCAGCTGAAGGTGGCGGGCGTTTTACGCGCTGCGGATTCAAGCAACAACAAACCGCCGCTGGCCGGATCAGGCGTCATCGTAATGTGACCATCAGCGACCTGTGCGCGCTGACCGGAATAAAAATCCCGCACTGTTTCACCCTCGCTAAAAGTACCGGAGACATCCACCGTCAGCGGTTTTCCGTCCCAGCGCGGACAGGTTTCTGCCACCGCCGCGACAGCTTCCTGCGCCGTTTTCAGGCTCAGCTGAAGCGTGGGCGTGCCGCTGCGGGTATCAATTCGTACCTGATAATCTCCCGCGCGGAACTGCTTCCAGTTCACAGGCGGATGACTTTCGCAGGGTTGCAGCGACAGCATCTCATTGAGTTTTACCGTGCCAGAAGGCTGCCAGCACTGATTATCCTGATGTAATTCCAGTATGCGCTGGCCTTTGAATAAAGTGGCATTGCTGGTGAATATTCCGCTGACCGGTTCGGCAAAAGCGGGGAAGCCTTCCAGCGTCCAGCTGGCGTGTGCGGCGGGGGAAACGAGCAGTAATAAAGGCAGGGTCAGGTATTTCATGGCTCTCCTTACGCGGGGCAGGAAGCATTATCAAAACAGAGGTGAACTCAGTGTAATCACTGCGCAAAATTTGCCCTCATCCCTGAACGCGAAAAGTCAGGAGGAGAACGAAGGGGGAGAAACCGCGGCGCAGACCCGAAAAGTAAAGTAATAGGAATGATGGCGACCCTGCTGGTACACTAAGAAGTGGCAGTCTGGCGCGGGCATCATTATGCTTAGCCTGCAGTCGCCGGTCCGCCGACCCGCGCAGAAAGTCGGGTTAAACGGTGTTTTTTCGTGTATTGTCAAATTATTCATTATAAATCAACGATGAAGTATTAATGAGCTATCAGGTTCTTGCCCGTAAGTGGCGCCCCCAAACTTTTGCCGACGTCGTCGGACAGGAACATGTGCTGACCGCGCTGGCCAATGGCCTGTCGCTCGGGCGCATCCATCACGCTTACCTGTTTTCCGGTACCCGCGGCGTGGGGAAAACCACCATCGCCCGTCTGCTGGCCAAAGGGCTTAACTGCGAAACCGGCATCACATCAACACCTTGCGGCGTGTGCGATAACTGCCGTGAAATTGAGCAGGGCCGTTTCGTCGATCTGATTGAAATTGATGCCGCTTCCCGTACTAAAGTCGAAGATACCCGCGAACTGCTCGATAACGTGCAATATGCACCGGCGCGTGGCCGCTTCAAAGTTTACCTGATTGACGAAGTGCACATGCTCTCGCGTCACAGCTTCAATGCGCTGTTGAAAACGCTGGAAGAGCCGCCTTCGCACGTTAAATTCCTGCTGGCGACCACGGATCCGCAAAAACTGCCGGTCACTATTTTGTCGCGTTGTTTGCAGTTCCATCTGAAAGCCCTGGATCCGGAACAGATCCGCAAACAGCTCGAAAATGTATTAACTCAGGAAGCCATTGCCACTGAGCCGCGCGCGCTTCAGCTGCTTTCCCGTGCGGCCGACGGCAGTATGCGTGATGCACTGAGCCTGACCGATCAGGCGATTGCCATGGGGCAGGGCGCCGTCACCACCGAAACCGTGGCACAAATGCTCGGCACGCTGGACGACGAACAGCCGCTGGCGATGCTGGAAGCGCTGGTCAGCGCCGATGGCGGTCAGATGATGGCTCAGGTCGAACAGGCCGCGTCCCGTGGTGTGGACTGGGAAAACCTGCTGGTAGAAACATTGGCGCTGCTGCACCGCATTGCGATGGTTCAGCTGTTACCGTCGGTGCTCGATAACCATTACGCAGCGATCGAACAGCGTCTGCGCGAACTGGCGCGTGTTATTCCGCCAGCGGACGTGCAGCTTTACTACCAGACCCTGCTGATTGGCCGTAAAGAGCTGGCTTATGCGCCGGACAAACGTATGGGCGTTGAAATGACGCTGCTGCGTGCGCTGGCCTTTCATCCCAAAGTGATTATTGCTGAACCCGCTCCGCAGCCCGTCGCTGCTCCGGCCTATATAGCGCCGGTTGCGCCACAGGCACCGTCGCAACCGGCAGCGCCGCGCAATGCACCGCCGCAGCATAACAATCATGCTCCTGCGCCACAGAGCAATGCAGAGCCGGCCGCCATGCCGGATTCCACCGCGCAACTTCTACAGGCGCGAACGCAATTGCTCAGGCAGGGGAGTACCACCCCAAAAAAAGCTGAGCCGGCAGCGCCAGGAAAAGCGCGGCCGGCAACCTCAGCACTGGAGCGCCTCGCTTCGGTGACTGAACGTGCGCAGACATTGGCGGTGAAGAAAGAACCTGCCGCGCAGGTAAAAGAAGAAGCATATCGCTGGAAAGCGATGATGGAACCGGAAGAAGCGCCGGAACCGGTGGCAACGCCTAAGGCGTTACGTACCGCGCTGGAACATGAGAAATCGCCTGAGCTGTCTTCCCGTCTGGCGGAAGAAGCGATTGAACGTGATGAATGGGCGGCTGAAATCAGCCGGATGACTATTCCTAAACTGGTGCAGCAACTGGCGCTGAATGCGTACCGCGAGCAGCCGGAGCCGGGTAAAATCTGCCTGCACCTGCGTTCCTCGCAAAAGCACCTGAATTCGCCGTCTGCGCAAAAAGTCCTGGCGGACGCGCTATCGGCATTGCATCAGACGCCGGTTGAACTGACCGTGCTGGAAGATGATAATCTGGCGGTGAAGACGCCGCTGGAATGGCGACAGGCCATTTATGAAGAAAAACTGGCGCAGGCGCGTCAGTCTATTATTGCGGATAATAACATCCAGACGCTGCGCCGGTTCTTCGACGCGGATCTGGATGAAGAAAGTATTCGCCCAATTTAAACGCCGCGATTGTGACGCGGCCATTGCTGAGAGAGAAGACTATGTTTGGAAAAGGCGGCATTGGTAACCTGATGAAACAGGCCCAGCAAATGCAGGAAAAAATGCAACAGGCTCAGGCAGAAATCGCTCTGCTGGAAGTGACCGGTGAGTCAGGCGCTGGCCTGGTGAAAATCACCATCAACGGTGCACACAACGTGCGTCGTGTTGAAATCGATCCAAGCCTGCTCGAAGACGATAAAGACATGCTGGAAGACCTGATCGCCGCGGCGTTCAACGATGCAGCACGTCGTATCGAAGAAACTCAGAAAGAAAAAATGGCAGCCGTTTCTGGCGGCATGCAGTTGCCACCAGGCTTTAAGATGCCGTTCTGATGCAAACCAGCCCTCTCCTTGAATCTTTAATGGAGGCGTTGCGTTGCCTGCCGGGCGTTGGCCCGAAGTCTGCGCAACGTATGGCATTCCAGCTGCTGCAACGTGATCGCAGCGGCGGAATGCGGCTGGCGCAGTCTTTAACGCGTGCCATGTCTGAAATCGGCCACTGTGCCGATTGCCGTACGTTTACCGAACAGGAAATCTGCACCATTTGCGCCAATCCACGGCGTAAAGAAAACGGTCAGATTTGCGTGGTGGAAAGCCCGGCGGACATCCATGCGATAGAACAAACCGGTCAGTTTTCTGGTCGCTATTTTGTGCTGATGGGTCACCTGTCACCGCTGGATGGTATCGGACCAGACGATATTGGTTTGGGCCGTCTGGAAGAGCGTCTTGAAAGTGAAAGCATTCAGGAAGTGATTCTGGCGACCAACCCGACAGTCGAAGGCGAAGCGACCGCCAACTATATCGCTGAAATGTGCGGCCAGTTTGGCGTGCTGGCGAGCCGTATCGCGCACGGTGTGCCGGTCGGTGGCGAACTGGATATGGTTGATGGCACCACGCTGTCACATTCCCTCGCCGGGCGTAATCCCTTCCGGTTCTGACTGTATATGCGGGCGCAGCCCTCTGCGCCCCGTATTATTTCGCTATCCCTCTGCATTTCTTCCTAAATATTTCTTCCTGCGCTTGAAAAGCCTGACATATAACCCCACCTATTCCTCAACGTCTGATTTGGTCAATAACAGTATCTGGATTGAGGTAATTTGATGAGTATGAAAGGACAAGAGACACGTGGCTTCCAGTCTGAAGTAAAACAACTGCTTCATCTGATGATCCATTCTCTGTATTCAAACAAAGAAATTTTCCTGCGCGAGCTAATCTCTAACGCCTCGGATGCCGCTGATAAACTGCGTTTCCGCGCGTTGTCTGCGCCGGAGCTTTATGAAGGTGACGGCGAGCTGCACGTTCGTCTGGCCTTTGATAAAGAAAAACGCACCCTGACGCTGAGCGATAACGGCATCGGCATGAGCCGCGATGAAGTCATCGACAACCTCGGGACTATCGCGAAATCCGGCACCAAAGCGTTTCTGCAATCTGTAGGTTCCGAGCAGGCGAAAGACAGCCAACTGATTGGTCAGTTCGGCGTCGGTTTCTACTCTGCCTTCATCGTGGCCGATAAAGTCACCGTGCGCACCCGTGCCGCCGGTGCCAGCGCCGACGAAGGTGTGTTCTGGGAATCTGCCGGTGAAGGTGAATACACCCTGGCGGACATCGAGAAAGCCGACCGCGGTACCGAAATTACCCTGCACCTGCGTGAAGATCAGGATGAATTCCTGGATGACTGGCGCGTGCGCTCCATCATCAGCAAATACTCTGACCACATTGCGCTGCCGGTTGAAGTCGAAACCCGCAACGAAGAAGACGGCACCGTTACCTGGGAGCAAATCAACAAGGCTCAGGCCCTGTGGACCCGCGGTAAATCGGAAGTCACCGACGAAGAATACGTAGAGTTCTACAAACATATTTCCCATGATTTCAGCGATCCGCTGAGCTGGAGCCACAACCGTGTGGAAGGTAAGCAGGAATACACCAGCCTGCTGTATATCCCTTCACAGGCGCCGTGGGATATGTGGAACCGCGACCATAAACATGGCCTGAAACTCTATGTTCAGCGCGTATTTATCATGGACGAAGCCGAGCAGTTCATGCCGAACTACCTGCGCTTCGTACGTGGTCTGATAGATTCCAACGATCTGCCGCTGAACGTATCCCGTGAAATTCTGCAGGACAGCCGCATTACTCAGAACCTGCGCAGTGCGCTGACTAAACGTGTTCTGCAAATGCTGGAAAAACTGGCGAAAGACGACAACGAAAAATACCTGCAATTCTGGAAACAGTTTGGTCTGGTATTGAAAGAAGGTCCGGCAGAAGATGGCGCTAACAAAGAAGCGATCGCCAAACTGCTGCGTTTCGCCAGCACCCGCAACGACAGCAGCGAGCAGACTCTGTCGCTTGAAGAGTATGTGGCAAGCATGGTGGAAGGTCAGGACAAGATCTATTACATCACTGCTGACAGCTACGCCGCCGCGAAGAGCAGCCCGCATCTGGAACTGTTCCGCAAGAAAGGCATTGAAGTCCTGTTGCTGTCTGACCGCATCGACGAATGGATGATGAGCTATCTGACAGAATTCGATGGCAAAGTCTTCCAGTCCGTCAGCAAAGCCGATGACACACTGGACAAACTGGCCGACGAAAGCGAAGAGCAGAAAGAAGCTGAAAAAGCGCTGGAGCCGTTCGTTGAGCGTGTGAAAACGCTGCTGGGCGAGCGTGTGAAAGAAGTGCGTCTGACGCACCGTCTGACTGACACGCCAGCCATCGTCACCACCGGTACTGACGAAATGACCACGCAGATGGCAAAACTGTTTGCTGCTGCCGGTCAGGAAGCGCCGGAAGTGAAATACATCTTTGAGCTGAACCCGGAACACGCGCTGGTGAAACGTGCTTCTGATGTGGCTGATGAAGACCAGTTCAGTGAGTGGATTGAGCTGCTGTTGGATCAGGCGCTGTTCGCAGAGCGCGGCACGCTGGAAGATCCCAACCTGTTCATCCGCCGTATGAACACGCTGTTACAGGCGTAACCGGCTGATATAGAAATGAAAAGGGCGTCGTGAAAACGGGGCCCTTTTTTACGATCATTCCTTAGTGAAAAGCCTTACCGCCAGTGCCCGTAAGGTGTGTTCCTTGAGCAAAAGTGCTCAAAATGGTATGGTTGACCGGTTTTCGAAATTCATAATAATTACATGCAAGGGGATTTACGCAATGCGTATCATTCTGCTGGGCGCTCCGGGCGCAGGTAAGGGTACTCAGGCTCAATTCATCATGGAGAAATTTGGTATTCCGCAAATTTCTACCGGTGATATGTTGCGCGCCGCTGTTAAGGCCGGAAGTGAGCTCGGCAAGAAAGCAAAAGAGATTATGGATGCCGGTAAACTGGTAACCGATGAGCTGGTTATCGCACTGGTGAAAGAACGTATTCAGCAGGAAGATTGCCGTAAGGGTTTCCTGTTAGACGGTTTCCCTCGCACCATTCCACAGGCTGACGCTATGAAAGAAGCGGGCATCAGAGTGGATTACGTGCTGGAATTTGATGTGCCAGACGAACTGATCGTTGATCGTATCGTTGGTCGTCGCGTACACCCGGGTTCTGGCCGCGTGTACCACATCCAGTACAATCCACCGAAAGTGGAAGGTAAAGACGATGTGACTGGCGAAGACCTGATCACCCGTAAAGATGATCAGGAAGAAACTGTTCGCAAGCGTTTAGTGGAATACCATGAGCTGACTGAGCCATTGGTCTCCTACTACGGTAAAGAAGCCGAAGCGGGTAACACCAAATACGTCAAAATCGACGGCACACAGCAAGTTTCCGCTGTGCGTGACGAACTGGCTGCAATCCTGAGCTGATCGTCTTTACTGCGCGCTATCACGGGGTGACTTCGGTCGCCCCGTTTGTTTTTCTGCACCAACCCACCTGCTGCCTGAAGTATGACGGGGATTAATAGCAACAATTCGCATTGATAGCTTCTGCCGTCGTTCCGATCGTCTTTGTTTTCGTTACAATGGCCTGCGCCTCTTTTCAGCTTCACAAACAGCAGTATCACAAAACGGCGGCGCCCATCATTTTTCACACGGCTTCTATGCCTTAAATTTAGGATATTCAGCATGACGCAGACTAAATTCGGTGTTCTCCTGGTCAATCTCGGAACACCGGAAGCACCGACTCCGCAGGCCGTTAAAAAATATCTGGCTGAGTTTTTGAGTGATATCCGCGTCGTGGATACGCCGCGTCTGCTGTGGTGGCCTATCCTGAATTTTGTGATCCTGCCGCTGCGTTCTCCGCGGGTTTCCAAACTGTATAAAGCGGTGTGGATGGAAGAGGGCTCGCCGCTGATGGTGTACAGCCGCCGTCAGCAAAAAGCGCTGGCAGAACGTCTGCCGGGAACGCCGGTTGAACTGGCGATGAGCTACGGCAAGCCGGGCATGAAAGAACCGATTGAAAAACTGTTGGCGCAGGGTGTGACAAAAATGGTGGTGCTGCCGCTGTATCCGCAATACTCCTGCTCGACCAGCGCTGCAGTATTTGACGGCGTGGCGCGCGTACTGAAATTTCAGCGCCGCCTGCCTTCACTGAGCTTTATCCGCGATTACGCCACCCATCCGGCGTACATTTCTGCGCTTAAAGCCAGCATCGAGCGCTCCTTCGCTCAGCATGGCGAGCCGGATCGTCTGGTGCTGTCCTTCCACGGCATTCCGAAGCGTTTTGTCGCTGAAGGCGATGACTATGAACAACGTTGTCGTGATACCGCGCAGGCGCTGACCGATGCCCTGCAACTGCCGTCGGGAAAAATAATGCTGACCTTCCAGTCGCGCTTTGGTCGCGAGCCGTGGCTGACGCCTTATACTGATGAAACGCTGAAAGGTCTTCCGGCTCAGGGAGTTAAGCATATTCAGATCCTGTGCCCTGGTTTTGCGGCGGACTGTCTGGAGACGCTGGAAGAGATCAAAGGCGAGAACCGTGAGATTTTTATTCATGCAGGCGGCGAGCGCTTCGAATATATTGACGCCTTAAACGACCAGCCGGAGCATATCGATCTGCTGCAACAACTGGTCACTCAGCACTTCTGAATGAAGTCTGAGCTTTTTGAATTTCCCGAGAATAAAGAATGAAATTTCCTGGTAAACGTAAGTCTAAACACTATTTTCCGGTCAGCGCGCGTGACCCTTTATTGCGTGATTCTATGTTGCAGGCAATGCAGCCGGAATCTGAAGCAGGGTCATCGTACATCGTCGGTATCGACCAGACGCTGGTGGATATCGAAGCGCGCGTGGATGAAAATTTTGTGGCCCGTTACGGCCTGACGCCGGGTGAATCCAATATTCTTGACGATGAAATGTCAGAAGCGCTGTATCAGGAACTGATGAGCCAGCAGCTGATCACGCATCAGTTTGCGGGCGGCACAGTCGGAAATACGTTGCACAACTACTCTGTGCTGGCCGATGACCGTTCGGTGTTGCTGGGCGTGATGTGCAATAACGTCAAAATCGGCGATTACGCTTACCGCTATTTGTGCAACACCTCCAGCCGTGTGGATCTTAACTTCCTGCAAGGGGTGGACGGTGCCATTGGCCGCTGTTTCACGCTGATCAGCGACACCGGCGAGCGCACGTTTGCTATCAGTCCGGGAAAAATGAATGAACTGCATTCGTACAGTGTGCCGGAAGACGTGATTGCCGGTGCGTCCGCGCTGCTGCTGACGTCGTATCTGCTGCGCAGCAAACCGGGTGAACCGATGCCTGAAGCCACCATGCAGGCCATTGAGTACGCGAAAAAATACCATGTGCCGGTGGTCTTAACGCTGGGGACGCAATATGTCATCGCCGATGATCCGCAGGGATGGCGCGATTTCCTGCGCGATCACGTGTCGATTCTGGCGATGAACGAAGATGAAGGTTTTGCATTGACCGGCCTGAAGGATCCGCTGATGGCGGCAGATAAAGCGCTGGACTGGGTGGATCTGGTGTTGTGTACGGCCGGGCCGAACGGCCTGTTTATGGCGAGTTATACCGAAGAGGCCTTCAAACGCACGACTCAGCATCCGCTGCTGCCGGGCGCGATTGCCGAATTTAATCAGTACGAATTCAGCCGCGCCATGCGTCGTGAATGCTGCCAGGATCCGCTGAAGATTTATTCTCACATCGCGCCGTACATGGGCGGACCGGAAAAAATCATGAACACCAATGGCGCGGGTGATGGTGCCCTGTCTGCGCTGCTGCATGATATTGCGGCCAACGGTTTCCACCGTACTTCCGTGCCGAATTCCAGCAAACATTCCCGCGAGTATCTGACCTATTCCTCACTGGCGCAGGTGTGCAAATATGCCAACCGCGTGAGTTATCAGGTGCTGAACCAGCATTCTCCGCGCCTGACGCGTGGCTTGCCGGAGCGTGAAGACAGTCTGGAAGAGAGTTATTGGGAAAGGTAAAAGTTATCGGTAACGATAAAAGTGACCGGGAACGAAAAGTGAAAAGGGCGGGAGATTTAATCCCCGCCCTTTTTTTCAGCCTGTCTGCACCTGATTCCTTCCCGATGTTTTCGCGCGATACAGCGCGTCATCCACCCGTTTAAACAGACTGGTAAAGTCTTCGCCGGTTTCGTACTGCACCACACCGACGCTCACCGTCATCGACGGCAGATCAGCTTGGGCAAACCGTTTTACGGCTAAGCGCAGCGCTTCAGCCACATGCAATGCGCCTTCCAGACCAGTCAGCGGCAGCAAAATCAGAAACTCTTCGCCACCCCAGCGGAACACGGTATCGCTTTCGCGGATCCCGGTTTCCAGCGTTCGCGCCAGCATCACCAGCGCATCATCGCCTTTGTTGTGACCATACTGATCGTTGATCGCTTTGAAGTGATCGGCATCGACCAGCATCAGACTGAAATTATGTGTCCGCTGCGGGTTCTGCGTCCGTGCGTTTTCCACCAGTTGCATAAACTGGCGGCGGTTGCCTAATCCGGTGAGCGGATCGCGTAGTGCGGCGTGCTCCAGTTCCTGCTCAAGACGCTTCTGTTCGGTAATATCGTGAATAATGCACAACATCAGCCGGACGCCATCCACGTCAACGGGACCGGCGTAGGTCTGCACATGGCGAAGATTCCCGTCCGCCAGTTTATGCACGAACGTCAGCGGCTTATGTCCGCCTGGCAGCCGGGCGATTTCATGCATCACCGGCAAAACATCCTGACCCATCGCATTGATTTCCCAGGTATGCTTCATACACATTTCGTCGCGTGTATAGCCATAGAACCGCGTTGCTGCCAGATTCGCATCAACAATCTGTCCGTTATTATCCGGGTCGATCAGCAGCATCGGCGCGGTATTGGTCTGGAAAAATCGCTCATAGAAACCGCTCTGATCGCGGCGGTAAGGTCTGGCTTCGCTCAGGAAAGAACCTGGCACAGGAACATTGGCCGCTGAGGTATGCGTTCCCTCAAACACGATAGCCGGTTCCTGCAAGCCAAACTGCGCCAGCGACAGGCGACAACTGAGCGGAAAGGCGCGGCCTTCTTTGTGAATGGTCCAGATTTCAATGACCTGATCGCCTTTCTTCAGATGCGGCAGATAGGACTCGAGGGATTGCAGGGAATGGACGGAGAACTGACCGTTGCGCAGCGGTGCCAGCAGACTGTTCCCCGCCAGCTTTCTGGCCGCGGTATTGGCGAAAAGAATTTGCTGGTTATGTACTGAGACCACCCAGACCGGCGTGCTCAAAATGTTTAACGTTTCCAGATGGGATAGCAACATCGCAGTACCGATCAATTTTTGGCATAAAAATAGAATACAGCGAAATGACCTGATTTGGCGTTTTTTATGTCGCGCAAGTTAAAGGAATTTTGCGCGGGGAAGGGAAGGGCGCAGCAAACATTCTGCGCCCGGATTTCAGAACCTGATCATACAGGACAAATTGGCCGTTTTTCGTCTTCAGTCATTTTGTCGATTTGCAGCATGTCCACCATACTATTGGCGATTTCCCTCTCGCCCATCACCACGCGATCTGCGCCGCGTTCCATGATGTAGGTGACTTCGTCGTCATAATGCGCACGGGCGATAATCTCGATATTAGGCCGTTTGGTACGGGCTGACGCCACGATTTCCCCGGCCTCGTAGCCATTTGGAATGGTCACCAGCAGCCAGCGGGCGCAATCAAGACGCGCCAGATCCATCACTTCTTGATTGGCGGCATTGCCCAGCACCGTACTGATGCCCTGATCGCGAAGTGCTTCGACACGCGGACGCGAATTTTCAATCACCACCAGCGGAATGCCAGCGGCCTGAAGTTTCTCGCCGAGCAGACTGCCGACGCGACCGTAACCGACCAGCAGGGCGTGGTTGCACAAATCGAACGGGATTTGTTTCTCGTCCTCCACGGCTTCTTCGATGCTTTGGTCTTCAATGGTTTCCGTTTTAGCCAGATACTTTTCAAGCAACGTGAACAGCAGCGGGTTAAACATAATCGACAGAATGGCTCCCGCCAGCACCAGATTACGGCCATGCTCTGACATTAACCCCAGCGAAATCCCGAGGCCCGCGAGGATAAAGGCGAACTCCCCGATTTGCGCCAGACTGACGGAAATCGTCAGTGCGGTGCGTCTTGAATGCCCGAACATTTTCACCAGCATGAAGGCAGCGATGGATTTACCGAACACGATAATCGCCAGCGTGGCAATCACGGTCAGCGGTTCGCGCACCAGAATCATCGGGTCAAACAACATGCCGACGGAGACGAAGAACAGCACCGCAAATGCATCACGCAGCGGTAACGTATCGTGTGCCGCACGCTGGCTGAGCTCGGATTCGTTGAGCACCATACCGGCGAAGAACGCGCCGAGGGCGAACGAGACATCAAAGAATTCTACTGCGCCGTAAGCGATGCCCAGCGCTAATGCCAGAACTGACAGGGTAAACAGTTCGCGTGAACCGGTACTCGCCGTTTTAGCGAGGATCCACGGCACCAGGCGGCGACCGACCACCATCATCAGCACCATGAACGCAATCACTTTGCCGATAGTCACCGCCAGTCCGGTCAGCAGTTCGACCGGGCTTGAGTGATGGCTTTCCAGCATCCCGCTGAACGCGGGCAGCAGGACCAGCGTCAGTACCATCACCAGATCTTCGACAATCAGCCAGCCAATGGCGATTTGCCCGCGCTGGCTTTCAATCAGTTGCCGTTCTTCCAGAGCACGCAGCAGCACCACGGTACTGGCGGTGGACAGACACAGCCCGAACACCAGTCCGGTGGCCAGATCCCAGCCCATCAGGCTCGATAACCCCATCCCCAGCAGCGTCGCTACCGCGATTTGCGCTACAGCGCCGGGAATGGCTATCGACTTTACAGCGAGTAAATCTTTCAGAGAAAAATGCAGACCGACGCCAAACATCAGCAGAATGACGCCGATTTCAGCCAGTTCCGGTGCCAGCGACGTGTCAGCAACGAAGCCCGGTGTAAAAGGGCCGGCCAGCACGCCAGCGGCGAGATAGCCAACCAGAGGAGAGATTCGCAGGCGGTTGGCCAGCATTCCCAACAGGAAAGCCAGGACCAGACCGCCAACGATGGTAGTGATGAGAGGCGTAGAATGATGCATTCAGACTCCTTCTGGTTATGCATAAAGCAAATGTGTTGCTGATTGTTTCTAAGTTTATGGTAAAAATCGTTTTCACGTTGGGGAATTTTGGCCTTTTTATTAAAAATCATCAGCAGACGATAAAAAAAATTCCAACGCGGGATTTAAATGGGTTTTATCAGTCAGATATCAAGGGAATAGGGGTTCATACGCTGCCGATATTTAACTATCGGCAGCCGGAGAGGAAAGGTTAAGGGCTATTTGCGTTCAATATTTGGCAGGAATGCAGTCAGGATCCCAAGCAACGGCAGGAAGGCACAAATCTGATACACCAGTTCGATACTGGTTTTATCTGCCACATAGCCGAGAACCGCAGCGCCCAGCCCGCCCATACCAAAGGCCAGACCGAAGAACAGGCCGGAAACCATGCCGACTTTGCCCGGCATCAGCTCCTGCGCAAACACCAGAATCGCTGAAAATGCTGAGGCCAGGATCACGCCGATAATCACGCTCAGCACGCTGGTCCACATCAGATTGGCGTGGGGTAAAAGTAGCGTAAATGGCGCGACGCCCAGAATTGAGGCCCAGATGACGTATTTGCGCCCAATCCTATCACCCACCGGCCCGCCGATAATGGTGCCCGCCGCGACGGCAAACAGGAATATGAACAGATGGATTTGCGCGTTTTGTACCGACACGCCAAATTTATGGATCAGGTAGAAGGTGTAATAGCTGCTCAGGCTGGTCAGGTAGAAATACTTCGAGAACACCAGCACCAGCAGAATACCCAGCGACATCGCCACCGTTTTACGCGGCAACACAGTGACATTGCTGCTCACCGGCCCCCGCTTTTTGGCGATCTGATTTTGCTGGCGATACCATTTGCTGATTTGCAGCAACACCACAATCCCCAGTAATGCTGCCAGTGAGAACCATGCCACGTTGCCTTTACCATAAGGAGCGATAATAAGTGCCGCCAGTAAAGGACCCAGCGAGGCACCAAAGTTGCCCCCGACCTGGAACAGCGACTGCGCCAGCCCGTGACGTCCGCCGGAAGCCATACGCGCCACGCGTGAAGATTCGGGATGAAACACCGAAGAGCCTGTCCCGACCAGCGCCGCTGCCAGTAATACCACCGGGAAGCTCTGCGCCACCGCCAGCAGCAGCAGGCCGGAGAGCGTAAAGCCCATGCCGATCGGCAAAGAATAAGGCTGCGGATGTTTGTCGGTGTAATAGCCGATCAGCGGCTGTAACAGCGACGCGGTGATCTGATACGTCAGGGTAATCAGCCCGATCTGCGTAAAGCTCAGGGAAAACTCGTTTTGCAGCAACGGATAAATCGCCAGGATCAGCGACTGGATCATGTCATTAAGCAGATGAGAAACGCTGATCGCCGCCAGAATAGAAAACGCAGTCTTTTTGACTGCGTCTTTCTGCGGGCTTTCAGGTTTTGCGGTTGTGTCGGTCATCGCAGGTAAACCTATATTATTTTAGAGGCGCAAAGTGTCGGTCTGTCAGTCGATTTTAGCAATATCAGCGAACTGACCTTTGAGTAAACGGCAAAGATCGCCTGCCGACAGTTCAATATCAAGCCCGCGTTTACCGCCTGAAACATAAATCGTGGGAAATGCCTGCGCCGGACTGTCGATCACCGTCGGCAGCAGCTTTTTTTGACCCAGCGGACTGATGCCGCCAACCAGATATCCGGTGACGCGCTGTGCAATTGCAGGATCTGCCATATCGGCTTTTTTGGCCTTAAGGGCTTTGGCAACCTTTTTCAGATCCAGCATCGAGGCCACCGGCGTGACAGCAACGGCCAGATTTTTGGCATCACCGTTGAGCGAAACGAGCAGCGTTTTATAAACCTGACGCGCATCCAGCCCGAGTTTTTTCACGGCTTCGTCGCCAAAATTCGTTTCATCGCTGCTGTGTTCGTAAGGGTGAAGGGTAAAGCTGACTTTATTTTTTTCCAGGAGGATGACCGCGGGTGTCATGATGACCGCCTATTTTATTTTACTTTTTTGTTCGGAAAATCCTCATCAGCTCAATCTGATGAAAACAAACAATAAAGTATGATTACTGAGCGAGGATGAAATAGTAGAGCAATGAATGGTTATTGCCAAGACCCGCCGCAGATTGATACCCTGTCCGCGCCGGTGCTGTGCCTGCAAAGGCCGGTACTGAAGCTATAACTAATAAAATGAAATTCCTCTTTGACTGGCCGATAGAAATATCGGCCATTTTTTTATCCTTTCAGCAGCTCAGGCAAATTCCCCTCGCCGTACAAATGCAGCGCACCGACGGCTACCACGTAGTTTCCCGCAGGCAAGTCCAGCAGCTGTTTTTTCCAGCGCACATTTCGCTGATTCATCAGCACATCATATAAATCACTGCTGAACGTATTCGGAAGCTGTTCGACCGCCAGCCCCGGTTTGGTGTCCAGCCACCAGCTGATCATGGTTTGCAGCAGGCGGGCGTTAGTGTGCCAGTGCGTCAGGGTATCTTCCAGCAGGCCCAGTCCGTCGTCGGGAAGTTGCTGCAACAACGCAAACTGCTCCTCCGGCCCTTCAAGTTCAATCACCGGCGTTGCCTGTTCTTTGGCAGTTTGCAACAGCTGATAATCGATGCCGTAATTTCCGCGTAGTCCAAGACGCTGCGCCTGCGTGGCCTGCAACATCAGTGCGACCTGCCAGGACGGCAAAGGGTTGAGCGTCCACATTGATACTCCCAGCTCTTCGCATAAGCGTTCGACGTGCAGATATTGGGATTCAGGAAGGCGTTCGGCCAGCGGAGGAAATTCACCGGTCATACTGAAAGGGGAATCGGTGCCGCTGATATCCGCTTCGACAATCAGCGCATCGGCTTTTTTCAGGCGGCGCAACAGATGCACGGGCAGCGGCTGCATATCCTGCGTGCCCATATGAATGCTGCCGACCAGGTGCAGAAAGCGGTTGCCGGGAAGCCGGATATCAATAGCGGGATAGGAATACTCTGCGGGGAACAGCTGACGAAGCCAGCTGAATGCCCGGTTTAAGAACGGCGCCATAATGCAGGGTCTCCCGAAAAATGAGAGACCATGCTAACGCGCCTGCGGTTTAGCGAACAGGGGAAACGTCTTGTTTTTTCGGCGTGTTTTTCATGACTGCCCTTTTTTAGGTGAAAAGCGCAACAGACGGTTTGCGTTGGCTACCACCGTGATGGAAGACAGCGCCATTGCCGCACCTGCCACTATCGGGCTGAGCAGGGTTCCGGTCAGGGGATAAAGCACACCGGCGGCAACCGGGATACCAATCACGTTGTACACAAAGGCACCCAGCAGGTTCTGCTTCATATTACGCAATGTCGCCTGAGACATCGCCAGCGCATCGGCGACACCGTTCAGGCTCGGACGCATCAGCGTAATAGCCGCGGTTTCTATTGCGACATCGCTGCCGCCACCCATCGCAATCCCGACATCCGCCTGAGCCAGTGCCGGGGCATCGTTGATGCCGTCGCCAATCATGGCGACCAGCAGCCCTTTGGCCTGCAAAGCTTTGATAGCGTCGGCTTTGCCTTGCGGACGTACACCGGCAATCACCGTATCAATCCCTGCCTGCGCCGCAATAGCCTGCGCAGTACGCGGGTTATCGCCGGTCAGCATCACCAGCTGATACCCCAGCTGATGCAGGCGTTGCAACGCACTGACGCTGTCTTCAC
The DNA here is from genome assembly GCF_003602095.1 of Rahnella woolbedingensis. Classification (GTDB taxonomy): domain Bacteria; phylum Pseudomonadota; class Gammaproteobacteria; order Enterobacterales; family Enterobacteriaceae; genus Rahnella; species Rahnella woolbedingensis. The sequence goes on along the minus strand of NZ_RAHH01000010.1, from coordinate 150,942 downwards.
GCAGCGGATCACGCAGGGCAAACAGCGCCGCAATTTTCCCGCTGGCGGCCAGCAATACCGGCGTTGCGCCTTCTCCGGCCAGTTTGTCCAGCAGCGCATCAGCCGCCTGAGTATCGACGCCGTTTTCCTGCATCAGCGCCTGATTACCCAGCAGCAGGGAGTGTTCTTCCACGTCGCCGCGCAAACCCAGCCCGCCAAGGGTACGGAAATTCACGATCTGGGGGATTTCCAGCCCTTCCGCTTTTTCGACAATCGCCTGAGCCAGAGGATGATGTGAACCTTTCTCCAGTGCAGCGGCAAACCGTAAAGCCTGCTGCTCACTGAAACCGCTGAACGTGTGAATGTCTGTCACTTTCGGCAGGCCTTCGGTCAGCGTCCCGGTTTTATCAAATACCAGCGTGGAAAGCGTACTGGCTTTTTGCAGCGCATCAGCATCACGCACCAGCACCCCGAACTCTGCGGCGCGCCCGACACCGGCGGTAATCGACATCGGCGTCGCCAGACCCAGCGCGCAAGGACAAGCGATAATCAGTACCGTGGTGACAATCACCAGCGTGTACATCAGCTGCGGTTGCGGACCAAAGAAGTACCAGATGGCACCACTGAACAAAGCAATCAGCACCACTACCGGCACAAAGACGGCAGAGATTTTATCCGCCAGCTTGCCGATTTCAGGTTTACTGCTTTGCGCTTCGCGTACCAGATTAATAATGCGGGAAAGAGTGGTCTGGCTGCCGATGGCATCCGCGCGGAACAGCACGCTGCCGTCTTTGACCAGCGTACCGGCATGGACTTTTTCACCCTGCGATTTCTGTTGCGGGATCGGTTCGCCGGTCAGCATCGCCTCATCCATCCAGGCTTCGCCACTTTGAATTTCGCCGTCAACGGGGACCCGATCACCGGTAGTCAGGCGCAGCGTCATACCTTGCTGAACTTCCGCCAGCGGCAGGGTTTTCTCGCCTTCAGCGGTCACGACGCGGGCGGTAGGAGGGGTAAGATCCAACAGACGTTCAAGAGCCTGAGAAGAGCGCTGACGTCCGCGTTGTTCCATTGCATGTCCGAGATTAATCAGACCGATAATCATCACGCTGGCTTCGTAATAAAGATGCCGCGCCTGCATCGGGAACGCTTGCGGCCACAGACTGACCGCGAAGGAAAATATCCAGGCTGCGCCGGTACCGAGCGACACCAGCGTGTCCATATTGGCGCTGCCGTGCATCAGGCTTTTCCAGGCACTCCGGTAAAAATGGCCACCCGCGATTATCATGATCAGCAGCGTCAGCACACCGACGATCAGCCAGCCGGTCTGGTTGCCGGCGGTCACCATCATTTCACCGCCCAGTAATCCCCATAACATCATCGGGATACCGGCGGCTAAGCCGACAGCGGCCTGCCAGCTGAAACGGATCATGCTTTTACGTGAGGTTTGTTGCTGGCGCTCACGGCGTTTCGTTTCATCGATAATGATTTCGGCGCCGTAACCGGCATGTTCAACGGCGGCAACCAGGGCAATCTGATCAGCATTACCACTGACCAGCGCGCTGCGTTCCGCCAGATTAACCCGCGCCCGTTCGACACCGTTCACGCCTTCCAGCGCTCGCTGCACTTTACTGACGCAACTGGCGCAACTCATGCCGCTGAGCAGCAGCTGTACGCTGCCGTCTGTGGTTTGTGGCGCATAAGTTTGTGCCGGAACAGGTGACGCCGCCGCTGACAGGGGTTCCGGCAAAACTTTCGCCTTATCGGTCAGCGGCTCAGATTTTGGGGATGCGTCTTCCACTACCTGTGCTTCATAACCGGCGTTAACAACGGCATCGACCAGGCTTTGGCTGCTGGCATCGCCTTTGACGATGGCTTTATCCAGAGAAACTTCAACGGCAGTCGTGCCTTCCACAGCTTCCAGCGCTTTACGCGTTGAAGCCACGCAGTGCCCGCAGGACAGGCCTTGCAGAGATAATACGGTGGTCGTCATGATTATTTTCCTTGGGTTAACTTCACTAAGGACAGAGGATAAACCTTCCAGCAAGGGGAAGGTCAAGCCGCAGTATGGGTTATTTTCATTTATCGTCTATTTACAATTTATTTAGAAACTTCTCAGCAGATTGGCTTATCGTTATCTCCCAAATTATATAACGATGAATGGCAAGGGGATTTCGATGGCAAAGATGCAGACAACGCTTCTGCTGATGGCAGGATTAATGGCGGCACAGGTTTCACAAGCTGCTGACGATTTTCGTGTGACGTACGCCGGTTCGATGGGCGTGGTGATGGACAAATATCTGGGTCCGGATTTCGCGAAAGAGAAGAAGGTAAATTATCAGGGACAAGGGCAGGGCGCTTACGGCATGGCGAACTTGCTGGCGTCGAAAAAAGTCGTGGCAGACGTGTTTGTCTCCATCACACCGGGGCCGGTTGAGATCCTGCAAAAAGCCGGAATGGCCGGGCAGGCTATTCCGGTCGCCAGCACCAGTATGGTGATCGCCTACAACCCAAAAGGTAAATACGCCGAAAAATTTGCTGCTATCAAAGACGGAAAAGCGGGCGCAGAACCGTGGTGGAAAGTGCTGCAAACGCCGGGGCTGCAATTTGGCCGCACTGATCCGGTCAGCGATCCGCAGGGGCAGAACATCATTTTCACCATGATGCTGGCGGAAAACTACTATAAACAACCGGGGCTGGAAAAAGCGGTGCTGGGCGACGTGCAGAACCCTAAACAGATTTCCGGCGAAGGCGGATTGCTGACGCGACTGGAAGCCGGTCAAGTTGATGCCGCGTCGGGCTACGAAAGCGCCACCCTTTCTGCCCATCTGCCGTACATCAAATTGCCGGATGAAATTAATCTGAGCAATCCGCAGATGAGCAAGGGCTGGTACAGCAAAGTGACGTTCAATGTGAAAGATGCGACCGGCAAGGAGAAAACGCTAACTACCCAGCCGCTGGTGTTCTACGCGGTGGTGCTGAACAACGCGCCGCATCCTGAACTGGCAAAAGAATTTATCAGCTACATGCAAAGTGCGAAGGGCCAGAAGCTGTTTGAACAAAATGGCTATGACAAACCGAAAGGCGGAAACCTTTAAATTGCGCGCGTCAGGACTGGCGGTTCCCGCACTGGCACTGCTGATGGTGCCGTTTGTTACCCTGTTTTTCCTGACGCCGTGGTCAGATTTTCATCTGGCATACGGCGACAGCCACGCGGTGGCGGTTTCGCTCGGACTCAGTCTGGTGTCGGTGGGGCTGATTGTTTTGCTTGGTTTACCGGTGGCTTTCTGGCTGGCGAAAACGTCATCGCGCTGGCGCAATGTGGTGGAAGTACTGGTGCTGATCCCGCTGCTGACTCCGCCGCTGGCGATGGGGATTTTGCTGGTGTCAGTTTACGGGCCTTACGGTTCAGTCGGGGAAATTCTTTCTGCTGTCGGTATGACGCTCAATAACAATGCGCCCGCGTTTGTGCTGGCGCAGATTTATGGTGCGTTACCGTATTTTATACTCTCCGCGAGAGGGGCGCTGGAAGCGGTGCCGAAGGATGTTGAGGAGGCCGGTAAAACGCTCGGTGCCTCACCGTTTCAGGTGTTTATCCGCCTCACATTACCGCTGGCTTCGCGCGGGATTGCCGCCGGTGTGGCGATCGCTTGGGTGCGCGCCATCGGGGAGTTTGGCATCGTGATGGTATTCTGCTATTTCCCGCAGGGCATTCCGGTCAAAATGTTTATAAACCTGCAAAACGACGGCGTGACTTCGGTGTATTCGCTGCTGTGGATCCTGCTGATTGTGACTTTACCCTTGCCGATGTGGCTGCTTCTGCGTACCAAAAAACAGACCGTCCATTACAGCTGATCGTCTCTGATGACGTATGATGTTCGTATCATGCGCAAAAATCAGGTTGTCGTGGAGGCGAAATGAATATCAGTGATGTGGCAAAAAAAACCGGTCTCACCAGTAAAGCGATTCGTTTTTATGAAGAGAAAGGGCTGGTCACGGCACCGGCTCGCAGCGAAAACGGCTACCGCAGCTATGCACAAAAACATATCGAAGAACTGACGTTATTACGTCAGGCACGGCAGGTCGGATTTACCCTGGAAGAATGTCAGGAACTGGTAGCGTTGTTCCACAATCCTGAACGGCACAGCGCGGACGTTAAAGCGCGGACATTAGAAAAGGCCGCCGAAATTGAGCGGCACATTGAAGAACTGAAAGCGATGCGTGAGCGCTTACTGACGCTTGCGGATGCCTGTCCGGGTGACGAAGGGGCGGACTGCCCGATTATCGACAATCTGTCCGGCTGCTGTCATAAGCAACACTAACGGGCATTCGGCTCCACGCGCAGTGTCGCGCCTTCTACGCCGGTGATCACCACTTTGTCACCGACGTTCAGCGGTGAGGTGCAGATGGCACGCCAGCTGCTGTCACCGATTTGCACCCGTGTGAACTGATTGTTTACCGGTTCCAGCACGGTGGCGTGAGTGCCCACTAACTGCTGACCGCGCTGGTTCAGCGCTGAATTTCCCGCAGATTTATCCATGCGCTGATTCAGCCACTTCCACCACAACCACGCTGCCACAATCGTCAGCAGCGCAAACGCGGTGCCCTGCCATTCCCACGGCAGCGGGATAATCCACGTTAATACCCCGACCAGCGCGGCTGCGACGCCGCTCCACAGTAAGTAACCACTTGCACCGACCAGCTCAGCCGCCAAAAGCAGGCCGCCCAGAGACAGCCAGAACAGATGCGGACTTGCCATGAGGTCTTGTAGCATTATTTTCCGCCTTTGGTTTCTTTCAGCAGCTCTGCAATCCCGCCGATAGACCCCATCAGACTGGTGGCATCCAGCGGCATCATGATGATTTTGCTGTTATTCGCAGAGCCGATTTTGGTCAGTGCATCGGTATATTTTTGTGCCACGAAGTAGTTAATCGCCTGCACGCTGCCGGCTTCAATGGCTTCAGATACCATTTTGGTCGCCTGAGCTTCTGCTTCTGCCGCACGTTCACGCGCTTCAGCCTGCAGGAACGCTGACTGACGTTCACCTTCCGCTTTCAGAATTTGCGACTGCTTTTCACCTTCAGCACGCAAAATGGCGGACTGACGCACGCCTTCCGCTTCCAGAATATCGGCACGCTTTGTACGTTCGGCTTTCATCTGCGCGTTCATGGCGGAGATAAGTTCAGCTGGCGGACGCACGTCACGGATTTCGATACGGGTGATTTTAATGCCCCACGGATTGGTGGCTTCATCGACGATATGCAGCAAACGTGCGTTGATGTTGTCGCGTTGTGACAACATTTCATCAAGTTCCATCGAACCCAATACCGTACGGAAGTTAGTCATGGTCAGGTTGACGATCGCCTGTTCCAGATTGCTGACTTCATACGCAGCGCGTGCCGGGTCAATTACCTGAATAAAGCAGACTGCGTCGATGGCCACATTGGCGTTATCGCGGGAAATGACTTCCTGAGAAGGAATATCCAGCACTTGTTCCATCATATTGATTTTACGGCCGATGCGGTCCACAAATGGCACCACCAGATTCAGGCCTGGCATCAGGGTTTTGGTGTAACGGCCAAAGCGTTCGACGGTCCACTGATAACCCTGTGGCACGATTTTGATCCCGGCGTAAACCACCAGCAGCGCCAGCACGATCAGAATGAGAATGGGGATGGGAATCAGATCAAACATAGTGTGAAACTCCTGTAAAACGGTGTCCTGACTATTTCGGATGAAATAATCGAGTAAAAACATGTCCCTGGCACATCCGCCAACCGGCATAGTGTGTGTTCAATTGTCGCACAAAAACGGTTGCATCGTATTGATAAAGGATAGTTCAGGGGACAAAAGACGTGAAAAGGCTGCGAATAGTTCGCAGCCTTGAGGTCAGTTTTTACCTGAGCGTATACGTGATCTGTTTGTTTTTTTTAATCAGAAATTATACTTCACCTGAATCATGCCTTCCTGAGATTGATACCCCTGCTGCCAACTGCCGGTGTAACTGAGCGTTGTGTGCAGGTTCGGGCTGAGTTTGACGTCGACGCCCATGGAATACTCGGCAATATCACGGCCTAACGTGTTGCCTGCGACTGAGAATGCGGTCCCGTCATTGCTGTAAACCGTACTGTCATTATCATCCATCATTTCCCGGCGATAGGTCAGGTTCAGGTTTGGCGTCACTTCTTTGCCCGCAATACTGAATGTGTTGTAAATACTGATACCCAGATTCGGCTGCACGCTTTGATAGTTATCTGAACCACCGCGAACTTTCATTTTGCCAATGACCGACCTGAATATTTCCTGGTTAGCCGACATGCTTTCGTCAAAGCCTGAGTAATGGACATTCAGGGCGTTGACGCCTACCTGCGGAACAATTTTTGTGTCTCCCACAGCCAGCGGCCAGCTGATGCTGAGCGCCGTCGAAACTGCTTCGGCAGAAAGGGAACTTTTCCCTTCACCCAGCGAAATCCCACTGCTGGCGACCTGACGAGTGGTGTCCGTAGGTGAGTGTGTATATCCCAGTGAGCCACTCAATACGAAAGCGTTAAACCTCTCTGATGCAAAGACATTGACGGCATAACGGTTTGAGGAAGATGAAGCACCTTCCATTGAGAGATCAAAATCTGAATAATCGACGGAAAGGCCAACGCGGCTATCCTGACTTTCAACATAACCACCGGTAGAAATACCATCAATGTCTGCGTTCAGACCGGAACTGCCCGAACCTTTGCTGGTGTGCGGAGTGATCCAGATTGCATCGTCGCTGAAGCATTCACCTGAAATAGTGCAGGCAGATTTAACGATTGGATTTAATGCCCAGTCCACCTGTTGCAAACTGCGGGTTGTCGGTTTCTGCAAACCAATAGCCATCATTTGCGGATCGTATGCGTGAATATTATCCGGGCGCACAACAAACCTTGGCTGCGGATCGACCGGAGTCACCGGATCAACCGGAACGACAGGGTCAACCGGAACGACAGGGTCAACCGGAACGACAGGGTCAACCGGAACGACAGGGTCAACCGGAACGACAGGATCAACCGGAATGACAGGGTCAACCGGATTCACAGGGTCGACCGGGTTTACAGGGTCAACCGGGTTCACAGGGTCGACCGGGTTCACAGGGTCGACCGGGTTCACAGGGTCAACCGGGTCAACCGGATTCACAGGGTCGACCGGGTTTACAGGGTCGACCGGATTCACAGGGTCGACTGGGTCAATCGGTTTCACCAACGTTGTCAGGGTCACGCTGTTGGCTGCATAACTCAGAGACTGGCTCATGCTGTCATTGCCCATCTGAAGGTTATCGTCAAAACTTCCAGTGACGCCGCCTATCGCAATGAGAACGTTATAAGCCTGCTCAGTATAAGTGCCTGGCGCGAAGAGTGTTTGTATATGTCCGGCTAACTCTGCAGCTCCAGTGATCATCAGCCTTGAGGCACCCAGCAGAGGATCAATGTCGATGAACAACGTAGCATCCGGGCTTTGGCTGTATTTGCCTTTAATGCTAAATGTTTTTCCTGCGCCTGCCGGGCGGACATAGCCGTTATTGTAGACATTTCCGCCGACCGTGCCGTAGCCCTGCAATGTACCGAAAGGATCAACATTGATATTTCCGGCTAATTGCGCGTTGGTATGCATCGCATCACCCACCATCAGTGTGCCTTCCTGAATCACTGTTTCCTGATTAAACGTATTCACTGCGTTGAGCACTGTGCTCCCCGAGCCTTGTTTAACAATGCTCCCGGCTGTGCCACTAATGATATTGTTCAGAGTCAGATCTTCATCGCTGTCGAACGCCAGACTGCCGCCGGTTATTTTAATTTTCCCGCCAGTGACGGATTGTGCTGTGCTAAGGGCTAATTTCCCCTCTCTGATTTCAAGCTCATTAATATAACCCTTGTTATTCCCGCTCAGGGTAAGGCTTCCGGTTCCTTGCTTAACCGCTTTCCCGCTGCCTGCGGAGGTGATACTTGCTCCAATTTTTGTGTCCTGTTCTGGTGCAAAATAAGCAATGCCTTTATTTTGCACTAGCAACTCGCCAGTAAAATCGGACATATCGCCATAAAAACTGACACCCTGATTGCCGGAAATATTAAGTGTTCCGTTGCCGGTAAGGGCGCCATAAAGGCCGAGAACCTTTCCGAATGAGTAATTATTACCCACTAATGTTCCGCTGCCCGTAACATTAATATCACTACGAAGTTTGGCCCCTGCACCGCCCCCATTGCCGTTAGTGCCTGATGCAATGGTACCGCCATCAAGTTCCAACGTTTTTGCTGACCCGGCGGTTTGATCTATGTCCCGCAACTCGAGTGTTGTTCCGTTTCCAACGATGAATGAGCCCGTGCTGTTGCTTAACAAGCCGTTGTTACCGGTCCATTCCACTTTGCTTTGATTGAAAGTAATATCTCCGTTATCAAAGGGTGAAGCGTCTAACTTGGTGGAAATGTTATCAACAGTCAGGTGATGTCCATTTAGCTGATAAGAGCCAATGGTTGCTTTATCGGATGTGCTATAGAACGTCATCAGGCTGTCATTTTTAAGGTTCACTCCCCCAATGCTGACAGCGCCGGAACGGGTATTCAGTAAACTGCCCGAATCCAGTGTTATTATATTCTCAAGGCTATAACCTGAAAGATCGAGTTGCGCATCTTTAGCAACGGTCACGTTATTAGTGCCCTGGCCAAATCCAAGACTGTTATTGAGAACGGTTTTTCCGGATGTTAATAAAGTATCCCCACTGAAGGTATTTGCACCTGTCAGAAATAAAGTGCCGAGCCCCATTTTATTCAGATGGATATTTGCCCCGGAGATAATACTGTTAAGTGTAATGTCGGCATTAACCAGCAAATTAAGTATTGAATCTTTATTATCTTGCGTTGAAATTATTTTGGAGAGTTGACTGCTTTTTTCAATATCCAGAGATGCGGTATGGCCGTTAAGATCGAGAATACTGCCATCTTCTAATATTAAGCGCGCCTTGTTGCCAATTGCCTCATCAACGCCAAGCTTCAGGGTTTCGTCACTTTTCGTTGAAGATGCATTACTGGCATTGTAACCCCGCAAGGTCACCAGACTTTGCAGATCATTTGCCTGGTTCAGGGTAATGACACCGCCCTGATTGTCCTGCGCATCAATCGTGAGATTTTCATTTTTATCCAGAGTACTGTTTATCAGCACATCACCCGACCCCGAGAAGTAATAGCCGGTTTGCGTGGCAGTGAGTGGCTGGTCGAGCGTCAGCGTTTCGCCGGCCAGTGCTCCTAACGCTAATTGCTTGAAATCACTGAGGTCGAAATCAAATTTTTTCGCCTGATCGATGTTGATCATTCCGGCAGAATCACGGGTGATATTTGATAAGAATTTTGAGCTGGCTGCGGCACCGTAACTCACACTCAGAGTGCCATCTCCGAGAGAATCGTCAAAGTCTCCGGTGAGGGTAATTCCTTGCCGTAACTCAATGTTTCCTAGCCAGTTGTCGTTGTGACTTTCTATACGAACGATGCCGTGGCTTTCCCCATTTCCCAGATACAACGCGTCGCCTAACGAGAGGCTGCCTTTGATACCGACTGTGCCATCACCGCCCCCCAGATAGAATTCATCGGAGCTTGTCGTCAGTTTCTGCCCGAAAGTGCCGAGCGATAAATAATTACTGCTGCCGATATACAGTTCATCCGTCAGACTCTTAATATCAGCGGAAGAGGTTATAGCGCCATTGAGCGCAAGCACGCCCCGGGATGTGTCAGATATTGTATCCAGAATACTGGCGATGCTGCCGGCGTTGTCACCCACATCCAGAACACCTGTTTTCTCTATCGTCCAGCCGTCATGCTGTGAGCCCAGACCGGCGAGCGTGCTTACGATCACCCGGCCATCTGAAATCAGGCTGTTTCCGGTGAGCATATTGATACCGGTGATGAAAAGGGTGCCTGCACCTTCTTTGATGATGCGGCCTTTACCGGTTAAATCGGCATTGATTTGCACCCTGAACTTGTCGTCAGGTGTGACCCGGAGAGTAGAATTTTTTGTTGTTAAGTTAACACTACCGTCCAGATAAGCCCCTTCAAGAACACCCTGAGCATCACTGCTTGTCTCACCGCGGGAATCGACGACCAGGGTCGATGTATCATCAAGAACGAAATGTCCACGCGCTGTTGCATTGCGCCCGACGGTAAAACTGGCATCAGTCAGGTTGACCAGGCTGTCGCCCAAATCAAAAGTGGCTTTTTCATACTGAGTCGGGTCGATATATCCGCCGGCATGCAGGGTCAGAGCGCCCTGAACCGCCAGTTTACCGGACGTAATATCCATTCCGCCGCGGGTATTTATATACCCTTTCAAAGTCCAGGATGAATCTTTGGTCGTCGGGGCATATACAAGATGTAGCAACCCGTCCTGAAGTGAGCCACCGTCGATAAAATTGCCCAGGTAGGTTTTAGGTCCGTTGCCGGTAAAGGTGAAAGTGGACTGCGCACCTGATTTTGTGGCAGCAATCGTCGCGCCGTTATCCATGTGGATAATGTCGTCCCAGCTAAGCGACTGGCCGTAGAGGTCAAGGATGCCGCCTCGGGTGCCGAAGCCGACCTGGGTTCCGTCGAGCTGACCGGCGGCACCGAGCCGGACCGTACCGCGACCACTGCTGATATGTAATGTTTTCAGCGCTGATCCGCCGGCGCGTTGTAAAATAGTCAGCCCTTCACCGATGTTTAATCCCGCCTGATTATTTCCGTTACCGGCGATGATGAGCGTGCCTTCACCGAGTTTTCGCCAGATATCACCCACGCCACCGGTAAGTAAACTGGTGACAACAGCGCCTGCATTGATGATATAACCGGCACTGTTGAGGCGGCGACTGCTGTCGCCGCCGTCAGAAAGAATATAATCCGAATTAAAGGTGATGGAACCTGCCCCCAAATTCAAATTACCTGAATTGAGCCGGAGGGTACCCCCCGCGCCCCCGAGGATCAGGTTTTTATTATTTTCAAAATCCGCATCAGCCAGAGTGGCTGAATCGATATCCGTACGTATCCCGTGATAATTAATGTATTTGCCATTGAGTATGAAATGACCTTCTCCGGTATACATATCCTGATAACCGACATCAATAATGTCATCGCTATTTAGCGTATTAATAGCCGGATCGTTAAAACTTTCTATAGTGGCGAGTGTCCAGTCCGGGGCTGCCTTTCCGATGTTTGTCAGAGTGTCATATTGTTGTACTCCGCTATGCGCCGAATGTATGCCAAGAAATTTCCAGCTTTTTGATGTCGAATCCCAGCCCCAGATCCCACTACCGCTATCCCCGGACATTGCGCCAACATCTAATGCCGTTTTTTGCTGTTCAGTTAATTTATAAGTGAAAGTGTAAACATCGCCGTTCTTGCTGACGGTGTTAATAATATTTGTTCCGCCAGCCTCAGGGCCATAATCAAGAGTTTCGGAGCCACCGCCTGCAAAAGCAATGGTCAGATAACCGCCACCGACGCGGGCAATAGCCAGGCCTTTTTTCAGTTGGGACATATCGGTAAACAATTCAGAAGGTGCGGCATCCGTCACCAGCGTTCGTAACCGAGTCAGCTTATAATCATCGCCCGCGCTGATATCGTATGCGCGTTCAGTGACTTCATTCATTAATGTATAACTTGAAGCATTTTCAGCACCACTGAACAAGGTTGCATCAAGTTGCTGAAAACGTTTGGCAAAGGTGAGGTTATCTGTGTAACTAACATGCGCTGCGGAAGGCGCAATCTGAGAGGTAATTAAGGTTGAGAATCCGCCGTCTGAGCTAGAGCTAAAATCAGGAATGACATTGAGTATTCCACTCTCAGAACCGTCTATATGGTAGACGGGAACGTTCAACGCTCCCGGAGAAAATACTCCACGGTTCTCTGCATAGTCACGGTAAACCTGCACGCTTATATCATCACGCATTAATGCTGCGGATGCGCAATTCATCTGCCCCATCAATATTATTGAGGAAATAAATCCTTTTCTCAATTTCATATAATAAACTCCATGTTTATGAAATATTTCAAATGGCTTTCTGTAATAATTTTTTAAATTTTTCTATTGTGTTGATTTAATTGGTTTATGTGTGGGTGCGAAGGGAGTCCGGAGAGCGTTAGTAATATTGCCCGCGCGAAGAATATCATTATTATTAAAGTGTGTATCCTGCTATCTCAATCTGTTAATTAATTTGTATGGGTAATATTTAAATATTAATTCATTTGTTTTTATTATGAAGCGTATCGCTAATTGCTCATGGGTATAAATAGAAGCAATAATTCTGAATGTGATATTGTTTCTCTGCAGGCGGGGTGGCAAAAAAAAAGCCGGCACTGAGCCGGCGTGTCAGGCATCGATTGAATTATTAGTAAAGCAGAGAATATAACTGGCGGCGATATTTGGCAGCCAGTGCATCGCCGGTACCGAGTGCTGCCATGATATCCATCAGCGTTTTACGCGCCGCACCGTTCGCCGCACCTAAATCTTTTTTCAGCGGCGCCATCAGCAGTTCCAGCGCTTCTTCGTTACGCCCGACCTGATGCAATTGCAGGCTGAGTTTAACAATGAGTTCGGCGTTCTCGGGATCTTGCTGTAATTCCTGTTGCAGCAGCTGAATTTCCGGCGTATCAGCCGCCTGTTTCAGCAATTCGATTTGCGCAATCAGCCCCTGATAACGGGAGTCTTTATCCTGCAACGGGATGGTTGCCAGCACGGCTTCGGCATCGTCGGAACGGTTGAGCTGAATTTGCACTTCCGCCAGCAGCATCCCGATATCACTGCGATAATTGCTCAGTTGCCATGCGTCTTTCAGTAATGGCAGCGCGCCTGCAGCGTCGTCCTGTTGCATTAACTCCTGCGCCTGAGCCAGTTTCAGCTCTTCTTCTTTCGGCAGCACTTTTTGCAGTAATTCGCGGATCACTTCTTCCGGCTGCGGTCCCTGGAAACCATCGACAGGCTGACCGTCTTTAAACAGGTAAACCGCAGGGATCGAACGCAGACCAAACTGCTGGGCAATCATCTGCTCGGTATCGCAGTCCACTTTCGCCAGAACCAGCTGACCGGCATATTCCGCAGCCAGTTTGTCGAGAACCGGCCCCAGTTGCAGGCAGTGCTGGCTGCGCTCAGACCAGAAATAGAACATGACCGGCACAGACATGGATTGTTCCAGCGTCTGGTGCAGGTTGGTTTCGTTGATATCGATAATTGTAGGAAGCATGAATTCTGTCTCTCTGACTAAGGCGTTAAAAGCATTAAAAAGGAAATGGGGGCGACTCGTGCCGCTTCAACCCCTTATCGCTTTTACTTAGCTGTTTCCGCGTAATATTTTGTCCAGCAAACGGGATGGCAGCAGGCGCTTAAGCACTGCCAGCGTATGGGCGACCAGCGTGACCGGATAACGAAAACGCGCGCGCGGGTTTTCTAAAGCATGGTGCAGTTTGGGTAAAACTGCCTCCGGTTTGAGCGTAAAACGACGGGCAATACCCGGATTTTCTACCGGCTGGCCGGCCTGCGACTGATTGACGTTGGCGGTGAAGTTGCTGCTCAGCGGGCCGGGCTCAATCAGGCTGACCTGAATCCCGGTGCCGTGCAGCTCCATACGCAGGGTGTCGGACCAGGCTTCCAGCGCAAATTTACTGGCGGCATAAACGCCACGACGCGGCGTGGTAACCAGCCCCATCACCGAACTGGTCTGGATAATGCGGCCTTCGCCGTGCGGTAACATGGCGGGCAGTAAAAGCTGAGTCAGCTGATGCGTGCCGAAAAGGTTGGTGGAAAATTGCTGCTCGAACTGTTCACGGCTGATGGTGCTGAGCGGGCCGTAAACGCCATAACCGGCATTGTTAAACAGGCCGTACAGGCGGTTTCCCGTCAGCGCAATCACCTCGGCGGCGGCGAGTTCGACACTCTGTTTGTCGTCCAGATCTAACTGAATAGTTTCAAAACCCATTTGTTGCAGCGTATCGATATCTTGCGTTTTACGACATGCCGCCAGCACCCGATAGCCGCGTGCGCGTAAATCCTGCGCAGCGACTAACCCGATACCACTGGAACAACCGGTGATTAATACAGCTTTTTGCATAACTTTACCTGTGGGATGTCCCTATTTTTTATGACTGTGATTTACTAGGGAGTCGGATGAAAAGGTAACGTCTTGGTTTTACTCACGTCCCGGTATTATTTTATTCGTCGTATCTTAAACTTAATGCGTCACCAGCGGTGTGAGTTTTTCAGACATCCAGTCGGCAATAAACGACTGCGCTGCCAGTGCCGGATGTAATCCGTCATCCTGCATCCATTCAGGTTTTACGGCGACCTGTTCCATAAAGAACGGCACCAGCGGGATACTTTCCTGCTTCGCCAGCGCCGGATAAATGGCGTAGAACGCATCACCGTAGCGGCGGCCATAATTAGGCGGCAGACGGATTTGCATCAGCAGCGGCTGGGCATTGGCCTGTTTGACCTGACTGATAATCTGCGTCAGCGTTTGCGAAATAGTCTGCGGCGCAAATCCGCGCAACCCGTCGTTGGCGCCCAGTTCAATCAACACCCAGCGCGGATGGTGTTGTTGCAGTAAGGTTTGCAAACGCGCCAGACCTTGTTCAGCGGTATCGCCGCTGATGCTGGCGTTAATGATGGTGGGCTTTCCACCTTCTTTTTGCCATTTGTTATTCAGTAATGTCGGCCAGGATTCGGCTACCGGAAGGCGATAGACTGCACTCAAACTGTCGCCAATAATCAGCAGGTTATCAGCAGCAACGGCGCGAAAACTCAATAATCCTAACAACATAAGGAAGGGGAGATGCCAGCGGAAAATGTTCTTGAGGTTCATCATCTAAGTAAGCACGTCGGTCAGGGTGAAGGTCAGCTCACCATCCTGTCCGGTGTGGAGCTGGTTGTCAAACCTGCCCAGACAATTGCCCTGATTGGCGAATCCGGTTCCGGTAAATCTACTTTGCTTGGCATTCTTGCCGGGCTGGATGACGGCACCAGCGGCGACGTGAAGTTGCTGGGCAAATCGCTCGGCGAACTCAACGAAGAAGGGCGCGCGGCACTGCGGGCAAAAAATGTCGGCTTCGTGTTCCAGTCTTTCATGCTGGTGCCGACGCTCAACGCGCTGGAAAACGTGCAGCTTCCTGCGTTGTTACGCGGGGAAAGCGACGCCAGCAGCCGTCAGCAGGCGGTGCAGTTGCTGGAAAGCCTCGGGCTGGGCGGGCGTCTGCATCATCTTCCGGCGCAGCTTTCCGGTGGCGAACAGCAGCGTGTGGCACTGGCGCGGGCGTTTATTGGCAAACCAAAATTACTTTTCGCCGATGAGCCGACCGGCAATCTGGATCGCGCCACCGGTGAGCGTATTGTCGACCTGCTGTTCTCCCTGAACCGCGATGCAGCGACAACGCTGATCCTGGTCACGCATGATGAGCAGTTGGCCGCGCGTTGCCAGCGGCGGTTACGTCTGCGCGACGGGAAATTGTGGGAGGAAGCATGATCTGGCGCTGGTTCTGGCGGGAATGGCGTTCGCCATCGCTGCTGATCGTCTGGCTGGCGCTGACGCTGGCGGTTGCCTGTGTGCTGGCGCTCGGCAGTATCAGTGACCGCATGGACAAAGGGCTGAGTCAGCAAAGCCGCGAGTTTATCGCCGGTGACCGCGTGCTGCGTTCCGCTCATCCGATTACCGAGGCTTGGTTGCAGGATGCGCAGTCGCAGGGACTGAAAGTCAGCCGTCAGCTCACTTTCATGACCATGACGTTTGCCGGGGAAACGCCGCAGCTGGTGGCCGTCAAAGCCACTGATCTGGCGTATCCGCTGTATGGCGCGCTGCAAACCGAACCGGCGGGGCTGAAACCTCAGCCGGGAACGGTGCTGGTCGCGCCGCGTTTGCTGGCGCTGCTGAACGTGAAAGTCGGCGACAATCTGGATGTCGGCGACACCACGCTGAAAATTGCCGGTGTGATTGTTCAGGAGCCGGATTCGGGCTTTAACCCGTTCCAGACCGCGCCCCGCGTGATCATGAACCTGGATGATGTGCCGAAACCCGGTGCCATTCAACCGGGCAGTCGTCTGACCTACCGTTATATGTTTGCCGGTTCGCCGCAGGCCATTCAGACCTATGGTGAGGCAATTAAAGGCCTGCTCAAGCCCGATCAGCGCTGGAGCGGAATGGAAGATTCCGAAGGTGCGCTGGGTAAATCGTTGCAGCGTTCCCAGCAGTTCCTCACGCTGTCTGCGCTGCTGACGCTGATGCTGTCCATTGCCGCCATTGCCGTCTCGATGGGGCATTATTGCCGCAGCCGTTACGATCTGGTTGCCGTGCTGAAAACATTGGGTGCCGGGAAAAAGGCGCTGCAAAAACTGATCATCGGTCAGTGGCTGGCAGTGATGGTGCTGGCGGGAATTTGCGGCAGCGTAGTGGGTCTGGCGTTTGAAGCGATTCTGATGAAGGTGCTGGCACCGGTTCTGCCTGCCGCTTTGCCGCCTGCCGGTGGCTGGCCGTGGGTATGGTCGATGGGCGCGATGGTGGTGATCTCCCTGCTGATTGGTATCCGTCCGTATCGTCAGTTGCTGGCGACCCAGCCGCTGCGGGTTCTGCGTCATGACGTGGTCGCTAATGTCTGGCCGCTGCGTTATTTCCTGCCGGTGATGGTGCTGGTAGTCGTCGGACTGCTGGCGGCGCTGATGGGCGGCAGTTCGCTGCTCTGGTCGCTGCTGGCGGGTGTGCTGGTGCTTTCACTGCTGCTCGGCGTAATTGGCTGGGGCGCGCTGTTGTTGTTACGCAAACTCACGCTACGCCAGTTGCCGTTGCGCCTCGCTGTTAACCGTCTGCTGCGCCAGCCGTGGGTGACGCTCAGCCAGCTGGCGGCGTTCTCGATGTCGTTTATGTTGCTGGCACTGCTGCTGGTGCTTCGCGGAGATTTGCTGAACCGCTGGGAGCAACAGTTGCCGCCGGACAGCCCGAATTACTTCCTGCTCAATATCACTAAAGAGCAAATTGCGCAGGTGACGGATTTCCTGCATCAGCATAAAGCGGAGCCGGAAACCTTCTATCCGATTGTACGGGTTCGCCTGACGAAGATTAACGATAAGGTCGCCACAGACATCATCAAGCCGGATGATGCGGGCGGGGAAGCGGTGAATCGTGAGCTGAACCTGACCTGGATGGAAGGGCTGCCGGATCATAATCCGCTGGTCGCAGGCAACGGGCCACCGAAAGCCGGAGAGGTATCGATTGATGAAGGGCTGGCAGGACGTCTGGGGCTGAAAATCGGCGATGCCGTCACGTTCAGCGGCGATACGCAGGAATTCAGCGCGAAAATTACCAGCTTGCGTAAAGTGGACTGGGACAGCCTGAAACCCAATTTCTACTTTATCTTCCCGCCGGGTGCGCTGGATGCACAGCCGCAAAGCTGGCTGACCAGTTTCCGCTATCACGGCGATGTCAGCACGATTACGCAGCTCAACCGGCAGTTCCCGACGCTGAGTTTACTGGATATTGGTTCGATCCTGCGTCAGGTCGGACAGGTATTACAGCAGGTGAGCAGGGCGCTGGAAGTGATGGTTCTGCTGGTTATGCTGTGCGGCGGATTGCTGCTGCTGGCGCAAATCCAGGTGGGTATGCGTCAGCGCCGTCAGGAGCTGATCGTTTACCGCACGTTGGGTGCCAGTAAAAAAATGCTGCACCGGACGCTGTGGTGCGAGTTTGCCGTGCTCGGTCTTGTCGCAGGCATCGCCGCTGCAATTGGCGCGGAGGCCGCATTATGGCTGCTGCAACGCAAAGTGTTCGATTTTCCGTGGGAACCGAATTACCTGATGTGGATTGCGGTGCCGGTGGTCAGCGCGGTGCTGCTGTCGGTCTGCGGTGGCTGGCTCGGTGTGCGGTTACTGCGGGGGCGGGCGCTGTTCAGGCAGTACGATAGTTAATGGTTTGCTCCTCCCCCTGCGAAGGGGGAGGCAGGGAGGGGGTTTTAATGGCTAACTGTTTGTCAAAGCACACTTTAACTATGAGATTTTGACCTTAATACCCCACCCCAACCCTCCCCTTCGCAGGGGAGGAGCTTGAAAATCAAAGCTTTTTAACCGCCCATTCAATACCGCTGGCGTATTCTGCCGGCAGCATCGGGATCAGTGCATTCAGGTTTTCTTTCAGCAGGCTGGCACTGGCGTCGTTGAGATTCAGGTGTCCGACTTTACGACCCGGACGCACTTCTTTCTCATACCAGTGCAGATTGACCAGCGGCAGGCTCAGCCACTGTTCTGACACATCGGTGCCAATCAGGTTCACCATCACTGAAGGCGTACTGACTACCGGTTTTGGCAGCGGCAGGCCGAGAATGGCGCGCAGGTGCATTTCAAACTGGCTGTAGGATGCGCCGTTTTGCGTCCAGTGTCCGCTGTTGTGAACACGCGGAGCCAGCTCGTTTATCAGCAAACCTTCGCTGACCACAAAACATTCCATCGCCATCACGCCGACATAATTCAGTTCGTTGAGGATGGCTGACAACATACTTTCCGCCTGCTGTTGCAGGGCGGCATCCGGTTGCGGCAGTGCCACGCTGGTGCGCAGAATGCCGTCCTGATGCAGATTGTGGGTCAGCGGATAAAACACGGTTTTCCCGTCATGTCCGCGCGCACCCACCAGCGAGACTTCGCCGGAAAAGTTGATACCCTGCTCAACGATGCACTCGCCATAGCAATCCTGCGGCAGCGTATTTTCTTCGCCGGAACGTAATCGCCACTGACCGCGGCCGTCGTAACCGCCGACGCGGCGTTTCACAATCGCCAGTTCGCCAATCTCTGAAAATACCTGCGGCCATTCTGCAGCATTAGCCAGCAGTTGCCATGGCGCAGTTGCCAGTCCGAGCTGGTCGAGCAGCTGTTTTTGCGTCAGGCGGTCGGCCAGACGCGGGAAGATTTCACGGTTAACAAACGCTTTGTGTGTCGCCAGTTCGCGGGTCAGCGCGGTTTGCGGCCAGCGTTCGATTTCAGCGGTGATGACGCTTTGCTGATACGGCACGGCTTCCGGTTCGGCATCAAGCCCGACGGGATAAACGGCGATGCCCAGCGGTTCACCGGCCTGGCGCAGCATTCTGCCTAACTGGCCGTTTCCGAGTACGCAAACCGGCTTCATGCTTCCTCCCGCGGATCGGGATTATTCAGTACTTCGTCAGTTTGCGCTGTGCGCCATGCAGCCAGATTTTTAGCAATCTCAGCATCGTGCAGCGCCAGAATTTG
Source organism: Rahnella woolbedingensis (assembly GCF_003602095.1). Lineage (GTDB taxonomy): Bacteria > Pseudomonadota > Gammaproteobacteria > Enterobacterales > Enterobacteriaceae > Rahnella > Rahnella woolbedingensis. Next base: position 131,724 of record NZ_RAHH01000010.1, on the reverse strand, counting down.
TGCGGCCAGTAAGGCGGCGTTGGCGGCACCGGCTTTACCAATCGCCAGCGTACCAACCGGAATACCGCGCGGCATTTGTACGATGGAATACAGGCTGTCGATGCCACTCAGGGCTGCACTTTGCACCGGAACACCGAGCACCGGCACCAGCGTTTTCGCCGCCAGCATGCCCGGAAGATGTGCCGCGCCGCCTGCGCCTGCGATGATCACATCAAAACCATTGGCCGACGCCTGCTCAGCGAAAGTGAACAATTTGTCCGGCGTACGGTGAGCGGAGACGATATCGACATGGAAAGGAATATTCAGCGTTGTGAGGACTTCGGCGGCGAACTGCATGGTCGCCCAGTCACTTTTAGACCCCATAACGATGGCGATTTTTGCCGGGGTAACGTTGGATGACATGTCTGTAAAGCTCCTGTGGTTCGGAAATAGAAACTGCGAGGGCGCAAATGATAGCATGCTCCGCGAGGGAGGAAAACGGTTGCGTCGCCGGAAAACGGCGCATTTTTGATGAGAAGTTTGCCGCAGATTTGTATAATCCGAGCCAATATATTAATAACAAATTTGATTGGAAAATGATTTATGACGCAGGCTTTACTGGCACCGACTTATGATTTTCTTCACTGTGAAACGCCCGCTCTTTGGGTGGATGTGGCGCTGGAAAATCAGACGGTCATGCTGATTGACCACGCGAACTGTGAAAAGAAAGCGGCGGCGACGGCGATGAGCCTGATGACGAAATATCTGGATCGGACCGAGCTGCTGTTTTGTGCGGCGCGTCTGGCTCGCGAAGAGCTTCACCACTTTGAGCAGGTGGTGGAAATCATGCAAAAACGCAATATCACTTATACCCAGCTTTCACCGTCGCGCTACGCCAGCGGTATGATCAAGCATACCCGTCATCACGACGATCTGAATATTCTGGTCGACCGGCTGATTATCGGGGCGTATATCGAAGCACGTTCGTGCGAGCGTTTTGCCAAGATTGCACCGCATCTTGATGAAACCTTGTCGCGCTTTTACACCTCGCTGCTGCGCTCGGAATCACGGCATTTTGCCGATTATCTGGCGCTGGCCGAACAGTATGCCGGAACGGACATCAGTGAGCGGGTAGAGGAGTTTGGCAGAATCGAAGCGGAACTGATTTTAACGCCGGATGAGCAGTTCCGCTTCCACAGCGGTGTACCCGTTACCCTTCATACTTCGAGCTGCTGATGCGTTGACTGCGCTCATTCACCCCGGTCACTTAGTCAGCTATGCTCCCAGGGATTCATGAGCTTGTCGCCTTCCAGAAACTCAAATTATTTCGGGTAATTTTGAGATGGCTTAAAACGGGAAGCTGATCAGTTCGACGTCATCGGCGGTGACTTTCACCATCGAGCCTTCTTCGTGCCATGCGCCGAGTACCACGCGGTGGCCGGTTTTGTTCTCCAGCGGCACATCGTGGATCGCCGGGCGATGGGTGTGACCGTGGATCATCCACTCGACGCCTGCCGCCTGCATTTCGCTGACCACCGCCTGCGGGTTCACATCCATGATTTCCAGTGATTTTCCCTGATTAGACGCCTTGCTGTTGGCGCGCATTCTGGCGGCAATGCCCAGTCGCCATTTCAGCGGCAGTATCAGGAACAGTTTCTGGATAAACGGATTGTGGACTTTTTTGCGGAAGTTTTGATAAGCAACATCGTCGGTACACAGCGTGTCACCGTGCAGGATCAACACGCGGCGGCCATACAGCTCCAGTACTTTTTTCTCCGGCAGCAGCGTCATCAGGCTGTCGCGGGCAAAACGTCTGCCGAGCAAAAAATCGCGGTTGCCGTGAATGAAAAAGCAAGGAACGCCTTGCTGATGCAAATGATTCAGCGCGGCGGAGATTTCGGTGTGAAGCGGTTGCGGGTCATCGTCGCCAATCCAGGCTTCGAACAGGTCGCCGAGAATGTACAGGGCATCGGCCTGCGGCGCATCTTCACGCAAAAAACGCAGAAAACCGGCAGTGATTGCCGGTTCCTGTGCGCAAAGATGAATATCTGCGATAAAAAACGTGGTCATCCCGACGTTGATTATTCGCTGACTGTAACGCTTTTGATCACAACATCTTCTTTTGGAACGTCCTGGTGCATACCGCTGCGGCCAGTTTTGACGGCTTTGATTGCGTCAACCACGTCCTGACCTTCAACCACTTCTGCGAATACGCAGTAACCCCAACCTTGCGCATTTTTGCCGCTGTGGTTCAGGAAATCGTTGTCAGTGACGTTGATGAAGAACTGTGCAGTAGCAGAGTGTGGATCGTTGGTACGCGCCATCGCCAGCGTGCCTTTGGTGTTTTTCAGGCCGTTGTCTGCTTCGTTTTGGATCTGTGCATCGGTGTTTTTCTGGTTCATGCCTGGCTCGAAACCGCCGCCCTGAATCATGAAGCCGTTAATAACACGGTGGAAAATTGTATTATCGTAGAAACCTTTACGGCAATAGTTCAGGAAGTTTTCAACCGTGGCTGGCGCTTTGTCAGCGAAAGTTTTAATGACAATGTCGCCGTGGTTGGTGTGGAAAGTGACCATATTTATCATCCTGCTAATGTTGGTGTGTGCTCTGTGTCAGAGCGGCTACTATAGCCTTTACTTATACCATAACTCAAAAGTTGCCGTCAGCAGCGCGTTTGTGACCACTAAAGCCCGTCCGGCGGCCTTATGCCGTTTCGGTGAAATCATTTTCGTTATATTATGGCCGTGAGTGTCGCTTAAATGCGCCAACGTCATTTTCTACGCCCAACACACGGAATAGCCTGATGCTGAAGATTTTTAATACCCTGAGTCGCCAAAAAGAGGAATTCAAGCCAATTCATGCCGGTAAAGTCGGGATGTACGTGTGTGGGATCACTGTTTACGACCTGTGTCATATCGGCCACGGTCGCACCTTTGTGTCTTTCGACGTGGTATCGCGTTACCTGCGTTACGTCGGTTATGACCTGAAGTATGTGCGTAACATCACCGATATCGACGATAAAATCATTAAACGTGCCGCTGAAAATGGCGAAACCTTCATGGCATTAACCGATCGAATGATCGCAGAAATGCATGCGGATTTTGCTGCACTGAACATCCTGCCGCCGGATTCTGAGCCGCGCGCGACCGGGCATATTCATGAAATCATCGATATCGTGCAGAAGCTGATTGACCGCGACCACGCGTATGTCGCCTCAAACGGCGATGTGATGTTCTGGGTGGAAAGTGATGCGGATTACGGCGTGTTGTCCCGTCAGGATCTGGATCAGTTGCAGGCAGGGGCACGCGTCGAAGTCGAAGCTAACGTGAAACGTAATCCGATGGACTTCGTGCTGTGGAAAATGTCCAAGCCGGGCGAACCGAGCTGGACCTCGCCGTGGGGCGAAGGCCGTCCCGGCTGGCATATTGAATGTTCGGCGATGAACTGCAAACAGCTCGGCGCACATTTCGACATTCACGGTGGCGGTTCTGACCTGATGTTCCCGCACCACGAAAACGAAATTGCTCAGTCCACCTGCGCCCATGACGGTCCGTATGTGAACACCTGGATGCACTCCGGCATGGTGATGATCGACCGCGAAAAGATGTCCAAATCACTGGATAACTTCTTTACCGTGCGCGATGTGCTGAAATATTACGATGCGGAAAGCGTGCGTTACTTCCTGATGTCTGGCCATTACCGCAGCCAGCTGAACTACAGCGAAGATAATCTTAAGCTGGCGCGTACCTCGATGGAACGTCTGTATACCGCGCTGCGCGGTACTGATGCCAGTGCAACGCCAGCCGGTGGTGAAGCGTTCGTGGCACGTTTTTGTGCCGCAATGGACGACGATTTCAACACGCCGGAAGCCTATTCCGTGCTGTTCGATATGGCGCGCGACATCAACCGCCTGAAAGCGGAAGACTTATCTGCCGCGAACGGACTGGCAGCGGAACTGCGTCAGCTGGCGGGCGTGCTGGGCCTGCTGGCGCAGGATCCGGAGCAGTTCCTGAAATCCGGTGCGCAGGCAGATAACGACGATGAAGTGGCCGAAATCGAAGCGCTGATCAAACAGCGTAACGATGCCCGTGCCAGCAAGGACTGGGGCATGGCGGACAAGGCGCGCGACCGTCTCAATGAAATGGGTATCGTCTTAGAAGACGGCGCAAACGGAACGACCTGGCGCCGTAAATAATCTCCTTTAAACTCCAGTTTTTTGGAGATGCGAAATCTAAAGCCTCCTTTTGGGAGGCTTTTTTATAAGGACCGTCCTGTGACTAAAATGCTTCTGACCTATCAGCCCCCGTATGACTGGCAGTGGATGACGGCTTTTCTCGGCGCGCGTGCGTTGCAGGGTGTGGAACAGCAGGACGGCGAGGATTATCAGCGGACGCTGGCGGTGATACATCACGGCGTGCGGCTGACCGGTTGGTTGCGGCTGCGGCCTCTTGAAGACGTTAACAGTGTCGAACTTGAGGTTTCACCCTCGCTGGTGCCGGTTGCGGATATTGTAGCCAGGCAGGTGCGGCGGTTACTGGATCTGGACGCGCAGCCACTGCTTATCGCTGAGGGTTTAGGCGTGCTGGCGGAAAACGCGGTGGGATTGCGTCTGCCGGGCTGTATCAATCGTTTTGAGCTGACGGTCAGGGCAATTCTCGGGCAGCTGGTAAGCGTAAAAATGGCGGCGACGTTGGCGACACGGCTGACCGAAAAATGGGGCGAACCTGTCACAACGCCTTTCCCGGCGCTGACGCATCTGTTCCCGTCTCCGGCATCGGTCGGTAAATTAACGGTGGACGATTTGCGCGGTATCGGTGTGCAGGCCAAACGCGCGGCGTGTCTGATAAATATCGCACTTGCTGTAGAAGAAGGGCGGTTACCGCTTGATGAAATCACCGATGTGCAGGATGGCGTCAGACAATTGCTGGCGATGCCGGGGATTGGCAACTGGACAGCCAGTTATGTGGCGATGCGGGCATGGTCCGCGCCGGATGTTTTCCTCGGCGGGGATTATCTGATTAAGCAGCGTTTTCCGGGCATGACACCGGGGAAAATCGCCCGCTATGCTGAAGTCTGGAAACCGTGGCGTACCTACGCCACGCTGCATTTATGGTTCAATAACGACTGGCAACCAGATACCCCTTAATCGCCCCCGGTTAGTGCTTACCGGTCGGGAATACGCTGTCGTCCGTATGAACGGTGGCGGTTTTCTGTTCCGGCTCGTAGCGGAAAACCCGTCCGCGTCCGTTGTTTTTAGCGGTATAACAGGCCTTATCCGCCTGCGCCATATATTCGCTGCCGCTGACATCGGGGTCATTCATCTTCGTTAATCCGGCGCTGGCACCGATGCGGTAGATTTTGTCTTCCCAGATAAACTCGAACTGATTGATTTCACTGACCAGTTTCGCAAGCGTACTCAACCCCTGATCCGCCGGACAATCGAATAAAATCAGCGCAAATTCATCGCCGCCCAGCCGCGCGAGGCGGTCGCTGTTGCGGATGTGTTCCTGCATCAGCGTACTTATCTGGCGCAGCAGTTCGTCACCGGCGGCGTGCCCGGCGGTGTCATTAATCGCTTTAAAACGATCCAGATCGATAAATGCCAGACAGTGCGACTGATGTGCAGTGGCTATCAGATTCAGTGCTTTTTTCAGGCTGGATTCGAAACTGCCACGGTTGGACAATCCGGTCAGTAAATCGTGAGACGCGCTGTAGCTCAGTCTGCGCATCAGTTCGCGCGATCTGCTGACGTCCTGCATGACCAAAACGATGCCGATCGGCTCATCTTTCAGGGTACGCAGCGGGGAAACCGCCAGCTGGACATCAAACAGGCCGGTGTGATGACCGTGCAGCACCAGAGATCGCTCAACGGAAGAGTGAAGATTTTCATTGATATCAAATTGCAGCAGATTGTCGATAAGCGGGCCATCCTGCCCCTTGCTGATGAGCACAATGCGGTTCACCGGCTGGCCCTGCGCCTGTTCTTCCGTCCATCCTGTCATTTTCTCCGCCACCGGATTCATGAACGTGATGTTCATATTCCGGTCGGTAGAAATCACGGCTTCGTTGATGGAGTTGAGGGTGATGTGCAGCAGCTCTTTCTCTTCATGCAGCGCTTCCGAAAGACGCTTATTGGTCACTTCGGTGTGCTTGAGGTCGTTGATATCCTCAATCTGAGAAATGAAATACAGCGGGTTATGTTCTTCATCGCGCACCAGCGACACCGCCAGTAACACCCAAATCACTTCACCGCTGCGGCACAAGTAGCGTTTTTCCATGGTGTAGTTCTGGATTTCATCATTGAGCAACTGTTCCAGCAACGCCAGATCCTTACCCAAATCGTCCTGATAGGTGATTTCCTGGAAGGTCAGCGTGGTGAGGTAGTTCGCCTCATACCCCAGCAAATTACACAGCGATTTATTCACCTGTAGCAGTCTGCCCTGCGGGGAAACCAGCGCCATGCCAATTGCTGAGTATTCCATCGCGTTGCGAAAGCGGTTTTCGCTTTGCGTGATATGCGATTTCTCTGCCCGCAGGGCGTGCATTGCCATCGCCATGGCGTTTGCGGGAGTCAGGATCAGCAGCAACGGCAGGAAAATCAGTCCCTGAGGAATTTGCACGACGGTATGCGGCTGCACGGAAACAATGCCGCTGGTATGTAGCAAAGCAATCATCAGCGTCATCGACAGAAAAATGATGAACGCTTCGACGCGGGGTAAACGGATGGCGCTCCATAACAGCGGAATGGTGATAAAGGCGAAGGTATAAGGCAGCCATTTGAGCGCCAGAAAACCTGCAACCAATGTAATGACAAGCGTCAGAAGTAACCCGAAAAAACGGTTCGCAGTCAGGTTTTTCCTGAAATAACCGCGTTGATAAATCAGCCCGAGCGGGGTGAGTGCCAGAATGGCGACAGCCTCAGACATGAACCAGGTGGCAAAACGACTTTGCAGTTCCACCGGCGAATGAACGTGCAGGATAAACAGCATCATGATAAATGAGCTGACCAGCGGGCAGAAAATGACTGCAATCAGCAGGAATCTGACCCAGTAACCGAGGCCGGAAAGAGGATCCTGCGCCGGTAACATCCGGCGCAAAAGAGCCGCGCAAAGCGAGGCCTCAAAAAGGTTGTTGAGCAGATAGGGCAGATAGCGCAGGAAAGGCGTGCCCAAAACGGTATTCGCGGCGGCAATACCCAAGGCGCTGGCGCACAGCAAAGGCAGCCAGTCGCGGTAGCGGTGATGAAACAGCACCGGGATCATCAGCGCTGTCGGTAGCCACAAACCCGCCAGACTCGATGATTTCTGAATCACGCTCATGCAGGCGAGCGCCAGCAGGCAGACTGAAATACCTAACAGTACGTGAGATGTCCAGTTCGCCCGATTGACTAAGATCGAGGGTGCTTTGCTTTTTTCCACGGTGAAAACCTTTTTCTGGCTGGAATTTGGATCCAGAACAGTTGCAGTGATGATCGTTTTTCTGTTTTTTTTATCACTTACGCGTCACCATGAGCACTTACGGTGACAGGTACAATCAGTATCGCAATCAGTCTCGTAAGAACGCGTGACTCATTATTAATATAAATTTTACATTACGTTGTAATAGTTGACGAATATTCCGGCCGGATGGCCGGAATACGGGGATCAAAGCAGGAAAATGGTGGCAAGGCCGAGGAAGATAAAGAATCCGCCGGTGTCGGTCAGTGCAGTGATCATGACGCTGGAACCGACCGCAGGGTCGCGCCCCACACGCACCATAGTCAGCGGAATAACTACGCCCATCAGCGCCGCCAGCAGCAGATTCAGCACCATTGCCAGCGTCATCACGGCGCCCATTTCCCAGTCGCTGTACAGCAGCCAGGTCACGACGCCCATCAGTCCGCCCCAGACCAGACCATTGATCAGCGCCACACCCAGTTCCCTGAACATCAGGAATTTCAAATTACCGAGCTGGACATGGTGCAGGGCCAGCCCGCGGACAATCATCGTGATGGTCTGATTACCGGTATTCCCGCCGATGCCGGCAACAATCGGCATCAGGGCGGCCAGCGCCACCAGTTGCGAAATCGTATGCTCAAACAGGCCAATCACGCGCGAGGCGATAAACGCGGTACACAGATTGATCGCCAGCCACGCCCAGCGGTTGCGCACGGCTTTGGTGACCGGTGAAAACACATCCTCTTCAGGGCTCAGACCACCCATGCGGCGTAAATTGCTGTCAGTGTCGTTATTGACGAAATCGACGATTTCTTCCACCGTCAGGCGGCCCATCAGCTTGCCTTTTTTGTCCACCACCGGAGCGGTGATCAGGTCATAACGCTCGAACGCACTGGCGGCGTCCTCGGCTTTATCTTCAGGCTCAAAACTGGTGAGATCGGTCACCATGACGTCTGCAACCAGTGTATGCGGCGGGTTAAGCAGAATCGCAGTCAGCGGCAGTTCGCCCAATAACGTATTTTTACGGTCAGTAATAAACAGCTTATCGGAAGCTTGTGGAATGGCTTTATTCAGGCGCAGAAAGCGCTGTACGGTGCCCAGCGAAACGTCAGGGCGAACTGTCAGCAGCTCAAAGTCCATGATCCTGCCCACGCACTCTTTACTGAATTTCATCACTTCGCGGACTTTATCGCGCTGACGCGGATCCAGTGAAGTGAGAACGCGGCCCGTCAGGTCACGCGGCAGATATTCAGCCAGATAAACCTGATCGTCCACATCCAGCAGCGACATGGTTTTCAGCAGGTCTTTGTCGCTCATTTCTTCAATGAGGCTGTCCCAGACGGTTTCTGAGACTTCGACCAGCGCCTTACCGCGGGCAGCCGGTTCCACCAGTCGCCACAGCGCCAGGCGTTCGTGAATAGGTAAGGCTTCCAGCACGTCCGCCACATCGGCGGCATGGAGCTTTTGCACCCGCGAGCTCAGCTCAGCGGTGTAATCCATCAGCCGGGCGCGGGTGGTATCATCAACGTCAATTTCTTCACCGAGAATGCTGTCAGCGAGGTCATCGGTGTTCAGAAGGAGATCGAGGATCCGGCCGCGGCTCTCGGCCAGTTTTTGGCCGTAACTTCTCGGTTTTTCGGCAGACATTCGGGATCCTTAATCCTTATGGTAGCGGCAGGTCTTGAGTGTGCCGGTACACGTTTTGTCGGAAGTCGGTTCCTGAGGGGCGACGGTTTGCCCATCTGTTTGCTGTTGTTTTTGGTTCTGATGGTGGGAATACGCACCGATACCGGAATAGACCAGGCGTCCTAACAAAATAATGAAGCTGATCGATAAAACGATTTTCGTCATTGTGATGTTGGTTTTTCGAGACATAGTGTGATCGCTTAGTAAATCGTTGCTCCGGTGGAAGGATGAAGAACTGCAAATGATAACGTTTACAATATATAGCACATCTAAACGGGCAGCCAGATAATCAAATAAAGGCGAATTTGCGTTGTGTCCTTTTTTGGAAACAATCCGGCTATTAGGAGTTTTCCTTCTTCTTAGGATTATTCTATCTGACTGGATATCAAAAGCATTTTTGCTAATCTCGGGGTAAATTTGTTTAAGATGATTTTTATGTGAAATCACAAAGATTGTGTTTAATGATCTGCATCAAGAGATTTAAGATAAGTCACATTAGAATCCAGCCATATTTTTCAAGCGTTGTACTCTGGCCTCTGCTGTATTCTTTTTTTCTTCAGTTGTTTTATGTGAAATGACGTTTTTAATACGATAATTTGAGACTGAGCCTGCAACTGTGGTTGTCAGCCTGCTTGTCTGACGTCCGTTACACGATGAATCATTCACCGCAGCATGAAGATCATGCGCAAAACTTAGATGGGCTGAATGCGTAAACTTTTTTCCTGGCATGAGATTCGCCATAAATGGTGGGGACTTCCCGTCATTTGCGCGCTGGTGTTGATCCCCTTGACCTCATGGCTTTCTCCGGTCATCTATTTACCAGAAGGTCGCACCTATCTGATTTATATGCCATTGGCGACGAGTGTTGCGTTGCTGATGGTTTTTGACTGGGCTGCTTTGCCCGGGATCGTCCTGACCTTATTCCTGCGTTATTATTTCAGAGTCGGCGTGGAAATGGCGACGTTGCTGACGGTGATTTATTTCACCTCTCTTTTTCTGGCCTGGCTCGGATACCGCTGGCAGGCCGGGAACCGCTGGTCAGCACCGTTAGGCCTGATGAATCTGGCATGGATCCGTGTCGGGTGGTTGCTCGTATTCCTCACTTTTTTCTTCATGATTGTGCTGCAAATTGTGGTGGAAAGCGGGTTACTGCCGGGTTATCTGGGGCTGGTCACTGTTGATTTCGTAACGTTGCGCGCCCTTATCAATTTGCAGGCGATGATCATCGGTATTTTGCTCAATTCGCATGTAATTTACCTGATTATCCGCATGGTTCGTCAGCCCCGCTACTGGCGAGTGCTGCATATGATGCTGCGTAAGCAACGGGCACCTGGCGTGAAAACCACCGAAATGGTGCTTTGGTTTCTGATCATGGGGATCATGGTGACGCTGCTGTGCGTGCCGGGGATAAGCGAGCCTTTCACTAAAATTTTGCTGAGTGATTACACTCTGACGCTGCTTTTCCCTGTGATGCTGTTCGGGGCATTGCGCTATGGCTATTACTTCATCAGCATCGTATGGAGTATTACCCTCACTATTTTGTTCTTCAATTATCATGGCTTTATCTCAGAAACCGGTTTTGTTCATAATCTGGTATTTGTCTCTGCGCTGATGCTGGTTTATACCATCACCCTGTTGCTGATGGCGGCGCTTTCTTCCCGTCAGCGTCTGCTGATGAAGAAATTCAGATCAGCGGCTTTGCAGGATCCGGTGTTTGGTTTGCCTAATCTGCGCGCCTTTAACCGCGATTTAGCGCGCCATCCGCGTTCCATGCTCTGCTTCATCCGTGTGTCGGATATGGATGTTCTCAGCCGTAACTACGGGATGCAGCTGCGGATCCAGTTTAAACAGCAGCTGGCGGTCGGACTTAAACCGTTCCTCCAGCCCGGCGAACGCGTGTATCACTTACCGGGCTATGATCTGGTCCTGCGCCTCAACTGCGAGGATGCGGATATGAAGTTGCAGGGGCTGCATGATTATCTTGAGGATTTCCGCCTGATCTGGAACGGGTTGCCGCTGCATCCCAACATTGGTTTGTCTTACTGCACGGTGTATTCGCCTGTCGAACATCTGCCTATTTTGCTGGGTGAACTCAGTGGTATTGCAGAAGTTTCACTGACCACCGGTCAGCCGGAATCGAACAAAAGCGATCACAGCCAGGTTCAGCTTGAGATCAGAGACAAAGTCGACATGCTGCACAAAATTCAGCGCGCGTTAGATGACGATCGCTTTGTGCTGATGGCTCAGCCGATTTTGGGTGTGCGCGGTGACAGCTACCACGAAATCCTGTTGCGAATGTTTGATGGCTCGCAGGAAGCACTGGTGACGCCAGACAAATTCCTGCCAGTCGTCCACGAGTTTGGGTTGTCTTATCAGATGGATATGTGGGTGCTCAAACATTCACTGATGTTTATCAATCAGAACCGTGTCCGTTTGCCGAGCCTGCGTTTTGCCGTGAACTTCACGCCATCAACGTTGTGCCGCCCGACATTTACCCGCGACTTTAAATCGCTGATGCTTGAATATGAAATTGAGCCGTTCCAGATCGTACTGGAAGTCACCGAATCGCATCTTTTGCAGAATATGAAATATGCCGATTTCGCGATGCGGGAATTGCGCGCCTATGGCTGCCGGATTGCGATTGACGATTTTGGTACGGGTTATGCCAGTTACGGGCGTCTCAAAGCCATTCAGGCCGATATCCTGAAAATTGACGGCAGTTTTGTGCGCAATATGCTTACCGATTCACTGGATGCTTACATCGTGCAGTCTATTTGTCAGGTTGCACGTATGAAGCACCTGTCGATTGTGGCGGAGTATGTGGAGACAGAAGAGCAGAAAGCCGCGCTTCATGCGCTGGGCGTCGATTACATGCAGGGTTATCTGGTGGGTAAACCGCAGCCACTGGCCACATTGCTCGATTTCCCGACCTCCTGATTTTTGCACGAAATTGAGACGTAGAAACTAGAAAGCCCTCTGAGCACGTTGTGCCGGAGGGCTTTTTTATAGCAACTTCTTAAAACAACAGCTGATCAGTCTTGCGCTGTCGCGTCTTCTTCTTCTTCTTCGAGCATCAGTTTCCAGCCCGTGACGTCATTCCAGTAGCTCTGTTCTTTCTCAAAATCCAGCTGAACCAGGTTGTTCTGCGCCAGATATCCGGCCGGGAAACGCAGTGTCCAGTGGTTATCATCGGTAGATAATCGCAGGGATTCCGGCGTGGTCGTCGACTGGCGCTGGTTATTGAGCAACGCGCCCAGGCGCAGCAGCTGGATCAGAGGAATATAGTGCTTCTTCTTAAACAGGTTCAGGCGTGGCAATTCTTCCAGCTTGATGGCCTTACGATGAAAACGCACCAGCGTTGCCAGCAGCGTTTGCTGTTCCTGATTAAAGCCCGGCAAATTGGTATTTTGCAGGATATAAGAAGAGTGGCGATGCATACCGGTGTGATTAATGCTCAGACCGACTTCATGCAACATGGCGCTGAATTTCAGCAGAGATTCCAGCTGTGGCTGCACCAGTTTGGTATTTTGCGCTAACCACTGACTGTAGAGCTGCTCGGTAGTTTCCAGCACGCGGCGCGCCTGTTCCCGGTCGATATTGTAATGATCGGCCAGACTTTTCGCGGTACGTGTGCGGATGTCCTGATGGCGGAAACGGCCTTCCATCTCATACAACACGCCTTCCCGCAGCGCACCGTCGGAAAGACGCAACTCTTTCACGGCCAGCGCGTCAAATACGCCGCGCAAAATCGCCAGTCCCGGCACAAACACTGACTGACGGTCTTCCGATAAACCCGGCAGATCCAGTGCATCGAAATTTTTAAAGTTCAGCACCGCTTCGGTCAGCATTTCCAGCCGTTCAGGGGTGATCAGCCCGTCTTTTTCACCCATCGCGATCAGCACTTCGTGAGCCGCTTTGATACTGCCTGACGCGCCCAGTGCATACTGCCAGCCTTGCAGACGGTACTGCCAGGCCAGAGTTTCCAGCTTCTGCGCGGCAGCGAGTTGCGCGCGTTTGAAGTTGCTGCGGGTGATTTCACCTTCCGGGAAAAACATCTGCGCAAAACTGACACAGCCCATGCGGCGGCTTTCCGCCAGTAAAGGCTCGAAATCCTCGCCGATGACCAGCTCCGTAGAGCCGCCACCGATGTCGACAACCAGCTTGCGGCCTTTTTCCGGCTGCGTATGTTCAACACCCATAAAAATCAGACGCGCTTCTTCCTGCCCGGAAATAATTTCAATCGGGTAGGGGATCACTTCTTTGGCGCGCTTGAGGAATTCCTCGGCATTCACCGCCTGACGCAGGGTATGCGTACCCACGATGGTGACGTTGCTGTCCGGAAAACCTTGCAGACGTTCTGCAAATAACGCCAGGCAATCCAGCCCGCGTTGAATGGCTTCTTCACTGAGCACACTTTTATTATCGAGACCATCGGCCAGATGAACGCGTTGCTTCAGGCGACCTAAGACCTGCATCGCGCCGTTAACCACGCGCGCGATGACCATGTGGAAACTGTTCGAACCCAGGTCGATTGCAGCAATTTCCTGTGGCTTGGCGTTCATTGGGCTGTTTTTAAGGGGCATAGTTATGTAGCGCTCCAGAGGATCAGGCTTGCTGACTTTGTTGTTCCAGATCTTTCAGATATTCGTAAATCGCCAGCTGTGCACGCACCTTGCGACGATTTCCGCGTGGAACATACCGGTTGCTCAGTTCTTTATCAATCACTCTGGCTTTTACCGTGTCATTAAACAGGAGTTCGAGAATATCCAGAACGCGCTGTTTAAGGCGTGGATCGAGCAGGGCGACAGCAACCTCAATTCGGTAATCGATATTGCGGGTCATCCAGTCAGCAGAAGACAGGAATACTTTGGTATCGCCACCATTTTCAAAGACATAAACACGGTCGTGCTCAAGATAGCGGTCAATAATACTGGTGACCTGAATGTTTTCGCTAAAGCCCGGTAAATTCGGTACCAGCGAACACATGCCGCGGATCAGCAGACGGATTTTCACCCCGACGTTAGACGCGACGTAAAGGCGGTCAATCAGGCCTTTATCTACCAGATTATTGATTTTAAGCGTAATTCTGCCTGTGCCACCTGCCTGTACGTTAGCAATTTCTTTGTCGATCAGGCGATACAGCATGTCGCGCGAGTTTTGCGGCGACACCATCAGATGCTCGAAAGAGACCGGCCGGTACGGGTTCTCAATAAAGTTGAATACCCGGCGGACTTCGTTGGTGATGCGGGCATCGGCGGTGAGCAGCGAATAGTCGGTATAAAGGCGGGCGGTTTTCTCATTAAAGTTGCCGGTCCCAATATGAGCATAGCGGACAATTTCATCGCCTTCGCGGCGGGAAATAAGAAAGAGTTTTGCGTGAATTTTCAGGCCCGGCGCAGAGAAAATAACGTGTACACCGGCTTCTGTCAGACGTTTCGCCCAGTGAATGTTAGCTTCCTCATCGAAGCGTGCCTGAAGTTCGACGACGACCGTCACTTTCTTGCCGTTATGCGCAGCGTGGATCATCGATTCGATGATGCGTGAATCTTTCGCAACACGGTAAATATTGATTTTTATGGATAAAACGTTCGGATCGAACGACGCCTGACGCAGCAGTTCCAGCACGTGTTCAAACGTGTGGTACGGATAATACAGCAGCACGTCCTGCTCGCGGATCGCCGCGAAGCCGTTACGGAATTTATCGAACCATAAATGGCGCAGACGTGGCAGCGGACGGTTGACCAGATTGGCTTTACCGACGTTCGGGAAACCGATGAAATCTTTGAAGTTATGGTAGCGGCCACCGGCAATCACGGAATCATAATTGGAGATGCCCAGCTTGCCGCGCAGCAGTTCCACCATTTCATTGGGCATATCGCGCTGATATACAAAGCGTACCGGTTCGGCGGTCAGACGCTGTTTCAGGCTCGATGACATCAGTTCCAGCAGGCTCGATTCCATCTCTGTGACCAGATCGTATTCGGCATCACGGGTCATTTTCATCGAATAGGCATTCAGTGCATCGTAATCAAAGAAGCCTTTGAAAATATCATCCAGACAATAACGCAGAATGTTATCCAGCAGGATCATCGGTTTACGGCGACGTGGCGCTTCCGGCGGCAGATTGACGAAACGCGGCACTTTATCGGAAGGAATTTCCAGCAGCGCATAGTGAATTTCTTCGCCACGGATGATTTCAACCGCCAGATAGGTGTAATCGTCTTTAAGGAACTGCACCAGATTGGTGTCGTGATTAATCAAAATCGGTGTGATGTGCTGACGCAGGTGATGTTTGAAATACTGGCGCAACCAGGCTTGCTGGTTTTCAGAAACCTGTCGTTCGTTAATCAGGAAGATCTGATTACGTGCCATTTCGAGCAGCAAGTCGTTGTAAAGGCTGTCAAATTCCTGATCAATACGCAGAACTTTTGCCTGAATTTTTTTCAGCAAATGGCGTGATGCGCCCAGAAAGCCTTGTTCTTCACTGATGAGGATCCGTCGCTTTAAATCGGCAAAACGGACTTTATAAAACTCATCCAGATTATTGGAATAGATCCCTAAGAAACGCATCCGTTCGATCAGGGGATTACTTTTGTCTGCCGCTTCCTGCAACACGCGCTCATTGAAGGACAGCCAGCTTAGTTCTTTCTCGATATAAAGCTTTTCCTGACCCATTTTCACTCCGTTCATTTGGCTTGCAACCTGGCCCATACAGGCAAATTTGCCCGAAAACACCGCAATTTAGCTCAGCCTATTCTTCGTGTTGCGGGCTATTGTTAAAATCAGCGCAACAGAAAGTCGTCAGTGAGAGGGGCCTAGTGTCTACTATCAATATTGCGAAAGATTGACAGGAAAGTCCAACATAACTGGGGATGATTTCAGGAGAGTTTATATCAGGGGAACAAATGAGAGAAAAAGGTGGGAAAAGTCTTTGCGGTGAAGGAGTTCATCTCCCCCTCACCGGTAATTTATTGAGTGATTTTTACCGCGTAAAATTAAACCGCGCTGGCGCCAATCAGTGATTCAGGTTTGGCCTGAACCGGTTTGGTTTTGTACTTCGCCAGGAATTGTGGCTGGAAAATACACATGCGGATAGCGCTGCGGTATTCACCATTCACAAAGAATTCCTGCTTCAGTTCTCCTTCCAGCTCGAACCCTAATTTGCTGTAAATATGGATCGCCTTTTTGTTCTCTTTATCGACGATTAAATACAGTTTGTAGAGGTTCAGAACCGAGAAGGCATAATCCATTGCCAAACGGACGGCATCACCGGCGAAACCTTTGCCCTGATGCTGCGGGTCAATGATTATCTGAAACTCCGCACGGCGGTGGATGTGATTAATTTCAACCAGCTCCACTAAGCCAACCGGCCCGCCCTGGAATTCAATGATAAAGCGACGTTCGCTCTGGTCGTGGATATGTTTGTGATACAAGTCGGTCAGTTCGACGAAAGCCTCGTAAGGTTCTTCAAACCAGTAACGCATGATGCTGGCGTTATTATCAAGACGATGAACAAACGACAGGTCGTCCTTTTCCAGTGGACGTAATCTGACGTTGTTATTGCTAAACATGGGGTGTTCCTCAACTATAAAAGCCGTTTTATGAGGGTAACCTTCGTAAATATGAGGTCTGAAACAACCGTGTTTCAGATGAAGGTCGGCGTACAAACGACGTTTAAACGTGCGCCGGGATGTGCATTATATCGGGTGAAATGTAAACAAATGTCAAATAGCGGAAAATAAAAAACCGGCGCGTGGCCGGTTTGTAGTGAAATCTTTGCGCGTATGCAGCTTAATCTTCGGCGTAACCCTGCACAGACAGCGGATTATCATCGAGGACTGCCTGACCGTTTTTCAGTGACAAACGTTCGTCAGCGAACCAGCCGACCACCAGCGGATAAATGTTGTGCTCCTGCGTTTGCACGCGGGCAACCAAATCTTCTTGCGTATCGTCAGCAAAAACCGGCACTTTGGCCTGCAAAATAACCGGGCCGCCGTCGAGTTCTTCCGTCACGAAGTGCACGGAGGTACCGTGTTCAGCATCCTGATTTTCAATCGCCTGACGGTGAGTATGTAAACCCGGATATTTCGGCAACAGGGAAGGGTGGATGTTGATCATGCGTCCCGCAAATCGCTGAACGAATTCTGCGCTCAGAATACGCATGTAACCGGCGAGCACCACTAAATCGGGCTGGAAAGTCTCAATAGCATCGGCCAGCGCAACGTCAAAGGCGGTGCGATCTTCATAGGCTTTGACATCCAGCGCATGGGCCGGAATATCCGCTAAACGGGCTCTTTCAAGCCCGTATGCGGCCGCTTTATTACTGAAGACTGCACTGATTTTTGCGTTGATTCGTCCCTGCTGGCAGGCATCGATCAGGGCCTGTAAATTGCTTCCCTCGCCCGATACCAGAACCACAATCCTTTTCATATCGCTACCTGTCGTCTTCAGTGAAAAAAGTGAGCTGACGCCTGCTTACCCGATAACGACGCGCTCAGCGGAGTCAGAGGCCTTAACATAGCCAATTTTCCACGCTTTTTCACCATTGTCATTCAGCAACGCAATGGCCTGGTCGGCAAGCTCAGCCGGAAGTGCAACAACCATGCCCACGCCACAGTTAAAGGTGCGGTACATTTCGTGACGGCTGACGTTACCGGTAGTCTGCAACCAGGTGAAGACGTCCGGCCATTGCCAGCTGGCTTCTTCGATGATGACCTGAGTATTTTCCGGCAGCACGCGCGGAATGTTTTCCCAGAAGCCGCCACCGGTCAGGTGAACGATGCCGTGAACTTCCACGTTTTCGATCAGATTGAGGATCGACTTCACGTAAATTTTGGTCGGTGCCAGCAGGTGATCGGCCAGAGACTTGCCTGCCAGTGTGGTGGTTTCCGGGTCAGTTTTGCTGACTTCCAGAATTTTGCGCACCAGAGAATAACCATTCGAGTGCGGGCCACTGGCGGCGAGGCCGATCAGCACATCGCCGTCAGCCACTTTGCTGCCGTCGATAATTTCTGATTTTTCCACCACGCCAACGCAGAATCCGGCGACGTCGTAATCTTCGCCGTGGTACATGCCCGGCATTTCAGCGGTTTCGCCGCCGACTAACGCGCAGCCAGACTGTTTACAGCCTTCTGCAATTCCGGTGATCACACTGGCGGCGATATCGACGTCCAGTTTGCCGGTGGCGTAATAGTCGAGGAAGAACAGCGGTTCAGCGCCCTGAACAATCAAATCGTTGACGCACATCGCGACCAGGTCGATACCGATAGTATCGTGGCGCTTTAAATCCATCGCCAGACGCAGCTTGGTGCCAACGCCGTCGGTACCCGAAACCAGCACGGGTTCACGATATTTTTGCGGCAGCGCGCAGAGAGCACCAAAACCGCCCAATCCACCCATGACTTCCGGGCGACGGGTCTGTTTTACTACACCTTTAATGCGGTCTACCAATGCGTTACCGGCATCGATATCTACGCCTGCGTCTTTATAGCTGAGAGAGGTTTTGTCGGTCACTGCGAAGTCCCCACGGCGGTTTGGGTTGGTGGTTGAAGAATAAAGCGCGGCAATTCTAACAGTGGAAGCAAACGTTTGCGAGCGCCTTATTCGATGATGATTTTCAGGCTGTCTATACTCTAACCGGGTTCCTAATGATCTGGATCAGGCTATTTGATATGGCGTTGAAAAAAAATGGCGTTATAATCTCGCGATTTTTTTTTGCAGCTCAACCACCTTAGGAGAATAAACAATGAAGATCGTCGAGGTGAAACACCCGCTGGTGAAACACAAGCTGGGCCTGATGCGTGAGAACGACATCAGCACGAAACGTTTTCGCGAACTGGCTTCTGAGGTGGGAAGTCTGCTGACCTATGAAGCAACTGCCGATTTAGAAACTGAAAAAGTGACCATCGAAGGCTGGAATGGCCCGGTGGAAATCGAACAGATCAAAGGCAAGAAAATTACCGTAGTCCCTATCCTGCGTGCCGGTCTGGGCATGATGGAAGGCGTACTGGAACACGTTCCGAGCGCGCGTATCAGCGTCGTCGGCGTGTACCGTGATGAAGAAACCCTTAAGCCTGTGCCGTATTTCCAGAAGCTGGTTTCTAACATCGAAGAACGTCTGGCGCTGGTCGTTGACCCGATGCTGGCCACCGGTGGTTCTATGATTGCCACCATCGACCTGCTGAAAAAAGCCGGCTGCCAGAGCATTAAAGTGCTGGTGCTGGTTGCCGCTCCGGAAGGGATCGCCGCTCTTGAAGCCGCGCACCCGGACGTTGAGCTCTATACCGCCTCGGTGGATCAAGGACTCAATGAGAAAGGCTACATCATCCCGGGGCTCGGCGATGCGGGCGACAAGATATTTGGTACCAAGTAAGCAGCAAGCAATAAGCCGACTAAGCAGTCGGCTTTTTTTTGGAGTTTTTTTTGCACGTCATACACAACACAACATCACACCTTTAAGAGGATCACATTCATGACCCGTCGTGTCATCGGGGTAAGCGAACGTCCGCCATTGCTGCAGACAATCCCCCTGAGTTTCCAGCATCTGTTTGCCATGTTTGGTGCCACCGTTCTGGTTCCCATTCTGTTCAAGATAAACCCGGCGACGGTGCTGCTGTTCAATGGCATAGGGACTTTGCTGTATTTATTTGTCTGTAAGGGGAAAATACCGGCATACCTCGGTTCAAGCTTCGCGTTTATTTCTCCGGTGCTTTTGCTGTTGCCGATGGGGTATGAAGTGGCGCTCGGCGGATTTATTGCCTGCGGCGTGCTGTTCTGTCTGGTGGCGCTGATTGTTAAGAAAGCCGGAATTGGCTGGATTAACGTGATGTTCCCGCCCGCGGCGATGGGCGCAATTGTGGCTGTTATCGGGCTGGAGCTGGCGGGTGTGGCGGCGAATATGGCCGGATTACTGCCTGCGGATGGCGCACCGGTAGATACCACTACCATCACCATTTCTCTGGTGACGCTGTCGGTGACGATTCTGGGATCCGTATTATTCCGCGGTTTCCTGGCGATTATCCCGATCCTCATCGGCGTGCTGGTGGGCTACGCGCTGTCGTTCTTTATGGGCGTGGTCGATGTTTCTGCCATCGCCAATGCGCACTGGTTTGCGCTGCCAACCTTCTATACGCCGCGTTTTGAATGGGTCGCTATCCTCACGATCCTGCCTGCGGCGCTGGTGGTCATCGCTGAGCACGTCGGGCATCTGGTTGTCACGGCCAATATCGTGAAGAAAGATTTGCTGCGTGATCCGGGCCTGCACCGTTCGATGCTGGCGAATGGTCTGTCGACCGTATTGTCCGGTTTCTTCGGTTCTACGCCGAACACTACGTATGGCGAAAACATCGGCGTGATGGCGATCACCAAGGTTTACAGTACCTGGGTCATCGGCGGCGCGGCTATTCTGGCTATTCTGCTTTCCTGTATCGGGAAACTGGCGGCGGCTATTCAGGCAGTACCGGTTCCGGTGATGGGCGGCGTTTCACTGCTGCTTTACGGCGTGATTGGTGCTTCAGGTATCCGCGTGCTGATTGAATCGAAAGTCGATTACAACAAAGCGCAGAACCTGATCCTGACTGCGGTGATCCTTATCATCGGCGTCAGCGGTGCGAAGATCCACATCGGTGCTGCTGAGCTGAAAGGCATGGCGCTGGCGACGATCGTCGGCATCTTCCTGAGCCTGTTGTTCAAAGTCATCGAGATTTTCCGCGGCGAAGAACAGATCATTGACGTTGAAGATGAGCGGGAAAATCCGCCAGTCTGATCATGATCATTCCTGACCGGCAGGCAGCCGCTTACCGGTCAGGTGCTCGGATCGCAAGCGTTCGCACCGCACACAGTTCATTTCACAACGGATCCTTGCTAGAATTCGGCAGTTCCTTTTATTGACGTGACAACATCTGCGGTCTTCATGCCGCTTCGGTTGAGGTGCTTCTGAATACGCCGGCACAGCTTTCCCTGCCACTTTATCTACCCGATGATGAAACCTTTGCCAGTTTTTATCCGGGGGAAAACCCTTCTCTGCTATCTGCCATTCAGAGCGCATTGCATCAGGAACACGGCACCTATATATATTTCTGGTCACGCGAAGGCGGCGGCCGCAGCCATCTGTTACACGCAGCCTGCGCAGAATTATCGCAGCGCGGAGAAGCGGTGGGGTACGTACCCTTAGACAAGCGGGCTTATTTCGTGCCGGAAGTTCTGGACGGCATGGAGCATCTGGCGCTGGTGTGTATCGATAATATCGAAGGCATTGCCGGTGATGATGAATGGGAAGCCGCGGTTTTTCATCTTTATAACCGCATTCTTGAAACCGGTCGCACGCGTCTGTTTATTACCGGCGATCGTCCTCCGCGTCAGCTGAATCTCAGCCTGCCGGATCTGGCTTCCCGTCTCGACTGGGGTCAAATCTATAAACTTCAGCCTCTTTCTGACGAAGAAAAACTTCAGGCATTGCAGCTGCGCGCCAAACTGCGTGGTTTTGAACTGCCGGAAGACGTGGGCCGTTTCCTGTTGAAACGTCTGGACAGGGAAATGCGTACGCTGTTTATGACTCTGGATCAGCTGGATCGCGCATCTATTACTGCGCAGCGCAAACTGACTATCCCGTTTGTGAAAGAAATTCTCGGGCTGTAACTGAAGGCTGTAACCGGAAGGGACAGCCGGGTTCGTGAACCGAACCCGAATGTGACGGCGGAGTTATAAAATCTCTGTGACCTGTTCCGGCGGACGCCCTAATCGCGCTTTGCCGTTGGCGACCACAATCGGGCGTTCAATCAGCCGCGGATGTTCAGCCATCGCCTGTAGCAGTTGTTCCTCGCTCAGGCTGGTATCCTTCAGGTTCAGATCCTTGTAAATCTGTTCACCTTTTCGCATCAGTTCCCGCGCCGAGCTAAAGCCCAACAAACTGATCAGTTCTTTCAGCTTATCCACCGAAGGCTGCGTTTCCAGATACAAAATCACTTGCGGCTCAATGCCTTCTGCTTCCAGTAACTTCAGGGTCTCACGGCTTTTAGAACAAGCCGGGTTGTGGTAAATCGCGACATCATGCGGCATTAAAATTTCTCCATTCTTGTGCTGAAATCAGCCTTTCTGATACTGACGGAATCGCCCCTGTAACTGACGAAGCTGGTCGATGCGTGCGTCATATCTGGCCTGTTCCAGACTGCCTAATTTTTGTAATGCGCTGGCGTTGCTCAGCATTTCAATCGCCTGATCCAGACGGCCGATTAACGCCATGCTTTCGGCTCTGGCGGCCAGTTCCTGCGCGCGTAAACCCTGCGCGGCGGCGGCCTGAGATAATAAATCCCAGCCATTCGGGTCGCCCGGATAATTGAAAGTATAGCGGTTGAGGATCTTCATGGCATTGGCCGGTTTCGCCCCTTCGAGGTAGGCGTTGGCCAGGTTGAGTTGCAGTACGGCGTTAGAACTGGTCGCCGCGCCCGCCTGTTCCAGACGTGCGATGGCCTGCGGTGCACGTTTGCTGTCGATATCGGTATCGGTCGCTAAATCCAGTAACCATTCATTACCGGGATTTTGTGCCAGCAGCGGATCGAGGATCGCACGTGCCTGATCGTATTTTTTGGCTTTGTAGAATTGCAGCGCATGACCGTATTTTGCCGCCAGTTGCTCACGGATATTGCCGTTGCTCAGTTTCAGTAAATAGTCATCGGAGAGCGGAAAACTATCGGAACCGTACATCCCCAATATGCGCACTTTTGCCATGGTGTAATCTTGTGACGATTGCACAATCGGGTGCGGCATCTGGTTCGCGCGGTTACGGATATCGGCCAGACGGCTGTCCGGCAGGGGATGCGTCAGCAGCATTTCCGGCGGACGGGTCGAATAGGTTGCCTGGTCGGCGAGTTTTTGCAGGAACGCGGGCATGGCCTGCGGATCAAAACCGGAGCGCTGCAGCACCTGAATGCCGATACGGTCAGCTTCCTGTTCATTGCCCTGCGTAAAGCTGATCATCCCTTGTTGCGTTCCCGCCAGCGTACCGGTCAGCGCCGCCATCCCCATTTGCGGGCTGGCCATCGCCAGAAGAATCGAGCCCAGTGCGCCGACCCAGGTCAGCGGCGCATTACGCTGCTGATCTTCCATCGCACGCGCCAGATGGCGCTGGGTCACATGGGAAATTTCGTGCGCCATAACCGAAGCCAGCTGGCTTTCATTATCGGTATAGCGGAACAGGGAGGAGTGGATCACCACGTTGCCGCCGAAGAAAGCGAAGGCGTTCAGCTCATCGTTATTGACGATGAAAAAGTGAAAAGGGGTACGAACGGAATAAGCGTGAGCGACCAGACGTTGCCCCAGCTCGTTGATGTATTGATTGAGCAACGGATCGTTGATTAACGGCGTGCTGGCGCGCATCTGACGGACGTAAAAATCGCCCATCTGCAATTCCTGATTAATACTCAGCGTGCCACCGGCTGTGGTGCCGATGTCCGGTAACTGGTCGCTCACCGGCGGTGCCAAAGGTGAACTGGTTTTGGCAGAACTCACTGGCTTTGACCAGAATGAGCTGTCATCAGCGCCTGCCGGCAGAATACTGCCAGCAAACAGGCTGCCCAGACACAGGGCAATCACCGTTTTTTTCAACCGCATTACCATAAACATTTGCTTCCCAATGAGTTAACCGCGTTACTAATAAGCTTTTAAAGCCTTTCTTCCATGAACTGCATTGCAGACCGTTATTTTGTGGCGCTTTTCTTTGCGCCGCTCTCTATAGTAGCTATCCTCGTGAGAGTTTAAAATACTGTGCAGCTACAGTTGTGTGACAACGAATTTTGAAGATAGTTACTTGTGTCTGAGCGCGCAGGGAACGAACAGCGCAAACTCGTCAGGCCGGGAAATTACAGGAGCGTTATCTGATGTTGGACATGTTATTACAGTGGTATCGCCGTCGCTTTACTGACCCGCAGGCCATCGCCCTGCTGGCCATCCTGGTTGCGGGTTTTTGTATTCTTTATTTCCTCAATGGCATTCTTGCTCCGCTTCTGGTGGCGATTGTTCTGGCGTATTTACTGGAATGGCCAACCGTCCGGCTGCAACATCTCGGGCTTTCGCGCACGCTTTCCGTGAGCGTGGTACTGATCCTTTTTGCCGGTATTCTGATGTTAGGTATCTTCGTTGTTGCGCCTGTCACCTGGCAGCAAGGTGTGAATCTGATGACAGATTTACCCAGTATGCTTAACCGTTTTTACGATTTTGCGGCCACCTTACCCAAGCGTTATCCGGCGCTGGTCGATGCCGGTATCATCGATATGATGGCTGAAAACATGCGCAGTAAATTATCTGGTCTTGGCGAATCGGTGGTGAAATATTCACTGGCGTCGCTGGTCGGCTTACTGACGCTGGCGATTTACCTGATTCTGGTGCCAATGATGGTGTTCTTCCTGCTCAAGGATAAAGAGCAAATGCTCAACGCCGTCCGCCGTATTTTGCCGCGAGACCGCGGGCTGGCAGGGCAGGTCTGGGAGGAGATGAATCAGCAGATCACTAATTATATTCGCGGAAAAGTGCTGGAGATGATCATCGTCGGTATCGCGACTTATCTGGTGTTTGTGGTGATGGACATGCGTTATTCGCTGCTGATGGCGGTGCTGGTTGGCGTGTCGGTGCTGATCCCCTATATCGGCGCGATGCTGGTGACTATTCCGGTGGTGATTGTGGCGATGTTCCAGTGGGGACTCGGTGCAGATTTCTGGACGCTGATCGTCGCCTATCTGGTCGTTCAGGGTCTGGATGGCAACGTGATAGTGCCGCTGTTGTTCTCAGAGGCGGTGAACCTGCATCCGCTGGTCATTATTCTGGCGGTGGTGGTCTTTGGCGGCCTTTGGGGATTCTGGGGCGTGTTCTTTGCGATACCGCTGGCGACGCTGGTGAAAGCCGTGGTGCACGTCTGGCCAGATGAATCACTGAACGAAACGGTCTGAAAACCGGCACCGGGTAAAAATAAAAAAAGCGCGTCTGCGCTTTTTTTTATGTCCACAAACCTGCCATTTAGGCTGTTTACTGTAACGGTTATTTACCGTTTAAGTACGCCATCACAATGTCATGGTGGTTAGTGGTTTTGAAGTCGTCGAACACTTTCTCAACTTTGCCATTGCCGTCGAGCAGGAAGCTGATGCGGTGGATGCCGTCGTAGGTTTTACCCATAAAGGATTTTTCACCCCAGACGCCAAACTGCTCACAAACCTGATGATCTTCATCGGAAAGCAAGGTGAAGTTCAGCAGTTCTTTTTCAGCAAAACGCGACAGTTTTTCTGGCTTATCGGTGCTGATCCCCAGCACTTCAACGCCTGCACTTTTCAACTGATCCATGTTATCGCGCAGTCCGCAGGCCTGTACCGTACAACCCGGGGTCATGGCTTTTGGATAGAAATAGACCAGGACTTTCTGTCCCTGGAAGTCGGCCAGATTAATTTGTTCACCGTCTTGGTCGGGTAAACTAAATTGCGGCGCAGGATCACCGGCTTTCAGTGGGCTCATTGTCTTTCTCCGTATCTTTCAGCTGTTACTGCAGTTTATCTTCATTCTCAGAATAACTAACGACGTTAATACTGCCTTGCGCTTTCAGTTCTGTACATAGCTGATGAAACGCCTGCTCAATAATTGTCGGATCGGTATTCGCCGCACTGTGGGCGGTGATCTGAATGGAAAGCTGCGCGGGCAGGGTCGCGTCTGCCGGACGGGTTTTTGACGCAAGTTCGGCGATATTCATCTGATGTGTATGGAATAAATCGGTAAAACGCTCAATCAGATGAGGGGAGTCTTTCACTTCCACTTTCACCCACACGGTCGCGGGCATCGGCGGACGTTCATGGGCGCTGGTGCGTTTCATCACAATCAGCAATTCAAGCTCCGCCCCTTTTTGTGGCAGGGTGGATTCAATCAGGGTGATGGCGTTCCAGCTGCCGGAAAGCAGCATGATGAACGTAAACTCATCGCCCAGCATTGCCAGCCGGCTGTCCTCAATATTACAGCCGCAGCTGCTCACCTGACGGGTAATCGTGTTTACGATACCAGGGCGGTCGGCACCTAACGCGGTGATGACCAGATAATGTTGTTGTGGCTGCGGCAAAATGAGTCTTCCTGTCGTGCTTTGGAGTATTCCCAAGGTAAACATAAAAAAAACCGCCGGACAAGCGGTTACCGCTCGTTGATTGCTTGCTTTTGCAGTGGTGTCAAAAGTACCATGAGTGACCTGTTTGTGGAGGGGAAGGTCAATGTTTACGGGAAGTATTGTTGCACTGGTTACGCCGATGGACACCAAAGGTGCCGTCGATCGCGCAAGTCTGAAAAAACTGATTGATTATCATGTGTCCAGTGGTACTGCGGCGATCGTTTCCGTTGGCACAACCGGCGAGTCGGCAACGCTGAGCCACGATGAGCACGGTGACGTGGTCTTACAAACACTGGAACTGGCCGACGGCCGCATTCCGGTGATCGCAGGCACAGGTGCAAATGCCACCGCTGAAGCGATTTCTCTTACGCAACGTTTTGAAAATAGTGGCGTTGTTGGCTGTCTGACAGTCACCCCTTATTACAACCGTCCGACTCAGGAAGGCCTGTATCAGCACTTTAAAGCTATCGCTGAAAACACCTCCCTGCCGCAAATTCTCTACAACGTGCCCTCACGTACCGGCTGCGATATGCTGCCGCCGACCATCGCGCGTTTAGCAAAATTGAAGAATATTGTTGCTGTTAAAGAGGCAACAGGGAACTTAAGTCGTGTAAGTCAGATCCAAGTGCTGGTTGATGATGAAGATTTCATTCTGCTGAGCGGCGATGACGCCAGTGGTCTGGACTTTATGCAGCTCGGAGGCAAAGGCGTTATTTCCGTTACTGCTAACGTCGCTGCCCGTGAAATGGCACAACTTTGTGAGCTGGCTGCTCTTGGCAACTTTGCCGAGGCGCGTCGCCTGAATCAGCGCCTGATGCCTTTGCATCAGAATTTGTTTGTAGAAGCAAACCCAATCCCGGTGAAATGGGCCTGTAAGGCACTGGGCTTGATGGCAACCGATACGATGCGTCTGCCTATGACGCCGTTAACAGATGCTGCCCGTCCGGTCGTGGAAGAAGCATTAAAAAGCGCCGGTTTGCTGTAACTCTTAGGAAGATTTGATGGCCTCTTTATTTGACAAGAATAGTTTCCAGATGACCCGATTGCAGAAGACTGCCGTAGCGAAAGTCGTGGGTGTTTCCCTGATTATGCTGCTGGCAGCCTGTTCCAGCGACCAGCGCTACAAGCGCCAGGTGAGCGGTGATGAAGCCTACCTGGATGCGCCAGCTCTGCATGAGCTGAAAGCACCATCAGGTATGATCCTGCCAGTGCAGAACGGCACTTATGATATTCAGTCAGGCGCAATGCAGGGCGCTGTGGGCAAACAGCTAGACATTCGTCCACCAGCTCAGCCGCTGGCCTTGCTTAACGGTTCTCAGACTCAATTAGCGGGCGACAGCAGCACAGTATTGCTGGAAAACACGCCGCAAAACCGCGATTTGTGGAACAACGTTGTTAAAGCTGTTGAGCAAAATAAATTCAAAATTGCCAACCGTGATGACGCGAATCAGACCCTCTCAACCGATTTCGTTGACTGGAATCGTGCCGATGAAGACTTCCAGTATCAGGGCCGTTATCAGATCAGCGTGAAACAGCAGAGCTACCAGCTGGCACTGACAGTGAAAACGCTTGAGCTGAAACAGCAAGATAAAGCGGTGACCTCTACAGCTGAAATCCAGCGTTACAACAGCCAGATGATGAACGCCATCACAGCGAACCTGGATAAGGTTCAGCAGGATACTCAGGCGCGTCTCGATAACCGTCGCGTAGGTGAAATCGACGTGCAGAGTGGCGCTGATGATACCGGCTTACCGGTGCTGATTGTGCGTTCCAGCTATGGCGTAGTGTGGGATCGCTTACCGAATGCCCTGGCGAAAGCGGGCATGAAAGTAACCGACAGCAGCCGTCCGCAAGGCACAATTTCTGTGACTTACAAACCGCTTAATGACGATGCGTGGCAGACGCTGGGTGCGAAAGATCCGGGCCTTAGCTCCGGTGATTACAAACTTCAGGTTGGCGACCTCGACAACCGTAGTAGCTTGCAGTTCCTTGATCCGAAAGGACATGCTCTCAGCCAGTCGCAGAACGACGCGATGGTGGCGGTCATGCAGGCCGCGTTTAGCCAGAGCAGCGCAAAATAATACCAAGGGGCTCCGGCCCCTTTTTACATCTGTTTTTTCCACTGGAGTAAGTAAAGATGCAAAAGTTAGCTGAGTTGTATCGCGGCAAGGCGAAAACCGTCTACACCACCGAAAACCCGGACCTTCTGGTACTGGAGTTCCGTAACGATACGTCAGCACTGGATGGTCAGCGTATTGAGCAGTTCGACCGTAAAGGTATGGTTAACAACAAATTTAACCATTTCATCATGGCTAAGCTGGAAGAAGCCGGTATTCCTACTCAGATGGAACGCCTGTTGTCTGACACTGAAGTGCTGGTGAAAAAACTGGATATGGTCCCGGTTGAATGCGTTATCCGTAACCGTGCTGCAGGTTCGCTGGTAAAACGTCTGGGCATTGAAGAAGGTCTGGAACTGAATCCGCCGTTGTTCGATCTGTTCCTGAAAAACGATGCGATGCACGATCCGATGGTCAACGAATCTTACTGTAAGACGTTTGGCTGGGTGAACGAAGAAAACCTCGCGCGCATGAAAGAGCTTAGCTACAAAGCCAACGACGTGCTGAGCAAATTGTTTGATGATGCCGGTCTGATCCTGGTCGATTTCAAACTGGAATTCGGTCTGTTCAACGGCGAAGTGGTGCTGGGTGATGAGTTCTCTCCAGACGGCAGCCGTCTTTGGGATAAAGAAACTCTGAACAAGATGGACAAAGACCGTTATCGCCAGAGCCTCGGTGGCCTGATCGAAGCTTATGAAGAAGTGGCTCACCGTATCGGTGTGAAACTGGACTAAGCGCAGTAACTTTTTTTTAGCCAGACTGCGCAATCGTTTACGCGGTATGCTCTAAACGGGTGATGATTTTCGTCACCCGTGCTCTTTCGTGCTTTTAATTTTCCTCTTTTCAAACTGTTTTCTTTCATTTAATTCCCCGACCCCTAAAATTACCTCCTTTCGCAGATGGTATTAACTGCATGTGCTGGCTAGTCTTAAAAAAACAGTCTGGAGGTGGATTATGCGTTGGCAAGGGCGTCGCGAAAGCGACAATGTAGAAGACAGACGCGGACAGGGATCTAACGGCGGCGGCGGTTTAGGCGGCGGGGGAATGCGTCTGCCTATTCGCGGCAAAAGCGGTATTGTGATCATTATTGTGGTGCTGGTTGCCGGTTATTATGGTATCGACCTGAGTCCGCTGATTGACGGCGGGCAGTCCGGCGGTATGCAGCAACAGACACAGTCGCAATCCATCAGCCCGAAAGATGATGAACAGGCTAAATTCACCTCGGTGATCCTCGCCTCGACAGAAGACACCTGGAAAGGAATTTTCCAGAAACAGGGCATGACCTATCGTGAGCCGAAACTGGTAATGTATCGCGGGGCAACCCGTACCGGTTGCGGTACCGGCCAGTCCGTAATGGGCCCGTTCTATTGCCCGGCGGACAGCACGGTGTATATCGATTTGTCTTTCTATCAGGAATTACAAAACAAACTCGGCGCAGGCGGTGATTTTGCCCAGGGGTATGTCGTGGCGCACGAAGTCGGCCACCATGTGCAGAATTTGCTGGGCACCGAACGTAAAGTTCGCCAGATGCAGCAGGGTGCATCGCAGACGGTGGTGAATCAGCTGTCGGTGAAAATGGAATTGCAGGCTGACTGCTACGCCGGTGTCTGGGGACACGCCATGCAGCAGCAAAATGTTCTGGAAGAGGGCGACCTGAAAGAAGCGCTGGATGCCGCGCGGGCCATCGGCGATGACCGCTTACAGCAGCAAAGTCAGGGGCGTGTTGTGCCGGACAGCTTCACTCACGGAACGTCTGAGCAGCGTTATACCTGGTTCAAACGCGGATTTGATACCGGCAATCCTGACCAGTGCAACACGTTCGCCAGTCGCTGATTTAGAGGCAATAAGCTCTGGTCTGCCGGTAAAAACTGTTCAATAATCAATGACCGATCCAGAGAGGCTCTGTGAGCCTCTCTTTTTTCCTCATGTTGAACCGCTGGGATTGCCATGGCTTTTCTCGATCCAACCCTATTGATTTTACTCGTCTTCGCCGGTCTGGGCATCATCAGCCATAACAGCGCCGTCACCATCGCAATGTTCTTCCTCCTTACTGTGCGGATTACGCCGCTGAACAACTTTTTCCCATGGATAGAAAAATATGGCCTGACTATCGGCATTATTATTCTGACCATTGGCGTGATGGCACCGATTGCCAGCGGAAAAATCAGCGCCAGCACTGTGGTGCATTCTTTCTTCCACTGGAAATCCATTGTCGCCATTCTGGTCGGCGTTCTGGTGTCCTGGCTTGGCGGACGTGGCCTGACGCTGATGGGCACGCAGCCGCATCTGGTGGCGGGTTTACTGGTGGGCACCGTGCTGGGCGTGGCGATGTTTAAAGGCGTGCCGGTCGGGCCGCTGATCGCCGCCGGCCTATTATCGATGATTGTCGGTAAAACCTGACGGCAATGGATATCGCGCTGAAAAACGGCCTGCAACAGCAGATGCAAAAACAAGGCGTGCGCCGGTTACTGGTTATCAGCGGCGATGCCCGCTGGTCTGCCGTTCAGGCGACGAAGTTTTGCGACGGGCAAGCGGGGGACTGGCTGTGGCTGAGCGATTCACCGCCTGATAACGTGAACGCCTGTTCGGCCTCAGCGGCGCATACGCTGCTCGGACAAGATATTCTGCATGGCGTGTTTGATGCGCGCGACGGTCTGAACGCCCAGGCGCTGGCGGCATTTTCCGGCACGCTGAAAGCCGGAAGCTGGCTGATCTTGCTGGTGCCGGAATGGAACCAGTGGCCTGAACGCCCCGACGCCGACAGCCTGCGCTGGAGCGAACAGCCCCAGGCCATTCCGGCTCCCCGTTTTATTCAGCGTTTTCAGTCTTTGCTCGGACAAGACCGCACCATTGCGGTATGGCGTCAGGGGCAGCCTTTTGAACTCGTGCCGCTGCCTGCTGCACCCGGCTGGCAGGTACCTGACGGCCAGCCCACACCCGCGCAGCAGCAAATTTTACAGCAGCTGATGCAGGCTAAATCTGGCGTCTGGGTGCTGACGGCGCCGCGTGGCCGGGGAAAATCGACTCTGGCAGGCATGCTCACGTTGCAATGGCCGGGCATTTGCCTTGTGACCGCCCCGGCTAAAGTCTCAGCCAGCCAGATCCTTAATCAGCAGACAGAATCGGCCCGTTTTATCGCGCCGGATGCCTTACTTTCGTTATGTCGCGAAGGCGTGGTGACTGACGCTGACTGGCTGATTATCGATGAAGCGGCGGCAATTCCAACGCCGATGCTGTCAGAACTGATTGCGGCATTTCCGCGTGTTTTACTGACCACGACGGTTCAGGGATACGAAGGCACCGGGCGCGGATTCTTACTCAAATTCTGTGCGTCTTTGCCGCAGTGGCAGGATCTGCGTCTGAATGTCCCGATCCGCTGGTCATCCGTCGACACGCTCGAGCCGTTCATCAGCGATTTATTGCTGTTTGATGAGCATCTGCCAGATGCAGATGCGACGGGCGGCACATCAGAAATATTCCCTATTCAGGCGGACGACTGGCTGACAGAACCGGCGCTGTTAGAAGATTTCTACGGGCTGCTGACCAGCGCGCATTACCGCACCTCACCGCTGGATTTACGCCGTCTGCTGGATGCGACGGGCATGACGTTCAGCGCGTCACGAATGAAAAACACGCTGACCGGCGCGCTATGGCTGGTGGATGAGGGCGGGCTGAGCACTGAACTGGCGCAGGAAGTCTGGGCGGGCAGGCGGCGTCCGCGCGGCAATCTGGTCGCGCAGTCGCTCGCCGCTCACGCGGGATCCCCCGACGCCGCCGTATTGCGTTCACGGCGCGTCAGCCGGATTGCGGTACATCCCGCATTTCGCCGTCAGGGTATCGCCCGCGATTTGCTAGCGGAACAAAAACAGCGTGCGCAGCAGGCGGGGCTGGATTTTCTGTCGGTGAGTTTTGGCTACACTTCAGATCTGGCGTCGTTATGGCAGCAGGCCGGATTCCGGCTGGTGCGCATCAGTACGCAGAAAGAAGCCAGCAGCGGATGTTATGCCGCGATGGCGATATTGCCGCTCAGTGCGGCGGGGCAGAAGCTGGCAGATATTGCAGAGCATCAGCTTAACCGCGACTGGCGCTGGCTGGCGCCGCTGATGGTGCTTGAGTTGCCGTTAAACGGCGCGGCAGACACGCAGCCTGATGATGCTGACTGGCGCGAACTGAACGGATTCGCCTTTGCCCATCGTCCGCTGGAAAGCAGTTTACCGGCGCTCAGCCGCCTTCTGTTACACAGCGCTTTGCCGCTGACCGCGCTGCGTGCTCATTTGCAACAGGGGCAGAGCGTGGCACAAATTGTCGTGGCGCTGAAGCTTTCCGGCCGCAAAGCCTTGCTCAGCCACTGGCGTCAGGAAACACAACAGGCGCTGAAAGCCGCGGGAATGGCGGAATAAGTCAGCGGTTTCATTGCAAAAAATGGAAAGACTCGTTCAATAAATCCCAATTTCACTGACCGGCAGGCGGCGTATAGTGAACCCATAAATTTACAACGGGAGAGAGCAATGAGCTCAGAACAGATTATCGTCCAGCAGCCGGAAGAAAGAGCTAACCAGCTGATTTTATTATTTCATGGCGTGGGTGATAACCCGATTTCCATGGGCGAAATCGGTAAGTTTTTCGCTGTTTCGTTCCCGCAGGCGCAGGTGATCAGTGTCGGCAGCCCGGATATTTGTGATTTTGGCCGCGGCTTTCAGTGGTTCTCCGTGCAGGGTGTGACTGAGCAAAACCGTCAGCCGCGTGTGGATGCCGCGATGCCTGCTTTCGTGCAGATTGTCCGCGACTGGCAGCAGAAAACCGGTGTTACGCCGGAGCACACTACTTTGGTCGGCTTCTCTCAGGGTACGATCATGGCGCTGGAATCAACCAAGGTGGAAGAACATCTGGCATCGCGTATTGTCGCGTTCAGCGGGCGTTTTTCCTCACTTCCGGAAATACCGATTACCGCAGCCACGGTGGTGCATTTCATTCATGGCGAACAGGATCCGGTGATCAACCCGTTCCAGTCGAAAAGTGCGGCGGAGCGCCTGAAATCCCTGGGCTGTGACTGTACTCTGGATCTGCAGGCGGGTATGGGACACGGGCTGGATTCACATATGATCAATACTGCTATCGCGCATCTGAAGAACTACCAGCCGAAATCGCATCAGCACTGATTCCTTGCGACGCTAAAAAGAAACGCCCCCGTCTGCATTACAACCGGGGCGTTTTTATTTCTGCTTATGGCGATTATTTGCGGTTTTTTCGCATGAAATCATCCATGAAGTGAGTCAGCTTCTCTGCCGCTGGCAGCGACAATGCGTTGTAGATAGACGCACGAATGCCGCCGATGGCACGATGCCCTGACAGCCCCGAGAAACCGGCTTCATGGCTTTCTGCCAGGAATTTCTTCTCCAGCTCTTCATCCGGCAGTTTAAACGCGACGTTCATTTGTGAACGGTCTGCTTTGCTGCTCCAGCCATTATAGAAACCGTCGCTGTTATCGAGCATCGCATACAGCAGTTCCGCTTTGTGGCGGTTGGTCTGTTCCATATTCTCCAGGCCGCCGACGTCATTGAGCAGCCAGCGCGTGACCAGCAGCACCACATAAATTGCGAATACCGGCGGAGTATTGAGGTTGGAATGGGATTCCACCTGACGACGGTAATTCAGGAACGATGGCAATTCGTCAGACGAGGCTTTCACCACGGTGTCATGTACCAGTACGATAGTGACGCCTGCCGGGCCGATATTTTTCTGGGCATGGGCGTAAATCACTGAGAATTTATTGGCATCGCAGGGTTTGGACAGGAAATCAGAAGACATATCGCAGACACGCGGCACGTCGTCGCGACCCAGAACGCGCTGGAACTGCAATCCTTCCACCGTCTCGTTGGAAACGTAATGCAGATAAGGTGCGTCCGGAGAAAACTCCAGTTCCTCATCCGCTGGCAGGCGGTTGAAGCCGCAAGACTCGCCGCTCCACAGCACTTTCACCGGCCCTTCGCGACGCGCTTCGGTCACGACTTTACTGCTCCAGTAACCGGTATCCAGATATTCCGCCGCCTGTTTCTGACCACGCAGCAGCGTCATCGGCACCATCGAGAATTGCTGCGTCGCGCCGCCCTGCAGGAACAGAATATGGAAATCTTTCGACAGGCCAAGCAGCGTGCGGATGTTGTTTTCGGTTTCTTCAACAACGCTGGCAAACCAGTCAGAGCGGTGGCTGATGCCGAGGATCGACAGGCCCATTTCCGGGACTTCTTTGATCGCGGCTTCAACCTGCGCGAGTACCGTTTCCGGCAATGCGCCGGGACCACCGGAGAAATTCAGAGCGTTACGTGAAATCATGATTATTCTTTTCCTTCTGGCGCATCAGCCGATGCGCCGCTGTGCGCAAAAGCACGGGATAACAGCAACTCGCGGCATGCTGTTTTAACTTTATTCATATGGACTTGTTTGTGTGGGAACATCACTTCCAGGTCCATCGCGTGTACGACCATGGCCGGATCGATTTCAAAGACCAGCAGACTGCCGTCGGGTGCTTCGCTGCAATCAATGCCCAGATAATCGAGCCGGGTGGTCTCAAAAATGGCCTTCAGCGCCTGCTGATGACGGGCAACGAATTCGCCGAAGTTATTCAGAAATGTGGCTTCTTCTTCGCGTTTTTTCTGATCTTCATACATGAACGCGTTGACGTAATGCACCATCCAGTGCGACGAAATCGCCATATGACAGGCATAAGGCACGCCGTCGATCAGCGAAATACGGTATTTGCGGAACTGGCCGTCGGCGTTGCTGTAATCGATGAACTGCGACAGGAAATAATCTTCCACCTGCACGCGGGTCAGATAACTCACCAGTTCTTCCTGACGGGTGACTTTTTCCAGACCGTGACCGCCGTGTGAACCGGCAGGGCGCAGGATCACCGGGAAATCGCTGCCGGACAGGGTGCTGCTCAGGGTGATTTTGCCTTCCGCGACCGCCGACAGCGCGGAAAACGTCACCGGATGCGCCTGCGCAATGGTTAATCCCGGCTGATTCTGCAACAGCGTGCTGGCGGTATGGCGCTCGGAGCTGGGGATATGTTGCGGCGCATTGATCACCGGCACCGGCCACTGGCGGGTGATGCTTTCCAGCTGCTGTAGCAGGAATAAGTTTTCGGTGGTGGCGCTGATACCGACCATCAGTAAATCATGCTCCGGGATCGGCGCTTCAAACGGCGCTTCGGGCGTGATGTAGTAATAAATCAGCTCGATATCGCTGTTTTCCAGCAGACAGTCGAGCGGTACGTTGGCAGACAACGTACCAGGCACCATCAGCATCAGCAGACGCAGTTTTGCCGGTTGTTGCGCGGCGCTGAGGGTATAAACCTGCTGCATGGCCAGCGCTTGTTCCTGAATGGTCAGGCCGAGTTCGGTGCGTTGCAGGCACAGTATGACGGTGGAAAGGTTCATCCACAGTACGGCGTCATCGGGGTTTTGCTGTGCGCGCGTCACCAGCTCCTGTGCGATGTCAGTGCATTCATCACCGGCGATGCTCATACGTAAAAACGGAGCCAGCCCCAGAAATTGCGTGGCGTCGAAATTCTCAGACGCAGCCTGACCGGCGGGGGAAATAGGTAGTGTTTGCAAAGGACTTGTTCTCTCCGTGCATCGGTTTCACGTTGCATGTTACCGGCAGGGGAGAAAGTCAATCGGCGGAGAATCGCTACATTTTCCGCCGACTAATACTGATTAGGAGATCCAACAAGACAGGCCGGGCTTACTTTTTCTTCGGCCAGTCGTCATCGTTATCCCATTCCGCATTGTTGTCGCGGTGCGGGGGGATCTCCGGTTTGTCTTTCAAAAACTTCTTCACATCAACACGGTTCAGCTCTTTGATCCCGCTGATTAACATCCCGACCAGTATGATCAGAACGATCCACCAGTAATCTTTGATCCACTCCATGGTGTGCTCCTTAAAGGGGTGAGAGGGCGATAAATCGCGGAAATATTTCCGTCATCTGACTGGCTAACCAGTCAGCGGCGGCGACTTCCTGTCCTGTCCAGGCGCTGATGAGAACCTGCGGTGAAAGCAACTTCTCGCATTCCTGCGCCAGCGGACGGTAACTCAGATGCCAGGGTTCAACAGCGACGCCACCGGTATCTTCTGCGTACGGGCGGTAAAAACCAAATTCCGCCATATGTGCCGAAAGCCACTGATTCAGCGGATAAAAATAGCCGCCTTCTTCGTATTCCCACGGCTCCAGTTGCAACTTTTTATCGGCCGGTAACAGTGAAGGATCGTACACATCCAGATCACTGCCCCAGTGATGGCGGCTGGCGCCCGGCAGCGCAGACCAGCGCAAAATCAACTGACAACGTTCCGCTGTGGTTAACTCACTGATATCCACCGGCTGGCTGTTCTTATCTAATACTGGTCGCTCGCCGCGAAATTTGCCATTCCAGATAGCCAGTTGGCGACTGAAATCACGAAAAGTGCTGGCTGGCTGCAAATCAAATCCCGCAACACCGGCGGCCTGACGCATTTTTTCAAATGCCTGTGCCGCCTCTTTTTGCAACCGGTGCGGGCCTTCGCCCAGTGTCACCAGATGCGCATCGGAGCGACCGGTCAGCATTTCATGGCTCATCATGCGACTAACTGTTCCATGATGCGCTGATACATGCGGCTGAGAACCTGCAAATCCGCTGCGTGAACGCATTCATTGATTTTATGGATGGTGGCGTTGACCGGCCCCAGTTCGACGACCTGAGCGCCCATCAGCGCGATGAAACGCCCGTCAGAGGTGCCGCCGGTCGTTTGCAATTCCGGCGTAATTTCACTGTAGTGACGCACGGCGTTCACCACGGCATCCACCAGCGCACCGCGTGACGTCAGGAACGGCTGACCGGAAACCACCCAGTTCAGGGTGTATTGCAGGTTATGGCGGTCGAGTAATTCAGCCACGCGCTGTTTGATGATGGCATCGGTCAGTTCGGTGCTGAAACGGAAATTGAACTGCACATACAGCTCGCCGGGGATCACGTTATTGCTGCCGGTACCGGCATTGATATTGGCGATTTGCATGCTGGTCGGCGGGAAGAATTCGTTGCCATTATCCCACTCGGTGGCGACCAGTTCGTTCAGCGCAGGCATGGCGCGGTGCACCGGATTGTCCGCCAGATGCGGATAGGCCACATGTCCCTGAACGCCGTGAACGTGCAGATTGGCGGTCATGGATCCGCGGCGGCCATTTTTGACAATATCGCCGACGCGTGTGGTGCTGGAAGGCTCGCCGACCAGACAATAATCGAGGCGCTCATTGCGTTCCATCAGCGCGTTGACCACTTTGACGGTGCCGTTTACAGCGCTGGCTTCTTCATCTGAGGTGATAAGAAACGCCAGACGGCCCTGATGATTCGGATTGGCGGCGACGAAACGTTCTGCTGCGACCACCATCGCCGCCAGCGAACCTTTCATATCTGCCGCGCCGCGACCATACAGCATGCCGTCGCGCAGCGTAGGCTCGAACGGACCGGTCACCCACAGCTTGTGATCGCCGGTCGGCACGACATCGGTATGACCGGCAAAGGCCAGCGTTTTACCTTGTCCGCGTGTGGCCCAGAAATTCAGGGTATCGCCAAAATGCATCGGCTCCACGTGAAAGCCAGCGGCTTCGAGGCGGGCAATCATAATTTCCTGACAGCCTGCATCGTCCGGGCTGAGGGAAGGTCGGCGGATTAACTGTTGGGCTAAATCGAGAACCGGACAACTCATGTTACTTCACCTGTGCGAGGAATTGCTGATAGGTTTCTGGTTTGAATCCCAGCAGGGACTGACCATCGGCGGCCAGTAAAAACGGGCGTTTGATTACCGCAGGTTGCTCAAGCATTACGGCTTTAGCGCGGGCTTCGTTATCGCAGGCTGAGCGCGTGGCTTCATCGAGTTTACGCCACGTCGTCCCGCGGGTATTGAGCATGGCTTCCCAGCCTTGTTTATCCAGCAGCTTCTGCAATAGCGAGTCATCCAGCCCTTCGACCCGGTAATCATGAAACTGATAGTCAACCCCGTTATCTTCCAGCCAGCGACGGGCCTTTTTGACGGTATCGCAATTTTTTATGCCGTAGAGAATAAAAGAGGTGGAAGCGGAAGTCGTTGCCATAGAAAAACTTAACCTGTCAGTAAAATAAGAACTTTTTACCCGCATAAAAACGGGCGTAAGGATGGGAGACATAATGAGGCAAAACGCCCGCAGGATCCAGACGGGGCGGGATTGTGATCGTGCTTAAAAAATAATGACGGAGTTTTTACATGGTCAAAAAACAGACGTATAATCCGTCCGTCCAATCAAGGGGAGTAAAATGTTAGAGCAAGAGTTAGGTCACTGGAAAGACTTTATCGACCGTATGTTGAAAGCGTAATTGCCCCACATCGTTACCGTTAAAGCAAAGAAAAGATTTATTCTCAGTGCAGCACGTCATTATAAAAAACGTTTGTTCAGGAAGACCATTACGTCCGATTTAGCGACGATTCTCACAGCCAGTAAATCATTAATAAAAAAGGCGTTAATTCACATTAACGCCTTTTTTGTTGCCTGAGATTCTGCGTTTTAGCGGTGCTCGCCCGGCACCGTTTCGACGATATCAGCAATCACCGGATGCGCGTGCTTGCCGGGGAAACGACGGCGGATCAGCACGAAGAACAGCGGCACGAAGAAGATGGCCAGAATGGTCGCGGAAATCATCCCGCCGATGACGCCGGTACCGACCGCGTGCTGGCTGCCGGAACCGGCACCGGTGCTGGTCGCCATCGGCAGAACACCGAAAACAAATGCCAGTGACGTCATCAGAATCGGTCGCAGACGCATTCTCGACGCTTCGAGCGTGGCCTCCAGCAACTCCTTGCCACGAACATTCAGGTCATTGGCAAATTCGACAATCAGAATGGCGTTCTTCGCCGATAACCCGATGATGGTCAGCATCCCGACCTGGAAATACACATCGTTTTCCAGCCCGCGCAGCCAGGTCGCAATCACTGCGCCCAGAACACCGAGCGGCACCACCAGCATCACCGAGAACGGAATTGACCAGCTCTCATACAATGCGGCGAGACACAGGAAGACCACCAGCAGGGAAATAGCATACAGCGCCGGAGCCTGTGAGCCTGATAATCTTTCCTGATACGACAGACCAGTCCATTCGAGGCCAATACCCACCGGCAGTTTCGCAACCAGTTTTTCCATGTCATCCATCGCGGTACCGCTGCTGATGCCCGTCGCCGGTTCACCCACAATTTCCAGTGCGGAATAGCCGTTGTAACGTTCCAGACGCGGTGAACCGGTCAGCCATTTCGACGTGGCGAAAGCGGAGAAGGGCACCATGGTTCCGGCAGAATTTCGCACATACCAGCGGTCAATATCATCCGGCAACATGCGGTATTGCGCACCGGCCTGCACATAGACTTTCTTAACACGGCCACGGTCAACGAAGTCATTGACGTAGGTCGAACCCCACGCGGTGCTCAGCGTGCTGTTGATATCGGCAATAGCCACACCCAGCGCCTGCGCTTTCACCTGATCGATGTCGATCTGTAGCTGCGGGCTGTCATCCAGACCGTTGTGACGTACGCGGGTCAGGTTGCTGTCTTTTGAGGTCATCGCCAGTAACTGATCGCGCGCCGCCATCAGGGCGTCATGGCCGAGACCGGCGTGATCCTGTAATTCCATATCAAAGCCGGTCGCACTGCCCAGGCCGTTGATGGCGGGCGGGCTGCTGGCGATGACGCGGGCTTCTGTGATTTTGTTAAATGCTTTGGTTGCCCGTTCAATCAGCGCAAAAGAAGAGTCGTCTGCACCCGTGCGGTCATCCCACGGCGTCAGGCGCACGAACATACGCGCGACGTTCTGCCCGTTACCGCCGGGCCCTGCACCAATGGTAGAGAACACCGAAAGCACGTCTTTCTTATCTTCAGTCAGGAAATACTTCTCGACCTTTTCCACGACTTTTTGCGTTTGCTGCAGCGTCGAGCCTGGGGGCAATTGCACCTGAACTGTGAATACGCCACGGTCTTCCAGCGGCAGGAACGATGTTGGCAGTTTGATAAACATCACCGCCAGCACGGCGACCAGCGCGGCATACCCCAGCATGTAGCGCACGCTGTTACGCAGAACCCGCGCCACGCCGCTTTCATAACGACGGGCATTGCGGTCGAACATGCGGTTAAACCAGCCGAAGAAGCCGCGTTTACCGTGATGATGACCCTGTGCGATAGGTTTGAGAATGGTTGAACACAGCGCCGGTGTCAGCGTCAGGGCGACGAACACGGACAGCACCATTGCGGAAACAATCGTGATGGAGAACTGACGGTAAATTGCGCCGGTGGTGCCGCCGAAGAAGGCCATTGGCACAAATACTGCCGACAGCACCATGGTAATGCCGACCAGCGCGCTCTGAATTTGTCCCATCGATTTTCGCGTGGCCTCTCTGGGGCTGAGGCCTTCCTCGCTCATCACGCGCTCGACGTTTTCCACCACCACGATGGCGTCATCCACCAGCAGGCCGATGGCGAGCACCATCGCGAACATCGTCAGGGTATTAATGCTGTAACCGAACTGATGCAGCACGGCGAATGTCCCCAGCAATACTACCGGTACGGCAATCGTCGGGATAAGCGTGGCGCGGAAGTTTTGCAGGAACAGGTACATCACCAGGAACACCAGCACAATGGCTTCAAACAGCGTTTTCACCACGTCGGTGATTGCCGCTTTAACAAATGGCGTGGTTTCGTAGGCGATTTCAGCTTTCAGCCCGTGCGGATAATAATGAGAAAGCTCATCGAGGCGCGCACGGACGGCTTTGTCCGTTTGCAGTTCGTTGGCACCGGACGCCAGCTTCACACCCATACCGGATGCGGCCTGCCCGTTATAACGGCTGAGCAGGGCGTAGTTTTCCGCGCCGAGACCGATAGTGGAGACATCGCCGAGTTTGACCTGTGATCCGTCCTGATTCACTTTCAACGTGATCTGGCGAAACTGCTCCGGCGTCTGCAACTGCGCCTGCGCATTAATGGTGGCATTCAGCGCCTGAAAATCGACCGAAGGCGCACCGCCAAGCTGACCGACGGCCACCTGACTGTTCTGCGCTTTAATCGCCGTGACGACATCGGCAGTGGTCAGCTGATAATTATTCAGCTTATCCGGATCGAGCCAGATACGCATGGCGTACTGCGAACCGTAAGCATCGATGCTGCCGACACCGGGCACGCGGCTCAGCGGATCCTGAATATTGGACGCCACGTAATCGGCAATATCCTGCTTATCCATGCTGCCGTCTGTGGAAACAAACGCCACCATCATCAGGTTGGTATCACCGGTTTTTGAGACGGTCACGCCTTGCGTCTGCACATCCTGCGGCAGACGTTTCAGCGCCTGTTGCAGCTGGTTTTGCACCTGCTGAAGCGCTTCATTGGGATCGGTACCGGCAGTAAAACTCAGGGTTATCTGTGATTTACCGTCGTTACTGCTTTGCGACGACATGTACATCAGATTATCGAGGCCAGTCATGTTCTGTTCGATAATCTGGGTAACGGTGTTTTCTAATGTTTGTGCTGATGCGCCGGGATACGTTGCAGAGATTCTGACGTTTGGCGGAGCCAGATCCGGATACTGCTCAACCGGCAGAAAATAGATCGCGAGCGCCCCGGTCAGGGAAATGATGATCGCTAAAACCCAGGCAAAGATCGGGCGATCGATAAAAAAGTTAGCCATGCTTCAGGAACCTCGTTGTCACTCTGGCGTGAGTGACTAACATCAGCAAACAAACACAATGCCAGTAATCTGGCAAAAAAATCCCCTGAGCAACGTCTTCTTAAAAGCGGTCTCAGAGGCGGTACTGTCCCGGCGGGACGGAGCGAGTGTTAGAGTGTAGTTCTACGTCAAAGCACTTTACCTGCTCGCAACGCATAAAACGTGGAGAAATAAAGGAGATAATGTAAAAAAGCCTCCCCGTACACGGGGTTATCTCAGAGCGATATTCGCCGAAACAGTCTACTCTTTGGCTATCTTCATTTTTATGACACCCCGCAGGAGCTGTCCAGATGAGTTTGTCCATGAATTCCGTCTTTGCCCGTCGTTTATATCTTTGCTGGTTGCTCAATAATGAACAAAAACCGAATGTACCAAAACTGATGGAAATCACCGGCTGGCCGCGGCGCACTTTGCAGGATGTGCTGAAAGCCCTGCCCGGAATGGGCGTCGGGCTGGAGTTTGTGCAGCAGGGTGTGCGCAACAACGACGGCTATTATCAGCTCTCGAGCTGGGGGCCGTTAGATCCCCATTGGATTGAGCGCCATAGTGAACAACTTCTGGCCGCGATTGAGCACGGTTGACGGTAGCGGCTGCGGCTGAATCCGGCTATGCTGTCTGGCTTCTCTCACCACTTCTGAGCGGAGGCACGCAATATGTCATCTCATGACAAGTCATCCAGAATCGAAAACGTCCGGAACCAGTTACTCTCTGATAACTGGTATGTTCTTCGTAAATACACCTACGATTTAATCAAGCGCAATGGCGAACGCCAGCCGCAGTCCCGCGAAGTGTATGACCGGGGGAACGGGGCGACTATCCTGCTTTATAACCGGCCTAAAAAAACGGTCCTGCTGATCAAACAATTCCGTATGCCGACCTACGTCAATGGCAACCCGACCGGTATGCTGCTGGAGACCTGTGCGGGTTTACTGGACAACGATTCGCCGGAAGACTGTATCCGTAAAGAAGCGATTGAAGAAACGGGTTTTGCGGTGGGCAGGGTAGATAAATTGTTCGAGGCCTATATGTCGCCGGGTAGCGTGACGGAGATTGTTCACTTTTTTGCCGCAGAATACGATGAGTCGCAGCGTCAGAACGCCGGTGGGGGTGTGGAAGATGAAGATATTGATGTGCTCGAAGTGCCGTTCACCGAAGCGCTGGCGATGATCAAGGACGGGCGCATTAAAGACGGCAAAACCATCATGCTGTTACAACACGCGCAAATTCAGGGCTGGCTGGCGTAACAGTTCACTACTGAGTTTCAGTAAAAAAGGCACCTGCGGTGCCTTTTGTCTTTTACTGTTCCTGGCTGATGGCGACGCTGCCAGCGTGACCTTTCATCGCTGACCACGGCAGAACTGTCCATTCCGGGCTTTCGCATGAACGTAATACCCGGGCAAAGGTTGGATCAAAATACAGTCCTTTCTTCGTGAAATACCACGCCGGGAATTGCCAGACCGACGGTTCTGAATAATCACAATCGTCGTCGCTTTCTTCGGTCGGCTTTTTCATTTGCTGCGGATGCGCCGCAGTCAGCTGTTTCACCAGCCACGGTGCCCATTTTTTATCGCGATACTCAGCAAACGTATCAAAATCGACGTCATTTTTGCCCGTCAGCGTACGGTCTTCTGCGTTCAGATAATGGAAAGGCGCGCCTTCACCGACCCAAACTACATCTTCCAGCGTCAGTGTTTCTGCGGTTTTGGCATTGAGGTTAACTGGCGCTTCACCGAAATCGGGATGTGCGCCGCCGCAGTCATAAGAGGTAAACACGCTGACACTGACGATTTCGTCACTCAGATATTCCGGTGTGACGGTCTGCTGATATTCACCCTGACCAAACCGGCTCGCACCGAGCATACAGGCATGCCAGCCGCTGACTTCCTGCCATAAACGGGTGCGCAATTTCTGGTTAATCGCCTGTATCTCGGTTTCCGGATAGCCCGAAACGATTTCAAACAGGCTAATTTTGGACTGCGGTTCCGTCCACCATTGCAGCTGGTAACCCATGAAATTTTCGCTTTTACCTGCTTTGAGTTGCAGCGCAGATAACCGCAGATACTCGTATGCATCGGTATGAATAAGCGCACTCAGATAGCCGTCGTCCGTGCTCGCCGCAGGCAGTTGCACGGGTTGCAGCAATACCGGCAACGTTTTTCCTTGCGGATTGGTCCAGTTGCCTTGCCAACTGCCATTCTCACCTTTCGTCAGGGTCAGCTCAGGACGCGGCGTATCGTCAAAATCGTCGAGGCCTTCCTGAAGTTTGAGTTCCTGACCATCCAGCGTACCGTTCAGGGGCAAATCTAAATGATATTTCTGATAGAAATAGCGGCCAGTGACTTCGTCTGGTTTATTTAAATCCAGCTCGAGCACAATGCTGCTTTTACCCAGCGTGCCGGAGTACACGACCGGTGGTTCTTCAGCCAGTGCGGGTAGTGAAAACAAGGCTATCAGCCAAATCCATAACTTCATCTGAATCTCCCGGAGAAATGAAAGTCATCCTTTGCGCCATTATTTTTGTTATTGGCTTTGCCAGTGTACTGAATGTTTCGTTACGTCACCATTACGTGATTTCTTATCAGGCGAAAAATTATCCTCTGTCAAAGTACAATCTGACCGGGTATCTCTTTCTTATTTCGAATAAAAAATGCTGCATTGTTGGCAGTCTCTTGTCGGGCGTTACGCTATTATCAGAAAGATAAATCCAAACAGAGCTGAAACTCAAAATGTGCAGATGGATAACCGCCCCTTTATGCCTGCTGGCCACAATGCTGGCTTTTAGCGCGCAGGCTGAGCCGTTACAGGCCATTT
The DNA here is from genome assembly GCF_003602095.1 of Rahnella woolbedingensis. Taxonomy (GTDB): domain Bacteria; phylum Pseudomonadota; class Gammaproteobacteria; order Enterobacterales; family Enterobacteriaceae; genus Rahnella; species Rahnella woolbedingensis. Next base: position 86,799 of record NZ_RAHH01000010.1, on the reverse strand, counting down.
ATAGCGACTGGCAGGTCAGTTGTGACAACCTTAACCATTGTGTCGCGCGCAATTCTCAGGATGGCCAGGAACTGGTCATGAAAATTTCCCGTGAAGCCGGACCGGAAGGGAAATCGTCGGTCAGCATTGATTATCAGCGTAACAGCGATGAACAGACTGCTGATGCGCCGATTGGCAACCGCCTGCAAATGAATGGCAAAACCCTGAGTTTTAATCACCGCGAATGGGATGTCAGTAAAAAACATCTTTCCACCAATAATCGCCTGGTGGTGAATGACTTTATCGCCGCCATTCGCGAGGGAAGTGCGATTTCGCTGGCGGGGAAAGCGGATCCGGCACAGCCGGTGCCTCCGGTGATTTCCCTGAAAGGGATAAAAGCCGCTTTGCTGGCGATTGATGCCCGGCAGGGGCGCGCGGGCACCAAAACAGCATGGATTAACCGCGGGGCCAAACCGGCAAATACCGTACCGCCTGTTCCGGCCACGCCTGTTCTGCCACGTTTCAGCGAGCCGCAGGCGTTAACCGAATCTGAAATTTCCGCCATCACGCAAAATGCTGCCACCACCATTGAGAATAACGATTGCAGCCTGGATCCTTCTGAACGTGAAGTGCATATTTTTGCCCTGAGCAGCGACAAAGCCCTGATGACCGTTAACTGCGATATGGGTGCCTATAACCTGTTCGCGCTGGGTTTTCTGGTCAGCCGGCAGGCACCTTATAAGATGGATGATCTGGCGCTGAATATGCCGTTTAAACTGGGCGAAGATGAGGAGTCACCGGAACTGATCAATGCCGATTTCGACCCTAAAACGGGCATGCTTTCGACGTATGACAAGGGACGCGGTATCGGAGATTGCGGTGTTTCATCACGCTGGATATTTGACGGTAACGCGTTCCGCCTGGCAGCGTTTGCTTCTGAACCGAGCTGCGATGGTTACAGCAGCGGGGGCGAATGGCCGGTACTTTGGGTGACACAAACCCCGTAATTTGAACGTATAAAAACAAAAAGCCCTGTCAGCGCGAAGCTTGCAGGGCTTTTTGTCGTCTTTTTACGATAAAAGCGCGGAGTAATTTTACTCGGATGCTTTAACGACGACTTTATTGCTGGCGAACTCAACGTTCATATCAGCAACGATTTTGCAGCGTTTACGGGTTTCGACTTTACCGTTGACCATAACCTGGCCTTCAGCAATCACTGCTTTCGCAGTACCGCCGCTGTCACACCAGCCCATAAATTTGAGCAGGTCGCACAGTTCTACGTGCGGGTGTTTTTCGAGAAAGAAAGTTTCCATGTGTTCCTGACTTTTTGTGTAGTGCGAATTGTTTAAGGCTTACTGGCGCTGATGTCGTGATATTCCTCGCACGCCTGCAAGGTATTCTGAATCAGCGTCGCGACCGTCATCGGGCCAACGCCGCCCGGCACCGGTGTGATAAAGGAAGCGCGCTCAGCGGCGGCATCATATTCCACATCGCCGACAACTTTACCACTTTCCAGACGGTTAATACCGACATCAATGACAATCGCGCCCGGTTTAATCCATTCACCAGGAATAAAGCCCGGTTTACCGACGGCGACAACCACCAGATCGGCATTCTCAACATGATGACGCAAATTTTTGGTGAAACGGTGCGTGACGGTCGTCGTGCAACCGGCCAGCAGTAATTCCATGCTCATCGGACGGCCAACAATGTTGGACGCGCCAATCACCACCGCGTTCAGACCGAAAGTATCGATACCGTAACGCTCGAGCAGGGTCACGATACCGCGCGGCGTACAAGGGCGCAGTGTTGGCGCACGCTGGCACAGACGACCCACGTTATACGGATGGAAACCATCGACGTCTTTATCCGGATGAATACGTTCCAGCACTTTAATGTTATCGATACCGGCTGGTAGCGGAAGCTGAACCAGAATGCCGTCGATTTCGCTGTCGTTATTGAGTTTATCAATTAAACCCAGCAACTCGCCTTCGGTGGTGGTGGCGGGTAAATCGTAAGAGCGGGAGATGAACCCGACTTCTTCACACGAACGGCGTTTGCTGGCGACATAAATTTGCGACGCCGGGTTTTCACCCACCAGCACTACCGCCAGACCCGGAGCACGTTTTCCTTCGGCCAGTCGTTGTTGAACATGCGCTGCAACTTCGCTTCTGACTTGCTGCGCAATCGTTTTACCGTCAATAATCTTTGCTGCCATCAGGGAATAAATCCATCAATTAATAAATGCAGGGGATGCGCCTATTTTGGCAGAAGCGGCGCGCGCTGTCAGGCGCTGAATGCGAATTGCTTGTTTTATACCGGTAAAGAATACCAGCAACGAATACCGGCGAAGATTTAAGCTGAGACAGTGGCGGAAAAACTGTCTATTTTAGAATCAGGTCTTTTTAAATCATAAGGAAAGGAAAGAATGGCGCGTAAAGTGGGGATCATCGGTGCCGGTCATGTCGGTGCTGACGTTGCATTTTCTTTAGTCACACAGGGATTGTGTGACGTGATTGTTCTGCTCGATGAGAACGAACCTAAAGCCGCCAGTCAGGCGCTGGAGTTACGCGATATGGCATCGCTGACCGCTTCCCGCGTGCAGGTTATCGCCAATGATTACAGCGAACTGCAAGACGCCGACGTTCTGGTGATCGCCGTGGGTCCGAAAACCTTACAGCGCGAAGACCGCCTCGAAGAACTCGCAGAGACCCGCGTTGCCGTGCGGGAAGTCATCCCCCGCGTGATTGCCAGCGGCTTCAGCGGCGTCATCGTCAACATCACCAATCCGTGCGATGTCATTACCCAGATTATCCAGCAGACCAGCGGATTCCCTGACTCGCAGGTATTTGGTACCGGTACGTCGCTCGATACCGCACGCATGAAACGCGTGGTCGGTGAATTCTTCGGCTTCGATCCGAAAAGCGTGACCGGATATGTGATGGGCGAACACGGCGAATCACAGTTTGTCGCCTGGAGCACGGTAACGCTGGGCGGTCGTCCGGTCGCTGAACTGGCGGGCGACCGTGACGTCGACTGGGCCAAAATGGACGATGCCGTACGCGGCGGTGGCTGGGAAATCCTGCAAGGGAAGGGCTGGACCAGTTTTGGTATCGCCACCGCCACGGCGCGCCTGGTTGATGCGATTTTGTCGGATGCGAACAGCGTCTATCCGGTTTCCGCTCTGGATGAAGAGCTGGGTGTTTATATTGGTCAGCCCGCCGTCATCGGCAAGAAAGGTATCGTGCAAACGTTGCAACCGGAACTGACCGCTTACGAAGGTGTGGCGTATCACGCTTGCGCCCGCGTTATCGCTGCCGCGCTGAAATCCGAAAAATAGCCAATACTCAATAAAAAACGTTGCAAGGCTCACCGGGAATAGCTGCAAATTGTTCAGGCATTAAGCAGTGAGTTCGAAAGCCATTGACTCATCCCGGTCTGCCCGTATAATCCGAACCCGCAACGCTCCCGAAAGGGACAAGCAATGCGCCCTTAGCTCAGTTGGATAGAGCAACGGCCTTCTAAGCCGTAGGTCACAGGTTCGAGCCCTGTAGGGCGTACCATTTTCACTTCTCTGCGCGTCTCCTAAAGTCTATAAAATCCCATAAAATAAGGCTACATAGCCATATCTCCCTCTCTTGACGTCTACTAACATCTATTGAAATCTACAGTCAAGTGGGGGTATCTTTGGGGGTACGCGCCCGTTCAATAAAGTGAGATACCCCCAAGTGAAGCTAAATGCCCGCCAGGTTGATACCGCCAAAGGCAAAGAGAAGCCCTATAAACTCGCTGATGGTGGCGGTCTGTATCTATTGGTAAATCCTAATGCGACCAAATACTGGCGCTTGAAGTACCGCGTCAGTGGTAAAGAAAAGTTATTAGCCGTGGGTGTATATCCTGACGTGTCATTGGCTGATGCCAGGGGCAAGCGTGACGAGGCGAAAAAGATACTGGCTGCTGGTGGCGATCCCGGTGAAGAAAAGAAAACGGAAAAGCTGGCAAAGAAAGCCAGTATAGAAAACACCTTCGAAGCTCTCGCCAGAGAGTGGCATGCTTACAAAGAGCCAAACTGGTCAAAAGGGTATGCTGAGGATTTGATGGAGGCATTCGAAAACGATATTTTCCCGTATATCGGCAAGAAGCCCATAGATGAAATCAAGCCTCTACATGTGCTCGACGCGCTTAGAAAGTTAGAGAAGCGTGGAGTTATCGATAAGATGCGCAAGATTCGTCAGGCGTGTAGTCAGACGTTCCGTTATGCCATTGTCACCGGCAGAGCTGAAAATAATCCAGCCAGTGAGTTGGCCGGCGCCTTGGTGGTTCAGAAGCATAAGCATTACCCGCACCTGGTCGCCTCTGAATTCCCTGAATTCCTGCAATCCCTGAGTGATTACTCTGGAAGCATTGTCACGCAGATGGCAACGCGCCTGCTAATGCTGACCGGCGTTCGTACGATTGAGCTGCGTGCAGCGGAGTGGGCTGAGTTTGACCTCGACAAAGGTGTTTGGGAAGTCCCGCAAAGCCGAATGAAGATGCGCCGCCCACACTTAGTGCCGCTATCTGAACAGGTGATGTTATTACTCCACCAGCTTCAGGAGATAACAGGGCGTTTTAAGTTTGTTTTCCCTGGCCGCAATGACAGCGCCAAACCAATGAGTGAAGCCAGCATTAACCAGGTGATTAAGCGTATAGGTTACGGCGGTCGAGCTACAGGCCACGGCTTCCGTCATACCATGAGTACCATTCTCCACGAACAGGGCTATAACACTGCGTGGATTGAAACCCAGCTCGCGCACGTTGATAAAAACAGTATCCGAGGCACCTACAATCACGCTCAATATCTGGATGGACGTCGAGAGATGCTTCAATGGTACGCCGACTATATGGACAGTCTCGAAGGCGGAGAAAGTGTGGTGCATGGGAAATTTGGGAAAAGCGCATAACTGGATGGATAGACAGTGCTGGTGGTTGATAGTAGACTTCTGTAGACGAACGAAAAACAGGCTATGTCTAGGCTGATCCCCGAAAACCAGTACGCCTCTACTGGCTGGCATAGCCCGATGCTTAGAGGGCTTGAGGTGGTTTTATGGGCGAAATACCGAGCAGTGAAGAAGAATTTAAAGCACAAATGAGAGAAATTGAGAATAAGATAAACTCTTCTAAGGACTTTTTTTCTACGTTAAACGAAAACAAATTAACACCGCAAGGGATTGCTGAAATAATTGATGTAAAAAAATATGATGAACTAACCAAAGACTTTGAACCAATTCAATACTTAGTCTCATTTGAGAGAAGGAGTGAGGTTTTTTACGCTTTAGAATATATAGATGAACTTAAAGCGGAAACCTATGAGGATTATATTGATTCAGGCAGTGATTTTTTAAGCGTTGAGGAATATGAGAGCGAAAAAAAAGAAAAAATATACTCAGAGCTTTTCGATATATCCGGGACAATCACTAGGATTATGGAAGGAGACAATATAAGCATCCGCCATGAGGATCTACAGTACTCACTTGGGTGGCAGCGTCAGATGCCGGTAAAACTTATTGATATGAAGCATATAACGTTTGAGAACCGATTAAACGGGCATTTGGGCGGCATGGAAAATGAAGCTAACAATAAATTAATTTGTGAGATTATCTCAGGTAATCCAACGGGGGCTGACATAAAAGCATTGCGAGAGATTCGTGATGGCTATGGTTGGCCCCGCTATGGTCTTAATCAAAGGGTTTGGGCTGAGGTGGATTTAAATACACCTGACGATATTTTATTTGATAGCTTTAAAAAGTTTGTTACTGAGGCAAGGGGGCTATCAGTGTTTCAAGATGATTCAATACCATATAGCTCATTTTCAGATGGTGTTGTTAAGTCTTCACATATTAATAAATGGTACTCTCTGAGGCTGTTGGCATACTTTGATTTAAAAATAATTTCAACGGTGACGAACACGAAGTTAACGATGAAAAATTATGGTGACATATTATTTTATGATGATTATGACGTTGATACCACAGAGAAAGTTAGGAAAACTGTAATCCCAATGGCAAATGAAGTTATGGGAAGTGGGTATCTTAATAATTTGCTAAAAAAAGTACTTTCGGAAATTTAGCCAAAAAAATATTACCGGAAGAAAATTTTAGAAAAATCTTCCGGTAAGTTTTCTTTTTTTTTCATCCCTTTGTTCATCATTTTCATTGATACAGAATTGCTCCTGTAGACCGCAAACACCGACAGGAGTTATATCAATGTCTCAAAATTTAATCCGCCTCCCTGAAGTACAGCGCCGTACTGGCTATAGCAAGGCGTGGATTTATCGCCTCATCAGTCAGAACCGTTTTCCTCGTTCCGTAAAGATCGGCATACGTGCTATCGCTTTTATCGAAAGTGAAATTGACGAATGGATCACTCAGCGGATCACTGAGTCACGCGGGGAGGCTGCCTAAATGCAAAAGAAAACCCGCACAGAGGCGGGCATTATCGAACAGGTTAGCGCCAACGATAATACCGCTATTCCTTCTATCAGACCAGCGCCTAAGAAATTCCGCGCACGCTGCTACATGATGCGTACCGGCGTTGAGGGCTGGACTGAAAATGATATTCTCCGCTACTGCCGCTTATCGTCTGGCCGCAACTACGCTACTGAATTAGAGCGCCAGCTGGATATTAATTTGGAACGCATTGACGAAAAGAACCCGGACGGCATCGGTAGCCATTTCCGTTATCGCTTTTCCTGCCGTGGCGACGTACTGCGCGTGATCCAGTTAGTGAACTATAACGCCGTTACTGGCGGCTATCGTGGCCTTTCTCAACCTGAGATTGCTGATATCCTCAGTCTTTACCCTGACGCTTTTCACGCCGCATAACGGAGCCTGAAAATATGAAGATGAAAAATATGCCCGTCATGGGGCAGGGATTCACTCACTCTGAATCTAGCCAGAGCACTATTTCCGGAAATGAGTTCGCCGCTATTGTTCCGGTTATTTCTGGTCAAATTGGCGGACGTGAAACCAATATTGTTAGTGCGCGAGCTTTGCATAAAACGCTGGGCGTTGGTCGTGACTTTTCTACCTGGTTTGGTGATCGAGCCGAAGACTATGCCTTTGTTCGTGGCGTAGATTATTTCACCGAAGATGATTTGACGGCAACATGGTTATCAAACGACCAATACTCCCCCATTTCGGGGAAAAATAAAGGTAAGGGACGACCTCAGAAAGACTACTACCCGACTATTACCATGGCTAAAGAGCTGGCGATGGTAGAACGCAATGAACAAGGCCGCGCCGTTCGCCGTTACTTCATCCAGTGCGAAGAAGCATTACAGATCAGTGCGCCAGCTATAGCGGCCAAATACCGCCACCAGCTCAAAGCCCGTATTGGTGCGGCAAACCTATTTAAACCGATGTGTGCCGCGTTAGAGGCCTATCGTGCCGAGCAGGGGAAGCAGACGTTACAGCACCACTACACCCTTGAAAGCAACATGATCGCACGCATCGTGCTGGGTGGGCTGACAGCTAAACAGTGGGCGAAGGCGAATAGCATTACCGGGGAACCGCGCGACGCTATGAACGCCGTTCAACTGGAGCATCTCTCCTATCTGGAAAGCACTAACACGACCCTGATCGATATGGGCATGGCCTACGACCAGCGTAAAGCCGAATTGATGCGCCTTTCTCAGCGCTGGTTAGCTAAGCACCTGGGGGCTGATCATGACTAATGCGGCCGTCCAGAAAGAAGCCCTTCCATTGGCTGGCGGGTTAACACCGGTTAACGTTCAGACCTTAGCCAAACTTAGCATGTTGAGCCTCACAAAACCTGACATGGGAACAGCCCCGGTTATTTCCGGTCAGTTGCGCGTCTCTTTTAGACCCGCGCAAACTTTACGCAACTCTTTCGGAGTTTCCCGATCTCTGCCCGGGAGTCTAACGTACCGCCCTAGTTTTGATTATCGCGAAACGCGAGAAAAGACTAACTGGATGATTTTGTTTAATTCCGGTGAATCGACGGAATCAGCTAACCCGTTGATTTCTTCTAAAACCTGCGTTGCAGGGCGTCGGGCAATCAAACACGATTACTGTTCGTGTTCACTTAAACCGGAAAACTATTCCGGTTCGACTGAACATAATCATTACTTAGGTTCGCTGGTCATCCGTTGCGGATGTACCTATGTAAATCAGCAACCTATAGGCAAAGAAAAAGGCAGCACTGCGAATGCTGCCCTTGAGATGGTGCCATTTTTGAATCATGAAGGAAATCAAGAGCATCCAGCATTGGAGAATGGCTATTTTTTCAGTCATCAAGAAAATAAACACCGTAGAAGTATGTACAGTGCTCGTAAGCCAACTCTGGCTTACCTTACAAATCATGAAGTTGCAAAGTTGCAGGATAACCAACCCTCTTTAAGAGGGTCAGCTCGGCATTTGTGCATCGCTAAAAGATACGCGCAAAACCTCCTGTCTCTAAGCGAGTCGGTTAACAGCCTTACCCGGAGTAAGCCTGTTCAGCCCTTTGGATCCACACCAAGAGACTTTTCACAAACGGAACGCAATAAATCATGCTCTTTACTTCCACACACAGAAGCGGAGGAAGAACACGATTTAAAAATAATGAGTGCGATTATTATTACTGCTAACCCTAAGACAATTTTTTTCATTGCTCATCCTTTTGGCTCGATGCCGCGTGATTGTAATTCCTTGCGGATGATTCTCTTAATCCAAGCGGATACAGAGGCGTCTCCATCTTGCGCCAATGCTTGCTTGATGCCTTCTTCTAAACCTGGCTCCACGCGCAAAGCGATCTGCTTGTTACCTTTACCTTTGATTTCGATGGTTGACATTTGGTTGACACCTGATTACTTTGAAATGGCAACCAAGTGTATGACAGGTGCATACCAAAAGGCAACGCCCCGGACTGTTCGAGCAGTACCGAGGCGTCTTACCACCAACGATAGAATAAGTATCGAGGCAGCTATGAAAGAGCATACCCAAACTCACCCGAAATATCAGTACCGCTTTCGTTTTCTGGCTCTCTGCGCGACTGGCAGTGCCATTATCCACATCACCGCGCCTGACGAGCACGCAGCACGTGAAATGTCTCCCACTGGTTTTGTGATGGTCTTCACCGCTCGCCTTCCGGTGGAGGTGCGCCATGCATAAAGAAACCTTTGAAGTAGTCACCCATGCTGAAAACGCACTGGCATACGGTAATCAGGCCATCGCAGTACTGGATATGTGGATGGACACCCTGACGATAAACGACAACTACGAAGCTAATCGTGTGGCCGCTGTGCACAGTCTTATGCATGAAGCGCTATCACACCTTCAAAAAGCCACGGAGGTACGCCATGCGTGAGCCAATTGCTTTAGACGTTGCCGAATACCGCGCCGGCCTTGCCTGTTCGCTTTACGAAACCATTATGGAAAAAGCCTGCAACGAGTGTTCGCCGCAGCTTATCGACCTGATTAGTCTCGCATGCGATATCAACCAAGAGGTTCATCAATCCCTGAGGGCGGCAACGGGGGTGAACCATGTCGCATGAAATCACAATCCAGCAGGCAGCTAATCGCGCTGACCAGGCGAATGTAACCCTGCTGATGCTTCGCAAGGTAATCGACGATATGGACACTTGCGATATTGAAACTGCGGTAGTTATAGCCTGCGATCTGGTGGGTTCAGTCGCGGCATGGCTTATCGAAGAGCAAGCACAGAGGGAGAAAGCCCATGCGTGAGCCAATGCCAAATGAACGTTATCAGGATAAACAGGGCGACGTGGTCACAGTCCGGTCGGTGTCATTCCGTCGTGTGACTTTCGTTCGCGAGGGCTATACCAGCCCGGCATTTATGCTAGTCCATCACTTTACTGAACAATACACGCTGATCCCGGAGGTCAAATGAAGAGCAAATTTATCCACATTAAAGCAACCCCGGCCGGTATCAGCATTGTGTTACGCGCCGACGCAGGCAAACAGCAGATCGGATACTCAGCGGCTATCAGACAGCTTGAGGAGGGTCACTATGACCACTACCTGTCTGATGGGCTGCGTGTGGTATCGGAAATCGCTCAGGCGAGTAAAAAAGGCTGGTTTAAGCAGTCCGACGAGCAGGCGGTAATCGTCTGGCGCTGGCTGGTGGCCTGCCTGTTTATCGATGAACAGTTGGCGAAACACGGCACCATTGATGCCACCAAAATGGATGGAACGACAGAGAAAGCAGCAGTCTATCGCGGGCAGTACGGCGGCATTGTTATTTACCCGGCAACTGAGCGTTTCGCTTTGGCAAACCATATCGAGGGTATGGCTTTTGAGAGGTTCAGCGCTGTTAAGGCCCATGACCAAATAGTGAAGCTCTATCAACACATGGCCGAAGCCGATCCCCTCAACGGTAATTTGCGTTTGTCTCAGTGGGGGCGTGAGTCGTTGGCAATTTTACATGACGGCTTCATTCAGAAGGTTAACGCCGAAGGCTGGCCGGAAACACCAACGGCTCACTAAGGGAATTGAAATGAGAAATATTGACCTAATTCGCGAAGTGACCGCCGCAGCCGCAGGGCGCTGGCCTGACGTTTTGTCATTGGCTGGCATTACCGTTCCGCAATCACCGCGCCAGCACTCAACCTGCCCGGCGTGTGGTGGAAATGACCGTTTCCGCTTTGACGATGGCGGGCGTGGTTCCCATTTCTGCAACCAATGCGGTGCTGGTGACGGGCTGGATTTAGTAGCGAAGGTGAACCGCTGCGACACTTCAGAAGCGGCGCGGATTGTTGCTGACACGATAGGTATTGATTACCGGGTAACAGAAACCAACCACGAAGCAGCCAGCCAAAGGCGTGAGCAAATGGAAGCCAGACGTCTGCAGCGTGAGCAGGAGCGCCAGCAGCGGGCGGACACAGAAACATCGAAACGCCGCAAAGTCTTCACAGGAAAATATCAGGCAATGGCAGCGCAGGCAAAGCCGGGCGAAAGCGCATACCTCATTGCTAAGGGGCTGGATGGTTTCACATATCCAGTTCTGCCCGACGGTTCGCTATTGCTGGCGCTCTATGACGAATTTGGGACGGTGACCGCCGCGCAGACTATTACCCCAATGGGGGTAAAGCGTCTTTTAACTGGTTCTGCGAAGAAAGGCGCCTTTCACGCCGTCAACGCACAGGAGAAGCCACAGAGCATAATCATTGCCGAAGGGTTAGCCTCAGCACTGACGGCACACCTGATGCGGCCTGATGCCCTCACAGTGGCAGCAATCGACGCGGGCAATCTGCTACCCGTGGCTCAACTCATGCGCCAGCAACACCCAGACGCGCAAATCATCATTGCCGGTGATAACGATTGGCACATGCCGGGAGAACTTGACGAAAACGGAAAGCCGAAACAAAACATTGGGCTTATCTCCACCGAAAAATCCGCAAAATCAGTGAACGGGTGGGCATCACTACCACCGACAGAGCACGAGGCCGATTGGGATGATTACCGCCATCAAAACGGGCTTGACGCCGCCATAACCGCTTTTAACGAATCCATGTATCAACCGCAGGGGAAAGCCGTGACCGTTCAACTTAAAGCCATTGAAGGCGGTAAAAAAGACCATCAGGGCGCTGATCCTCTTAAGCCTCACGTTGTAAGCCGAAAAGATGGCGTTTTTTGGATAACACCCAAGGTGGACAAAGAGAGTGGCGAGATCATCAACAATGAAGCGTGGCTTTGCTCACCACTGGAAGTCGTCGGATTGGGACGTTACGAGTCCGACGATTATCTCATTCTCTGCTGGATCCCTGTCGGGGCAGATAAACCAGTTACCCGTTCTATTCCTGCCGCAGATATTGGCGAACGTGAGGGTTGGCGCTCACTGAAAGCTGGTGGGGTAAGCGTCACAACCAAAAACCAGTTGCGAGCCGTACTGGCAGACTGGTTACAACGTACCGGCACCCGTGAACTATGGAGTGTAACGCCTCGTTCTGGCTGGCACTGTGGTGCCTATATCATGCCGGATGGTGAAGTTATCGGCACACCCGACCAGCCCGTATTGTTTCGTGGTGGCAGTGCTGCCGCTGCTGGTTATTCCGTACATGGAACTGTTGAAAGTTGGCGGGATAGCGTGGCCCGTCTGGTTCGGGGCAATCCATCTATGATGCTGGGAATTGCCACCGCGCTTGCTGCGCCGCTGGTGGGACTGGTACAAGCTGATGGGTTTGGCGTTCACCTATTTGCCCGTTCCAGTGCAGGGAAAACTACCACTGCCAATATTGCTACCAGCCTTTATGGTCAGCCTGATTTACTGCGTTTGACATGGTACGGAACGGCGCTGGGTATCGCTAATGAAGCAGAGGCCCACAATGACGGCCTATTGCCTTTGGATGAAGTCGGGCAGGGCGCACGGGCACAGGATGTAGCAACCAGCGCCTATACCCTGTTCAACGGCAAAGGGAAGCTCCAATCAAAAGCTGAAGGCGGTAACCGGGCACTACGACACTGGCGAACGGTGGCTATCAGTACCGGTGAGCACGATATCGAAACATTTTTGCTTAATGAAGGGATTCGCCCTAATGCGGGCCAGCTGGTACGCCTGCTGAATGTGCCAATGGAAAAATCTGTCGTTCACCATGAACACAAAGATGGTAAGCAACATGCTTGGGCCCTGAAACAGAGCTGGGAAGCCAACCACGGAGCCGCAGGCCGGGAATGGATCCGCTGGCTGGCAGAACACAAACAGGAGGTCAACGACGCACTGAAAACCGCAGCAACCCGTTGGCTATCTCTGATCCCTGCTGACTATGGTGAGCAAGTTCACCGCGTAGCTGACCGCTTTGCCATTCTGGAGGCGGCATTGTTGATGGGTAGAGTGATCACCGGCTGGAGTGAACAGGAATGCCGGGATGCCATCCAGTACAACTTCAATCTTTGGGTGCAGGAATTCGGTACCGGCAATAAAGAGATTCAGCGCATTATCGAGCAGGCAGAGGGATTCCTAAATGCTTATGGGTTTAGCCGTTATCTTCCACACCCTGAGACGGATGCGCGTGATCTGCCGATTAAGAAACTGGCGGGTTATCGTGAAGAAGATAAAGTTACTGGACGCATGAAGTTTCACACCTTCCGGCAAGCCTTCCAGGAAGAAATATCACAGGGCGTTAACTATAAAACATTCGCTAGTGTGCTAATTGATGCTGGCATGTTGTGGGCAGATCATGACGGGGGGCATACACGGAAAACACTGCGTGTTGGAGATAAACAGCAACGATTTTATGTGTTGATGTACGCACCGGACAGTGCGGAAAGTGAATAATATGCGCCCACACGAGTAAAATCATCCGGTTCAGTCGGTTCAGATACAGATATAAATGAACAAGTGGCTGATATTAAATAAAATAATTCATTTTAAATGAACCGACTATGAACCGGATTTATCGTTAAATGAACCGACTTTATACTATTCTGAACCGGATTATTTACTGGCTAGCAAATTGGACAGAAGGCACCGTAAACCGGATTTGAACCGGGTGAACCGACTCGGAAAACAGCATTTCCGGTTCAAAGAAAGACGTGATTTTTATTATGATTCAAGTGGTTGGCAATAGTGAACCGGAAAACCGACTGAACCGACTGCTTTTGCATATATACAAAAAATATAAAATATGGGGTGGGAAATGACTATCAAGAAGTATGTTGAAGCTAAAGGGCGTCCGTGCCTGTATGTTCCGGGAGATCATTTGGATTACTGTGATGAACATAAATACCCGGTGCTCATTGTCTGGTACCGAACCACAAAAGCAGATATCACCTGGATTAATGAACCCTATCAGTGTTCGCATAACTGGTTATTCTGTCGTGATGATTTCAGGCAGGACATCGAGGCGCGCGCAGAGAAAATCTATCTCAGATATGCCACAGCAAAAACAGCCAGAGCAATAACCTACTCGTTTATGACGCTATACGATTTGAGTATCCCTGATGCCAGGTGTGCTGCTGATGAACTGTTTGATATGACACTGGCAATAATCGGTGAATATACCGAAAAGGAAAAAACACAATGACCGCACAAATATCAGCATACGGGCGCTTAGTCGCAGATCCACAGACGCGCACCACAGCGAACAATAAACATATGGCGATGGCTCGCCTGGCCGTTGCGCTTCCCTGCCATTCAGCACAGAACGGCGAGGCCACTTACTGGCTGGGCGTAGTGGCTTTCGGAAAGCAGGCGGAATTGCTGGCGCAGCACCAGAAGGGCGACCTGATAAGTGTTGCCGGTAATATGCAGCTTAACCAGTGGAAGGCGCAGGACGGCACCCAGCAAGAAGCGCCACAGGTTATTGCCGATAGTGTTATCAGCGCACGTACAGTTCACGCTGGCGCGCAGAAGACCGCAGGCACGGCGCAAGGACAGCCACCCACCCCACAAGGCACACCGCCAAACCACGCGCCGGGTTGGGAAGTTTACCAAAACGAGTTTGACCAACGCCCACCGTTTGATGATTAATCCGGGCTTTAAGGCTACTGGAGTTGCCAGTGATAAGAGACGATAAGGCCGAGCATTTGGAAGAGTCCGGGCTTTACTACAGAGCGGCTAGCCGGTGGCTGGCAGTATTCGATCAGCACCAAAGCGAAGATGCCCGCGAGTGGCTCATAAAACGCCGTGAACAATGCCTTTCAAAGGTTGGTGATCCGCTGGCTGACAGAGCCAGACGCAGGCGGGAATATAAAGCGATGGCGCGATACGCAGGATAAGTGCGGTGTTCGATTAATGGCCTTTGGGCACAAGCTTCAAAATCACCCAGCCTTTCACAAAACGCAACGATAGCGTTTGTTATTGCGATAAATGAAACTATAATACCTGTATAAATATCAGGGGGTGCCATGAGTAAAACAAACGTTAAAGTCGTCTTACTGAGCAGTGACCAGTTAGACGCTATCAAAAAGATTCAGGAACAAGAGCGCATAAAATCACCGCTGGGTGTTGCGCCAACTATTCACGTCATTGCCCGTGGATTGATGGATAAAGCGCTGGAGGGGCTGAAAGCATGAGTCAGAACTGGATGCGTCACTTCGAGTTAAGGCTACTCGATGAAAATGGAAAAGGTATCAGCCTCAGTGATTTCAAAGTTACTTTTGAAGTAGAGCGTAATGACAACAAGTGGCCAGCTGTTGGCACGGTCAAGATTTACAACCTTTCACCTCAGACGCAAAACCGCATTATGCAGAGAGAGTTTGCCAAAATTGTACTAATCGCAGGCTATGACGGCCTTGCGCCAGATGTTCGTACCAGCGATGTTGGTATCGCGCGGGACATACCCACCAGTGAAGTCGGGAATTCCAACGGCTCAAATTATGGTGTCATTTTTAGCGGAGATATTCGCTTTACGGTGACCGGAAAGGACAATCCTGTTGATTCGTGGGTTCAGGTACAGGCGTGCGACTCTGTAGAAGCGTTTACCAATGCGTTTATCAACACCTCTATCAGCAAGGGTTACACCACGGAAGATATTTATATCGAGCTTATGAGAAGGTTAGAACCTTACGGAATTTCCCGTGGCATCGTCCCCGAATTCCCGTCGACGGTGTTTCCACGTGGTCGCGCACTCTTTGGTTACGTCCATAATTATCTCGATGAAATAGCGACGCAGTGTAAAGCTACCTGGCAATTCAATTACGGAAAAGTCGATATTGTGGCAAGGGACAGAGCAACGCATGAGGCTGTAGTCCTAAATTCAAACACCGGTCTGATTGGAATGCCACAGCAGACCATCGGCGCAGGCGTCAATGTGCGGTGCCTGATTAATTCCGAAATACTCCTGAACGGGCTTATTCAGCTGGATCAGGCTTCGGTGTATCGCAATAAGTTAACAGAACAGGATTTATTCAGTGGCCGTTTCGTTGAGAAAGATATAAACGGCAATCTGGTACCGATAACCAAGATTAGAGATGAAAACGGTAACCTGATTAATGCCCCGGCAACATCCCAACCTGCCAGCGTAGCCACCGATGGAGTTTATAAGGTTCGATATATCAGTTACACGGGCGACACTCGCGGGCAGGCATGGTACATGGATCTGGCCTGTGAGGCTCGAGGAAGTACGGATGTGCCTTCTAGCTCATTTATGAATAAACAGGGTTAAGAATGAAAAAAATCATATTGCTGGTTGGTATTTTAAGTGCGGGGGCAAGTCATGCCGCGCAGATTATCACTATGCAGTGCGGGGGATTTCGATTTGAAATAATCGAAAACTCAATGTCAAAAATTAACGGGGAGTTTGTTACATCTCAGAAAATAACCGAGTTCGGCAAAAATGGCGCCAAAGTGGAAATGACGCTCATGCCTGCCAGTGACGGTAACATGTATGGCTTCGAATACATTCACCCAGACGGTAGTAATAAACGCTGGCTGAACGTCGAACTTATCCGCACCAATATGAATCAGGGTCGGATTATTGGCACATTTGACTGTTCGCGAGTAAAGGGCTGAGGGGAATAAAATGCCATTCATTCGACCAGCAGGCGAACAGGATGTAACGCAGCTTATTATTAACAATAGCAAAGCGTACGTAAACAATGTGTTGCCCGGCATAATTCGTTCATTCGACCCAGAAACAGTAACCTGCGATGTTGATATAGCCATTATAGCAAAGCTCACCAAGCCGGGTACTGTTAGTGAAGATTGCCAGTATGAATCTGTCCGGTATCCAATCCTCACTGATTTACCCGTCATATTCCCTCGCGGAGGCGGGGTTACGTTAACTTTCCCCCTCAAAGAAGGTGACGAATGCCTGATTGTTTTTTCGTCGCGTAGTATTGATTTCTGGTGGCAAAACGGAGGCGTACAGGAGAGAGCAGATAGCAGAGTTTTAGACATCTCTGATGCGTTCGTTATCCCCGGGCCGCAGTCTCAGACAAAGAAAATCAGCGGTATCAGCACCAGCGCCGTGCAATTGCGCACCGATGATGCTGGTGCCTATGTTGAGCTGAATCCGGGCAACCACGCTATCAATCTCAAAACATCCGGCAACCTCACGGCACAGGCCGCTGGTAGCATCACCGTTACCGCACCGACCATCACGCTCAACGGCGACGTGACGATTAACGGCAATCTCTCACAGGGTATGGGCGATGGCGGCGGCGCCGCGACGATGCTAGGGCCGATCACCGTTACCAACGACGTTACCGCTGGCGGCAAGAGCTTACAGAATCATGTTCACAGCGGCGTACAGACGGGCAGCGGACAGACCGGAAAGCCGCAGTAAAGATGCGCCACCCAAGAAAGTGACGGAGGTTAATTCTATTTGGACTTTGTTACTTATCGTGAGCCGCTTTAAAAATTGAGTCCGTTATGCAAAAAACCAATGCGCCAGCAGGTCATGCGCAAGGTTTTAAGGAGTTGGAATGACCCTATCAGATGAACAAAAAACGCTTTTCGATACCCTTACGAGATTACAGAAGCGCTTCGTTACCCAGCTGCTTAATGGCGACAATCAAACGCAGGCATACCGGAACGCAGGTGGCAAAGCCAAAGGCGATACTGAACGCTCTAAAGCCAGCCAGATAGGTTCAAATAGGAACGTGCAGGCCTTTTTGAAAGCCGTTCAGTATGAAACGTTGAATGAAGCCTTCATGACCTACGAAGAGTCTATCTCACGACTCTCAGCGATGGGACGCACGACCATTCAGGATATCGTGACCTGGGGGAATTTTCAGATAGGCGAGGACGAGAACGGCGAGCCGGTCTATCAGGCATCATGGAAATTCAAACCTATCGAAGAAATAAAGCCAGAGCACCTGTCCGCTATCGCTGAACTATCAACGGGTAAAGACGGCATTAAACTGAAACTTCACGACCCGAAGGCGGCCATCAAACAACTGGCAGAAATGCGCGGCTGGGAAGCACCGAAGAAAACCGAACTTAGCGGGCCGAATGGCGGAGCAATTCAGACAACCAATCTTACCGCTGACGAAGCCGCCGAAGCGTACCGCAAGCTGATGGGATAGATGTAGATGCGGGGTAATCCCGCATGATGATTTCCAGATTAAGAAAAGTACGCATTCTGGTACGCAGTCAAAAGACAGTTCTCTATGCGAACCTTAGCACCTGGCAAGCAGGCATTGCGAAATCACACTACAACATGAGGCCACATCATGCGAAGCCAGCACACGTTAGAACTCGCCATGTTACAGGTAGCCAGCCAGAGCGGTGAGCCGATGGACAGTCAGACGCTATACGAGGTGAGAAATGAGATTAGAAATGTTCTGGCGGTGAAAGAGCGCCAGCGTCAACGAATGACCGCACCGGCCTACCAGTGGAAGAAACATGTACCACTGAGATGAACCAGATTGTTACTAAATGGATATAAGATTTTGAAATAGCCCCTAGGTTGGGCAGAGACTCCATCCTCATATGCAAGTGAAATCGGATAAAGTATAAACATTGATAGGTAAAAACATTTAGCCCTCTCTGTAGGGGCGGTGATTAGTTATAACAACTACATATAGTGTTTCTATCTGATGTACAGCCAGCTGTACACAATTTAGCGTGACCAGTCACATTGACATAAAAGCAACGTAGTGTAGATTTAGCAGCAACTGAGCCCGGCCCACTGGCTTGATCCCATCATAGATGGGTGATTGTTATGGCCGGGCCTTCTCATATCTGGGGCATGGAAACGCTGAATGACTGATCCGGTAAAGGTTCATAAAGAATATGACCAACTAATCGATCTGCTACTTTCCCGTGGCATGAATGTTCCCGACCGTCCCCATGCAATAAAAAAAATCTCGCAGGTAGGCTATTACCGCCTCTCGGGCTTTTGGTATCCGTGTCGAATCCCTCACATAACCCCTGAAAACATCAGAACGCGATTGGATCAGGTGCGCCAAGGGACAAACTTCCGGGATGTATACGACCTGTATTTGTTCGATAAAAATCTACGCCTTTTGATGATGAATGCCTTGGAGCGAGTCGAGGTTTATGTTCGCTCCGTCATTGCACATGAAATTGGCAAAATATCCCCTCTTGGGTACTTGGACGATACGCTGATCAATCCCAAGCATTTGACGCCTCGGCGCGGGGGTCGTTGTAGCGCAAGAGATGAATGGCTTACCAAGCATTCAAAAGAAATAGCCAAAAGCAGAGAGGATTGTATCAAGTGGCACGAAGGTAAATACGAAGGATTGCCGTTCTGGGTAGCTATTGAGGTTTGGGATTTTGGCTTAATGTCAAAATACTACGCCATGCTGAAGGATGGTCACCGCAATGGGATACTTTCTAGGCTTGGTATAGCTCCTGGTAATGGAGCTATCTTTCAAAACTGGCTTAGTGCCATGAACGTACTTAGAAATCGGTGCGCTCATCACTCACGTATCTGGAACAAAGTTAACGAGCCTAAGATAATGCCATTACCAAACCATCCTTATTTCGAACGTTTACGCATGAACGACGATGCTTACGAAAGGATGTACGGGATGATAGCCGTGCTATGGTTATTGGTGAAGGAGATAGGCCCTGGCTCTAATTGGGTCAGAGATGTTGCTGATTTGATAGATAAAAAACCATACTTGCCCGGGTGTAATTTGACGGCGATGGGGTTCCCTAACAATGAAGGATTCCCCCGGGAATTATTTGATATTCAATAAATTAGCTTTGTGTTATCCGATCAGGGCGGCAGTAATTAGGTTGGCATTGTCCCCGTGCCGCTTCCACGCGCTGTAAATGTCCTTATCCCACGCTTTACCCGCTTTACTCTGATAACCGGCCTCATTGAGCCGTTCAGCAATAACACACCTGTTCTCGAAACCTGCATGTACTGTGACAATCAATATCATGAATCATGGCAGCTTCAACGTATAGATGTAAGGAATTGCTTGCTTACCAACTGCGCCGCGCCGGTAACTTACTCGGTACGCAAACTGGTACGCAGTGAGAACGCAACCGCAAAGTGCGTACCGCATAATCCCGCGCCAGACCTGAACGCAGCGAGCATGGTACGCAAAGTGAAAGCGAGTTTCCGGGAAATACGAAACGGATAAAGAAGTGCGTACCGCCCCCGAATAACACAAGCGCCAGACAAAAGAACGTATGGACTCCATCGCAATAACCATCAGCACAGTGTTAAAGCAAAGCTGTATCAGATTTTTTTCCCTTCCAGATGGCAATCGTAAGATGTACCCCCGTGTTCATTGATCAACCAATCCACAGCATGCCCCGAGATTCGATTTATTGAGACATGGGTCATCGCACCCCAAGTTTTCCTATTTCTAGATGCTTCAATTGTGTACTCAATTTCTTTATCAGTAATAACCGGCCTTACCACTCTAAACCATGTATCGTCCCGACCTTGCGACTCACCATCGATGGATACTATAACTGCCTCGCTGAACCATGTTGTTGTAAGCCCATTTTTGACGCATGTACTTCCTGACTGAGCTTTCATGTTAAAGCAAAGTTTACTTTGCGATAGATACGGGGCAGGCCAAATACCAGTAGCTGATTGGTCATTTTTATTGGCAGGTTCGCAGACTATTAAGTGAGTGGTGGTTGCTCCTGCAGGCAAGGCGAACATAAGGGCGGCGGCTAAAAGTTTATGTTTCATTGAATAATGGATCCTTAGTGAGCTGGGTTTATCTGATGCAAAGTAGCTGAGTGTTTCTTTTTTGAGGGCTACCATTCTCATGGCTGGCTGATTACATACTGTGGATACATCTATCCTACAATAAGGGTACGAGAAAATTTTAGTCATGATTTTTCTACCTTCAAAACAGATGGAAAACGTCATAAAAAGAGCCACACAAAAACAATTGGGGGTATCTTTGGGGGTATGTAGAAAGATATTGTATTTATATTGTGTTTAATAACAGCTTATTAGCTATTTATATCTAACCCTGTAGGGACCATTTCGAAGAAAAAAATTTCTCACCAGTCAGAACACACCAGCCGCTACTACCAGATTCAACATCACACAGATAACTTAATTATTTGAAATTCATATTGTTGAATGCGTATTTACGCCTTCAGCCTGTACGCCGGAATGCGCCTTGTTGTTCCTGTCAGAGTATCAAATACCTCGACTTCAGACGTTGCTATTGCCATCCCTGTTTTTCTCAGCCTTTGTACATCAGCCGCAATACGCTGAAGTCCGAACCAAAAAAGCCCATCCAGCGGATTGACCTCCAGCCCGGCCTCCAGCGACAAACGAAGACGTTCACGCGGTGCTTTTGTTTGTTGCGCTATTTCCCGGTAAGTGGCTTCCGTTAAACCTGTCGCATCAATGCGCCGGATTCGCGTCGTAAGATGGTATTGAAACTCGTCCGGTATCCCACCCAGATCCATTTTGAGACTGTAGACGCAGCCAAAGCGCTTGCCATTAAACAGCACATTTTTTTGACTGAGTTGCAATTCATCGCGCACGCTGTCAATGAGTTGGGGGGCTCGGGTAAGCAGAAGCCTGAAAGGAAGCTCAAAGCTGGTGACATAATCTACATTGAGAAGTGCGATACGCAGACGCTCTGCTGCACCCGCCTTATTCTCCTGACATTCGGCAATGACATCTTTCCATTGCTGGATAAGGCGAGGGTGTTTTGCCGCTTCAGAAAAAAGGTATTTCTCAATCTGGTAGTCAATGCGTCCAGTCACACCGAATTCCCCTCTGGTCATATTTCAATATCGGTTGCTTACTTTATGACCGCGTCAGGTTATCACCGGAAGCTTTCATAAAGGCCTCATCGCGGGGACAGAAAATGTCTTCCACAACGAATTATTTCATAGTGGCTCAGAAATCCAGCTCAAGCGCAAAACACAGATATGCCATCAGTGGCGCGCAGTGTCTGAACTGCTCAGCGCAAAAATCGACAACATCTGGCTTGCACAGATCCTCAAAGGCGATGTTTTTAACCGCGATGAAATCTTTGCGTTTTAACTCTGTCAGCAACGGATGATTTTTATCAAAGCCTCTTGGCGGACGACTCAGGCTGTCGCCATCCATCACAAATCCGTTATCGTGCAATGTCTTCAATGCTTTCTGATAAGCGTTCGGATTTTCGTCAATGCATGCGCGAATGGCGTTTAATGCTTTCGATTCCGGATGCCAGATCCCTGCCGCAATAAAACATCCGTCTTCGGCGATGTGCAGATAGAGCCCCGGAGCGTGAACATCTTTACCCTGAAAATGACGAAACTGAATCCCGACATTGGTCTTGTAAGGCGTTTTGTCTTTGCTGAACCGGCTGTCGCGCTGCGGGCGCATAAGGCTTCCGCCGACTTTCTTCGAAACGGCGGTCAGCCTCGGCGAAATGGCAATAATCTCTGGCTGCATTTGCTCAATAAACTGCAGGGCAGGGGTTCTCAGCGTGTTCTCGTATTCATCCTGATTAGCTTTAAACCAGTCACGGGTGTTGTTTTGTCCGAGCTTATTGAGAAATTGCAGACCGGCTGCGCTAAAAATTGTCCCTGCCGCAACCGGCGTTTCAGGTGTCTGAGTCGTCATTATCGATGAACCTTTCTTGCTGCCAATGGATGATGCCTTAGGGAATGTTAGCGAGTTTTCAGCGCATCTGCTACGGGCTTAGACAGTATAAGCCCGATTTGCATGGGTAATATCCAGGCTAAGCATGGTTAGGATATTAATTAGTTAATGTGATAGTTAGCGGTTAGGTTTATTTTATAGTGAATATAATCCTACCGATAATGGAATTAATATCTTTTTCTGTCGAAAAATATAATTAAATACTGACAAAGATCAACCAGGCAGAACAGTAAGGTCTTACTCTCTCGGAGGGTTTTTACATTACAACTGGGGGATTTATGAAAATAAAAGAGTTTTTTGCTATGACAACGCCTGATCGTCGCCGGTACGGTGTCGCCTTATTTGTCGGTATTATTGCCGGTATCTTGTCGGCATTTGTAAAATGGGGCGCTGAGGTGCCTTTACCACCACGCACTTTCTCCGGAGGACGCGATGAATTTAATCCACCGTATCTGTTCCTGAGGGATTATCTGGGTATCGATCCGACGCAGACTATTTTTCACTTTTCCGAACACATTATTAATCCTGTGCATATTACGCATATCATTTTCTCTCTGACTTTCGCGATTGGCTAGTGTCTGGTTGCTGAAGTCTTTCCGAAAGTGAAATTATGGCAAGGTGCGATGGCCGGTATCATTGCGACCGTTGCTGTACATTGGATGTTTATCCCGTTACTGCACCTGTCACCGCCATTATCAGGGATCCCGCTGGATGAATATATTTCAGAATTGCTGGGACATATCTTCTGGTTCTGGACGATTGAAATGATCCGCCGCGATTTGCGAAACAGAATAACGCGTCAGCCGGATGCAGAAGTGCCATTGGATTCACCTTTCCGTTAAGGCTTCAGAAAACATTAACCCGAAGGTAATATTCTTATTGTCAATGCTAGGGTGCTGAAATGCTAAAGATAGATATGGATGGTTTATCAATGAGTAAATTAAAACTCTCTGCTTTAATCACAGGGGGAATTCTGTTTGTTATTATTATGTTTGGAGCATGGTATTCCGTTGATGAAACTGAGCGCGGTGTTTTGTTACGTAATGGTGCGCTCGTCGGAGTTATTGAGCCTGGCTTATCGTTCAAAATGCCTTTATTTGAAAAAGTGAAGTTTATTTCTGTGCAAAGTCAGGTCAGCGTCTACGACCAGATGCAGGCGTACAGTAAAGATCAGCAGGCCGCAACGCTGAAAGTCTCGGTGTCATGGCATGTGCCGCCGACAGAAGTCGCGAAAGTTTACAGCCAGTATCAGAATAATGTCGGATTAAACGATCGTTTAATCAGTCGTCAGGTTCCCACTCAGGTCGAGAATGTATTCGGTGGCTATACGGCAGTGGATGCTGTCCAGCATCGCGGACAGCTGGTCACGGATATTGCGAACGCCATTAAAAAGAATGTGGTAGGCCCGGTCACAATAGACAGCGTTCAGGTCGAAAATATCGATTTTAGCGAAGCTTATGAACGCGCGGTGGAAGCCCGAATGACGGCAGAAGTCCAGGTGAAAACTCGTGAGCAGGAACTGTCGACAGAGCAGGTACAGGCGCAAATCCGTGTCACTCAGGCACAAGCTGAAGCGGATGCACAACTGGTTCAGGCCAAAGCGCAGGCCGAAAGTACGCGTCTGCGGGGCGAGGCGGAAGCCACCGCAATCAAAGCCCGTGCACAAGCGCTGGCCAGCAATCAGAATCTGGTGGAGTTAACCAAGGCCGAACGCTGGAACGGGGTATTACCCACCACCGTTCTTCCGAACGGAACTTTACCCTTTATTGATGCCGTTAAATAAAATGGCAATATGAATCAGCGCCTGCTTTTTGCGGGCGTTTTTCTTTCCCTTCGGTTGATCCCCGTCACAAAAAATCCCGCATAGCACGATTGTGTATATATGTGCCTTTCCTGCTCTCACCCTGCCGGTGACTTTTGCCTATCGTAACCGTTGAATACTTTCAGGGAGCGGCTAATGCGTGAATTAGAAAAAATGACACGTGGTTTGGATTACCACATTAATGATGAAGAGCTGCGGGAAATCCGTTTTCAGACCCGCGATAAAGTGGATGAATTTAATGCGCTGAACGCCCGTCAGGGGGCTGAGAAAGATACGCTTATCAGAAAAATATTTAGTGAGGTGGGCAGTAATGTTCATTTCGAGAAGGGAATGCGCATTGATTACGGCATCAATACCGTTCTCGGCAATAATGTTTTCATCAATTTTAATTTTGTCTTACTCGATTGTGCACCTGTCACGATTGGGAATAACGTTTTTATCGGGCCTGACGTGCAAATTTATACCGCGCAGCATCCGCTGGATATTGATTTACGACGTGAACATAGTGGCAGCGCACAGCCGGTGAGTATCGGAAATGATGTCTGGATTGGCGGCGGATGTGTAATTTTACCCGGCGTGACGCTGGGCGACGGCTGCACGGTTGGCGCAGGCAGCGTGGTGACCCGTTCTGTACCTGCGGGCGCAGTCGCCTGCGGTAATCCGTGCAGGGTTATCCGCCATAACGTGCAAGATAACTGACTTTACTTTTTAGTATTTCAGGGGCAGTTTCTGCACTTCTAACCGTATTCCTTCAAGATATTAAGCGGTTGCTTTCATTTTCTCCCCGTGTACTTTTTAAAAATGAGCCATACTTGAAAGGCGCAAATCAGGTTTATCCCGAATTTTCAACGTCTTTGAAGGAATGTCTATGCAGCCATTGTTAAGTCATCCGGCTTTCTTTTTTGTGGCCTGTTTTGCTCTGATGTCACTGGGTGGGTGTGGAAGTATCTTTTTATTACGTCGCCAGAAAAAACTCGATAATGATGTACTGGAAGATTTTGGCATCGTGCAGGCTGCAACGTTAACGCTGCTGGCGCTGCTGATCGGGTTCAGTTTTTCCATGGCGGTCAGCCGTTATGATCAGCGAAAAAACTACGAAGAAGAAGAAGCCAATGCCATCGGAACAGAATATTTGCGTGCGGATCTGGCGCAGGAAGGCAATGCCGGGAATATCCGTCAGCTGCTGAAAGATTATCTGGAACAACGGCTGGCGTTCTATCAGACCCGTGCTCCGAAAGAGCTGGAGAAAATCAGTACGCAAACGGGGGAGCTGGAAACTAAGCTCTGGCAGTCTGTATTAACCGAGGCGAAAAGCAATCCTACTCCGGTGGTGGCTTTGCTGGTTTCCGGCATGAACGATGTGATTAATACGCAGGGCTACACGCAGGCTGCGTGGTGGAACCGGATCCCGGTATCAGCATGGATACTGATGATGGTTATCGCATTATTCAGCAGCATGCTGGTGGGGTACGGTGCGCGCAGTAATTCAGCCAAGAGCGCCTATTTGTTTATTCTTCCGCTGATGGTGTCACTTTCTATGGCACTGATTGCCGATATCGACAGCCCGCGTGGGGGCTTAATCCGCGTTGTGCCTCAGAATCTGATCAGTTTGCAGCATTCTTTGGCACCCTGATAAATAAGTGAAAATATTCGCAAGGCAATCTGTATTTGCAAATGAATGATACCTCAGCGGTTAAAACATCATTTCATGCAGGTTGCTTTCGATATTAATAAAGAAATCACCTCTTCTGAATTTTAGATCCAGTCAATTAATGAATGAAATTCATAACGCCATTCTGATTTGTCCTCTGGTTGCTGCCAGTCAACGGCGTTATTGTGAACTTACAATGACTAAGACAACGGCAGCCTGTGCCGAAGCGGAGAATGAAATGACTGACAAAATGAAAATCACCAAAAGCGGTTCCGTCCCTTCACAACAGGGACCGGAGAATTACTTCACCGGTAAAGTGCGTATCGATTCACCTTTCAGCGGTACCGAATCTGCCCGCGTTGGTGGCGCGACCGTGACCTTCGAACCTGGAGCCCGCACTGCATGGCATACGCATCCGCTGGGTCAGACGCTGATTATCACGCAGGGGCGCGGCTGGTTGCAGGAAGAGGGTGGCGAAATCCGTGAGATGAATGTCGGAGATATCGTGTGGATCCCTGAAGGGGTGAAACACTGGCACGGCGCTACGCCGCAGAATGCCATGACTCATATCGCCATTGCCGAATCCCTTAACGGCAGTCCGGTTGAGTGGATGGAAAAAGTGACTGACGCTCAGTACTCCAGATAATTTACCTCCCTGCCTCAGGACGCAGCTTTTGGGCTGCGTTCACTCAAATCCTGTCCGGTATTGCTGGTCAGGATTTCGTTGTTTAACCTAAATTCCCTGATTAACGATCAATGCCTCTTATTTAAGCCTAAAAACCCCGCTGTTCGGGCCATTAAAACCCATGCTTTCAGTAGCTCTCCGATAACCAACTCGACTACTATAAATAGACATCAACTTAAGAGTCGTTTCAGGTATGCCATATTATTCTCCCGGTGAAAGCCTCGTTCGCGAGCGTTCAGATCGCTTTTTACGCCGAATATACTTTATGCGCATGCTGGGCACGTTTCTGTGCTTTTTCCCGATCCTTTCCGTTCTGCTGGAACGCGGCGCTTCCTGGGTTGCGGTCACACTGCTGACGCTGAATGCTTTTATCTGGCCACATCTCGCGATGCTGATTTCCCAACGTTCGAAACAACCCAATCAGGCAGAATTTCGAAACCTGGCTTTTGATGCGATTGCCGGTGGCGCGTGGGTGGCGCAGATGGGCGTTTGTCTGCTGCCCTCGGCGGTGCTGACGTCCATTCTGATTGCTGACCGCTTCTCTGCCGGAGGCTGGCAATTACTGCGTCGCGCGGCGCTGTTTTACTGCATCGGATTTATTGTTTGCTGGCCGTTCACCGCACTGACTTTCTACACCACCGTCACCGACCGGACGTTATGGCTGACATTGCCTCTTTCGACGATTTATATTATTGCTTTCAGCGCCGCTAATTATTCAATTTCAAGAAAGCTGCGCGATAAACAGCATGAGCTGGAAAAGTCAGCGCTGATGGATCCTTTTCTCGGATTACCCAACCGGCGGCTGCTTGACCGGCGACTGATGCTGGAATTTGAACGTTCTAAACATGACCTTGCCTGTCTGATGGTGCTGGGCGTCGATGATCTGAAAATGGTGAATGATTTATTCGGACGAGAGGCGGGTGATTATGTTTTGCGATCGGTTTCCGCTATTTTGCGTCAGGAAACGGGGCAGAATGATTTTCCTGCTATTCTCGGTAGCGATGAATTTGTGGTTATCCTGCCGGGCATTTCAGAAGAAGAAGCTTATGCCGTCGGATACCGGTTATTACTGAAAACGTCCGAAATTCGTTTATCGCAGGATGAGGGTTTTCAATGTTCGCTGAGCATTGGCGTGGCAACATCGAAACATCATGAGAATTACAACCAGTGGCTGGCGACAGCGGAACGTGCGCTGGTGAATGTAAAACGCAATGGCAAAAACAGTATTGGCAGCGCGGGCAGGGCCGAAGCCGTAGCATAACTCTACTGAACACATATTTTCCCGGATGAAAAATGAAAAAAAGTAAAATAATGATGGTGGCAGCAGTTGCAGTAACGGTTTTACTGGCCGGATGTACATCAATAGATAAACCCGTAGGCGCCGAAACGTACCGCCCGGCGAATTTTGATGCATCTTTTGCACTGGGCGAGGCGAGTTATACCACGTCGGTGTTTTCGATACTTGAACGTCACCGCCGCGCGGATACTTACAAGAAGATCTTCGAATTCTGTAACGGCAAATTCCAGACGCAGGGCGAAAGTGATGACGGCGAAACAATGCATATCCGCTTCGCCTGTTTACCAAAAGAAACAGTTCAGACCCAGAGTGCCTATTCGATGCAGCAGAAATCTCCTTCACTTTACTGAGCCTGAAACTTACGCGGAGGTGGTATGAGCAAGGAAAGACCTGATTTTATCCGTCACTGGACTGAGCTCGAAGGCGCTGATGATAGCAATTATCCCGGCGATGATGAGCTGATGTCGATTGGCGCGCCGCTGGGGAAAACGCTCGGGCTGACGCGCATTGGCATCCATCATGAACGTCTGTTACCCGGCCGTCGCACCTGTTATGCCCATGCCGAAAGTTCAGAAGACGAATTTGCGTATGTGCTGGAAGGGCATCCTGATGTCTGGATCAACGGCACATTATACCGGCTGAAAGCGGGCGACGCCGTGGCGTTTCCACAGGGTACCGGGATCTGCCATACCTTTATCAATAATACCGATGAGGAAGTGCGGTTGCTGGTCGTGGGTGAAGCTAATAAACCGGAAAACCGGATTTATTATCCGCTCAATCAGGAATACGAAGCGACGCGCAAAGACCGCTGGCAGGATGTTCCGCAGCAGGAATTGGGCGGGCACGATGGTCTTTCCGATTCAAGAAGACAGCAAATTAAGAAGCCGGTTTAGAAACCGGTCTTTCTGTTCTTTCAATTAATTTCTCAATAATCAGCCGATGATTACTGAATGGAAAGTGACTGCCAGCGTTGCTGACAATAGGGCATCATCTTGTGAATCTTCAGGCTTTGCGCCTGATGATGATTCAGGGAATAGCCTTCCGGCGTGATCTCTAAAGTATCACCGGTTTTCAGGGTGAAATCGTTATCCACAGACAGGATCAGCTTCAGATTTCTGAATGCCTGGATGCAGATATACTTGAGTCCCGTCTGCGGGATATTCAGGATATCTATGATTTTCCATTCCATATTCTCACTCCTTTCTTGTTACTGTCTGATTTCTCGTGAGTCTTTCTGCCTCTTTTTTAACTCAAAAGTCCGTCATGTTTTGTCATCACAAAGTAATGATTTCTTTATAGGCGTTCCGATAGGTTCATTGCTTGAACTGACTCACAAAAGAGGCACTAAGAACTTTCGCAGATCGCAGAATGAATGAATTAGGACAAAATGCATTTATCGGAAATGGACTTTAGAAACGAAAACGAAAGCAAAAAGACTTGAAATGACAACGACAAAACAGGTATTTCTGAATCCTTTCTGATTTTCAGGGCTGAACATCATGACAACTGATTCATTATCTGTGCCGAAGGATGATTTCATCTGGCTGGAAGGATTACGCAACGAAAAAGCGCTCGGATGGGCGCATGAGCAAAACGCCATTACGCTGGCGGCTTTTACCCAAAGCAGCGAATTTAATCCTCTGCGCGAAAAAGTGCTGAAAGGGCTGAATTCTCCGGAGCAGATCCCCGTCGTCTCAAAGTGCGGCAATGACTGGTACAACTTCTGGCAGGATGCACAGAACCCAAAAGGATTATTGCGCAGAACCTCGCTTGAAGAATTCCGTAAAGCGCAACCGAAGTGGGAAACGGTACTGGATATCGATGCGCTGAGTAAAGCCGAAGGCAAAGACTGGGTGTATCACGGCGTATTTGCACTCAAGCCAGATTTTAACCGGGCGCTGATTTTCTTGTCACCGGACGGCGGCGACGCTTCAGAAGTACGCGAGTTTGATTTACGGACGCTGGAATTTGTCACTGACGGCTTTTTCCTGCCTGTCGCTAAAAGCCGTACCGGCTGGATTGATAATGACCATCTGTTTGTCGCCACTGACTTTGGTGAAGGCTCACTGACCGGTTCCGGTTATCCGCGCATTGTGAAAATCTGGCAACGCGGTACACCGCTCTCAGAAGCCAAAACGATGTTCAGTGCCGATAAAAAAGACATGATGGCGGTCGGTTATCACGACAGTTTTAAAGGGTTCGAACGCGATTTTGTGGTCCGCGTTATAGACTTTTATCACCGCGAAGCCTATGTGCTGAATGCGCAAAAAGAGCTGACCAGAATAGACCTGCCCACTGATGCCAAATTCAGTACCTGGCGCGACTGGTTGCTGGTTCAGCCTTCCAGTGAATGGCAGATTAATGGCGAAACCTGGCCTTCCGGCTCGCTACTGACGGTAAACTTTGATGCGTTTCTGGCCGGTGATCGCGCGCTGAAACCGCTGTTTATACCGGGGGCGCACTCCTCTCTCAGCGGTGTGACGGCGACCCGCGACCAGCTCAACGGTTATTCTTTTACCCGCGATCACATCATCCTGAGCATCACGCATGATGTGGTGAACCGCCTTGAAGTGCTGACACCGGAAAACGGTGAATGGCGGCGCGAACCGTTCGGCAAGGTAGGGGAGCTAAGTAAAATTCATGCCTGGGGTGTGGATGACGACACCAATGAATATTTCGTGACGGTCAGCGGATTCCTGCAACCGGCGAGTTTATCGCTCGGTAATCTGGATAACGGCGTGGAAGTGGAGGCTGAACTGCTCAAGCAGGATCCTTCGCATTTCGATGCGTCCCGTTATCAGGTCAGTCAGCATTTCGCGCAATCTGATGACGGCACGCGTGTCCCGTATTTTGTTATCTGCCGCAAAGACGTGGTTTCCGACGGGCAAAATCCGACGCTGCTTTATGGTTACGGGGGGTTTGAAGTCTCGCTGGATCCGTATTATCTCGGCGTCAGTGGTGTGGCGTGGCTGGATCGCGGCGGCGTGTTCGTGGTCGCCAATATCCGTGGCGGCGGCGAGTACGGGCCGGAATGGCACAAAGCGGCGCTGAAAGAAAAACGTCTGCGGGCGTATGAAGATTTTGCTTGTGTCGCCAGAGCACTGATTGCCAGCAAGATCACGTCACCGGCGCATCTGGCCGCACAGGGTGGCAGCAACGGCGGTTTGTTGGTCGGCAATATGCTGACGCGCTATCCGGAATTGTTCGGGGCGATTGTCTGTGAGGTCGCGCTGCTGGACATGTACCGTTATACGCAAATTTCGGCAGGTGCTTCATGGATTGCTGAGTACGGCGATCCGCAAAAGCCGGAAGAGTGGGCGTTTATCCGTGAGTTTTCGCCGTACCATAATCTTGATTCGACGAAAAAGTATCCGCCGGTACTGATTACCACCGCCACCAGTGATGATCGCGTCGGGCCAGACCATGCACGCAAAATGGCGGCCAAAATGCAGGCGATGGGCATTCCGGATGTGTATTTTTATGAGAACACCGACGGAGGCCACAGTGCGGCGGCAGACAAGGCGCAGTCAGCGTTTAAACGCGTGATGGTGAGTGAATTTCTGCTGCATTTCCTGGGGCGCAAAGTCCAGGAATAGCACCAGTGCAGCGATCCGCGGACTTAAGCCAAACGGGATGCCATTACGGTATCCCGTTAATATTTCGACATGTTTTATCCGCCATTATTTTTTGTAAAAACATTGCCCCGCCAATCCTTCCTTGTTTATTATTTCAACTTCATTTGATAACAATTATCAAAATCATTTCTTATTCATTCTCATCTTCGGGTAATCGCATGTTAAAGAACACCGCTCGCGTGCTGTCTGTTGCAGGTCTGATGGCTGCCTCATCCTCAGTGTTTGCTACCACCTATCCGCTGACCGTGACCGATATGGCCGGGCAAAAAGTCACCATTGATAAAGCACCGCAGCGTGTGATTTTGCAGGACGGGCGTGATTTGCTGGCGCTGGCCGTTCTGGATAAAGCCAATCCGTTCCAGCATGTGGTGGCGTGGAATAACCTGCTGAAGAAAACCGACAGCGGTACCTGGGACATGCTGAAAAGCAAATGGCCTGACTCAGCGGAAATCCTCGATATGGGATTTAGCGATAAAGGGCAGGTGGATCTGGAAACGGTCATCGCTAAAAAACCTGATCTGATGATTGCTCAGGTGCGTGCGAAAGACTCGCTGGCACAGGCTGGCGTGCTGGAAAAACTGGCCGCTCTGCATATCCCGGTGCTGTTCGTGGATTACGAACTGGATCCGGCCAAAGACACGGCGCCGAGCATTGAGCTGCTGGGTAAAGTGATGAACCAGGAAGACAATGCCCGCGCTTATACCGCGTTTTATAACGAGCATTTCCATAACATCCAGAAAGTGGTTTCGGCCATTAAAACCAAGCCAAACGTCTTCATCGAACCGATTGCCGGCCGTGACGACTCCTGCTGCTTTACCCACGGGAACGCTGGCTGGGGCAAGCTGATCCAGGCCGTGGATGCCAATAATATTGGTTCTAAACTGCTGCCGGGTGCATCGGGCACTGTTTCTCTGGAGCAGGTCATCAGCATGAAACCAGACGTTTACATCATGACCGGTTCGGCGCGTCCGGCTTCCGGTTCCGTGACGCACATTCTGCCGTTCGGTTATGGCGCGAATGAGGCGGACGTGGATAAACAAGCCAAAGTGCTGCTCTCCCGCACCGGCGTTGCGCAGATCCCGGCAGTCAGCGATAAGCACGTCTATGGCGTTTATCACCAGTTCTACAACCATCCGTACAACATTGTTGGTATGGAATATCTGGCGAAATTTATCTATCCGGAACAGTTCAAAGATTTAGATCCGGCGAAAACCTACCACGATATCGTGCGTAACTTCACTCATCTGCCGGACCAGGATTTCATTCTGGGCTGGACGCCGAAAAAGTAACATCTGACATATCTCAGCACTTTACGTTTAATGACTCCGCCTGTGATCTTGCAGGCGGATTTTCAATCCCTCCGCGTACTTTCTGCACGAACTTTACCTCCGTCACATTTGTTGACACTCCGTTAATTCATACAAAAATATAACTGTATTACTGTATCTGCATAACGCCGGCGGGCATCGTTTATGGCGTCGTACGACACATCAATAAGGTGAACTTATGCAATCTGAAGAACAGCGTTTAATTGACGGGCTTTTTAGTCGCTTACAACAGGCTGAGTCCAATACAGCACCGCGTGATACGGAAGCTGAGCGTGTGATTCAGGCCCATATTCGTCAGCAACCGTCTGCCCCGTATTACATGGCGCAGGCGATGATTATTCAGGAAGCGGCGCTGACCAAGCTCAATGCGCAGATGCAGGAACTGCAACAGCAGAACGAGCAGTTGCAGCAGCAGGCGCAAACCGCCAAACCGCAAAGCAGCGGTTTCCTGGCCGGTTTGTTTGGCGGCGGTTCCTCACAGGCTGCGCCACCGCGTCAGGCGTCGCAGGGCAGTCAGCCGATCCCAGGCACTCAGGCGTGGGGAAATCAGCCTCAGCCTCAGCAACCGCAATATGCTTCACAACCTCAGCAGACTCCGGCGCAGGCCGCGCCATCGCAGCCGGGCTTTTTAGGCAGCGCATTGCGAACTGCGGCGGGTGTCGCGGGCGGTGTGGTGCTGGCCGATATGCTGACCGGCATGTTCCATCACAGCCAGCCGCAGGAAATCGTCAATATTATCGAAGAACCACCGGTGCAGGATCTTAATCCGGCTGACAGCAGTTTCCTCGACAACAATCAGGGGTTCGATAACAGTCAGGGTTTTGACAACAATCAAAGCTTCGACAGCGGTCAGCCTTCCTGGGAAGATGCTTCACTGCGCAACGATAATTCGGATCTGGGGTTCGGTTCTGACAGTTTCGATTCGGATGATTACAGCAACGACGACGATTCGTTTTTCTAACTGTTTGATGTCATAAGGCTATTAAACGCCTTTTTGGCAGAAGAAAAATGCAACAGAAAACGAAGAGTGAGAGCTTTATCGCTTATTGCCATCAGAATTCTGGACAAAAGTTAAATCTGTTGCTGTACTGTATTTGACACACATTTTGTGTCCAACATTCACGTAAAGGTAAGTTTGATGTCTAAGATTAAAGGTAGCGTTAAGTGGTTCAATGAATCTAAAGGTTTTGGTTTCATTACCCCTGAAGATGGCAGCAAAGACGTTTTCGTTCATTTCTCTGCTATTTCAAGCAACGGTTTCAAGACCCTTGCTGAAGGCCAGCGCGTAGAGTTCGAAATCACCAATGGTGCCAAAGGCCCGTCGGCTGCTAACGTTATCGCTATCTGACTTTAGCCGAATTCTAAAAAACCCGCCGAAGCGGGTTTTTTTTTGCCTCTTTTTCAGCAACTTCTAGTTCTCTACGCCGATGGCTTCATCCGTTTCGAAGAGGCTCTGAAAATAGTGATGGTATATGGCTTCCAGAAGCTCTGCGTCGGCGTGAACTGTCGTCAGTCGACGAAATGCGGTGCCCTCACAAATGACCGCTAAAGTTTCCACTTTGGCCGTCATTTCAGTCTCTGAAAATTGTGGGAAAGTGGCACTGAGCAGAGACTTAGCTTCGTTGAATAATTGTTTTTCAGAATCGCGCCAGATTTTTTCCACTGCAGGATTGCGGGTAGCTTCTGCGGCCACTTCCAGCATGAGTGCGTGGTCAATTTCTGCCTGTTCTTTTTGTTCAGCGCACTGTTCTTCTTTATATGGCGCGCTGAGATTGCCAATCCTACGGTGCGCCAGATTGTGTGCCACCTGTTGCAGGTTGTGGGCATTGCCGGTCATCAGCCTGATTTTTTTCATGACGATGCGGCGCACAATTTCTTCGATGATGGCGTCTTTATTGGCGAAATAGCGGTAAATCTGTCCCACACTGAGCAGTGAAGTTTTCGCAATTTCAGCCATGCCTGCACCATGAAAACCATGTTTGCGAAAACACAGGCGTGCTGCGGCAATAATCTGGTCGCGTCGTGCGCTGATGCGCGCGTCTTTACTGCATTGTTGTGGGGGGAGCATGATTTACCTGAGAATTTTTCTGATATTGATTGTGAACGATCATTCTCAAGTATAGGCAATAAGGAGGAACAGGTAAATATTTGTATTATGAATGGAATGAAAAGTGACGTTTCGTTTCTGCGTCATTAAGCCCGGCGCAGAAATGCAAACGGCGCAATCCAGAGGAGTGCGCCGTTTACGGAAAGGGGGAAGTTCTAAATCACAGTGAGTTATGCAAAGTAGGCCTGTAAAAAAGCAACCACTGTCAGGACACAAAGAGCAACAGTCAGGAGCTCAGAAGACGTTTTTGGAACAGAAAACATGCCATACCTCGAAAATAAACCAGAGTGAACTGACGCTATTATCTGCACAGAAGATGAAGGAAACATTAAGAAACGGCGGAGGATAAGAACCTGTGTCACATATTTATCACGGGGATGCCTTTTGTCATAAAAAAGGCATCCCCGGAAGATAGGATCAGTGCGCGCTAAACCAGCTGACCAGCATAAAGGCCAGTAAAGTCATGGTCAGGGAACCGGCAAGATTGAGCGCCATATTGAGCAGGGCGGCACCAAAACGACCCTCCTGTAACATGTATACGACTTCGAGGGAGAAGGTGGAAAAGGTGGTCAGGCCGCCGCAAAAGCCGGTGGTGATCAGCAGTTTCCAGACCGGTTCGATATGGGTCAGACGGGTGAAAAGGGCGATGCCCAGGCCAATAATAAATGCACCGACCAGATTCACCGTCAGTGTACCGACCGGTAATACCGGGCTCATCCCGTTCATTTTGAGGCTGACATACCAGCGAACCACGCTGCCAATACCACCGCCAATAAAGACTGCAAGTAAGGTGCTAAACATAGTAATGCCTTAAAAAAGCGATGAATTCAGAAAGGGCCGGGCGCTAAGTTTACCTCGCGTCACAGGGCTTGTGTAGCCGCGATACAGAAACAGTGTGTAACCAGGAAAACGCTATGTTAATCAGAGAAGGTGTCGTTTCAGATGCGCAAATTCTGGCGCAATTACTCGGCGATTTGGATTATCCCAATACGCCGGAAGCCGTAGCAGAACGTGTGGTAAAAATGGCCACTAACCCGGACAGTTGTCTGCTGGTTGCGCAAGCCGAGGGCAAGGCGGTGGGCTTTATCTCATTGCATTATATTCCGCAGATTGCGCTGGCCGGAGAGTTCTGCCGGGTGAGCTATTTATGCGTCAGCGACCAGTGTCGTGGCGCAGGTATTGGCCAGAAACTGCTGGATGAAGCAGAGCGTCTGGCGGCGGAACGCGGCTGCGACCGTATGGAAGTACACAGCCATACCCGCCGCGTGCGCGCCCACCAGTTCTATGCGCGGGCGCGATACGAAGAGTCGCCGAAATATTTGCTCAGGCATTTACCCAAAAAACCCTGAGCAATCAGGCTCCCATTGCCAGAACCAGGGCATCAGCAATTAAATCTACCTGCTCCGGTTTCACCTGACTGGTACTGATACGGATAAACTGCCCCGGCCCGATGCGGCTGCGCTCGCCGGGCAGAACCGCGATGCCCCGCGCAGCCATCGTCACCAGCGCGAACTGCTCGGAGGGCACCGGGATCCACATCGCCAGTCCGTCGCGTTCGGGAATGGTAATGCCGCGTATACGTAAAGCGTCAGACATGGCTTTGCGGCGCTGCGCATAGACGTTTTTGGCGTGCGATATCCCTTCCTGCGTTTTCGGATCTTTAATCAGCCAGGCCAGCGCTTCCTGCAAAATACGGCTCGACCACCCGGCACCAAAATTACGGAATGATTTGATTTGTTTGATTAAATCGTTCGAACCTGAAATCACCGCCAGCCGCAAGTCCGGGCCATAGGCTTTGGAATAAGAACGGACATGTACCGTCCGGTCAGGCAACCGGCTGCCCATACTCACCGGCGGATAACAGGACAATTGCCCGATGCCGTCATCTTCAATGATCAGCGTATTGCTCTGGCTGAGAATTTCCGCCAGCGCAGCATAACGTTCTGCATTGATGGCGTGGCCGCAATGTGAGTGTGTACGTGGTTGGTAAATAAATGCGGAAGGATTTTTCAGCAGCGCCTGAGCCAGAGATTCCGGCAGCGGACCGAACTCATCGCATTTCACCGCGAGCACCTGTGCGCCCAGATTATCCAGCAT
This sequence comes from Rahnella woolbedingensis, assembly GCF_003602095.1. GTDB lineage: Bacteria > Pseudomonadota > Gammaproteobacteria > Enterobacterales > Enterobacteriaceae > Rahnella > Rahnella woolbedingensis. The sequence continues at coordinate 49,703 of NZ_RAHH01000010.1, read as the reverse complement.
ATCCAGCAAACGGGTGGCCGTCGGATCCTCAATCGCCACCACCGAACCCTGCATCAGTAAGGTTTGCAGCGTCAGGTTCATCCCGTCAAAACCACCGTCCGCAGACATAAACGCGGGTGCGTCATAAGGCCAGTCGAGTTTTGCCGCTGCAAGCAATGACGGCGCAATGGCTTCACGCTGATAGCTGTTGAGATTATCCGCACCAACGCCGTGTTGCATGGCTTCGAGCAGGTTAGGCAGCAGCTCCGGGTCCGGCGAGGACAGCGCCAGATCCGCAATAATATGTTCGCCAAAATTGCCGATTTTCTCAAAGCGCGCCGGTCTTGGCGAAAGCATGTCCCCGCACACCCAGACGCCGTTGCGCCCGCGACCGGCGATCACTTTCTGACGTCGCAGTTGCCCCCACGCGGCGGATACCGTGGCCGGACTGACCCCCAGCGCCTGCGCCAGTTCGCGAACGGCGGGCAGGTGCGTCCCGATTTCGATCACCCCGGAACGGATCATCGCCGCGGTTTCAATCGCAATGCCCCGCATGGAACGATCCTGTAATTGCGTCGCTAACCATTGTGCGTCCAGCGTTTTTTCGAGGGGATTTTCTGCCATTTTCTCGCCTTTTGTTCAGTAACAAAGAATCTATTGTACATATTAATTTATGCCATTAGTATCAAACTTAGCCAACGGAGGCGATAAAATAATCACATTGCGATGAAGATGGTCTCCTTCGTAAAAGAATTTGGTGTGTTTGCTGGAAAGTTTGTAAACGCACAGTTGTTTTTCTGCATATCAACCATGCTGACACTTAAGGGGACGGATGTGACGATTACCATCAGGCTGGCTGTTCGTGACTGGGATTATTTTACGCCGCTGGCGTTAGGCGACCTCAAACCGCAAGGCTTTACTCTTGAAATCGATCGTGTGGGTACGCTGGTCGATAATCTGGGCACCAGCGACCAATACGATGCGGGTGAAGTGTCTTTCAGTCGTTACGCACAAGGGCGTGCGCGGGGCGAATCCGATTTGTTGGCCATACCGCATTTCCTGATGCGCGGTTTCCGTCAGCGCTGCATTATCACCCGTGAAGACAGTCCGCTGACTGAACTTTCCCAGCTGGCTGGCAAGCGTATCGGCCTGACCGGCTGGCAGGATTCCGGCAATACCTGGACCCGTACGCTGCTGGCGCTGGAAGGCGTGGGCATTGAAGATGCGAACTGGTATGTGGGTCGTCTGACTGCCGCGCACCCGATTGTGGATCGTCTGGCCGGTTTTGGCCGTGAAGGTCGTATTGAAGCGGTGCCGGAAGAACGTCCGATGATGGAGTTGTTGCAGGAAGGCTGGCTGGACGCCATTTTCACGCCGTTTATGCCTGACGGTTTCTTCAAGCCTGACTCGGGTTTCCGTCAGTTCCAGCCGGATTTCCGTGCTGCCGAGCTGGCCTATTTTAACCGCGTCGGTTACATCCCGGGCATTCACCTGCTGGTGATTAAACCCGCACTGGCTGAAGAACACCCGTGGCTGCCACAGGCGCTGAGTGAAATCATCGACCGCTCTTATCAGGTCTGGATGGACAAGCGCGCCAAGTATGCCGATACCACGCCGTGGTTACTGGACGATTTACGTCGCACGGTCGTCGATTTACCTGCGGACTGGAATGCAAACGGTTACGCAGCCAACGAAAAGATGATCGACGATTTTGCTCATGAATTACATGCACAGGGGCTGACGGCTAAACGACTGACTCCGCAGGAGTTATTCCCGCAGTTTGCCAATACTATCTAACCATTTGCCTGAATGTTCAGGCGACAGGGGAGTAAAGATGAAAGTTGCATTAGGTCAGTTTGCCGTTTCCCGTGAATGGGAAGCGAACGTCGAAACCTGTCTTTCGCTGATGGCGAAATCACGGGAAGCAGGCGCGGATTTGCTGGTATTGCCGGAAGGTATTCTGGCGCGTGATATCACCGATCCGGATCTGGTGTTGAAAGCGGCGCAGCCGCTGGATGGCCCGTTTGTCAGCCAGTTGCTGGCGGCCAGTCGTGGCAATCAGATGACCACCATGATGAGCGTTCACACGCCCGCACCGGACGGTCGTGCCTATAACGTCCTGATTTCAATCCGTAATGGCGAAATTATTTCTGAGTATCAGAAGCTGCATCTTTATGATGCGTTCTCTTCGCAGGAATCGAAAAACGTCACTGCGGGCGATGAAGTGCCGCCGCTGGTCAATGTCGCCGGTTTTAACGTCGGCCTGATGACGTGTTATGACGTGCGTTTCCCGGAACTGGCGCGTCGTCTGGTGCTTGATGGCGCAGACGTACTGGTTCTGCCCGCCGCCTGGGTCAAAGGCCCGCTGAAAGAAATGCATTGGGAAGTGCTGGTCACGGCGCGCGCACTGGAAAACACCACTTATATGGTGGCAGTGGGTGAGTGTGGCGAGCGCAATATCGGCAACAGCATGGTCGTCGATCCGCTGGGTGTGGCTATCGCCCGCGCAGCAGAAGCCCCGGCGCTGGTGTTTGCTGAACTGGACAAAGATCGTCTGGCACATGCCCGCAAAGTGTTACCGGTGCTGGCAAACCGCCGTTTTGGTTTACCGCAATTACGTCACGACTGATTTTCGCTGCCGGTCCTCAACGGTAGCCACTGATTTTAAGCAGTATCGCGCGCCTCACCAGGGAACGCGTTTGTTTTGATATAAAAAGTAAAATAAACAGCCTTATAAAAAGCTTCTTAAAGAAGTACCCGGAAATCCGCCACGGAAGGCGCTCACTATAAAAACACAACATTCATAAACTCACAGACCGACTTTTTCGACAGAGGAAATAAGAGAATGATGGCAAAAAAACTACGTCAGGCTGCTGCTCTGACCGCTGCATTACTTTCCGTATCTTCCATTAATGCCTTTGCTGCTGAAAATGTGTCAATCCCGACGCAGACGATGGATCCGGCGATCCACGCTAAATTGCCTGCGGATATTCAAAAGTCAGGCGTGATGACGTCGGTTAACAACGGGTCTTTCCCTCCGTATGAAATCGTCACCGGCGCCAATGGCCTGGATGGCGCAAGCGCAGATCTGGCGCACGCACTGGCTGAAGTGTTAGGTGTGAAAATTGAACATGCTTCCGTGAGTGGCTTATCTGGCATTCTCAGCGGTATGGCGGCAGGCCGTTACCAGATGGGCATCGGCCCGATTGGTGATTATCCCGACCGTCAGGCGAAAAATGATTTCATCGATTTTGTGAAAGAGTACGTGGTGTTCGGTGTGCGTAAAGGCAACCCGGAAAAAATCAATTCTCTCGATGATACCTGCGGCAAACGTATAGCCGTCATGGCAGGTGGATCAGCTGAACAGGTTATTCGCAAGCAATCGGATGTGTGCGTCAAAGGCGGTAAACCGGCGGTGACGGTGCAATCTTTCAGTGACCAGCCGACGTCTATTCTGGCCGTGCGCTCAAACCGTTCCGATGCATTCTTCTCTTCTCAGGCACCGCTGACGTATTTTGTGGAAAAAGCCAACGGCCAGCTTGAACTGACCGGCACCGGCAAATCCAACGGATTTGGCGATATCTTCCAGGGCACCGTCGTTGCCAAAGATTCTCCGGTACGTGACGCAATCCTTGCCGGTTATCAGAAACTGTTCGATAACGGCACGTACGGCATCATCATGAAAAAATGGGGGCTGGAAGGCAATATGATCCCGGCACCGGGCATCAACCTGGCAAAGGCGCAGGCTAAATGACTGATAAAACGTATAGTTCAAAGCCGGCAGTCATGGACGACTATACGCAGGATCCACGACGTAACGTTGAGTTTTCCCATGCACCGCGTCACTACGGTCGCTGGATTGCCTGGATAGTTGTGCTGCTGATTGCAGCTGATGTGATTTGGGCGGTGTCCCACAACCCTAATTTCGAATGGCACGTGGTGGCGCAGTGGTTTACGGAAGGTACTGTCATCAAAGGCCTGGGCGTGACGCTGGGTCTTACCGTGGTCTCGATGGTGCTCGGCGTGTTCATTGGCCTGATGCTGGCGATTGCCCGTTTGTCTGACAGCATGTTGCTGCGAAGATTAGCAGGATTGTATATCTGGTTCTTCCGCGGTACCCCGCTGCTGGTGCAATTGCTGTTCTGGTACAACATGTCGACGCTGTTCCCGCGGGTGGTGATCGGCATCCCGTTTGGCCCGGAATATTTTAGCTGGAATACCAATGATCTGATCACGCCGCTGACGGCGGCAATTGCCGGTCTGGCGCTGAATGAAGCGGCGTATATGGCGGAAATCATTCGTGCCGGTTTGTTATCGGTCGATAACGGTCAGGGCGAAACCGCGCAGGCGTTTGGCATGAGCCGTGGGCGCGCGCTGCGCCGGATTATCATTCCGCAGGCAATGCGTTCGATCATTCCCCCGACGGGTAATCAGCTGATCAGCATGATTAAAGCGACATCGCTGGTCAGCGTTATCGCCATGGGCGACCTGCTGTATTCGGTGCAAACCATCTACAACCGCACCTTTGAAGTGGTGCCGATGCTGATGGTGGCGGTTATCTGGTATCTGTTTATCACGTCATTGCTTAACCTCGGGCAGTCCGCGATTGAACGCTATTATTCCCGCGGCACGCGCCGGACGTTGCCTAACGTAAAACGACGTCAGACCAATGCGGAAGAAAAAGCCGCGCCGATCATTAATTCGCCGGGCCTGGTCCGAAAGGAGGACTTATGAGTCAAATGCCATCCGGCGCACAGTCATCCGAACCGGCATCACTGGTGACGGCACGCAACGTGCATAAAAGTTACGGTGATAATGAAGTATTGAAGGGCATTGATCTGGATGTCAAACCGAGTGAAGTGGTGGTGATCCTCGGGCCATCAGGCTCGGGTAAATCCACCTTCCTGCGCTGCATTAATCACCTGGAAGATATTGATCGTGGCTCGATTATGGTGGGCGGTGAGCAGATTGGTTATGAGCTGCGTGGCGACCATCTGCATAAATTGTCTGAACGGGCCATTGCTCGCCAGCGCCGGGATATCGGTATGGTGTTTCAGCAATTCAATCTTTATCCGCACATGACTGTGCTGCAAAACATTACGGAAGCCCCGGTCGGCGTGCATAAAGAAAGCCGACATGACGCAGAGAAATATGCCCGCGAGTTGCTGCAAAAAGTCGGGCTGAGCGATAAAGCGGATGCGTATCCGCGTCATCTTTCCGGCGGACAACAACAGCGCGTGGCGATTGCGCGGGCGCTGGCGGTGAAACCTAAGCTGATGCTGTTTGACGAACCGACTTCTGCACTGGATCCTGAGCTGGTGGGTGAAGTATTAGCCACCATGCGGGATCTGGCACAGCAGGGGCTGACAATGATTGTGGTCACCCATGAAATCGGTTTTGCGAAAGAAGCGGCTGACCGTGTGGTGTTTATGGATCGCGGAGTGGTGGTCGAGCAGGGCGCGGCGGATGAGGTGTTAGTGAATCCTCAGCATCCGCGCACGCAGGCTTTCCTCAGCCGTTTCATCTGACAATTACGGGCTGAAACCGGGAAATCTGTCGTTCTAACCGGCTATTTCGACCCGGTTTCGCCCGTTTTTCTTTGCGATGTACAGGGCATTATCGGCGGCATTCAGCCAGTGCGTCGGGGTTTCCTGCGCATCATCGCATTCGGCTATTCCTGCGCTGATGTGGATCTGTAATTCGGGATGAAGCAGAAACAGGCTATTAGCCAGGCGGCTTTGCAGCCGCTCTGTCGCCCGTTTCGCCTGTAGCTTAGTGCTGTGCGGTAAAATTGCCGCAAATTCATCACCGCCAAAACGCCCGATAATATCCGCGGTACGCATGGTTTGTTGCAGTTCCTGAGCCAGCAAAATAATGGCCTGGTCGCCAACGCTGTGACCGTAGTTGTCGTTGATGCTTTTGAAGTGGTCGATATCAATCAGCACCAGCGTGGTTTTGTGCCGGTAACGCCGGAAACTCTCGAGCTCAGTTTGCAGCAGAGATTCCCAGTGACGGCGGTTATAAAGCCCTGTCAGACCATCCCGCACGCTTATCTGCATAATCGCCTGTTTGTGTTCGGCGAGTTTTCGTGATGTCCGGTAGGTGACATTCCCGAGGAAAATCGGGTAAATCATGAGCATCGGTAAGCAGAGATAAAGCTGGAACTGTGTGGTTTCGGGCAGGAAAGGAAGTTTCGCTATCCACAGTAATGCCAGCGCAACGGTAATCTGCGCAATAACGCAGCGAAAGAACAACGTCTTGCCACCTGCGGAGATATTATTCATACCCATCATGGCGAAAATGGTCGCCGAGGGCAGGGCGTTGAATCCCATCACGGCAATCCAGATGCCGCCGAAAATCGCGTCAACCTGCAGGTTATGAATTTCACTTTTAAACGGCGTCGCCGACCGTTTTGCTTTCCAGTAGGCAAGGTGCGGCCAGATAAAACCGTTGAAAAACAGCAAAAGCCACAGCCAGCCTGGCGTTGAATGTTCAACCATCACCGAGCCGACACAAAAAGTTCCTGTGCCCAGTCCGACAATGCGGGGCAGGTAAGTCCGTTTCGCAAAACGCAGTCCGGAATGATGAGTATCGTTAACCAGAGTCGTATGAAGCTTTTTCGGCATCGGTTCTCATTAAGGGTTCGCAAACCCGGGTTGATAAAGCGGGTCGAAATCAAACTAGACGTTGTTTTGCTGCAAATAAAGACAGAAGTACTTTGTGCGTGTGCTATTCACGCTCATAATAGCTCACTATGGTTATAATGCGCACAGTTCTGGATCCGTTCTGTTACATTTTCGGGTTGTATTAACGTCGCGAATGGCCGTTAATAATGACAAGTTGTCACTGCTGTATTCCAGCACTCAGTGTAAAGAAGGTATGTATGGAAGGTCTAAGTATTACTAAATTGTTGGTGGTCGGCGTGCTGATCGTCCTGTTGTTCGGTACCAGCAAACTGCGCTCTCTGGGCGGTGACCTGGGTGCAGCACTGCGTGGCTTCAAGAAAGCCATGAATGATGATCCGGCTCCGGCATCTGCTGAAAAAACAGCAGAAGAAAAAGCGGCAGAGCGCGTAGAGCACAAAGACTGAGTCTGACTCAATCTCGTTTTCCGGGCATGAAAAAAGGTTGTTCTTGCGAACAACCTTTTTTGTTTTCTGCGATAAGAAGTAACAAAATGTTAAAACACAGCGTCTGAACGCTACGCCTGACTTTATTTAACCTCTAAGCCTTTGGCTTGCAGATCGGCGTGATAAGAAGAACGCACGAACGGACCGCAGGCCGCATGAGTGAAGCCCATTTCCATCGCGGCTTCTTTCATCTGATCGAACTCTTCCGGGCTCACATAACGCTGAACCGGCAGATGGTGACGGCTTGGCTGCAGGTACTGGCCGAGCGTCAGCATGGTGACACCGTGGCGACGCAGGTCGCGCATCACTTCGATGATTTCTTCGTTCGTTTCACCAAGACCGACCATCAGACCTGACTTGGTTGGGATTTCAGGGTGCGCTTCTTTAAAGCGTTGCAGCAAGGTCAGCGACCATTCGTAGTTCGCACCAGGGCGAACCTGGCGGTAAACGCGCGGCACGTTTTCCAGATTGTGGTTAAACACATCCGGCGGGCTGGCGTTGAGAATATCCAGTGCGCGATCCATACGGCCACGGAAGTCCGGTACCAGTGTTTCAATTTTGATGGTCGGGTTTTTCGCACGGATAGCTGTAATACAGTCAGCAAAGTGCTGGGCACCGCCATCGCGCAGATCATCACGGTCAACGGAAGTGATCACCACATAACGCAGGCCCATATCGGAGATGGTTTGCGCCAGTTTTTCCGGCTCGTTGGTGTCTGGTGCGGTCGGACGCCCATGTGCCACATCGCAGAACGGGCAACGACGGGTACAAATAGCGCCGAGGATCATGAAGGTCGCGGTGCCATGGTTAAAGCATTCGGAAAGGTTAGGGCAAGCCGCTTCTTCACAGACAGAATGCAGGCCGTTCTTACGCAGCGCTGATTTAATGCCCTGAATTTTCGTTGAGTCGGCAGGTAATTTGATTTTCATCCATGCCGGCTTACGTAACATTTCCTGCCGGTCACTGACCACGGTTTTCACCGGGATTAACGCCATCTTGTCTGCATCGCGGTATTTTACGCCGCGTTCCATCTGAATCGGTTTACTCATAATCTTGCAGCTTCCAGGTTTGTCACTCGTTATCCGAGTTTTTTCAGGACATTCAATGAACTGGCTGATTCATCAAAAAAAGTAGAAATAATGCGGAAATTATATCATTGAAGCATCCCTTCGTTCAGCCCTTCGTCATGGCCGGAAGTGCTAAATGCTGCAATTTTTTAACCTGAAATCCATGCAATAGCGAAAATCCCGTCACCAATTTCTATTCATCATATTGAAAATTAGAATGATTTTTATCATGCACTGTGTATTAATTTTTGGTGTTAACAACGTGTAAATATTTTTTATAAATGGAAAATTTATAGCGCAGAAGCGGTTTCCTGTCGGGAGAAGGCTTCACCGATCACATGAATAATCTTGCTGAGCGTTTTGTCGTTTTTCGCTGACTTGTTATACATCATCATGATGTCGTAAGGCTGCACCGGTAAATCACATTGCAATTTTTGAACCGGGAAGGCGGGCATGAAAATATCAACCATTCTCTCCGGCAGGACAGCCAGTAAATCAGTACCGGAGACCATCGAAAGCACATTAATCGCGTTGAAACTGGCAAAGGCGACAAATCGGTCAGGCAAGGCTTCGCCTATCTCAAACTGCATTCGTTTTAAATCCCCCACAGTTGTCATGACGCTGGCGTATTGCTGGCTGGCAGCCTGTTCTGCGCTTAGCGTTTTGTCGATCTCCGGATGATTTTGCCGGCAAACAAGCACTGTTTTATCCGACATCAGCCGGATGCTTTGTATTGACCGGTTAAATTGCGAGCTGATATCAATAACCAAATCTGCACGGTGCTGGATCAGCGTATCTTCCGCGTCGGTAAGGGGCACGTGTTGCAGAATGTAGTGACTGTTAATTTTCTCGAGTTCACGGAGGATCAGCGGAAAGGTAATTTGCGCGATAAACGGATAGCAGCTGATAGTCAGAACGCGGGATTTATCATTATCGCTGGTGAAATCCAGGCCGGTAAGAATAGAGCTGAATCCCTGACTGATGTGTTTATGCAGATTGGTGGCATATGCTGTAGGGCTGATCCCCTGTCCGTCGCGGATAAATAACGGATCGGGAAAAATATTACGTAATTTTTTAATCGACTGACTGACAGAAGAAGGGGTCAGATTGAGTGCGTTTGCGGCGTGTACAATGCCTTTATTGATATAAACCGCTTCAAATATGGTCAGCAAATTAAGATCAAGGCTGCGAAGTTTATGCAAACTGGCACTGCTATCTTTATTATCCATATAACATTCCTGACAGTGTAAAAGACTGTCCCGGCAAGTGAGGGGCCGGGGAGTGCGCTTATCCGTAAGCGATGAGATGCTGAAAAAGTAACGGGATGATATTAAATCAAAATGAACCGTAACTCTTGTTATAAGTTATGCAGTATTAGGGCACTGGAAGGAAAATCACAGCACCTGGGATGCGTAGTGTTCAACCTGCCAGGGAAGATAATCCACCTGCTGGTAATCGAGACAATGGTTAAAAGATTTCACCAGAACAGGCATGACCTGATCAACCGTTAATCCTGGTTTTTCGAGACTGGCCTGAGTCATTTCGAGACCGGCATATCCGCAGGGATTAATACGATGGAAAGGCTCCAGATCCATATCAATATTCAGGGCCAGACCATGTAATGAGCAGCCTTTGCGGATGCGCAATCCGAGTGAGCAAATCTTTTTGCCATCGACGTAGACACCCGGCGCATCGGCACGGGGATAGGCATCAATAGAAAAATGCGCCAGCGTGTCCACCACCGTTTGTTCGATAGCGGTGACCAGCTGACGGACGCCGAGTTTTTTCCGCTTGAGATCGACCATCACGTACATCACCTGCTGACCGGGACCGTGATACGTCACCTGTCCGCCGCGATCGCTTTGAATAACCGGAATATCACCGGGCATTAAAACGTGCTCAGCTTTGCCAGCCTGGCCTTGCGTAAAAACGCGCGGGTGCTGAACCAGCCAGATCTCATCAAGTGAGTCAGCGTTACGGTGCTCAGTGAAATGGTGCATAGCCAGTGAAACAGGTTCATAAGGCTGAAGGCCAAGCTGGCGCAGTACGATACGTTCTTGCGGATTATATGGTTGCACGGCAGTTATCGTCAGTCAGGGAAGGGGAAAACGCGCGAAGATTGGCTTTCGCGCATCTCGGTCAGAAAGGGCTTACAGCACCATGCGGACAATTTCGATATTACCCAGCTCATCGTACAGGGTTTCGACCTGATCGATGTGAGTGGCCGTGATCGTAATAGAAACGGAGTGGTAATTCCCTTTACTGCTCGGTTTTACCTGAGGATTGTAGTCACCAGGCGCATGGCGTTGCACGACTTCCACAACCTGGTCCACCAGCTCGGGTTGTGCCAGGCCCATTACTTTGTAAGTAAAGGGACAAGGGAATTCGAGCAGTTCGTTCAGTTTGGTTTTCATGTGCACTCCAGCGTGTTGTACAACGTATTAAGTTTTGTCTCTAAAAGTATAACTCCCGCCGTAGCGGGAGCCATAATCTATACCGGTTATATGGGGATTGTTGCAAACTTTTTCAAGCAGCAACTTAACCGAACCAGTGGTGGAACATCAGTTTGATGTAATCCACGATGCGACCGAAGAAGCCGCCTTCTTTCACTTCATTCATGACCACCAGAGGGCGTTCATCAATCGTTTTGCCATCAAGCTGGAAATTGATTGAGCCAACCACCTGGTTTTTCTGCAACGGCGCATGCAATTCAGGGGTGTTCAGCACATAGCTGGCTTTCAGGTCCTTCATGCGGCCACGCGGAATAGTCAGGTAAGCATCTTTCTCGACGCCCAGCGCAACACGGTCGGTATCGCCAAACCAGACTGGTTCAGAGGCAAACTCTTTACCGGCTTTCAGCGGAGAAACGGTTTCGAAGAAGCGGAAGCCCCAGGTCAGCAGTTTTTTACTCTCAACTTCACGGCCTTTATAGGTATGACCGCCCATGACGGCAGAGATCAGACGCATCTGGCCTTCGGTTGCGGAAGCCACCAGGTTGTAACCTGCAGAGTCAGTATGACCGGTTTTAATGCCATCCACGTTCAGGCTGTTATCCCACAGCAAACCGTTACGGTTCATCTGGCGGATATTATTGAAGGTGAATTCTTTCTCTTTGTAGGTGGCGTACTCTTCCGGCACATCACGGATCAGCGCCTGACCAATCAGCGCCATGTCGCGGGCGGAGCTGTACTGACCGGCTGCATCCAGACCATGTACGGTACCGAAGTGGGTATTTTTCAGACCCAGTGCGTTCACGTAGTTGTTCATGATAGCGACGAAAGCGTCCTGGCTGCCGGCAACGTGGTCGGCCATCGCCACACAGGCGTCGTTACCTGATTGCAGGATGATCCCGCGGTTCAGCTCAGAAACCGGCACACGATCGCCTGGTTTGAGGAACATCAGGGAAGAGCCTTTGAACACCGGATTGCCGGTCGCCCAGGCGTCCTGACCTACGGTCACGATATCCGTCGGGGAGATTTTGCCGGCTTTGATGGACTGACCAATAACATAACTGGTCATCATTTTTGTCAGGCTGGCAGGGTCGCGGCGAGCGTCGGCATTCATTTCTGCCAGAACTTTACCGGAGTTGTAGTCGATCAGGACATAGGCTTCAGCATCAATTTGCGGAACGCCAGGGATCATTGTTTTTAAATTAACATCGTCGGCATAGGCGGACGCTGCACTCAAAGTGATTACGGTGCCAAATGCGAGGCTTTTGACTAAACGTGAAGTATTTACAAGTTTCATGATCGGGACAACAACATCCGTGGGAGTAAGTGATAAACGTGCGCCACTATAGCAGAAGAGTCATAAGTCAGACATCTTCGATTACCGGCGCTTACTGATTTTTACTTATAAGAGCGGGTATTTATAACAAAGGGCATTGATAAGAACGGGGCCACAGCCCCGTCTTTAAAATTACATACTGGCAGTAATAAAGGACTGCTGCTGGGCTTCGCTGGACAGTCGCTGTTTCAGCTGTTCAGCCTGCTGGCGGGTGCTGAAAGGGCCAAGCTGCACGCGGTAGGTGCTGCCATTCGCCTGCACTTTACCCGGTACAGAGAAACGCTGGCTGAGGCTTTTTTGCCACAACTGCGCGTTCTGAGGATTGCTCAGTGCGCCAACTTGTACCATATAGCCTGAAGTTGGGATTGCCGAAGTATGCGCAGGTGCTGCAGAGGCCGCCGCAGCGGCTATCGGTGCGGCGCTGGCGACAGCAACCGGAGCTGCTGCTACAGGTTCGCTGCCTTCTAACACGCCCTGACGCAGAGGTGTTGGCGCGCTCAGAAACCCGCCGCCGCTGTTACCCGACTGAGTGGTCGCCGTTGGCGCTGAGGCCACCGCACCGCCGTTATCTTCGTCATTGGTTAATGGCGCAGCATTCGGATTGCTCAGGGTACTGTTGCTGATCGGGCGCACATCGGAAGTATCGACTGGCTGAGCGCTGAGCGTAGGCGTGCCCATGCTGCTGGCACCTAAACTTGGGCGCGAGGGCAGAGCGTAAGATTGTTTCGCGACCGTCGTACCAATTGTACCCGGGCCAGACAGCGTGCCGTCCTGTGCCACGTTGATGAAATCGATGCGAACTTTAGTACTGTTGGTCAGATTCAGGCGATCTGCTGCGGCCTGTGACAGGTCAATGATTTTGCCCGGCACGTAAGGGCCACGGTCGTTAACACGCACCACCAGCATACGGCCCGTCGCCATGTTAGTGACACGAACATAACTAGGAATAGGCAGCGTCGGATGAGCGGCAGTCATGGCAGTCGGGTCGAATTCTTCACCGATAGCGGTCATATTGCCGCCATTTTCCTGGCCATACCAGGCGGCCTGACCGACCTGAGAGAAATTGGATGGGTCTTTGATTATCTTATAGGTCTTACCGTTAACGGTATAATCCTGCATCGTGCCCTGATTATAAGGTTCGTAACGCGGATCAGCCCCGCCGATTTCCACCACTGGGCCGTTGTAGGCTTGTTGCGGTGCCGGTTGTTGTTGCTGGGTATCGTCAGTGGCACAGCCACTTAACAGCAAACCGATAATGACAGCTCCAAGCCACTCCTTACGCATTGCTCACCTCTATAAATTTTTTGACAACATTTTTCGATGAGTATGTATCGACATGACGATACCAAACCCTGCCATTAGCACGATGAGTGCTGACCCGCCATAGCTGACCAGAGGCAAAGGTACCCCAACTACCGGGACAATGCCACTGACCATGCCGATGTTAACAAAGACATAAACGAACAGGATCAGCATTAGTCCGCCGGACATCACGCGCCCGAAAGTGGTTTGCGCATTGGCCGCAATCACCAGTCCGCGCATGATGAGGCACAGATAAAGCCCCAGCAGTACCAGTACACCTATCAGGCCAAGTTCTTCAGCCAGTACGGCAAAGATAAAGTCGGTGTGTCGTTCCGGCAGGAATTCCAGCTGCGATTGCGTACCGTGCAGCCAGCCTTTGCCGGACAGACCGCCCGAGCCGATGGCAATTTTTGACTGAATAATATGATAGCCCGCACCCAGCGGATCGCTTTCCGGATCGAGTAACATCATGACGCGGTCACGCTGATAATCGTGCATCAGGAAGAACCATAAAATCGGGATAAACGCGGCAACCAGAATCGCGGCAACGGCGATCAGTTTCCAGCTCATGCCGGACAGGAACAGAACAAACAGACCAGAGGCGGCAATCAGAATCGAGGTGCCCAGATCGGGTTGCGCGGCCACCAGCAGGGTAGGGATGAAGATCAGCGCCAGGGCGATAGCGGTATTTTTCAGCGACGGCGGACAAACGTCGCGGTTGATAAACCGCGCGACCATCAGAGGTACGGCGATTTTCGCCAGCTCCGATGGCTGGAATTTGATGATCCCCAGATCCAGCCAGCGTTGCGCACCTTTACTGATACTGCCGAAGGCATCCACCAGCACCAACAGGAATACGCAAAAAATATAGAGATAGGGTGCCCAGCTTTCATAAACGCGTGGCGGGATTTGCGCCATCACCAGCATAATCACCAGTCCCATCAGGATCTGGCCGATTTTGCGCTCCATCATGCCCATGTCCTGACCGCTGGCGCTCCACATGACAAACGCACTGTACGTCAGCAGCGCAAGTATGATCAGCAACATTGTCAGGTCGATATGCATTTTCGACCACAATGATCTTTTCTGTTGGTTCTCAGTCATTGACGGTTAATCACCTTCGGTTCCCGGCGGCGCTGGCGCGTCAGCCGGTAATTGTGTCGTGTTGTCGCCCAATAAAATATGGTCGAGTATCTGGCGGGAAATTGTGCCCACCGCCGGACCTGCGCCACCGTTTTCCAGCACCACGGCCACGGCCACGGTCGGTTTGTCATACGGAGCAAAAGAGGTCATCAGCTTATGGTCACGCAGATGCTCAGCGATTTTATGCGCATTATAGATTTCATTGGCTTTCAAACCGTAAACTTGTGCTGTCCCGGATTTAGCCGCCGCTTTGTAAGGCGCATCAGCAAAATATTTACGTGCAGTCCCGTTCGGGCGGTTAGCCACGCCGTACATTCCGTCTTTGGCGATTTCCCAATAGCCGGAATGGATGTCACCAATTTGCGTGGTTTCCTGTTGTTTGTACGGCACCTGCTGGCCGTCAACTTTGGTACTCAGCAGCAAATGCGGCGTTTTGACATCGCCGTCATTGATAAGCGTGGTCATGGCTTTCATGATTTGTATTGGCGTAGCGGTCCAGTAACCCTGACCGATACCCACCGGAATGGTGTCGCCCTGATACCAGGGTTTTTTGAAGCGTTTAAACTTCCAGTCGCGGTTAGGCATATTACCGCTGCGTTCTTCCGATAAATCGATGCCGCTGTAATGCCCGTAACCAAATTTGCCCATCCACTCGGAAAGACGGTCAATGCCCATATCATAGGCCACCTGATAGAAGAAAGTATCAGCCGATTCCTCAAGTGCTTTGGTCACATTCAGACGACCATGCCCCCAGTGTTTCCAGTCACGATAACGCTTGTCTGACCCCGGCAACTGCCACCAGCCCGGATCGAACAGTGAAGTGTTTTTAGTGATCACGCCAGAGGTCAGTGCAGAAACCGAAATGTACGGTTTCACGGTCGAGGCTGGCGGGTAAACCCCCTGCGTTGCACGGTTGATCAGCGGCTTGTTCGGATCGTTTAACAGACCGCTGTAATCTTTGCTGGAGATACCATCAACAAACAGGTTCGGGTCATAGCTCGGGTTGGAAACGAGCGCCCGAATCGCTCCATCGCGGGGATCGGTGACAACGACTGCCGCACGGCTGCCGGTCAGCAGCACTTCGATATACTGTTGCAGAGGCAGATCGATGGTCAGATAAATGTCTTTTCCGGCCTGCGGGGGTTCTTCATGCAACTGGCGGATAACGCGGCCACGGTTATTGACTTCAACTTCTTCATAACCGGTTTTACCATGCAGGGTATCTTCGTAATAACGTTCAATACCGAGCTTACCGATATCGTGTGTCGCTGCGTAGTTAGCCAGAATGCCGTCTTTATCCAGACGTTCGACATCGCGGTCGTTAATTTTCGATACATAGCCGATCACGTGCGTCAGGGCGGAGCCGTAAGGATAATAGCGACGCTGATAGCCTTTGACTTCAACGCCGGGGAAATGAAACTGGTTCACGGAAAAACGCGCAACCTGGACTTCGGTCAGGGCCGTTTTAACCGCAATAGAAGTAAAACGACGCGAGCGCTGACGTTCTTTTTTGAAGTTGTCGATATCATCATCTGTGAGATCAACAATCGGTCTGAGGCCATCGAGCGTGGCCTGCAAATCGTCGACCTTTTCCGGCACCAGTTCCAACTGATAAATAGTCCGGTTCAGCGCCAGCGGGGTGCCATTGCGGTCATAGATAATCCCGCGGCTAGGTGCTATCGGCACCAGCTTGATGCGGTTATCATTGGAACGGGTTTGGTAATCCTGAAACCGGACAATTTGCAGATTATAGAGATTGAAGGCCAGGACACCGCTAAGTAGCAGAATGCCGATGAACGCCACCAGTGCACGGCGCACAAAGAGGGCTGATTCAGCCGTATAGTCGCGAAAAGGGTTACGATCTATTTTCATCCCACTACTTAATTCATGTTGCTGACATTCACCACCCGTTATTCGCGGTGGTATGGATGATTAGTGGTAATACTCCAGGCACGGTAAAGACTTTCCGCGACCAGAACCCGAACCAGCGGGTGAGGAAGTGTCAACGGAGAGAGCGACCAGCTCTGTTCTGCCGCAGCCTTGCAGGCTGGAGCTAACCCTTCCGGACCGCCGATCAGCAGGCTGACATTTCGTCCGTCCTGTTTCCAGCGTTCCAGTTGTTGCGCCAGTTGCGGGGTTTCCCACGGTGTCCCTGGAATATCCAGCGTCACAATGCGATTCCCTTTACCGACAGCGGCCAGCATCAGCTCGCCTTCTTTCTCAAGAATGCGTTTGATATCTGCGTTCTTCCCGCGCTTCCCTGCCGGAACTTCTGTCAGTTCAAACGGCATGTCTTTTGGAAAGCGGTGCAGATAGTCATTGAAACCGGTTTGTACCCAGTCAGGCATTTTAGTGCCGACGGCGACAAGTTGCAGCTTCACGCATCAGCCCCAGAGTTTCTCAAGCTCATACAACTGGCGGCTTTCTTCCTGCATAACGTGAACGATCACTTCGCCCAGATCGACAACAACCCAGTCAGCTTCGTTAATGCCTTTCACGCCCATCGCATCAAGGCCGACGGCTTTAATTTCTTCAACCAGATGTCCGGCGATGGACATCACATGACGGCTGGATGTACCGGTACAAATAATCATGCAGTCAGTGATGCTTGATTTACCTTTAACATCAATGGCAATGATGTCTTGTGCTTTCAGGTCGTCGACTTTATCGACAACAAAATCTTGGAGCGCTTTACCTTGCAAAGGTTCCCCCTGGGGATGTTTGAAACAATTGACACCACAAGACGTTCGCCGGTGTGGCACCGAAGCGACAGTCAGTCTCATGATGGATAAACATAGCGGTTATCAGGAAAACAGCTTAAAACGTTTAACAATCAATACATTGTATTGGTCAGTGACGCAGCGTTATCGAGAGCCGAAATTAAGCGGCGCAGTATAGCACGCGTTCGCTACTGGCGGTACAAGCCCTGCGATTCTATATAGTGCTCAACGGCAGCTGGCAGTAAATCTGAGCAATCAAGCCCCGCATGGCGCCGTTCACGGATTTCCGTCGCTGAAATATCCAGCAGTGGCGTATTGGCCTGATAAATAAATCCGCAAGGCTTCTGTTTGAGCTTTTCCGCCCCGGTCACCCGATGGGCGTCATACCAATTCTGCAATTCTGGCGTATCAAGTTGCTCTTTGTAGCCCGGTCGCGCCATCACCACCAGATGACAAAAATCCAGCAATGATTCCCAGCGGTGCCATTTATGCAGCGTCAGTAATGAATCCTGACCAATGATAAACGCCAGCGGGCAATCATCGCCATGTTCTTTACGTAACGTTGCAAGTGTCTCAATGGTGTAGGAGGGCGTATCGACTGTCAGTTCCCGCGGATCAACAGAAAACAGCGGGTCTGCGGCGACCGCAAGTTCCACCATTTCCAGCCGCTGTTGTGCGCTGGCTTCGGGCTGCGGACGATGCGGCGGGACATTATTAGGCAGCAGGATCACCTGATCAAACCCGGCGATTTTCGCCAGACCGGCCACCGGTTTCAGATGACCATAATGGATCGGGTCAAACGTTCCGCCAAAAAAAGCCAGCAGCTGTACAGAGCCGGAAGATGAAGTAAGAGAGGTGTTACGCGGCATACTGATACCTGACTTCAATACGAACCCAAACCAGCGAAATGAGTGGGTAATGGTTTTCCACATAATAGCATGGAGAGGCTTTCAAGCTCTGACCAGACTGACTGGCCGTAATCTTGTTTGAGCGTAATTTCCATCTGAGTCAGTAAACGCACGGCCAGAGAAAGTTGCTCAAGCGATAAGCGTTGCAGTGCCTGCGTCACCAGTGCCCGGCGGTTTTGCCAGACTTTTTGCTGATCAAACAACGTGCGAAGCGGCGTGCTATCCATTTTGCGTTTCAGATTCAGCAACATCAGAAGTTCGCGTTGCACGGTGCGCAGTAAAATGACCGGCTCGCTGTCTTCCTGTTGCAGCTGACGCAAAATATGCCAGGCGCGTTTACTTTTACCCGCAAGCAGGGCATCCAGCCAGTGATATGGCGTAAAGTGCGCGGCGTCATTCACAGCTTCTTCGACGCGTGGCAGCGTGAGTTTGCCATCCGGATAGAGCAGGGAAAGACGCTCCAGAGATTGCGCTAACGCCAGCAGATTGCCTTCATAGCAATAGCACAACAGCTGATTGGCGGGCTCATCAAGCTCAAGGGATAACTCTTTTGCACGGCGTGAAACCCAGCGCGGCAACTGAGCCTGCTCGGGAGTCTGACAACTGACAAAAACACCTTTGTCACTCAGCGCTTTAAACCATGCGCTGTTTTCCTGGGCTTTGGTCAGCTTGGTTCCACGTAACAACAGCAGAATGTCGTCATGCAATAACGTCGTCAGCTTAAGAAGTTGTTCGGCTACCGGCGCTGTCGGACCATTTTCGGGCAGGATAAGCATCAGGGTCTGACGGCTGGCGAAAAGGCTGAGCGCCTGACAGATGCTGAAGATTGATTCCCATTCCGTATGGTTATCAATGATAAAGGTGTAATGCTCCTGGAAATCAGCCAGCTGTGCCGCTTTGCGGATGCTGTCCTGGCTTTCCTGTAGCAGCAAAGGATCGTTGCCACATAACACATAACAAGCGCGCAGCCCCTCACGGAGCTGCGCGGCAAGTTGTTCCGGATAAACTCGGATCATTTTACAGAAGTGCTGGACGAAGTCGTTGGTGGTACCTCTTTGGTATCCTCAGACGACTCGCTGGCAGCGGATGCACCGGTAGAAATGACTTCTACCTGACGCGCGCCGACATCTTCTGCTTTGTGCAGTTCAGAGGCATGAACGGTCAGCAACTTACGGATCAGCTGCTGGGCAGCCTGCTGACGCATTTCCTCGAGAATAATGTCCTGCTCGTTATCTTTTGCCAGCGCCGTTAACGGGTTGTCAAAGAACGAACGGAACACTTTCACGTGGATTGGATAAATGTCTTTACCCGGCATCAGAACCGTTGCACTCAGGTTCATTTCCATCTGGTACTCAGCGGTTTTACCGTCCTGGAAGATCGACGCCGTACTCTGGCCAGTGACTTCCGGACCCACGCGCAGCGACGGGATATCCTTACGCTGCTGCGTGGTTGGATCTTCAACAATGGTCACATTGCTCAGACGCAGCTGAGTCCTGATATCACGAGTCATCGGACCATACGGATCCCCACTGTCTAAAACAATTGTTTGCAGTTCGTCAGGAACGTTGGTTTTTCCACGTAAATGGAATCCGCAACCTGCTGTCACCATGACTGCGGCGGTCAGCAGCAGTGTCACTAAGGGATGTCGCACAGATCCTCCTTGACTCAACCTACAACCAGGTTAAGAAGTTTGCCCGGGACGTAGATTACTTTGCGAACCGTAACCCCATCCAGATATTTTGCGACCAAATGCTCTTCTGCCGCACGCTCGCGCACTTGCTGCTCGGTAGCATCAGCGGCTACGGTGATTTTAGCACGCACTTTACCGTTCACCTGTACCACGACCAGTTTAGAGTCTTCAACCATTGCCTGTTCGTCAGCCTGTGGCCACGGCGCGGTATCGACATCGCCTTCACCTTTCAGCGACTGCCAGAGGGTGAAGCAAACGTGTGGAGTGAACGGATAGAGCATACGCACAACCGCCAGCAACGCTTCCTGCAGCAACGCACGATCCTGTTCAGTCTCTTGCGGCGCACGTCCCAGCTTGTTCATCAGCTCCATCACGGCGGCAATAGCCGTGTTGAAGGTCTGACGACGACCAATATCATCAGTCACTTTGGCGATGGTTTTATGCAGGTCACGACGCAGATCTTTTTGCGCTTCGTTCAGTGAAGCAGCATCCAGAGCCACGGTTGCGCCTTTGCCGGTGTGCTCGAAGGCCAGTTTCCAGACACGTTTCAGGAAGCGGTTTGCCCCTTCAACGCCGGATTCCTGCCATTCCAGGGTCATTTCGGCCGGAGAAGCGAACATCATAAACAGACGCACGGTATCGGCGCCGTATTTATCCACCATCACCTGCGGGTCGATGCCGTTGTTTTTAGACTTGGACATCTTGCTCATGCCGGCGTAAACCAGCTCGCGGCCCTGCGGATCGGTCGCTTTAGTGATGCGGCCTTTCTCGTCACGCTCAACTGTGGCATCCGTCGGGGAAACCCAGATACGCTCGCCGCTGCTGCCGGTGTGGTAGAAGGCATCAGCCAGAACCATACCCTGACACAGCAGACGTTTTGCCGGTTCGTCGGAATCGACCAGACCTGCATCACGCATCAGTTTGTGGAAGAAGCGGAAATACATCAGGTGCATGATGGCGTGTTCGATACCGCCGACATACTGATCAACGGGCAGCCAGTAGTTTGCTGCAGCCGGATCCAACATGCCTTCGTCGTATTGCGGGCAGGTATAGCGCGCGTAATACCATGAGGATTCCATGAAGGTATCGAAGGTGTCGGTTTCACGCAGACCCGGAATACCGTTCACGGTGGTTTTCGCCCACTCAGGATCGGCTTTAATCGGGCTGGTGATGCCATCCATTACGACGTCTTCCGGCAGGATAACCGGCAGCTGATCTTCTGGCGTAGGAATAACGGTACCGTCTTCCAGCGTGATCATTGGAATTGGCGCACCCCAGTAACGCTGACGGGAAACACCCCAGTCGCGCAGACGGTAGTTCACTTTGCGCTGACCCACGTCCAGTGCGACCAGTTTGTCAGCAATGGCATTAAAACCATCTTCGTGGTTCAGACCGTCGAATTCACCTGAATTGAACAACGTGCCTTTCTCGGTCATCGCTTCCGCGCTAACGTCCGGCTGGCTGCCATCAAGGTTCAGGATGACCGGTTTAATTTGCAGATCATATTTGGTCGCAAATTCCCAGTCGCGCTGGTCGTGGCCAGGGACAGCCATGACTGCGCCGGTGCCGTATTCCATCAGAACAAAGTTGGCGGCCCAGATTGGCAGTTTTTCACCGGACAGCGGGTGAATGGCATAAAGACCCGTCGCCATGCCTTTTTTCTCCATGGTCGCCATTTCTGCTTCGGCAACTTTGGTATTGCGGCATTCGTCGATGAACTCGTTCAGTGCAGGATTGTTCTGTGCGCCCAGCTGTGCCAGCGGATGACCGGCAGCGACAGCCACATAGGTCGCGCCCATGAAGGTGTCCGGACGGGTGGTGTAGACCGTCACTTTTTCGTCGGTGTCTGCCACGTCAAAAGTGATTTCCACGCCTTCGGAACGGCCAATCCAGTTGCGCTGCATGGTTTTCACCTGCTCCGGCCAGCTTTCCAGCGTGTCCAGATCGTTAAGCAGCTGATCGGCGTAATCGGTGATTTTGATGAACCACTGAGGGATTTCTTTGCGTTCTACTTTAGTGTCGCAACGCCAGCAGCAGCCGTCGATAACCTGTTCGTTCGCCAGAACGGTCAGGTCATGCGGGCACCAGTTCACCGCGGAAGTCTTCTTATAAACCATGCCTTTTTCGTACAGCTTGGTGAAGAACCATTGTTCCCAGCGGTAATAATCCGGTTTGCAGGTCGCGACTTCGCGATCCCAGTCATAGCCGAAGCCCAGCAGTTTAAGCTGGTTCTTCATGTATTCGATGTTTTCGTACGTCCACGGCGCAGGCGCCGTGTTGTTTTTCACCGCAGCACCTTCAGCAGGCAGGCCGAAAGCATCCCAGCCGATAGGCTGCAGAACGTTTTTGCCGAGCATACGCTGATAACGGGAAATCACGTCACCGATAGTGTAGTTGCGCACGTGTCCCATATGGAGACGACCTGACGGGTAAGGCAACATGGAGAGGCAGTAATATTTCTCCTTGCCAGGCTGTTCGGTAACTTTGAAGGTTTGCTTCTCTTGCCAGTGAAGCTGAACGTGTGACTCGATGTCTTCTGGACGGTATTGCTCTTGCATGGCGGCCGGTGGTCCTGTGAGTGAAAACAGCTACGCCTGTAGCTCAAAAAGTTTTAATCAAAAGATCCGCATAGCATAGCTGATAAGCGGATGTTGCAACAACACCCAGCGAAGGCTAAAGGGGATTTCTGTCCGCTATTGGCGCAATATTCATAATCTGCGAGCCAGCACGACATAATCTGCGCAACGGATCAGGGATTTACGGCTAAAATAAAGTCAATGCGCTTTCGCCGGGCAAATGATTACGTCAGTTCAAGGAGAAGAAATTATGAGCAATATTACGCAATCTTACCGCCAGCTGGTGGCCTCACTCACTGAACGGTTAAAAAATGGGGAACGTGATATCAGCGCGTTGGTGCAGGATGCCCGTACAGAGCTGCAAAACGAAGGCAAATTGTCTGAAATCCAGATTGAGCAGCTAACGTCCGCAGTAAGGCGTGACCTGCATGAGTTCGCGCGCAGCTATTCTGAAAGCCAGCAGGCGGTGGCAGAAGCAGAAGATGACGGCACGGACAGCGTATTTATGCGGGTGATAAAAGAAAGCCTGTGGAAAGAGCTGGCGGATATGACCGACAAAACCCAGCTGGAATGGACAGAAGTCTTTAAAGATGTCAGCCATCACGGGATTTATCACAGCGGGGAAGTGGTCGGGCTGGGGAATCTGGTGTGCGAAAATTGTCATTTCAACTTAGCGGTTTATACGCCGGAAATTCTGAGCAAATGTCCTGAGTGCGGTCATACCGAGTTTACGCGCCGTCCGTTCGAGCCTTGAGTATTAATAACCTGCCCCGAAGATGCGGGGCAGGCTTTATTTTACCAGCGCAGGTGTATCAGTGCAGGATTTTTGCCAGGAAGTCGCGCGCACGATCTGATTCCGGGTTATTGAAGAAATCGTCTTTATTACGGTCTTCCACAATTTTACCTTCATCCATGAAAATCACGCGGTTCGCCACTTTACGGGCAAAGCCCATTTCGTGCGTGACCACCATCATTGTCATGCCTTCGTTTGCCAGTTCAACCATCACATCCAGCACTTCGTTGATCATTTCCGGATCAAGCGCAGAAGTCGGTTCGTCAAACAGCATAGCGATGGGATCCATACATAACGCGCGGGCAATCGCGACACGCTGCTGCTGACCACCGGAAAGCTGGCCGGGGAATTTATTGGCATGCGCGGATAAACCCACGCGTTCCAGTAATTTCAGGCCTTTATCTTTCGCGGCGGTTTTATCACGTTTCAATACTTTGACCTGCGCCAGCGTCAGGTTATCGATAATGGAAAGGTGCGGGAACAGTTCGAAATGCTGGAACACCATGCCGACTTTGGCACGCAGTTGCGCCAGATTGGTTTTCTTATCATTCACCGGCGTGCCGTTAACCAGGATCTCGCCTTTCTGAACCGGCTCCAAACCGTTAACGGTTTTAATCAGCGTCGATTTACCTGAGCCTGACGGCCCGCAAACCACCACAACTTCACCTTTTTTAACTTCGGTGCTGCAATCGGTAAGCACCTGAAAGTGCCCGTACCATTTAGAAACATTCTTCAGTGAAATCATGAAACGGTCCTTTTCTTCAAATAACGCACCAGCAAGGAAGCACAAAGGCTGATAACAAAGTAAATAAGTCCTGCAAACAGCACCATCTCAACCAGCGTGCCGTCACGGTCGCCAATGTTGGATGCACTGCGGAAGAAGTCCGCGAGGCCCAGAACATACACCAGTGACGTATCCTGGAATAACACGATGGCCTGCGTCAGCAGCAACGGCACCATGGCGCGGAAAGCCTGTGGCAAAATCACCAGCTTCATCGACTGCCACTGCGTCATACCCAGCGCCAGCGCGGCAGAAGACTGGCCGCGTGCGATACTGATAATCCCTGCGCGAATAATCTCGGAATAGTAGGCCGCTTCAAACAGCGCAAACGCTACCATCGCAGAAATCAGACGGATATCGGTTTTAGGCGACAGTCCGAGCACTTTTTGCAGAAAGCCCGGCACAATCAGATAGAACCACAACAGCACCATCACCAGCGGAATGGCGCGAAACACATTGACGTAGGCCGAAGCAAACCAACTGATCGGTTTGAAGGTCGACAGGCGCATGACCGCCAGCAATGTTCCCCACAAAATACCGACCACAATCGCCAGCGACGTAATCTTCAGCGTAATGACCATGCCTTGCCACAGATAGGGCAGGCCGGGGCCAATAGAACTCCAGTCAAATTCATGCATGCTTATTTACCTCCCATGTTGCCCGGCAGGCGGACTTTCCGTTCTACAAAGTGCATCAGCAGCATGATGACGGCATTAATCAGAACATAGGCCAGGGTGATTGCGGAGAAAGACTCATACGCATGCGCGGAGTAATCCAGCAATTTACCGGCCTGCGCCGCCATATCCACCAGACCAATGGTCGAAGCGATGGCAGAGTTTTTAACCAGGTTGACCATTTCAGAGGTCATCGGCGGCACAATCACGCGATAAGCATTCGGTAAAAGCACATAGCGGTAGGTTTGCGGCAGGGTCAGACCCATCGCCAGACCGGCATTGCGTTGTCCGCTTGGCAGTGACTGGATGGCAGCACGTACCTGCTCGCACACGCGGGCAGCGGTAAACAAGCCGAGACAAATCACAGATGAGGTGAAGAATTGGACGTTTGGCGCCAGTTCTGATTTAAACCACATGCCGATATTTTCCGGCAGCAGTTCAGGAACCACCAGATACCAGATGAAGAACTGCACGATCAATGGGACGTTACGGAATAACTCGACGTAACACGTACCAATGCCGGAGAGGATGCGGTTGGGGACGGTACGAAGAATACCGAACAGAGAGCCGACGAAGAAGGCGATGATCCATGCGCAAATTGACAGTGCGACAGTGACCTGAAATCCATTCCAAATCCAGCCCAGATAAGTGGTATTACCGAAGGGGGCTTGTTGCAGAAAAATGCCCCAGTTCCAATCTATTGACATAAAAACTCCGTAAAACGGGTAATGAATTACCCTCTGAGTGATGACGTAATCCGCCTAAAGTGAATGGGAAGAAACGCGGGGTGGGGAACGACCACCCCGCATCTTTATCATCACAGGCTGGTGGTCCAGCCTTATATTTTAGTCACTTTTCACTTTTCACTTTTCACTCTTCTCTTGGTTATACCTGTCTGTCTGGTATTTCTTACAGCGCTTTATCGTTTGGCGCTTTGAACAGAGCTTTCATGTCGTCTGACAGTTCAAAGTTCATGTTCAGGTTTTTCGGAGGAATAGGTTTTTTGAACCAGGTTTCAAACCATTTGGTCGCTTCACCAGAGGTCTGTGCTTTCACGATGGTGTCATCAACCAGTTTTTTGAACTCAGCATCGTCTTTACGCATCATGCAGCCATAAGCTTCTTTGGACTGCGCAGTGCCAACGATTTCCCAGTTATCAGGTTTTTTCGCTTTGGCGCGTTCACCGGCCAGCAGGGCATCATCCATCATGAAGGCAACGGCACGACCGGTTTCCAGCGTACGGAAGGAGTCGCCGTGGTCTTTCGCGCTGATAATGCGCATATCCAGTTTCTTCTCTTCGTTCAGCTTGTTAAGCAGCACTTCTGAAGTGGTACCGGAAGTCACAACGACGGTTTTGCCTTTCAGATCAGCAAAATCTTTAATGTCGGAACCTTTTTTCACCAGCAGACGCGTACCAATCACGAAGATGGTGTCAGAGAACGCGGCTTGTTGCTGACGTTCCAGGTTGTTGGTGGTGGAACCGCACTCAAAATCGTAGGTGCCATTTTGCAGCAGCGGGATACGGTTCTGGGAGGTGATCGGCATCATCTTGATCTGCAGGTTTGGCAGATCGAGTTTTTTCTTCACGGCATCAACGATAGCGTCAGAATAGTCCTGTGAGTAACCCACGACTTTTTGTTCGTTATTGTAGTAAGAGAAGGGCACTGAGGATTCGCGGTGACCCACAACGATAACGCCGTTGTCTTTGATTTTTTTCAGGGTACCGGTCAGTTCTTCTGCGTGAGCAAAGCTGCTTACGGTAATGCTTGCCAACAGTACTGATAATGCCAATTTGCGCAATTGCATGTCCAACTCCTTGCTGTCATTAGGGATCCAAACTAAGGGATCAGAAAGTACTAATGCCTCGTCATATGAAGCTAGAAAATAGCTGAATGTGAATATTATGAAACCATATTGTTTCTTTTTTGAGACGGGACGCGCACCAATTCGAAGCAGTCAAACGGCTGTGCACTTAAAAAGTGCAAGAGGATCAGCCTGTTTGTATCAAAATGATGCATCTCGTCGCAAAAATCACTAAACAGATATCTTTCAATCAGATGTAGCAAGAGTCGTGCCAGTTAGCCCAATTTAACTTCATTAGCGGACATTCCGGCAGCGCTAAATGCGGTATTCGCGGCAATCGGCAGCAGGTAAAAGGGTGGGGTAGGAACGGGGAAGAGAAGGGGGCAACATATAAAACAGGCGCCCTGAGGCGCCTGTTTTATATATTGCAACCCTGCGCCGCAATCCTGCTAAATGCTGATAATCAGGATTTACGACGTCCGAGCCACAATGCGGCACCTGCCATGACTATCGTCGCAAACCAGACAGGCCACCAGCCCGCGCGGGCATACGGTGTCATGCCGGTGGTTGGCGTGACTTTCACGTTGAGAACCTGGCGGGTGAACTGCGGGATTTCATGCGTCACATCGCCCTGAGCATTCACAACGGCGGTTACGCCGTTGTTGGTGCTGCGCAGCAACGGACGGCCGAGTTCCAGTGAACGCATACGTGCCATCTGGAAATGCTGCCACGGGCCGATGGAGTGCCCGAACCAGGCATCATTGGAGATTGTCAGCAGGAAATTGGTGTCCGGTTGCAGGTTATCGCGCACCTGTTCACCAAAGATCACTTCATAACAAATCGCCGTGGTCAGATTCAGGCCGCTGACCACCAGCGGTTTCTGCACGTAATCACCGCTGGTCAGCCCTGACATCGGCAAATCGAAGAACGGTGCCAGAGGGCGGAGAATGGCTTCAAGCGGCACGAATTCACCGAACGGCACCAGATGATGCTTGTTGAAGCGGTTTTCGTCCGGATAGCGATACGGCTTTTCCCCGCCGAGCACGATGGCGCTGTTATACACCTTCATGCCTTCTTCATTGCGGCGTGCATCGATAATGCCGGTGATTAACTGGGTGCCGTGTGAGCGGTAAATATTATCCACCATGCTCAGGAAACCCTGCTGATCCGATTCGATGTCTGAAATCGCAGATTCCGGCCAGATGATCATGCTGGATTTGCCCACATACGGACGGCTGAGATCCAGATAGGTCTGCAACGCGCTTTCCAGTGCTTTCGGATCCCACTTCATCGACTGCGCAATATTGCCCTGAACCAGTGCTACATCGACCGTTTTATCGGTTTGTTCCTGATACCAGTGGATATAGCGCAGCGGCCAGGGCAGCAGCAGCATAGCGACAGCGATAATTCCCGGCGTGAGGCGACGCTGATGGACCGCGTACACAATCAGCCCGCTCAGCGAAGTCAGTAAAATAGTGATGCCGTCGACGCCGGTAATCGGCGCCAGACCTTTCAGCGGGCCGTCGATCTGGCTGTAGCCGAACTGCAACCATGGGAAACCGGTCAGCACCCAGCCACGCAGGAATTCAGTAATCTGCCACAATGCGGGCGCGCCAAGCGCCAGTTTCCACCAGGTGGTTTTCGGCCACAGTTTGCTGAATAAACCAGCAAAAAGCATCGTGTACAGCGACAAATACGCTGCCAGCAATACGACGAGGAAAAGGTTAATCGCTTCCGGCATGCCGCCAAAGGTGGCGATACTGACATAAACCCAGTTTACGCCACTGCCAAAAAGCCCCATTCCCCAGAAGAAACCGATCAGTGCGGCCTGAGGCGGACGGCGATCGAGTGTTAATGCCAGCAGCCCGCATAAAGAAATGATCGCCGCAGGCCAGAAGTCATAAGGGGAAAATGACAGCGTGCCACAGGCACCGAAAAAGAGCGCCAGCAGGGCGCGAACCCGCTGGCGTTGATATAAAGAGGCAATTGCCATGGAGTGATTATTCTTCCAGTATCGGTTGCGGCGCGTCGTCCGGTATTTTTACGTGAACCTGAATGATACGGCGGCTGTCGGCCATCGCAACCTTGAACAGGTAACCGTCAATTTCAATGCTTTCGCCACGTGCCGGTAAATGGCCGAATGACTGCATCACCAGACCACCAATGGTATCGACTTCGTCGTCACTGTAGTTTGTCTGGAACACTTCATTGAAATCTTCAATCGGCGCGAGTGCGCGGACGGTATACGTATGACGGCTGAGCTGGCGGATATCCAGATCTTCCGCTTCGTCGTACTCATCGTCGATTTCGCCGACAATCAGTTCGAGAATATCTTCGATGGTCACCAGACCGGAAACGCCGCCGAATTCATCAACGACTATCGCCATATGGTAACGCTGGGAGCGGAACTCTTTCAGCATACGGTCTACGCGTTTGCTTTCAGGAACCACCACCGCGGTTCTCAGCACCTTATCGATGCTGAATGGTTCAGACGCTGTACGCATAAACGGCAGCAGGTCTTTGGCCATCAGGATGCCTTCAATGTGATCCTTATCTTCGCTGATCACCGGGAAGCGTGAGTGCGCGGATTCGATGATCACATCGAGACACTCTTCCAGCGGTTGATTGCGTTTTAGCGTGATCATCTGAGAACGTGGGATCATGATGTCCCGGACGCGCTGCTCGGCGATATCCATCACGCCTTCCAGCATGTCACGGGTATCGGGGTCGATCAGATCGTTTTGTTCAGAATCACGGATCAGCTCAACCAGATCGCCACGGTTTTTAGGTTCACCGTGAAAAAGCTGGCTAAGGATAAGGGAAAAGAAGCCCTTCTTGGGACTGGGGCTGTCACTATTTTGTGAATGGTCATCGCTCATGGCGTTTGGTTTGTTTTACTCTTATTAGTGAAAATTATGCGAAACGCCTGCGGGTGGTAAACCTTCACCGGGCAGGCGCTGCGCGAGTTTACTGAAATACTCAGTGGTCTTCTTTCTCTGAAATATAAGGATCCGGATAACCGAGGCCCTGCATGATTTCAGTTTCAATCGATTCCATTTCTTCGGCTTCTTCGTCAACGATATGGTCATAGCCGAGCAAATGCAAACTGCCGTGAATGACCATATGCGCCCAGTGGGCCAGAAGTTCTTTATCCTGCTCTTTCGCTTCTTTCTCAACGACCTGGCGGCAAATAATCAGGTCGCCCAGAAGCGGCATCTCCATACCCGGAGGTGCTTCGAACGGGAAGGATAACACGTTGGTTGGTTTATCCATTCCCCGATACGTCATATTCAGTTCGTGACTTTCCGGAATATCGACCAGACGGACAGTCACTTCTGATTCTTCCTGAAACTGCGGCAGCACGGCTTCAAGCCAGGTCTGGAAGTCATTTTCTGACGGTAAACCTGCGGGTTCTTCGCAGGCAATTTGTAAATCTAGAATTACCGTATTCATTGACTGGCCTGTGGTGTTGAGCTGTTTTGATGTTCATGTTTACGCTCTGCGGCGATCGCATCGCGGCGTTTTTGATCTTCTTCTTCCCAGGCTTCGTACGCGACAACAATGCGCGCAACTACCGGATGACGAACGACGTCTTCACTGTGGAAGAAGTTAAAGCTGAGCTCTTCAACAGAAGACAGCACTTCAATCGCATGACGAAGTCCTGATTTCTGATGACGCGGCAAGTCGATTTGCGTGACGTCACCGGTGATCACTGCTTTGGAGTTAAAACCAATACGGGTCAGGAACATTTTCATCTGTTCGATAGAGGTGTTCTGGCTCTCATCGAGAATAATAAAGGCGTCGTTCAGGGTTCGTCCACGCATATACGCCAGCGGAGCGACTTCAATCACGTTGCGCTCAATCAGCTTTTCAACTTTTTCAAAGCCGAGCATTTCGAATAATGCGTCATACAGCGGGCGCAGATACGGGTCGACTTTTTGACTGAGGTCTCCCGGCAGGAAGCCCAGTTTTTCACCGGCTTCAACCGCAGGGCGGGTCAGCAGAATACGACGCACTTCCTGACGCTCCAGCGCATCCACCGCAGCAGCCACGGCCAGATACGTTTTACCGGTACCCGCAGGGCCAATACCGAAGGTAATATCGTGGTCGAGAATGTTGGCGATGTACTGCGCCTGATTTGGCGTCCGCGGCTTCACCATCCCGCGCTTGGTTTTGATAATGACCGCTTTACCGAAATCCGGCACGCTTTCTGCCGTCTGTTCGAGCACCCGGCTTTCTTTAATCGCCAGATGGATTTTTTCAGGACTGATGTCCTGGATTTCACCGCGCAATGGCGCCGTGTCGACATATAAATCACGCAGGATGTCGGCAGCTGCCGCAACAGGCAGACTCTTTCCGACCAATTTAAACGCGTTATCACGACGGTTGATTTCAACGCCCAACCGGCGTTCCAGTTGTTTGATATTGTCATCAAACGGCCCGCACAGGCTCAGCAAACGCTGGTTGTCTTCGGGCTCCAGTAAAATCTCTTGTGTTACAACGTTCAAACGAATCCTTTGGGTCACTTCGGACCAGTTGTCATTTCACCCGGCTCACTATTATTCTCAGCCTTCAACAAAACTTTCAGCCTTCAACCATACCTGAGTTAATAATACATCCCCTTGGCAAAATATGCTGCGCCATGGCGGCAGTTGCAGGGACCTTCATCCGAATATGCGGCCTTTGCCGAAAAATTAAACCCTTACGATGAAGGTATTAGCGAAAAACTCAAAAGAAACAGGACGCCGTAGCGCCCTGTCGATATCAGGTCATGCATCACTACTATGATTCAGGGTTGATACATTCCAACGCCCAATTCATTTTCTTTACGGGTACGTTCGATGACGGATTGCGGAGATTCATGCAGGCGCAGCGCCATCTGTTCTTCGGTGCGGACAACCACACCGCGCAGTGAGTTGGCATAAACATCGACAATTTCGACATCCACGAACTTACCAATCATATCCGGCGTGCCTTCGAAATTGACCACGCGATTACATTCGGTACGCCCTGTGAGCTCCATAATGTCTTTACGTGACGTGCCTTCCACCAGAATGCGCTGAACGGTGCCCAGCGTGGCGCGGCTGAAACGCATAACCTGCTGAGTGATTCTGTCCTGCAACAGCGCCAGACGCTGTTTTTTCTCGTCCATGCTTACGTCATCCACCATATCTGCCGCCGGTGTGCCCGGGCGCGGAGAATAGATGAAACTGAAACTGACGTCGTAATTCACCTGCGCGATCAAATCCATCGTGCGTTCAAAGTCCTCGTTCGTTTCGCCAGGGAAACCAATGATGAAATCTGAGCTGAAATGAATATCCGGACGCGCGGCGCGCAGTTTGCGGATAGTGGATTTGTATTCCAGCACGGTGTGCGGACGCTTCATCATCGTCAGAATGCGGTCAGAACCGCTCTGAATAGGCAGGTGCAGGAAGCTCACTACTTCTGGCGTGTCTTTATACACGTCGATAATGTCATCGGTAAACTCGACCGGATGGCTGGTGGTGAAGCGGATGCGGTCGATGCCGTCAATCGTTGCCACCAGACGCAATAACTCAGCAAAGGTGCAGATGCCGCCGTCAAAAGAATCGCCGCGATAGGCGTTGACGTTCTGGCCCAGCAGATTGACTTCACGCACACCTTGCGCGGCCAGCTGTGCGACTTCAAACAGCACGTCATCGCACGGACGGCTGACTTCTTCGCCTCGGGTATAAGGCACCACGCAGAAGCTGCAATACTTGTTGCAGCCTTCCATGATGGATACGAAAGCCGTCGGACCGTCGGCGCGCGGTTCCGGCAGGCGGTCAAATTTTTCGATTTCAGGGAAACTGATATCCACGACCGGGCTTTTGGTACCGCGCACGTGATTTACCATTTCCGGTAAACGGTGCAGAGTTTGCGGCCCGAAAACAATGTCGACACAAGGCGCACGTTTACGCAGCATTTCGCCTTCCTGCGAGGCCACGCAGCCACCGACGCCGATAATGAGATCCGGGTTTTTCTTTTTCAGTAACTTCCAGTGTCCGAGCAGGCTGAATACTTTCTCCTGCGCTTTTTCCCTGATTGAGCAGGTGTTGAGCAGCAGAATATCTGCTTCTTCAGCGTTATCCGTCAGCTGGTAACCGTGAGTGCTGTCGAGAAGGTCGGCCATTTTGGATGAATCATATTCATTCATCTGGCAACCCCAGGTTTTAATGTGCAGTTTTTTAGTCATCAGCGTGTCAGTACTCAATACGGGGAACGTTAGATCGGCAATGCCGCAGTGCATAGCAGAGTTCAGGGTCGCTATTGTAAACCCTCACTCCGGTGCTGACCAGTGCAGGAAAGCAGCTTAGCCCCTGATGCTGACACAAAAATCCGGTACACTTCGCATAATGAACTGAACAGAAAGCCGGAATAAAATGAATAATTCTGAGAAGACATTTGATGCAGTAATTGTCGGCGGCGGCATGGTCGGCGCGGCCGCGGCGCTGGGGCTGGCAAAACAGGGCCTGCAGGTTGCACTGATTGAGAATGAAGCGCCTGCCGGATTTGACCCTTCAGCACACGCTGATTTGCGGATTTCCGCCATTGGCTGTGCGTCTGTCCGATTTTTACAAAAACTGGGCGCGTGGGAAGCGGTTGAGAAAATGCGCTCGGTGCCGTACCGCCGGCTTGAAACCTGGGAAGCGGACGGTTCTGATGTGAAATTTGACGCGCAATCGCTCGGATTACCGGAGCTGGGATTTATGGTCGAAAACCGCGTGCTGCAGTTAGCGCTGTGGCAGCAGTTCGACGCATTGGCGAATCTGACACGTTTTTGTCCGGCAAAGTTACGCCATCTTTTGCAGCACGATGATAAAACCTGGTCTCTGCAACTGACCACGGGGGAGTTGTTGCGCACGAAACTGGTGATTGCTGCCGATGGGGCGAACTCGCTGGTACGTCAGCTGGCGGGAATTGGTGTGGATGGCTGGGAATATCGCCAGCACTGCATGCTGATTAACGTTGAAACCGAAACGCCGGATCAGGATGTCACATGGCAGCAATTTTTCCCATCCGGGCCGCGCGCGTTTCTGCCGCTGTTCGGTCATCAGGCCTCGTTGGTCTGGTATGACAGCCCGCAGCGCATCCGTTACCTGAAAACGCTGAATATGCAGCAGCTCACCACAGAAGTGATGCAGGCTTTCCCGAAGCGTCTGGGCAATATCAACGCCCTATCCGCAGGGGCATTCCCGCTGGTTCGCCGTCACGCTCAGCGTTATGTCTTACCGGGACTGGCGCTGGTGGGCGACGCGGCGCATACCATCAATCCGCTGGCAGGGCAGGGCGTGAATCTGGGGTATCGCGACGTCGAGGCATTGTTATCGGTGCTGGAGAAAGCCCGTGATAGCGATGAGGAGTGGAGCAGCGAGAAAGTATTGCTGCGTTATCAGCGTCAGCGTCGTCTGGATAATTTGCTGATGCAAAGCGGCATGGATTTGTTCTATTCCGTCTTCAGCAACGATCTGGCACCGGTGAAAGTGCTGCGTAATCTGGCGCTGATGACCGCACAACGTGCCGGCGCACTGAAAACCAAAGCACTGAAATATGCGTTAGGGATTTAATGACGTCAGGGCAAACCGTAGAAATACTGGTTTGCCTTTTCATTTTTGCTGACTAAAAGACAAATAACAAAAAGCCCGCACGAGGCGGGCTTTCTTAATGTGGCTGGGGTGCCAGGATTCGAACCTGGGTATGCTGGTATCAGAAACCAGAGCCTTACCGCTTGGCGACACCCCAATTTTGTTTCTCACTACCTTTTGAGCAGTGTACTGCAAGTAAAATGGTGGCTACGACGGGATTTGAACCTGTGACCCCATCATTATGAGTGATGTGCTCTAACCAGCTGAGCTACGTAGCCAAATTTTACTGACTTACTTCAAAACTTCAAGCACTAATTTAATAATAAATTTCAAGTGCTTACCAATTATACAGAAAGAAGTATGGCTGGGGTACCTGGATTCGAACCAGGGTATGCTGGTATCAAAAACCAGTGCCTTACCGCTTGGCGATACCCCAACAGTACAACTTCTTCAAATTGGATTTTCCTCACAAACACATCAGTACAGCAATGTGAAAGATAAGAAAATGGCTGGGGTACCAGGATTCGAACCTGGGAATGCTGGTATCAAAAACCAGTGCCTTACCGCTTGGCGATACCCCAACTGTGCTACCGATGTCTGGAAATGGTGCGGGAGGCGAGACTTGAACTCGCACACCTTGCGGCGCTAGAACCTAAATCTAGTGCGTCTACCAATTTCGCCACTCCCGCAAAAAAGATGGTGGCTACGACGGGATTCGAACCTGTGACCCCATCATTATGAGTGATGTGCTCTAACCAACTGAGCTACGTAGCCATCTTTTTTCGCGCTACCTTCATCGGCGTTGCGGGGCGCATTATGCGTATATGACCGTTTTGCGTCAACACCTTTTTTGGAGAAAAAGCCCTGATTGCGTCCATTTGTCTGGGTTATAACCACTCTGGTGATTAATTGGACAAAAGACATTATTTTTACTGACTTTACCCACAAAAAAACGGGCCTGGAGAGGCCCGTTTACTACAACGAGATTAACCGGTAATTCGATTATTTGTAGGCAGACTGATGCACGCCCACAGCACGGCCAGAAGGATCGTCCATGTTTTTGAACGCTTCATCCCACTCAATGGCTTTCGCGGAAGAACAGGCCACTGAAGGGCCGCCAGGCACGCATTCAGCCGCGCTTGGAACCGGGAACAATTCTTCAAAAATCGTACGGTACAGGTAGCCTTCTTTAGACGTCGGCGTGTTGTACGGGAAACGGAAATGCGCAGTTTCAAGCTGCTGATCGGTGATCTGCTGAGAGGCCACTTCTTTTAAGGTATCGATCCAGCTGTAACCTACGCCATCAGAGAACTGTTCTTTCTGACGCCACGCCACACTGTGTGGCAAATAAGACTCAAAACATTCACGCAGGATATGTTTTTCCATCTTGCCGTTGCCGCACATTTTGTCTTTCGGGTTGATACGCATAGCGACGTCGAGGAATTTTTTGTCCAGGAACGGTACACGGGCTTCCACACCCCAGGCTGACATGGCTTTGTTAGCACGCGCACAGTCGTACATGTGCAGGGCCAGCAATTTACGCACGGTTTCTTCATGGAATTCTTTGGCGTTCGGCGCTTTGTGGAAATACAGGTAGCCGCCCAGCACTTCGTCTGCGCCTTCGCCAGACAACACCATTTTGATGCCCATCGCTTTGATTTTACGCGACATCAGATACATCGGCGTAGATGCGCGGATAGTCGTGACGTCGTAAGTTTCGATGTGATAAATAACATCGCGGATAGCATCCAGACCTTCCTGCACGGTGAAATGAATTTCGTGGTGCACGGTGCCCAAATGGTTAGCCACTTCCTGAGCGGCGCGCAGATCAGGTGAACCTTCCAGACCGACAGCAAAGGAGTGCAGCTGCGGCCACCAGGCTTCGCTCTGATCTTTATCTTCGATACGGCGACCGGCAAATTTCTTGGTGATCGCGGAAATTACGGACGAATCCAGACCACCGGACAGCAGCACGCCGTAAGGCACGTCAGACATCAGATGGCTTTTCACTGATTCTTCCAGTGCATCTTTCAGTGCAGCAGCGTCAGTGACGTTGTCTTTGACGTTTTCGAAATCAAACCAGTCACGCTGGTAGTATTCGCGAATTTCACCTTCCTGGCTCCACAGATAGCTGCCAGCCGGGAATTCTTTGATGGTGCGGCAAACGGGTACCAGCGCTTTCATTTCAGAAGCGACATACATGTTGCCGTGTTCGTCGTATCCCATATACAGCGGGATGATGCCCAGATGGTCACGGCCGATCAGGTACGCATCTTTTTCTGTGTCATACAGAATAAAGGCGAACATGCCTTGCAGTTCGTCCAGGAAGGCAGGGCCTTTTTCCTGATACAGCGCCAGAATCACTTCGCAGTCGGACGCGGTCTGGAATTCATATTTGTCGCCCAGTTCTGCGCGCAGAGCCTGATGGTTGTAGATTTCGCCGTTAACAGCCAGAACGTGAGTGTGTGCCGCGTTGTACAAAGGCTGTGCGCCGTTGTTCACGTCAACGATGGACAGACGCTCGTGCGACAGAATCGCTTTATCGCTGGCAAACACGCCGGACCAGTCTGGTCCGCGGTGACGCATCAGGCGCGACAGTTCCAGCGCTTTTTTGCGCAGCTCGATGGAGTCAGTTTTGATATCGAGCACACCGAAAATTGAACACATATTACTTTCTCCCTAACGACGTTTCTCTGGCTGTCATTTTTATGTTTATGAATGAGGATCAACGTTGCCGTTATTGCAGTTTTAGCCGGCGTTTGTTGCGTTGCTGACTATGAAAATGCGTCAAAACCCCCATGTTGTGCAAGTGATTTAACGCTCTTCTGATAAATAGTTGGTTGATGGTGGTGTATCTTTAACGAATCACCAGTTTTATGGCGATTTCATTAGCGGATTATTAATTTAATCGCCAAAAATTGAGGAGGATTCAAAAAAAGAGAAAAGTGGATAAATATCAGACAGCAAGACAAAAAAAAACGAGCCGGGATACCCATCCTGGCTCGTTTTCATAGACTTATCAGTACCGTTAAATCACGTCGATATCGGCAACGGAAGGATAAATCCAGGTCGGGCGGAAGGGCATTCCCTCAATATCATTGAGAGTGGAAACGCCGGTCAGCACCAGAATGGTTTCCAGCCCCGCCTGGAAGCCCGCCAGAATGTCGGTGCGAAGATTATCGCCCACAATGACCGTTTCTTCGGAATGCGCCTGCATTTTATTGAGCGCCGAGCGGATGATCCACGGGCTCGGCTTGCCCACGTAAAACGGCTGGCGGCCGGTAATTTTTTCGATAGGGGCGCATAACGCGCCGCAGGCAGGGGTGAAACCATGCCCGTGATTATCAGGGTTCGTTGCTATGAAGCGCGCGCCATTTGCCACGAAATAAGCGGCTTTATGGATCATATCCCAGTTATAAGAACGGGTTTCGCCGACGATCACGAAATCAGGATTGATATCGGTAATGGTAAAACCGGCTTTATACAGTTCATGGATCAACGCACCTTCGCCGACGACATAGGCTTTTTTGCCTTCCTGGCGTTTCAGGAAATCAGCGGTCGCCATGGCGGAAGTGAAGAACGCACTCTCGGGGACGTCAAGACCGGCCGCGCTGAAACGGTTTGCCAGATCTTGCGCTGTCTGGGAAGGGTAGTTAGTGAGAATAACTAACGGCATTCCCTGTTCCTGAACTCGCGCCAGAAAACGGTCGGCGCCGGGTACTGCGGTATTGTCGTGCAGCAGCACGCCATCAATGTCACAAATTACGTTCTTTATTGTCATGATTTCCAAACCCACATTTTCAGTCCCATTCCTGGCAGCCCGATACTATAGCACGTCTCAATTTTCCATCAGGCGCTGCAACAGAACGCCATTGAGCATAGCCCGTTTGACCAGAGCAAAAGCGCCAATCGCGGACTGATGATTCAGGGCTGAAGTGACTACCGGTAAATTGCGGCGGAAATCTTTCAGAACCTGCGCATTAATACAGTTCTGAATGGCAGGAAGCAGCACTTTGTCGGCTTCCGTGATTTCACCGGCAATCACCACTTTTTGCGGATTAAACAGGTTAATCGCAATCGAAACGCCTTTACCCAACTGGCGCCCCACATGCTCTATCACTTCGGTAGCCAGCGCATCGTGACGATTGGCGGCCTTACAAATGGCAGAAATCGAACAGTCTTCCAGGCTCAGTTTGCTGGCATAGCCTTGTGTCAGCAGATGGCGCACGCGGTTTTCGATGGCGGCGTTGGCTGCAACGGTTTCCAGACAACCGAAGTTACCGCAGTGACAGCGCTCGCCCAGCGGATCGATTTGGATATGCCCGATTTCACCGACGTTGCCGTTACTGCCAAGAAAAATCTGACCGTTAACGATGATCCCGGCACCGGTTCCGCGGTGTAAGCGAAC
The DNA here is from genome assembly GCF_003602095.1 of Rahnella woolbedingensis. Taxonomy (GTDB): domain Bacteria; phylum Pseudomonadota; class Gammaproteobacteria; order Enterobacterales; family Enterobacteriaceae; genus Rahnella; species Rahnella woolbedingensis. The sequence goes on along the minus strand of NZ_RAHH01000010.1, from coordinate 11,340 downwards.
CAAAATGGAGTCCTGACAGTCGCGGGTCGCACCGAAGTAGTGCTCAGCCAGCGCCAGACTGCGGATATCGTGGCCGACAAAACTGGTGACTTTAAATTTGGCTTCCAGCGCATCCACTAATTTCCACGCACCGACGCTGATATGCGGCATGTAGCGCACGATCCCTTTATTCGGATCGACCAGCCCTGGAAGGATGACAGATATGGCAATCAGTTCGCGGATTTTACGCTGATTCATCTCGATGAACTGGGCGATGGCTTCGAACAGCGCGTTCTCCAGCGTTTCCTGAGTGCGCTCGGGCAGGGCGTAATGTTGTTCTGCCAGCGATTTGGCACTGAGATCATAGAGCGTAATCGTCGCATCATGACGTCCGAGACGGACGGCAATCGCATGGAAAGGACGGGTTTCGGTAATAATGGAGATTGCGCGGCGGCCTCCGGTAGAAGCCTGCTGTTCCACTTCTTTGATAAGCCCGCGCTCAAGCAATTGCCGCGTAATCTTGGTGACACTGGCGGGCGCTAACTGGCTCATATCGGCAATCTGAATGCGCGAGATAGGCCCTTGTTGGTCAATCAGGCGGTAAACCGCCGCCCCGTTTAACTGCTTAACCAGATCAACGTTGCCGATTTGTGCCTGCTGTCCGCCAGTTGTCATCAATGCTGTTATCCGCTCAATTAAACTTCGTCACCATTAACGATAGTTTTTGTGATTTTAAAATCATGAGTGAACGCGGTGAGGTTAGCGACTTTACCTGCTTCGATGCTGCCAAGCTGGTCATCAAGACCAATGGCACGAGCCGGATAAAGCGATGCCATACGCAGCGTTTCATCCAAAGCAATGCCGACATGTTCGACGCTGTTTTGCACCGCTTCGATCATCGTCAGCGCAGAGCCGCTCAACGTACCGTTTTCGTCCACACAGAGTCCGTCACGGTAGTATATTGTTTTACCGGCAAAAATGAACTCATCAATATTCGCGCCAGCCGGAGCAGTGGCATCTGTGACCAGCACCAGCTTTTCGCCTTTGAGCTTTTTCGCGTTGCGGATATTGGCCCAGTCCACATGTAAACCGTCTGCAATCACGCCGGTGTACACTTCAGGCGTATCGAAGATTGCACCAATAAGGCCTGGCTGACGACCGGTAATCGCCGGCATTGCATTATAAAGGTGCGTCGCAAAGCTGATACCTGCCGCAAAACCGGCACGTGCTTCAGCATAAGTAGAATTTGAATGGCCTGCGGAAATCACGATCCCGGCATCACGTAACTGGCGGATATATTTTGCTTCAACCTGTTCCGGTGCCAGCGTCAGCTGAGTGATCACATCGGCGTTAGCGCACAGGAAATCAATCATGGCGCTGTCTGGCAGGCGGATAAAGGCAGGATTATGCGTGCCTTTTTTCGCCGGGCTGAGATAGGGCCCTTCCAGATGAAGACCCAAAGCCTGGTTCGGATACTTTTCCAGATAGGTGCGCATCACGCTGATACCGTGTTTCATGTAGTCATCGCTACAGGTAATCAGCGTCGGTAAGAAACTGGTACAGCCGGATTTTTCATTGGCTTTCTGCATGATTTCTAACGTTTCTACGGAAATCGCTTCCAGAGAATCGTTGAACTGCACGCCGCCACAACCATTGAGTTGCAGATCGATAAATCCGGGGGCAAGAATGGCGCCGTCCAGACTGCGGGTTTCCACATTCGCCGGCAATTCACTCACCGGGCAGACACGTTCGATTTTGCCATCCGCAATCACTACCGCGTGGTTATCCAGAACGTCATGACCGGTATATATCCGGCCCTCAATCAATGCGTACATCATGCCCCCTAGTACGTTTGCCCTTCTCCAGTCACGCTGCTGCTGCGTTGGCTGCCTCACTCACTCCGGTCACTTACTTGAGTAAGCTCCCGGAGATTCGCTTCGTCGCCGCCTTGCCGCAACGCGACTGGCTTTGGGCACAATTTTGAATCAGAGATTTTTCATATTTTCCGCTTCTAACTCGCGGAAATATTTAACAGTTTTGACTTTCAGTTCCATGGTGGACGGTTCGTCACATACCATAACGGCTTTTGCGTGCAATTGCAGGCAACTGATGGTCCACATGTGGTTAATGTTGCCTTCAACAGCGGCTTCCAGAGCCTGTGCTTTCGCATGACCGGTAACCAGAATCATCACTTCTTCTGCATCCAGCAGTGTACCCACGCCAACGGTCAGAGCAAATTTTGGCACCTGAGACACATCGTTGTCGAAGAAACGGGAGTTCGCGATACGGGTTTCGTGGGTCAGGGTTTTGATACGCGTACGGGAAGCCAGGGAAGAAGCCGGTTCGTTGAATGCGATATGGCCGTCGTTGCCCACGCCACCCATGAACAGGTTAATTTTGCCGTAAGACTTAATTTTCGCTTCGTACTGGCGGCATTCTTCGTCAACGTCTGGTGCATTACCATTGAGCAGGTTGATGTTTTCGCGTGGAATATCAACGTGGTCAAAGAAGTTTTTGTACATGAAGGTATGGTAGCTCTCAGGATGTTCCTGTGGCAGACCAACATATTCGTCCATGTTAAAAGTAACAACGTTCTTAAAGCTAACCTGGCCTGCTTTATGCATGGCGATTAAATGTTTGTAAGCTTCGAGAGGGGTACCACCGGTAGGCAGGCCCAGAACGAAAGGACGGTCGGCGGTAGGTTTGAAAGCGTTAATGCGTTCAACAATATGACGTGCAGCCCATTTGCCAACTTCAGTGGTGGTGTTTAAAGGAATAAGTCTCATCACGTACCTCTAGTTTCAGAATATTGAATATACTGTTGATATCCTTTGTCCTTGACCTTGCAGGGGCGTTGGCTGCTCTCGCTCACCCGATTCACTTACCTGTGTAAGCTCATCGGGATTCACTCGATTGCTGCCTTCCTGCAACGTCAATGACTGCGGATATACGTAGTCAAAGTAAAAACTAAGTTCGTCAGTTCAAAGGCGGTCTTGTTAAGCGTAAACCACCGCGGCGGTTTATGACTGGCACAATGCCGTCTAGATTTTTTTAATGATAAAATAAGTTTTGTGTGTTGACCAGTCTGATGGCATGTTATGACCTCTTTTTGGTGACATTTCTCACAAAAAGAGAGGTTTTAATTTGCGATACGAAATAATCTTTTTACACTCGCATTGCTGTTAGTTATAAGTGCAGTCGGTTAAATCGGAACGTTAAATGTAAAGGTAGTAACCATACTAATTAAACTACTTAGGTGATTCGCCTGACGGCGGATAGGGGGAAATGTGAATATTCTTGGATTCTTTCAGCGTTTAGGCAGAGCGCTACAGCTGCCGATAGCCGTACTACCGGTCGCTGCTTTATTGCTGCGTTTCGGTCAGCCTGATCTTCTTAATATGCCTTTCATCGCGCAAGCCGGTGGCGGGATTTTCGATAACCTCGCATTAATTTTTGCTATCGGTGTGGCATCCAGCTGGTCTAAAGACAACGCGGGTGCAGCAGCTTTAGCGGGCGGTATTGGTTACTTCATCCTGACTAAAGCGATGGTCACCATCAACCCGGCGGTAAACATGGGCGTGCTGGCCGGTATTATTACCGGTCTGGTGGGCGGTATGGTTTACAACCGCTGGTCTGATATCAAACTGCCTGACTTCCTGAGCTTCTTCGGTGGGAAACGCTTTGTTCCTATCGCAACGGGCTTCTTCTGTCTGATTCTGGCCGCTATCTTCGGTTACGTCTGGCCTCCGGTGCAGGATGCAATCCGTGCGGGCGGGGAGTGGATCGTAGGTGCTGGCGCATTCGGTGCAGGTATCTTTGGTTTCGTAAACCGTTTGCTGATCCCAACCGGTCTGCATCAGGTTCTGAACACCATTGCATGGTTCCAGATTGGTGACTTCACCAACGCTGCAGGGACTGTATTCCACGGTGACATCAACCGCTTCTACGCGGGTGACGGCACTGCAGGGATGTTCATGTCCGGCTTCTTCCCAATCATGATGTTCGGTCTGCCAGGCGCAGCATGTGCAATGTACTTCGCGGCACCGAAAGAACGTCGTTCGCTGGTTGGCGGTATGCTGGTATCAGTGGCGGTGACGGCATTCCTGACCGGTGTTACTGAACCGTTAGAATTCCTGTTCATGTTCCTTGCTCCGTTGCTTTACTTAGTACACGCCATCCTGACCGGGATCAGCCTGTACATCGCAACTGCTCTGGGCATTCATGCAGGCTTCTCCTTCTCTGCGGGCGCCATCGACTATGCGTTGATGTACAACCTGCCGGCAGCAAGTAAAAACGTCTGGATGTTGCTGGTGATGGGTGTGATTTTCTTCATCATCTACTTCGTTCTGTTCAGCGTCATTATCCGTATGTTCAACCTGAAAACGCCAGGTCGTGAAGACGACGTTGACCATATCGGTGAACCAGAAGCGAACAGCAACACTGAAGAAGGTCTGAATCAGCTGGCTGTGAGCTACATTGGTGCTCTGGGGGGGTCTGATAACTTCAAAGGGATTGATGCCTGTATTACCCGTCTGCGTCTGAACGTAAAAGATGCCGGCACCGTTGATGACGCGGCCTGTAAGCGTCTGGGCGCATCAGGTATCGTTCGTCTGAACAAACAAAGCATTCAGGTTATCGTCGGTGCTAAAGCCGAATCTCTGGCTGATGCCATGAAGAAAGTGATGGCTCGTGGTCCGGTTCCTGCAGGTGTAGCTACACCCGTTGCTGCGGTTAAAGCGGCTCCTCAGGCTGTGCCAAACAGCGTGAAAACGGTTGTTGAAACGCTGGTTTCGCCGGTTACCGGTGACATTGTTGCGCTGGATCAGGTGCCAGATGAAGCATTTGCCAGCAAAGCCGTCGGTGATGGCGTGGCGATTCGTCCGACAGATAAAACCGTGGTTTCTCCTGCGGCCGGTACTGTGGTGAAAATCTTCAATACCAACCATGCGTTCTGCCTGGAAACCACTTCCGGCGCTGAAATCGTGGTACATATGGGGATTGATACGGTTGCATTGAACGGTCAGGGCTTTACCCGCCTGGTCGAAGAAGGCGCAACGGTCGTCGCGGGTCAGCCTGTACTGGAACTGGATCTGGATTATCTGAACGCCAACGCGCGCTCAATGATAAGCCCGGTTGTGGTCAGCAACATCGACGATTATACCGGTGTGATTTCTCTGGCCAGCGGCTCTGTAGTTGCCGGTCAGACCAAACTGTTCGAAATCCAGAGTAAATAATTCTGCTGATTAAGTAACAGTCGAAAGTAATGCAAAAAGTCCAATCGCGGGAAGAGAGCAATCTCTTCCCGCTTTTTTATTGCTTCTAAGCAGACGTCATGCAGATAACCACGATTTTATGCAACTAACGGTTGTTTCCTTACGTGGCTTGTTGGAACATAAGCGGTTATCCGTAGAGTCAAATGTCGCGTAGAGGAATTGCACAATGAGTGAGGCAGAAGCCCGCCCAACAAATTTTATCCGTCAGATTATTGATGAAGATCTGGCGACCGGGAAACACAATACCGTTCATACCCGTTTCCCGCCCGAGCCTAATGGCTATCTGCATATTGGTCATGCGAAATCTATCTGCCTGAATTTTGGCATCGCGCAAGACTATCAGGGACAGTGCAACCTGCGTTTTGACGATACCAACCCGGCAAAAGAAGATATTGAATTCGTTGATTCAATCAAACACGACGTGCAATGGTTAGGTTTCGACTGGAGTGGTGATATTCATTACTCTTCGGATTATTTTGATCAGCTGCACGCCTACGCGCTGGAACTGATCAATAAAGGTCTGGCTTATGTTGATGAACTGTCTCCGGACCAGATCCGCGAATACCGTGGTTCCCTGACATCGCCGGGTAAAAACAGCCCGTTCCGCGATCGCAGCGTAGAAGAGAACATCGCGCTGTTCGAAAAAATGCGTAACGGTGAATTTGCCGAAGGCGCTGCGTGTCTGCGTGCAAAAATCGATATGGCTTCACCATTCTTCGTGATGCGTGATCCGGTGATTTATCGTATCAAGTTTGCAGAACACCATCAGACCGGCACTAAGTGGTGCATCTATCCGATGTACGATTTCACCCACTGCATTTCCGATGCGCTGGAAGGGATCACACATTCACTGTGTACGCTGGAGTTCCAGGACAACCGCCGTCTGTACGACTGGGTGCTGGATAACATCACCATTCCATGCCATCCGCGCCAGTACGAGTTCTCCCGTCTGAATCTCGAATATTCCATCATGTCCAAGCGTAAGCTGAACCTGCTGGTGACGGATAATATCGTTGAAGGCTGGGATGATCCGCGTATGCCGACCGTTTCCGGTCTGCGTCGCCGTGGTTACACTGCCGCGTCTATCCGTGAATTCTGCCGTCGTATCGGCGTAACGAAACAAGATAACAACGTCGAAATGATGGCGCTGGAATCCTGTATCCGTGATGACCTGAACGAAAACGCACCGCGCGCCATGGCTGTTATCAATCCGGTTAAAGTGATCATTGAAAACTTTACCGGTGAAGACGTGCAGAGGGTGAAAATGCCAAACCATCCGAGCAAACCGGAAATGGGCACCCGCGAAGTGCCGTTCACCCGCGAAATCTATATCGATCAGGCCGATTTCCGCGAAGAAGCCAACAAACAGTACAAACGTCTGGTGCTGGGCAAAGAAGTTCGCCTGCGCAATGCGTATGTGATCAAAGCGGAACGTATTGAGAAAGATGCAGAAGGTAATATCACCACCATCTTCTGTTCTTACGATATCGAAACACTGAGCAAAGATCCTGCCGATGGCCGCAAGGTGAAAGGTGTGATCCACTGGGTTTCTGCGTCTGAAGGTAAACCGGCGGAATTTCGTCTGTATGACCGTCTGTTCAGCGTTGCCAATCCTGGCCAGGCAGAAGACTTCCTGACCACGATCAACCCGGAATCGCTGGTGATTGCTCACGGTTTTGTTGAGCCTTCTCTGGTGGCCGCTCAGGCTGAAATCAGCCTGCAGTTCGAGCGTGAAGGTTACTTCTGCGCCGACAGTCGCTACTCAAGCGCCGATAATCTGGTGTTCAACCGTACCGTTGGCCTGCGTGATACCTGGGAAAGCAAGCCCGTCGCGTAATTGCCTCTGAACGGCGGGTTCTGATCGACTTGTTTTAGAACGGCTTAACATTAAACGCAGCTCCGGCTGCGTTTTTTTATGCCTGACATTTGCCAATTATGTTTTTCATCGCGAATTAATGTGTTTTTAATGTTTGCTTTTAAACCCTGTTTTTTGTGTGCTGAAACGTTTAAATAGAAGCCGGAAAACGTCATTTTACTGATTTTGTTATTTATTTTTATTACTCCTCTGCCTAATCTATTTCTATAGACTTTTGTTACATTTTTTCATCTTTATGTGCACTTTGTCATACTTCGGCGATCAATGAGTAATTACCCATTGATAATTCGCGTCGCGAAAAATACTCTTGGTGTTGATTTAACCGGTTACGCCTTTGGCGGCCGTTTTTAATACCCGTTTGGGTTTTGTTCGTATTTTTTAGTCAAAAATGAGGAATTTCTATGCACAAGCACCTTAACAGGGGCAGGGGATCGGCTTACCTGAAACCTGCACTTTATTCTCTTGCCGGCACCTTATTGGGTGGCGGAATGATGTTTTCAGAAGACGCCAAGGCGGCAGGCTTTATTGACGATTCGACGCTGACCGGCGGCGTGTATTACTGGCAGCGTGAACGTGACCGCAAAGACCTCAACAAAACCAAAGAAGAAACTCGCCCTGATGGCTCAAAAGTCACGGTGAACAATCCCGATTACGACAAGTACGCCACCAACCTTTCGCATTCCACCGCTAACCTGAATCTCGATTTCTCCTCCGGCTATGCCTGGGATATGTTCGGGATCGACGTCGCTGCATTTACTGCCATTGAATTAGCCGAAGCCAGCGACAGCGGCCATCCAAACGAAATCGCGTTCTCCTCTAAAAACCACGCTTACGACGAAGATTATTCGGGCGATAAAGGCGGGGTCAGCCTGTATAAAGCTGCCGGTAAATTTAAATACGGCGGATTCTGGGGACATGCCGGTTACATTCAGCCAACCGGTCAGACGCTGATTGCACCACACTGGAGTTTCATGCCGGGGACTTACCGCGGTGCGGAAGCGGGCTACAAGCATGATTTCGGTGATCCGGGCGAACTGAGTTTCTCCTACATGTGGGCTGACGAATATAAATCTCCATGGCATCTGGAAATGGATGATTTCCGCCAGAACGATAAAAAAACCGGTGTTTCGTATATCCATTCTCTCGGTGCGAAATACGACTTCAAAAATGATTTCGTACTGGAAGGTGCTTTTGGTCAGGCTGAAAGTTATGTCGATCAGTACTTTGCCAAAGCGTCGTACAAAATCGATCTGATGGGCAATCCGCTGACCACCAGTTACCAGTTCTATGGTGCGGAAGACCGCATCAGCGACAAGAACGATCCGAACAGCTTGTACGACGGACTGGCCTGGTTGCAGGCGCTGACTTTCGGCTACACCACGGGGCAGTTTAACTGGCGCCTGGAAGGCACGATGGTCAAAGCGGAAGGTAATCAGGGCTACTTCCTGCAACGTATGACGCCGACGTATTCCTCTTCAAACGGTCGTCTGGACGTATGGTGGGATAACCGTTCGGACTTCAACGCCAACGGCGAAAAAGCAGTGTATGCCGGTGTACTTTATGATCTGGCGAAATGGGATCTGCCGGGTCTCGCCGTCGGGGGGTCTTACGTTTATGCGTGGGACGCCAAACCGAGCACTAACGCCGCCTATGATCAAAGCCAGCGTCTGAAAGAGAGCGCCTGGAGTCTGGATGCGCTTTACACCATTCAGGAAGGCCGCGCGAAAGGTACGCTGTTCAAACTGCATTACACCCAATACGACAACCATTCGGATATTCCGAGCTGGGGCGGGGGTTACGGCAACATATTCCAGGATGAAAAAGACGTGAAATTCATCGTTATTGCTCCATTCACTATTTTCTGAGGTCGTTATGTCGATGAATAAATTACTGATGATTGTGGTATCAGCTGTTCTGCTGGCAGGCTGCGCGCCAACCGGCGATCAGGCACAGATTTCCAAAACGCGTGAAGACTACAGAGCGTGTATTAATGCGTCGGAAGGTAATCCGGACAAACTGGCGACCTGTCAGGTGTTGCTGGACAAGCTGAAACAGGAAAAAGCCCACCAGAAATTTGCCGATCAGGAAACGGTACGCGTGGTGGATTATCAGCGCTGTCTGACGGCGAGTAAAACCGGTGATGGTCAGGCGTATGCGGCGGATTGCGGCAAAATCTGGCAGGAAATCAAATCCAGTAACGCGCCAGCACCCGCTCACTAATCGCAGAGTGTGGGCAAAACATCATTGAGAACACAACCCCGGCTTGCCGGGGTTTTGACGTTTTAGCTACATCAGCTTCTTATCCCGAACCGCAGGCATAAAAAAACCGCTTTTCAGCGGTTAGTTTATTCAGATAACTTGTCATTCAGATCCCTTGCGACAACAAAAACCGGCAGATTAGTGCGCAGGTTTGTCGTTGTGCAGAGATTCATCTTCACGGCAGTCGCCTGCTTCACAGTGACCGTACAGATACAGACTGTGGTTGGTCAGTTTGATGCCGTGTTTTTTAGCAATCTCACGCTGACGACCTTCGATATATTCGTCACGGAATTCAATCACACGACCGCAATCCAGGCAGATCAGGTGATCGTGGTGATGTTGCTGAGTCAGTTCGAATACGGATTTGCCGCCTTCGAAGTTATGACGGGTGACAATACCGGCATCATCAAACTGGTTAAGAACACGGTAAACCGTGGCCAGACCAATTTCTTCGCCCATATCAATCAGTTGCTTGTAAAGATCTTCCGCACTAACGTGATGACCTTCCGGCGCTTGCAGCACTTCCAGGATTTTGAGGCGCGGAAGCGTGACTTTTAAGCCGGCTTTCTTCAGTGCGGTGTTGTTGTCAGTCATGCGGATTCAGTCCTGTTACTATGTGCTAATCAAGTTGAGGCATGCAGCCTGTGGCATCGGCGGCACAAAATTGTTCGTTTGCTGTTCTTTGTTTAAGGGAAGTGTGCCCATTCTCGTAAACGACAGCCTGTTAATAAAGATCACATATTATCTGTCACATTAATAATGCAACGACTTGATCGATAGAAAAAACAGATGAACTCAGTGTACCTTGATACGACCGAAAGTTACAATTTTGTAGCGGTTAAATTGTTAATTTCAGTAATAGTTTGGCCCTTCAATTGTAGAATAAATCCTCAGGGCCAACAGGGTTTTTAGCCAATAATTTCTGAAAGGCTGAGTTCTTCTGTGATCTGTTTCACCCACGCATCAACACGTTCAGCAGTCAGTTCCGGCTGACGGTCTTCGTCAATTGCCAGTCCGATGAAGTGCTTATCATCAGCCAGGCCTTTAGAGGCTTCGAAATGATAACCTTCTGTTGGCCAGTGACCGACAATCACAGCGCCGCGTGGCTCAATGATATCGCGCACGGTACCCAGCGCATCGCAGAAATACTCGGCATAGTCTTCCTGATCGCCGCAGCCAAACAGGGCTACCAGCTTACCTTCGAAATCTATCTCTTCGAGCGACGGGAAAAAGTCGTCCCAGTCACACTGCGCTTCACCGTAATACCAGGTTGGAATTCCGATCAGCAAAATATCGAATTTTTCCAGATCCTCTTTGCTGCTCTTCGCAATGTCATGCACCTCAGCAACATCTTTACCCAGTTGTTTCTGGATCATTTTTGCGATGTTTTCGGTGTTACCTGTATCGGATCCAAAGAAGATACCTACAACGGCCATAAGATTACCTAACCTCTTGTTCTAAATGAAGTGCCCTGCATTGCAGGCAATAATAGCGAAGATGATACCAAACTCGCGAGGCGGAGAATATGTTTCTGCTCGCCTTCTTAACTGGGGAATAAGTTTATCGGGCTATTTTTTAAAGTGTTATCGCCATCGTGTGCTAATTAACCTCAACGTTTCTCAGGGTAATTAGCAAAGTTAAGAAATAACTCTGCTCCTTCCTTAAGTTTATGCACGTCCAGCCGATAGATGATTCGAGAGCAATCTCATCATAATAAAGAAATCGATGCCCGGAGAGGTGTTCAAACATGTCCCGGGGCGTAAGCCTGCTGGTTACCTGTCTTGATTCTCCGCATCCCCGTCAATCCTCAGACCAGAAACAGTTCTGTTTCGAGAGAGGCATATCGTGCAGTTTTTGAAAAATATTACCATCAGGGTAATGCCGATCGTTTAAGGATCAGTTGACCGATCCGGTGGCTCGTGTAAAAAGGGTTCATGCTCAACATGGACCCTT